>CAWIRO010000020.1:0-191367 GCA_963838565.1 uncultured Alphaproteobacteria bacterium
GCCGAGAAGGCGCGCAGCATCATACTCGCAGCCCTTGTTAACGAGGCCCGCAAATGAACGCCTCCCTCGTCAGGAACCCGCCGATCTCAACGATCCGTCGCTGCGCGCCCGCGCCGTCACTGCCGCGCGCGGCGATGCGCCCTTCGACGTGCTGATCACCGGCGGACGGTTGCTCGATGCCGTCACCGGCCTGATACGCGAGGCCGATATCGGCCTTGTCGGAGCGCTGATCGCAAGCGTCCACGCCCCGGCAAGCCGCAGCGACGCCCTGGAGATCATCGATGCGGCAGGCAGCATCCTGACGCCCGGGCTGATCGATACCCACATGCATATCGAAAGCTCGATGGTGACACCGGCCGAATATGCGCGCGCCGTGCTGCCACGCGGCGTCACATCAATCGTCTGGGACCCGCATGAATTCGGTAACGTCCACGGCCTCGACGGCGTGCGCTGGGCAATCGAGGCGTCGCATGCTCTGCCTCTGCGCATGATCCTGCTTGCCCCCTCTTGCGTGCCCTCGGCACCCGGTCTGGAACTTGCCGGCGCCGACTTCGATGCCTCCGTCATCGCCGCGATGCTGCGCTACCTGCAGTCGGCGGCGTCGCCGAAGTGATGAACATGCGCGGCGTCATCGACGGCGATCCGCGCATGACCGCGATCGTCAATGCCGGCCTTGCCTCCGGCAAGCTCGTCTGCGGCCATGCCCGTGGCCTCGAAGGCGCCGATCTCAACGCCTTCATGGCGTCCGGCATCACCTCCGACCACGAGCTCACCTCCGGCGCCGACCTCGCGGCCAAGCTTTCCGCCGGCTTGACGATCGAGATGCGCGGCTCGCACGATCATCTGCTCAGCGAATTCGTCGAGGTGCTGAACGGCCTCGGCCACCTGCCCTCGACCGTGACGCTCTGCACCGACGACGTCTTTCCCGATGAACTCCAGGAAGGTGGCGGCCTCGACGACGTCATCCGCCGTCTGGTGCGCTACGGCATGAAGCCGGAATGGGCGATCCGAGCCGCGACTTTCAATGCCGCCCAGCGGCTGAAGCGTTCCGATCTCGGCCTCATCGCCACCGGTCGCCGCGCCGACATCGTGCTCTTCGAGGATCTCACGGAATTCCACGCGCGGCTGGTCATTTCCAGCGGCCGTATCGTCGCCCGCAACGGCAGCATGGAGGCGGCGGTCCAGCCGCTCGATACGACGCCGCTTACCAATTCGGTGAAGCTGCCGCCGCTGACCGAAGATGATTTCCACATTCCGTCGAACGGCGAGCGCGTTCGCGTCGCCACTCATCGACCGCCCGCGCTTTACGCAATGGGGCGAAGCCGAAGCCGACGTTAGGGACGGCTTCGTCGTGCCGCCGGCCGGCAGCGCCATGATCGCCGTCGCCCATCGCCACGGCAAGGCCGACAGCAGCCCGCGCATCGGCTTCCTCACCGGCTGGGGCGAATGGAATGGCGCCTTCTGCACCACCGTTTCGCATGACAGCCATAATCTGACCGTCTTCGGCGGCAATGCGCGACATGGCGCTCGCCGCCAACGCCGTCATCACAGCCGGCGGCGGCATGGCAGTCGCCAAGGACGGCCGGATCGACGCGATCCTGCCGCTGCCGCTCTCCGGCCTGGTGACAGATGCATCGCTGAAGGACACGGCGCTGGCCTTCGCAGATATCCGCAAGGCAATGGAAAAGATCGTCGACTGGCAGCCGCCCTATCTCGTCTTCAAGGCCTGCTTCGGCGCCACGCTCGCCTGCAATGCCGGCCCGCATCAGACCGATCGCGGCATTGCCGATGTGTGACGGGGAGAGTGATGGAGAGCCCGGTGCTGGAGGTTTTGTAAGCAGGACACAGATCATATGCACGTGGGCCCCCTATGCTCCCGCCACCAACTCCCGCTCCACCAGCGCCACCCAATAAGCCGCGCCATAGCCAAGCGCGTCGTCGTTGAAATCGTAAGCCGTATTGTGATGCAGCGCCCCATCGACTGCCGGACCGTTGCCGAGCCAGACATAACAGCCCGGCGCATTCTGCGCGAAGAAGGCGAAATCGTCCCCGCCGTCGACGGCGGAAAGCTTGTCCGCACCTTCTCGCCAAACACCGTGCCGGCCGCAGCCAGCGCCCGCGCGCGTCGCATCGGCATCGTTGACGACCGGCGGAATCCGCCGCTCGAATTCATAGTCGACGCGATGCCGTACATCGCTGCAGTACCATGCGCCAGTCGGCCGATCTCGGTCTCCAGCTGATCGCGCACTTCGGCGAATAGGCCCGCGCCGTGCCGCCGATCTCGACGACATCGGGAATGACGTTCAGCGCCTTGGGGTCGCCTGCCTGCAGCGAACAGGCGCTGACGACGGCCGGCTGCAGCGGATCGACCACGCGCCCGACGATCGTCTGCAGCGATGACAGGAAGGTGCCGGCCGCCGTGATCGGATCGCGGCCGAGATGCGGCTTGGCGCCGTGCGTGCCGGTTCCGCGGAAGGTGATGCGCCAGCTGTCGGAGGAGGCAAGCTGCGGCCCTTCGACCACGGCGATCTCATCGACCGCAAGCCCCGGCATGTTGTGCAGCCCGTAGACGGCATCGCAGGGGAAAAGCTGAAACAGCCCCTCCTCGACCATGCGTTTTGCCCCGCCGCGCCCTTCTTCGGCCGGCTGGAAGATGAAATGCACCGTGCCGGAAAAACCCCGGGTCGCCGCCAGATGCCGCGCGGCGCCGAGGAGCATCGCGGTGTGCCCGTCATGGCCGCAGGCATGCATCTTGCCGGGTACGGTCGATTTGTACGGCCGCTCTGCCGACTCAGGCATGGCAAGCGCATCCATGTCGGCGCGAAGCCCGATCCTGCGCGTGCCGTTGCCGACCTGCAGCGTACCGACCACGCCGGTGCCGCCGAGCCCGCGATGCACGGTGACACCCGCCTCTTCGAGAAGCTTCGCGACGATGCCGCTGGTGCGCTCCTCCTCGAAACCGAGTTCGGGATGGGCGTGCAGATCGCGGCGCAAGGAGGTGAGAAAAGGCAGATCGTCCTTGATCCGGGCGGGGATGCTCATGGGCCTGGATATCCTGTCAAGCGAAACGGGCGCCCGACCGGCGCCCGCGTCAGATCATCCCTTGTTCATCAAAGAGCGGGAACTGCAACCCTCAACCTTCCTCGACGAACACCTCCTCGCGCTTCTCCTTGACGCTCGGCAGGAAGACGACGACCAGCACGGCGAGGGCGATCACCAGCAGGATGGCGCTGATCGGCCGCGTGACGAAGGTCGTCGGATCGCCGCGCGACAGGATCATCGCGCGCCGCAGGTTTTCCTCCAGCAGCGGCCCGAGCACGAAGCCGAGCAGCAGCGGCGCCGGTTCGCAGCGCAGCTTGACCAGCACATAGCCGACGAGGCCGAAGAAGGCGACGGCATAGAGGTCGTAGACGTTGGAATTGACGCTGTAGACCCCGATCGAGCAGAAGGCCATGATGATCGGGAAGAGCACGTAGTAGGGCATCGTCAGCAGCTTCACCCAGAGCCCGATCAGCGGCAGGTTGAGGACGACCAGCATCAGGTTGCCGATCCACATCGAGGCGATGATGCCCCAGAACAGCGCCGGCTGCTCGGCCGCGACGTTCGGGCCGGGCACGATGCCCTGGATGATCATCGCGCCGACCATCAGCGCCATCACCGGATTGGCCGGAATGCCGAGCGTCAGCAGCGGAATGAACGAGGTCTGCGCACCGGCATTGTTGGCCGATTCCGGTCCGGCGACGCCGGCGATCGCGCCATGGCCGAATTCCTCCGGCGCTGTCGACATCCGCTTTTCGACCGTATAGGAGGCGAAGGCCGCAAGGATGGCGCCGCCGCCCGGCAGGATGCCGAGCGCCGAGCCGATCACCGTGCCGCGCAGCGACCGGCGCGATCATCTCCTTGAAATCCTCGCGCGTCGGCAACAGGCCGCTGACCTTGGCCATCAGCACCGTGCGGGTCTTCTCGCCCTCGAGATTGCGCAGGATTTCGGCGACGCCGAAGACGCCGACGGCGACGGCGACGAAGTTCAGCCCGTCGGCATATTCGCGGATGCCGAGCGTGAAGCGCGGCGTGCCGGTATAGATGTCGGTGCCGACGAGGCCGAGCAGCAGCCCGAGCGCCACCATGGCCAGCGCCTTGACGATCGGAGCCATGGGCGAGCGCGATCGAGGAGACGAGGCCGACGATCATCAGCGAGAAATATTCGGCCGCGCCGAACTGCAGGGCGATGGCGGTCAGCGGCAGGGCGAAGATCGCCACCAGGAAGGTCGAGACCGTGCCGGCGAAGAAGGAGCCGAGGGCCGCGATCGACGAGCGCCGCGCCGGCCCGGCCCTTGCGGGCCATCTGGTAGCCGTCGATGGCGGTGACGGCGGACGAGGATTCGCCGGGCATGTTGATCAGGATGGCGGTGGTCGAGCCGCCATATTGCGCGCCGTAATAGATGCCGGCGAGCATGATCAGCGACGAGACGGGCTCGAGCTGGAAGGTGATCGGCAGCAGCATGGCGATGGTCGCCGTGGCGCCGATGCCGGGCAGCACGCCGATCAGTGTGCCGAGCAGCACGCCGATCAGGCAGAAGAGCAGGTTTTCCGGCGAGCCGGCGGTGGAGAAGCCGAGGGCGAGATTGCTGAAAAGATCCATCGTGATGTCCTAGAATCTGACCCAGGGGCCGAAGCGCTCGAAGGGCAGGCCGAGCGCGTAGCTGAAGACGGCGACCGAAAAGATCGTCAGCGCGATCGAGAGCGCGATCGCGGTCAGCGGCTTCATGCGCTGCGAGGCGAAGCAGGCGATCAGGGCGGTGAAGAACAGCGACGGCACGAAGCCGAGGCCGCGCACGGTCAGCCCGAAGAAGATCGGCGCCGGCAGGATGAACAGCATGCCGCGCCAGGCGAGCGGCCCGAGCGGTTCGCCTTGCACGCGCGATCGCCTGAACGAGGATGACGACGCCGAGAAGCGTCAGGATGGCGGCAAGCACCAGCGGAAAATAGCCCGGCCCCATGTCGAACGCCGTGCCGAGGTCAAGGCCGAGGCATTGGATAGATGAAGAAGCCGCCGAGTCCGATGAAGAGCGCGCCGCAGAGCGCATTGGTGGTGTCGAAGGATAAGGATTTCATGATGTCTCCTTGAGATCGGCCGGCTGTCCAGTGCCCATCATCTCTTCGATTGTCATGCGAAGAGAGATAGCGGACGCCTTCCTCCCGAAAGAGAGGAAGGCGAAGACGCATTTGGCCTTCATGACGGGATGACGATCAGTCGGCGTACTGGCCGGCCGCTTCGATCACCGGCTTCCAGCGGGCGATCTCGCTTTCGAGCTTGGCCTTCAGGGCGGCCGGCGTCGCATCGGCTTCCGACGAGGGAACCGTGCCGAGTTCGGCGAAGCGGGCGACGACATTCGGGTCCTTCAGGGCGACCTGCAGCGACTTCGACAGGCGTTCGGTCGCTTCTGCCGGCGTGCCCTTCGGCGCGTAGACGCCGTGCCAGATGCCGACCTGGAAATCAGGCAAGGCCGCCTTCGGCGGCCGTCGGCACGTCCGGCAGGACGGCGAGGCGCTGCGGGCGAGGTCACGGCATAGGCCTTGATCGTGCCGCCCAGGATCTGCTTGGTCGTGTTGGTCGTCTGGTCGCACATGATGTCGACCTGGCCGCCGAGCAGGTCGGTCATCGCCGGACCGGTGCCCTTGTAGGGAACGGTGACGAGCGGCGTCTCGATGGCGCTCATGAACATCATGCCGCAGAGATGCGAGGCCGCGCCGATGCCGGCATTGGCAACGGTCACCGTGTCCTTGTTGGCCTTGACGTAGTCGATCAGGCCCTTGAGGTCCGTCGGCTCGAAGTCCTTGCGGGCGACGATGGTCATCGGCACGTCGGTGACGAGGCCGACATATTCGAAGGCGTTCAGCGTGTCATAGGCGAGCTTGCGGTAGAGCGTGGCGCTGGTCGCCATGCCGATATGGTGCAGCAGAACGGTGTAGCCGTCCGGATCGGCCTGCGCGACGCGGCCGGCACCGAGCGTGCCGCCGGCACCGCCGACGTTTTCGACGATGATCTGCTGGCCGAGATCCTTCGACATGGATTCGGCGACGAGGCGGGCGACCGTATCGGTCGGGCCGCCGGCCGAGAAGGGAACGACCATGGTGATCGTGCGCTCGGGATAGGTCTGGCATTGGCGGAAACGCGAAATGAGCGAAACGGCAGCAAGGGCCGTCATGCCAAGCATGGCTTTGAGGATTTTCATCGAAGTCCTCCCGGATGAAATATGTTGCCAGCCGGCGCAGCTCCTCCCGCGCCGATTCTGGATGCGTCATTTGCCGCACCGAACTGCCACGACGCAATCACGCTGCGCTGCGCATTCGTGCCAATTTCTCGCATGCGTGCAGCGCAGCATGGGTGAGATCGGAAACAAACGCCGTTAAGTGATGGGTGGATTTCCACCCATCTCAGTCAACGGCGTAATCGTCATCCGTGACCGGCATCTTCTTGTCGAGCCCGTATTTCTGCATCTTCTCGTAGAGCGTCTTGCGCGATATGCCGAGCAGCTCATAGACGGGCCGCAGGCTGCCGCCATGGGCGGCGAGCGCGCTGGCGATGATGCCGCGCTCATAGGCGCCGACCTTGTCGGCCAGCCGCTGCCGCTCCGCGGGCCTGCGCCCATCTGCCGGCTTCGGATCGAGCCCGAGCACAAGCCGGTCGGCGGCGTTGCGCAGTTCGCGCACATTGCCCGGCCAGTCGCGCTCGGCGATCTCGGTGATCAGTCTCGGCGGCACATCGATGTCGTTGCGGCCATAGCGGGCGGCCGCCTCGCGGACCAGCTGCAGGAACAGCAGCGGGATATCGGCCTTCCGCTGCGCCAGCGACGGCACATGCAGCGTCGCGACATTCAGCCGGTAGAGCAGGTCGGCGCGGAAACGGCCGGCCGCGACTTCCGCCTCGAGATCGACCTTGCTGGTGGCGATGAAGCGCACGTCGAGCGGCACGAGCTCGTTCGAGCCGAGGCGGGTGATGACCCGCTCCTGCAGCACGCGCAGGAACTTCGCCTGCAGGTCGAACGGCATCGAGCCGATCTCGTCGAGCAGGATGGTGCCGCCGCGGCCATGCTCGAACTTGCCGTAGCGCGGCCGAAGCGCCCCGGAAAGGCGCCGGCCTCATGGCCGAAGAGCTCGCTCTCGATCAGGTTTTCCGGCAGGGCGGCGCAGTTGATGGCGATGAACGGCCGGTCGGCGCGGGCGCTGATATCGTGCAGCGCGCGCGCCACGACTTCCTTGCCGACGCCGGTGTCGCCGATGATCAGCGTATCGGCATCGGTGGCGCCGATGGCGCGCAGCCGGTAGCGCAGATCGACCATCGCCTGGGTGCGGCCGGGCAGCCGCGCCTCGATGTCGTCGCGCTTGCCGGCGACGGCGCGCAGGCGCGGTTTTCCAGCACGAGGCTGCGCCGGTCGAGGGCGCGCCGGGCGATCGCCGCCAGATGCTGGGCGGTAAACGGCTTTTCGAGGAAGTCATAGACGCCTTCGCGCATCGCCTTGACGGCGAGCTGCACGTCGCCATGGCCGGTGACGAGGATGACCGGGATTTCCGCATCGATCTCGCGGATGCGCTGCAGCAGGGTCATGCCGTCCATGCCGGGCATGCGGATGTCGCTGACGACGACGCCGGAAAAACCGTAGCCGATCAGTTCCAGCACATCCTCGGCGCTGGAGAAGGTGTCGACCTCCAGGCCGAACAGATTCCAGCGCCTGCGCGGTGGAGCGGCGCATTTCCTCTTCGTCATCGACCAGCAGGACGCGTGCTTCGCTCATTCGGCGGCCTCCTGTGCCGCGGTCGGCGGCCTCGAGCTCGATGCGGAACACGGCACCGCCTTCCGGATGATTGGAGACGGACAGGCTGCCGCCGAAATCCTTGACGATGTTGTAGGAGATCGACAGGCCGAGCCCGAGCCCCTTGCCGACGCCCTTGGTGGTGAAGAAGGGATCGAAGATGCGCTCGGCGATCGCGGCCGGCACGCCCGGGCCGTGATCGCGGATCGTCAGGATCACCTTGCCGTTCTCGTCGTTCCGCCGAGACGTGGATGCGCCGGTCGTCGAGACCTTCGACGGCATCCGCCGCATTGGTGATGATGTTGACGAGCACCTGCTGCAGGCGGACGGAGCCCGCCTTGACCATCCGGCGACCGTCGCCGAGATCGATCCGCAGATCGGCATCGGCCGTTTTCAGGCGCGCGGCGACGATCTCCAGCGTATCGGCGCATGACGGCATCGAGCGCCACCGGGCCGAGCTTTTCGTTCGGCTTGCGGGCGAAATTGCGCAGGTGCCGGCTGATCGAGGCCATGCGGTCGATCAGGCCGGAAATGCGCCGGACATTGTCGCGGGCTTCCGCCACGCGCTCGCAGGTCGATCAGCATCGCGGCGCTGTCGGCATAGGTCTTGGCGGCGGCCAGCGGCTGGTTGAATTCGTGCGACAGGGCGGCCGACATCTGGCCGAGTCCGGCGAGCTTGCCGGCCTGGATCAGATCGGCCTGGGTCTTGCGCAGTTCCTGTTCGGTCAGCCGCCGCTCGGCGATCTCCTCCTCGATGCGCTGGTTGACGAGGGCGAGGTCGGCGGTGCGCTCCTCGACGCGATGCTCCAGTTCGTTGCGCGCTTCGTCTGCATGCGCATGCGCTCCTCCAGCCGGGCGCGCCGCTGCAGGAGGATGGCGAGCGCAAGGCCCGGCGAGGCAGAGGAACAGCACGACGGCAACGATGGTGGTGCGCGCCTGGGCGCGGACGGAGCCCGTGTCCATCAGCACGTTCACGGTCCAGTCGGCTTCCGGCATATATTGCGACAGCACCAGATATTCCCGGCGGTCCGCGGTCGTTCGATCGTCATCAGCTCATGGTCGTTCGAAGCGTGCTGCGCGTGATCGGCAGCGGCTTGAGTTCGGCCTCGGCATAGCGCCGCGAGGCCTGCGTCCGCTGCAGGCGCTCGGCTGTTCAGCGGCAGGATGCCGGAATAGAGCCATTCCGGGCTGCCGGTCATGAAGATGATGCCTTCGGGATCGGAGACGAAGATCTTGTATTCGCCGCCGCGCCACGAGGTTTCGATCGAATCGATATCGACCTTGAAGACGATGACGCCGCTGATCCGGCCTTCGACGTGGATCGGCGAGGCGAAATAATAGCCGCGCTTCAGCGAGGTCGTGCCGAGCGCATAGAAGCGCGACTGGCGGCCCTTGGCGGCATCCTGGAAATAGGGCCGGTAGCTGAAATTCTGGCCGACGAAGCTGCTCGGCCGATCGTAGTTGCTGGCCGCAATCGTCTCGCCGTCCAGCGTCATCACGTAGATGTCGGAGGATTCCAGCAGCGCGTTGATCTCCTTGAGATAGAGATTCGCGGCTTCGCGCAGGGCCGTGTCGTCGGGATGGGCGATCAGGTCCTTGATGTCGTCATGATCGGCGATCAGCGCCGGCAGCGGCTCGTAGCGGCTGAGATGGCCGCTCAGCGCCGAGACCGCCAGGCGCAACGCCGAGCCTGCCTGGAGCGAGGCCTCGTCCATGTAGGCGCGCGTCGCCAGCGTCCCGCCGTAAAAGAAGAAGGCGAAGACGATGAAGGGCACTAAAAACAGTGCGAATATCAGCCTGTATCTCAGTGACAGGTCCGGCTCCTCCCCTTCTGCCTCTTCCCAGGGAGGCATACCCGACAGCCCAAGTCTAATGACCGGACGCCGGATTTCCAAGAGGCGCCTTGCCTTGACTTGGGCGAACCCTGAATGTCCTATTGCCCCAACGCCATGAGGATACCAGCATGAAGGACGAGCAGACCCCCGCCGACAGCAAGCTCACCACCTCGAAGCGCCGCTGGGCAGCCGAAGGCAAGTTTCTGACCGGGCGCATCAGCCGCCCGGAAACCGAGCGCCTGCCGCCGGGCCAGCATCTCGTCGAACTGGCCGGTCCTTGACCTCGGCCAGCAGCCGATCGTTTCGCTGGACACCTGGCGGCTGGAGGTCCGTGGCCTCGTCGAAACGCCGCTCGACCTCTCTTGGGCAGCCTTTCAGGCGCTCGAACAGAGCACGAAGATCAGCGACATCCACTGCGTCACCACATGGTCGCGTTATGACAACAAATGGAAGGGCGTTTTAACACGCGATCTTCTTGATCTTGCGATGCCGAAGCCGGAAGCCAACTACGTCATGCTGACGAGCTATGACGGCTACACGACCAATCTGCCGCTGTCCGATTTTGCGGCTGAAGATGCGATCCTCGCGACAGCATGGGAAGGCCTGCCGCTGACGCGCGATCACGGCGGCCCCATGCGCCTCGTCGTGCCGCATCTCTATTTCTGGAAAAGCGCCAAGTGGCTTCGCCGCATCGACCTTATTGCCGCCGACGAGGCCGGCTTCTGGGAAAGGAACGGGTACCACATGTACGGCGACCCGTGGCGCGAGCAGCGCTATTCGGACGACTGAGCGCGAAGCAGCCGTCGGGCCGCGAAGAAAATGCCGCCAACAATAGCCATAAGCCCCGATAGCGACGCCATGCTTGCCGGATGCATCGGAATCTCACTCCAGTGCGGGCGTACCACATCCGCCGTGTTGAACGCCTCGCCGCTGAAACGGCAGGTGATCAGCGAAAGCCCGCGCCGCACCATTTCGGCATCGGCATTCGAAATGATGGCCGCAGCGGCCTCCGCTTCCTGTGGCATGTCGCGCATTGCGATCAGCACCGCCTTCGTAGCGGCCAGATAGGCATGTGCGCATTCGTTGAACGGGCTCTGCTCATCCGTCACGCTGCCGGGCATCCGGCCCCACAGGCAGTAGGAATACTGAATCTGCGCGTAATTCAGCAGGCGCCTGAACGGCTCGTTCGTGTCGGTCGCCTGCGATGCCAAATCAATGATCTGGTCCCGATAATCCGCCATCACAGCCATCTCGCCATGCGAGATTTCCGGCACCGGGATGCCGGCATGGCTTCCGGCGGTGCTGCGGCTATGGGCTAAGGCGTTTCCGGCAGCGATGAGTAAGACGACGAAAAGACCAAGACGAAAAAATGCCCTGCTCGCTGCAATCCGTTGATCGGGCTTCCGCGCCTTCCCTCCCTCATCCCTGTGCTTGTCACAGGGATGAGCGCGCCCAAGTCTTTGGGCGCGGGATTCTTCTCACGGCACATGAGTCAAGCAGGGCGCGGACACGCCGTGGCTGGATTCCGGTGACAAGCACAGGAATGAGGAACTACCAAGAGTTCCTGACCAACTAGACAACCGCACCGGAACGCCGGACGCATACCCGTCCTCGCCGCCAGCCGCCGCTCAGCCAAGACGCCGAAAACGATCCCAAGCGCTGCCCACAGGATGACATGCATGCCGAGCGAGGTCGTTCGGAAGCGCCAGAGCACCATTGCCGAATAATTCTCCGGCACCTCGTTGATCGGCGGCAGCAGATACTGAACGAGGCCGATGAAGACAATGTAGGCCACGCCTGCGATGATCGCCGCGTTCCAGACACCGAAGCGTGCCGTGAGACTGCGCGCGAACGCCACTGCCGCAATGAGCGAGGCGATGGAAACGACGATCATGAGGAAGAACAGTTCGGTGCGCACTCCGATCGTATCCGCATTGCCGACCGCCGGCGGATTGGCCGGATATTTGATCGCCGGGACAAGCACAATGGCAATAAACGCAGCCAGAGCGATCACCGCGGACGTGCCGCGGGCGCTGAGCCGGCTGAAACGGCCATGAACGAACGCGAAGGCAAGAGCGAAGAGACCGCCAACGGCAATCGCATAGGCCATGACGCCGGTGAAGAGGCCGAGCCCAGCCTGTGTGGCCCGGCTGACGAGTTCAGGTTCGGCGGCTTCGCCCGCCGTCTGGGCGGCGGCTTCTTCAAAGGCAATGGCCTGATCGACCAGCGGCTCGCCGAATGTATGGGCAAAGGCAAAAACCAGGACGCCAGCGATCACCCCCGCAAGCATGCCGCGGAGCAAAAGATTTCCAACCATGTCTGTCGTCCCTTAGTGGCAGGGGAAGCCGAGAAGATGGCGGCCGTCATGCACGAATTCATGCACGTAACCGCCGGAGAACAGCGCCATTGCGCCTTCTTCCGTGCCGACGAAATAGATGGCGATGATCATCAGCAAACCGCCGAAGATCGCCCAGGGCAGGATTTCACCGACCGGGATCGGCGCGGGTGCTGCGACAGGCGTAAAAGTCGTGTCAGACATGTGTTTCCTCCTGGAAGACGCGTTCAGTCGAAAGAGCGTTGTACGGTAGGGTCTGACTTCCAGCCTGCTTTCGCATCCTGGTCACAGTGGCGCGACCGCGCCGGATTTTCACCGGCTTCCAAACCCGCAACATGACCGTTATATCTGTGCGCGGAAAACTGTCAACGAAACTTCATCCGCCTCCCCATCGCATTTTCCGGAGATCTAGGAATGCATACCCGGCTCACCTGGATCTGCCACGGCCTGACAAGCGCCAGCCGCAGTGGCCGTTTTCCCCTCGACGAACCGCTTGAAGAAAAGGCCATCGCAGAGACGCGCGCAATCGCAGAGCGGCTGCAGCGCGCCGATCGCGTCCTGACCAGCCCGGCGCTGCGGGCCCGCCAAACCGCCGAAGCGCTCTCGCTCGCCGCTCTTCCCGATCCTCTTCTTGCCGATTGCGATTACGGCCGGTGGAGCGGAATGACGATTGCCGATCTGCAGATACAGGAACCGGAAAATCTGCTCGCCTGGATAAGCGATCCGGATGCGGCGCCCCATGGCGGCGAAAACATCAAGCAGCTCGCAGCACGGGCCGCCGCGTGGATGGAACCGCAATCGGCGCTCGGCGGCCACGTCGTCGCGATAAGTCACGCGGCGCTGATGCGCGCCGCGATCGTCGATGTGCTGCAGGCACCGCTATCCTCTTTCTGGCTGACGGATGTCGAACCGCTGTCCGTCGTCCGCATGACCCACAACGGCAGCCGTTGGGCGCTGCGGTTTGGCGATTGAACTCGCCAAATCCCTAATTATTCAAGCGGTAATTTAGATCAGTATTACGCAAGCAAGTTGCGTCATACCTATTGAACCCGGCTTACCGGGCTCTACGTCCTTGTCCCGAGGAGACCGGCTATGACCTATGATTGGAGTGGGGAGCGTACACGGCGCGTGCGTGTTTTGCGGATCGCGGCGGCCGTTGTTCTCGTCTGCCTTATCGTCGGCATTCCGCTGCTGATGACTTAAGGCTAAAAAGGCGAGCAGCCGTCAAACTGCTCGCCTCTTCTTTCACTGCTGCGTAATCCGGATGGTGGCGGGACGCCTTCTAGTGCTTTGGAATAACAGTGCTCGTTACCGAGACCGGATCGCTGGCCGGAAATGTATCCTCGAGCCCTTCATCCAGTTCCTCCTCGAGCGTCGATCGGTCGTGAGACGAGCGCGCGCTCGGTCGAACCTTCATCGTCCCGCCTTCGGGAGTGTCGGTGGAGGCGATTTGGCTCATCAGTTCCTTCGCCTTTTCTATGGCATTCTGCCGATTGAGCGAGCCCTGAGCGTCGTTGCGCAGCTGTACCGAAACGACCTCCCCGCCGTCGCCAACGAACTCGACCGTAAAGCCAGCCCTCCCGCCACCAGCAGATGTAACCTGTGTTCCCACGACGCGCATTGCGGTCTCCTTTCGTTAAGCTTCAGGATCGAAACGGACATGCTTGCCGCTTGGTTCCAGCACAGCGCTCAGTGCGATTGCCGGCGTCGTCGATGAGCGGCGGAGATTGCCATTATCAATCTCGTCCCGCTTCACGCCTTGGTTGACGCAAGCTCCCACCTTTCGGATGGTACACCGGCTGTGCACCAGAGGATAGGAATAGAGCCTACCCTGCCTCATGTGCGAAGGTCCGTAGTGGTCACGAGGAGCGGGCGCCACCGGCGAAGCCAAACGGCGGTCGGTGGAAATCGCAAGCAGGGAACGATCTCGGCTGTTGAAAGTTCTAAGCAACAAAGGAGAACGATCATGGCTAAGAATAAAATCCCGAAGGCGATCGGAGGTTACAAGGTTCCGAAAACCATCCGCAGGTCGCCGATGATCAAGGCTTTGCTTGCAAGCGACATCGGCCGTAACGTCCTCGCAAACGCCCTCACTGCCGGGGCCGGCGCTGCCGCTGCGGTTCTCATTGGCGATCGCGGGGAAATCGTCGATGCGGCGAAGACAGGAACCCGTAAAGGCGCACGCGCCATGGGAATCGCGGGAGAAGCTCTTTCGCGGGCAACCGAGGCGGCCGTCGCAGTCGTCAAGGACACCGCGCATGACGCCTTGCCAAAGAAGATGCGGCCAAAGGAGATGCGCAAGGACGCGGAGAAGCGCCCTCCCCGCGCCGGCGCGGTTCATTAGTACCCGCAGTACCCGCGGCGCCGGCACCGCAACCACGGCCAATCCCCGCCCGGAACGGGGGCGGCCGGATCGAGAACTTCCTCATGGACCATTATGGCCGCACGCCGATGGAGCGCATCCTGATCGCGGCGGTCCTCAAGGCAGCCGGCAAACTGGTGCGCAACCATCCCGTCATTGCCACCGAGCTTCTGGTCTCGGGCGCAAGAGAAGGTGGAAGAGTTGGCTTCGCGGAGCTGCGGAACCTTCTGCAGCGAAGACGCGAGCGGCGCAGCAATCCATCTGGATCGCTCTCGCTCGATGCCCGTAGGAAAGACTGATGTTCCACTGGGCTTTCACGTACGCAGGCGAAGAAAAAAGGTTGACATTCAATGCCGCGCGACCAATGGGCCGGCGTCGGAGTTACCTGATAGCTGAGTGCCCGACCTGAGAGATTGGTGACGTTTTGTACCGGAGACATGGGCTTTCCCGAAGTGGTGGCGAAAGCTAGGGCATGGTTGCCAGACTCCAGTTTCCATTCCCGAAGCATCTGCACAAGGTTTGCAGGGATAGGGTAAAGAAGCCTACAGCAGGAAATTGGTTGCAGGTTTATCTGATAGCGTGGGAATTGGGCCATCCTGGCGAAAAAGCTTATGTAACGACATCGAGAAAGCTGCATTGGCGGCTGGATTTAGTTGGGACTTCCTGTTCAACCACCAGTGATGACGCCAATTCATACTGGTGCCGCGCGGTCGCGGTTGCCCGAACAACTTCGGGAGACGTCAATGAGTGAGCCTGATCGCTTTTCGGGGAAGCCACCCAAACGCACTTTGGGCGTATGGATATTGATAGCGATGGGCGCGTCATTGGCGCTTCTTCTTGCTTGGCTGTTCGGCTTTTTGGGCTAGACCTGCCCATTGCCTGCATCCGAGACCGTATTAGCACCTTTGCGCTAGTTGGCGTCGGTTGTTTTGGCATTCTGCTACTCTTAGCAAGCGCTCTGCTGCGGAATGCAGCGGAAGGACACCCAGGCCGGTACTATGGGACCGAAATCAGGCCAGAGGCAGGCGCGCTATTCTCGGGAGGTACGCGACCGAAACGGTTTTAGCCAGCCAGCAAACGGAGTGAAACAGATGAACACGAAAGCCACTTGCGCAGCACTCGGCCTAGGAAACAGCGTCGGAAGAAGTCGTGATTGCCGCTATCGTTACCCTCCGTAAAGCGGAAGACACGACGGCAACGGCCTCAGCGTTTGAAGCGATCGCCACCGGCCTTGCAAAAGATCGCTTCGAGCTGAACAGCCAGCGGCAGGCAGCGAAGGTTGAAGAGGCGATCAAGAACGGCGTTATTCCGCCCGCTTTCCGTGACTGGGGATTGGAGCTGGCAAGCAATAACGAAAAGAGCTTCGAGACTTTCTGTGAGAAGGTCGGGAAAGCCGCTCGGATACCTCTTCACGCCCTCCATTTCGGATGAACAACCGGCAGCGGCGCACGCTTCTGTCGCGCGCAATACGGCAGAGGTGCCAAGCGGCGTAGTTGACCAAGTTGCGCGTTCCCTTGGGATCGCGAGAACGTCGCTGCTTCAAGCGACCGTTGAAGGCGGTTTGAGATGAGTTTTAAGCGTCATCGAAAACACAAAATGGGGGGCGCGCTGGTCACGATCCCCGTCGCCGATTATGCGGAGCTGTTGGAATGTAGGCGGTTGTCGGCGGAACGCACGATCAGCCATGATCAGTTCTCCCGGCCCAGCCGTTCGACAATCGCCCGCGACACGGAAGTGGCCGTATTCCTAACTCAGCGCTATGGCATCATGCCGATGGACCGGCTACTGAGAGAATGCAGGAGAAGGTTTGGAGGCGCCCGCCGCCCATCGCGAACCGCTGCTTACGCCCACTGGAAAAAGGTGCGCCGCGATACTGCAAAGATGCACTAAAAGCCGAATTTCTTATTTTTGAAAATTCCGGATTGATCTGACAAAATTCCGAAATTTCGTGTCACGCTACAGTCACCTATGTCTTAGGTACAAGTTGTTACCTATGTCTCCGGGTGGATACTGTTTTAATGGTAGCGGAGGAGGGATTTGAACCCCCGACACAAGGATTATGATTCCTCTGCTCTGACCTACTGAGCTACTCCGCCACTGGTCAACGATGCCGGTCGCGAAGCGGCGGCTCGTGGGATGTGCGGCTTATAAGGTGCGGTCCTGCTTGGTGTCAAGCATGTGATTTCAAGAAAACGGCCGACCTGGCCGCTCGCCATTTCGCTGCCGGTTCAGGCGGCGACTGGGCTGGAAAGCAAGGCCCTCAGCGAGGCTTCCGCCGCAGGCTCGCGCTCGGAGCGCTCGACGAAACCGCCGCCGAAGACGCGGGCATCATCGCCCGGTGCCGAATAGAGCGCGCAGGCCTGGCCGGGCGCGACGCCGGCCTCACCGATGGTCAGGTCGACGTAGATGCCGCCTGCGTCGGCACGCACAACGGCAGGCGCCGGCGCGCGGGTGGAGCGAACCTTCGCGTAGCAGGCAAAACCTTCGCCCGCGGCCGCCTCCTCGAGCGGCTCATCGCCCAGCCAGTTGACGTCGCGAAGGTAGACGCGATGTGTCTCCAGCGCTTCCTTCGGGCCGACGATGACCCGGCGCGAGCGCGCATCGAGAAAGACGACATAGAGCGGCTCGCCGGTGGCGACGCCGATGCCGCGGCGCTGGCCGATCGTGTAGTGCAGAATGCCCTCATGGCTGCCGAGCACGCGACCGTCGAGATGCACGATCTCGCCCGCAAGCGCTGAGTTCGGCTTCAGCTTGTTGATGATATCGGAATACTTGCCCTGCGGCACGAAACAGATGTCCTGGCTGTCCGCCTTCTTGGCGACGACGAGGCCCATTTCCTCGGCAAGCCTGCGGGTCTCCGCCTTTGGCAGTCCGCCGAGCGGGAAACGCAAGTAATCGATCTGCTCCTGGGTGGTCGCAAAGAGGAAGTAGCTCTGGTCGCGATCGGCATCGGCCGGGCGATAAAGCGCGCGGCGGCCGGGATTGCCCGGCGCCGGGTTCGGCCGCGAGCGGATATAGTGGCCGGTCGCCAGCGCGTCTGCGCCGAGTTCCTTGGCGGTTGCCAGAAGATCGGCGAACTTGACGGTCTGATTGCACGACACGCAAGGGATCGGCGTTTCGCCGGCGACATAGCTTTCCATGAACGGATTGATAACCGTGTCGCGGAAGCGCTTCTCGTAATCGAGGACGTAGTGCGGAATGCCGAGCGTCTCGCAGACGCGGCGCGCGTCATCGATGTCCTGCCCGGCACAGCAGGAACCGGCGCGGTGAACGGCAGCGCCATGGTCGTAGAGCTGCAGCGTGATCCCTAGCACATCATAGCCCTGGCGCTTCAGAATGCCGGCAACGACCGAGCTGTCGACGCCGCCCGACATGGCGACGACAACGCGCGTATCTTCCGGCTTCTTGTCAAAATCCAGTGTGTTCACGGGTGCTGCCAGTTCAGTGCTTGTTTCGCTCCGCCGTCTGCCCTGCAAATGCGGCGAATTTCCTGCTCTCCGGCGGGCTCGTCCGCCGGGCTTTCGTGGCCGTGGATATAGAAAGGATTGTGGCGTCGCGCAAGAGGCGGGGATTTGGCCGCCCTGCCGCGACTATTCCGCGGCAGCTTTGTGCGCTCTTTCCTCCCGGCCTTCTATCATGGCATCGAGCCTGAAACGCCGGAGATGGACCGTCATCCAGATGTGCTTGGCGGTTTTCGCCATCCACGGTTCAGCGCTCAAGGCTGGGATCAACGAAGAGCGTGCCGTAGAGGGCCCCTGCAAGCGTCTTCAGCGCCACAAGAATCCAGATCGCCGAAAGTGCTGCGATCAGGACGGCGCCGAATACGCCAAGCGGCGCAAAGTGCAGCAATTGGCCCAGCCGCAGCGTTGCCACGGCGTAAACGCCGATCGGAAATGTAAATCCCCACCAGCCGAGATTGAAAGGCATGCCGTGGCGGATCTGGCGGAGAATGATCGCGACCGCCAAGGCGAGCCACCAGAGGCCGTACCCCCAAAGCAGTATCGCACCCAGGAGGCTTGCGCCGGACATCGCAGGCGCAAAAGCGCCCAACCCGTTGGCTTCCAGGACAACCGGGCCGTTTGCCGCAAAGAGCGCCAGTCCGAAAGCACCGGTGCCGATCGGACCCAGCGCCAGGAAGCTGGTCGCGGCCATCCCGGCCGGAGGAAGCTTGTGCAGCGCCATTCGCAGGAAAAGAATGACGAGAATACCGAGCGCCAGCGGCACCGAGCAAGCCCATAGAACATAGCTGATGAAGAGCACCGTAAACTGCGTCGCAGGATCGGTGAGATGCGGAAGCAGCAGCCCACCGGTCCCGGCAGCGACCTCGGATGCCACGACCGGCAGCAGCCAGACGCCGCTCATCTGGTCAATGGCATGCTTCTGGCGCACGAACATCGCGAGCGGTATTGCGAGGCCGGCAAGGATCGCGAGAGCCGGCATCAAGCCACCACAGCACTTCCGCAATGGAGATTGCCCGATCACCGACAGTTGCAGCGCCATAGACGACGAAGCCATTGATGATCGTTGCCAGTCCCATCGGAATGCAGCCGAAGAACATTGACGTAACCGGGTGATCGAAGATTCGCAGCGCCTCGCGCGAATGCCGCAGCCATTTGGCTATATAGAGTCGCCGTCAACGCCAAAAACAGCGCGATATTGAGAATCCAGAGTGTCTCGCCGGCATCGGAGAGCCACGGCACAGCCGGAAACTGACCGAGACAGATTGCCAGGATCCCGGTGCCCATGGTTGCGGCAAACCAGTTCGGGGTGAAGTGCCGGACGGCGTGGCGAACGGAGGTGATCGTAGGGCGCCTGTCTAAATCCGCGAGAGCAGTCATGTCTTAATTTCCTGAGATAGGGACTGAAGGAATGAATTAGACATAGATTGCAAAATTAATCGATTCCAACGAATTGTAATTGTCAAACCATTCGATAAAATCGATTGAACTGAGAAGAGCGTAAATGACCCTGGAGCAGCTGAAGATATTCGTCGAAGTGGCGGCGCGCCAGCATATCACGCAGGCGGCGCAGCGGCTGAACATGACCCAATCGGCCGTCAGCGCCGCAATTACCGCTCTGGAGACGCGCCATGGCGTGACGCTTTTCGATCGGGTCGGCCGCTCGATCGTGTTGAACCAGACTGGACGCCTCTTCCTGAAGGAGGCGCATGCGGTTCTCGCAAGCGCCCGCGCAGCGGAAGCGGCCCTCATGGACCTCTCCGGCCTGATGGATGGAGAACTGTCGATCATGGCGAGCCAGACCGTAGCGGGATACTGGCTTGCCCCAAGGCTTGCCGCTTACCGCACACGATATCCCGGCATTCGCCTCGACGTGGGTATCTCCAACTCTGCCGAAGTTGCCGATGCTGTGATGCGCGGAGAGATCGAAATCGGGCTGATCGAATGGCAGGAGCAAGCGCCGCGGCGTGTCCGCCCGCATGGTCGCGACCGACGAAATGATTGTGATCGTCGCGGGCAGCCACCCATGGGCGGATGGCGAACGGCGCGATGTCGGTGATTTTCGTCAAACGCCGTGGGTCATGCGCGAGCCGGGCTCAGGCACGCGCCATGCCTTCGAAAGCCTGGTGGAGGCGGCAGGTTTCGATCTCTCAGCCATAGACGTGTCGATGGAGCTGCCAGCCAATGAAACCGTAATCGGCGCCGTCGAGGCCGGTCTCGGCGCAACGCTGATGTCGCGCAGCATCGCGGCGCCTTTGCTTAAAGGCGGGGCGATCGTCGAAGCCAATATAGCGCCGCTGCCCCGGCCCTTTTTCCTGCTGCGCCACGAGGAGCGCTATCGCAGCAAAGCCGCTGATGCTTTCGATAGGATGATCTCAACCGTCGACGGCGACCCGCGTCTTTGAGATTGCGCCGTAGATCCGCTCTTCGGCTTCCGCCTGCGGCATGGGCTTGCCGAGCAGATAGCCCTGGGCTTCTCCAAAGCCCTCCTGCTTCAGCTTTTCGAGTTGTTCCTCGGTCTCGATGCCTTCGGCAAGCGTCGTTGCATTGAAGCCCGAACCGATGCCGACGACCGCGCGGATGATGGCGAGATTGCCGGCGTCGGTCTCGATGCCGGCAATGAAGCTGCGGTCGAGCTTGATCTTGTCGAAGGCGAAGGCGCGAAGATAGCTGAACGAGGAATAGCCTGTACCGAAATCGTCGATGGCGATGCGGATGCCGAGTTCTTTCAGGGCGCGCAGCAGTGGCAGGCTCTGCTCAACGTCGGCAAGGAAGACGGATTCCGTGATCTCGATTTCCAGGCGCTCCGGCCTAAGGCCGCTGTCGTCGAGAGCGGAAACGACCGTGGACAACAGGCTGTTGTGGCGGAACTGGTAGACGGACAAATTGACCGCAATCTTCAGGTGGTCGGGCCAGGCCGCCGCCACGCGGCACGCCTCGCGCAACACCCATTCGCCGATCGGAACGATCAGGCCCGTTTCCTCGGCGACGGGAATGAACTCCATGGGCGCGACCAGGCCGCGCAGCGGATGGCGCCATCGGATGAGCGCCTCGAACCCTGCCAGACAGCCGTTGTCGACTCGCACGATCGGCTGGTAGTACAGCTCGAACTGGTCTTTCTCCAGTGCATCGTGAAGCTCGACGGTCAGCTGGTGCCGCCGTTCCGCCTCAAGCCGCATCTCCGGCGCATAGAAGCGATAGGTCGACCGGCCGCTTTCCTTCGCGGCGTAGAGCGCAAGGTCAGCGTGACGCATCAAGACGTCGGCGTCCTGCGCATGCGCCGGCGCGAGCGCAATGCCGATGCTGCAGGTGACGTGCTCGTTGACGCCATCGAGATCAAACGGCGCGGAAAGCAGCGCCAGAAGTTGTTCCGCGAAGCGTTCGGCGCGGCTCAGCCTCCGGAAGCTTCAGAACGAGAGCGAATTCGTCGCCGCCAAGGCGGGCGACGAGATCCCCCTCCTGCGCCAGAACGGAGAGACGCTTGGCAACCTGGCAGAGAAGTGTATCGCCGGCGGCGTGACCCTTGCTGTCGTTGATGTGCTTGAAATGATCGACGTCAAGGTAAAGGAGCGCGATCGGCGCGGCGGCAGTCGCTGCGGTGGCATGCAGTTCGATATGTTCGGCAAAGGCGGCCCGATTGGGCAGGCCGGTCAGTGAATCATTCATCGCCATATGGGCAAGCTTCGCCTCGAAGGCGCGCTCCTCCGTCACATCCTGCGAGATGCCGAGCAGATAGCGTGGGTGCAGACCCTTCGGGAGCCGGCAGTGCCTTTTTCGCGGTCCTGCAGGATACGCCGAACGCCATCCAGCCGCGTGCATCGTCTCTTCAAAGGTGATCGTTCCGTTTGCATCGACAAGCGCGGGCGTCCTGCTCGCGGAAGAGCGCCGTCTGTTCCGCCGGAAAGAGCGAGCGGTCGGTAGAGCCAAGTACTTCCTCCGTCGCCCGGCCAACAATGGCGTTGAACGCCTCGTTGAAAAGAATATAGCGGCCGTCCTGTTCCATATCCTTGACGAAAACGCCGACGGGAAGATTGTCGACGATACTGTCGAGCAACGACCACGTATCCGTCACCTGCCGCTCGGCTGCATTGAACTCCGTCCGGTCCTGTACGATCGCCAGGACGGCATCCTTTCCGTCGAAGCGCACCTCACGTCCGTAGGTCAACACCTCGAACGTCTCGCCGCTGGCCTTGAGATGTGTCCAGCGCCCCGCCTTCTCAATATCCGTGCGCGCCTCGACCGCATTCAGCATTCGCGCCCGCTCGGCAGCAGGGCGGATGTCGAGCACCGTCATGCCAGCATAGTCATCGGGCGCATAACCGTAGAGATCCAGCGCCGCATCGTTGACGATGAGGAAGCGCAGGGTTTCCGGTTCATAAACCCACATCGGCGACGGATGCGTTTTGAACAACGAGCGGAAATCGTCGTTCTGTAGGGCTATCTCATCCGGCTTTTTGGCGTGCGCGATCATGGCATCTGGATGCGGCTAGGGAAAACATCGCGCCGTTGTAGCGGGAAAAGCTAAATAAAATCAGAATCATAGAGTGCCTAAACTTTAGGCGTAGGCATCCTGATTAGGCATTCAAGACCGCTCAATGCCTTAGGAACAATCGCTGCCGCAATTTGTTTCTAGTGAAAGGATACGAGCGACCAGCGCCATTGAATCCCGTCCTCGCCGACGAGCGAGCAAAACAGCCGATGACACTTCAAAAGGAGGCTCAAATGATTCTCCTGGAGCTTAAACCCAACCACGCAGATAGCATCGCACATGCCATCCGCCATGCATGCGAACCACTGACCGACCCTGCCGCGGCCATGGGCTGGGGCGGCCAGTTCAATATCGGTGAACTTGCTCACTATTTCGAAGCCGTGCTTCCGGAGCAGTTCGATTGCTACGGCGTGCCCGAAACCTATCCATTCGGGCTTTGACGATGCAGGACGCTTCACGCTTTCGCAATCGTGCCGACGCGGGCAAAAAGCTTGCCGAAGCCATCGGCCGGCGGAACGATGACCCGGTCGTGCTCGGTCTGCCGCGTGGCGGGGTTCCTGTCGCCTTCGAGCTTGCCCGCTGATTTGCAGGCGCCGCTGGATATCTTGCTTGTCCGCAAGATCGGCGCGCCGGGTTATCCGGAATTTGCCATTGGCGCCGTCGTCGATGGAAAAAATCCGCAGCGCGTGATCAACGAAGACGTGCTTGCCTATTGCGGAGCTTCGCTCGAGTATTTCGAAAAGGAGGCGGCGCGCCAGCTGGAGGAGATCGAAAGGCGTCGAAGGACTTATCTCGGCAACCGCACCCCGATCGATCTTGCAGGCCGGAGCGTCATTCTCGTCGACGACGGCATTGCTACCGGCGCCTCGGTGAAAGCCGGATTGAAAGCGCTCCGGCAGGTAGGGGCGGGCCATGTCACGCTTGCGGTACCGGTGGCGCCGCGATCGGTGATCGACGAGTTAAAGAACGAAGTCGACGAAATCTTCTGCCTGTCCGCACCAGACGATTTGCGGGCCGTGAGCCTTCACTACGACGATTTCAATCAGACCAGCGACGATGAAGTCACCGAACTGCTCGCAAGAGCAGAGCATGGCGAAGCTCTCGAAAAGCTGAGGTCATTTACCGTTTCAGCTTCACTTCGCCATCTTCGCAGCGAATCCCTGAAGGCTTCCTGGCGCGAAACTGGGCGTGTTGTTCGCTTTAGGCTCAGTGGTGAGGGTGCATACACTGGCCGTGATCGGCAAGGACTTCTATGACGCGGCACTGATCGACCCGGCCGTGGCCGCAGCCTTCGACCATGATTTCCAGCTCGGCTTTCAAAGCCATCAGGCTACGAATACGCTGCTCGACCTCGACGAGCCGCGCCTTGGCAATCGCATCGGCCGAAGCGCAAGGCTGGTTAGGATCGTCCTGCAGCCTCAGCAGGGTTCGGATGGCATCGACTTCGAAGCCGAGCTCGCGGGCATGGCGGATAAAGGCAAGCCGGCGGATATCGGCAGGCTCATAGGAACGCTGGTTGCCTTCGCTGCGGCTCGGAGCCGCAAGCAGGCCGATACTCTCGTAATAGCGGATTGTCGGAACCTTAACGCCGCTCTGGCGGGCCGCATCGCCGATCGTGATCTTTTTCATGATTTTCTTCTTGCACCTCTAGTCGCTAGAGCATGTAGGTAGAGTGCTGCTGAAGAACAAGGAAAACCGAAATGGCGGACGCGGCACAGGCAAAATACAGAGTTGGCGGCATGGACTGCGCATCCTGCGCGGCCAAGATCGACACGGCGGTTCGCCGCATTGCCGGGGTCGAGGACGTGTCCGTGTCGGTGACTAGCGGCACGATGACCATCAGCCATGACGGGACCAGTGATCTGAAGGCGATCGAGAAGAAGGTGACCGGTCTCGGTTACTCGGTTGCGCCGATACCAGGGAAGACGCCGGAGCACGGACCATCGTCCGCACGGCCATGGCCACGATCATGCCGATCATGACCATTCCGGCCATGAGCATGCGCACGCTGAAAGGCAAGCCGCAGAGCTGCATGGTCATGACCATCGGCCGGTGAGCGGTTCCTGGTGGCAAGGCAAGAAAGGCCGCCTGACGATTCTGTCCGGGACGGCCCTTGTCGCGGCCTACGTTGCTGGCCATCTCGTGCCGGCAATCGCCCCTTACGCCTTCATCGCCGCGACGCTGGTCGGTCTTGCACCGATCGCGCGCCGGGCAGCCATGGCTGCACTGGCCGGAACGCCCTTTTCCATCGAGATGCTGATGACGATCGCAGCGATCGGCGCCATCATCATCAATGCCGCAGAGGAGGCCGCAGCCGTCGTCTTCCTGTTCCTGGTCGGTGAACTGCTTGAAGGCATCGCTGCCGGAAAGGCGCGGGCGAGCATTCAATCGCTGAGCGGCGCTCGTGCCGAAGAGTGCCTTGCTGGAAGAAAATGGCGAGACGCGCGAAGTTCCGGCGGAAAGCGTTGCCGTGGGCTCCATCATCCTCGTGCGCCCGGGCGACCGCATTTCCGCCGACGGCGTTATCGTCTCGGGGGAAAGCGCGATCGACGAGTCGCCTGTAACGGGCGAAAGCGTTCCGGTGCGCAAAGCCGCCGATGACGCGGTCTTTGCCGGAACGGTCAATGCCGATGGCGCTCTCCGCGTCAGGGTGACGGCGGCAAGTGCCGACAACACGATTGCCCGCGTCGTCAAACTCGTCGAGGAAGCACAGGAATCGAAGGCGCCGACCGAGCGCTTCATCGATCGTTTCTCGCGCTACTACACGCCCTGTGTTGTCGTGGTCGCGGCACTGGTCGCGATCCTGCCGCCGCTCCTCGCGGGCGGCGCTTGGGACGAATGGATCTACAAGGGGCTCGCGATCCTGCTCATCGGCTGCCCCTGCGCTCTGGTGATCTCGACGCCCGCTGCAATTGCCGCTTCGCTATCGGCCGGCGCGCGGCGCGGACTGCTGATGAAGGGCGGTGCGGTGCTGGAAACGCTCGGCAAGGTTACTGCCGTCGCGCTCGACAAGACCGGCACGCTGACAGAAGGTAAGCCAAAGGTTACCGACATCGTCGCCCTTCGAGCGGACGGAGGCACAGGTGCTTTCGCGCGCCGCGGTCCTGGAAAGAAGCTCCAGCCACCCGCTCGCGCTGGCAATCCTTGATCGCGCGAAGAGCGACAAGGTGCCGGTACCGCCGGCCTTCGAGGTGGAAGCCATTCCCGGCAAGGGCATGACCGGTCGCGTGGGTGGCGAAAGGCTCGACCTTCTCTCTCCGGCTGCAGCCCGCGATAACCGGCGCGCTGACGGCCGAACAGGACGAGCGGATTGCTGCCCTGAACGAGCAAGGCAAAAGCGTATCGGTCCTCCTCGTCAACGGGAAAGCCGCCGGGTTCATCGCCATGCGCGACGAGCCACGCGAGGATGCCAAAGCCGGCCTGAAGACGCTGACCGATGCCGGTGTCCGGATCGTCATGCTGACCGGCGACAACGAACGCACGGCAAGGACGATCGGCGAGCAGCTCGGTATCGACGTACGCGCCGAACTCATGCCTGAAGACAAGCAGCGCATCGTCGGCGAATTGAAGCGCGAAGGCTTCATCGTGGCCAAGGTCGGCGACGGCATCAACGACGCCCCTGCCCTGGCGGCCGCGGATGTCGGCATCGCCATGGGCGGCGGGACGGATGTGGCGCTGGAGACTGCGGATGCGGCAGTCCTGCACGGCCGCGTCGGCGACGTGGCGGCGATGATCGCCCTTTCCAGGCGGACGATGCGCAACATCTTCGAAAACATCACCATCGCGCTCGGCCTCAAGGCGGTCTTCCTGGTCACGACCATCGTCGGCATCACCGGACTATGGCCCGCGATCCTCGCTGATACGGGAGCGACGGTGCTGGTGACGATCAATGCGCTACGTCTGCTGCAGCCGGTGCGATGAATTTTTGACGACGCAGGAACCAACTGACTGTCCAGGCATTTCCGCATTCGGGCTGCATGCGTCGAATGCGGCCCATCTCAACGGGAGGATATCATGGATCGCAGAAATCTTACGGCATTGCTCGGCATACTCGCCGTGGCTGGCTACCAGAACCGCGACAAGATCGCCGCGGCAGTCAAACAGCTCACGCAGGGCGGCGCACAGCCGCAAACATCCGGTGCGCAGCCCGCCGGAACGCCATCGCAGTCGTCGGACACAGGCTTGGGCGGACTTCTGGGCGGCCTTGCAGGCGGCGGTCTCGGTGACCTCGTCAAAGGCGGCTCTGCCGGCGGCGTCTTGAGTGGCGGCCTTGGCGGTTTGCTCGATCAGTTCAGCAAGAACGGCTATGGCGATACGGCGAACTCCTGGGTATCGCCCGGCGAGAACAAGCCGATCGACGACCGCCAGCTCTCGCAGGCGCTTGGCCCGGACGTTCTGGAGGAGATCTCCTCCAAGACGGGGCTCAGCGAGGACGAAATCCTGAGCCGCCTTTCAAAAGATCTTCCAAAGGCCGTCGATGACCTGACGCCACAAGGTCACATTCCAAACAGCAGTCAATTTATGCTCTGATTGTCAGGCAAACTCGTCTGATTGAAAGTCATAAAAAGCCCGGCGCAGTCCCCTGCGCCGGGTTCTCTCATGCTTCCTTGGGAGGAAATCTTAGTCGACCGCAAAGACCAGCGGCTTCGCCTGGCGGATCGCCGGGTGCGCCGTCAGCTTGTCGAGCACGTCGTCGCCGATCGGTCCGTCGACATAGAGCAGCGCGATCGCATCGCCGCCCTGCTTGTCGCGGCCGAGCTGGAAGTTGGCGATGTTGACGCCCGCCTCACCCAGCGTCGTGCCGATGAAGCCGATCATGCCGGGAACGTCGGTGTTGGTGATGTAGACCATGTGCGTGCCGACATCGGCGTCGAGGTTGATGCCCTTGATCTGGATGAAGCGCGGCTTGCCGTCGGAGAAGACCGTGCCGGCGATCGAGCGCGTCTGGTTCGCCGTCGTCACCGTCAGCTTGATATAGCCGTCGAAGACGCCGGTCTTGTCGCGCTTGACCTCGGACAGGATGATGCCCTTTTCCTTGATCATGATCGGCGCCGAAACCATGTTGACGTCGGCAACCTGCGGCCGGATCAGACCGGCAAGCACGGCGCTCGTCAGCGCCTTGGTGTTCATGCCGGCGGTCGAACCGTCATAGAGGATCTCGATTTCCTTGATGGCGCTTTCCGTCACCTGGCCGACGAAGGCGCCGAGAACGTCGGCAAGCCTGATGAAGGGCTTCAGGATCGGCGCTTCTTCGGCCGTGATCGACGGCATGTTGATGGCGTTGGAGACGGCGCCCTTGATCAGGTAATCCGACATCTGCTCGGCCACCTGCAGGGCGACGTTTTCCTGCGCTTCCGTGGTCGAGGCGCCGAGATGCGGCGTGCAGACGACGTTCGGCAGGCCGAAGAGCGGGCTTTCCGTCGGCGGGCTCGACCTCGAAGACGTCGAAACCGGCACCGGCGACATGGCCGGACTTGATGGCTTCGGCAAGCGCCGCCTCATCGACGAGACCGCCGCGGGCGCAGTTGATGATGCGCACGCCGGGCTTCGTCTTCGCCAGCGCTTCCTGGTTGAGGATGCCGCGGGTCTTGTCGGTCATCGGCACGTGCAGCGTGATGAAGTCGGCCTGGGCGAGCAGCTCGTCGAGCTCGACCTTGGTGACGCCCATCTCCTCGGCGCGCTCCTTGGAGAGGAACGGATCATAGGCGAGGACGTGCATCTTGAGGCCGATGGCGCGGGCGCAGACGATGGCGCCGATATTGCCGGCACCGATGACGCCGAGCGTCTTGCCGGTGATCTCGACGCCCATGAACTTCGACTTTTCCCACTTGCCGGCCTGGGTCGAGGTATCGGCTGCGGGAAGCTGGCGGGCGACGGCGAACATCAGCGCGATGGCATGTTCGGCCGTGGTGATCGAGTTGCCGAACGGCGTGTTCATGACGATGATGCCGCGGCGCGAGGCGGCCGGGATATCGACATTGTCGACGCCGATGCCGGCGCGGCCGATGACCTTGAGATTGGTCGCGGCCGCGATCAGCTTTTCCGTCGCCTTGGTGGCGGAGCGGATGGCGAGACCGTCATAGTTGCCGATGATTTCGGCGAGCTTGTCCTTGTCCTTGCCGAGCTGCGGCTGGAAATCGACTTCGACGCCGCGATCGCGGAAGATCTGGACGGCGGTTTCCGACAGTTCATCGGATACGAGTACGCGAGGTGCCATTGGAGGCCTCCTTCAAAAGTGTTCAGCGATGGATGAAATCAGGGATGCGAGGCTCCGCCCGTTCGGCGGAGCCGGAGGCGATCAACTCAGG
Organism: uncultured Alphaproteobacteria bacterium; assembly: GCA_963838565.1. Classification (GTDB taxonomy): domain Bacteria; phylum Pseudomonadota; class Alphaproteobacteria; order Rhizobiales; family Rhizobiaceae; genus Rhizobium. The sequence goes on from CAWIRO010000020.1 coordinate 28,602, forward strand.
CCGCAGCCTGGGAAAGCGTCGCCTTCTGCGTTTCGAAGGCCCAGGACGAGCCAGGGCATCAGCTTCTGCATGTCGGCGGTCTCGATCGTCGCGCCGGCCCAGATGCGCAGACCGGACGGCGCATCGCGATAAGGCGCCGATGTCGTAGGCGACGCCTTCCTTTTCGAGCAGCGCGACCATGCCCTTGGCGAAATTCGCCTGGCTCGTCGTCGAGCGCCGTGATGTCCTTGTCGACGATCTTCAGGCAGACCGAGGTGTTGGAGGGCGTTTCCGGCTTGACGGCGAGATTGGCGATCCAGTCGTTGGCTGCGACGAAATCGTCGATCACCTTGGCATTGGCATCGGCGCGCGCCATCAGCGCCTTGAGGCCGCCGAGCTGCTTTGCCCAGAGGAGCGCATCGATATAGTCCTCGACGCAGAGCATCGACGGCGTGTTGATCGTCTCGCCCTGGAAGATGCCTTCGATCAGCTTGCCGCCCTTGGTCATGCGGAAGATCTTCGGCAGCGGCCAGGCCGGCGTGTAGCTTTCGCAGCCGCTCGACGGCGCGCGGCGACAGGATGAGGACGCCATGCGCGCCCTCGCCGCCCAGAACCTTCTGCCAGGAGAAGGTGACGACATCGAGCTTGGCGAAATCGAGGTTCTGCGCGAAAGCGGCCGAGGTCGCGTCGCAGATCGTCAGGCCCTTGCGGTCGGCCGGGATGAAATCGGCGTTCGGAACGCGAACGCCGGAGGTGGTGCCGTTCCAGGTGAAGACCACGTCGCGGTCGAAATCGACGTTGGAGAGGTCGGGAAGCTCGCCGTAGTCGGCTTCGAACTTGCGGACGTCCTGGAGCTTCAGCTCCTTGACGACGTCGGAGACCCAGCCGGCGCCGAAGCTTTCCCAGGCGAGCATGTCGACGCCGCGCTCGCCGAGCAGCGACCAGAGCGCCATTTCGACGGCGCCGGTATCGGAAGCCGGAACGATGCCGATGCGGTAATCCGCCGGCACTTCCAGAACTTCGCGGGTAAGATCGATGGCCTGCTTCAGCTTCGCCTTGCCGACCTTCGCGCGGTGCGAGCGGCCGAGGGCCGCATCGGAAAGCGCATCGAGCGACCAACCGGGGCGCTTCGAGCAGGGGCCAGAAGAAAAATGGGTATTTTGCGGACGCACGTCCGGCTTTGCGGTCTTCGCCATGTGCTATCCTTCCAGATAGATAGCCTCTCGTTGGGGAGAGGTGTCCCGCCGCCGTGGATATAGATCGCGTCTGTTATAGTCAACGGGGAAGTGTCGCAGGCGGAGGATTTTTTGACGCAGGCACGACGAGACGAAAACGAAAAAGCCGCCCCGAAGGACGGCTTTCAAATGGTTTGCGGAGATCGCTCTTACTTGTAGACCGGCTGCTGCAGCGGGATTTCCGGCGGCGGCTCGTAGGAGGCCTGCTGGCAACCGCCGAAAAGATAGCGAGCGCCGACGCGGGCTTCGTGCACATTGAAGCCCTTGTCCCGGCCCGGACCGCCATTCTCGGCGTAACCGAACATGCTGCCGCCGTCCACGTGGAGGAAGCGATAACCGACATCGGCCTTGACGTTGCAGGTGACGTCGATCGAAGCGCCGGCCATAAGTCCGTAGCTGAACCGCCAGTTGCCGCGTCCGCCGTGAGTGACTTCGTCATCGCAACCAGCTACCGTCGTCGGCGCAAGACGATGTTGTGAAGGTCCTTCCACTTCACGTAGGTGCCGCCGATGCCAGCGCCGACGTAAGGCGTGAAGTAGCCATAGGTACCGAGATCGACATAGGCATTGGCCATGAGGGTCCAAGCAGTCAGCGACGAAACGTCGGTCGACGTACAAGCAGTAACGCAGCGCGCCGAATGCAGCGCCGCCACCCGTGGTCGAGCCGTGAAAATCGGATTTTGCCAGATAGTCCAGCGTCAGATCCGTCCGGAAGTAGTTGTTCACCTGGTAACCAACGCCGCCGCCTACCGTGAAAGCGTCACGGAGATCGGCGTGATCGAAGCTCGCCTCGTCAGCATTGCTTCCCTGAAAGAACTTTGCGCCGCGCAGATCGTTGAAGCCGTAACCGACATCGCCGCGCAGATACCAGCCGGTCGATTCGGTGACCGTGACTTCCGGCGGCATTTCCGGAACCGGCTCGACAGGAGCGAGATCGGCCGCGAAAGCATTTGATGTGACAAGCAATGCGGCAAAGATGCCGGACAAGCCTCTTTTCATGATCCACTCCAAGATCCGTTTGCATCGGCAGAGCGGACACCCTGCCAATCTGATACGCTTTTGATGGATAATGAATCGGAAACGTTAAAGGCCGCTTAACTGTAAACATTAACTACGTATTTTTGCCTATAACATCCTGGAAATCCCCTCGAATTCAGGAGAAATACGTTGCGGCTGAAAAATTCTTAGTCTGCTAAAGTTCGACCGAAGTATCGTCGCACTCGCTAAAGGCCCACGCCGGAGAACGCTTGCCGCGTGAAGATCGTGTAGTTCGATTCCGACACCATCATCGCGACGAAAACGAGCACCAGGACGGGCGGGACGAGGATCGCATAGACAAGCGCCAGCCGCTCCCAGGCCATGTGCATGAAGACGGCAACGATCAATCCAGCCTTCAACATCATGAACAGACAGGATCAGGAACCACCGCGGATAACCCTGGATGCCGAAATAATCGACAAGATAGGAGAAGGTGCTGAGAACGAAGAGCAGGCCCCAGACCAGGAGATAGAGCTTGATCGGGTGCTGCTGTCCGGAATGCGTTTGCGCCTGTGCCATGGCAGTCCTCACCACAGATAGAAGAATGCGAAGATGAATACCCAGACGAGATCGACGAAGTGCCAGTAGAGGCCCATGATCTCGACGCTCTCGTAGTTGCCCTTGCGGCTGGTGAAAAAGCCCCGCCGTTCCGTGTCGAAATCACCGCGCCAGACCTTGCGGGCGATGATGAGGAGGAAGATCACGCCGATGGTGACATGGGTGCCGTGAAATCCGGTGATCATGAAGAAGGAGGAGCCGAATTGCGCCGCACCCCATGGGTTCTCCCAGGGCCGCACGCCTTCCGAAATCAGCTTCGTCCATTCGAACGCCTGCATGCCGACGAAAGTCGCGCCGAGGACCGCCGTCAGCAGCATCAGGGCCGCGGTGCGGCCGCGCTCGCGGCGGTATCCGAAATTGACCGCCATCGCCATGGTGCCGCTGCTGCTGATCAGGACGAAGGTCATGATCGCGATCAGGATCAGCGGAACGTTCGTGGCCGCCGATCGTGAGCGCGAAGACCTCGCTCGGATTGGGCCAGGGAACGGGCGTCGACATGCGCGCGGTCATGTAAGCAAGCAGAAAGCAGCCGAAGACGAAGGTGTCGCTGAGGAGGAAGATCCACATCATGGCCTTGCCCCAGGAGACGCTCTTGAACGCCCGCTGGTCGGAGGAGATATCCGCGACAACCCCGCGCAAGCCCTCGGGCCGTTGGAGCGTTTCTCCGGTTTCCGCTTGCGTGAATTGAGCCATCTTTCATCCCTCACGAAATCAGCTGGCGGCAAAGATCGACGAAATCATTCGCCCAGCCGGCAAAGAGTGCGAAGAGAACCAGCCAGACGACGAGCATGAAATGCCAGTAGACGGCGCAGAGATCGACGCTGAGGCGCAGCCTGCCACGAGAGAAGCGACCGTCGAAGGCGCGCGCTCGTCGTGCGGCCGAGCACCGCCAGGCCGCCGAGGATGTGCAGGCCATGCAGGCCGGTGAGCATGTAGAAGAAGCTGTTGGCCGGATTGTCGGCGAGCACATAGCCTGCCGCCACAAGCTCCCGCCATGCCATGACTTGCCCGGCGAGAAAGAGGACCGCCGTTGCCAATCCCATGACAAGCGCAACCCGCATGACGTCGCTTCGGCCGCGCCGCGCCTCGAACTTGGCCCATTCCACTGCGGCGCTGCTGAGCGCGAGCACTGCGGTGTTCACCCAAAGCAGCCGGGGAACGGGTGTCGCCCACCAGTCGGCCGCGGTCATGCGCATGAAATAGGCGCTGATGAGGAGCGCGAAGAGGGCGCCGACGACGGCAAGGAAAACACGAAGACCAATCTTGGCGGGCTCAATCGGCAGCCGCCTTTCACCGGGCGCCTCCGGCAACAAGCCCACCTCCAGCCACGGCTTCGAGGTCAGCCGCTGCTCGGCCATCCACCAGATGATGATGACGGCGATGACCGCCAGGAAGATCAGCAATAACGTTCATGAGGCCGCTCCCGGCGCCATCCGCCGGTGCCCGGATCGTTCTGCGGAATGAAATCCCGGCCGCGCCCGGCACGCTGTAGTCATAGGCCCAGCGATAGACCACCGGCAGTTCCTTGCCCCAGTTGCCGTGGGCCGGCGGGGTCTGCGGCGTCTGCCATTCGAGCGTCGTCGCCCGCCACGGATTGCCGCCGGCCTCCCTGCCCCTGAAAAGGCTCCAGACCAGATTGAACAGGAAGACGATCTGCGCGGCCCCGACGATCAGCGCCATGACGGTGATGAAGATGTTCAGCGTATGGGCCGAAGGCGGAACGAAGGCCGTTTCGCCGAGCTCGTAATAGCGGCGCGGCACGCCGAGCAGGCCGAGATAATGCATCGGAAAGAAGATCGCATAGGTGCCGAGGAAGGTGATCCAGAAGTGGATCTGGCCGAGCGTCTCGTTCAGCATGCGTCCGGTCACCTTCGGATACCAGTGATAGATCGCGCCGAAGATGACGAGGATCGGCGCCACGCCCATGACCATGTGGAAATGCGCGACGACGAACATCGTGTCCGACAGCGGCACGTCGACGACGACATTGCCGAGGAACAGGCCGGTCAGGCCGCCATTGACGAAGGTGACGATGAAGGCGAGCGCAAAGAGCATCGGCAGCGTCAGGTGGATATCGCCGCGCCAGAGCGTCAGCACCCAGTTGTAGACCTTGATCGCGGTCGGCACGGCGATGATCAGCGTCGTGGTTGCGAAGAAGAAGCCGAAGTTGGGATTCATGCCGCTGACATACATGTGGTGCGCCCAGACGACGAAGCTGAGCGCGCCGATGATCACGATCGCCCAGACCATCATGCGGTAGCCGAAGATGTTCTTTCGCGCATGCGTGCTGATGAGGTCGGAAACGATCCCGAAGGCGGGAAGCGCCACGATATAGACCTCGGGATGCCCGAAGAACCAGAAGAGGTGCTGGAACAGGATCGGGCTGCCGCCGCCATGCTGGAGCTGCTCGCCCATCTCGACGATGGCCGGCATGAAGAAACTGGTTCCGAGCAGCCGGTCGAACAGCATCATGACGGAGGCGACGAAAAGCGCGGGAAAGGCAAGCAGCGCCATCACGGTCGCGGTGAAGATGCCCCAGACCGTCAGCGGCATGCGCATCAGCGTCATACCGCGCGCGCGGCCCTGCAGCACGGTCACGACATAGTTCAGGCCGCCCATGGTGAAGCCGATGATGAACAGGATCAGCGACGACAGCATCAGGAGGATGCCCCAGTCCTGGCCGCCCGGCGTGCCGGAGAGAATGGCCTGCGGCGGATAGAGCGTCCAGCCGGCGCCGGTCGGGCCCGCCCGGCGCGAAAAAGCCCGCGACCAGCACCAGCACCGCCAGCAGATAGATCCAGTAGCTCAGCATGTTGGCATAGGGGAACACCATGTCCCGCGCGCCGACCATCAGCGGAATGAGGTAGTTGCCGAAGCCGCCGAGAAACAGCGCAGTCAGGAGATAGATCACCATGATCATGCCGTGCATGGTGATGAACTGGTAATAGTGCTCGGCATCGATGAAGGCGAAGTAGCCGGGAAAGGCGAGCTGCAGCCGCATCAGCCAGGACAGCACAAGCGCCACCAATCCGATCGAGATGGCCGTCACCGAATATTGGACGGCGATGATCTTGGCATCCTGGCTGAAGACATATTTCGTCCACCAGCTCTTCGGATGGTAGAGCTCCACATCCTCGACTTCCGCAGGCTGGATGACCTCCCCGGCGCCGGATCGAATATCGACCATGATATCTGTTCCTCCCTGTTCCTCCGATAGCTATTGCGCCTGTTCTGCCGGCTGCGTCTCTCCCGATGCGCAGCATCTGGGTGAAGGTCTGCTGCTGCTCCAGCCAGGCCTGATAGGCCGTCTCCTCATCGACCATGACGGTGCCGCGCATCTGCGGATGGCCGACGCCGCAGAGTTCGGCACAAAGGATTTCGAAGGTTCCCGTCCGCGTCGGCGTGAACCAGAAATAGGTCACCATGCCGGGGATCATGTCCATCTTGGCCCGGAACTCCGGCACGTAGAAGTCATGCAGGACATCGTCGAGCGAAGCAGGATCTTGACCGGCTTGCCGATCGGCAGATGCAGTTCACCTCCCTCGACGATCACGTCGTCGAGACCCGCAGCGTCGTTCTTGTTGAGGCCAAGCGGATTTTCCGGGCTGATCGTCACGGGTATCGACTTTCCCGAGCCGTCCGTCTGCTCCCGGCAGCCGGAAGCTCCACAGCCACTGCTGGCCGACGACCTCTATCTGATGTGCATCGGCCGGCACGGTGATGAACTGGTTCCACACGAAGAGGCCGGGCGCGAGCATCGCGGCAACGCCGACAGACGTTACCGACCGCAAGCCAGATCTCCAGCCGCCGGTTTTCCGGCTCATACATCGCCTGGTTTCCCGGCCTGTGCCGGAAGCGGAAGACGCAATAGGCCATGAACGAAACCACCGCCACGAAGACGATGCCGGTGATCCAGAAGGTGATGATGATCGTGTTGTCGATGTAGGTCCAGTTGGACGCGATCGGCGTCCACCACCACGGGCTAAGCAGATGGAACACGACGGATCCCACGACAATCAGAACGAGAATCAGCACGATAGCCATTGCCTGCTCCTTGAACCGTGATCCGCCATCGGGCGAAATCCGCAATCCGTCGAAGTATTTTTTAGCATTATCTCACGAACAAATCGTGCGGACAATGACAACGGCGAAAGCGGCGCTGTGCACGCGATCCCGTATCGCTCGCGTCACATCTGCTCCAGTCCATTGGGAAAACTGCTTCAGATAGGCGATGAGATTGGTGATTTCGCTGTCGTCCTTCAGCCCGACAAACACCATCTTCGTGCCCTTCACCTTCGCCTTCGGATTGTGCAGATAGTCGCGCAGCGTCGCCTCGTCCCAGACGAGACCGCCCTCGCCCCGCCTTGGCATTGCCGGAGAATAGCTGAAATCCGCATGCGTTCCCGCCTTCCTGCCGAACAGATGTTCAGCGACGGACCGACCTTGTTCTTGTCGGTATCGACCACATGACAGATGGCGCATTTCTTGAAAACGGTGGCGCCCGCCGTCGCGTCGCCCTCCTGGGCGTATGCATGAAAAGCAGGAACAATGGCAAGGCATAGGCCGGCCAGAAGAACGCGATACACCATGACAACCCGATCCTCCCTAGGGTGCCTGAAGCGACGGCCGTATTGTCGCCGTTGCAGGCGAGTGGCATTGCGATCAAGGAAAAAGTTATGTTTTGCTTTAGATAAGTCAATTCATCCGATCAGGTGGTACAACGTAGCTGCATGGAGCGCCGCATCGCCTTTGCTTTATTCTTTCGATCAGACTGACGCTGATGTATCTAGCCGGAGAAGCTTCATACTACGTGGTGCTTCTTGAAGGAGCTGAGTGGAATGAATCCTGCCGAAGACATTTCCGCGCTTTATGAGCGGCATGCCGCCGGGTGGGATGCGAGCCGCGGAAAAAACCTGTTCGAGCGAAGCTGGATAGACCGCTTTAGACGCCTTCTGCCGGAGGGCGGCACGATCCTCGACATCGGCTGCGGTTCCGGGGAGCCTCTCGCACGGCATTTCATCGAAAGCGGCTATCCGGTGACTGGTGTCGACAGTTCGCCGTCGCTGATCGCCATGTGCAGAGAACGCTTTCCCACCCACATGTGGCACGTGGTCGATATGCGCGCACTATCGCTCGGAACGAGATTCAACGGCCTGATTGCCTGGGACAGTTTCTTTCACCTGAGGCCCGAGGATCAGCGGCCGATGTTTGCCGTTTTCGCGGCGCATGCGGCGGATGGCGCAGCGCTGATGTTTACCAGCGGGCCTGCCTATGGCGAGGCGATGGGAACGTTCTGCGGCGAGCCGCTCTATCATAGCAGCCTCGACGGCGCGGAGTATCGCGGCCTGTTAGCCAAACACGGCTTCTCGGTCATCGATCATATCGTCGAAGACCCGGCTTGCGGTGGCCACACCATCTGGCTCGCAAAGCGGATATGAAAAAGCCGGCGCCTTAGCACCGGCTCTCTTGCAACAATCACGAACGATTCAAGCCGCCGTTCTGACACCCGAGATCGTGCCGATCAGTTCGTTGACGATGCGCTCGATCTGCGCGCGGTCGTCGCCTTCCGCCATGACGCGGATCAGCGGCTCGGTGCCGGAGGGGCGGATGACGCAGGCGGCCGTTCTTGGCAAGCTCGGCTTCCGCATCGGCGATCGCCTGCTGCACGTGCAGGTCTTCCAGCGGCTTGCCGCCGGAAATGCGGACATTCTTCAGGAGCTGCGGCACCGGCTCGAAGCGGTGGCAGACTTCGCTGACCGTCTTGCCCGGTGCGCTTGACGCAGGCAAGGATCTGCAACGCCGCGACGAGGCCGTCGCCGGTCGTGCCGAAATCGGAAAGCACGATATGGCCGGACTGCTCGCCGCCGACATTGAAATCGTGCTGGCGCATATGCTCGACGACGTAGCGGTCGCCGACCTTGGTGCGGTGCAAGGTCCATGCCCGCCCTTCGAGGAAGCGCTCCAGGCCAAGATTGGACATGACGGTCGCAACGATGCCGTTGCCGCGCAGCTGCCGTCGTTCCGCCCAGGTTTCGGCGATCACCGCCATCAGCTGGTCGCCGTCGACAATCGTGCCGTTTTCGTCGACGATGATGACGCGGTCGGCGTCGCCATCGAGCGCGATGCCGATATCGGCGCGCACTTCATGCGACCTTCTTCTGCAGCGCGACCGGGCTGGGTCGAACCGCAGTTCGAGATTGATGTTGATGCCGTTCGGCTCGTTGCCGATCGTCACGACGTCGGCGCCGAGTTCCCAGAGCGACGGCCGGCGCGACCTTGTAGGCGGCACCATTGGCGCAGTCGATCGCGACCCTCAGCCCCTGCAGCGTCACATCGCGCGGCAGCGTGCGCTTGGCATGCTCGATATAGCGGTCGATGCACGCCATCGACGCGCTTGGCGCGGCCGATGTCGTCGGACTTGGCGAGCTGCGGCGTCAAGTCCTTCTCGAGCAGTTCCTCGATCTGCGCTTCGATCTCGTCGGACAGCTTGTAGCCGTCCGGGACCGAACAGCTTGATGCCGTTGTCCTCGTAAGGATTGTGCGAGGCGGAGATCATCACGCCGATATCGCAGCGCAGCGAGCGCGTCAGCATGGCGACGGCGGGCGTCGGGATCGGGCCGAGCACGAAAGCATCGAGCGCCGGCGGCGGTGAAACCCGGCGACCAGCGCATTTTCCAGCATATAGCCGGACAGACGCGTGTCCTTGCCGATCACGACGCGGTGGCGATGATCGCCGCGGCGGAAGATCGTGCCGACGGCAATGCCGACCCGCATCGCCAGATCCGGCGTCATCGGGAACATGTTCGATTGCCCGCGAATACCGTCGGTGCCGAAATAACGTCTTTTCATATGAACCTCCATATTCTTCAGCGCGCCAAACAAGGCTGCGCGATCCTGCCCGCAAATCCAGCCGCAACGCGGACTATCAGTCCCACTACAGAGCGCTAAATTGCGGCCTCCGCATGACTAGCGGTCATGCCATAAAATCGTAGACGCCATCACGTAAATTACCAAGAAAATTGATTATATCCCGTTACCGAGCAGAGAAAGGCCGGACCTCCTGCTGGAAAATCCGGCCTTTGATTCATTCGATGTTACTTTGCCAGTCTAGTGCGGCTGCGGCTCGAGGCCGCCTTCCGGCTCGTCGCCCTTGGACGCACGGGCCGCGCTGCCGGTCTTCGGCACGGCCGAACCGCGGCTCGGAGGCGAATCGTCACCGAGGTCGCGAGCCGGCTTTTCGCCGCGGATCAGCGCCTTGATCTCTTCGCCGGTCAGCGTCTCGTATTCGAGCAGGCCTTCGGCAAGCGCTACGAAATCGTCGTGCTTTTCGGTGAGGATATCGCGGGCCTGCGTATAGGCCTCGTCGATCAGGCGGCGGACTTCGTTGTCGATCTTCTGCGCGGTCGCTTCGGAAACATTCTTCGTCTGCGAAACGGAGTGGCCGAGGAAGACTTCCTGCTGGTTTTCGCCATAGGACAACCTGGCCGAGCTGGTCGGAGAAGCCCCACTGCGTGACCATGGCGCGGGCAAGCTTGGTCGCCTGCTCGATATCGGAGGATGCGCCGGAGGTGATGTTCTCCTTGCCGAAGGTCAGTTCTTCGGCAACGCGGCCGCCCATCATGATGCAGAGGCGCGAGACCATCCACTTGTAGCTCATCGAATAGCGGTCGCCCTCGGGAAGCTGCATGACCATGCCGAGCGCACGGCCACGCGGAATGATCGTCGCCTTGTGCAGCGGATCGGCAACGGCAACGTTGAGCGCCATGATCGCGTGACCGGCTTCGTGATAGGCGGTGAGCTTCTTTTCCGCTTCGGTCATGGCCGAAGAGCGGCGCTCGGCGCCCATCATGATCTTGTCCTTGGCGTCTTCGAATTCCTGCATGGTGACGACGCGCTTGTTGCGGCGCGCGGCCATCAGGGCAGCTTCGTTGACGAGGTTCATCAGGTCGGCACCGGAGAAACCGGGCGTGCCGCGGGCAAGAACCTTGAGATCGACATTCGGCGCCAGCGGCACGTTGCGGGCATGCACCTTGAGGATGCGCTCGCGGCCGACGATGTCCGGGTTCGGAACGACGACCTGACGGTCGAAGCGGCCCGGACGCAGCAGCGCCGGGTCGAGAACGTCGGGACGGTTGGTCGCGGCGATCAGGATGATGCCTTCATTGGCCTCGAAGCCGTCCATCTCGACCAGCAGCTGGTTGAGCGTCTGTTCGCGTTCGTCGTTACCGCCGCCGAGACCGGCGCCACGATGACGGCCGACGGCATCGATTTCGTCGATGAAGATGATGCAGGGCGCATTCTTCTTGGCCTGCTCGAACATGTCGCGGACACGGCTTGCGCCGACACCGACGAACATTTCGACGAAGTCGGAACCGGAAATCGTGAAGAACGGCACGTTGGCTTCGCCGGCAACGGAGCGGGCGAGCAGCGTCTTACCGGTGCCCGGAGGGCCGACGAGCAGCACGCCGCGCGGAATCGTGCCGCCGAGACGCTGGAACTTCTGCGGATCGCGCAGGAATTCGACGATTTCTTCGAGGTCCTGCTTGGCTTCGTCGACACCGGCGACGTCGTCGAACGTCACGCGGCCATGCGCTTCGGTCAGCAGCTTGGCCTTGGACTTGCCGAAGCCCATCGCGCCGCGCGAACCGCCCTGCATCTGCCGCATGAAGAACAGCCAGACGCCGAGGATGAGCAGCATCGGCAGCAGCGTACCGAGATAGCTCAGGAAGCCGGACGAACCATCGGTTTCCGGGCGGACCGAAACGAGGACGTTCTTCGACTGCAGGCGCTCGAGCAGGTTGTCATCGATCGACAGGCGAATAGGTCTGGAAGGTGGTGCCGTTTTCAACATAGCTTCCCGAGACACGGTTGCCGGTGACGACGACTTCCTTGACGCGGCCTGCATCAACCTCACGCAGGAACTGCGAATAAGGGATGTCACGCGAGCTGGTTTGCGCTCGGCGGCTGTCTGGAACATGCTGAAAAGCGCAATCAGCAGCAAGCGCTATGATTGCCCACAAGGCGAAATTACGTAAGTTAGGGTTCATCGAACTCCCCAGCACTGGAACAGCAGCCTCATGGCAACCGTCTTATTTGGCTTCTAACATAGGGTTGCGCTGTGCCGTTGCCAAGGCGATCCGGTCTGTCAGATGGTTTTTCAGTCAATAAGACCTAAAGGCGGGCTTGGATAGGGGCGCGTTCCAAAAGCCGCCGCGAGGCTTTCAGCAAAGATGAGATCAAATCGTGTCAAAAAGCGGTCGAACGGCGCAAAATACGGCGTCACGCTCACATCCAGGTGAAAATCTGCGCGCAAGTTTTCGGCGACCGATGCACATGGTTGCGCTGCCAGGGCTCGCTTGAAAGCCGCCTTGGGCAGGTGCGCGCCTTCGCGCCCTCAAGCCCGGCGCTCGCCGGCGGGATTCCAATGCGTTAGCCGCATGTAAGGGAAAGAGGCAGCCGCGGGTGGGATGGCCCTGCATCCAGCGCCGAATGCGTATCAACCTTCAGACTGAACGCCGAGTTATTCTTGATGACGAACCGCCCGTCCCATACTCCACCTGCTCCCGGCGCAACGACCAGTGGCAAGATGCCGCGGCTCTCGCGGGTCAGGTAAAGGCCATCTCGCCGGAGATCGAATACCACGCGGCCGACTGTCATCCGGCCAGGGATGCCGGCAGTCACGAAGCCGATGACGCGCTCCATCTGCTCGCGTCCCGGGAGGAAACGGCTGCCCACCGAAGACTGCAGCCAGGCGGCCGAGGGCGTAACTCATGACTGGCGCGGATGCTGAAAGGCCATCTCGCGCAACACGCCCCAAACCTTCGACAGGAACGCTCAAAATACTGGCCGATCCAAGCCGCCGCCTGGCTCGCAAGTGCCAAACGTGCATCTGCAGCCGCTGGCTCGCCTTGCGCAGGCCCCTCGCCTGCCAATGCCGCGCGCGTCCGCACGCGCTCGTATTTCATATCTTCATTGCTCGGATCATCGAACCACGAGGCAGCGTGCGCCGTAAGATATGCCCGGATATCGGCTCGCAAGCAGGATAGAAACGGCCGCGCAATCCAGATGCGGCGATCAAACAGAACCGCATCGGCGATCCCGGTGGAAAGGCTGTCGCTGCGCGTGCTGCGCATCGCCAGGGTCTCCCTCTGATCGTCCAGCGTATGCGCGGTCACGATCAGATCGGCCTTCAGCTCCGCCGCTGCATCGGCCAGCAGTTCGTAGCGCGCTTCGCGTGCGGCAGCCATGATGCCGGTCTTCGGTTTGGCACCGCGCCAGACGCGGGTTGCGTGCGGAATGTGGAGCGACGTGCAGAGGGCTGCGACTTGGCGCGCCTCATCTGCAGAGTCTGCGCGCAGATCGTGGTCGATTGTTGCGGCGCATAGGGAAATCTTCGAATTGGGTACGACCTTCAGCGCTTCGGAAAGAGCCAGAAGCAGGCCGGTCGAATCGCTGCCACCGGAGATCGCGACGAGGATGCGCGTTGGACCGGCAAGCGAATGGAGAAAGCGGCGAGCCGCTGCCTCGGGCGAAAGAACGGCTTCCGGAGACAAGCCGGAAACCCTCAGCAGGAGAGACGCTTCTGTTCGCTCGCGACCTTGCTTATGACGGCGCGCGAGGCCTTCGGATAACGCTTGCTGACTTCCCTAAGCGTCGCGCAGGCCGTGTCGATATTGTCGAGCGCGGCCAGCGACATGCCGAGCTTCAGCAGCATCTCGGGCGCCTTTTCGGAGGAGCCGTATTTCTGGTGCGCGTTCAGAAAGGTCTTGGCCGCTTCGTTGTACTTGCCCTGCGAATAGAGCGCCTCGCCGAGCCAGAAATTGGCATCGGCAGCCCGGGCGCTGCCCGGATACTGGGCGATATACTGGGTGAATTGCTGTTCAGCGACGCGCGTAATCGCCGGAAAGGACGTGGCCATAGGCCGCCTTGTACTGTTCAGCCTCGCTGCCGAGCGACGCGGTCTGCTGCTGCGAGGTCGGGGTGTTCACGTCCGGAAGCGGAGCCGAACCGACTTCTGCGTTCTGGTTCACGCTGCCGCCGATCGGATTGCCGTTCTGATCGAACTGGATGGAGCCCAGCTGCTGCGGCGGCTGGCCGAGACCGCTGTTCGAGGGAGCGTCGTTGGAGGGAGCCGTTTCGGCTCCCTGTGGTGCATCGATGATCGTCGCGACATCATCGCTCCGGCGCTGTGGCGGTGCGGCGGCCTGGCCCGAAGCCGGAGCCGGTACATCGGCTTCGCTCTTCTTCGTGCTGCCCTTCGAGCCGGCGGTGCCCCCGCTCTTTTCCAGGTCCTGGAAACGGAATTCGTTGTCCTCCTGCGACTTGCGGATCGATTCCTGCATCTGCAGGATCTGGTAGCTCATCTCCTCGATGCGGCCGTTGAGCTGACGCAGCTGGTCTTCGAGCTGTTGGACGCGCATCTCGGTGCCGCTGCTCTGCACGTTGACGACCGGCGCCGTTTGCGCCTGGTTCTGCGCGGGCCTGCCGCCAAAGTTCAAGCCTAGAAACGAAGCGGAGTAAGCCGCTCGCTCGGTTCCGGTTACGGCCGCGAGGCAGAGCAAGCCTGCCACGACAAGTTTCTTCATAGGTATCGTCCTGTCCCAGGTGATTCTTCGCGCCCCGATGGCACGAACAGGAGATTTTGCCAATTGCTTTCAAAAAGCAACGGAGTTCTGGCCAAAGTGTGTTCAAAAAGAAAAGGCGGCCCGCAAGCGGACCGCCTTTCCAAAAAGTAATGTAAAATCCGGCAATTACATGCCGGCGCCGCCAAGAACCGTGACTGCGCGGCGGTTCTGCGACCAGCAGGAAATATCGTCGCAGACGGCGACCGGGCGTTCCTTGCCGTAGGAGATCGTCTTCATGCGCTGAGCCGGAACGCCGCGCGAAGCGAGGTAGTCCTTGGTGGCAGCAGCACGGCGAGCACCGAGAGCGAGGTTGTATTCGCGCGTGCCGCGTTCGTCGGCATGGCCTTCGACCGTGATCGCGTAGTTCGGATACTGGGCGAGCCACTGTGCCTGACGGTCGAGCGTCTGTGCGCGTCGGCACGGATCGAGGTGGAGTCGGTGTCGAAGAAGATGCGGTCGCCGACATTGACGGTGAAGTCCTGAGCCGAACCCGGCGTTGCTGCACCGGCACCGAGGCCGAGATCGCCGGCGCTGTTCGGCGTGTTCTTCGTTGGCGCAGCCAGCAAGCGCCAGGCCGGCGACAAGTGCGATCATGACTGGGTTGCGGGCGAAGATTCTGCATGCGGCTCATTGCCGGGGTGTGAATTCGGCTCATGGCCGGTCTCCTTGCGATCTTCATTCAGGGTTGCCGGACTGTAACCGTATTCGGTTAATCGGCGCTTCAAAAAGTATGGTTAACGACTGTTACTGATTTGTCCCTGCAGCTGGCTAAATTCCAGCACTTTGCGGCGACAAGAAGGCAGGCATGTGGCCCATCGCACTACTCGAGCAGCGGCGACCAGGCCGGGTCGGATGCGAAGGACGGCGTCTTGATGAGCTGTTCGTTGTAGCCGGTCAGGTCGATCGAATAGAGCTGCGGACCGCCCGCACCGGCCGCCTGGCGGAAGAACATCAGCACGCGGCCGTTCGGCGCCCAGGTCGGGCCTTCGTTGTGGAAGCCCGTGGTCAGGATGCGTTCGCCCGAACCGTCCGGCTTCATCACGCCGATCGAGAACTTGCCGCCCGACTGCTTGGTGAAGGCGATGAGGTCGCCGCGCGGCGACCAGACCGGCGTCGAATAGGTGCCGTCGCCGAAGGAGATGCGCGTCTGACCGGAGCCGTCGGCATTCATGACGTAGATCTGCTGACGGCCGCCACGGTCGCTTTCGAAGACGATCTTGCTGCCGTCCGGCGAGATAGGACGGCGAGGTGTCGATCGCAGCCGTCGAGGTCAGGCGCGTCGTCGTGCGCGAGCGCAGGTCCATCGTGTAGATGTTGGCGTTGCCCTCCTGCTGCAGGCTCATGATGACCTTCTGGCCATCCGGCGAGAAGCGCGGCGAGAAGGTCATGCCCGGGAAGTTGCCGACGACTTCGCGCTGCCCGGTTTCGAGCTGCAGCAGATAGACGCGCGGCTGCTGGTTGGCGAAGGACATGTAGGTGACTTCCTGCCGGTTCGGCGAGAAGCGCGGCGTCAGCACGAGGTCGCTGCCATCGGTCAGCATGCGGACGTTGAAGCCGTCCTGGTCCATGATCGCGAGCTGGCGCTTGCGCTGCTGTCTTCGGGCCGGATTCGGAGACGAAGACGACGCGGGTATCGAAATAGCCCTCTTCGCCGGTGATCTGCTTGTAGATCGCGTCGGCGATGATATGGGCGACACGGCGCCAGTTTTCCGGCTGCGTGTAGAACTGCTGGCCGGTCATCTGCTGTCCGGCGAAGGCATCCCAGAGGCGGAACTCGGCGCGCAGACGGCCATCGGCTTCCTGCGTGACACGGCCGGTGACCAGCGCCTGAGCGTTGATCACCTTCCAGTCCTCGAAGCGCGGCGCCTGCGTCCGGATTGGAGATCTTCTCGATGAAGGCATTCTTGTTGATCGGCGCAAACAGGCCCGAGCGCTGCAGGTCGGCGGCGATCACCTGCGAAATCTGCGCGCCCATGTCGCCCTGCAGGAAGTCGGTGATGGCGATCGGCAGCGGCTCGACATTGCCCTTGTTGATGTTGATCTCGACGAGCGCGTTCGCCGGAGTCGCGAAGGCACCCGCGGTGACGAGACCCACCACCATCATGAGGGCGCGGAGAAGGGAAGACTTTCATCATATGACAGAGCCTTTCAGCATTCTCAAATCCCTAGATCGCTGGGGTCGAAGTTCACGACGACTTCGTTCCAGGCATCGTATTTATCTTTCGGAAGCGTTGGAGAACGGCGCGGACTTCATGATCGCGCGATAGGCACCGCCGGCGAGCGCACGGCGTGTCGATTCATTGTCGCCGCCGGTCGCCTCGACCTCGGGCTGGCCGATGAGGTTGCCATCCTGATCGAGCTTCATGTGCACCTTGATGCGCACGTCGCTCATGCCTTCCATGCCCGGAATGACCGTCCAGTTGCCGGCAATCGCGCTCTTCAGCGCATCCATTTCGCTCAGCGACAGCTTTGATGCCGCCGTTGCTCTTCTTCGCACCCAGCGAGGCCGTCTTCGGTCGAGCGCTTGGCGCCGCCGTTCGAGGGGTCCTGCTTGTTCAGCAGCGCGGCTATCTCGTCAGCGTTGAAGTCGCTCTGCTTCGAGGACGACGCTTTGGCCTTTTCCTGCGCCTTGTCGGCTTTCTTCTTGTCCGGCTGCTTGTCAGCAGTCTTCGGCTGATCCTGCGGCTTTTCCGGCGGCTTTTCAGCGGGCTTCTGCTCCGGCGGCTTCACCTGCGGCTTGGCAACCGGCGTCGGAACATTGTCCGGCAGGGCTTCTGCATCCGGCTTCGGCGGTTCTTCGGGCTTGGCCTGCTCTTCAGGCGGCTTCTCTTCCGGCTTCGGCGGCGTCACTTCGACGGCTTCGGCGGCGGGATGGATGCGACTTCCTTCGGCTGATCGACGACCGTGTCTTCCTTCGATGATATCCTTCACCTCGTTCGGGGACGGGATCATTCTGTGGGAAGCGGCTTTTCGGTCGGCTTTCGGCGCTGCCGTGCTTTCGTTGTTGTTCGGCTTGGCGTTCGGGATCGGCGGCGTCTTCAGGTCGACATTGTTGTCGCCGAGCGTTCTCGGCATTCTGCGACGTTCGGCGGCTTCGACGTCGGCATCGGCGCAGGCTTGTCCTTGGGCTTCGGGCCGTCTTGTCGCCCTGCTGCATCTGGGTGATGGATTCGACCGGCACCAGATCGACCGGCATCGCCTCGACGTCCTCGACCTCGAAGGATTCGGGCGCGCCGAGCGACACCAGCGCCCAGGCGAGCACCAGTCCGTGCAGAACAGCAGATGTGACGACGCTGGCCTTCATCTTGCGCTCTACTGGTCCTTCTTCTGCTGCGTCACGAGGCCGATGTTCTTGAAGCCCGCCGTCCTGGATGCGTGCCATGACGTCGGCGATCACGCCGTAAGGCGCGGTCGCGTCGCCGCGCACGAAGATGCGTTCGTTATAGCCGGTCGTCGCGATCGCCTCGAGCTTGGCGGCGATCTCTTCGGTCGGGATCGGCGTTTCCTGCAGGAAGACCTCGCCGTCGTTCTTGACGGAAATGGTGATCGGCTGCGTTTCGGAATTCAGCGCCTTGGCCTGCGTTTCCGGCAGGTCGATCGGCACGCCGACCGTCATCATCGGCGCCGCCACCATGAAGATGATGAGCAGCACGAGCATGACGTCGACGAGCGGCGTCACGTTGATTTCGGACATAACGCCCTTGTCTCCGGCTACCACGGCGGCGACGGCCACCGCCGCCTCCGTTGTTGCCTCCAACAGCCATACCCATCGTCATGTACTCCGTCGGTTACTGTGCGGCCTGGCGCGGCTGCAGCTTCTCGTCGATCTGGCGCGAAAGGATGGCGGAGAATTCGTCCGCAAAGCCTTCCATGCGTGCCGGAGAGCTTGCCGGCATCGGCGGAGAACTTGTTGTAGGCGATAACCGCCGGGATAGCGGCGACGAGGCCGATCGCGGTGGCGAGAAGCGCCTCGGCGATACCGGGCGCCACGACCGCAAGGTTGGTCGACTTCGAACCGGCGATCGCCTGGAACGAGGTCATGATACCGACGACGGTACCGAACAGACCGACGAACGGACCGGCCGAACCGATCGTCGCGAGCGAGCCGAGCCGGGCTTCGAGAGATATTCGGATTCACGAGCGAGCGTCACGTCCATCGCCCGGTCGATACGCATCTGCAGGCCGATCGGCGAACGCGCGCCGCGTTCGAAGGATTTCTTCCATTCGCGCATGGCGGAAACGAAGATCGCGGCCAGGCCGGTGTTGTTGCGTTCGGAAAGCGTGCGGTAGAGCTCTTCCAGCGACTGGCCGGACCAGAAGACCTGTTCGAACTTGTCGAACTGGCGCCGTGCGCGGCCGTAGGCCAGATATTTGTCGATGACGATCGCCCAGGTCCAGACCGAGGCGCGATCAGCCCGAGCATGACCAGCTTGACGACGATGCCCGCCTGCATGAACAGCGACCAGAGGCTGACGTCGGTCGTTGCTGCTGCCAATCCTACTTGTTCCATTGATCCAAAATCCCCGAATCCAAACGCCCGGTGCTTGACCGGGCGGCACAGAAAGTGATCTCGCAAGAATTGTCTGGCGACCGCCGCCCATAGCCCTGGTCAAGCTTAAAGCTCGTCTCGCCTTCCTTGCCGTCAAATTTGGTCAAAGGAAGGCGTGCACCGCACAATCTCTGACTTCCGCAGTAAGACACCATTATGGTTAACAGATCGTTAGTGTCAGTATGTGACGGCGAGCTTAATGCAGGTGAGTTTTCTTGCAGGTTTGCCGAGCAGGTCCGGCGGCGGAGCAGCGCATTTCTTGCAGCGCGGGAATTCCTTCACATGAAATCATGTTTTTGCAAGGCCGCTTTCCAGGCTTTATGCGTGGCCGGATGCATCTTTCAGCCTCTTGCGTCTCACAACATCTGCTTCGCCAGCGCCTCCGGCAGCCGCCGCGGCCTGCCCTTGGCGTTGATCACCGCGATGATCACCTTCGCCGCGATCAGCAGCGTTTCGCCGCGGCGGATTTCCTGCTGGAGCACCATTTTCGCGCCACCGGCCTTTTCCGTACGCGTCACGATCGTCAGGATATCGTCCATGCGCGCCGGGCTCTTGAAGTCGATTTCCATGCGATGGACGACGAAGACGAGCCCCTCCTCGTCGGCGCTGATCAGCTCACGCTGCTCGACGCCGAGGCAGCGCAGATAGTCGGTGCGGCCGCGCTCGAGGAAATGCAGATATCGGGCATGATAGACGAGGCCGGAGAAATCGGTGTCTTCGTAATAGACACGCTGGATCAGCCTGTGTCCCGTTTCCGTCAGCTCGCCAGAAATCGAAAAAGCCGTTATCCGCCATAATTTTCTCCAAACTCGCATGCCTGTTGGCGACAGGCGGCGACGCACTAGCTTTGAATAATTGTCATAGTTCTTAGATATTTCCGATAGTGGATGAACGACGCAGGAGGCAATGCGATGAAGATTGCGGTGATGGGCGGAGATGGGTTCATTGGCTGGCCGACATCGCTGCATCTCTCCGATGCGGGACACGACATCCACATTCTCGACAATCTCTCGCGGCGCTGGATCGACACCGAACTCGGCGTGCAATCGCTGACGCCGATGGACTCCATTCAGGAACGCACCCGCATCTGGCATGCCGAAACGGGGCGGCGCATCCATTTCAATCTGATCGATCTCGCCAGCGACTACGAGCTTCTGAAGAATTGGCTCGCTGAAAACCGCCCGGACGCCATCATCCATTTCGCCGAGCAGCGCGCAGCGCCCTATTCGATGAAAAGCGACCGCCACAAGAACTACACCGTCAACAACAATGTCAGCGCCACGCACAACCTGCTGAATGCGCTGGTTGAGTTGCAGCTCGACGCCCATCTGATCCATCTCGGCACGATGGGCGTCTATGGCTATTCGACGGTCGGCGCCGCTATCCCGGAGGGCTATCTGCCCGTCGGCATCGAAACGGCGGGCGGCGATACGGCGAGCCAGGAAATCCTCTACCCGTCCAATCCGGGCTCGATCTACCACATGACCAAGTGCCTGGATCAGCTGCTCTTCCAGTTCTACGCCAAGAACGACGCGCTGCGCATCACCGACCTGCACCAGGGCATCGTCTGGGGCACGCACACGGAGCAGACCCGCCGTCATCCGCAGCTGATCAACCGCTTCGACTATGACGGCGACTATGGCACGGTTCTCAACCGCTTTCTCATCCAGGCGGCGATCGGCTATCCGCTGACCGTGCACGGCACCGGCGGCCAGACCCGCGCCTTCATCCATATCCAGGATTCGGTCCGCTGCATCGAGCTGGCGCTGAAGAACCCGCCGGCCCGCGGCGCGCGCGTCGAGATCTTCAACCAGATGACCGAGACGCACCGCGTGCGCGATCTTGCCGAGATGATCGCCAGGATGAGCGGCTCACAGATCGCCTGGCTCCCCAACCCGCGCAAGGAAGCGCCGGAAAACGATCTGATCGTCAAGAACGAGAAATTCCGCGATCTCGGCCTCGATCCGATCACGCTCGAGACGGGCCTGCTCGGCGAGATCGTCGATGTCGCCAAGAAATTCGCCTACCGCGTCGATCGCTCCCGCGTTCCCGCCGTTTCCGCCTGGACGAAGGACATCGCCGCAACGATCAACCACGATCCGGAAGGCAAGCGGCTGAAGTCGGTGTCGTGACACCCATGACCTCGCACCGCCACGCCTATGTCACCCTCGTCACGAATGCCGATTACGCCATGGGCGCAACCGCGCTTGTGCGCTCCCTGCGGCTGACGAAAACTGCGGCCGACATCGTCGTGCTGCACACGGGCGGCGCGGATGAAAGCGCGCTCACCCCGCTTGCCGAGCTCGGCTGCCGTCTGATCGAAGTCGAGCACCTGCCGCTTTCCGACGCCTTCAACGAGCGGCATGCGCGCGGCCAGCTTCATTCCGCCGCCCCCTTCACGAAAGGCCGCAAGCCGGATTTCCATTCGCCGCTCGACAATTTCTGCAAGCTGCGCCTCTGGCAGCTCACCGAATACGAGCGCTTCGTCTTCATCGACGCCGATGCCATCGTTCTGAAGAACATCGACAAGCTCTTCGGCTACCCGGAATTCTCCGCCGCGCCGAATGTCTATGAAACCCTTGCCGACTTCCATCGCATGAATTCCGGCGTCTTCGTTGCCAGGCCTTCGGAAGAGACCTTCGGCCAGATGCTCGCCAGGCTGGACCAGCCGGATGCCTTCTGGCGGCGCACGGATCAGACTTTTCTCCAGACCTTCTTCCCGGATTGGCACGGCCTGCCGGTCTATTTCAACATGCTGCAATACGTGTGGTTCACCATGCCCGCGCTTTGGGACTGGAAGAGCATTTCGGTCCTGCATTACCAATATGAGAAGCCGTGGGAGACGAATCATCCGAAGGCGGAAAAGCTCAAGCCGCTGATCGATCTCTGGCACACCGTCTATGCCGGCAATGACCTGCCGGACCTTGCGGCCATGATGAATCCGGAGGCGGCATGAAGGTACTGGTATCCGGCGGAACAGGTCTGGTCGGACGCTATGTCGTCGAGGAGCTGCTTGCCGCCGGATATTCGGTCATCGTCGGCGGGCGCCGCGCGCCATTGCCCCGCCTGTTTTCCCGTCCCGTCGAATTCGCGCCGCTTTCGCTCGATCCCGAGACGGATCACATCGACGCCTTCGACGACGCCTATTTCTTCGTCCATGCCGCGTTCAGTCACCTGCCCGGAAAATACCGGGGCGGCGAAGGCGACGATCCGGAGGGTTTCCGCCGCCTGAACCTCGACGGCACCGTCAAGCTCTTCGACACCGCCAAACGCGCCGGTACCCGCCGTTGCATCTTCATCTCCAGCCGCGCCGTCTACCAGGACGACGCCGCCGGGCACCGTTCTGACGGAAGACATGCTGCCGAAACCGGACACGCTTTACGGAGAGGTAAAGCTCGACGCCGAGCGCGCGCTCGCCCATCTGAGCGGCCCCGGCTTTGCAACGGCGAGCCTGCGCGCAACCGGGGTCTACGGCGATCTCCTGCCCGAACAAATGGACGAGCCTCATCGACGACTATCTCAGCGGCAGACCGGCACCCGTTCGAGCCGGTACGGAAGTTCACGGCCGCGACCTCGGCCGCGCCGTGCGGCTGATGCTGGAGACAGAGAGCGCCCGCATCTCCGGCGAGGTGTTCAACGTTTCGGATATCGTCGCCGATACGCGCGATATCCTGTCCGTCGTGCAGCAGGAAACGGGCTGTCCCAATGCTCTGCCTGCGCCGGCCGACAAGCCTGCTGTCAATCGGATGAGCACCGAGAAACTGGAAGCGCTCGGCTGGGTACCGGGCGGCGAGCCGCTGTTCGAACAGTCGATCCGGCAACTCGCGAGCGCTTTGCAGCGCCGGTGAAGTGCCAATATCACGTGCCACCTCCCACCGGAACAGCAAAGCCTACGCCGCTTTCACGCATTGCAATGGCCCGCCAGCCGTTTATGGTCCGTCGTATGCAGCGGACGATACCAAAAGAACTGAAAGCCCAGATGCGCGCCGAACGGCTTGCGCTGCGCGACGCGATCCCGCCGGAAACGCGGATCGAAAAAAGCCTCGCAATGGCCGAGCATGCAGGCGAGGCCGTGGCTTTCGACCCTGGCACGATCGTTTCCGGCTTCATGCCGATCCGCTCGGAGGCCGATATCCGGCCGCTGATGGCACGCTTCCAGGCGCGTGGCGCCCGCCTCTGCGTGCCCGCGATCCTCGACAAGCAGACGATCGTCTTCCGCGAACTCGTTCGCGGCGCGCCCCTGGTTGCAACAGGTTTCGGCACCGCCGGACCGCCAGCCGGATGCGGCCGTCCTCGATCCGGAAATCATGCTGGTGCCGCTTTCGGCCTTCGATGATCGCGGCCACCGCATCGGCTACGGCGCCGGCTATTATGACCGCGCGATCGACCGTTTGCGGCAAAAAGGCATGCATCCGAAGCTGATCGGCATTGCATTCGACTGCCAGGAAGTGGCACATGTGCCCGACGAGCCGCATGACATAAGCCTGGATGCCATCCTGACGGAAAGCGGCCTTCGCTTTTTTGCTTCTTGGATCGGATAAGGAATGCGGCTGCTTTTTCTGGGTGACATGGTCGGCAAGACGGGACGCACCGCCGTATGGGATCGCCTCCCCGGCCTGGTCTCCGACCTGAAACTCGACTTCGTGATCGTCAACGGCGAGAACGCCGCCGGCGGTTTCGGCATCACGGAAGACATTTTCCTCGAGACCATCAATGCCGGAGCCGATGTCGTCACCACCGGCAACCATGTCTGGGATCAGAAGGATGCGGTCGCCTTCGCGGGACGCCACGACCAGTTCCTGCGCCCGGCCAACTATCCGCAAGGAACGCCCGGCCGCGGCTCCGGCCTCTTTTATGCCCGCAACGGGGCTCGCGTGCTCGTGGCCAACATCATGGGCCGCGTTTTCATGCACCCGGAACTCGACGATCCCTTCAAGTCGGCCGAGACGATCCTCGCCGCCTGCCCGCTGAAGGAGCAGGCCGATGCGATCATCTTCGACTTCCATGCGGAGGCGACGAGCGAGAAGCAGTGCTTCGGCCACTTCGTCGACGGTCGCGCCAGTTTCGTCGTCGGCACGCATACCCATGTGCCGACCGCCGACGCACCAGATCCTGAATGGCGGCACCGCCTATATGTCGGATGCCGGCATGTGCGGCGACTACGACTCCTCGCTCGGCATGGACAAGGAAGAGCCGCTCAACCGCTTCATTTCGAAGATGCCGAAGGGCCGCATGGAAGCGGCGACCGGCCCCGCAACCATCTGCGGCGTCGGCGTCGAGATTTCCGATGCGACAGGACTTGCGGAAAAGATCGCGCCGCTGCGCCTCGGACCGCGGCTCGCCGAAACCATCCCGGATTTCTGGCGCTAAGGCACCGAGTGTCGCAATGACGCAATTGTGAGCGGCCCCGCCCGATTTCGGCTGGACCGCTGCGACGGCATGCCGCATCCTCCCCGCATCCGTGAAAGCGCCGGAGGGGTGGCATGAAGCCGCAATATACTTATCCTCGCTATCGCATGCCTTGTGCCGCTCGCCCTGCCCCGCGCAGCCGCCGCCCAAGAGCAGCGACAACCCGTCAGCCAGTGCCAGGCGATCGCACAGGCGATCCCCAAGGCCACCTTTGCGAGCTTTTCCGGCAAGACGCCGATCATACCCGCGGTTTCGGAAGGCGAGGATGTCAAGCTGACCTTCCTCGGACATTCCACCTTCGAGATCGAAACGCCGGGCGGCATCGTCATCGCAACGGATTTCAACGGCTGGTACCGGCCGGCGGTGACGCCCGATGTGGTGACGATGAACCGGGCGCACTCGTCGCATTACACGCTGACTCCGGATCCGGCGATCAAACACGTGCTGCACGGCTGGAGCGATGTGCCGGGAGAAAAGGCCGACATCGACCTGATGGTCGGAGACGCCTATATCCGCAATGTCACGACGGATATTCGCGGCGGCTACGGCGCGGCACAGCATGATGGGAATTCGATCTTCATTTTCGAGATCGCCGGTCTCTGCATCGGCCATCTCGGCCACCTGCACTACGAGCTGACGGACGCTCACTACACCGAGATCGGCCGCCTGGACATCGTCATGGTGCCGGTCGACGGCGGCTTGACGATGGGTGCCGACAGCATGAGCCGGGTCATCAAGCGCCTGCGGTCGTCACTGATACTGCCGATGCACCGCCGTGGCCCGCCGGTCGAGCGTTTCCTGTCGATGTTCGGCAAGGATTTCGACATCAGTTACGCGACGGATGACAGCAATCACCGTCTCCATGCGGTCGTTGCCCAAGAAACCGCTCATCTATGTGATGAAAGGCGTGCAATAGGAAATGCAATAGGAACGAGACGGGCTCTCGTACGTCCGCGCTCCAGCCGCATTCAGGCAAACTGCAGATGCCGCTTGATGCCCACTTCCGGCATCTTCTCGTCGTCGAGATTGGCCTTGGCGATCTCCCAGCCGAATTTCAGTTTGCTGCCGGTGGAAACCCAGATTTCGGCGTCGTCGACATGCATGGCAAGCATCGTCAACTTCGGGTCCTTCTTGCCATCCTCATACCAGGCGGCAACGACCGAATTCCAATATTCATCGATCTTCGACGGATCGGGCCGCACTTCGATCTTGCCTGCGAGGCAGGCGTGATAGTCGTGATCCTTGCCGACGACACAGAAATGCGCGCGTGTTCCCGGCTTGATGGCGCGGACAATGTCGGCATCCGACTTGGTGTAGAACCAGATGGTATTGGTCTTCGGGTCGGCATACGGGGCCATCGGCTGCATGTGCATGTCGGCTCCGTCAATGCCGAGCATGCCGGCAGATATGCCGTTCACCTGATCCCAAAGCTGCTTTGCCGGCTGTTCGCGGGCTTCGCTAAAGCTTGCCATGGCCTTCCCTTTCCATTCTAAGTTCCCACGGTTCAAAAACGTCAGGTCTTTCGGCTTTGTTCCGTTGCTTTTCAGCCGTCCAAGCACGCAGGAACAAGCCGCTTTTCCCTTGAATGCCGCCCGTTTCACTCTTATAAGGCCGTCCATTCCGAACAATGAGACGTGAACAGGGGTGCCATGGCTGGCCATTCACAGTTTAAAAACATCATGCATCGCAAGGGCCGTCAGGATGCCGTGCGGTCGAAAATGTTCTCCAAGCTCGCGCGCGAAATCACCGTCGCTGCCAAGGCCGGTCTGCCCGACCCGATGATGAACGCCCGTCTGCGCCTGGCGATCCAGAACGCCAAGGCACAGTCCATGCCGAAGGACAATATCGACCGCGCCATCAAGAAGGCCGCCGGTGCCGACGGCGAGAACTATGATGAAGTCCGCTACGAAGGCTATGGTCCGGGCGGCACGGCGATTATCGTCGAAGCGCTGACCGACAACCGCAACCGCACCGCATCCAACGTCCGCTCGATCTTCACGAAGGCCGGCGGCGCGCTCGGCGAAACCGGATCGGTCTCCTTCTCCTTCGATCACGTCGGCGAGATCACCTACAAGCTGTCCGCCGGCGATGCCGACACGGTCATGGAAGCCGCGATCGAAGCCGGCGCCGACGACGTGGAGACCGACGAGGAAGGCCACTACATCACCTGCGCCTTCGAATCCCTCGGCGAAGTCGCGAAGGCCCTGGAAGGCGACCCTCGGCGAAGCCGAAACCGTCAAGGCCGTCTGGCGCGCCCAGAACAACGTGCCGGTGGACGAGGAAAAGGCCCAGTCGCTGATGAAGCTCATCGACAGCCTGGAAGACGACGACGACGTGCAGAACGTCTATTCGAACTTCGAGGTTTCCGAGGAAGTGCTGGCCAAGCTTTCGGCCTGAGCATTCGAGGCGAACAAACAAAAGACCCGGCCGCTGAAACGCTGCCGGGTCTTTTTTGAGTTCAGAAGTGGTGTTTGGCATATGATGAATGCCTCCCCATATGCGGCCGATTGTTGCCAGGCGCGCGACCTCTCAGCTTCCTCACCCCTGTGAGAAGCACAGGGATGAGGAACCGGCGGCCCAATGCCTCACGCCGCAGCGCGCATGAAATTGCCCAGTCCCGCAAAGAGCTCGACGGATTTCAGCCGCGCGTCGATGTCGTGGATCGGCATGGAGATGATCAGCTCGTCCGCGCCGGTCTCCTTCAGGAATTCGGTGAGCTTCGCCTCTGCCGTCTCCGGCGAACCGACGACTGCGTAGCGCAGCGTGTGCTCGACATTGAGCTTCTCCATCGGCGACCAGATGGCATCCATGTCCTCCACCGGCCGCGGGAACGGACTGCGGACATTGCGGCGCAGATTGACGAACTGCTGCTGCGCGGACGTGAAGTGGTATTGCGCCTCTTCGTCCGTCGGCGCAACGGAGCCCATGACGCCGACCATGACGTAAGGCTGGTCGAGCGATGCCGATGGCTGGAACTTGCTGCGGTAGATGTCGATCGCATCAAGCAGTGAATCCGGAGCGAAGTGCGAGGCAAAGGCATAGGGCAGACCGAGCATCGCAGCGAGCTGCGCGCTGTAGAGACTGGAGCCGAGCAGCCAGATCGGCACGTGCGAATTGTTGCCGGGGACGGCAAGGATTGCCTGATTGTCGGAGGGCGCGCCCAGCAACTGCTGCAGTTCGACGACGTCGTTCGGAAAGCTGTGGGCTCCCGCCTCCAGATTGCGGCGGAGCGCCTGCGCCGTGCGCATATCCGTACCCGGCGCGCGGCCGAGGCCGAGATCGACACGGCCCGGGAAAAGCGCCGCCAACGTGCCGAATTGTTCGGCGATCACCAACGGCGAGTGGTTCGGCAGCATGATGCCGCCCGAGCCGATGCGGATTCGCTTCGTCGCCGCACCCGACATGGCCGATGACCACCGCGGTCGCCGCACTCGCGACCCCCGGCATGCCGTGATGTTCGGCCAGCCAGAAGCGCTTGTAGCCGAATTCCTCCGCTTTCTGCGCCATGCGCGCCGAACCTTCGAAGGATTGGC
Source organism: uncultured Alphaproteobacteria bacterium (assembly GCA_963838565.1). Classification (GTDB taxonomy): domain Bacteria; phylum Pseudomonadota; class Alphaproteobacteria; order Rhizobiales; family Rhizobiaceae; genus Rhizobium. The sequence continues at coordinate 56,526 of CAWIRO010000020.1, forward strand.
GGATCGTCGTGCCTTCGGCAACGGGCGAAAGATCGAGAATGGAAAAGGGAACCATGGAAAACCTGCCGGTCGGGAAAGCGATAGGCCTATGTAGGTTCGGCTATCGCTCATTCCAAATCATGCGGACAAAGAAAAAGGGCCGGCTGCCCGACCCTCGATCCTGTCGTTCCCAAGCCGCCTAGCCCCGGCGCGCGCAGCACATGGACTTCGGCGCTGTGCTGGTGATGACCCTGCGGCAGCGTGAAATTGCCAAGCTGCCGGTCCATCTCCACGGCCTCGGCCGCAAGGCGGTGGATCGCCGCCGTCGTTTCCTCGACCATGGCGGCATTCTGCTGCGTCATCGAATCGAGTTCGGAAACAGCCGTGTTGATCTGCGCGCAGCGTATCCGCCTCCTCGCGGGTCGATTCCATGATCTCATGGATCTGGCCGTTGATCGCTTCCACATGGCTGCCGATGCCCGTCAGCGCCACACCTGCCCGCTCGACGAGCGACACGCCGGTTTCGACTTCGTGGGTCGATTTCTGCAGCAGGCTCGCGATCTCCTTGGCGGCGCTCGAGGAGCGTTGCGCCAGTTCGCGGACTTCCATCGCAACGACTGCAAAGCCCTTGCCGGATTCCCCGGCGCGCGCCGCTTCGACGCCGGCATTCAGCGCCAGCAGGTTGGTCTGGAAGGCGATGTCGTCGATGACGCTGATGATCGTGTTGATCTGCCGCGAGGAGGACTGGATTGCCTCCATCGCCGCGATCGTCTCGCGCATGATCTGGCTCGAACCGGTGGTCTCTTTCTTGGCGTCGCGGGCGATGCGCTCCGCCTGTTCGGCGCGCTCGATCTGAAGCCGGACGGACTGGGTGATCGCGTCGATCGCGTTCGCCGTTTCGGTGATCGATGCGGCCTGGCGCTCGGTGCGCCCGGCAAGGTCGTCGGCGCCGGTACGCATCTCTTCCGAGCCGGAGCGGACTGCCATGGAGTTGCCGCCGATTGCCGTCATCGTCTCGCTGAGGGTGGCGAGCGCCTCGTTGAAGTTGATGCGCAAGCCTTCAAGCTCGTTCGGGAAGCGCGTTTCGATCTGATAGGCGAGATCGCCGTTCGCCAGATGATGCAGCGCCTTCGTCCAGCGCCCGCACGACGTCCTGCAGGGTTTTCGCTTCCGCCTCGCGCAGCGCCAGGTTCTCCTGACGCTCGCGTTCCGCATGGGCGCGGGTCTCGGCGCTTGCCGCTTCCAACGCGCGGCTTTCGATCAGCGATTGCTTGAAGCGGGCGAGCGCCTTGGCCATCGTGCCGATTTCGTCGTGGCGGTTCTGGCTGCCGATCTCGACGTCCAGCTTGCCGTCGGCGACGTCCCGGGTGTTTCCGGCAAGCCGTTCAAGCGGCGAGAACAGCAGCCTGGTCACAAGCCCGGTCGCAAGGGCCATGACGATCAGCGCGCCGAGGCCGATCATGGTCAGCAGCGCCGCGATCTCGATCGAGCCCGCATTGAGTTCGCTGAGCAGTACGCTTTCGACGACGAGGAAGCGTTGACCCTGATAGGTGATCGAGCGGACATAGGCTCGCGCGGCGCCGTCGGCACGGGTGAAGTCGTCGACCGTCATGCCGCCGCTGCTGGCAAGCGCATCCTGCACGAAGGTAAACGGCGCCGTATCGAGCGTTAGCGAGACGGCCTGCGGCATTGAGGCCGACGGCAGAACCGTCGCTGGAAATGATGGCCGCCTGAGCCGTGCTGCCGGAAACGATGCCCTTTGCCAGGATGCTGGTGATGATATCGTCGCGTACCTTGAAGAGGATGATGCCCTTCGGCTGGCCGAGCTTGATGATCGGCACGGCATAGAAGATCGCCGACTTGCCGCTGGAAGCATCGACGCGCAGGCCGGAAAACGCGGTCGGCGCGGAATCGTCCGTTGCCTTCGCCGCGTTTTCGATCGCCTTGGCGAAAGCGATACCCGCGCCCGTCGACCTTCCACGCATCGGCCTTCAGGTTTTCGGCGAAATTGTCATCCTTCTTGTAGGAATAGAGAACCGAGCCGTCGACATCGGCAATCAGCAGGTCGCTGAAGGCGGTGTTCTCGAGGTCGCGGGCAACTTCGCCCTGCGTCTTCTCGTGGTTGGAATAGTAGAAGCCGCTCGGACCTTCCGGCTTCATCAGCTTTTCACGCTGATCGGCGGGGTTCGGATTGTTGGTGATGAACACCCTCTTGAGCTCGCCGCGCACGTCGCCCGACGATTTTTCGATCGTCTTCCAGCCGCTCTTCAGGCTGGTGATCGACATCTGCAGCGCCTCGATGCGCGCGATGGAATTCGCCTGGTTTTCAAGCTGCGCCAGTTGATCCTGCAGCATGTCGCCGCGGAAGATGAGTACGCTTTCCTTGGCCTTCAGCGCCTGCGCATCCGAGATGCGGCTGCTGGCGAAATAGCCGAGAACACTGATCGCACTCACCGCAAGTGCGGTAAGCAGAATGAAAGTCGCGATAACCTTGAAGGACAGGGACTGAAATCTCTGAGCCATGCCAACGAACCCCCTCGAAGCGGCTTAGCCGGCAGGAACGCGCCGGCTTGACCGAAACCAGAACGCGGGAAGCTTTAACCTTTTGCGAAAAGGGGCTCCTCTCACATTTGATGGATTAGATTTCAGGCAATGAATTTAATTCGGGGTAAACAGGCAGCCAAGAGGGATGTTTTTGTTTTGTTCACATATTCGTGGCACTTATTTTAGAACCGCAATAAGGTAAGCCATGCAAAATACGATTCGCATCATCGGCATCGACCCGGGTCTTCGCCGCACCGGTTGGGGAATTATTGATACACTCGGCAATTCGCTGCGCTTCGTGGCCTCCGGAACGGTGACCTCCGACGGCGAGATGGACCTCGCCTCGCGGCTCTGCCAGCTGCATGACGGCCTTGCCGAGATCGTGCACGGCTACAAGCCCGACGAGGCAGCCGTCGAACAGACCTTCGTCAACAAGGATGCGGTCGCAACGCTGAAGCTCGGCCAGGCCCGCGGCATCGCGATGCTGGTGCCGGCGCGCGCCGGATTGCAGGTCGCGGAATATGCCCCCAATGCCGTCAAGAAAGCCGTCATCGGCGTCGGCCACGGCGAGAAGCAGCAGATCCACATGATGCTCAAGATTCTGATGCCGAAGGTGGAGTTCAAGGGCAACGACGCCGCCGACGCGCTCGCAATCGCCATCTGCCACGCCCATAATCGCGGCAGCAGCCGAATGCGCCTTGCAGCATTGGCAGGTTAACATATGTTCTTGACTTGTTCTCTATCCGCGGATAAGTAATACCATGGAGGTATTACCATGCGTGTAACCGAAAAAGGCCAAGTGACGATTCCCAAGGAAATTCGCGACCGATTGGGAATTGGCCCTGGATCGGAAGTGGACTTTATTGCCTCTGGAGAGGGCGCCGTGCTCGTCAAGATCGAAAAGGGCGGAGAAGATCCGATTCGCGATTTTGACGATTGGGCGCGCCGTGTCCAAGGGACGATTGATCTCGGCGGAATGACGACAGACGAATATATCGAATGGTTGAGGGGGCCAGCGTGACGATCTCGACCCTCGTTGACACCAATATCTTCATCGATGTCCTGGGAACGGATACCCCCGAACGGCAATGGTCGCTGAGAGTCCCTGAAGCATTGCGTGAGTGACGGCGATCTGGTGATGAACGCGGTTATCTGGTCGGAACTCGCCGCCTCGCCCTTGTCCGAGGAGCAACTGACCTCCGCCTTGTCCTGGCTCGATGTGAAGCGTGAAGCGGTGCCTTTCGAGGCGGCCTTCCGTGCAGGCAAGGCACATCCGCCTATATCGGCGGGCAGGCGGTCAGCGCGAGAGGACACTTCCGGATTTTCTGATCGGCGCTCATGCCGATTGGCGCCGGCACCGCCTGCTGACGCGTGACGCCGTCCGCTACCGGAGCTATTTTCCATCGCTCCACCTCATCGCACCCGAAACTCATCCCTGACGGACCTTCTCATGATCGGCAAGCTCAAAGGCACTATCGAGGAAATCGGCGAGGACTACGTGCTCGTCGATGTGCACGGCGTCTGCTACGTCGCCTTCTGCTCGGGCCGCACGCTGTCGAAGCTCGGCTCGCAGGGAGAGGCTTGCGTTCTCTTCATCGAGACCTACGTGCGCGAAGACCAGCTGAAGCTCTTCGGCTTCATGACCGCGCTGGAGCGCGAATGGTTCAACCTGCTGCAGAGCGTGCAGGGCGTGGGCGCGAAGGTCGCGCTCGCCGTACTTTCGACGCTCACTCCGGGCGAACTCGCCAACGCCATCGCGCTGCAGGACAAGACTGCCGTTTCCCGCGCCCAGGGCGTCGGCCCGAAGGTCGCGGTCCGCATCGTCACCGAGCTGAAGAACAAGGCGCCCGCCTTTGCCGGCGAAGCGATCAATATCGGCCTCAAGCAGGAACTCGGCGAAGGCGTCGCATCGGCTCCCGTGGCCGATGCGGTCTCCGCGCTCACCAACCTTGGCTATTCGCGCGACCAGGCCGCAAATGCGGTGGCGGCAGCGATGAAGACGGCAGGCGAAGGCGCCGACAGCGCCAAGCTGATCCGGCTGGGATTGAAGGAACTGGCGCGATAAAGTAGGATAAAACGGTCAATTTTCCTGACGTTCGAGGAATTTTCCAACAACGGCCAATCAGGAAGGATCACTGAGGATGCGGGGAGAATTCATTCTTTCGCCAAAAGGCCAGATAACTCTTCCGAAAGAGTTGCGGGATGCTCTCGGTCTTCAGCCCGGCGATCAGCTTGTTTTCTCCATTATCGATGGAGAGGTCGTCATCACGCCGAAATCAATCAACTTCAATGATCTCGCGGGCCTTCTCGGATCGCCACCGAATGGCCGGGCCTCATTGGAAGATATCGACGCGACCGTTACCGAGGCTGCAGGCAGCGATGTGGTCAATGAAGCCGCACGATCGAAATCGGATAGAGCGGCATGATCGCCTATGGCCTTGATACGAATGTCTTGCTGCGGCTTGATCGTCGACGATGATCCGCAGCAAAGAGCCGCTGCCTTGAAGTTCGGTGAAGGCATCGGCAAGGATTATCGTGGATTTCTGTCGCTGCTCAATCTTCTGGAACTTGATTGGGCGTTACGCGCACGGTTCGGTTTCACGAAAAAGGACGTTGTCGACGCCATTGGCAAATTGACACGCGTCAGAGGATTGGACATCGAGAACCAGATCTCTGGTTATCAAGGCGCTCAGAGCCGTGGAAACGCGAAACGCGGATTTTGCCGATGCATTGATTGGCTATCGCGCCGCGGATGAAGGGTGTCAGGCAACCAAGACATTTGACCGCGCACGCATTCAAGACGGTGCCAGGCATGGAGCTTCTTTCATGAGTGATGCCGCGCGCCTGATATCGCCGGAAAAGCGGGGCGAAGACCTGGATGTGACGCTGCGCCCGCAGTCGCTGGACGAGTTCACCGGCCAGGCGGAAGCGCGCGCCAACCTCAAGGTCTTCATCGAGGCCGCCAAGAACCGCGGCGAAGCGCTGGATCATGTGCTCTTCGTAGGTCCGCCGGGCCTCGGCAAGACGACACTGGCGCAGATCATGGCCAAGGAGCTCGGCGTCAATTTCCGCTCCACCTCCGGTCCGGTCATCGCCAAGGCGGGCGATCTTGCCGCTCTGCTGACCAATCTCGAAGAGCGCGACGTGCTCTTCATCGACGAAATCCACCGCTTGAACCCGGCGGTCGAAGAAATCCTCTATCCGGCGATGGAAGATTTCCAGCTCGACCTCATCATCGGCGAAGGCCCGGCCGCCCGCTCGGTGAAGATCGATCTCTCGAAATTCACGCTCGTTGCAGCGACCACGCGCCTCGGCCTGTTGACGACGCCGCTCCGCGACCGCTTCGGCATCCCGGTGCGGCTCAGCTTCTACACCGTCGAGGAGCTGGAACTGATCGTGCGGCGCGGCGCGCGGCTGATGAACCTGCCGATGACCGACGACGGCGCCCGCGAAATCGCACGCCGGGCACGCGGCACGCCGCGCATCGCCGGCCGTCTGCTCCGCCGCGTGCGCGATTTCGCCGAAGTCGCCAAGGCCGAAGCCGTCACCCGCGAGATCGCCGACGAGGCGCTCACCCGGCTGCTCGTCGACAGTGTCGGCCTCGACCAGCTCGACAAGCGCTACCTCAACATGATCGCCGTCAATTTCGGCGGCGGCCCCGTCGGCATCGAGACGATCGCCGCCGGCCTGTCCGAACCGCGCGACGCGATCGAGGACATCATCGAGCCCTACATGATCCAGCAGGGCTTCATCCAGCGCACGCCGCGCGGCCGTGTGCTGACTGCTACCGCCTGGAAGCACCTCGGCTTGCAGCCGCCGAAGGACCTAGAAGCCGCGCAGTTTCGGCTGTTTCAGGAGGACGATTGAGTGATCACCCGCCGCGGATTTCTGAAGGTTCTCGGCGGCGGTGTCGCGGGCGTCATGGCACTTGGCGGTTATGCTTTCGCCTATGAACCCCTCGCGCGGCTGAACATCACACGCTATGCGTTGACGCCGCCGGGGTGGACGCCCGGCCTCAAGCTCAAGGTTGTCGCGCTTGCCGATGTCCATGCCTGCGAACCCTGGATGTCCGCCAGCCGTATTGCCGCGATTTGCGCCAGGACGAACGAGCTCGGCGGAGACGTAACAGTCATGCTCGGCGACTATGCCTCCGGCATGAGCATGGTAACGCGTCACCTGCATCCGAGCGAGTGGTCGAAGGCGCTGGCCACCTTGCAGGCTCCGCTCGGCGTTCATGCGATCATGGGCAATCACGACTGGTGGGAAGACAAGGACGCTCAGACGAACGGCGGCATGGAGACATTCGGACATCGCGCGCTGGCCGATGTGGGCAATCCAAGTCTACAGCAACCGTGCCATTCGGCTCGAAAAAGACGGTCATGGCTTCTGGCTGGCCGGCCTGGAAGACCAATTGGCCCTTCTGCCCAGCAAGAAATGGGGCCGCAAAGCGCATGCTCGGCCTCGACGATCTGGCCGGCACGCTGGCTCAGGTTTCCGACGATGCGCCAGTCATCCTGCTAGCCCACGAGCCAGATCTTTTTCCGCGGGTGCCGCAGCGTGTATCGCTGACGCTTTCAGGCCATACGCATGGCGGGCAGCTCCGCCTTTTTGGGCGTTCGCCGGTTGTTCCCTCCCGTTTCGGCAATCGCTACGCCTACGGCCACGTTGTCGAGGAGGGGCGAAATATCATTGTCTCCGGCGGTCTCGGCTGTTCGATTGCGCCGGTCCGCTTCGGTGTGCCGCCGGAAATTGTCGTGATCGATCTCGGATAGGTATAAAATGCGCAAGCGAACCCTAGTTTGGCGTGACGGCGATCTCGATGGCAGAACTGACGCAAGCCATCTTCGAAAACGCTTGAAGAGGAGATGCTCCGATGCCGAGTTTCGATCCGTGCCGGATGTTCCGCAAGCTTTCCTATAACAACGCGCTCGCGAACCATCGCCTTCTTGCTGCCTGCGCGTCCCTCCGCGCCGGGGAATTCGAAGCGGAGCGCGTGAGCTTCTTCCCCTCGATCAAGTCGACGCTGAACCACATTATCACCGTCGACTGGTTCTATGTCGACGCACTTGAGGGCGGCACGCTTGGCTCGAAAGCGTGGGAGATCGAAGAGCCTTTCGATGATGTCGCTGCACTTGCTGCCGAACAGCGCAAGGTCGATCAGCGGCTTGTGGCCCTTTGCGAAGCCCTCACTCCGGAAATGCTCGTGTCCGTCATCGATCTTCATCGCAACGGCCACGTTCAGAAGGAGCGCATGGAGGATGTATTGAGCCACCTTTTCCAGCACCAGACGCATCACCGCGGCCAGGTTCATGCGATGCTCGCTGGAACAAGTGTCGAAGCCGCCGCAACTCGACGAGTTCATCGTCAACGACGACGCAAAATTCCGCGGCGGTGAAGTTGCCGCCTTCGGTTGGAGCGAAGAGACGCTGATGCGCTAGTCCGCCAGCCGCGCCTTCAAAGCGTCGACGATCGTCTTCGTGAGCAGATCGTAGTTCTCGTCGAAATGATGATCGCCCGGCAGCTCGACGACATCGGCGCCGCTGTCCTTCAATGCAGGGCAGGCAACTTCGTCGTCGTCGTCCTTGCCGTAGATGCATTGCACGAGCTTGGGATCGATCGCCTTCAGATCGTTGACCGGATCGCCGCCCGCACCTTCCGTCTTCTGGCCGAGCCAGCCCATGACGGAAATCACGTAATCGACCTGATGGGATAGCGAGAGTAGCGAAACCTGACTGATCGCCGCCTTGTCTGCGGCTTTCAGCCTGGTGTAGGTCGCTGGCACGACGTCGGCACCGAAGGAGTAGCCGATCAGGAGGACGTGCTTCACCTTCCATTGCTTGCGATAGAATTCGATGATTTTCGCCAGATCGTCGGCTGTTTCCTGCGGCTTGCGTTCCGACCAGAAATAATGAAGCGAATCGACGCCGACGACGGGAATGCCCTCCTTCTGCAGCGCGGCACCCACTTCCTTGTCGATGTCGCGCCAGCCGCCGTCGCCGGAATAGACGATGGCCATCGTGTCCATGGAAGGTTTGGCGTCGAGCAAGGCGAGAGGCAGTCCGAGCGGATTGTCGGCACTTGCGGACGCTGCGATCAGTTCGTCCAACGTATCGGAAAGCGTCGTCTGGGCATCGTCGCTCGCATCGCGAATCTCGATCTCGGGATGATCCTTCTTCAGCGCCTCGGCATGCTGCGCGTCCGTCCTTCGTTGCGGCGGAGGTAAAGGCGGCAATGACCGGATTCGGAAGGCCGCCGTCGCTGAGGCCATAGACGATGCGGTCCCCGACCGTCTCTTTCGAAGCCGGCGTGCAGAGCTCCTGGGTCAGCGGAATGCCCGCAACGGGATCGACGGCCAGCGTTTGGCCGATCGTTGCATCCGGCGTTTGCGCGGCAATCGCCAGCGCCAGGGCACCGCCCTCGCCGATGCCGGCGACGATCGGCAAATGATAGGCGCTGTCGCCCGCGGCCCGCTGCACCTGCTGGCTGAGAGCCTCGATGTCGGAAACGAGATAGATGCATCCGTCGTTTTCGCTGACATCATATTTGCGAAGCGCATCGATATAGGACGGGAAATCCACGCCGATGACGACAGCGCCCTCTTGCACCAGCCTGTCGGCCTCCGCCTTCTCCTTGTCGCCCCAGCCGGCGCCATCCGAAATCAGCATCACCACGCCTTTGATGTGGCCGTCCGGCAGGAAGATATGCCGCGACGGAATGAGCCCGGTTTCGAAGCTTTGCGTGGTTTCCTCGGCGGCAACGGCCGGGGCCGTCAGCGCGAGCGCGCATGCGGCTGCGAGGAGATATCTTCTGATCATTTCCTGACGACTCCCTTTAATCCGCCACCAATCAGAAGGGTCGCATCCATCAACGCGATCATCGGATTGCCCCCTCCGGATACCGCAAGATAGCGCGGCTGCCAGTGCGGATGAAATTTTGATTTGAATGCCCGAAGGCCTTTGAAATTGTAGAAGCGCTCGCCGTGTTCGAAGACGGTGCTGCCGATGCGGTCCCAGACCGGAGCCGCCTCGCGCTTGGACATGCCGGAAAGCGGCGCCATGCCGAGGTTGAAATGCAGGTAGCCCTCGCCGCGCAGATATTCCATGATCTGCACGAAGAGGAAATCCATCGAGCCCTTGGGCGCGTCCGGCGAAAAGCGCATCAGGTCGATCGTACCTTCCGACCTCGTCTCGGTGACGAGGATATTGGCGAAGGCAACGATTTTGCCGTCTTTCTTCAATACGCCGACCGGCTGGGCGCTGACGTAGTCCGGCTCGAAGGCGCCGAGCGAAAAGCCTTTCTCCTTGGCGTTGTGATCCTCGAGCCAGGCAGCTGGAAACTGCCGAAAGCTCATCGATGACGCCGGGCACCGCCTCGGGCGGGATGACTTCGAACGCCAGCCCGTCGCGCTGCGCGCGGGCCGCCGTCTGGCGCAGATTAGCCCATTTGCCGCCCTTCATCTCGAAGGTCGTCAGATCTGCGACGGCCAGTTCGCCGAGCTTGAATGCACGCAGGCCCGCATCGGCGCAGTGGGACAGCAGTGCCGGAGAAATCTGATAGAACACTGCCCGGCAGCCGGCAGCACGCGCCGCCTCGACGAAACGCCAGACGAGTTCCGGTGCCGCATGCTTTTCACCGACGGGATCGAAGAGCGCGATCCAGGAGCGCCCCTGCCGGCCATACATGATGAAGGCATCGCCGCTTTCGGAAAACATGATGCTCTTGTCGCCCATGCGCACAAGATTGGCGTCGGCGTAGTTCTGCGCCCTGACGATCTCGACCGCGCGCTGAAGCGCCTCGTCCGTTGCAGGCTCCGGCTTGAAGGTCGCAGGACGCAACAGGCTGAAGATCGCGATCGCCGACGAAATGATCGTGAGACCGAGAACGGCACGCAACCCGCGCGGCGCCTCGTCGACGAATTCGAACTGCCACCAGAGCCTGTTGCTGTATTCGACGTCACGATAGACGAAGAGCAGGATGACGACCGCGCCGACGCAGATGACGGCAATCGCCGTCAGCCACGATGCCGTCAGCGTCTGGTTCAGCAACGAGGCATGACGGGTGAAGAGCCGGCGGCTGACAAAAAGGCTGAAGACGAGGAATGCCAGGAAGGTCGCCTCGACAAGGGCGATGGCCTTCAGCAGGGAAAGCGTCAGCGCGGCGACCGCGGAGACAACCGCCACCAGCCAGGCGCCATCCAGCCGCTGGCCGAGACCGCGAGCGGCAACGACCAGCGCCAGGCCCATCAGGCTGGAGAGGAAATGGGCGCCTTCGACGATCGGCAGCGGCAGATAGTTGGCAAGGAATTCAAGGTTCTGGTCCGGCGTCGGCGTAACGCTCGAAAAGATCAGCATGACGCCGAGAAGGAGCGCCAGCGCCGAAAGCAGCTGCGGCATCAGCCTTCCGCCGATGCGCCGGATGCTGGAGGCCGCCGGATGATCGACGAAACGCCGAAGCTCCGCTGTCGAGACGGCAAGCACGGCGATCAAGCAGCGGCAGCACATGATAGATCAGCCGGTAGAGAACCAGCGAACCGAGCACCGCATCGATGTTCACCGCGCTGCCGAGCGAAGCGATGATGATGGTCTCGAATACGCCGAGACCGCCCGGAACGTGGCTGAGCACCCCGAGCCCGACGGCAATCGCATAGACCGCGAGAAAGACCGGCCAGCCGATCGCCGTCTGCGGCAGCAGCACGTAAAGAACCGTGGCCGAAGCGGCGATATCGAAGGCCGTGACGAGGAACTGCCGCGACCAGGTGCGCGAATCCGGCAGGTGGATCGCGACCGAACCGATGTCGAATGCACGCCCGCCGCGGTCCAAGAACAGAACCGCGCCGAGAGCGGCAATGATCGCACCCGCCAATCAGCCGCAGAAGCAGCGCACTCGATGCCGATCAGCGGGCGCAATTTCGTCGGCGATGATCATCAGCGCGATCGCCGAAACACCGGCAAGGCCAAGCCCGAAGGACAGCGTAACGAAGGCAATGACGCGGCCGATATCTTCAGGCGTCAGGCCAAGACGCGAATAGGCGCGGTAACGGATCGCGCCAGCGCTAAAGCGCCCCGAAGCCGGCCGTATTGCCGACGGCATAGGCGCTGAATGCCGTCAGCGCCACATGCGGAAAGGGCAGCTTCTTGCCGATATATTCGAGGGCGTTGAGGTCGTAGAAGATGAGCGACAGAAAGCTCAGTCCGGTGAAGAGAAGCGAAAGCAGGATGGCGCTGACCGGTGTGTCGGCAAGCGCGTTCACGACGTCGTCATAGCGCACTTCGTTGGTGAGCTGCGACGATCGCATATGCGACCATGCAGAAAACCAGCAGCGTGGCGACCGCCACCAGCTGGCTTCGGTAACGCCGCAAGAGCCCGCGCACGCCCCGGCTTTCCTCGACTTCCATCTCTTCCAAGTTGCCGTGACTCGCCATCTCTACCTACCGCAACGCCGTCGGCGGGTAATCACGCTCCGGAAGACGTAACACACGCGGCATGCAAGCTCTATGAACTATGCCGGAGATACCCCGCGCCGCCGTTTGCGCCTCATTCCACTTCAATTGGGGCGAAATTAGCACCGTCACACTTACCAGGATCTTGCATTTTCGTAAGATTTTACGACCGGTGTCGAAAAGCAGATCAGCCGTCCGGAATACTTATGCCCGTACCGCCGTTTAGATGCATGGCGGAATGTCTTGGCAAGGCTCCGGCGAACTGCACAAGTCACGAGCCTCAGACCGCTGGCTCGCTGGCAGGGTCCGGCTTTTGTAGCAACTGGCGTGCAGCCGCTGCATGTGCTTCAGCTTCGCGCCCTTCGCCGGAAACCTGCACGGTCGGCACGGCGAACTCGATGCCGTTTTCCTTGAAGGCAGTTGCGGATCATGGCCAGCGCATTGCGGCGGATGACGAATTGCTCGCCGGGCTTGGTCATCATCGCCAGGCGAATGACGATGGCGAATTCGCCAAACTGCTCGACGCCCTTCATCTTCAAGCGTTTCGATGATGTGCGGCTCGAATTCCGGATTGTCGAGCAGCTGCTGGCCGATCTGCTTGATCACCTTTTTCGCCTTCACGAGATCGGTGTTATAGGTGACGTTCAAGCGTGATCTTGTCGATCGTCCAGTCGCGGTTGAGGTTCTTGACCGCTCCGAGCTCGCCGAAACGGCACCGTCGTCAGCGGGCCGCGGTGATGGCGGAGCTTCACGGAGCGCAGGCTGAAGGCTTCGACCACACCCTTGTGGCTGCCGCTCTCGATATACTCCCCGATCCGAAAGGCATCGTCCCACAGATAGAACATGCCGCTGATGACGTCCTTGACGATCGTCTGCGCGCCGAAGCCGACCGCGACGCCGACCACGCCGGCGCCGGCGATCAGCGGGCCGATCTGCGACGCCCAGTCCGGAGAGCACCATCAGAACCGCGATGACCGCGATCACGACGGCAAGGATGTTGCGAAAGATCGGCAACAGCGTCTGCAGACGCGCGCGCTTGGCCTTCTCCTCGTCGGTGGCGGCCGCATCCATGCGTGATTCATCAAGCTTGCCGTTGATGTAGGCTCGCGCCAGGTGCCACAGCAGATCGGCCGCAAGCAGAATGACGATACCGCCGAGCGCCCCGCGGGTAATGCGATCGACCATCGTATCCCCCGCCGCCATACGGTCTGCCGCGAGGCCGAGCATGCGCCCAAACCAGACGGCAGCGACGGCAATGATGATGGCGCGGACGCCGCGATCCAGCAGCACCGCGGCGATCCGGCGCGTGCGCCAGGAATCCTGCCTCCGCCTGATGGAGCGAGCGGACGGCAAGCGTGGCGACAGCCAGCACGCGCGGCAGCAGCACCGCATAGATGCCGATCCAGAGCAAAAGTTGAAGCCGGTGACCCAGAGAATCCAGAGCAGAGCGAAATAGAGCGTCAGCCCCCAGGAAACCGCAACGCTTCGCGGCCGATCCTCCGACGGACGAGACCAGACCGCTTCGATGGCGATCAGGAACAGACCGATGCCGAGAACATAGGCAACGAAATAGCGCGCCCCAATCGAAAAGCCGAGCGGCACCATCACCTGGATCGCCGCCCATCCGAAAGCGAAATAGATCACGAAGATGGCGCACCGGCGAAACCAGAACAAGGCTTGCGCCAGCGAGACTTCGCGGCCGCCGTCGGCCCGCGGCAGTGTGACGAGCGTGACCAGCAAACGTCCAAGCGCGATGGTGAAGCGCGCGACGATGAGTGCGATGGCGATGGCGATCGCCATCGAACGGGTGACCGGCGGCCAGTCGAACGCCAGCAAAGGCACGAGCGTTGCAACGGCGAAGACGATCGCCGGCACAATACGATAAAGGAGGTTCGCCGCGGCGGGGTGAGCAACCGTCAGGACCTCGCCGTCGCGGCGGATCCGCGGTCGCGGCGCGACGAGACGGAACAGCATTTCAGCAGCCGCTCCCGCGCAGGAAAAGCACGAGTACTTCCGTCGTCACCAACGCCCAGCCGGTCGGCGCGATCTCCTGCTGGACGATCTCCGAAGCGGCAGTCACCTCCTCAGGCAGATCCATGGCAGCGCCGGACACCACTCCGACATGCCGACGCGCATGATCGACAAGCTCCGAGAGCACTGACATCTGCTCCGGCCTCATCTGAAATCGGCAGGCGGCGCGGCCTTCGTCTGCGTCGCCATCCATTCCTTTACCTGTGGCGTTTGCATGAGCTGCAGTATCTGCTGCACCTCCGCGGGCGCCTGGCCGGCAGGTGCCGGAGGCGTTACAGGGGCTGCAGTTTGCGCGCCGGCGCTCCCCGCGGCGGCGATGACGACAAGCAGCGGCATCAAAAGCCGCAGCACCCCATACGCACCAATTTTCAGACCCATCGCCCTTGCCCCTCCGATGTTGGTGCCTCAACCATATATCGTGCTGTATGAAAGAAAAGCCCGCGCAGCGGGTGCTGCGCGGGCTTCGGTATCGGTTCTGCGGAATATGTTACTCTTTGGGCTTTTCCACGTGGCCGCCGAAACCGGCGCGCATGGCGGAAAGCACCTTGTTGGCGAACTCGTCATTGTCCCGCGAGGAGAAACGGCCATAAAGCGCGGCACTCAGCACCGGCGTCGGCACGCTTTCGTCGATCGCCGCCATGATCGTCCAGCGTCCTTCGCCGGAATCCGAAACGCGGCCTGCATATTTCGATCAGCGCCGGATCGGCATGCAGCGCATCGGAGGTCAGATCGAGCAGCCACGAGGTGATGACGCTGCCCCGCCGCCAGACTTCGGCAATATCCTGCAGGTTGAGGTCGTAACGATAATGCTCCGGATGGGCGAGCGGCGCGGTTTCTGCATCCGCCTCATGAGTTGCCGCGCCGATATTCGCACGTTTCAGGATGTTCAGCCCCTCGGCGTAAGCGGCCATCAGACCATATTCGATGCCGTTGTGAACCATCTTGACGAAGTGACCGGCACCATGCGGACCGCAATGCAGATATCCCTGCTCCGCCGTGCTGCTGGGGTCGGCGCTCGCGGTTTGCTGATGGCGGCGTACTGCCGGCGCCAGGCGCCAGCGACGCGAAGATCGGCGAAAGACTCTGGACGATGCCCTTCTCACCGCCGATCATCAGGCAGTAGCCGCGCTCCAGGCCGAAGACGCCGCCGCTGGTGCCGACGTCGACATAGTGGATGCCCTTGGTGATCAGCTCGGCGCCACGGCGGATGTCGTCATGATAATAGGAGTTGCCGCCGTCGATGATGATGTCATCGTCGTGCAAGCAGCGGAACGAGCTGCGCGATCACCTTGTCGGTGATCGCCGCCGGCAGCATGAGCCAGACGGCGCGCGGGCGGGACAGCTTCGAGACGAACTCCTCGAGCGAGGCGCTGCCGACTGCACCTTTTCCGACAAGATCGGCAACACTTTCCGGCTTCGCGTCATAGACGACGCATTCATGGCCGTCGCGCATCAAGCGCTGGACCATGTAATTGCCCATACGGCCCAAACCCACCATGCCAAGCTGCATCTCGAAATCTCCTGGAATTTAATCGATACGATGATCCCGGAAACTAGCACTCGCAATCCAGCAGGCAAGCAAAGTCTCTGTCACATTAAGAGCGAAAGCGGCTTCGCGTCAGCTTGAGCACTCTCGTAGATCCGGAGCCTCGGCGGGCTCACCGCGCATCTCGCTGAGGAACATGCCGTCTCGCAGATTGATGCCGTATTCGACAAAGGCCTTCATGCAGCAGAGCATATTGGTCCAGCCCTCGCAGTTGAGGTAGGTGCCGCGCCGGCCGGCCTCATCCTCATGCCAGCCATTCTCGGAGATCGTCACCATCGTCCCGCCATCCTCCAGCGCTTCGAATTTCATCTCGACGATCGTCTTGTACCGGACGTTGTTCGCATCGGTCCCTCCGTCCCAGCGGAGGACGATCAGACTTTCCGGAACGAGATCCACGACTTCAACCGGGGCATCCTTCCACCACGTCACGGTCGTGCCTTTGACGAGCGGCGCGCTCGCCCCGCCGATCGTCGTGAAATAGCTTGAGAGCTTCTTCGGATTGACCACCGCATCGAAGACTTCTGCAGCCGGGCGACCGATCCGGCCGCCGACGCGAATACCGAGGGACATGGCCCTTCCTCCTCTTTTCCGTTGAGCCTGCAGGCATTATGTTATAAAAACATAACATGTCAAGCGAATCAGACGACGACCCCGTTTTCAAGGCTCTGGCGCACCATCGGCGCCGCGAGATTCTGGATCTGTTGAAGGAAGGCCCACGCACCACCGGCATGCTCTGCGAGGCCTTCGCGGACATGGATCGCTGCACGGTGATGCAGCATCTCAAAGTGCTGGAGGAAGCCGATCTGGTAATGGCGAGGAAGGAAGGCCGCGAACGCTGGAACCACCTGAACAGCCTGCCGATCAAGCACATCCACGACCGCTGGATCAGCGCCTATGCCGGGCACGCGCTGTCGATACTGGACCGGCTGAAAGAGCGATCTCGAGCGTAAGGGCAAAACGAAACGGGCGCCAAAGCGCCCGCTCTGATCAATCATGCCGCGCTGCCGACGGCATCTGGTTCCGCTGCTGAGCGACGGTCAAGCGCGCCGCTCCTGAGCGTGAGGACGAGAGCTGCGGCGACGAGGATCGCGCCGACCCAGGGCGTCGCGCCGAGCCCGAGCGAGGATTGCACCACCAGGCCGCCGATCCAGGCGCCGGCGGCAATGCCGAGGTTGAAGGCGGCGATGTTCAGCGCCGAGGCGACGTCGACGGCGGCCGGGCGAACCTGCTCGCGCAAGCTGCACGACATAGAGCTGCAAGCCCGGGCACATTGGCGAAGGACAGGAAGCCGAGCGCCGCAAGCGTCGGGATCGTCAGCCAGGGCGAAGACGGCGGTGAAGCTGAAGAGCACGAGCACGATCGCCTGGGCGACGAAGAGCCAGGTCAGCGCCTTCACCGGATCGCGGTTGGCGATGCGCCCGCCGACGACATTGCCGACGGCGATGGCAAGACCGTAGAGCACGAGGATCAGGCTGACGGCGGAGGCCGAAAAGCCGGTGACCTCCTGCAGGATCGATGCCAGGAAGGTGAAGGCGACGAAGGTGCCGCCATAGCCGAGCGCCGTCATGGCGAAGACAATCAGCAGCCGGCCGCTGCCGAGCACGCGGACCTGCTCGCTGAGCGTGCCGGCGCGCGCCTTCTTCAGGTTCGACGGCAGCAGCAGGGCGATGCGGCAAAGGCGATGACGCCGAGGCACGGCGACGGCAGCAGAAGGTGGCGCGCCAGCCGAATGTCTGGCCGATGAAGGTGCCGAGCGGAACACCGGTGACGATCGCGACCGTCAGCCCCATGAACATCATGGCGATGGCCGAGGCGCGGCGGTTTTCCGGCACGAGATCGGCGGCGATCGTCGAGCCGACGGAGAAGAAGACGCCATGCGCGAAGGCCGACAGCACGCGTGCGACGAGCAGCGGCTCATAAGCCGGGCTAAACGCCGCCATGGCATTGCCGACGATGAAGAGCGCCATCAGGCCGAGCAGCAGCGGCTTGCGCTCGATGCGGCCGGTGAGCGCGGTCAGGATCGGCGCGCCGAAGGTGACGCCAAGCGCATAGACGCTGACGATGAGACCGGCGAGCGGCAGGGTGATGTGGAGGTCGTTGGCGACTGTCGGCAGCAGACCGACGATGACGAATTCCGTGGTTCCGATCGCATAGGCCGCGATCGTCAATGCAAAAAGAGCAAGTGGCATGAAATGACCCAATCGATAACGCACCCAAGACTTCGGGCGCTGGTTCTTGTTCGGGCCGAATATGGGTGAGCGGCACCTCCTCGATAATCGGATGGCACGGCCGAACACTTATGAATTGAATTCAAGATCAAGCGCGGCCGAGGATTTTTCCAATGCTCCCTGCGAAAGCCCCGCATCGTCAGCGAGAGACCTGCATTCGCACATAATCGCAGGCGCAGCGGCGGCGCGACCGGAGAGAAAAGCCACTTTGAACAGCCATACACGGAGGATAATGGGACAGGCGGGGCCTGAAAGCCGTCTTCCGGGAATAAAGCGCGATCCGCGGCAACCGGTGGATGTTTACGATCCTGGGTGCCTACAAACGTAGGTGGGCGCCGTGTGTCCAGGCCCACGAGCCTGGTCAGGGACAGCTCCCTTTGGATCGAGTATGGCCCCAGGGATTGTGGTTCCTGTCGAGAGGCGCAGATCGCAGCACGGTATATAAGGCCGTTCACAAAGCTGCGCCAGAGGCACAGTCATGCTGTCGAAATTTAATTCAGCTCCGCCGGGGCGCGGCCGTTGAGCTTCTCGGTGATGCCGCGAATGCGGTTCGTCACCTCGCCAAGCGCTTCGGCAAGGCTTTCTTCCGTCCGCGCGGTCGCAGCGAGAACGGTGTCGCGATTGCTGCGCAGTGTTTCCAGTTCGGCTTCCAGCCCGGCCAAACGGCGGCTCAGCTCGGAAATTTCGTCCATGACCATGATCCCCGCCATGACGGTGATCCGCAAGTCTCCGATTTCGCCGAACTGGCCCTTGAGATGGCCGACATAGCGGTCGAAGCGGTTGGCGAGATCGGTCAGGTGGTCTTCCTGCCCCTCCTCACAGGCCATTCGGTAGGCTTTTCCGTCAATCGTTACCGTTACCTGCGCCATGACAGTGTCTTTCCATTAGCGGTCCAGGACCGCGCGGATCGTTTCCATCGCCGTTACCAGCCGTCGCGAAACCTCGCGATTGACCTCTTCCAGCCGGTTGGCGCGGAATTCGGCCTGGTCCAGCTCCTGCGCGAGCTTGGAGCGGTCGGCATGAACGCGGCGAACCTCGTTCTCGATATCGCCCTGCTCGCGCTGGCGTTCAATGCGCATGTCCACGGCGTTTTCCAGCCCGGAAATAGCCTGCTTCAGCTCGTTGAGCGCCGCTTCCATGGTTTTGCCTGTGGGAGTCATGTCGCTGTCCGTTCCTTCGCGCAAGACCTCTCGAATCGGCATCCAATGCAGGTCCAGTGATTTCAAAAGGATATGCAGCTAGCGGACGGCACGTCAATAAAAGCCGTATCACGGCATAGGCCCTATCCTGTGGATGACTTGGAATGTACATACCACGCACGAGAGGACTCGTCTTTTGTACAACCCTCCGGTCAAAAGTCAAAAATCGCCGCAACGTGACCCCGACATGGCCCGCAATTTATTGACTTGGCCGTTCCAACTGCTATGTCTCACCGCGCTTTCATCGATGGTCTTCAGAAGGCTTAAGGCCATCTCCCGACACCGGAACCCCGTGGAAAAGCCATGACCTCTCCCGAACAAAATGACCGCATGGCGAATGCGATCCGTTTCCTCTCCATGGACGCCGTCGAAAAGGCAAATTCCGGCCATCCCGGCCTGCCCATGGGTATGGCGGATGTCGCCACCGTTCTCTTCACGAAATACCTGAACTTCGACCCCAAGAAGCCGCACTGGCCGAACCGCGACCGCTTCGTGCTGTCAGCCGGCCACGGCTCGATGCTGCTCTATTCGCTGCTTTACCTGACCGGCTACCCCGACATGACGATCGAGGACATCAAGCAGTTCCGCCAGCTTGGCTCCAAGACCGCCGGCCACCCGGAATACGGCCACGCCACGGGCATCGAAACGACGACCGGGCCGCTCGGCCAGGGCATTGCCAACTCCGTCGGCATGGCGATCGCAGAGCGCAAGCTGCGCGAGGAATTCGGCGCCGACCTGCTCGATCACTATACCTATGTGATCTGCCGGAGACGGCTGCCTGATGGAAGGCATCAGCCAGGAAGCGATCGCGCTTGCCGGCCATCTGAAGCTCAACAAGCTCATCGTCTTCTGGGACAACAACTCGATCACCATCGACGGCGCCGTCTCTCTGTCTGACTCGACCGACCAGGTCGCCCGCTTCAAGGCGGTTCACTGGAACACGATCGAAGTCGACGGCCACGACCAGGCTGCCATCGGCGCCGCGATCGAAGCGGCGCAGAAGTCCGATCGCCCGACGCTGATCGCCTGCAAGACGATCATCGGCTTCGGCGCGCCGAACAAGCAGGGCACCCACAAGGTCCACGGCAACCCGCTCGGCGCCGACGAAATCGCTGCGACCCGCGAGGCGCTGAACTGGGACGCCGAAGCCTTCACCGTCCCGGCCGACATTCTGGAGGCCTGGCGCAAGGCTGGCACGCGCTCGGCTGATGCCGTCAAGGCATGGGAAGGCCGTCTCGCCGCCTCCGACAAGAAGGCCGAGTTCACCCGCCGCTTTGCCGGCGAACTGCCGCAAGGCTTCGACGCCGCCATCAGCGAATACAAGAAGAAGCTCGCCGAAACGAAGCCGACGGTCGCAACCCGCAAGGCTTCGGAAGATGCGCTCGAAGTCATCAACGGCTTGCTGCCGGAAACGCTCGGCGGCTCGGCCGACCTGACGCCGTCGAACAACACCAAGACCAGCCAGATGCATTCGATCACGCCGACGGACTTCGCCGGCCGCTACATGCACTACGGCATCCGCGAACACGGCATGGCAGCCGCCATGAACGGGATCTCGCTGCACGGCGGCCTGATCCCCTACGGCGGCGGCTTCCTCATCTTCTCGGACTATTGCCGCCCGCCGATCCGCCTTGCCTCGCTGATGGGCATCCGCGTCATCCACGTGCTGACGCATGATTCGATCGGCCTCGGCGAAGACGGCCCGACCCACCAGCCGGTCGAACAGCTCGCGGCACTGCGTGCCGTCCCGAACCTGATGATCTTCCGCCCGGCCGACGCCACGGAAACCGCCGAATGCTGGCAGATCGCCATCAAGACGCCGAACCGTCCGTCGGGCCTGGCACTCACCCGCCAGAACCTCTCGGCCGTCCGCACGGAATACAGCGAGAAGAACCTCTCGGCCCAGGGCGCCTATACGCTCGCCGGCTCCGACGACGCCAAGGTCACGATCTTCGCATCGGGCTCCGAAGTCGAAATCGCCGTCGCCGCCCGCGCAACGCTGGAAGGCAAGGGCGTCTCCGCCCGCGTCGTCTCGGTTCCCTGCACCGAGCTCTTCTTCGAGCAGCCGGAAGCCTATCGCAAGGCGGTCATCGGCAACTCGCCGGTAAAGATCGCCGTCGAAGCCGCCGTCCGCGAAGGCTGGGACGCCTTCATCGGCCCGGAAGGCACCTTCATCGGCATGAAGGGCTTCGGCGCGTCTGGCCCGTACAAGGAACTCTACAAGCATTTCGGCATCACGGCGGAAGCCGTCGTCGCCGCGGCAGAAGCCAAGCTCTAAGGGGAGCGCTCCGGCGCTCTCCACTCCATCCGCAAGCCCCACATGTACGGGAGTAAATGCAAATGACTGTAAAGGTTGCCATCAACGGCTTCGGCCGCATCGGCCGTAACGTTCTCCGCGCCATCGTCGAATCCGGCCGCACCGATATCGAAGTGGTCGCCATCAACGATCTCGGCCCTGTCGAAACCAACGCGCACCTGCTGCGCTACGACTCGATCCACGGCCGCTTCCCGGCAACGGTGAAGGTCGAAGGCGACACGATCACCGTCGGCAACGGCAAGCCGATCAAGGTGACCGCGATCAAGGATCCGGCGACGCTTCCGCACAGGGAACTCGGCGTCGACATCGCGATGGAATGCACCGGCATCTTCACCGCACGCGACAAGGCTGCCGCTCACCTGACGGCCGGCGCCAAGCGCGTCATCGTTTCGGCTCCTGCCGATGGCGCTGACCTGACGGTCGTCTATCGGCGTCAACCATGACCAGCTCACCAAGGAGCACATGGTCATCTCCAACGCGTCCTGCACGACGAACTGCCTGGTTCCGGTCGTCAAGGTTCTCGACGACGCGGTCGGCATCGACCACGGCTTCATGACGACGATCCACTCCTATACCGGCGACCAGCCGACGCTCGACACGATGCACAAGGATCTGTACCGCGCTCGCGCTGCAGCCCTGTCGATGATCCCGACCTCGACCGGCGCCGCCAAGGCCGTCGGCCTCGTCCTGCCGCACCTCAAGGGCAAGCTGGACGGCACGTCGATCCGCGTACCGACCCCGAACGTCTCGGTCGTCGACTTCAAGTTCGTCGCCAAGAAGGCCACGACGCGTCGGCGAAATCAACGAAGCCATCAAGGCTGCCGCAAACGGCAAGCTGAAGGGCATCCTCGGCTACACCGACGAGCCGCTTGTTTCCCGTGACTTCAACCACGACAGCCACTCCTCGATCTTCGCAACCGATCAGACGAAGGTCATGGAAGGCAACTTCGTGCGCGTCCTGTCCTGGTACGACAACGAGTGGGGCTTCTCCAGCCGCATGTCCGACACGGCCGTTGCTTTCGCAAAGCTCATCTAAGAGCGTCGCGAACATCGATTGTCGAAAGCGGCCCGGGAAACCGGGCCGCTTTTATTTTGAGGGATTGCCTGAGCTATCGGTTCCGTTTCGAATGACGCCAACTGCCCGTCAGGCTTATGCCGTCAATACGAGGATAGAGGATCATGGTGCATCTCAGTATTCGAAAGGCGAGCGTAGACGATGCAGAGGAACTCTGCGGGCTTCTCAATGAGATCATTGAAGCAGGCGGCACGACCGCCCTCGAGACTCCTCTTTCGATTGAGGAACTGACCGACTGGTTCATCGCCGGCGAGTCCGCCTTGACATGCCATGTCGCACAGGCGGGGTCGAGCATCGCCGGTTTTCAGTTCTTGAGTCTCTACGAAAATCTGCCACAAGGATGGGCCGACATCGGAACCTTTTCCCGCATGAGCCCGAAAATACGCGGGCGTTGGGACGGCGCTCTTCGCCGCAACCCTTTCCGCCGCCGAAGAGCTTAATATCGAGTTCATCAACGCAACCATCCGTGCCGACAACACCGGCGGGCTGGCATACTATGAGAAGATGGGCTTCCGTACATATAGAACGATCGAGGGAGTGCCGCTCCGGGATGGTACGCTCGTGGATAGAATCCAGAAGCGATATGCGGTGAAGAAAAATTCGAGCGGCCTCTAAGAGGTCTCAAGAACAAAAAGCGCCGCGCTGGCTTCCCTGCCCTGCTCTCGCCTGATTTTCCTATAAATTCTTTATATAGAATTCTTTCCCGTAGCATTCCGCATCGGCCAGCCATCCGGCAGCCGTTCAGCAGCATGAAGCCGCAGGTAAGCGAGGTTAAGCCGTAAGGCCTACCCTTCCGCCCTGTTTTGCCGTTTACTGGTGCAGCGGAACGAAGCGTGGAGGGCGGAAATCGCTGCAGGCCGGGGCGGCCTTGCAGCGAGGGCAATGAAAGGGGATAGACGTGGAAGCATTTTATATCGTCGTGCTGGTATCGACGGCGCTCGTGCTTCTTGCGGCCTTTTCGAGCCTGCTCGCCTTTCGCTTCGGTGCTCCGCTGCTTCTGCTCTTCCTGGCGATCGGCCTGTTCGCGGGCGTCGACGGGCTCGGCATCGAATTCAGCAACAACTATCTTGCTTACATCCTCGGCTCGATCGCGCTTGCCGTCATTCTCTTCGATTCCGGCTTCGGCACGCCGATGCAGGCTTTCAAGCTGGCTGCCATCCCGTCGCTGACCCTTGCCTCGGTGGGCGTGCTGCTGACCGCCAGCCTCTTTGCCGTGGCCGCCATGTGGCTTCTCAATTTCAGCTGGCTCGAAGGCCTGCTGCTCGGCTCGATCGTCGCCTCGACGGATGCGGCCGCCGTCTTCTTCCTGCTGCGTATCGGCGGCATCAACATCCGCGACAAGGTGCGCTCGACACTGGAAGTCGAATCCGGCACCAACGATCCGATGGCGATCTTCCTCACCATCGCCCTGGTCGAACTGCTTGCCAGCGGCGAAGGCTATGCCGGCATCGATATCGGCATGCTCGCAATGTTCGTCGCAGGAAATGGGCCTTGGCGTCATTCTCGGCCTGCTCGGCGGCATGATGATCGCGCAGGTGGTCGGCCGTCTGGACACCGACCGCGGCCTGACGCCGATCTTCGTGCTCGGCGCTTGCCATGCTGGTCTTCTCCTTCACCGGCGCTGTCGGCGGCAGCGGCTTCCTCGCCGTCTATGTCGCCGGCATCTATGCCGGAAACCGCAAGCTGCCGGCGCTCGGCTCCATCAAGCGCTTCCAGGACGGCATGACCTGGCTGGCGCAGATCATCATGTTCCTCGTGCTTGGCCTGCTCGCCACGCCATCGCAGTTTCCGGCGATCATCCTGCCTGCGATTGGCCTTGCGCTCTTCCTGATCTTCGTCGCCCGCCCGCTCGCGGTCTGGCTTTCGCTGCTGCCCTTCGACTACACGCAGCAGGAGATCGGCTTCGTCGCCTGGGTCGGCCTGCGCGGCGCGGTCTCGATCCTGCTCGCCATCATGCCGATCCTTGGCGGGCTGCCGAACGGGCAGATCTATTTCAACACCGCCTTCATCATCGTGCTCGTCTCGCTGTTGGTTCAGGGCTGGACCATCAAGCCGGTCGCCAAGAAACTCGGCCTCATCATTCCGCCGCGCATGGGCGCGGTCGACAAGGTCGAGATCGACCTGCCGGGGGCGGCCAACCATGAACTGCTGTCCTATCGTGTCATCAAGGACAGCCCGGTCCTTCGCGGCGAGCGCATTCCGCGCTGGGCGACACCTTCGCTCGTCATCCGCGACGGCAAGTCGATGCGCTATCAATATGCCGGCCGGCTGCGCGAAAACGATCTCGTCTATCTCTTCATCGTGCCAAGCAATTCGCGACTGCTCGACCGGCTCTTCGCCAGCCGCGCTCCGGTGGACGCGGACGACACGGAGTTTTTCGGCGCCTTCGCGCTGTCGCCCTCCCGCCCCGCTGCCGATCTTGACGCCGCCTACGGTCCGGGGCTGCTGAACGAATCCGAAAAGGGTCTGACGATCGCCGACCTGATGAAACAGCGCCTCGGCGGCAAGGCGGATTACGCCGACCGCGTCCGGTTAGGCTCGATCATCCTGATCGTCCGCGATCTCGACGATCAGGACCATATCACTTCCGTCGGCATGTCTCTCGAGGCTGTCGAGCCCGCCATCACGCTGCCGATCTTCATCAATTTGCGCGACATCATCCAACGCGTGCGAGACCGCCTTAAGGGCCGCAAAACCGCGGAACCTGCAGCCGACAACGCGTCGCATCCGATCGTGACGAAAGCGCACGTCAAAACCATGGCTGAGCGCCTTGCGTCTTAAGGCATCCTTGCTATGGTCGGCCACGTTTTTCAGGCAACAACGAACGGATAATACCATGCCAGCTTTCAAGACTCTCGACGATCTCAACGACATCGCCGGAAAGCGTGTTCTCGTCCGCGTCGACCTCAACGTCCCGGTCAAGGACGGCAAGGTCACTGACGCGACCCGCATTGAACGCGTGGCACCGACGATCCTCGAACTGTCCAAGAAGGGCGCGAAGGTCATCTTGCTCGCGCATTTCGGCCGCCCGAAGGACGGTCCCTCGCCGGACCTCTCCCTGTCGCTGATCGCACCGGATGTTTCGCGTGTGCTTGGGAGGCCGGTCGCGACCGCCGCCGACTGCATCGGCGAAGCTGCCGCTTCGGCCATCGCCAAGATGAAGGACGGCGATATCCTGCTTCTCGAAAACACCCGCTTCCACAAGGGCGAGGAAAAGAACGACGCCGAGTTCACCAAGGCCCTTGCCGCCAATGGCGATATCTATGTGAACGACGCCTTTTCGGCCGCACATCGTGCCCATTCTTCCACTGAAGGCCTTGCCCGCCTCCTGCCCGCCTATGCCGGCCGCACGATGCAGCAGGAGCTTGAGGCGCTCGAAAAGGGCCTCGGCAATCCGGCTCGTCCGGTCGTAGCCATCGTCGGCGGCGCCAAGGTCTCCACCAAGATCGATCTGCTCATGAACCTCGTGAAGAAGGTCGACGCTCTGGTGATCGGCGGCGGCATGGCCAATACCTTTCTCGCTGCCCGCGGCACCAATGTCGGCAAGTCGCTCTGCGAACATGACCTTGCCGAAACCGCAAAGCAGATCATGATCGAAGCCGCGTCCGCCGGCTGCGCCATCATCCTGCCGGAAGACGGCGTCGTCGCACGCGAATTCAAGGCCGGCGCCGCCAACGAGACCGTCGATATCAACGCCATTCCCGAAGACGCCATGGTCCTCGACGTCGGACCGAAGTCGGTCGAAGCCGTCAAGGCCTGGATCGAGCGTGCGCAGACGCTTGTGTGGAACGGCCCGCTCGGCGCCTTCGAAATCGAACCTTTCGACAGAGCAACGGTCGCGGCCGCAAAATACGCCGCCGAGCGCACCAAGGCCGGCAAGCTCACCTCCGTCGCAGGCGGCGGCGATACGGTTTCAGCCCTGAACCATGCCGGTGTGGCCGATGACTTCAGCTATGTCTCGACCGCAGGGGGCGCTTTCCTCGAATGGATGGAAGGCAAGGTCCTTCCCGGTGTCGCCGTTCTCTCCGGCAAATGATCAGCCGGCTGATCTGATAATCTTATGTGGAAGACCGCGGGGCTCTTAGCTTCCGCGGTCTTCGTCTATGTGAGAAAAAAATTCTACAACTTTCAAACGATTGAAATGATTTCAATCGTTTCAATGACTTAGCACTCCATTTTCCTTCCTCTAAACTTCTGTTATCGCCGACCTATATTCATTGGTTACCGATTTTTTGTAGCGGAGAGAGTGAAAATGAGCGAACGCTTGGAAGACATTGCAGCGAAGATGGTAGCGGATGGCCGGGGACTGCTTGCCGCTGATAAATCGACCGGTACGATCGGAAAACGGTTCGATACGATCGGCCTGGAATCGACCGAAACCAGCCGGCGCGACTACCGTGAGATGCTCTTCCGCTCCGAAGAGGCCATGAAGAATTGCATCTCGGGGGTGATCCTCTATGAGGAGACGCTCTATCAGAAGGCGGCCGATGGCACCCCCTTCGTTGACATCATCAAGGCTGCAGACAGCATTCCCGGCATCAAGGTCGACCTCGGTGCCAAGCCGATGGCAAACTATCCGGGTGAAACGATCACCGAAGGTCTCGACGGTCTCGCCGACCGTCTGGCCAAATACTACGAAGCCGGCGCCCGTTTCGCCAAGTGGCGCGGCGTGATCGCCATCTCGTCTTCGCTCCCGACTTGGGGTTCGATGAAGGCGAACGCCCATGCGCTCGCCCGCTATGCGGCACTCTGCCAGCAAGCAGGTATCGTGCCGATCGTCGAACCGGAATGCCTGATGGACGGCAAGCCGGGCGACCACACTATCGACCGCTGCGCTGAGGTCACCGAATGGACGCTGCGCACGGTCTTTGAAGAACTCGCCGATGCGCGCGTCAGCCTCGAGGGCATGATCCTGAAGCCGAACATGGTCATCGATGGCAAGAACGCCCGCAAGGCGTCCGTCGCGGAAGTGGCCGAGCGCACCGTTCAGGTGTTGAAGCGCACCGTTCCGTCCGCAGTTGCCGGCATTGCCTTCCTCTCCGGCGGTCAGTCCACCGAGGAAGCGACGGCTCACCTCTCGGCGATGAATTCCGGATACGAACTGCCCTGGAAGCTTACCTTCTCCTATGGCCGCGCGCTGCAGGACACCGCATTGAAGGCCTGGGGTGGAAAGCCCGAAAACGTCGCCGCCGGTCAGCGTGCCTTCAGCCACCGCGCTGAAATGAACAGACTTGCCGCCAAGGGCACCTGGAAACAGGAACTCGAAAAGGCCGCTTGAGACGTCTGAAGACCTGATGCGGGAGCCTGGTGCGCATGCGCCGGGCTTTTCTATTGTCACGGCGACAAGATTGCGCTTCCGCGATCGAAAAGTCGTCACTGATTATCGCGGCTTCAGACATATCGGGAGCCGCGATGAGTATCCTTTCCTTCACGACCGTCGACGTTTTCACCGCCAACCGTTTCGAGGGCAATCCGCTTGCGGTCGTGATGGGTGCGGAGCAACTCAGTTCCGAGACGATGCAGAAGATCGCAGCGGAGTTCAAATATTCCGAAATCACATTCGTCCTGCCGCCCGAGGATCCCGCCAACTCGGCGAATGTCCGCATCTTCACGCCGACCATGGAGGTGCCTTTCGCAGGTCACCCGAATGTCGGGACGGCCTATGTCCTCGGCCAACAGGGGGAAATCTTCGGCAAGCCGGTCGGAGACACGTTGCGTTTCGAGGAGAAGGCCGGGCTGGTCGAGGTGACGCTCCGCCGCACCGAGGGCCGGGTCACCGCCGCAACGATCCGTGCGCCCAAACCGCTGCACGTCGGACCTGAAGTCGCCGAAGAAACGATCGCCCGCTGCATCGGCATCGACAGCCAGACGATAGTCAAATCGACCCATCGGCCGGTTTTCGTCTCCGTCGGCCTCACCTTCGCCGTCGCGGAACTCGACCGGCTGGAGACGCTTGGCGCAGCGCGGCCGAACCTCACCCATTTCCAGGATGCCGTCAGCGCCAACGCCGAAGGCAACCACGATTTCTCGCTGTTCGTTTATGTCCGCTCGCCCGAGAAGCCCTGGAATATCCGCGCCCGCATGTTCGCGCCGCTCGACAACGTTCCGGAAGATCCGGCGACGGGCAGCGCCTCCGCAGCCCTCTGCTGCCTATCTCGTCTCTCTCGCACCGGAGCAGACCATCAGCCGGCGCGTGACGATCGAGCAGGGCGTCGAGATGGGCCGCCGCAGCATCATCGAAGTCGATGCCGTCAAAAAGGACGGCATGGTGACGGACGTCTCGATTTCCGGCGCGTGCGTGCCGGTAATGCGCGGCGTGACCGGCCTGCGTCACTGGACGTCTCAAGACTGTAACATCAGGAAACTCGCGCCGAGCAGCGCGACCGCCCATATCGCGAATGCAATCAGGGCGATCTTCCAAAAGTCCATCCGCCGTCGCAAACCGGGCAGCCCGAGCGGCTTGATGATCTGTATAACCATGGCAAGGATGAGCAACAAGCGCGAGGAGCTTTGTCATGGCTATTATTTTCCATTATTTTCAGAATGTCACAGGACGGACATTATTCCGCGCGAACACAGCATTTCTTCATGCCGTAACGGCATTCCGGGGCACAATCAACACTATTGGGACAGGGCGGGGACAGCGTCTCGTCTTATGCTATTTTTAAATCGAACTCGCCGAGAGTGGGAAATGAAAAGAAATCTGCTGTCCGTCGCTGCGCTGCTTTTCGGAACGCTTTTCCTCTTCATGGGCAACGGCCTTCAGGGCCTCCTGCTCCCCGTGCGCGGCAATCTCGAAGGCTATCATACGACCACGCTCGGCCTGCTCGGCACATCCTGGGCCGGCGGGCTTCGTCGTCGGCTGCCTGCGTGGCGCCGAAGCTGGTGCGGCGTGTCGGCCATGTGCGCGCCTTCTCCGGCTTCATCTCGATCATCGCCATCATCGCCCTTGTGAGCGGCATCGTCATCGATCCGATCTGGTGGGTGGCGCTGCGCGCCGTCACCGGCTTCTCGACGGCCGGCACCTCGATGATCATCGAAAGCTGGCTGAACGAGCGCGCAACGAACGAGAGCCGCGGCGCGATCTTTTCGCTCTATATCGGCATTACGCTTTTCGGCGTCGTCGCCGGGCAGATGATGATCCCGCTCGAGGACGTGCGCACGCCGCTGCTCTTCATGGTCTGCGGCATCTTCTATTGCATCGCCATGCTGCCGACCACGCTTTCGACCGCCGCCTCGCCGCAGCCGCTGAAAGCCGTGAGGCTCGACCTGCCCGGCTCTTTACCGCAATTCGCCGGTTTCCTGCCTCGGCATCCTGCTGGTCGGCATCGCCAACGGTGCCTACGGCACGCTCGGCGCGGTCTTCGGCGCCAGGTGCGGGACTGTCCGACACCAGCATCGCCGTCATGATGAGCGTCCACGATCTTCGCCGGTGCGCTGATGCAGCTTCCGGCCGGCCGCCTGTCCGATCGCATCGATCGGCGCTACGTTCTTGCGGCCATGTCGGCGATTGCCGCACTTGCCGGCTTGCTGATCGTCGTGCTGCATCCCGTCCGTCGCCGGCCTTGCTGATCGGCCTCGTCGTCCTCTATGGCGCCGTCGCCAACACGCTCTATCCGATCGCTGTCGCGCATGCGAACGACTTCGCCGCCTCCGAGGATTTCGTGAAGGTTTCCGGCGGGCTGCTGCTGCTCTACGGCATCGGCACGGTCATCGGCCCGACGATTGGCGGCCCGGTCATGTCGATCATCAGGCCCGTATGCACTCTTTCTCGTCACCGCTCTCGCCCATGTTCTGATCACCGCCTATGCCATCATCCGCAGCCGCAGCCGCGCCGCCGTGCCGGTCGGCGAGCGGGACGCGTATACAGACGATCCCGACCGGCACCTCGCCGATACTGACGCCCGAAGGCATGCGCTTGCCGAGCCCGCGGCGCGCAAAGCCAGTCCCGAAACGGCGATCCGGCGGAAAAGTACGGCTGAGCCCTAACGGAGGATGCCGATGAGCTTTTCGACGACGACCGGCCGCAGAAGAAGCCGGCCCACGACATCGGCTCCGATCTCTCGATGCTGTCGGTGGACGAGCTGAAGGCGCGAATGGAACTTGCTGAAGGCGGAGATCGCGAGGCTGGAAGCCGAGTCGGCAAGAAGGCGTCAGGCCGCGCAGGCGGCCGAAAAGCTGTTCCGGTCGTAGATTCCTGATCAAGGCTGCAGACAGGCGAAAGCGTTTGCCGTCAAGTGCATAATCAGTACAGTCTTAACTGAATATTAAGCTTTACAAGATATTACTGTATCATCCAGATTTCTTCTGGATCTCAGACAGTTTTCCACGCGGTGAATTGGTCTGATTTTTCTCCCTGTTTTACCTTGAGAGCCGCTTTTGCGGCTCTTCTTTTTCGCGCTGCGCACCGTCGCACGAAGCTGTGGAAATTAACCCTTTCTTAAGAAACGCCTTGCGCATTTCGGCTAAAGATACCATCTTAAAGCTAAAGACCGGCCTCGGAAACTTTCCCGTCAGCCGGCGTTACCTGAAATAATGTGGGCGTGCAACAGGGACTATTCCAATGTCGGAACTTGGTTTGAATACGATCAGCTTTGCGGGCCGCGCCGCCGCATCCTCGCAGTTCAAGACGCTGTATTCGGAAGGCATGTCGCTGGTCGAAGAAACCGCCGCCTACCTCGATGGCCACGGGCCGCGCCGCGTCCAAGGTTCTGCCGCGCATGGCCTCGGTTCTCTATGCGGCTGAATCGATGCGCCTCACCACCCGCCTGATGCAGATGGCCTCCTGGCTGCTGCTGCAGCGCGCCGTCAACAACGGCGAGATGTCCCGCGACCAGGTTGTGGCCGAGAAGAACAAGGTTCGGCTCGACGGCTTTAATGTCGACCGCAACGCACCCGGCTGGGGCGACCTGCCGGAATCGTTCCGCGACCTCGTCGAACGCTCGCTGCGCCTGCAGAACCGCGTCGCCCTGCTCGATCGCGAAATCTACCGCCCGACGGAAGCGCCGATCGTGCCGGACAACCAGAACAGCGTCCAGGCCCAGTTCCCTGCTGCAGACGGCCTTCGGCAACAACTGATCAGATCTGCTGGCATTAATGCAGAACCGGCTGCGCCTCCGCGCGGCCGGTTTTTTGTTTGCCGCCGCAGAGTGGCGAGTACCCAAACGCAAAAAAGCCCGGCGAAACCGGGCTCTTTTCGAATTCCGTCCAGCAGAAGCGATTAGAGGCCGAGGCCGCCGAAACGCTTGTTGAACTTGGAAACGCGGCCACCGCGGTCCATGAGCTGCTGGTTGCCGCCGGTCCAGGCCGGGTGCGACTTGGAGTCGATTTCAAGGTTCATGACAGCGCCTTCCGAACCCCAGGTCGAGCGGGTTTCGTATTCGGTGCCGTCGGTCATGACCACCTTGATCGTGTGGTAGTCGGGATGGATATGAGCCTTCATAACAATCTTCCTGCGATGCCAGGGTCCAATTTGTCGCAAGCCATTGCGGCAAGAGGACCGATTGAATAAATGAAGCCGCAGACCGATCAGGCCACGGCTTCCCAATTTGATGCGGTGCCTATACATGAAGGCCAGCCGGATAACAAGTGCCGACAAGCCGTCGATTGCACGGTGTTCGGGCGATTGGAGATGATTTGACAGACGCAGTGCAGACCGGGGAGAAGAAGTCGCGTTCGTAGGCCGCTCGGCAGGTTGGCGCCGTATGTCATGCGTTACCGCGACATGGTCTCCGGTGCCGTGGCGTCTCGCTGTCGTCGCAGCCGTCACGTCGCTGACCCTGCCGCTGGCCGTCCGCCGGATGATCGACCACGGCTTACTCAGGCTCCGACGGCGGCTTCATCAACAGCTATTTCTCGATGCTGATGGTGATGGCCGTCGTGCTGGCGATCGCCAGTGCGCTCCGCTACTATTTCGTCATCACGCTCGGCGAGCGCATCGTCTCCGACCTGCGCCGCGACGTCTTCGCCCATGTCACCCGGCTTTCCCCGTCCTTCTTCGACGTCAACCAGTCGGGCGAGATCGTCTCCGCGGCTGACGGCCGATACGACGCAGATCAAGTCCGCGGTCGGCGCCACCGCCTCCGTCGCGCTCCGCAACCTGATCCTTGTTTCGGCGCCATGGGCATGATGGTCGTCACCTCGCCGAAGCTGTCGAGCCTCGTGCTCGGCGCGATCCCCTGATCGTCTTCCCGCTCGTCGGCTTCGGCCGCTCGGTGCGCAGGCGCTCGCGCGCCGCGCAGGATACGCTCGCCGAGGCCTCCGCCTTCGCCAACGAAACGATCGCCGCGACCCGCACCGTGCAGGCCTTCAACGGCGAGGACGCAGCGCACGGCCGCTACGGCGCCGCCGTCGAATCCGCCTATGAGGCCGCCCGCGCCGCCATCCGCTCCCGCGCGCTGCTGACCGGCATCGCCATCACGCTGATCTTCGGCAGCGTCGTCGCCGTGCTCTGGGTCGGCGCCCACAATGTCCTGGCCGGCACGCTGTCGGCCGGCACGCTCGGCCAGTTCCTGCTCTATTCCGTCATTGCCGCCGGCTCGCTCGGCGCGCTGTCGGAAGTCTGGGGCGAACTGTCGCAGGCCGCAGGTGCCGCCGACCGGCTGACTGAATTGCTGGACGAAGTCTCGCCGATCGCCGCACCGGCCAGTCCCGCAGCCCTGCCGGTACCCGCCAGGGCCGCGTCGAATTCTCCGACGTCCACTTCGCCTATCCGTCGCGCCCCGGCAAATCGGCACTGCATGGGCTGAGCTTCGCACGTCACACCCGGCGAGACGGTCGCGATCGTCGGCCCGTCGGGCGCCGGGAAAGAGCACCGTCTTCTCTCTGCTGCTGCGCTTCTACGATCCGCAGCAGGGCAGCATCGCGATCGACGGCATCGACGCCCGCTGAGGTGACGCCGGACGACGCTGCGCGAGCGCATGGCCATCGTCCCGCAGGACGTCACCATCTTCGCCGCCTCGATCCATGACAACATCGCCTTCGGCCGCCCGCACGCGTCCCGCGAAGAGGTCCGCGCCGCAGCCATTGCCGCCCAGGCCGACGAATTCATCGCGCGGCTGGACCAGGGCTACGACACCGAGGTCGGCGAGCGCGGCATCACGCTCTCCGGCGGCCAGCGCCAGCGCATCGCCATCGCCCGCGCCATCCTGAAGAACGCACCGGTGCTGCTGCTCGACGAGGCAACCTCCGCACTCGACGCCGAGAGCGAAACGCTGGTGCAGAAGGCGCTCGACGGCCTGATGCACGGCCGCACCGACGCTCGTCATCGCCCATCGCCTCGCGACCGTGCTGAAAGCCGACCGCATCCTCGTCATGGACCAGGGCCGCGTCGTCGAGGAAGGCACGCACGAGAGCTTGATCCGCCATGGCGGCCTCTATGCCAAGCTTGCCCGGCTGCAGTTCGACGCGGGCGCCGAGGATTTCTCGCGATCGCAAAATAGCGTGCCGTCGGCGAACGTAAACACATCCACCGGCTCGCCGAGTCCGCGGAGCGGGAAGGTGCCGAGGCTTCTTCCAGTTCGGCGCCGCATTGCGCCTGATCGACGAAGGCCTTCGAAATCAGCACCGGCCGGCCGACTTCCTTGGTCAGGGTTTCGAGCCGCGACGCGACGTTGACGGCAGGGCCGATGACCGTGAAGTCCAGCCGCTTCCGCGAGCCGATATTGCCATACATCACGTCGCCGACATGCACGCCGACGCCATAGCGCAACTCCACCTGCCCACGCTCGGCATTGAACGTGTTGAGCTCGTCCATCGCGAGCACGCGCTTCCTTGATCGACAGCAGAAGGTTGCGGCAGGCATCCGGGTTGCTGAGCGGAAGGATGGCCAGAAGCCCATCGCCCATGAATTCAGGATTTCTCCGCCATGCCGCTCGATCGGCTCCGACATCGCATCGAAATACGAATTCAAAAGCTCGATCACGTCGTCGCGCGGCCACATGTCCGAGATGGTGGTGAAGTCTCTGAGGTCGCAGATCAGGATCGCAGCGCCGACGGTGGTGCCGCTGCCGCGGGTCGTGGCGCCCGCCGAATTTGCTCGCTTGCATGCGGGCCGACATAGGTTTGCGGCAATGTCGCGCGCCAGGATGTTCTTGATGCGGATTTCGCTGACCAGCGTCAGCGCCGGCATCAGGTCGCGCAGGAACGAGACGTGATCGTCGGTAAAGCCGCCGGGTGCATCGCTGGAGAATGTGACGACATGCCTTTTGCCGAGCGTATGGTCGAGCGGCCAGGCGATGTAGTCGGTCAGGCGCTCGTCGCGTAGCTCCCTGTAAAGCGGGTAATCGGTGTCCTTGAGACCTTCCAGCCTCTGGCGGACTTCATTCGCCCCGGTGAAAATCTCGTTCATCGGGCTGTTGATGAATTGGGATGTCGCGAGACGTAGCCGAAGGTGGCGATCTTCCTTCCGCGACGCGAGCCTTTCGCTCGGTTTCGGTCTGCTTACGGCCCTTATCGCCGGCACGGCGCTGCTGCAGGATTTCCCGACCGCACGATCACCATGGTCGTGCCCTTCGCGGCCGGCGGCTCGACCGATGTCGTCGCCCGCATCGTCGCCCAGAAGATGTCCGACGATCTCGGCCAGCAGGTCATCGTGCAGAACGTCGCCGGTGCCGGCGGCAATCTGGCAGCCACGTCGCGCGCGCAGAGCCTGACGGTTATACCATCCTGATGGGCACGGTCGCGACCCACGCCCTCAATCCGCTGATCCTCAAATCCACGCCCTACGATGCCGAGAAGGATTTCGCGCCGGTCTCGCTGCTCGTCGTCGTGCCGAATGTGCTGGTCGTCAATCCGGAGCTTCCCGCCAAGACCGTCAACGAGCTGATCGCGCTGCTGAAGGCCGAGCCGGACAAATACAGCTACGCCTCATCGGGCAACGGCACGCCGCTGCATCTCTCCGGCGAGCTCTTCAAGTCCATGGCAGGCGTGAGCATGCAGCACATTCCCTACAAGGGCGCCGGCCCGGCATTGAACGATGTGATCGGCAATCAGGTGCCGATCATGTTCGACAACCTGCCCTCGTCGTCGGGCCACATCAAGGCCGGCACCCTGCAGGGCGCTGGCGGTGACGACCGCCGGAGCGTGCGCCATCCTTCCCAGACGTGCCGACGGTCGCCGGAGTTAGGCATCCCTGGTTACGAAACCTATACCTGGAACGCGCTTTTCGCCCCGGCCAGGCACGCCGAACGAGGTGGTCGATACGCCTCAACGCCTCGGCCAACAAGGCACTCGCGGACCCGCCGTTGCCGAGCGCATGAAGGAGTTCAGCGCCACGATCGTCGGCTCGACGCCGGAGGAACTCGCCGCGCATGTGAAGGCCGAGCTCGCCAAATGGGGACCGATCGTCAAGGGCGCGAATATCCAGATGGAGTGATTTAGGCGGTATCGGCGCCCGGCCTGTCGTTCGCTTGCGCCCAATGGAAGCGGTGACAATTGGACGCTAAGCAATCTAATTCTAATTAAGGCAGTGGAAAAGCTCGCCATTTTGATCTAGCCTGCGCTAAGCTGATGGTTGCAATTCAGCGTTTTGGGATTCGGGAGACATCTATGTATAAATTCGAAGTCTATAAGGATAAGGCCGGCGAGTTCCGCTTCCGCTTCAAGGCATCGAACGGGGAAGTCGATGTTCTCGTCCGAAGGCTACAAGGCGAAGGCGTCCGCCATGAGCGCCATCGAATCCAGCCATCTCGGTCTGGCCTTCCGGATTGAGATCGGCGCCGCCCGACGGGAACAGCACTTCCGACTGGAAGACGAAACGGTCGCCGACGATGCGGATGTTCTCGCGGTCCGAGAGGATTTCGCGCAGCCGGCCGAAGAAGTCGGAGCGGTAGCGGTTCAGTTCCTGCACGCGCGCGGCGAGCGCGACGTTGAGGCGGCGGCCGAGATCGGCGATCTTCGTCTGCGAGGTCTGGTCCTTCTGCTCCGAGGCCTGAAGCGCCGCTTCGACGGCGGCGATCTGGCTGCGAAGCGCGGCGATCTGCTGGTTCAGCAGTTCGACCTGGCTGAGCGCCCGGTCGCTCACCTGCTTCTGCTCGTCGAGCTCCTGCGTCAGCGAGCCGATCCGCTGCTGCGCCGCGTCCTGACCGCCCGAACCGGCATTGAGCAGCGCCTGCAGCCGCGAGCGCTCGCCTTCTGCGGTGGCAAGCGAGGCCTGCAGATTGGCGACCGAATCCTGGAGATCCTGGTTGCTGCCCTTCTCGAGCGCGAGCAGCTGCGTCAGCTCGTTGATCTGGCTGTTGAGGCGGTTCAGCACCTCGTCGCGGCCGGTGATCTCGCGGCTGAGGATGAACTGCCCGACGACGAAGACCGTCAGCAGGAACATGATGGCGATGCAGCAGCGTCGACAGCGCGTCGACGAAACCCGGCCAGTAGTCCACCGTGCGTTCGCGGCGGCGGTTGCGGGCAAGCGCCATGGCTTACTTGCCCTCGCTCTTCTCGGTCTGGCTGGCGCGGTGACGCGCTCGCGTCGCGCCGTGCCGTTCCTGCACGCCGATGCGCTCGGCCAGCCGGTCGAGCGTGCGGCGCATCGCCTTCGCTTCGTCCTGCTGCGCTTCGATCCAGTCGCGCAGCATCTGCTGTTCGTTGCGCATGTTCTTGACGAGGCCCTGAATGCCTTCGGCAAGGCTCGCCATCGCCGCGACCGAGCGCTGGCTGCCGGCGCCGCCTTCTTCGGAGACCTTGCGCAGATAGTCGGAGAGCGCGCGCATATCCTCCGAGAAGCGCCCGAAACGGCGTCGAGCGACCGGCAGCGCAGATCGGAGCCGACATCGGTGACCGAGGAGAGCCAGTTTTCCAGCTCCATGTAGAAGCGGTTCTGCGCGCGGCCGGCCTGCAGGTCGAGGAAGCCGAGAATGAGCGAGCCGGAAAGGCCGAGCAGCGAGGACGAGAAGGCCTGTGCCCATGCCGGAAAGCGGCGTGGAAAGCCCTTCCTTCAGCGCCGTGAGCACGTCGCCGGTGCCGTTCGAGCCGGCATCGAGCGACTGGATGACGGTGCTGATCGAGCCGATCGTGCCGATGAGGCCCCAGAAGGTGCCGAGCAGGCCGAGGAAGACCAGGAGGCCGATGAGATAGCGCGACGTATCGCGCGATTCGTCGAGGCGGGTGGCGATCGAATCGAGGATCGAGCGCAGCGCCGTCGTCGACAGCGCCATCGTGGACTTGCGGCTGCCGATCAGCGCCCGCATCGGCGCAAGCAGCCGCGGATTGCGGCTGACCTTGTCGGCGCTGCCGGCGGCGCGGAAGGAGTTGAACCAGCGCACCTCGGGACGAAGCGCCAGCACATGGGTGAAAACCAGGATGATGCCGACGCCGAGAACGCCGACGATCAGGCCGTTGAGGCCCGGATTGTGCATGAAGGCGGTCTGCGTCTGCCGGAAGAGGATGGCGGCGATGAAGCCGACGATGACGAGGAAAAGCAGCATCGTCCAGAGGAAGGGCATCGGACTGGAAAGCCTGTAGGCATAGTTGCCCGCCGGTCTTTTCGGTCGAGCCGATCTCCGCCACATTCACATTTTCCATAGGTTACGCAGCCTCCGGATTCCTTGCTGCCGGAGACTAGAGCAACATTGTGCCGAATTGAAGTATGCCGGGAGAGAAAACCGTGACTTTACAACAGCCAGATTTTCGTCGGGTCACTTCGCGGGAACCGGCCGCTTGATCGACTTCGATCAGCGCCTTGTGGATATGTTCGTTGCCGGCGACGATCGCGCCGCTCTCCAGCATCGCCGCGCCGCCGTCCCAATCGGTGGCATAACCGCCGGCTTCGCGGATGAGCAGGATGCCGGCCGCGATGTCCCAGGGCGCACAGTGCCGTTTCCCAGAAACCGTCGAAGCGCCCGGCCGCGACATAGGCAAGATCGAGCGCGGCGCGCCCAGGCGGCGGATGCCGGCCACTTCGCCCATCACATGGCGAAGCTCGACCAGGAACTTGCCGTGATTGCCGCGGCCGAGATGCGGCACGCCGCAGCCGATGACGCAGTCCGACAGCACGCGGCGGGCGGCGACGCGCAGGCGGCGGTCGTTGAGGAAGGCGCCGCCGCCGCGCTCGGCGGTGTAGAGTTCGTCGGTCGCCGGATTGAAGACGACGCCGGCGACGATCTCGCCGTTGCGCTCGAGCGCGATCGACACGGCAAACACCGGAATGCCGTGCAGGAAGTTGGTCGTGCCGTCGAGCGGATCGACGATCCAGCGATGCGCGCCGTCGGTGCCCTTGATCTCTTCGCTTTCCTCGCCGAGGAAGCCATAGGTCGGACGCGCCTTCAGCAGTTCGTCCTTGACGATCTTTTCGGCCTTGCGGTCGGCGTTGGACACGAAGTCGCCCGGTCCCTTGACGGAAACCTGCAGGTTCTGCACTTCGCCGAAATCACGCCCCAGCGACTTTCCTGCCTTGAGGGCAGCCTGAACCATGACATTGAGAAGAGCTGAACGGGCCATCGGGGCATTTTCCTTGGAACTGATACGGGACGCGCTGTCAGGGCGGGAAATGTCCCTGATCGCCGGAAACGGCAGCGCTCGAAAAGATTGGCGGCCTCAAGACCACAAAATCAGGGAAATTTCAAGGGGACAGCCGCATGGCTGCCCTGCGGGGCGACGGTCGTCTAAAAATTATTCTGGACAGATCAGTCCGGAAAGCCTAGTGGTCCCCCATGGCAAGACACAAGGAATTCGATCGCGACACGGCACTTAAGGCCGCCATCGACGTGTTCTCCGAGCACGGCTATGAAGGCACCTCGACGGATGCGCTTCTGGCGGCGATGAAGATCAGCCGGCAGAGCATGTACGACACCTTCGGCGACAAGCGCAGCCTCTATCTGGAAGCGCTGAAGCGCTACAATATCGACAGCGTCCGCAGATCGTCGCCGACCTGCGCCGCGAAGCAACGCCCTTCAAGGCGTTGGAGGATACGCTCATCGCCTTCGCCTCCCGCCCGGAAATGCAGGC
The DNA here is from genome assembly GCA_963838565.1 of uncultured Alphaproteobacteria bacterium. Classification (GTDB taxonomy): domain Bacteria; phylum Pseudomonadota; class Alphaproteobacteria; order Rhizobiales; family Rhizobiaceae; genus Rhizobium. The sequence continues at coordinate 95,826 of CAWIRO010000020.1, forward strand.
CGGCCGCGGCTGCTTCGGCGTCAGCGCCGTCTGCGAGTTCGGCCGCACCGACACTGAGGTCGCGGCCCTGACCGACAAGGCCTCCTATGCTTGCCTCCGCCGTCCGGGCGATCCTCGATGACGGCAAGAAGAGCGGCAGCATCGGCGCCGATATCGATACCGCCGACGCCGTCCAGTTTCTCGGCTCGACGCTCTCCGGCATGAAGGTCAGCGCCCGCAACGGCGCCGCTCCCGAGACGCTCCGCGGCATCGCCCGCATGGCGATCAGAAGCCTCCGCTGAAAGACAGAACAGCTCCAGCCGCTTTTCCATGCCCAATTCTAGACTGAACAATCCAAAAAAGAAAGGAAATCTGCATGTCTCAATCACTCTCCGGCAAGGTCGCCCTCGTCACCGGCGGCTCGCGCGGCATCGGCGCCGCCATCGTCCGCAGGCTCGCCGCTGATGGCGCCGCCGTCGCCTTCACCTATTCGAATTCGCGAGGACAAGGCGAAGGCGATCGTCGCCGAGATCGAGGCAGCCGGCGGCAAGGCGCTGGCGATCAGGGCCGACAGCGCCGATCCGAAAGCCGTGCAGGACGCTGTCGCACAGACCGTCGAACACTTCGGCGGCCTCGATATTCTCGTCAACAATGCCGGCATTCTGCATCCTGAACCCGCTCGACGACTATCCGCTCGAGGATTTCGACCGCATGTTCGCGGTCAACGTCCGCGCCGTCTTCGTCGGCACCCAGGCCGCCGCACGGCACATGAAGGAAGGCGGCCGCATCATCACCATCGGCAGCGTCATCGCCGATCGCAGCGGCTTCCCGACCTCATCGGTCTACAGCATGACGAAGGGCGCAATCGCCGTCCATGACCCGCGGCCTCGCCCGCGATCTCGGCCCGCGCGGCATCACCGTCAACAACATCCAGCCCGGCCCGACGGCAACCGATATGAACTCCGATGAAAGCGCCCATGAGCGCTCAAGCCGCTGATGGCGCTCGGCCGCCTCGGCGAGGATCGGGAAATCGCCGGCCTCGCCGCCTATCTCGCCAGCGCCGAGGCCTCCTTCGTCACCGGCGCCAGCCTGACGATCGACGGCGGTTATCTCGCCTGATAGCAGAAAACCGGCGGCCCTTCGCACGCGGATTCAGAATCAAAAGCCGGCGGCATCTTCAGATACCGCCGGCTTCGGTCTGATTTCGTTGAAACCGGCTTCAGAACTTCTGCTGCGTCATCAGCACTTCGCGGGCGATCTGATCGAGCGGCAGGATGCGGTCGACGCCGCCCTTGGCGATCGCCTCCTTCGGCATGCCGAAGACAACCGAGCTCGCCTCGTCCTGCGCGACCGTGTAGGCGCCGGCCTGATGCATCTCCAGCATGCCGCGCGCGCCGTCGTCGCCCATGCCGGTCATGATGATGCCCATGGCGTTCGAGCCGGCCGCGCGCGCCGCCGAGCGGAAGAGCACGTCGACGGACGGGCGGTGGCGCGACACCAGCGGCCCGGTCTTGACGGACACATAGTAGCGCGCGCCCTGCCGCTCCAGCAGCATGTGCCTGTCGCCAGGCGCGATCAGCACGTGACCGCGCAGCACCGGATCGCCGTCGGCGGCTTCCTTGACCTCGACCTCGCAGAGCCCGTTCAGCCGCTTGGCGAAGGCTGCGGTGAATTTCTCCGGCATATGCTGGACGATCACCATGCCGGGCGCATTGGCCGGCAGCTCTTCCAGGAATTCGCGCAGACGCCTCGGTGCCGCCGGTCGAGGCGCCGACGCAGACGACCATCTCCGTCGTCTTCGCCATGGCGCGGCCCGTCGGCGGCGGCAGCATCGCATCCGCCGTCAGCTTGGCGGCGGGGCCCTCCGCTGAGGCCGAGCGGATGGTTCCGGCCGGCGCGCGCACGTTGGAAAGCCGCGCATGCGAGGCGCTCTTGACGACTTCGCGGATGCGCATCGCATCGTCGGCAAGGCTGTCGGCCGCCCCGATCTTCGATTTCAGGATGATGTCGACGGCACCTGCCTCCAGCGCCTGGATCAGCGTTTCCGAACCGGCCTCCGTCAGCGACGAGCACATCACGACCGGGATCGGCCGTTGCGACATCAGCTTGCGCAGGAAGGTGATGCCATCCATGCGCGGCATCTCGACGTCGAGCGTGATGACGTCCGGGATCTCCTCCTGCAGCTTCCGCGCCGCCATGAAGGGATCGGTCGCCACCCCCATGACCTCGATATCCGGATCCTGCTCCAGCACATGGGTCAGTGTCTGGCGGATGCTGGCGGAATCGTCGATGATGAGAACGCGGATTTTCTTTGCCATCTGCGCCTCTGCTTCAGAGTGCTCTGGAAAACGGTGTTGGAGACCTGCTTCAACGGCAGGTCGAAGCCGGTGATCGATTCGGAATGGCCGATGAACATGTAGCCGCCCTTCGCCAGGCAATCGCAGAGGCGGTTCAGGACGCCCGCCTGCGTCTGCTTGTCGAAGTAGATGAGCACGTTGCGGCAGAAGATGATCGTGCATCGAGATCGCCGACCGGATATTTCTCGTCCATCAGGTTCATGCGCGCAAAGCCGACCTTGCTGCGCAGCTTCGGCGAAATGCGCACCTCGCGGCGCCCGGGCTGCTTGGCCGTCATCACATATTTGCGCTGCAGGTCGCGCGGAACGGGCTGAACGAGGTCCTGCGGATAGATGCCCCTGCGGGCCGTCTGCAGCACGTCGGTGCAGAGATCGGTGGCGAGAATGCTGTAGTTCAGGTCGTTGCGGCCTTCGGTGAATTCGGCCAGCACCATCGCCATCGTATAGGGCTCGGCGCCCGTCGAGCAGGCCGCACTCCAGGCGCGGATGGTGCGAATGCCGCTGTTGGCGAGCGCCGGCAACGCCACCGTCTGCATATATTCGAAGTGCTTGGCCTCGCGGAAGAAGTCGGTCTTGTTGGTCGTGACCACGTCGATCAGATAGACGGTCTCCTGTTCCAGGCCGTCGTCATTGAACAGAAAATCGCAATAGTCGTCGAAGGTCGAATGGTTCGTCGCGCGAAGCCGCCGGCGCAGCCGCCCTTCCAGCATCGTCAGCTTCGTCGGCGGCATCTTGATGCCGCTGTAGTCGTAGATGAACCGGGCAAGCTTGTCGAAATTGCGCTTGCTGATCCGGTCGCCCGGCATTTGGGCCTGCACCGCTGCCATACTCATGAAGCTACTCCGAGGTGGTGGCGCTCAGGCCGCCGATTGCAATGCGGAAGCGTCCTCGCGCGACAGGAGCCGCGCGAGATCGACGATGACGACGAAGCCGTTTTCACGGCGCACGACGCCTGCAATGTAGTCAGACCGCCAGCGCACGCCGATATCCGGCGCCTGCTTCGATCTGGTCGCGCCGGAACGGCGTGACCTCGAAGACGCGATCGGCGACGAGGCCGAGCGTCAGCGTGCGGTTTTCCATCGGAATGTCGAGCACGAGCACCCGCGTATGCGGCGTCGGCACTGTCTTCGAAATGCCGAGCTTCAGCCTGAGATCGATCGTGGCACGCCCTGGCCGCGCACGTCGCGCAGGCCGAGCAGATAGTCCGGACCGTTCGGAATCTTGAAGGCTTCCGCATAGTCGAGGATTTCCCGCACCACCTCCACCGGCACGGCGAAGATTTCCTCGCCGAGGCTGAAGGTCACGAACTGGGCTTCCAGGGACATCGTAGCCATGATTTATGCGCTTTCCTTGAAATCGGCGTCGCCGTCATCGGGACCGCCCATGGACATATCGAGAGCAAAACCCTTCACCCGCGCCTGCTGGCCGGAGACGCTGTTGGCTGCCGGAGCCTTGCCAACCGGCTTGCGAGCGGCTGCGGTGGCCGGGCTGCGGACGGTCATCTTGGCAGCCGGCTGTGCGGCTGCTCGACGATTGCCCGCGGTCTCGACCTTGAAGAAGGCGATCGAGGTCTGCAGTTCTTCCGCCTGGGAGGCGAGTTCTTCGGAGGTTGCCGACATCTCTTCGGAGGCACCGGCATTCTGCTGGGTCACCTTGTCGAGCTGCTGGATCGCCTCGTTGATCTGTGAGGCGCCGATATCCTGTTCGCGGCAGGCGGCGCTGATCTCGGAGACCAGTTCGGCGGTCTTGCGGATATCCGGCACCAGGCGGCCGAGCATGTCGCCGGCTTCCTGCGCAGCCTTGACCGTGTCGCCCGACATCGCGCTGATCTCGGCCGCAGCCGACTGGCTGCGTTCGGCAAGCTTGCGCACTTCCGAGGCGACGACCGCAAAGCCCTTGCCATGTTCGCCGGCACGGGCGGCTTCGACAGCGGCGTTCAGCGCGAGAAGGTCGGTCTGACGGGCGATTTCCTGGACGATGCCGATCTTCTCGGCGATCGTGCGCATGGCATCGACCGCACGGGTGACAGCTTCGCCGCTGACTTCGGCGTCCTTCGCCGACTGGCGGGCGATCTTTTCGGTCTGGGCGGCATTGTCGGCGTTCTGCTTGATGTTGGCGGCCATCTGCTTCCATCGAAGCGGAGGCTTCTTCAGCCGAGGCGGCCTGCTCGGTGGCGCCCTGCGAGACCTGCTCGGAGCTGGCCGACAGCTCCTGGCTGCCGGCGGAGACGTTGTCGGAGGCAGCGAGCGCATCGGCGACGACGCCGCGCAGGCGTTCGACCATCTGCTCGAGAGCAATGCCGAGCGTATCCTTGTCCGAGAGCGGCTTCGGAGAAACCGTCAGATCGCCGTTCGAGATCTTGTCGGCGACGTCAGCTGTCGTACGCAGGTTCGTCACCATGCTCTGCATCGCGAAGCCGAGAGTGTCCTTCTCCGAAAGGGGCTTCGGATCAACCGAGAGGTCACCCATCGCGATCTTGTTGGCGAGTGCCGCCGTATCGCGAAGATTCGCGGTCATGACATTGATGGTTTTGACCAGATCCTTGATTTCGTCGTTCGTCTTGATCTCGACATTCTGTTCGAGGTCGCCGATGGCGACGGCATTGGCGGCAGCAGCAATCTTGTTGAGACCACGGCTGATCCCGATCGCAATCCACAGAGCTGCGATGACGGCACAGAGAAGGGCCGCAACCGTCAGGCCGATGACGAAGTTGCGCGTCTGGAAATAGAGCGTGTCGGTGTCGATATCCGCCTGCGCCATTTGACCCCTGTTGGCCTCGATGCGGGTGTCCATCGTCTTTGCGATCTTGTCGGCCATCGCGCGGCCATCGCTGGTCACGAGACGGATGGCTTCGGTACTGTTACCCGCAGCAACCAGCGCGCGCACCTTGTCGTCCAAGGCGAAATAGTCATTGGTGGCCAGCTGGAGATCCGTCCAGTTCTTCTTGCCTTCGGCGGTCGACGCGTGGGCCTGAAGCCAAGCCAGCGTGTCGGCAAACGCCTTGCGGTTGCTATCACTCGATTGGATATATGCGGCAACATCCGCCTGCGAGGTGGCCGTCGCCATATTCATCTGCGCCTCGACGATGCGCAGCTGGATGAGCCCGAGCGTCTGTGCTTTCTCCAGTCGTGCCGCAGGTCCGGCAATGACGTCGCTCGTGGCATTATTAAGGTCGCTCAAGCTCATGATGCCATAAGCTGTGCTACCGATGAGAAGAACAATCATAAAGCCGAATGCAATGGCCAGTTTCAATTTGATGGTGAAACGCATCTCAAAATATCCCCGTGGATAACATGCTATTTCAGGAACAACCGACGGCATCGCTGCGAAAAGGGGACGTCGTGGTTTGCGTAGGTTCTTTCGGCGGGTGTACCGACTACATTCACTTCCCCGCAGACAGAGCTCGACGCCAACGCATACACACGTTGGGACATGTCGATCGCCGGGGCCAAAGCCGGCCCCGCCGAAACTTTGCGATGAGGCTCAGGCGCTTTCGCGGAAGTCGTCGTCGCCCACATCCGGTCCACCCATCGCCATATCCAGGGCAAAACCCTTGGCGCGTGCCTGCTGGGCGGACACGGACTGGCCACGGCCAAAGTGCGGACTTCCTGGGACGACGCCTTGCGAACCGGAGGCTCGACGACCTTCCCGGGGGTCTTCGCCGGCGCCTTCTGAGCGCTGACCTTCTTGGCTCCTGCCGTATCGACCTTGAAGAAGGCGATGGACGTCTGCAGCTTCCTCGGCCTGAGAGGCCAGTTCTTCGGAGGTCGCCGACATTTCTTCCGATGCGCCGGCATTCTGCTGGGTCACCTTGTCGAGCTGCTGGATCGCTTCGTTGATCTGCGAGGCGCCGATATCCTGTTCGCGGCAGGCGGCGCTGATTTCCGAAACCAGTTCCGCAGTCTTGCGGATATCCGGCACCAGACGTCCCAGCATGTCGCCGGCTTCCTGCGCAGCCTTGACGGTGCCGCCCGACATCGCGCTGATTTCCGCTGCAGCCGACTGGCTGCGTTCGGCGAGCTTGCGGACTTCCGAGGCGACGACCGCAAAGCCCTTGCCGTGCTCACCAGCACGAGCGGCTTCGACGGCCGCGTTCAGAGCGAGCAGGTCGGTCTGGCGGGCGATTTCCTGGACGATGCCGATCTTCTCGGCGATCGTGCGCATGGCATCGACCGCACGCGCGACGGCTTCGCCGCTCGCCTCGGCGTCCTTGGCGGACTGGCGGGCGATCTTTTCGGTCTGCGCCGCATTGTCCGCGTTCTGCTTGATATTGGCCGTCATCTGCTCCATCGAAGCGGAAGCTTCTTCTGCCGATGCTGCCTGTTCGGTCGCGCCCTGGAGACCTGCTCCGAGCTGGAAGACAGCTGCTGGCTGCCGGACGATACATTCTCAGCGGCTGTAATCGCATCCGTAACGACGCCGCGCAGGCGCTCGACCATTTGCTCAAGAGCGATGCCAAGGACGTCCTTGTCCGAGAGCGGCTTCGGCGAAACAGTCAGGTCGCCGCTGGCGATCTGATCGGCAACTTCCGCCGTTTTGCGCAGATTGGCGGTCATGACGTTGATCGTATCGACAAGATCCTTGATCTCGTCCTTCGACTTGATCTCGACGGTCTGGTTCAGATCGCCGATTGCGACCGCATGGGCGACGGCGGCAATCTTCTTGAGGCCGCGATTGATCCCGAACGCAATCCAGGCTGCCGCGATTACCGCGCACAGGAATGCCGCGACCGTTATGGCGATGATGAAGTTCCGGGTATTGGCGTAGAGCACATCGGTGTCGCTGTCGGCCTGCGTCATCTGCTGCCGGTTCGCGTCGATGCGGGCATCCATTGCCTTTTCCATGGCATCGATCATGTCGCGGCCAGCGCCTGTGATCTGGCGGATGGCTTCGGCGCTGTGTCCGTCGGCAACGAGGGCCCGCATCTTGTCGTCGAATGCAAAATACTGTGCGGCCATGTCACTGATGTCGGTCCAACCCTTTTTGCCGGCGTCGGTCGAGGCTACAGAGAGGAGCCAGTTAATCGTATCAGAAAAATTCTTGCGGTTGGCATCGCTTGCCTGAATATACTTGCCGATATCTTCGGGCGTTGTCGCAGTCGCCATGTTCATCTGCGCACGTACGAGCTTCAGCTCGATATTGCCGAGGTCCTGCGCCTTCTCGAGTCTTTTGGCAGGGCCGGTAACAATGTCGCCGATGGCGTCGTTGAGCGTATTCAGGCTCATGATGCCGTAGGTCGCACTGCCGACGAGAAGAACAATCATAAAGCCAAATGCAATGGCCAGCTTTAATTTGATAGTAAAACGCATCTTAAATATCCCCGTGAGATAGTATGCGATTTCAGGAACAACTGACGGCATCCCGCAATAAGGAGACGTCATCGTTTGCGTAGGTTCTTTCGGCGGGTGTACCGACTGCATTCACTTCCCCGCAGATAGAGCTAGACGCCAACGCATACACACGTTGGGAAGGTCGATCGCCGGGGCCGCGACCGGCCCCGCCGAAACTTTGCAATAAGGCTCAGGCGCTTTCGCGGAAGTCGTCGTCACACGCATCCGGCCCGCCCATCGACATGTCGAGGGCAAAACCCTTGGCGCGTGCCTGCTGGGCGGAGACCGACTGGCTCGGCCGACGTGCGAAACTTCCTGCGGCGCCTTGCGAACCGGAGCCTGACGGCCTTCGGCGGAGGTTTTGGCCGGCGCCTTCTGAGCGCCGGCCTTCCTGGCTCCTGCCGTATCGACCTTGAAGAAGGCGATCGACGTCTGCAGTTCCTCGGCCTGGGAGGCGAGTTCTTCGGAGGTCGCCGACATTTCTTCGGAGGCGCCGGCATTCTGCTGCGTCACCTTGTCGAGCTGCTGGATCGCCTCGTTGATCTGGGCAGCACCGATATCCTGCTCGCGGCAGGCCGCGCTGATCTCGGAGACCAGTTCCGCCGTCTTGCGGATATCCGGCACCAGACGGCCGAGCATTTCGCCGGCTTCGGCGGCAGCCTTGACGGTATCGCCCGACATCGCGCTGATTTCGGCCGCAGCCGACTGGCTGCGTTCGGCAAGCTTGCGCACTTCCGAGGCGACGACCGCAAAGCCCTTGCCGTGCTCACCGGCACGAGCGGCTTCGACGGCCGCGTTGAGGGCGAGCAGGTCGGTCTGGCGGGCGATCTCCTGGACGATGCCGATCTTCTCGGCGATCGTGCGCATCGCGTCGACGGCGCGGGTGACCGCTTCGCCGCTCGCTTCGGCATCCTTGGCCGACTGGCGGGCGATCTTTTCGGTCTGCGCCGCATTGTCGGCGTTCTGCTTGATGTTGGCGGCCATCTGCTTCCATCGAGGCGGACGCCTCCTCGGCGGAGGCGGCCTGTTCGGTCGCGCCCTGCGAGACCTGCTCGGAGCTGGCCGACAGTTCCTGGCTGCCGGAGGAGACGTTGTCGGCGGCCGAGAGTCGCATCGGCGACGACGCCGCGCAGGCGCTCGACCATCTGCTCGAGCGCGAGCCCGAGCGCATCCTTGTCGGAGAGCGGCTTCGGAGACAACCGTCAGGTCGCCGTTCGCGATCTGGTCGGCAACGATCGCCGTGGCGCGCAGGTTGGCGACCATGCTCTGCATCGCGAGCCCGAGCGTATCCTTGTCCGACAGCGGCTTGACATGACCGAGAGATCACCGTTCGAAATCTGATCGGCGAACGTGCCGCGCAGATTGGCGACCATGCTCTGATCGAAAGCCGACCATTGTCGGACAGCGGCTTCGCATCACTCGTCAGGTCGCCGTTCGAGATCTGGTCGGCGAGGTCTGCGGTGGTGCGCAGGTTGGAGATCATGCTCTGCATCGCGATGCCGAGCGCATCCTTGTCCGACAGCGGCTTGGCATCGTCGTCAGGTCGCCCATGGCGATCTGGTCGGCAAGCGCCGCCGTGGCGCGCAGATTGGCGGTCATGACATTGACCGTATTGATCAGGTCCTTGATCTCGTCATTGGTCCTGACGTCGACCTTCTGGTTGAGGTCGCCGATCGCGACGGCGTTTGGCGACGGTCGCGATCTTCCTGAAGACCGTTGTTGATGCCGAGCGTGATCCACAGCGCCGCGGCGAGAGCGATGAGCACGGCGATGCCGGAAGCGATGCTGAGGATCAGCTTGGTCGAATTGTAGAGATCGGTATTCGACTGGTCGGTCGCCTTCATGCCCTTGCGCTGGACATCGACGAGAGCGGCGATCGCGTCGCCCATGTCGTTGGTCATCGTCGCGCAGATCGCCGAGCGAAAGCGCCAGTGCGCCGGCCTGATCGCCCCTGGCGTCAAGTCTGCTGCAGTTCGGCGGATCTATCGCGGAATTTCGCACCGATCGTCTGCAGCTTTTCCCAATAGGGCTTGCCTTCTGGCGAAGCGATCGGCGTGGCCGGCATCGACGGCATCGAACATTGCCTGCAGGTTCTGGTCGGCCTCCTTGTAGAACCCGGTCGGCAGCGTCGGGATCGGTGTGCAAGCAGCGCGTTCTTCTGGGCGCGGATGGCGTTGACTTCGGCGACATTCGCGTCAGCGCCAATTCCAGACGGCGCATCGGGCCGTCGATCGATATTGCCGCTCGCATCGTTCAAGGTACCGAGGCTCATGCTTCCGTAGACGGCGATGCCGATCAGCAGCAGCGTCATGAAGCCGAAGGCAAGACCCAGCTTCAATTTGATTGTGAAACGCATGTGATATCCCCTGTATGCGGTCAAAACAAATGATAGAGACGCGTCCCGTCTGAAGGGACGTCAAGCTTGAAAAATGATGAGTCTGAAAAGGGGAGAGCGACTACATTCACTTCCCGGCAGTCGGACATCTATCGGTCGCGACGCCAACGCATACACACGTTGGGAGATATTCCGGCGCCGGGCCGCCTGAGGTACGGCCCAGGCACAATTTCGTTCACCACGAGAGCGCTTAGGCGCTTTCACGGAAGTCGTCGTCGCCGGCATCCGGGCCGCCCATCGACATGTCGAGGGCAAAGCCCTTGGCGCGTGCCTGCTGGGCCGAGACCGGACTGGCTACGGCCGAAGTGGCGAGACTTGCCTGCGACGCCTTGCGAACCGGAGCCTTGACGACCTTCGCGGAGGTCTTTGGCTGGCGTCTTCTGAGCGCTGACCTTCTTGCGCTCCTGCCGTATCCACCTTGAAGAAGGCGATCGACGTCTGCAGCTCCTCGGCCTGCGCAGCGAGTTCTTCCGAGGTCGCCGACATCTCTTCCGATGCGCCGGCATTCTGCTGGGTCACCTTGTCGAGCTGCTGGATCGCTTCGTTGATCTGCGAGGCACCGATATCCTGCTCGCGGCAGGCGGCGCTGATTTCGGAGACCAGTTCCGCCGTCTTGCGGATATCCGGCACCAGGCGGCCGAGCATGTCGCCGGCTTCCGCAGCAGCCTTGACGGTATCGCTCGACATCGAACTGATTTCGGCCGCAGCCGACTGGCTGCGTTCGGCAAGCTTGCGGACTTCCGAGGCGACGACCGCAAAGCCCTTGCCGTGCTCGCCGGCACGCGCGGCTTCCACGGCGGCGTTCAGGGCGAGAAGGTCGGTCTGGCGGGCGATTTCCTGGACGATGCCGATCTTCTCGGCGATCGTGCGCATGGCGCTCGACGGCACGGGTGACCGCTTCGCCGCTGGCTTCCGCATCCTTGGCGGACTGACGGGCGATCTTTTCGGTCTGCGCCGCATTGTCGGCATTCTGCTTGATGTTGGCGGCCATCTGTTCCATCGAGGCTGAAGCCTCTTCGGCCGAGGCCGCCTGTTCGGTCGCGCCCTGCGACACCTGCTCGGAGCTGGCCGAGAGTTCCTGGCTGCCCGAAGAGACATTGTCTGCAGCGGACAGCGCATCGGCGACGACGCCGCGCAGGCGCTCGATCATGATGTTGACGTTGCCGAGAAGTTCGCCGATTTCGTCGCGGTTGGTGATCTCGGCCGTCTTCGTCAGATCGCCTTCAGCCACTTCGCGGACGACGGTGTTGGCGCGCGCCGAGCCCCTTACTGATCGTGATCGATATCCAGTAGGCGATGACGGCGGCGAGCAACAGTGAGATGCCGGAAATGATCATCATCATCGTGCGTACCTTGGCATATTGCACATCGGTGTCGTCGTCCACGAACTTCATCTTCGCCTTCTCGTCCGTCAGCATCTCACCGAGATTCTGGTCGAGATCATTGTTTGCAACGCGGAAATCGCCGAGCGAAAGATCGAGAGCCTTAGTCCTTTTGGCCAGCCTTGTAGAGATCGTGGACCTGATCGTCGGCCTTTACGAACCGATCAAGGATCGCGCTCGTCTGCACGAAGCTCGAACGATCCGCGTCGTCGACCACCTTTTCGAGGCCCGAGAACGCCGTGGACAGACCGGCTTCGTGCCTGGGCACCGCCGGTTTCAGCGGCCTTGATCTCGTCGTCGTTGCGGGCAGACAGCAGATTCTTCTGTTCGCGAATAACTTCAAGTCTGGAGATGTTGATCTCCTGCGTCAGGTCCAGGCGTGCCGCCGGCCCTGCGAGCACATTGCTGATCGTGTCATTGAACGAGCCGAGGCTCATGATGCCGTAGCCGGCCGTACCTATCAGCATCAGAATGATGAAGGTGAATGCCCTTACCAATTTTGCCTTGATTGTCAATCGCATCGTCTTAACCCTTCGTCGAGATTCATCGGCGCGTCAGATTAGCGGCTCCCGCCGTTTCGTGCCGTGACGAAAAAATCGCCTGCAGATTCGGGAGGATGATGAATTCGCCCCCCCGCTTGACCAGGCAGTTGATGTAGTCGGCGCGCCAGCGCATGCCGACACTCGGCGGTGCTTCGCTTGCAGACTTTGCAAGCGTGGTGACTTCATTCACCTTGTCAGTCCGCAGACCCGACCAGCGTCTGCTCGCCCTGCAGATCGAGTTCGATGACGATGATGCGGCTGTCGATCGTCGCCTCCGTTGCCTCCATGCCGAAGGCGAGCCGCAGATCGGCAAGCGGAATGACCTTGCCGCGGAAATTGATGACGCTGGCGACGAAGGGCTGGCTGCCGGGCACCGCCGTTTCCGGAAGCAGGTCCAGAATTTCCTGGACGATGACTGCTTCGAGGGCGAAGGTTTCGCCGTTGAGATCGAAGGTCAGAACTTCGACTTCGCTCGGCATCGTTCCAGTGATTGTCGATCTTCAGTGCTGCTGTCGCTCATCCTGCTACCCGCAATTGCGCCTCCTGTTGCTGACCGGCGGCGACCAGATGTCCGACGTCGAGAATGAGGGCGACGCTGCCGTCGCCGAGAATGGTGGCGCCCGGAGAAGGTCGCGACGTCGTTGTGCAGTTTCGACATCGACTTGATGACCGTCTGGTGGTCGCCGATGATCTGGTCGACGACGAGGCCGACGCGTTCCGTGCCGGTCGAGATGACGACGACCTTCTGATGCACGTCCGGCTTGGTGCCGGTGCGGAAGAGATCGCGCAGGCGCAGGAACGGCACCAGGCTGTCGCGCAGCGAAATGAAGCTGCGGCCGCGCGAGCGGAGATCCTCCTCCAGCGACAGTTCGAGGCATTCCTCGACCGCCGAGAGCGGGATGACGTAGCGGCCGGTGCCGACGCGGACGAGCAGGCCGTCGATGATGGCGAGCGTCAGCGGGATGCGCAGCGAGACTTCCGAGCCCTGCCCGGCAACGCTGACGATGTCGATCGTGCCGCGAAGCGCCTCGACCGTCTTCTTGACGACATCCATGCCGACGCCACGGCCGGAGAGATTGGTGATCGTCGCCGCCGTCGAGAAGCCCGGAGCGAAGATGAGCTGCAGCAGTTCGGAGTCCGAAAGCTGCTGGCCGGGCGCGATGAGGCCAGACGATTCCGCCTTGGCACGCACCCGGTCGCGGTTGATGCCGCGGCCGTCGTCCTTGATGGAGATGATGACCTCGCCGCCCGACTGGCGGGCCGAGAGCGTCACCGTGCCTGCTTCGGGCTTGCCGGCGGCAAGGCGGTCGGCAGGCGTTTCGAGACCATGGTCGATCGAGTTGCGAACGAGATGGACCAGAGGATCGGCCAGGCGCTCAATGACGGTCTTGTCGACTTCCGTGCTTTCCCCTTCCGTCACCAGTTCGATGACCTTGCCGGTTTCGCGGGCGAGATCGTGAACGAGGCGGCGGAAGCGCGAGAAGAGGGTTGCGACCGGAACCATGCGCAACACCATCATCGTGTCGCGCAGTTCGCCGGAAAGGCGCTCGATTTCTTCGGAAACGGAGCGAAGTGCTATGTCGGCGCTGGAGCTTGCGAGCTGGCTGAGGCGCGACTGGGCGATGACAAGCTCGCCGACGCGGTCCATGAGTTCGTCCAGCCGCTCGGCTGGAACGCGGACGTTCTCCTGCGCCTTGGTCTGGCGGCTATCGGCCAGAGCAGCCGCCTCGCGCTTCGCAGGCACCGCCTCGACCGGTTTGAAGGCGGGCGCAGCGGCGGGCGGCGGAACCGGTACGGCCGCAGGGATTGCCGCAGCTGCAGGCGTCTTCACCGCTTCGGAGACGCTCTCGGCGGGCGCCGCGATCATCAACGACTTCGAGTTCCATATCGTCCATGACGAAAATGAAGACGTCGTCGATTGCCGAGCGGTCCTGCTCGGTGCTCAGCATGACTTCCCAGGAGATGTAGAGCTCGGTCGGAGAGAGCTCCGCCAGCGGCGGAATCGCAGCAGTATTGGCGCGCACGGTGCATTCGCCGAGATCGCGCAGTTCGTCCAGCAGGCCGAGCGGATTGGTGCCGTTGGCCATGGAATTCGACGGGAGGCTGAAGCGGATGCGCCAGTTGTTCTTCTTCGCTGCCGGCGGTGCGGCTTGGGCGGCAGCCGCGGGCTGCGGCGCTGCTGCGGCCGTCTTCGACCCCGCATGGCCACCAACGGCGGCCTGCAACTGCGCAAGGAGCTTCTGTCCGGTGTCGCCGTGATCGGCATCCGGGTGCTCCACCAGCGCACGCATGTGGTCCTGCGCTGCGAGGACGGCGGCGACCAGTTCGGCCGTTGCCGGCACCTCGCCCTTGCGGACGCGGTCGAAGGCAGTTTCGCAATGGTGGGTGAAAGCGGCAAGCGCCTCGAAACCGAACATCGCGCCGGAGCCCTTGAGCGTATGAAGCCCGCGGAAGACGGCATCGACGAGGTTCTTGTCGTCAAGCTGATGGGTGAGATCGAGAAGGCCTGCCTCGATCGCTTCGAGGCATTCGGCCGCTTCCATGCGGAAGACTGCAACCGGATCGAGCGTGCTCATCTTCCTAAAACCTTCTTGACGATCTTCACGAGATTGTCGGGATCAAAGGGCTTCGTCAGCCAACCGGTGGCGCCGGCGGCCTTCGCACGCGCTTTCAGATCGGCATCGGACTCCGTGGTGAGGAAGATGATCGGAACACCGGTATGCGCCGGCAGCTTGCGCAGTTCCTCGATCATCGTGAGACCGTCCATGATCGGCATGTTGAGATCGGTCACGATGAGGTCGAAATGACCGCTTTTTGCCGTCGCAGGCCCTTCGGCGCCGTTGACCGCTTCCGTGACGGTGTAGCCGGCATTGGTGAGCGTGACTTTGGTCGTCAGGCGGATGCTGGCGGAATCGTCGACTGTCAGAATGTTGGCGCTCATGCTGTGACCTCTTTATGCAACCAGAACTGTGCGTCTTCCCGATCGAATGCTTCGATGAGACCGGCGCGCTCGAGAACCTTCAGGAGCGAGCCCGCGGCCGGAGCTGCCAGCGAAACTCTCTTGTTTTGTGCCTTGGCTTCACGGCGGGCGGAATTCGACGAGCTGCACGAAGCTCAGATCCGCGTCGAGCCCTTCCTCGACCTTAATAACGATCGAGCTACTGTTACTTAATTGCGGCAACAATACTTGTGTATATTTCTGATATATTTCTTATACTCAATGTATTCGAAAAAGAAATATATTCGCAAAATTCTTCTTGCGTTTCCAATTACGCCTCCTGATCCGGAGAAATACTTTACTACCCTATAAGGACTCTCACGGGAGGTTTAACTGCGGGTAAACAGAGGTTGTATGAAAGCGCAATTCAGACGAGTCCCGACTCCCTGAATTTTCATCGGGGATAAGTTATAATGAGCCTTGCTCATCTTTGATAAAACTAAGCAATTATCAATCAGTTAATTGAATGTCGCAACATTCGGCCGGCAGGGACGTTTGTTTTCTTAACCACCCATTAATCACAACGCTCGCGAGTCCTGCGTGTTTACCGGTCGTTTCCATCCTGCGCGTAAAAATAGAACACAACTTGCCTCTATTCTAAGTAAAGGGACAGACGTGACAAACGCGACGGGGACGGCACGGGCGGTACTACTAACTGTCAGCTTCGAGCGTTGGAGAGACGCTCGAGACAGCCCGCAGCCAGGTCGAGGAACGATTCCTGGAAGGCGGCGCTGTGCTGCTTTCCGTGATGGATGTCTTGAACCGTCTGCTGAATTCGCTCGACGCCATCACGAAGTCGCTCGACAGCAATGAGTCGAGTGATGCCGGCGCCGATCTGAACGCGACAGTCTCCAATCTCACCGCGCTGCCGGCGGCCGAACACACCCGCCAGCAGGCGCTGGCCTCTCTTGCCGAAACGGGCAACGGTCTGCGCAAACATGTGGCCGATATGCAGGAGACGATGCGCTATCTGCGCACCTTCGCCGTCACGGTGAAGATCACCGGTGCCGGCCTTGCCGAATTCGACGGCTTTGCACAGGAAATTCTCGAGCGCATCTATTCCGGAACTGACGAGGTCAATCGTTTCGCGACCCACCTGGACATCCTCGAAAAGGAGGTGAAGACAGCGCTTGCATTTGGCGCCAGCGGTATCCAAGGGTTATGCCGAGACGGTGCCTGCCGTCGCCAAGGCGCTGCATGACGATGCGCAGAGGATCGCCGACACACCGCCAGAATCTCGGCGTGATAGCCCGCGAAGTTGGCGCCATTGCGCGCGGCGTGCAGAGCAAGGTCGCATCGACGCTTTCAGCACTGCAGATCGGCGATATCACCCGGCAGCGCATCGAGCATGTGCAAAGCACTTTCACGCTTCTCGAAGACTTCCTCGAAAGCGGCGAGGGCAAGGCGCTCAACGCGGATCAGCGTAAACGGCTCGAAAACGTCATCAACCATCTGACGGCGGCCCAGATGAACGACATGTGCAGGGACTTCCATCGGGATTCCGGCAGTGTCATCAAGACGATCACGAGCTTCGGCCACGATACGCAGGAGATCCTGAAGCTCCGCGATCAGATGAGCGGACAGAGCGGCGATGCCGGCGGCAACGTCATGCGCGCGCTGGAATCGAGCGTTTCCGCCGCGCATGAAATCGTCATGCAGGTCGATACCGCAAGCCGTCAGGCGGATCAGGTCAGCCATTCGACATTAGGAACGGCTGCGAAGCTGCTCGAAGCGATCGGCAATATCCGCGCCGTCAAGACCGATATCAACTACATGGCGTTGAACACGAACTTGCGCTGCAGCCGCCTCGGCGAGGCAGGCAAATCGATCAACGTCGTTACCGCCGAGCTGCGAATCTTCGCCGGCAAACTCGACAACTCCGCGGACGCGATCGTCAATGGCTTGCCGGCACTTGAAGCGGCTGCCGGCAAGATCGCGCCAGCGGCCGACGCGAACTCGGGCGGCCTCGGCGAAAGCCTGACATCGGCGGTCGGCACCATTCGGTCCGCCGCCAATCTCATGGAAGAGGAGCTGAAGGTTCTCGCCGAACATGGCCGCGAGGTGGCAAACAAGATCAACCTCATGATCGGCAAACTCGATTTCCAGCATGATCTCGGTGAGGTTCTGGCTCGTTGCGCAAGTGTGCTTGACGAGACGGCTGGCGCGGAGATCGCTGATATTTCCGACCTCGCGGAGCTCGTTGCACCCCTCGATCGCAAAATCTTCAAGCTCTACACGATGGTCCAGGAACGCAACGTTCATCGCGGCATCATCCCCGCAACGGAAGAGACATCAGCCTTCTGCCGCCGCTCCCGAAGCGGCCAAAGCCGTGGACGATGAGGACCTGTTCGCCGATGCGCTGTTCTAAAAGTTAAGGCAAGCGCCGGAACTTGTTCGCCCGGTCGATCGCTTGCTTTTGCTGAGTCGTCCTCGATGCCGAGGAAGAAGTCCTCGAGTTCGGGATCGGGTAGCCCGGCCCGGCGGGACAGCACATACCATTTCGCCGCCTCGACCGGATCCGGCGGAGTGCCGAGCGCATTGATGTAGAGATGCGCGAGCTTGTTCTGCGCCACGACGTTGCCGCGATTGGCGGCGAGCTTCATCCACAGGAAGCCGTTCACGAAGTCGCGCGGCCCGTTCGTGCCGTTGACGAGCCAGATGCCGAGATCGAGCTGCGCCGTATCGAAACCGGCACGTGCCGCACGGGCCAGCCATTCGCGCGCCAGCTTCTTTTTCTCCGCCGGCAGGTCGGGAAGCGCAGAGTAGATTTGCGCCACGGCATACTGGGCATCGGCTATGCCCTGGTTTGCGGATTTCTCGTAGTAGGGAAGCGCGAGTTTCAGTCCTTCCGGCCCCGGATGGTCGACCGTCAAGAGCTGGCCCCAGTTGAATTGCGCCGAAGGATTGCCGCTGTCGGCTGCCCGGTGCATGTAGTCGTCGGCCTTGGCCTTGTCGCGTGGCACGAGTTCGCCTGCCATCAGGATCAGCGAATATTTGAACATCGCTGCCGCATCCCCGCCTTCGGCCGCCTTGCCGTACCAGAACGCTGCACTCTTCAGATCGCGGCGCACGCCAAGCCCGTCGAACTGCAGTTCGGCAATCAGCGTCTGCGCTGCCGGATCGCCGAGCTGCGCGCGAGGCAGGGCCAACTGCATCGCCGTCAGATAGTAACCACGTTGATAGGCGCCATAAGCTGCGTCGATCGGGCCCTTGTAATCCTTTTCAGGCGGTAGGTCGGGGAGCTTCGCGCCCATGCGGTCCAACACGCCGAGGCCACTCGAAGGCTGCGTTCCTTCCGCAGGCCGGTTTGTCTTCAGCGGTTCGGCTTCCGAACCCACGGGACGTGTCACGACGTTGTCGACCGTCTGCGCCCACGCGCCATGCGGCAAAGCAGCCGCGAAAACGGCAGCAGACAGGAGGAAATCGGCGCAAGCGGACGGACAGGTTCGGCATGGCCGCGATATCAATCCTCAAACCGTGGCGCTTTTTCGTCAAGAAGCGCGTTGACCTGAGCGACGATCGAAGGCGCCTGCCCCGGCTCACCGAACACCGCCATGCGCAGCGCCACGAATTCCGCACCCGCCTCCGCGACCACCAAGGCCGAAGCCGGATCGGTCCCGCCCATGACGATGCACGGAATTTCGATCATCGAGGCCCACCATTCGCCGAGCGCTACGTTCTTCGGATGCGCTTCGGGCTTGATATCGCCGTCGAGTTTGCCGAAGAAAATATAGTCCGGCCGTTCTTCGCCGATCTCCAGAGCCGTGTGGCGGTCGGTCGCGTTGCCGCCACCGACGATCAGCTTACCGGCAGATTTTTCGATCGCCTCGGCAATTTCGGCAGCTGAACCCGTCAGATGCATGCCATCGGCCTTCGAGCGCCCGACGACACGGCTATCGCCGGCAATCAAGGCAGCCGCGCCCGCATTTTGGATGACGGGAACCAGTTTTTCGGCGTGTTTCTGAAACGTACCGGCATCGAGCCCGTATTGCGGCACGATCACCGAGGCGACGTCGCCGCCTTTCAGCGCGTCGGCGAGAATCTTTGCCTGTTCGTCTGCATCCGCGATGTCTGGAACGATCAGGACAAGGCGGCAGCGGTTTTCCGGTTCGGTCATGAACTCTTTCCATTCTCAGCGGATTTCGCCCGCAGGCGGCAAATCCGCACTCGTTTTGTGTGAGTAATTCCGTTAGACGGGGCTGGCAAGGGGAGGACTTGAAAAGCATGCTGCCAGAGCTGTCATTCTTTTATGCCGCGATACCTGCTGTGCTGCTCGTGGGCCTCGCCAAGGGGGGAATGGGTGATGCACTGGCGCTGATCGGCGTCCCCATCCTGGCGCTGGTTGTCGCGCCTGTGGAAGCAGCCGCAATCCTGCTGCCCATCCTGGTCGCCATGGACATGATCTCACTCGTTATCTGGCGCAAGCACGGCGACTGGACGACGCTGAAGATCATGCTGCCGGGCGCCCTCTTCGGCATCGCGCTTGGCTGGGCGACGTCCGCGCTGGTGCCTGCGCAATGTGCTGCGCGTGGTCATCGGCACAGTCACCGTGCTCTTCTGCGCCCGCTACTTCTGGAACAACTTTGGTCCCGGTGCAGGAAAGATCATCCCGCCGCACGGCCAGCGGCCTTTGCTTGCAAGCATTTGGGGTACGCTTTCCGGTTATGGCAGTTTCGTCGCCCATGCAGGCGGTGCTCCATTTCAAATCTACGCCCTGCCCCTGAAACTGCCGCCGCGCGAATATACCGGTACCAGCGTTCGCTTCTTCGCCATCTTGAATGCCGTAAAGCTCATACCCTATTTCGCGCTGGGCCAGCTCGACACCAAGAACCTCCTGACATCGGCGACGCTGCTGCCTTTCGCTCCGCTTGCCACCATGGCAGGCGCATGGTGCGTGCGCCGCATGAAGCCGATGATCTTCTATCCATTCATGTATGGCATGGCGTCGATCGCCGCACTTCTGATCATCTGGGAGGGCTTGGGTCTCTAGGTCAGGACCTCAGGCGTTCGCGCACTCGTTGCGGCGCACAATTTTCTTGCCGGAAAGCTGGCTTTGACGTAGCTTTTCGCCCATGTCGAACGCCGATCCTTTCGCCGCGATATCAGATCCGAACCGGCGGTTCCTGCTGGAGCAGCTCAGGCGCGCGCCAAGGACGGTCAATGAACTCGCCGAAAGCCTGCCGATCAGCAGGCCCGCAGTATCCCAGCACCTGAAGGCTCTTCTCGACAGCAACCTCGTGTCGGTGACCTCCGAAGGCACAAGACGAATTTACGCGGTCAACAACCGCGGCTTCGACAGGCTCAATCTCTGGCTTGATCAATTCTGGGCGTGAAGCCGATTGCCCAAATGAACATGCGCCAGCCCAACTCCGCACTGGATGGGACTGGCGCATTATTTGTGGGAGAACCGGCGGTCCTTGCTAAACCTCTTGAAGGATTTGGTTTTTATCCGTTTCGGCCGTGCAAGATGATCGACCGGCGATCTGCACTATTGCTTAGTGAACGGATGATTTCAGACGTTGGATTTCGTCCTTGATGCGCAGCTTTCTGCGCTTGCATTCCGCAATTTCCGTATCTTTTCTGGAGGGGGATGCCATCAGACGAATGTAACTCCTCCTCGAGAGCTACATGCTTTTTCTGGAGTGATTCAAGATGAGCTTCAACAGTCATTTGACCCTTCCTTCCTCTTACCTTCCCCAGCCATCCATCGCTGGGGTTCAAGGCGTCAACCTCCGGACTGTGACATATTTTTGAATCCTTGTCGAAGGCGAAAACGTGGTCAGTCAGCGGCAAATTCATGATCAACACTAACTAGCCGTTACCGCTATTTGGTGATAGGAGCTTGCGGAAATTATCGGCGAGACCGGACATCGTCCGAAGACGAGAATGGGGAATGCGAATGGCCGATCAGGAACAGGCGGAAATAAGGCTCATGGCAGCGCGTTTGCGCCAGGAGCACGAGGATTACGACGCCGCGATCAACGCCATGATTGCCACCGGATGCGACGCGCTGCGCATCCAGCGTATGAAAAAGAAGAAGCTTGTCATCAAGGACAAGCTGACCAAGCTCGAAGACCAGATCATTCCGGATATCATCGCCTGAAGGGATAAGGCCGTTGACGCTGACAGACAGACCGCCCGTCGCCATCATCATGGGCAGCCAGTCCGACTGGGAGACCATGAAGAACGCCGCCGATACGCTGGAGGCGCTGGAAATCCCGTACGAAGCGCGCATTATTTCGGCGCATCGCACGCCGGATCGCATGGTGAACTTCGCCAAGAACGCACGCGACGAGGGCTTCAAGGTCATCATCGCCGGCGCTGGCGGTGCTGCCCATCTTCCCGGCATGACCGCCGCACTGACGCCGCTTCCGGTTTTCGGCGTTCCCGTGCAGTCGAAGACGATGTCCGGCCAGGACAGCCTTCTTTCCATCGTCCAGATGCCGGGCGGCATTCCGGTCGGCACGCTGGCGATCGGCAAGGCGGGCGCAATCAACGCCGCCCTGCTTGCCGCCGCCGTGCTTGCGCTTTCGGACGAGGATATTGCCGAGCGGCTCGATGAATACCGCGAGCGGCAGAGCGCCTCGATCGCCGAATATCCGATGGACAACCTATGACGGCAAGAACGATCGGCATCATCGGCGGCGGCCAGCTCGGCCGCATGCTTGCGATGGCCGCAGCACGGCTGAACTTCCGCACGATCATTCTCGAGCCGCAGGCCGATTGCCCCGCCGCCCAGGTCGCCAATCACCAGATCGTCGCGGCCTATGACGATCCCGCGGCACTGGCCGAACTGGCGAAGGCCTGCGACGTCGTCACCTACGAATTCGAGAATGTGCCCGTCTCGGCGGCCGAGGCCCTCGGCGAAGGACATCCCCGTCTATCCGCCGCCGAAGGCGCTGGAAGCAGCGCAGGACCGCCTCGTCGAAAAGCGCTTCATCAACGACTGCGGCATTCAGACCGCGCGTTTCCACGCCATCGACAGCCAGGACGAGCTTGAAGCGGCGCTGAAGGACTTCGGTGGCCAGGGCGTGCTCAAGACGCGCCGCCTCGGCTATGACGGCAAGGGCCAGAAGGTATTCCGCTCCCCTGCCGACAGCGCCGACGGCGCCTATGCCGCCCTCGGCAGCGTGCCGCTCATTCTCGAAAGCTTCGTCGCCTTCGAGCGCGAGATTTCGATCATCGCCGCCCGCGCGACCGATGGCACCGTCGTCGCCTTCGATCCGGCGGAGAACGTGCATCGCAACGGCATTCTGCACACATCGACAGTTCCCGCCTCGATCTCCGATGCAACGGCCGAGGCGGCTCGCGAGGCGGCGGAAGCGATTCTCTCGTCGCTCGGCTATGTCGGCGTCATCGGCATCGAATTCTTCGTTCTTTCCGACGGCAGCCTGATCGCCAACGAGATGGCGCCGCGCGTCCACAATTCCGGCCACTGGACCGAGGCGGCCTGCGTCGTCTCGCAGTTCGAGCAGCACATCCGCGCCGTCGGCGGCCTGCCGCTCGGCAACGCGGACCGCCATTCCGATTGCGTGATGCAGAACCTGATCGGCGACGACATCCTGAGCCGTTCCGGATTGGCTGAAACGCCGCGACACGCTCGTCCACCTCTATGGCAAGACCGAAGTCCCGCCCCGGCCGGAAGATGGGCCATGTGACTGTGCTGACGGCGAAAGCCTAGGTTTGCCTGAAGCCCTGCATGAAAAAACCTTCACGTGGTTGACACAAGCATGAGGCCGGGTTATCTGCTCGCCCAACCTAAAGAGCGCGCTCCGAGCGCGCTTTTTGATTGTTAAAGATACGGGCGAATGTGAAATTCCCCACAGAGATCGCGGATCAGAAAAATGAAGATCAAGAATTCGCTCAAGTCGCTCAAGGCTCGCCATCGTGACAACCGTCTGGTTCGCCGCAAGGGCCGCATCTACATCATCAACAAGCTGAACCCGCGCTACAAGGCTCGTCAGGGCTGATTGTAGCGCGAGCCGGATTGGGCCTGCGCGTTTGGCGCTACGGGCTTTTCCGGTGGGTCGCTTCGGTGATCACGTCAAATTTTCTTTGATCTTCGGCGCTGGCGGGCTACATTGTCCGCCATGCGCTTTTTTGCTTTGATCTGCGCGGCCCTGCCGCTCGCCCTCGGTTTCGTTGCTCCTGCTTTCCCAGCCCTCGCGGCGGAGAAGGAAGTCATTGTCGAACAGCCGGATGCCAACGCCTCCCCGAGACAACGCCTCGACAATCTCTTTGCACAGTTGAAACGCGAACGCGACCCGGACAAGGCAAGCGGCATTGCGGAGGAAATCCGCATGGAATGGAATGATTCCGGCAGCGCCACGGTGAACCTGCTGATGCAGTGGGCCGACAAGGCGATCGAGGAAAAGCGCAACTCCGCCGCTCTCGATTTCCTCGATCAGGCAATTGCGCTGAAGCCTACTTATGCCGAGAGCTGGAACCGCCGCGCAACGCTGAATTTCGCCATGGGCAATTACCGGAAGTCGATGTCCGACATCGAGCGGGTGCTCGATCTCGAGCCGCGCCACTTCGGCGCACTCTCCGGAATGGCCGCAATTCTCAGCAATTCGGGCAACGACCAGCTCACGCTAAAAGCTTGGGAGCGCTTCCTCGATGTCTATCCGGCAAATCGCGCCGCGCAGCAACAGGCAAATACGCTCTCCGAAAAACTCGCCGGAAGCCCCGACCTGATCTTGACGCTGAACCGGCGCGCACAATCTTACGCATGGTAGCGCAATTTTTGCCGGCTGAACGCCATGCTTGCCGAAATTTCCACGCTTCTCGCCCCCATCGCTGCCGCCATCGGCTACACGTCCTACAAAGCCCGCCAGTTCGAACAGGCCTTTCCGAATATCGGCGAACTGACCGATATCGGCGGCTACAAGATGAATGCCGTCCACATCCCTCGTCCCGACACCGCCGATCTCCCGCCGCTGGTCTTTGTCCATGGCGCATGCGGAAATCTGCTCGATCAGATCGGCGCCTTCCTGGTTCCGCTCGAAGGGCGCGCCGAAATGCTTTTCGTCGATCGTCCCGGACATGGCTATTCGGAACGCGGTGGGCCGGAGAACGCCTTTCCCTCCGGCCAGGCGGATGCCATCGCAAAGCTCATGGAAAAGCGCGGGATCGAAAAGGCGATCATCGTCGGGCATTCCTTCGGCGGTGCAATCGCCGCAGCCTTCGGCGTGCGCCACCCGGAAAAGTCCGCCGGTCTCCTCTTCCTTGCACCGGCCACGCATCCATGGCCCGGCGGCATCGACTGGTACTATCATGTCGCGACCGTGCCGGTGATCGGCTGGCTCTTCAATCACGCCATCGTCGTGCCGCTTGGCCTATGGCGGCTGGAGCAAGCTACGCTGAACGTCTTTCGGCCCAATCTGCGCCCTGCGGACTACATCGCGAAGACAGGACCTTCTCTGGTGCTGCGTCCGAAGACCTTTCATGCCAACGCCGCCGATTTCACCAGACTGCTCGAATATGTGAAGGCGCAATCGCCCCACTATTGCAGTATCACGGCGCCGACGGTCATCATCACCGGCGACAGCGATGACATCGTCTGGGAGCATCTGCATTCCCAGGGCCTTGCCCGCGACATCGCGGGCTCCGAACTGGTGACGGTTAGGGGCGTCGGCCACAAGCCGGATTACCTCGCGACCGATGTCGCAATTGCCGCCCTCGAAAAGATCGCCGGAATGCCGCGCGATCTGCAAGCCGTAGCACGTGTTGCCGAGCAGCGCCTATCGGGCGATGCCGCAATTGCCGGCTGAGCGGACTTGCCGCCGCGAAAGCAAAGTCATATCCCTTTGCATAGTTTAGTTATGGGAGGGAACGTCATGGATCACCTGCGCGTCAGGACGATTTCGCTTTTCACCGCTTTTGCCTTTTCCGTCTCGCCGCTAGCCCCCGCTCTCGCAGCGTCGCCCGCACCCTTCGAAGCTGAGCACGGCATGGTCGTAACCGCGCAGCATCTGGCGACGGATGTCGGCGTCGAGGTGCTGAAGAGCGGCGGCAATGCCGTCGATGCGGCAGTCGCGGTCGGCTATGCGCTGGCGGTCGTTTATCCGACGGCCGGCAATATCGGCGGCGGCGGTTTCATGACGATCCGGCTGAAGGACGGCAAGACGACCTTTCTCGATTTCCGCGAACGCGCACCGCTTGCCGCCACGCAAGACCATGTATCTGGATGCCAAGGGCGACATCGTTCCCCGCGCCAGCCTCGACGGCTACCTTGCCGTCGGCGTGCCGGGCTCTGTCATGGGCTTCGAGACCGCCCTCGAAAGATACGGCACGAAACCCCGCGCCGATTTGATGGCGCCCGCGATCCGCTACGCCAAGGACGGCTTTACGCTGGAACAGGGCGACGCTGACACTTTCGCCTCGAGCGCCAAGCGGCTCGCGAAAGATGAAGCCGCCGCAAAGATCTTCCTGAAGCCGGACGGCAAACCTTATTCCGCAGGCGAAAAGCTCGTGCAGCCGGAGCTTGCCGCCGTGCTTGCCAGCATTTCCGAAAAAGGCGCGGACGCCTTCTACAAGGCGGCTCCTGCCGAGGCGATCGTCAAGGCGAGCCAGGCGAAAGGCGGCATTCTCGCGAAGGAAGATTTCGACCAATATACCGTGCGCGAACTGAAGCCGATCGAGTGCAACTACCGCGGATACGACATCGTTTCGTCGCCACCGCCTTCTTCCGGCGGCGTCATCATCTGCGAAATCCTGAACGTGCTCGAAGGCTATCCGCTCTCCTATCTGGGATACGGTTCGGCCGAAACGGTCCATGCCATGGTCGAGGCCATGCGCTACGCCTATGTCGACCGCAACGCCGCGCTCGGCGATCCGGATTTCGTCGACAATCCGGTCTCGAAGCTTCTGGACAAGGCCTATGCCAAGGAAATCCGCGAAAAGATCGATCCCTACAAGGCCGGCAAATCCGCGGATCTGAAGCCGCTCGGCGCCAAGGAAAGCGTCGAGACGACGCATTATTCCATCATCGACGACGAGGGTAACGCAGTCGCCGTCACCTATACGCTGAACGGCTCCTTCGGCGCCGGCGTCGTCGCGCCCGGCACCGGCATCCTGCTGAACAACGAGATGGACGACTTCACCTCCAAGCCCGGCGTGCCGAACCTCTACGGCCTCATTCAGGGCGAGGCCAACGCCATCGCGCCGAAGAAGACGCCGCTCTCCTCCATGAGCCCGACGATCATCTCCAAGGACGGCAAACCCTTCATGGTGATCGGCAGCCCCGGCGGCTCGCGCATCATCACCATCACGCTCGAAGCGATCCTGAACGTCATCGATTTCGGCATGGACATCAGCCAGGCCGTCAACGCACCGCGCATCCACCATCAATGGCAGCCGGACAAGATCTATCTCGAACCCTATACCCTGTCGCCGGATACGATAAAGACGCTTGCCGCCATGGGTTACAGCTTCGACGATGGCAGCGGCCCGCCCCAATGGGGCCAGGCGGCCGGCATCCTTGTCGGCGGCAAGAGCCTTGCCGATATCGAGAAAGGCGGCGGCGCCCGCTACTATGGTGCGATGGACAGCCGCGCGACCGAGGGTTCGGCAAACGGCTATTGAGCGCAGTTCGGTCAGCGAATCCGGGCGCGCACATAGTCACCCCTGATGTTCACCAGCGGGCGGGCGCCCGGAACGCTGGGGACGAGGCTGTCGATGTAGGACGCCTTGGCTGTCACGGTATAGTCGACCGGCACGTCCTTGCCGAAGCCGAGATCGGCATCGAGCGACTGAGCCGCGATCTCGATCTTTTCGTCGCGTCTGACGGCATCGTAGGTAAGGTTCGCCCGCACAGCCGCGCCCGAGATATCGACGGTGGAGGCATGACCGTCGAGCGTGATGTCGGCTGCGTTTCCTGATGTGCCAAGGCTTGCGAAGTCGCCCTTCAGTTTTGCCATGAACGCCTGCTGCTCGATGCGCACCGCACTGCCGGGCGGGACATTCGCGGAGACTTCCGGCGAGCAGTCGGCAATATCGCTCCAGGCCGACATCGCCACATCGATCGTCAGTGTCGCTCCGTCGATCTGCACGCTGCTCTCGTCCTTGCAGACATTGAAGAACCAGCTCGAATACCAGGATGAGAACCAGCCGCTCCGGCGTCCGCTGGTTGTTGCGCGATAGGGCTCGTCCGACTTTGTGGTGATCTTGATCGAACTTGCATCGCCTGTGATGACGATCGTGCGGATGCTGGAAATATCGAATGCTTCGCCGATCGGCTTGACGTCGGCGAAACTGGATAGCAGCGTCATGAAAAACAGGGGAATGGACAGGATGATGGTCATCGGCTTTCTCCTTGGTGGCACCGGCGCAATGACCGGCCTGACCAAGGTGATGTCCCGCCCTCTTTATTGAGACCTCAATCGTGATCCGGGTCGCCCGCGATTGCGATCAGAGGCCATTCTCGTGCTGATATCGAACCATCGCATCCGGATGCTGCTCATGATCTTCGTTCCGCTTCCCTTCGTCGTTGCCATGCTGCTCTTCATCGTGCTGATCCGCATGCTGCGGCAGGAGGGCTGGAGTGCGCCGGAAAAGCGCCCATTCCTGCTTCTCATCGGCATTTATGCGCTGCAATCGGTGCTGATCGGAATTCGCTGGGGCTACGACGTCCTCGCGATCATGCCGGCGCAGTCCATTCTGGCGGCGATGATCGCAGCACTCGCCTGGATCAGCTTCCGGAGCCTGACACTGGAAGGATCGCCGTCATTCGCGCGGCTGTGGCCGCACGCCCTCCCGGCAGTGCTTATCGCCGGCCTGCTGCTGTTCTGGCGCGAACCGATGGGACTCGCCTTGATCCTCATCTTTCTTGGCTATGGCGCGGCCCTGCTCTGGCTCGCGCGTCACGGGCCGGACGGACTTATCGCGTCGCGGCTGGACGGTGCATTGCTTTCCTACCGTTCGCTTCTCATCACCGCCGCAGCGCTCATTGCTTCCGCCATCAGCGACATTTTCATCAGCCTGGATTTCGATCGCACCGGCGGCATCCATGCAGGTGCCATCGTGGCTCTTGGCAATGTCATTGCGCTCCTTATTCTCGGAGGCGCCGCCTCCATCGCCAGCGGCAGCCAGCCGGATGAAGAGCAGAAGCTGGAAACATCCCGCTCGCCTCTCCGTCGATGCCGACGGAAGAAGACGGCGCCGTTGCAGCCTCCCTCGACATGCTCTGATGCAATCCCGCCAGATCTATCGCGATCCCGAACTCAATCTCAGCCGCATCGCGCGAAAGATGAGCCTGCCCGCCCGCCGCGTCTCGATCGCCGTCAACCGCATCCATGGCGTCAGCGTCTCGCAATATGTCAACGAGTTCCGCATCCGCTCGGCATGCGATCTGCTGGTCAAGACGGATGAACCGGTCACGCGTGTGATGTTCGATTCCGGCTTCATCAGCAAGTCGAATTTCAATCGCGAGTTCCTGCGCGTGACCGGCACCAGCCCGACCGAATTCCGGCGGCGCGGCGGTGGTTTGGGAACCCCTGCGTCCCGCAAAAGCGCCGGCATTTGTGTCACCGTGACAAAGTCATCGTTCACAAGTTGTCGCGGGCATCCTATGCATGTGCGAACCATCAGCCGAAAGAGCTCCTAATGGCCAGCATTGAAATGATCGTCGCCGCCCGCGCCCGTCTCCGCGGTCATGCACGGCGCACGCCGCTTCTCTCCTCCCCGTTCCTCGACGAGATTGCCGGAAGGCGTGTCTTCGTGAAGGCGGAATGTCTGCAGCATACAGGGTCGTTCAAGTTTCGCGGCGGCTGGTCAGCCGTCTCCGGTCTCGATCCTGCGGTTCGCGAGAAAGGCGTCATCGCCTTTTCATCCGGCAACCACGCGCAGGGCGTCGCACTTGCCGCGAAGCTGCACGGCGTGCCCTCCGTCATCATCATGCCATCCGATGCGCCGGTTCTTAAGATCGAGAACACCCGTGCGCTCGGCGCCGAGGTGGTGCTCTACGACCGCGCAAACGAGGATCGCGATGCGATCGGCGCCCGGCTTTCGGCCGAGCGCGGCCTGACGCTGATCAAGCCTTTCGACGAACCGCTGGTGATCGCCGGCCAGGGCACGACCGGGCTTGAGATTGCCGAACAGGCAGAAGAGGAAGGCGTGAAGTCGGCCGAGGTCCTCGTTCCCTGCGGCGGCGGCGGGCTGAGTTCCGGCATCGCGCTGGCGCTCGAAGCAAGTGCGCCGGGCTTCACCGTGCGGCCCTGCGAGCCGAAGGACTTCGACGACACCACGCGTTCGCTCGCCTCCGGCAGGATCGAACGCAACGCGGCGATGACGGGCTCGATCTGCGATGCGATCGTGACGCCGGAGCCCGGCAAGATCACGTTCCCGATCCTGCAGCGGCTTGCAGGCGCCGGCATCGTCGTCACCGACGAGGAGGCGCTGAGGGCCATGGCGCTCGCATTCAAGCGGCTGAAGATCGTCGTCGAACCCGGCGGTGCGGTCGCGCTTGCCGCCGCGCTCTTCCATGGCGACGCGCTCGAAAGCGACAGCGTCATCGCCGTGACGTCCGGCGGCAATGTCGATGCGGACATCTTTGCCGGTGCTCTCGAGAAATACGGCTGAGGCGCGCGAAAGCGCGTCCCATCGAAAGCGACGAGTGCGGCATCGCTGCGCGGCGAGCAACTCAAAAACAAAAAGCCCGCCGCCTTCAAGGCAGCGGGCTTTTGTGCATTCAATGCGACCGGATCAGATGCCGCTCTGGCCGTCCGAGCCGATATAGGCGATGCGGAGCATGTTGGTGGCGCCCGGCGTTCCGAGCGGCACGCCGGCCGAAATGATGATGCGGTCGCCCGGCTTGCCGAAGCCTTCGTCGGCAACGATGCGGCAGGCGCGGTTGACCATGTCGTCGAGATCGGTCGCGTCATGGGTGACGACGCAGTGCAGGCCCCAGACGACCGCCAGACGGCGGGCCGTCTTGATGATCGGCGAAAGCGCAAGGATCGGCACCTGCGGACGCTCGCGCGAGGCGCGCAGGCCCGTCGTGCCCGACGAGGTGTAGCAGACGATCGCGGAAAGCTTCAGCGTCTCGGCGATCTGGCGGGCGGCGAGCGAAATCGCATCGGCGCCGGTCGCTTCCGGCTGGGCGCGCTGGGCATAGATGATGCCGGGATAGTGCGGCTCGCGCTCGATGGCGCTGGCGATCGAGGCCATCGTCGAGACGGCTTCGACCGGATAGTCGCCCGAGGCGGATTCGGCCGAAAGCATGACGGCGTCCGCGCCTTCGAAGACGGCGGTCGCAACGTCCGACACTTCGGCGCGTGTCGGCACCGGAGCGGAGATCATCGATTCCAGCATCTGGGTTGCGACGACGACCGGCTTGCCGGAGCGGCGGCAGGCGCGGATCAGCTGCTTCTGGATGCCCGGAACGGACTTCGAGCGGCATTTCGACGCCGAGATCGCCGCGGGCAACCATCAATGCGTCGGAGAGTTCGATGATCTCGTCGATGCGCTCGATGGCCTGCGGCTTTTCGATCTTCGACATCAGGCCGACCCGGCCGCTGGCGATCTTGCGGACTTCGGCGAGATCTTCCGGACGCTGGACGAAGGAAAGCGCGACCCAGTCGACGTCATCGGTTGCCAGCACGGCATCGAGATCGACGCGGTCCTTGTCCGTAAGCGCGCCGACGCCAAGCAGCGTGTCGGGAAGGCTGACGCCCTTCCGGTCGGAAATCTTGGTGCCGGAAATGACCGTCGTGACGATGCTCTTGCCGTCGCACTTTTCGGCGCGCAATGCGAGCTTGCCGTCATCGATCAGCAGGCGGTGGCCCGGCTTGACCGCTTCGAGGATTTCCGGATGCGGCAGGAAGACACGGGTTGCGTCGCCGGGCGCGTCATTGTTGTCGAGCGTGAAGGTCTGGCCGGGCTTCAGATCGACCTTGGTGTCGGCAAACTTGCCGACGCGAAGCTTCGGGCCCTGCAGGTCGGCCAGAATGCCGATCGGGCGGCCGGAGCG
Source organism: uncultured Alphaproteobacteria bacterium (assembly GCA_963838565.1). Classification (GTDB taxonomy): domain Bacteria; phylum Pseudomonadota; class Alphaproteobacteria; order Rhizobiales; family Rhizobiaceae; genus Rhizobium. The sequence goes on from CAWIRO010000020.1 coordinate 126,778, forward strand.
CGCCTCGACCGCGCGGATGCGCTCGATCAGCGTGCGCATCAGGTCATGGCTTGCATGGCTCATGTTGATGCGGAAAACGTCGGCACCGGCCTGGTGCAGCTTCTCGATCATCGCTTCTTCGCTGGAGGCGGGGCCGAGCGTGGCGAGGATTTTTACTTTTCGGTTACGCTTCATCAATTCTGGCTTTCTTGCGTGCCTGGGGTGTCGGACAGCTGAACCATCCAGCTGCCCTGGCGGCCGGTGTCATATTCCTTGAATCCCATCTTCTGATAACCGCGGGCATAGCAGTCCTGCACGCCCGTGATCTTGAATTCGTTTTCCGCGACGCACATCTGCACGTCACCCGTCCATCGGCCTCCCCGGGCGGCGTCCTCTGCGTAGAGGTAATAGTATCGCGACTGCAGTTCTCCCTCGATCAGCGTCGCGCAGGTCGTCGCCGGCACCTGCCACCAGCCTTCCGTGACCCAGCCGTCCTTGGCACGGTATCCGATCGCGACACCCACCAGGTTCTGCGTGCCGTTGCAGACGCGGAAATCGGCGTGCGCAGCATCGGCAATGAAGAGTGGCGAGAAGGCAGCGAGAGCAAACAAGGCGAAACGGACAAGCGGCCCGGACCGGCGTGAGGAAACTTGGTGCGGCTTGCATCAACACGGCTTCCGAATGGCTCCCAGGTTATTCGTGTCCGTGCCTTCTTGCGCCGCCGTCAGGCGAATGTCAACGCAATGCTAATCGATTATATTCCCTTTCATAACCTGCTCGTGAACGGCGACTTGTCGCAGGCTCGCCGCGTAACACGCTTGAACCTGCCGCAAGCGCATGCGATCAGTGACGGCGACCGCGCAATGACGATCGGCAATTCCCTGATGAATCGACTTCAATCCTTCGAAATCCTACCCGGCAAATCATGACAGCGGCATGGTGATCCTCGGCGATCACGCGATGAACCGCCTGCCCGCCGCGATATGGGAGGCTCGGACTTCCCGAAACCGCCTTTGCCCGCCATATCGCCTATGACATCGGCATCGAGGGTCTGGTGCGACGGCTTTCCGCGAGGCTCGGCGTTCCGGCCGTTCTCGGCGGCTTTTCGCGGCTGCTGATCGATCCGAACCGCGGCGAGGACGATCCGACGCTGATCATGAAGATTTCCGACGGCGCGATCATTCCCGGCAATCATCCGATCACGCCGCGAGGAATGGAATTACCGCATCGAAACCTTCCATCGCCCCTATCACGACGCCGTGTCGCGAAACGATCGACAGCGGTGGCGAATGCCACGCGGCAAGGCGCCGCTCGTGCTGTCGCTGCATTCCTACACGCCCGCCTGGAAAGGCGTTCCGCGCCCCTGGCATGCCGCCGTCCTCTGGGACAGCGACCATCGCGCCGTCGCGCCCGCTGCTCGACATGCTGAGGCGCCGATCACGATCTCGTCGTCGGCGACAACGAACCCTATGACGGCGCACTGCAAGGGCGATACGATGTATCGCCACTGCATGATGACCGGCATCCCGCACGCGCTGCTCGAGGTCCGCCAGGATCTGATCGGAGACGAGGCCGGCATTCGGAATGGGCCGAACGCCTGGCGCCGATCTTCGAGGCGATGAATGCCGATCCGGCATTGCACGAATACAACGTGCATCTGTCGCGCACCGGCCCCTATACGAACTGAATGGGAGAGCGAGATGACTGCACTCAGCAAGGAACAGCAGACCGAATTCGAGGCCGCCGCCTTCCGCCGCCTCGTCGCGCATCTGCGCGAACGCAGCGACGTTCAGAACATCGACCTGATGAATCTCGCCGGCTTCTGCCGCAACTGCCTGTCGAACTGGTACCGCGATGCCGCCGAGGCCGAAGGCGTCGCCGCTGTACCAAGGACGAATCGCGCGAGATCGTCTATGGCATGCCCTACGAGGACTGGAAGAATCTCCACCAGAACGAGGCCTCGACCTGCCCAAAAAGCTGCATTTGAACTGAACAAGCCACACAAATAAGCTTCACTGACGCCGCGAATTGGACTTGACCTCGACGCCGCTTCGCGGCAGTCACTGCCCACCAAATTCAATCACCCGAACAATCAGGAGAACACGATGTCTGATGCTCATGGCGTCGCCCGCGATCAGCTTCGCGCTTTCATCGAGCGCATTGAACGGCTGGAAGAAGAAAAGAAGACCATCGCCGACGACATCAAGGACGTCTACGGCGAAGCCAAGGGAACCGGCTTCGACACCAAGATCCTGAAGAAGGTCATCGCAATTCGCAAGAAGGACGAGCAGGAGCGCATGGAAGAGGAAGCCATCCTCGACACCTACCTGCGCGCGCTCGGCATGATCGAGGCGCCGCCGGAAGCCTGAGCATAGCCGGCATCGCCGATGTCGACAAGCCGCCGGGCCTCCCGGCGGCTTTTCTTTTGCGACGTGGATGCACGCTGCGGGCACCAAGACGGGCCAATGACCTTGCCGCGGCTCGAACACCATAAAGAAAAACCGCCGGATCGCTCCGGCGGCTTGTCGATATTTCTGATCGAGCAGCTCAGTTCGTGTTGAACTTGCGCACTTCCATGAAGTTGACCGCCGTGCCGCTGAAGCGGGCCGGATCGACCGAAGCGGTCTTGACGTTGAAGCCTTCGGCATAGACGGCCGTCGGCTGGGCGCGCAGCGTCTGGCTGACGAAGCGCGGCGCCTTGACCGGCTTGGAGACCATTTCCATGCGGGCATTGGTCAGCGCCCACTGCGAGATCATCTTCTGCGTCAGCTTCGGCTCGGTGCGGACCGTCGCGCGGCTTGCGTCGGCAGCGGCCGCGTCTGCCTTGCGTCGGACGACCGCCCTTGGTCGGAACGCCGCTGGCAACGGCGCATCTTCGGCAATCTGCGGCTCGTCGAAGGCGTCGCCGAAGCTTGCCGACTTCGTCACGGCGCAAGTGCTGCGAGTTCGAGCGGCGCCTTCTGCGGCGGCGCCTTGCGCATCGCGGCGTCGACCGCGCTGCTCCGCCGTGCTCGGCGGCGCCTTCGACGCGAGTTGGCTTGCGCACCTGCTCGGCTGGTCAGCGCTGCTGCTGGTCAAGCGGCCGAGCGACCGCCGGAGAAAGTGCATCTGCATCGGCCTCGTCGGCATCCGCTTCCGGATCGGCGTCTGCCGCGGCAAGCAGGTTCTCGGCAACGGCCGGACGTTCGACCGGCGTCGGAACCGGCAGTGCGTTCGTACCGTCAGCACGCCGGATCGGCGGATGCCAGCTTCCGGCATCGCCGGGCGCGCGGCGCGGGCCGAGCAGCGAGGGAACCGGAATCTGTAGGCGCTGAGATCGGCAAACTGCTGCGGCTGGCCTGGTCTGCCGGCAGGGCCGCGGCAAGCGCCTGCTGCGGCGGCATTACCCGAAGGCGGCGCAACAAGCGCACTCGCCACTTCGCTGCCGGCAGGCTGATCGCTGAAGGCCGGACGAACCTGCGGCACCGGCGCATTCACAGCCGGCAACTTCGGTCTGCTGGCGGTTCAGCCGCGGCGCAGCAGGCGCCTCGGCCTTCGGCGGCGTCGCCTTGGCAACGGCGACCGGAGCGGAATCGTCACTGGCTCATCTTCTTCCTCGTCCGCGCCGCCGCCAAACAGCGCGGCGAACAGCGTCTTCGTGCTTCGCGCGTCTCCGTATCGCCGCCGACGGCCGCTGGCGATCTGGATCTGCGGCTGCTGCACGCGGCGCTTGTAGTCGGCGACCGCCTGCTGGTAGCCCGGCAGCGGCTTGCCGTCGGCCGGCATATGCATGGTGTTGCCGTCGGGGAAGAGCCGGACCAGTTCTTGCGGCTCATGCGCGGCCAGGCGCGAACGCCGCCGACGTCCATGTGCACGAAGGGCGAGCCGGACGTCGGATAGAAGCCGACGCCGCCGACCTGCATTTTCATGCCGATCGCGCGCAGCGTCTGCGAGCTTGACGTCGGGAATGAAGAAGTCCATCGCCTTGCCGAGCATGTGCTGGCTCTTTTCGGCGACGCCGCTTGCGCGAGCGGCCGCGCAGCATGCCGTTGGTCGCCGGCGAGCGGAAAGCCGCAGACGACGTGGATATAGTCGCTGCGAACCGCTCTGCCGGTAGACTTCCCAGACGAGGTCGAAAAGACGCGGGTCCATCTTCGTCGGCTGGTTGCTGCGCCAGTCGCGCAGGAAGCGGTTCAGCTGCTGCAGACCCTTCGGGTCGAACCGGCCGTTGCGCTTGAAGGTGATGACGGCCTTTTCGCCGGTGTGGATGAAATAGAGCTTGAGGCTGCGGGTCTCGCCCGCCGCCTCGCGAGGCGTGCCGACGAATACCGGTGAGGAAACCGCGAGCGCGAGAAGGGCAGCCGCTGCGCGTCCTAACGCCTTTCCGCCAATGTCGGCGCACACAAGCGGCCAGCTCAAGCGCGAAGGCTTCGTATTCCCATTCAAATTCGGCAAACTCAATCCCCGTCCGACAGGACAAGTGTCCCGTGCTGTCTCAAATGACTGTCAATTGCGGTCACACGATGGCAAAAATGCCACACACGATCAACCTTTTCTTTACATAGTGAACGATCCACTAACAAGGGTTTACGACAGGTAACAAAACGTGCGTTGCCTGATTGTTAATCGAAACGTCCTCTATGCGGCATCTTTCTGGGGATCGTCGGGATCAATGCCGTAATCCTTGAGTTTTCGATAGAGAGTCGAGCGTCCGATGCCGAGTTTGCGCGCCACTTGGCTCATCTGTCCGCGATAGAATTTGAGCGCGAAACGAATCAGTTCCTCCTCGACATCGGCAAGCTTGCGCACATTGCCGCCGGCATCGACGCTGGCAATCGCGTTTTCCGGCGAGCCTCGCCGCAGGCGGTCGGCGATCTCCCCCAGCAGTCGGCGGATCGCTGATAGTCGCCCGCGGCGATATCTCTGCGTCGGTGCTCGCGATGCCGGTATTGTCGGCGACGAGCGCCAGGTGATCCACCACGACATATTGCCGGAATCTGGGCGGCGATCTGCGGGAAGTCCTCTTCGCGTCAGCTCCGGCCCTCGGCCAGAACGACGGCGCGGAAGATCGCGTTTTCGAGCTGGCGGATATTGCCCGGCCAGTCATAGGCCGTCAGCAGCGCCAGCGCGCCGGCATTGACCGTCAGCGGCGGCCGCTCTTCTGCTCGGTCGAGAAACGCTCGGCAAAGATGCGCACCAGATCCGGAATGTCTTCCTTGCGCTGGCGCAGCGCCGGAATGGTGATCGGGAAGACGTTGAGGCGATAATAGAGATCCTCGCGGAAATGGCCGTTCTTGACCTCCTCGATCAGGTCCTTGTTGGTCGCCGAGATCAGCCGGACATTGACCTTCTGCGCGGTGCGCGCGCCGACCGTCTCGATCTCGCCCTGCTGCACGGCGCGCAGCAGCTTGACCTGCACCTCGAGCGGCAGATCGCCGATCTCGTCGAGGAAGAGCGTGCCGCCGTCGGCTTCCACGAACTTGCCGGTATGTCTTTCGGTGGCGCCGGTAAAGGCGCCCTTCTCGTGGCCGAAGAGAATGCTCTCGACGAGATTGTGCGGAATGGCGCCGCAATTGACCGTGACGAACGGCTTGCTGGAGCGGTCGCCGCCGGACTGGATGGCGCGCGCCACCATTTCCTTGCCGACGCCGGATTCGCCTTCGAGCACGACCGGAATGTTGGATTGCGCGGCACGCCGCGCCAGATCGATGACGCGGATCATCGCCGGGCTTGCCGAAACGATGTCGTCGAAGCCGACGGAACCGGAGCGCGACCGGCGGCCCGCCCGCGCCTTCACCTCGCGCTGGTCGAGCTTCAGCGCGTTGGCGATCGAAGTGGCGATCCGTTCGGGCGAGACCGGCTTGACGACGAAATCGAAGGCACCGGCCCGCATCGCCTGCACGACCGTCTCGATGCCGCCCTGCCCCGTCTGCACGATGACGGGGATCTGCGTGCCGAGTTCGTGGATCGCTTCGAGGAATTCGAGGCCGTTCATTTCCGGCATCATCAGGTCGAGAACGATGACGTTGAAAAGGCCGCTGTCGCGCTTCACCATTTCCAGGCCGATGCGGCCGTTGTCGGCCAGGTGCACGACATGGCCGTGACGCTCGATCGCGTTCTTCAGCAGCCGGCGCTGCACCGGATCGTCCTCGATGACGAGAATTTGTCCTGCTCCCTTGAGCTCATTGTAACCGGTCATTGTCGCCTCACTTCATGCGAACCGTGAGAGGGCACTCTGACAGAAAGGCTTGAACATCCAGTTTTGAGAAATAATTGCATTTTAACGATTGCGACGACGTCGATATTCGTGCCGAAGCGGGGCCTCCATGCGCCGCGAAAGCCCCTTGATGCCGGGCCTTCACGGGCGCTTAGACAGTCAGACCTGTTATGAAAGTGGAGAGGAACTGCACCCATGAAAATCACGCTCCCGCACGCCGGTCTTCATTTTTCGGCAGCAGCTGCCGGCTGCCGCCGCCGATCCGGCGCTCGGCGACCTGCCGGTCTGGAAGCTGCAGGATCTCTACCCCTCCGCGACCTCCACCGCCTTCGTCGCCGACATGGAAAAGGCCGGCAAGGCCGCCATCGCCTTCGAAGAAAAATGGAAGGGCAAGCTGGCGGAGGCCGCGACGAAGACCGGCGCCGAGGGCATCGGCGCGGCGCTGAGGGAATACGAGGCGCTCGACGATCTGATCGGCCGCATCGGCTCCTTCGCCGGCCTCACCTATTTCTCCGACACCACCAATCCGGCAAACGGCAAGCTCTACGGCGACGTGCAGGCCAAGATCACCGACATTTCCGGCCATCTGCTGTTCTTCGCGCTGGAACTGAACCGCATCGACGACGCGGTGATCGACGCCTGCATGGCGAACGATCCGGCTGCCGGCCATTACCGGCCCTGGATCGTCGATCTGCGCAAGGACAAGCCCTACCAGCTCGACGACAAGCTGGAGCAGCTCTTCCTCGAAAAGTCGATGACAGTCGCCGCCGCCTTCAACCGCCTGTTCGACGAAACCATGGCGGAGCTTCGCTACGACGATCGACGGCGAGAAAGTGCCGCTCGAAGTGGCGCTCAACATGCTGCAGGAGACGGATCCCGAAGCGCGCCGCAAGGCGGCGATGGCGCTCGCCGAAACCTTCAAGGCCAATATCCGCACCTTCACGCTGATCACCAATACGCTCGCCAAGGACAAGGAAATCTCCGACCGCTGGCGCGGCTTCGAGGACATCGCCGACAGCCGCCATCTGGCCAACCGCGTCGAGCGCGAGGTGGTCGATGCGCTGGCCGCGGCCGTCAAGGACGCCTATCCGCGCCTTTCGCACCGCTATTACAAGATGAAGGCGAAGTGGCTCGGCATGGAGCAGATGAATTTCTGGGACCGCAATGCGCCGCTGCCGGAAACCTCCAACGCGCTGATCTCCTGGACCGAGGCCAAGGAAACCGTGCTTTCCGCCTATGGCGATTTCGCGCCGGAAATGGCCGACTATCGCCAGGCGCTTCTTCGACGAGCAGTGGATCGATGCGCCGGTTCGTCCCGGCAAGGCGCCCGGCGCCTTCGCCCATCCGACGGTGCCGTCGGCGCATCCCTATGTGCTCGTCAACTACATGGGCAAGCCGCGCGACGTGATGACGCTCGCCCATGAACTCGGCCATGGCGTGCATCAGGTTCTGGCCGGCGCGCAGGGCGCGCTGATGTGCCAGACGCCGCTGACGCTTGCCGAAACCGCCTCCGTCTTCGGCGAGATGCTGACCTTCCGCGCCCTGCTCGACAAGACGACGGACAAGCGCGAGCGCAAGGCGATGCTCGCCCAGAAGGTCGAGGACATGATCAACACGGTCGTGCGCCAGATCGCCTTCTACGAATTCGAGCGCAAGCTTCACACCGCCCGCAAGGCCGGCGAACTGACCGCCGACGACATCGGCGAGCTCTGGCTGTCGGTGCAGTCGGAAAGCCTCGGGCCGGCGATCAGGATTTCCGAAGGCTACGAGACCTACTGGGCCTATATCCCCCACTTCATCCATTCGCCCTTCTATGTCTACGCCTATGCCTTCGGCGATTGCCTGGTGAACTCGCTCTATGCCGTCTACCAGAAGGCCGAGAAGGGCTTCCAGGAGAAGTATTTCGAGCTGCTGAAGGCCGGCGGCACCAAGCATCACTCCGAACTGCTGAAGCCCTTCGGCCTCGACGCCACCGATCCGTCGTTCTGGAGCAAGGGCCTGTCGATGATCGAAGGGCTGATCGACGAACTTGGAGGCGCTTGATAGACGAGCGCGTGAACGGCGCTTGCCTCCGCTAGACCCTCGTCGATGCCGGCAAGACGAGGAGACAGCGCCGAATGGCCGACGACACTGAACCGCTCTACTGTCCTCTTCCGGGACGACACGACCGGACAAGTGATGCTCTTCGCCGAGCCGGCGGAGATCATCGTCGCGCGACAGCCGCGCCGAATTCTTCGCGGCCTGGCGCAGATGGAAGCAGGCCAGAGCGCAGGGCAAATGGCTGGCCGGCTACATGGCTTACGAGGCCGGCCATCTCTTCGAGGAAAAGCTCGCGCCGCTTCGCGGAAGACAACCGGCGACACGCCGCTGCTCTGCTTCGGCGTCTTCGACGCCCCGCAGCCGGACGGCCATCCGCTCGCCCAGCCGAAACAGCGCCTCGAAAACGAGGAGTTCCTGACCGCCCCGAACGCCGGCTGGAATTTCCCTGTATATAAAGAGCGCTTCGACCGCCTGCACCAGCATCTGCGGCAGGGCGATTGCTACCAGGCAAACCTCACCATGCCGGTCGACGCCCGCTGGAACGGCGATCCGCGCGCCGCCTTCTGGTCGCTGATCGAACGCCAGCCGGTCAAATACGGCGCGCTCGTCGATCTCGGCGGCCCGGTCATCCTGTCGCGCTCGCCCGAACTCTTCTTCCGGACCGACGAGGACGGCTGGATCGAGACGCATCCGATGAAGGGCACGGCCAAGCGCGGCGCGACGCCGGCCGAAGACGCGGCAATCGTCGCGGCGATGCGGGCGGATATGAAGACGCAGGCCGAAAACCGGATGATCGTCGACCTCTTGCGCAACGACATCTCGCGCATCACCGAGGTCGGCACGCTCGATGTTCCGAAGCTCTTCGACATCGAGACCTATCCGACCGTGCACCAGATGGTGAGCCATGTGCAGGCGAAGCTTCTGCCCGATCTTTCCGATCCGCGACATCTTCGCAGCGCTCTTTCCCTGCGGCTCGATCACCGGCGCGCCGAAGATGCGGGCGATGGAAATCCTGCACGATCTCGAGGACGGCCCGCGCGATGCCTATTGCGGCGCGATCGGCATGATCTCGCCCGACCGGCGCCATGCGCTTTTCCGTCGCCATCCGCACCATCAGCGCTCTTTGAAGGCGGCAAGGCCATCTTCAATGTCGGCGGCGGCATCGTCTTCGATTCCACCGCCGAAGCCGAATATGAGGAATGCCTGCTCAAGGCCCGCTTCGCCGATCGGCGACCAATGGATCGCCCGATGAGCGATTTTTCGCTGATCGAGACGATGCGATGGGAGCCCGGCGACCGGCTTCGTCCGCCTGCGGCTGCATCTCGCCCGGCTGACCCGCTCCGCCCGTCGCCTCGGCTTTCCGGGAGCCGACGACGCGCGCTGCGAAGAGCTCGAGGAGGCCGTCGAGGGCGCGACCGGCGCCGCTGCGCATCCGCCTGACCTTCGACGCTCAGGGCCGCATCGAGGTCACGACCGCCCCCTTCGCGCCGCTCGCGCCGGACACGGTCTGGACCGTCCGCATCGCCGCAACCCGCCTCGATTCCGCCGACAAGCTGCTGCGCCTCAAGACCACCCGCCGCGCCGTCTACGAGACCGCGCGCGCCGAATATCACGCCGCAGCAGGCCGATGAAGTCTGCTGCTCAACGAGAGCGGCGAAGTCTGCGAAGGCACGATCACCTCGGTCTTCCTCGACGACGGCTCCGGCATGCTGCGCACACCGCCGATCTCCTGCGGCCTGCTCGCCGGCGTGCTGCGTACCGAACTGATCTGCCAGCGCAAGGCCCGCGTCGGCCGCATCACCGCGAGCGATCTGGTGAGCGGCCGGATCTATGTCGGAAACTCGCTCCGAGGCCTGATTCCCGCAAAGCTCGCTGCCTGAAGCCGCAATCTTCAGCCGGTCTCGACACGCTTGACCTTCGCGAGCGTAAAGCGCTATCGTGCGGCGCGGACGTAGGAGCTGCTGCGCCGTATCGCCCGGCCGCAGCTCCGACAAGGCCGGCAGAGCAGGTGTAGGAGAAGTCCGGCGCTGCCGAGATCGGGCGGGCGACAGCGCACCATCTCGCAAGATGCGGTCGATGATCGCTTTGCCTTGCTGCAATCGTCGTATCCGGCAGAACCAGCATGAACTCCTCGCCGCCGATGCGGCCGAAACTATCTCGCCGGCGCACAAGCGGATGGACGCGGCGCGAAAAATCGATCAGCACCTGGTCGCCGACCTGATGGCCGTAGCTGTCGTTGATCCGCTTGAAAAAATCGAGATCGATGATGCAGACGCAGCCGCTGACCGCAAGAACCGGACCCTGGCGGCAAATCATGTTTTCGAGCGCCGCCATCATGAAGCGACGGTTGGAAATACCCGTCAATTCGTCGGTCTGCGAGGCGCGTACCGCAAAATCGCGATCCTGCCGAGGTCTCGATCGTCCGTCTTCATGGAAGTGATGTCGCTTGCGATGCAGAGCATCCAGCCATCTCGTTGCACCGTCTCGGTCATCCAGAACCAGCGGCCGTCGACCACGTCGGTCTCGAAGGCGCGAAACGGCAGCTTGCCGCGCCGCGACTGCGCGGAAACAAGCCACGTCTCGAAGTCGGCGGCACGAATGATCGTGCCGCGTCCGGCCTTCGTGTTACGGCGCATAAGGTCTGCCCACAAGGGCTTTTCGTCCGGCTCGAGCGCGAAGGTGAAACGAAAGGCCGCATTCGCATATTGCAAACGATCATCCTGATCATAGAGCGCGATCAGGACGGCGCTTTCTTCCTGTAACTCCGCAAGCCGCTCCGATATCTGGGTCATCCGATGTTCCCGGGGCGTGCTAGGTGGCGACGTGTGGCACTTTGCTGCAAAATTCTAAAGAGAAGATGGACGGCAGCGTTCAGATGAGTATTTCAAGAGGTTCGGAACGATACACCGGAGGTTCTGCATGTTCATCCTCTCGCTAATTGTGAAGCCTAATGAAATGGCCGACACGCAGATGGACCAGCATATGGGCTGGGTCAAGGCGGGCTGTGCGAAAGGCTGGTTCCCTTCGGGCGCAAGGTGAAACGGCGGCTTCTGTGCTGGATATCCTGAAGAATTCTTCCATCAAGGCACCCTGATGCGTTAGACCTTTCCCATGACGCTTCCGACCTACACCCCCTATGACGGCTCTTCCAAGCCCTTCACCATCGGCCTCATGCCGCTCGACATCGGCCGCTGGATCGAGCCGGACAGCGATCTGCCGCGCTATCTCGACGAAAAGCAGCTCCTGCTTGAAACCCGTCGTCATGAAATTTTCGTCGCTGAAGAAGGCACCGATGCCGCTCAGCAGGAATGTCTCGAGCTGCTACGTGAGCCACCTCTCCGAAGCGCATCCACATCTCTACCGACGGAACGGCGACCTCATCGAGGTCGGCGGCAAAGCCGTCGATCTCTCGGACCCGTCGCTGCCCCCGCTTCTGAAGGCCGGCTCGCTCATCGCAGACGATCTCGCGATCATGCGCCGCAAGGACGACGGCTGGCATCTTGTCGCGGCCCACGTGTCCTTCCCTTCCTCGTGGTCTCTGCATGAGAAATTTGGAAAACCGATGCAGGCGATCCATGCGGACGTGCCGGGCTTCGGTGAGGGAACCCGCAATGCAGCGCTGATCACCCGCATCTTCGACAATCTGCAGGTCGCTCAACCCGTCGAGCGCATGAACTGGTCGGTGAACGTCACAAGCGATCTCTTCCTGCCGTTGTCCAAGCATCGCCGCCCGCCGCAGGCCGAGGCCTTTACGCTCGCCGAGCGCTTCGCCCGTGTCGAACGCCAGACTTTACGCAAGCTGCCGGTTTCCGGCGATATCGTCTTCACCATCCGCGTCTATGTCGATCCGATCGCCGCGATCGCACATCACCCAAAAGCCGGCGAACTCGCCGCAAGCTTTGCGGCACAGCTGGAGGCGCTCGACGAGCATCAGACCGCCTACAAAGGCCTGACGCTTCAGAAAGCCGAACTCGTTGCAAAGCTGCGCATGCTCGCCCCGCTTTCGCCTGCCTGATAAGTTGACGTTTCCGGCCCGTCACGCTCTTTATTGTGACGCCAATTTATGATTAGAGCCGGTCACTTTTCAATTTTTGCGGCCATTTCAAAAGAATTCTTGAGGCTCATCGCCTTCGTCGCCTTCCACACAGGAGAAAAGAATGACGGAACAGAACCATCCGGTATATGCCGAAATTACCGGCCCGATCGTGATGATCGGCTTTGGCTCCATCGGCCGCGGCACGCTGCCGCTGATCGAGCGCCACTTCAAGTTCGACAAGAGCCGGATGGTCGTCATCGACCCGCGCGAAGAGCCGGCCGACATGGAGATCCTCGAAGAAGCACGGCGTCCGTCACATCAAGGAGTATGTGACCAAGGACAATTACAAGGACCTGCTGAAGCCGCTGCTGACCGAAGGCGAAGGCCAGGGCTTCTGCGTCAACCTTTCGGTCGATACCGGCTCGCTCGACCTGATGAAGCTCTGCCGCAAGCTCGACGTGCTCTATATCGACACGGTCGTCGAGCCCTGGCTCGGCTTCTATTTCGACAAGAACATGAAGAATGCCGACCGCACCAACTATGCGCTGCGCGAAACCGTGCGCAAGGAGAAGGCGAAGAACCCGGGCGGCGCGACCGCCGTTTCCACCTGCGGCGCAAATCCTGGCATGGTTTCCTGGTTCGTCAAGCAGGCGCTCGTCAACCTCGCCAACGACATCGGCCTCAAGTTCGAACGAGCCGGATCAGCACGATCGCGAAGGCTGGGCGAAGCTGATGAAGAAGGTCGGCGTCAAGGGCGTCCACATCGCCGAGCGCGACACCCAGCGCACCAAGCATCCGAAGCCGCTCAACGTCTTCTGGAACACCTGGTCGGTCGAAGGCTTCATCTCCGAAGGCCTGCAGCCGGCCGAACTCGGCTGGGGCACGCACGAAAAGTGGATGCCGAAGAACGCCAAGAAGCACAAGAAGGGCTACAAGGCGGCGATCTACCTGGAACAGCCCGGCGCCAACACCCGCGTTCGCACCTGGTGCCCGACGCCCGGCCCGCAGTACGGCTTCCTCGTCACGCACAACGAGTCGATCTCGATCGCCGACTACTTCACGGTTCGCGACAAGGATGGCGAAGTCACCTTCCGCCCGACCTGCCACTATGCCTACCATCCGGCCAACGACGCCGTTCTCTCGCTGCACGAAATGTTCGGCAACGGCGGCACGCCGCAGCCGGTTCACCACGTTCTCGACGAGGACGAGCTGGAGGACGGCATCGACGAACTCGGCGTGCTGCTCTACGGCCACGAAAAGAACGCCTACTGGTATCGGCTCGCGCCTGTCGCTCGAAGAAACCCGCCGCATCGCTCCCTACCAGAACGCGACCGGCCTGCAGGTGACCTCCGCCGTTCTCGCCGGCATGGTCTGGGCTCTCGAAAACCCGACGGCCGGCATCGTCGAAGCCGACGAGATCGACTACAAGCGCTGCCTCGAAGTGCAGCTGCCCTATCTCGGCCCGGTCGAAGGCCACTACACCGACTGGACCCCGCTCGATGGCCGGCCGGGGCTCTTCCCCGAAGACATCGACACCAAGGATCCGTGGCAGTTCAAGAACATCCTGGTTCGTTCGTAACCGGGTTCAGATCTGCATCGATGCCCGCCGAAAGGCGGGCATTTTTGTAACGCCTGCGGTGTAATTTCGCTTTACCGTTGCAGTCAGGCTTGCCATGGCGACGGGCTCGCGCCATGTTTTTCAGGACTATCGCGGCTATAGTCCGCTTCGAATCGCCGGGAGAAACCTATGACGTTCAGAAACATTCTCGTTCTTACGGGTGCAGCGGCAGCGCTTGCCGCCTGTGTCTCGAACCCGCGTCCTCTGCCGGTCGCGACACGCGCCGCGCCGACCGGCGTCGAGGGTACCTGGACTGATCCGAACGGCATCGTTTCCACCTTCCAGGCGCGGCACCTTCACCACCCGCACGACCGACAGCAACCAGCTGCTCGCCTCCGGCACCTACGTCAACACCTCGCCGATCGCTGGTCGAAATCAGCATGACCTCGCTGGTTCGCAAGACGCAGTCCAAGGTCAATTGCGCGCTGGTCAGTCAGAACCAGCTGAACTGCACCTCGGATGCAGGTTCGCAATTCACGCTGGCCCGCCGGATGTAATTTCCCAATCGGCTTTCAACAGACAAGCTCCCCTCGGCGGGAGCTTTTTTATTCTTGCCTCTTGGAAAGCATCGGAAGAGCCACAGCTTTTTTGCACTTGCGATCAGCCATCGTTGGTGAAAACATCCGCCCGCCGGGTAACCGACGAGATAAGGGACGAGCGAAGTCGGGGGTACGGACTTTCGCCATTAAAATCAGGAGAACACGGATGACCAAGTCTTTTAGCTTCGGTCTGTTGACCGCATCGATGCTGGCGCTCAGCACCAGCGCTGCCTTCGCGGATTACCAGCTCAATATTCTTCATATCAATGATTTCCATTCGCGCATCGAACCGATCAACAAGTTCGATTCCACCTGCTCGGCCGAGGAAGAAGGCAAGAACGAGTGCTTCGGCGGCGCCGCCCGCTTGAAGACCGCGATCGACCAGCGGCGTCAGGCGCTTTCCGGCCAGAACGTCCTGCTGCTTGAACGCCGGCGACAATTTCCAGGGCTCGCTCTTCTACACGACCTACAAGGGTGCGGCGGAAGCCGAGTTGCTGAACGCCATGAAGTTCGACGCCATGACCGTCGGCAACCATGAATTCGACGATAGCGAGGATGGCCTTGCGACCTTTCCTCGACAAGGTGCAGTTCCCGTGTCGTGTCCGCCAACGTCTTGCCGGCGATGCGCAGTCGAAGCTCGGCGATCGCATCAAGCCCTCGCTGGTGCTCGATGTCGGCGGCCAGAAGATCGGCATCGTCGGCGCCGTCACCAACGATACGGCGGAGCTTTCCTCGCCCGGCCCGAACGTCATGATCGCCGATGACGTCGCAGACCATCACCGCCGCCGTGCAGGAGCTGAAGGCCCAGGGCGTCAACAAGATCATCGCGCTGACCCATGTCGGCTATCCGCGCGACCTCGCCGTCATCGCCAAGATTCCGGACGTCGATGTCGTCGTCGGCGGCCACTCGCACAGCCTGCTGTCGAACACCGATCCGAAGGCGGAAGGCCCCTACCCGACGATGGTCGACAATCCGGGCGGCTACAAGGTGCCGGTCGTCCAGGCCGCCTCCTACAGCAAGTATCTCGGCGATCTCGTCGTCGATTTCGATGACAACGGCGTCGTCAAGAGCGCCAAGGGCGATCCGATCCTGATCGACTCCTCCTTCACGCCGGACCCGGCGCTGACCACCCGCATTGCGGAGCTGGCCAAGCCGATCGAGGAGCTGCGCAAGAAGGTCATCGGCTCATCCGAAGGCCCGATCGACGGCGATCGCACAGTCTGCCGCGTCAAGGAATGCTCGATGGGCAATCTCGTCGCCGACGCCATGCTCGACCGCACGAGGAACCAGGGCATGCAGATCGCCATCCAGAACGGCGGCGGCTTGCGCGCCTCGATCGACGCGGCGAGGTCACCCAGGGCGAAGTGATCACCGTCCTGCCGTTCCAGAACACGGTCGCCACCTTCCAGCTGACGGGAGCGGACATCGTCCAGGCGCTTGAAAACGGCGTCAGCCAGATCGACCAGGGCGCCGGCCGCTTCCCGCAGGTCGCCGGTCTCAAATACAGCTTCGACAAGTCCAAGCCTGCCGGCAGCCGCATCAGCGACGTTCGGGTCGAAGGAGGGCAACACCTTCGTGCCGATCGATCCGGCCAAGACCTACGGCGTCGTCACCAACAACTTCATGCGCGCCGGCGGCGACGGCTATTCGGTCTTCGAGACGGCCGGCAAGAATGCCTATGACTTCGGTCCGGATCTTGCCGACGTGACGGTCGAATATCTGGCGGCGCCACTAACCCTTACAAGCCTTACACCGACGGCCGCGTAACGGAAATCGCATCGGCTGCGACTGACAGCACCTGCTGCACCGGCCGCGCCTTCGGCTCCAGCCGCCAACTGCGAGCTGCACCGGCAGCGGCAACCGGCTCCGTCCGCGGCGGCGGCCAGCTGCACCGGCGACCGCAAACGGCACATGGCGACGCCGGCAAGCCACGTCATCGCCGCCGGCGATACGCTCTGGGATCTTGCCAAAGCAGTTCTACGGCGACGGCGACGCTCTGGAAGAAAATCTCCGAAGCCAACGGCAATCCCGAATCCGCGCCGCCTGATGGTCGGCAAGGAGCTTCAGGTTCCGGCGAAGTAAGACGATTTGTCCCGATCATGAGAACCGGTCCGGGGTTTCCCGGGCCGGTTTTTCTACTTATAGGGATGAAACCAAGCGAGCCCGGCTGCGTATTAGCTGGCAAAGACTATCTAGTATTGGGAGCCAAGATGACCGTTGAAACTTCACACCGTCCGGCGGAGCATCCGCCGGTCAAATCCGGCAAGATCGGCGTCCTTCTCGTCAATCTCGGCACTCCCGACGGCACGGACTACGCCTCGATGCGGCGCTATCTCCGCGAGTTCCTCACCGACCGCCGCGTCATCGAATGGTCGCCGCTGGAAATGGTATCCGATCCTTTTCGGCATCGTCCTCAATACCCGCCCGCAAAAGGTCGGCAAGGCCTACGAGACGATCTGGAACAAGGAAAAGAACGAGAGCTATCTGCGCACCTATACGCGCAACCAGTCCGATCTCATGGCCGAGCGCCTGAAGGACCTGCCGAACGTCAAGGTCGACTGGGCGATGCGCTACGGCACGCCCTCGATCGCCTCGCGTATCGACGCGCTGAAGGACGCAGGCTGCGACCGCATCGTTCTTTTCCCGCTCTATCCGCAATATGCGGCAGCGACGACGGCGACCGTCAACGACAAGGCGTTCCAGCATCTGCTGAAGATGCGCTGGCAGCCGGCGCTGCGCACCGTACCGGACTATCACGACGACGAAACCTATATCGAGGCGCTCGCCAACTCGGTGACGCAGCATCTTTCGACGCTCGACTGGGAGCCGGAGATGATCCTCGCTTCCTTCCACGGCATCCCGCTGTCCTATTTCGAAACAGGGCGACCCCTATTACTGCCAGTGTCAGAAGACCGGCCGGCTGCTGCGCGAAAGGCTCGGGCTCCCGAAGGAGAGATTCATGGTCACCTTCCAGTCCCGTTTCGGGCCGGAAGAATGGCTGCAGCCCTATACCGACAAGACGGTCGAAAAGCTGGCACAGGACGGCGTCAAACGCATCGCCGTGATCAATCCCGGCTTCGTCTCCGACTGTCTTGAGACGTTGGAGGAAATCGCCGAGCAGGCGGCCCATTCCTTCCATGAGAACGGCGGCGAGAAATTTGCCCACATCCCCTGCCTCAACGACAGCGAGGACGGCATGCGCGTGCTGGAAAAAGTCGTCCGCCGCGAGCTGCTCGGCTGGGTCTGAGGCCGTCATTTCCCAATTGCAAAGAACATGTTAACTCACCACATCTGATGATGCGGCGCGTCCTGGCGCCAATGGGAGGGGTTTCATGCTCTTGGGCGGTTTCGATATCGTCGTTATTGCGCTCGTGGTCTTCGTGATCCTGGTGCTTTTTGCAGGCATCAAGACGGTGCCGCAAGGGTTCCGCTATACGATCGAGCGCTTCGGCCGCTATACGCGGACGCTGGAGCCCGGCCTCAACCTCATCATGCCGTTCATCGAGCGCATCGGCGCGCGGATGAACGTGATGGAGCAGGTGCTCGACGTGCCGACACAGGAAGTCATCACCAAGGACAATGCCTCGGTCTCCGCCGATGCCGTTGCCTTCTATCAGGTGTTGAACGCCGCGCAGGCCGCCTATCAGGTCTCCAATCTCGAAAACGCCATTCTCAACCTCACCATGACCAATATCCGTTCGGTCATGGGCTCGATGGATCTCGACGAGCTTCTTTCCAACCGCGATGCTATCAACGACCGGCTGCTCCGCGTCGTCGACGACGCCGTGCAGCCCTGGGGCATCAAGGTCACCCGCATCGAGATCAAGGACATCCGCCCGCCGACCGATCTCGTCGACGCCATGGCGCGGCAGATGAAGGCCGAGCGCGAGAAGCGCGCGCAGATCCTGGAAGCCGAGGGTTCGCGCAACGCCCAGATCCTTCGCGCCGAGGGTGCCAAGCAATCGGCGATCCTCGAGGCCGAGGGCCAACGCGAAGCAGCGTTCCGCGAGGCGGAAGCCCGCGAGCGTCTCGCCGAAGCCGAAGCCAAGGCGACGAAGATGGTCTCCGAAGCGATCGCCGCCGGCGACGTGCAGGCGATCAACTACTTCGTCGCTCAGAAATATACCGAAGCCCTGACCTCGATCGGCTCGGCCTCCAATTCCAAGATTGTGCTGATGCCGATGGAAGCCTCTTCCATTCTCGGCTCGCTGGGCGGCATCGGCGCGATCGCCAAGGAAGTCTTCGGCGACGGCGTCAATCCGCCGTCTCCACCGCGTCCGCGCCAAGTGCCGCCGCGCACCACGCCACCGGTCAATCCTTTCAATCAAACCCCGGAGCGCTGACGAATGCTGGCGCGCATCGTTGCAGAACTCGGACCATGGAGCTGGTGGATTGCGGGCTTTGTGCTGCTTGCCGCCGAAATGATGGTGCCCGGCTTCTTCCTCGTCTGGATCGGGCTTGCCGCACTCGCCGTCGGCGTTCTGTCGCTGCTGCTCTGGGATGCCGCTTTCTGGGTCTGGGAAATGCAGCTCATTCTCTTCGCCGTTCTTGCCGTTGCGGCCACATTCCTCGGCCGCCGGCTGACGCTTCGCCACGATGCAACCGACGAGCCGTTCCTCAATCAGCGGGGCGCAAGTCTCGTCGGACGGACGGCAACGCTCGCCGAGCCGATCACGCGAAGGCCGGGGCCGCATCCGCCTCGATGATACGATCTGGCAGGTGATGGGCCCGAACCTCCCGGCGGGAACACAGGTGAAGGTGGTGGCAAGCAACGGGCGCGACCTGATGGTCGAGCCGACTCTGATCAGGCGACGCCGATCCGCAACAGATCGTGGAAATGCACCAAGCCAGCCGGCCTGTTGTCGTCGTCGATGACGATCAGCGCGCCGATGTGATGTTGTTCGAGCAATGCCAGCGCGCTGGTCGCGAGCGCCGTCGGCTTCACCGTCTTCGGCGTCTGCGTCATGATATCGTCGACGCAAAGCTCGGACAGATTGCGCGTCAAGTTGCGCGCAATGTCGCCTTCGGTGACGATGCCGCAGAGCCGTCCGTCCTCATCCAGCACGCCGACGCAGCCGAAATGCTTGCGCGACAGCACCTGGATCGCCTCCGGCATCGGTGTGCCCTTGGGAACCAGCGGAACGCGGTCGCCGGTGTGCATGATGTCGCCGACATGCGTGAGGCTCGCGCCGAGCTTGCCGCCCGGATGGAAGACGTGGAAATCCCGCGCCGTAAAGCCGCGCGCTTCAAGCAGCGCGATCGCCAGCGCATCGCCCACGGCAAGCTGCATCAATGTCGACGTCGTTGGCGCAAGCCCGTTGCGGACAGGCTTCCTGCTCATTCGGAATCAGCAGTATGACATCGGATGCCGTCGCCAGCGACGAGCGCTCGCTGCACGTGATCGCGATCAGCGGGATGGAAAATCGGCGCGTGTAGGAAATGATGCTGCGCAGTTCCGCGCTTTCGCCACCCTTGGATATGGCAAGGACGAGATCGTCCCTGCGCGATCATGCCGAGATCGCCGTGATTGGCCTCCGCGGCGTGAACGAAAAACGCAGGCGTGCCGGTCGAAGCAAAGGTGGCGGCCAGCTTTGCGCCGATATGCCCGCTCTTGCCGACACCGGTTACGATGACGCGGCCGCTGATGCCGCCGATCGTTTCCACGGCCTGTGAAAAGGGTCCGGCCAGTCCGTCGCTCAAGGCGCGTTCCAGCGCCTCCAGCCCCCGTCTCTCCGTCTCGATCGTCCGCCTCGCGGATTCGAGAACACCGTTTTCAACGAGATTGACAGCTTTCCTCATCATTATCCTGCGTTAGCGCGTTTCGCTTCGAGGTGTCCACCCAGGTCGCTTCCAACCTCTGAACGAAGCACAGGCGGCGCAACGAATGGTTAACCACAAGGCTTTACGTTCGGGTAACGAATTGAAGCATGCCGCACGCGGAATCCGGATGACCAAGGAAAGAGAGACGAGCAGTTTGACGCCGCTCCGCGCGACGCGTTTTGCCGTGTCCTGTGTTGCTCTTGGGGCGGTGTTTTTCGTGCCGAACCCCGGTCTTGCTCAGTCTGCACAGAACAGGACCGGCAGCGGCACATCCAGCTATTCGTCATCCAGTTCGCAGTCGTCCGGTTACGATCCCTCGAGTGCGCAGCAGTCTTTGCCCGCAGGCGATAGCGCACTCAACGGCGACGACACAGCGAACCTCTCCCAGCCCGATGCCAACCAGCAGACGACCACGACCGCGACGACGAATCAGGATCCGTCCGACGAAACGACCGGCTCCATCCTCGATGAGGACATACGGCGCCTGAACATCCGCGAACCGGCGATCGATGATAGGAGGGCGCCACGCAAGCCGGACGAAACCCTCTTAAATCAGCAGACGGAAGGCATCCACATCGGCACCTTCGTGCTGCGCCCCTCCGTGACGCAGACGATCAACACGGAAACGACGAAGGACGGCGGCACGAAGGACACCCGTGCCTTTTTGCAAACCGATGCGAACGCAACGCTGACTTCCGATTGGGCGCTGCATCAGCTCACGATCACGAGCCTCGGCACATGGCAGCAGAATGTCAGTGGAAGCGGCGAAGAGCAGCCTGCGTTCAACATCGACGGTGACCTTCGGCTCGACCTGCCCGACGATACGGTTGCGCATATCAAAGGCGGCTACCGGTTCTATCGCGAGGATGTCGACGATCCGAATGCCATCGCCAATGCCGATCAGCAATCCGATGTGCAGGAATTCTCGGCCGGCGCATCCGTTGAGCGCGATTTCGGCATTCTGCGCGGCACTGCCGGCGCTCGATCTGACCCGGACCGATCTACTCCGACGCCGTGCTTTCGAACGGCACCAGCGTCTCGCAGGCCGACCGCAACCAGACGTCCGGCACATTGCGAACCCGCGTCGGCTACGAACTTTCGCCGGCGCTCATCCCCTTCATCGAAGCTTCCGTCGGCAAGACGGTCTACGATGAACGCGAGGATTCGGCAGGATTCGCGCGCTCCGGCAACACCTACGGCGGCAAGGCCGGCGTCGAAGTCGATCTCGGAGAAAAGCTGAGGGGCGAGGCTGGCCTTGGCTATGAAACCGCGACCTACGACGATAGCCGGCTGGACTCGATCGGCACCGCGACGGTCGACGCAAGCCTGCTCTGGTCGCCTCTTCGCGGAACAGACGTGAATTTCGATCTGGCGACCAGCATCGAGCCTTCGACGACGGCTGGTCAGAGCGGCTACGTCTCGCACGCGCTGACGACGGCCGTCACACATCAGCTGCGGGACAATCTTCAGGCAACGGCGCTGGGCGGGGTGATCTTGCGGGACTATCCGTCAGGCGGCAGCAGCGATGAAACGGTCTATACGACCAGCGCCGGCCTGAGCTGGAACATCAACCGCTATCTCGATTTCACCAGCACGCTGGGATACGAGCTGACGAAGCGAGACGAGGGCGCCAACTCGCAGCAATGGCGAGCCGGCGTCGGTCTCATGCTGAAGCGCTAGCCTCAGAGACCCTTCAGGAGCGCCTTGAAGCCGTCCTCGACGGTCGGGCGGATGTCCGCGCGTTCGAGCGCGAAGGCGACGTTGGCCAGGATGAAGCCATCCTTTGCGCCGCAGTCGTATGTGGTGCCGCGGAAGTGGTAACCCGCAAAATCCTGCGTCTGGAGCAGTTTCAGCATGCCGTCGGTCAGCTGGATTTCGTTTCCGGCACCGCGTTCCTGTGTCTCGAGGATCTTGAAGATCTCGGGCTGCAGGATGTAGCGGCCGTTGATGAAGAAGTTGGAAGGCGCCGTGCCCTTGGCAGGCTTTTCGACCATGCCGGTGATGCGGAAGCCGTCGCCGATCGCGCTTCGCCCACGCCGACGATGCCGTATTTGTGCGCCTGGTCCGGGGCGCATTCCTCGACAGCGATGATGTTGCCGCCGCTCTGGGCATAGAGATCGATCATGCCCTTCATGCAGCCCTTGCCTTCGGCCTTCATGATCATGTCCGGCAGCAGGAGCGCGAAGGGTTCGTCGCCGACGATTTCGCGGGCGCACCATACGGCATGGCCGAGGCCAAGCGGCTCCTGCTGACGCGTGAAGCTGACCGTGCCTGCCTTTGGCAAGCTGATCGGCAAGCAGCGTGATTTCCGCCTTCTTGCTGCGCTCGCGCAGCGTCTGCTCAAGTTCGAAATGGATATCGAAATAGTCTTCGATGATGTGCTTGTTGCGGCCGGTGACGAAAACGAAATGTTCGATGCCGGCTTCGAGCGCCTCGTCGACGACATACTGGATGATCGGCTTGTCGACGACGGTCAGCATTTCCTTCGGAACGGCTTTGGTGGCCGGGAGGAAGCGAGTTCCCAGACCTGCAACCGGAAATACCGCTTTACGAACTTTTTTCTGCTGTCCCACGTAGACCTCCTAGGGGGCTATATCGCTATAAACTCAGGCTATTTAGGGTGAACTAGATTAAAATCGCTACCGTTTTGCAAAGGATGACGGCAGAAACGGTCATGGTAAAGAATTTGTTGACTCCGTTCCGGTAGTGTCGTGTTTTGACGGAATCCGTAGCTCCGCCGCACTTGCAACGAAGATGACGGATACGACTGCCGATGACCCAGACTCACAAATACTCCTTTCGTGGTCTTGCTCTCGCACTCATTGTGACCGCTTCCGCAGGTTTGGCTCCGCACAACGCGGCTGCCGACGAGCGGTTCCAGAAGTGGATCGCGGACTTTTACCAAACAGCCGCGCAAAATGGCATCAGCAAGGCAACCTATCAGAAAGCTTTCGCCGGCGTGACCGAGCCGGACCCCACGGTGCTCGAAAAGGCGGCCTTTCAGCCTGAGTTCACGACCAAGATTTGGGACTATGTGGACTCTCGCGTGAACCCCTACACGGTCGAGATCGGCCGCAAGATGGCCGCCAAGCATGCGGCGACGCTGAACGCGATCGAACGCCATTTCGGCGTCGACAAGAGCATCATACTCGCGATCTGGTCGATGGAATCGAACTATGGCGCAGTCCTCAACAAGGACGACCGGCTGCACTACGTGCCGCGCGCGCTTGCGACCCTTGCCTATGCGGATCGAACGCCGCGCCAAATTTGCCAAGAAGCAGCTCGTCGCCGCGCTGAAAATCCTGCAGAACGGCGACATTTCCGCCGATGGCATGACCGGCTCGTGGGCCGGTGCCATGGGCCATACGCAGTTCATCCCGACAAGCTATCTGCTCTACGCCGTCGATGCCGACGGCAATGGTCATCGCGATATCTGGAATTCCGTTCCGGATGCACTTGCGACCTCCGCCAATCTTCTCGCTGAAGAACGGCTGGGATACGGGCAAGACCTGGGGTTACGAGGTCGTCGGTTCCCGCGAATGCCGCAAAGCAGGCCGGCAAGACCCACACGCTTGCCCAATGGGCGGCAATGGGCGTCACCCGCGCCGAACGGCAAGGCCTTCCGCGATAGTTCGACACGAGGCCGTGCTGAAGATGCCGGCCGGCGCCAACGGCCCCGGCTTCCTGATGACCACCAACTTCTTCACCATCAAGAACTACAATGCCTCGGACAGCTATGCGCTTGCCGTCGGCCTGCTGGCCGACGAGATCGCCGGCTACGGCGGCATGAAGCAGCGTTGGCCGCGCCCGGACGGCACGCTCGACATCAAGGAGAAATTCGAGCTGCAGACGCGCCTGAAGACGCTCGGCTATTACGACGGCGAGGTCGACGGCAATTTCGGCTCGGGTTCGAAGGCGGCGATCTCGGCCGTCCAGGAGCGCCTCGGCATGCAGCCCGATGGCGAACCTTCGCTCCCGCTCCTGAACGCACTTCGGCGCTAGAAAAGGAGAACATGCCGCGACATCAAGTTCTCATGGAGGAGTGGACGCATGCGCCCCCTCCATGCGAAAATGTCGTGAGAGGCGGGCATGACGATGCGTAGATCGGGCTAACAGGCGTGAAATGTCGGCTGGCGGACGCTGGCTTTGCCGCGACTTTGGCTGCTGTCCTTCGGCGTCAGCTGCCCCCGCTGCATTTCGCCAATGCCCAGGAGCGGTATTATCAGCGCCGCTCGATCTTCGGATTTCTTCCTTGGCCGCCGTTACATCGACGAAACTATCCGCCGGCGCCTGAGGTTCGCCGGCCGCCGCAGCGTCAGCAGCGCAAACGGACGCCGCCTCCGCCCGCCAGAGCCGCTGCCACTCCTGCGCGGCCCGCCGCGCCGGTCCCTGCAGAGAAGCCGGCGGTCCAGAAACTGCAGAATGCCCAGAAGATCCTGATCGTCGGCGACTTCCTCGCCAGCGGTCTCGGCGACGGCCTGACGGACGCCTTCGAGACGTCGCCGGGCGTCGTCGTCGAAGCCCGCGGCAATGTCTCGTCCGGCCTTGTGCGCGACGACTATTACGACTGGCCGGCACAACTGCCTGACGATGATCGACGAGGTGAAGCCGGCGATGGTCGTCGTCATGCTCGGCGCCAACGACCGCCAGCAGATGGCAATCGACAGCGCCAAGGAGAAGTTCCGCACCGACGCCTGGTATGCCGAATATCAGACGCCGCGTGCTGACCTTCGGCAAGGAAGTAACCGACCGCAAGATACCGCTGCTTTGGGTCGGCCTTCCCGCCTTCGAATCGCCCTCGATGACGGCCGATGCCGTTCAGATGAACCAGCTCTATCGCAAGCAGGTCGAAAGCGTCGGCGGCGAATTCGTCGATATCTGGGATGGTTTCGTCGACGAGAACGGCCAGTTCATCGTCACCGGTTCCGACATCAACGGCCAGCAGGTGCGCCTGCGCACCTCGGACGGCATCAACCTGACCCAGGCCGGCCGGCGCAAGATCGCCTTCTATGTCGAAAAGCCAGCCCGCCGCCTTCTCGGCACGCAGGCAAGTCCCGATCTTGTGCGCCTCGACACCAGCAACGTGCCCGATCTCGGCCAGCCCGTCGAACCCGATCGAGCAACCTGCCGATCAGCCTCTCCGACCCCAATCTTGACGGCGGCGCAGAACTTCTCGGCGGCACGCAACCGCCTGCCAGCGCTGACGAAATCGCCGCGCGACATGCTGGTCGAGGACGGCGAGATGGCACCCGCACCGGCAGGACGCGTCGACGATTACCGGGTGCCGTCAGCGAAGGACCCGAAGGAAATCTCCACAAAATAGAAGAAGCCGCAATGCGGCTTCTTCCGTGTCGTTTCTGGCTGCAGCTTTAGCGCGGCAGGACCGTCGAGCCCATCAGCGCTTCGTCGATCGCGCGGGCCGCCTGGCGGCCTTCGCGGATCGCCCAGACGACCAGCGACTGGCCGCGGCGCACGTCGCCGGCCGTCCAGAACTTGTCGACCGAGGTCTTGTAGTCCTTGTCGTTGGCAACGACGTTGGTCGAGCCGCGGCGGTCGGTGTTGAGCGCCAGCTTGCCGTCGAGTTCCTTCAGCACGCTGTCGGTGAACGGACCGCGGAAGCCGATGGCGATGAAGGCGAGATCGGCCTTGATGACGAATTCCGTGCCGGCGATCGGCTTGCGGCGCTCATCGACCTCGCAGCACTTGACGCCGGTCAGCATGCCGTCTTCGCCGACGAATTCGAGCGTCGCCACCTGGAATTCGCGCACGGCACCTTCGGCCTGCGAGGAGGAGGTGCGCATCTTCGTTGCCCAGAACGGCCAGACGGCGAGCTTGTCTTCCTTCTCCGGCGGCTGCGGGCGGATGTCGAGCTGGGTCACCTTGACGGCGCCCTGACGGAACGCCGTGCCGACGCAGTCGGATGCCGTATCGCCGCCGCCGACGACGACGATATGCTTGCCGCCGGCCAGGATCGGGTCGGACGGCCAGCCGACGCTGTCGATGTTCTCGCGGCCGACGCGGCGGTTCTGCTGCACGAGATAGGGCATCGCGTCATGCACGCCGGCAAGATCGACGCCCGGAATACCGGCTTCGCGCGGCGTTTCGGAGCCGCCGCAATAGAGCACGGCATCGTGGTCGGCGAGCAGCTGCTCGACCGTGAGGTCGACGCCGACATTGACGCCGCAATGGAAGGTGACGCCCTCGCCCTTCATCTGCTCGACGCGGCGGTCGATGAAGTTCTTCTCCATCTTGAAGTCCGGAATGCCGTAGCGCAGCAGGCCGCCCGGGCTTGCTCTCGCGTTCGTAGACATGCACCTCGTGGCCGGCGCGGCCGAGCTGCTGGGCAGCCGCCATGCCGGCCGGACCGGAGCCGATGATCGCGACCTTCTTGCCGGTCTGGACCGTCGCCGGCTGCGGCCGGATGAAGCCCATTTCATAGGCCTTGTCGGCGATCGCCTGCTCGACCGTCTTGATCGCGACCGGCGCATCTTCGAGGTTCAGCGTGCAGGCTTCCTCGCAGGGCGCCGGGCAGACGCGGCCGGTGAATTCCGGGAAGTTGTTGGTCGAATGCAGGTTCCGGATCGCCTCTTCCCAGTTGTTGTTGTAGACGAGATCGTTCCAGTCCGGAATCTGGTTGTGCACCGGGCAGCCGGTCGGGCCGTGGCAATAGGGGATGCCACAGTCCATGCAGCGCGCGGCCTGTTTCTGCACTTCCGGGTCCGACATCGGGATCGTGAATTCGCGGAAATGACGGATGCGATCCGACGCCGGCTGATACTTCGCCACCTGCCGGTCGATTTCCAGAAACCCTGTTACCTTACCCATACTTTCGTCCCTTACACTCATGACCGCCTCACCGCAGCCAGTTGTCTATCGTCAGTCCCGATAGCCGGAGGCAAGTTGCTTCTCTCGACCGTCATTAGAACATATCCCCTGAATGCCATCCACGCGCTGCGACAGCACTGAGGCCGTCGGCCGATCGTCATGGGCCATTGAGATATTTCGGCCATCCGCCGCACGCGTCTGCCGGCGCGTGACGGATGCATCGGCGCAATTACTCCGCCGCGATGCCCATCCGGCTCCGCTCCATTTCCTCAAGCGCACGGCGGTACTCGACCGGCATGACCTTGCGGAATTTCGGCCGGTAGTCGGCCCAGTTGTCGAGGATCTGCTTGGCGCGGGTCGAGCCCGTGTAGTGCAGATGGTTGGAGATCAGCTGGTAGAGGCGCTCCTCGTCGTGGCGCGTCATGTCGCCGGAGACGTCGACGCGTCCCTTGTGCATGAGGTCGCCGCCGTGATGATGCAGCTTCTCCAGCATGTCGTCCTCTTCCGGAACCGGCTCGAGCTCGACCATCGCCATGTTGCAGCGCTTGGCGAAATCGCCGCTCTCGTCGAGCACATAGGCGACACCGCCCGACATGCCGGCCGCGAAGTTGCGGCCCGTTTCGCCGAGCACGACGACGACGCCGCCGGTCATGTATTCGCAGCCATGGTCGCCCACGCCTTCGACGACGGCGATCGCACCGGAGTTGCGCACGGCGAAGCGCTCGCCCGCGACACCACGGAAGTAGCACTCGCCCTCGGTCGCGCCGTAGAGCACGGTGTTGCCGACGATGATCGACTTTTCCGCAACGATCTTCGAGTTCTCCGGCGGCCGGATGATGATCTTGCCGCCCGAAAGCCCCTTGCCGACATAGTCGTTGCCGTCGCCGATCAGGTTGAAGGTGATGCCGCGCGCCAGGAACGCGCCGAACGACTGGCCCGCCGTGCCGCTTGAGCGTCACGTTGATCGTGTCTTCCTTCAGCCCGCGATGGTTGTAGCGCTTGGCGACTTCACCGGACAGCATCGCGCCCGCCGAACGGTCGACGTTCTTGATGTCGACCTCGAAGGCAACCGGCGTCTTTGACGAAAGCGCCGGCTCGCGCCTTCTCGATCAGCTTGCGGTCGAGAATGTCGTCGATCGGGTGCTTCTGGCGGGTCGTCCAGAAGGTCTCTTCCTTGGCGGCATCGACCTTGTGGAAGATGCGGCTGAAGTCGAGGCCCTTGGCCTTCCAGTGCGCCAGCATCTCGTCCTTCTCGAGCAGCTCCGAAGCGCCGATGATGTCGTCGAGCTTGGTGAAGCCGAGCGAGGCGAGGATTTCGCGCACTTCGTTGGCGACGAAGAAGAAGTAGTTGATGACGTGCTCGGGCGTGCCCTTGAAGCGCTTGCGCAGCACCGGATCCTGCGTCGCAACGCCGACCGGACAGGTGTTGAGGTGGCACTTGCGCATCATGATGCAGCCGGCGGCGATCAGCGGCGCGGTCGCAAAGCCGAACTCGTCGGCGCCGAGAAGCGCACCGATGATGACGTCGCGGCCGGTCTTCAGGCCACCATCGACCTGCAGGGCGACGCGCGAGCGAAGGCCGTTCAGCACCAGCGTCTGCTGGGTTTCGGCAAGGCCGATTTCCCAAGGGCAGCCGGCATGCTTCAGCGAGGTCAGCGGCGAGGCACCCGTGCCGCCGTCGAAGCCGGCGACCGTGATATGGTCGGCGCGCGCCTTGGCGACGCCGGCGGCAACCGTGCCGACGCCGACTTCCGAGACGAGCTTGACCGAGACATCCGACGTCGGGTTGACGTTCTTCAGGTCGTAGATCAGCTGCGCCAGATCTTCGATCGAATAGATGTCGTGGTGCGGCGGCGGCGAGATCAGGCCGACGCCCGGCGTCGAGTGACGGGTCTTGGCGACCGTCGCATCGACCTTGTGGCCGGGCAGCTGGCCGCCCTCGCCGGGCTTGGCACCCTGCGCCACCTTGATCTGCAGCATGTCGGCATTGACCAGATATTCGGTCGTCACACCGAAGCGGCCCGATGCGATCTGCTTGATCGCCGAACGTTCCGGGTTCGACGAGCCGTCCGGCAGCGGCATGTAGCGGTCGGACTCTTCGCCGCCCTCGCCGGTGTTGGACTTGCCGCCGATCCTGTTCATGGCGATCGCCAGCGTCGTATGCGCCTCGCGGCTGATCGAGCCGAAGGACATCGCACCCGTCGAGAAGCGCTTGACGATGTCGGCAGCCGGCTCGACCTCGTCGATCGAGACGGGCTTGCGGCCGAGCTGTTCCGCGCTCTTGATCTTGAACAGGCCGCGGATGGTGTTCATCCGCAGCGCCGAGTTGTTCACCATCTCGGAGAATTCGCGGTAGCGATCCTCGGCATTGCCGCGAACGGCATGCTGGAGGGCAGCGACCGCATCCGGCGTCCAGGCATGGCTTTCGCCGCGCATGC
Source organism: uncultured Alphaproteobacteria bacterium (assembly GCA_963838565.1). Taxonomy (GTDB): domain Bacteria; phylum Pseudomonadota; class Alphaproteobacteria; order Rhizobiales; family Rhizobiaceae; genus Rhizobium. The sequence continues at coordinate 156,270 of CAWIRO010000020.1, forward strand.
GGTAGGCATATTCGCCGCCGATATCGAGCGTGCTTGCCAGGAGCGGATCGCGACCGAAGGCCGCCCTATGGCGTGCAACGGTTTCGGCGGCGATTTCTTCGAGGCCGACACCTTCGATCATCGTTGCCGTGCCGAAGAAATACTTGCTGACGAATTCCGACTGCAGGCCGATCGCGTCGAAGATCTGCGCGCCGCAATAGGACTGGTAGGTCGAAATGCCCATCTTGGACATGACCTTGAGGATGCCTTTGCCGACCGCCTTGATGTAGCGAGAGACGATTTCGCTGGCGTCCACTTCTTTCGGGAACTCGCCCTTCGCATGCATGTCGAGCAGCGTGTCGAAGGCGAGATAGGGGTTGATCGCTTCGGCACCATAACCAGCGAGCAGGCAGAAATGGTGCACTTCGCGCGGCTCGCCGGTTTCGATGACGAGGCCGACCGAGGTGCGAAGCCCCTTGCGGATCAGGTGATGGTGCACGGCAGCCGTTGCGAGCAGCGCCGGGATCGCGATGCGGTCCGGGCCGACCTGACGGTCGGAGAGCACGATGATGTTGTAGCCGCCCTTGACGGCCGCCTCCGCGCGTTCGCAGAGACGGTCGAGCATTTCCGGCATGCCTTCGGCGCCGCGTTCGACATCATAGGTAAAGTCGAGCGTCTTGGTGTCGAAACGGTCTTCCGTGTGGCCGATGGAGCGGATCTTTTCGAGATCGCCGTTCGTCAGGATCGGCTGGCGCACTTCGAGGCGCTTGGCGTTTGCCATGCCCGTATGGTCGAGAATGTTCGGCCGCGGCCCGATGAACGAGACGAGGCTCATGACCAGCTCTTCGCGGATCGGATCGATCGGCGGGTTCGTCACCTGCGCGAAGTTCTGCTTGAAATAGGTATAGAGCAGCTTCGACTTGTCGGACATGGCCGAGATCGGCGTATCCGTACCCATCGAGCCGATCGCCTCCTGGCCCGTCGTCGCCATCGGCGACATCAGGATCTTCGTGTCTTCCGTCGTGTAGCCGAAGGCCTGCTGGCGGTTGAGCAGCGACACGTCACGGCGCAGCGCGCGCGGTTCGACCGGCTTCAGGTCCTCGAGAATGAGCTGCGTGCGGTCGAGCCAGCTGCGGTAGGGATGCTTGGTCGCAAGCTGCGACTTCACCTCGTCGTCCGAGATGATGCGGCCTTCTTCCATGTCGATCAGCAGCATCTTGCCGGGCTGCAGGCGCCACTTCTGGATGATGTTCTCTTCCGGAACCGGCAGCACGCCCGCTTCCGACGCCATGATGACGCGGTCGTCATTGGTGACGAGATAGCGCGCCGGACGCAGACCGTTGCGGTCGAGCGTCGCGCCGATCTGCTTGCCGTCGGTGAAGGCGACGGCAGCCGGACCGTCCCACGGCTCCATGAGCGCGGCGTGGTATTCGTAGAATGCCTTGCGCTCGGCCGCCATCGACTGGTTGCCGGCCCAGGCTTCCGGGATCAGCATCATGACGGCATGGGCCAAGGAGTAGCCGCCGCGCACGAGGAATTCGAGCGCGTTGTCGAAGCAGGCGGTATCCGACTGGCCTTCATAGGAGATCGGCCAGAGCTTGGAGATGTCCTCACCGAAGAGCGGCGAGGATACCGAAGCCTGACGCGCCGCCATCCAGTTGACGTTGCCGCGCAGCGTGTTGATTTCGCCGTTATGGGCGACCATGCGGTACGGGTGCGCCAGCTTCCACGACGGGAAGGTGTTGGTGGAGAAGCGCTGGTGCACGAGCGCTACCGCGCTTTCGAAACGCGGGTCCGACAGGTCTTTATAATAGGCGCCGACCTGATAGGCCAGGAACATGCCCTTGTAGACGACCGTCGCCGACGACAGCGACACCGGATAGAAGTTGCTCTCCTCGCCGTCGAACTCGTCGTAGATGCGGTTGGAGATCACCTTGCGCAGCGTGAAGAGACGGCGCTCGAACTCGTCGTTCGTTGCAGCATCCTTGCCGGCGCCGATGAAGACCTGCACGTGATGCGGCTCGGTTGCGGCGATATCCGGCGCCTTGGAGAGCGACGAGTTGTCGACCGGCACGTCGCGGAAGCCGAGGAAGACCTGGCCTTCCTCGGCGATCACGTCCTTGATCACCTTCTTGAAGTGTTCGATCTGCTGCTCGTCGCGCGGCATGAAGATATGGCCCATGCCATATTCGCCGACCTTCGGCAGGATGACGCCCTGCTTGGCCATTTCCTCGCGGAAGAAGCGGTCGGGGATCTGCACGAGAATGCCCGCGCCGTCGCCCATCAGCGGATCAGCGCCGACGGCACCGCGATGCGTCAGGTTTTCGAGAATGAAGAGACCGTCCTTGACGATCTGGTGCGACTTCTGACCCTTCATATGCGCGACGAAGCCGACACCGCAGGCGTCATGCTCGTTGCGCGGATCGTAGAGCCCCTGTTTTCGCGGCAGGCCGGAGGCGGGTTTACGCGTATTGGCCGTTGCGCGCACGTCTGCTGCTGCGAACTGGTCAAAACCCGTGGATGGCGTCTTCGTCATCTTTCCCTCCTGTCAGAGGCCCGCGATAGGGCGGCTTTTCGTCGTGCACCGTCCCTGTTTGGTTCGGCGCGCGACAGCGCTGTTGCATTGTGAAGATCCGGTCGCGTAAGTCCGCCCAAAAGCGATCTGTCGCTCCGCGCCTGCCAGTCGCCTTCGCGCTGCTAAGGCTGCGCTCGGGTGGACTATAGCGTGAAACCCCACGAAGGTCAGGGGTTTCGGCGCCTCTTCGGCCGTAAAGACCAAAATAGGACAGCAACCCTGTCCTAATTCATCAGTTCTATGCCAGAAACCTATGCACTTCGCAAGAGCGCTCGATTAAAAAATCGTCAATTTGCGACGGAAGATTACCAGCCACGAAAGAATCGCGAAATAAAATTACGGCGTGCCGCCGTATTTTGTTTATTGATTGCGGAATTCAATTTTTGTGATGCATTGCGAGGCAGATGCTTGATCGCGTGAAGCTTTGGCGTAATGTCCCTTCCCGAACGTGCCCAACCCCCATCTTTTTCCCACGGTTCTCCATGTTTTTTGCTTCTGATAACTGGGCTGGCGCCCATGAATCCATTTCCAAACGTCTGCTCACGGCGTCCACCGGTTTCGCCTCGGCATACGGAACCAGCGATCTTGATAAAAAGGTCGAGGCGCGCTTCTCCGAAGTTTTCGAGCGTGACGTCGCTGTCTTCTTTGTCGCGACCGGTACGGCTGCGAATTCTCTTTCTCTGGCTAGCGTCCAGCGCCCCGGCGGCATCACCTTCTGCCATTCGGAAGCCCATGTGATCGAGGATGAATGCGGAGCGCCGGAATTTTTCTCCGGCTCGGCGCGCCTTGTTGCCGTGCCGGGGGAGTCCGGCAAAATCGATCCGGCAAAACTCGCGGCAAAAATCGCAGGTTTCCCTGAAGATGCCGTGCACCATGGCCGCGCCAGTGCGGTAACCATCACCCAGGCGACCGAGATCGGTACCGTCTACTCGCTGCCGGAAATCGGCGAGATTTCCGCCATCGCAAAGAAACGCAATCTGCCGCTCCATATGGACGGCGCGCGCTTCGCCAATGCGCTCGTCGCACTTGGCGCAACGCCGGCCGAGATGACATGGAAGCGCGGTGTGGACATCCTTTCCTTCGGCGGCACGAAGAACGGCTGCTGGTGCGCGGAGGCGATCGTCTTCTTCAATCCCGAGCAGGCGAAGGAAATGCCCTTCATCCGCAAACGCGCCGCACAGCTCTTCTCCAAGTCGCGCTTCATCGCCGCCCAGTTCGACGCCTATTTCGAGGGCAATCTCTGGCTCGATCTGGCCCGCCACTCGAACAGCATGGCGGACGGGCTCCGTTCCGGCATCGGCGCCAGCAATTCTGCCCGGCTTGCCTGGCCCACCGCCTCCAACGAAGTCTTCGCCGTTGTCACCAAAAGTGCGGCGAAAACCGCTGAGGAAAAGGGTGCGAAGTTCTACGAATGGCCGGTTCCGGCGGCAACCCCGGAGCTCGTCGGCGACAATGAGACGCTGATCCGTCTCGTCACCAGCTTCGCCACGACGGAAGCCGACGTCGGCGGCTTCCTGAAATGCCTGGCGGCATAAAGCCAATAACACTAGTTTTGATGACCATAGACGGCGGATTGCGGTGCACCGTGATCCGCCTTTTCCGCTTCATGCCCGATCACCAGGATCATCATTACACAGGCCACCAACCCAGAAACGAATAGTGCGCCATACGTCATCGGTCCGTCCTCCCTTGCCCCGAGCGACGACCATTGCAAGCTTCTAATGTACGAGCCGGAATCTAACCAAACAGCTAAGTGACAGGGTTGAGAGGGGCTTAAAACGGTAAGCCACTCGATTAACCTCTGACAGCGGCCGCCGTTAAAATTCTTCCCTCCGCTGGAACTTTTCAGGAACAACTTCATTGATAGCTAGAAAGGTGAAAGAGCCATGAAAAAGCTAGCTGTCGTTCTCATCTCGGTTGTGACGGCTCTTACCGGCGCAACGCCCGCCGAAGCATTTCCTGCGGTCAACCTCGACAAGCCGAAAGTCGTATCGAACATAGAGCAGGTTCAGGATCGCGCGATGGAATGGAGCGCCGCTATGTCGGACTTACGATCGCGGCCGAAATTATAGCGGCTATCCGGTATCACCAGCAATACTACGGCGTCGGTACCACCGATAATGATGATGACAACGACGCCGCCGCGATCATCGGCGGATTGGCGCTGGGCGCGATCATCGGCGGGGCGTTGGCTCAGCCTAGGCGGGGTACTATGCTCCGGCGTACTATGCTCACCGGGCTACTATGGCGGCAACGCCCATACGCGCTGGTGCTACAGCCGATATCGCTCCTATAGGGCTTGGGACAACACGTTCCAGCCGTATTACGGCCCGCGCCAGCAGTGCTTCGCGCCTTACTAATCGGCAGAAAACGAACCCGCCGCCTGGCGGGTTTTTATTCCTGTGCGGCCGATCGCAGGCGCCGCACCTTGCGCAAGGATGTCGTCCGACAGCGCTGAGACAAGCGCCTGATCGGCGCCCTTGCGCGGCACCAGCACGAATTCCACATCTTCCAGTGCCGGCAGCCTCGCCGTGCTGATCTCTTTCAATCCTGATGGCGCCATGCTGCGCGGCTGCACCAGAACGCCCATTCCGGCCCGCGCGGCCGCCGTCAGCCCGCTCAAGCTGCCGCAGGTGCAGACGATCCGCCACGGCACCTGCGTTTCGCTCGAGCGCTTCCAGCGCGATCGCTCCGTGTGACGCTCGGCGCCGGAAAGGCGATCAGCGGCAGCAGGCCGCGAGCGCCAGCACATGTTCGGGATCGCGCGCCAGCCAGACCAGCGGCTCGCGATAGACGAGCCTGCCGCGCGCATCGCCGAGCCGGCGCTTGGCGAGCACGAGATCGATCTCGCCATTGTCCTGCATCTCGTAGAGCGCGCCCGACAAGCGCCACCGTCAGCTCCAGATCGACGGACGGATGCGATCGCACGAAGTCCTCCAGCACCGCCGGCAAGCTGGCTGGTGACGAAATCTTCCGACACGCCGAGCCGCAGGCTGCCGCGCAGGCTGTTGCTCTTGAAAAGCGACTGCACCTGCCCTTCGATGGAAAGCATGGTCCGCGCATGCGACAAGCAAGCGCTTCGCCATCGCCGGTCAGCACCACCTTATGCGTGTCGCGCGCCAGGAGCTTGCGCGCCGAGCGCGGTCTCCAGCCGCTGGATGTGCTGGCTGACTGTCGATTGCCCGAGGCCCAGCCTCTCGGCCGCGAGCGTGAAGCTACCCATCTGTTCGACGGCGACGAAAGCTGCGCAGCTGCGTAAGATCGAGCATGGCGTATCTCAGATTCGCGATAACTGTTATTCCTTGCATCCTGTATCATAATGACGACAAAGCAACGGACTTCTGATATGCCGAGAGAACAGTCATGCGCCGCTTTCTGCCCGATACCTTCACGATCCTGCTCGTCTGCACCGTCATCCTTGCCTCGCTGCTGCCGGCAAGCGGCACTTCGCGGATTACTTCGGCGTCGCCACCAATCTCGCCATCGCGCTGCTGTTCTTCCTGCATGGCGCGCGCCTCTCGCGCGATGTCGTCATTGCCGGCCTCCTGCACTGGCGGCTGCATCTCGTCATTCTTCTGACGACCTTCGCCGTGTTCCCGCTGCTCGGCCTGGCGCTCGGCTTCATTCCCGATTCGATCCTGCCGAAGCCGCTTTACCTCGGCATTCTCTTCCTCTGCGTCCTGCCGTCGACGGTGCAGTCTTCGATCGCCTTTACCTCGATGGCCGGCGGCAATGTGCCGGCGGCCATCTGCTCGGCATCGGCTTCCAACATCTTCGGCATGTTCCTGACCCCGCTGCTCGTCGGCCTGCTCTTTTCCGTCGGCGGCCATGGCGGCTTCTCCTGGGATGCACTGCAACAGATCCTGCTGCAGCTGCTCGCGCCCTTCGTCGTCGGCCAGATCCTGCAGCCCTGGATCGGCGACTGGATCCGTTCCAAGAAGAAAATCCTGATGCCTGTCGATCGCGGCTCGATCCTGATGGTCGTCTACCTCGCCTTCAGCACGGCAGTCGTCGAGGGCCTGTGGCACACGTTCTCGCTGCGCGACATCGCCGTCGTCATCGTCGTCGACATGGCTGCTGCTCGGCCTTCGTGCTGGCCTGCTCACGATGTACGGCAGCCGCCTTCTCGGCTTCAACAAGGCCGACGAGATCACCATCACCTTCTGCGGCTCGAAGAAGAGCCTGGCAAGCGGCGTGCCGATGGCGAACGTCATCTTCGCCGGCCAGTCGATCGGCGCGATCGTTCTGCCGCTGATGCTCTTCCACCAGATCCAGCTGATGGTCTGCGCCGTGATCGCCCAGAAATACGCAGCCGCGGCAGCACGGCGGATCACCGACGCAGAGCCGGACGGGCTGCCGATCCCGCGTGGGTAGATCTGCGGCCGGCCTGATGCGCCAATAAAAAGCGGCGCTCCAAAGGAGCGCCGCTGCCTTTTTCCTGTCCTCGGACGGATCGGTTAGTTGGCGACCTGAGCCTCGATGGCCTTCGGCGCGCTGACCGGCTCTGCGGCAATCGCGATCTTGCGAGGCTTCATGGCTTCCGGAATGCTGCGAAGAAGGTCGATGTGAAGCAGGCCGTTCTTCAGCGAAGCGGCGGTCACCTCGACATGATCGGCAAGCTGGAAGCGGCGCTCGAAGGCGCGCTTGGCAATGCCGCGATAGAGGAACTCGCTGCCTTCCGCATTCTCTTCGCTCTTTTCACCCTTGACGGTCAGCAGCGTGGGCCTGGGCCTCGATCGAGATTTCGGTTTCGTCGAAACCGGCAACGGCCATGGTGATGCGGTAGGTGTTTTCACCGGTACGCTCGATATTGTAGGGCGGATAGGTCTGGCCCTGATCCGGCTGGGCGAGGCTGTCGAGCATGGTGAAGAGACGGTCGAAACCGACGGTGGAACGATAGAGGGGAGAAAAATCGACGTGACGCATGGTGTCCTCCTTGGGAAGCGACGTGTTGCGATGAATATGCCCCTGAAACCCCATACTCTGGCGGCTTCGGGACGGTTGCGCGGACCCTTTCGGCGCCCGCGAAATTGAGATGGTGATGGACTTTCGAGAGTTCAAGGCCTCTTCGAAATCGCCGGATGAACGGGCATGAACGCCGGTTCGGCATGCGTTCAGCAGCGCGTTCTGCTAAATACCATACTGTCGGGTGATAAAACTGGCCCGATGGCTGAAGTGCATCGTCCCTTCTTCTTCAGTCCGACTTACGGCCGGCGCGCGGGCACTCCTCAATTGCCCCGCCGGTCTCTTTTTCTTCGCGTTGTTCCTTGGCAGCTCGCTTTCCAGTCGCGGTCCATTATCCCTGAACGAATCAGGCGGCATCGACAGCAGGCGTCATGGACAGCGTCCTCATCTCGACACCTGACAATCCCGTCCCGGAAAACCGCACCGAAGGCTATTTCGAGACGCATGACGGCATGAAGCTGCGCTACGCCGTGTTCCGGTCCGGCGCGTCCGTTGCCAAGGGCACGGTCGTCATCCTGCAGGGCCGCAACGAGTACATCGAGAAGTATTTCGAGACGATCCGCGATCTGACGGCAAGGGGCCTCTGGGTCGCGACCTTCGATCTGCGCGGCCAGGGCGGTTCGCCGCGGCTCATCAAGAAGCGCCGCAGCCACGGCCACGTCCGCCGCTTCTCCGACTATGAGCGCGATCTCGACACCTTTCTCGAAAAGGTGGTACTGCCCGATACCCGCCTGCCCTTCTATTTGCTCGGCCATTCGACGGGCGGCCTGATTGCGCTTTCGGCTGCACCTTACCTCGCGAACGCGCATCGAGCGCATGGTGCTTTCCGCGCCCTTCATCGGCCTGATCGGCCAGGTCGCGTCCGCCGCAACCATCCGCCGCTCTCGCCGCGACAGCCTGCTCGCTCGGCCTCGGATCGCTGCCGTTGACCCGCAAACTCGCGCGAGCTGCCGTTCCGCGACAATCCGCTTACCTCGGACGAGGTGCGCTTCGAGCGCAACATCACGATGATGGCGAAGCCATCCGGAACTGATGCTCGGCCCGCCGACTGCGCGCTGGCTGCTACGAGATCCTTCAAGACGATCGACGAGGTCCTGACGCCGAACCATCTCTTCTCGATCAACATACCGACGATCGTCATCGCCCCGACGCGCGACGGCGTCGTGCCCTACATCGGCGCAGGAACGGCTCTCGCCGTTATTTCCGCGCCGGCCAGCTCGTGCCCATCAACGGCGCCCGGCACGAGATCTTTCAGGAGCGGGATGTCTATCGCGCCGCAGCCCTCGCAGCATTCAACGCCTTCATTCCCGGCAGCGACGCCGAGGCCGAGCGAGGAGGTCGAGCGGTATTGGCGTTTGACCGGATGGCGGCTTAACGCTGCAGGATCGCGAGCGCCTGCTCGTAAACCGCGCGGCTGCCGGCGGCGATGATCGAGCCGCCCATTTTCCGGCCGTCCGCCGTCCCAGGTCGGTGATGATGCCGCCGGCCTGCTCGATCACCGGAATGATGCCGCCGACGTCGTAGGGCTTCAGGCCGTTTTCGATCGACGAGATCGACATGGCCGGCGGCAAGCAGCGCATAGGCGTAGCAATCGCAGCCGTAGCGGAAGAGCCGGACCTGGCTTTCGACCTCGCGGTACTTCTCCATCTCCTCGCCGGCAAAGAGATGCGGCGAGGTGGTGAACAGGATCGCGTTGGAAAGCGTGTCGCAATCGCGCGTCGTCAGACCGCCGTTCGCCCTCCGGCCCGGAATAGATCGAGCCGTTCTGCATCGGCGAAATAGCGTTCGCCGGTAAAGGGCTGTTCGATCATGCCCATGATCGCCCGGCCGTTCTTCTGCAGCCCGATCAGCGTTCCCCAGACCGGCACGCCGGAAATGAAGGCGCGCGTCCCGTCGATCGGATCGATCACCCAGACATATTCGCGGTCGAGGCCCGACATTGCCGTGTTCCTCGCCGAGAATGCCGTGGTCGGGAAAATGCTCTTCGATCAGCGCTCGGATCGCGGCTTCCGCCGCCTGGTCGCCCTCGGTAACCGGATCGAAGCCGCTCGAAAGCTTGTTCGTGACATCGAGGCCGGAGCGGAAGCGCGGCAGCGTTTCCGCCTTGGCGGCTTCGGCCAGGCGATCGAAGAACGAGCGATCAGGAAGCATGAGATATCCGTTTGTGCTGGCGGGATGTGGCGCTTTTCATAGCGAAAATTGTCAATTCGGGAATGCAACCGCAGGCAGGCAACTTCTCGATGAGCTGCCCAAAGATTTCGGCAGCGCCAAATACATTGCTTGACAATTGTGCAGTGCAGCAGTAATTTCCTCATACAGTCTCTCTGACTGTAAATACCCTCCTTGGGTGTTTCCTCCCTAGACTTAACCGCGCCAACAAGCGCGGTTTTTTTTGGCAGGACCAGGTCGATCGGATGCAGATCTATTCGGCCGCAAGCGCCGTGTCGGCGGCGAATTGCTCCACATAGCTCCGCCATCTGCTGCATGAAATGCCGTAACGGCCTTGGCAATCAGCGGCGAAGTCCGTGCGCTTCTCCAGCGTCGACTTCGTCGACATAGATCGCCCGGTTCACCTCGATCTGCAGCGCATGCAGGCCCCGCGCGGGGCGGCCGTAGTGCTCGGTGATGAAGCCGCCGGCATAGGGCTTGTTGCGGATCGCCGCAAACCCCATTTCCTCGAGAATGCTGATCGCCGTGCGCGAAAGCTCGGCCGAGGCACTGGTGCCGTAGCGGTCGCCGATGATGAAATCCGGCCGTGCATTGCTGCCGGCGACACGCATATTGCCCGGCATCGAGTGGCAATCGATCAGCACGCCGAAGCCAAACTGCACATGGGTGCGGGCGATCAGCCGGCGCAGCGCGGCGTGATAGGGCTTGTAGACGCTCTCGACGCGGTCGAGCGCCTCCTCCACCGGCAGCCGCCGCGCATAGATTTCCATGTTCTCGGCAACGATCCGCGGAATGGTGCCGAGCCCGCCGGCGACCCGCATCGAGTTGATGTTGGCATAGGGCGGCAAGCAGCCCGTCGAACATGCGCGGATCGAGTTCGTAGGGCTCGCGGTTGACGTCGAGATAGGCGCGCGGGAAGTTGGCAGCAAGCAGCGGCGCGCCGAGCATGACTGGCTGCCGAAAAGAGCTCATCGACATAATGATCCTCCGATCGGCGGATGGCAATGCCGTCGAGCCGCGACTGGGCGATGAATTCCGGTGGATAAATACGGCCACTATGGGGAGAGTTGAAGACGAAGGGAATGGTCTGCGACACGGGCTCACGGATCTCAAAAAGCTCGTATTCGCGGATTTCCTGCACCTTTCGGCCCTCTTTACCATGTGATCGAACTGGCTGCTTCGCCCATGTTGCCAGTTGCGTCAGCCTCAAGTCCATACTATGTAGAAGGAGATGACGGCCACGTGATAGGCGATTTCACCGGTTGTTTACCGGGTAAAGACTAGTGTAAATGGCTGGAACATCCCACCAAAAACCTATGCACCACGGTCTGGATTAATGACTCAGAAGATACTTCTCGCCGAAGACGACAACGACATGCGCCGCTTTCTGGTGAAAGCGCTCGAAAAGGCCGGTTACAAGGTTCTTTCCTACGACAATGGCGCAAGCGCCTACGACCGGCTGCGCGAAGAGCCCTTTTCCCTGCTGCTGACCGATATCGTCATGCCGGAGATGGACGGCATCGAGCTCGCGCGCCGCGCGACCGAGCTCGATCCGGACCTCAAGGTGATGTTCATCACCGGTTTTGCCGCCGTGGCGCTGAACCCTGATTCGAAGGCGCCGAAGGATGCAAAGGTGCTTTCCAAGCCCTTCCACCTGCGCGATCTCGTCGACGAAGTGAACAAGATGCTTGCCGCATAAGGCCTTCCGGCCGGCGCGTCACAAAACTGCAAAAAAGCCTATTGACGGCTCCCAAGGTTTTGTGATCTATGCGCCGCCATCGGATGGGCGTGTAGCTCAGCGGGAGAGCACTACGTTGACATCGTAGGGGTCACAGGTTCAATCCCTGTCACGCCCACCATCCGATCCCTTTGGTTCAAAAGGGATTTTCGCCAAGCCGCTGATTGGTGATTTTTCGTTGTTCACAGCCTTGCCAGCTATTCGCGCCTGCCGTCACGCCACTCGGCAGGAGAGACACCGGCGACCCTCTTGAAGCTCCGGCTGAAGGCTGCGTCGGACTTGTAGCCGACGTCACGGCCGACCGCCGAGACTTTAGCCAGCCCATCAGTCAGCAGTCGCGCGGCCAGTTGCACGCGCCATCGCGTGAGATATTGCATCGGTGGGCAACCGACGAGGCGCATGAAGCGGGCCGCAAGCACGGACCGCGAGACGCCGGTTTCGCGCGCGAGTTCTTCAATTGTCCAATTACGCGCCGGATTCTCGTGGACGAGCGCAACAGCCCGGCCGACGGCAGGGTCGCGCAAGCCGGCCAGCCAGCCGGTCTGTTCCTGCGGCAACATCTCGAGATAACGGCGCACGACCTCAACGAACATCAGTTCGCTGAGGCGCAGGCGGATACATTCGGCACCAGCCCGCTGAGCGGGCACCTCCGCCAGCGTTAGCTCGATCAGCCGGTCGAGCAGATCGCTCGGTGCGCCGGCCGCGCGGCGGATGCGCATCAGCGGGGGCAAGGCCCCGAGCAGGGGATTGAACGGCCGTGCCTCGCAACCGAGAAAACCGCAGACATATCTGGTCAGGAGGGGGCCGTCGCCACCTTCTGTGACCACGAAGGGCAGTTGTCCGGCCGCCATGGCGCGAAAGAAGTCGAGCGAGTCTTCATGGGTCAAACCCGACGCGATCCGGGCTCGCTGCACATCGCGTACGGATCCTCGTGCGGTATAACCAGGATGTCGCCTTCGGCAAATTCTATCGGCGGGCTGTGGCCGATGCTGACCCAACCCGATCCCTCGATGATGATGTGGTAGGAAATGACGTGCTGCGCGTGTGGCAGGATGAGATGGGCGAATGAGCTCGCCCGCGGCACGTCCACACTCCAGGGCGAAGAGGCATCGACCCGGAAGAAAAGCGCGCCAGTGAGCTTTATGGCGCGCAGCACATCCGAAAGCACATCCTTGCCTCCGGTACGCGGGAGATGCGGCATCGGACCGACGTCTCCGGTCGCCGAGCAGGGCCTGGTGGCATAACGGACGCTGCAGCAAACGATTGAGACGCCGGGTCATGGAGCGTGCACATGGTCAAGTCTACTATGCACGGACCAGCATATCCACCGCGCATCCCGCGGGGTCTCGGCGACAACGGAGGTCGGCCATGTCTGCTTACTGCTTCTTTGACGTGCGTGAGATCACCGACCAAGCCAAGGTCGAGCAGTACCTGGCAGGGGTCTTTGCAACGGTTGAGCAATATGGAGGGCGTTATCTCGTGCTCGGCGGGAGATCTGAGCTTGTCGAAGGAGACTGGCAGCCGGTCTATCCGGTCCTCGTCGAATTTGCCGACGGCGAGCAGGCCCAGCGTTGGTACCGATCGCCCGAATACGAGCCCCTGAAGGCGCTTCGCCTCGCCGGAACCCGATCCAATGCAGTGTTCCTCGAAGGTGCAACGCCGAAGTCGGAGAAAGCGGCAGTCCAGGCCAACGAGAAAAGGACGCCGAAATCGCCGGCCGAGATCTATGACGCGCTCTTCGTTCCTGCGCTGTTCCGACAATGGGGCCCCGTCGTCGCCGGCGAGGCACGAATAGGCAGAGGCGACCGCGTGATCGACGTCGCCTGCGGAACGGGTGTGCTGGCGCTTGCCGCACTTGATCGCGTCGGGGCGGAGGGCACGGTGGTGGGTCTCGACCCCAACGCCGACATGCTTGGCGTGGCTCGCCGCAAAAGCACGCGCATCAACTGGCGCAAGGGACGCGCTGAAGAGATTCCGTTCCCGGATGAAAGCTTTGATGTGGCGGTCAGCCAGTTCGGCCTGATGTTCTTTGAGGATCGAGCCGCCGGCCTGCGGGAAATGATGCGTGTGGTGAGGCCGGGCGGCAGAATGGCCGTCGCCGTTTGCGACGCGCTCGACCAGTCTCCGGGCTATGCCGCAGTTGCGGATATGCTGGAGCGGCTTTTCGGCAAAGAGGTGGCGAATGCGTTTCGCGCGCCCTTCGTGCTCGGCAAGCCGGAACTGCTGCGCTCGCTATGCGCCGAAGGCAGGCATAGGGCATGCCGAAGTGAGGCGGCATTACGGGACGGTCCGTTTCGCTTCGATCGAGTCGCTGATCTCGACCGAAAGAGCATGCGTCTGGACGCTCGGTGGGCTGCTCGACGAGGATCAGTTCGGGCGACTTCTGGAGGAAGCTGAGCGGGCGCTAGCGACTTTCGTGACCGCGAGTGGCGAGGTTTCCTTCGACATGCCGGCGCTCATCATCACTGCGTCCAAGGAATGATGGCTGTGAGTGCTAGACGATCAGCAGCACGGCACCGGTGCCAAGCAGAACCAGCGTCCATACGAGATCCACGTTGATCCAGGCGCTGCGCAATATCTCGAGCCCGACCCAGCGATAGACCGCCAGGGCAACGAGACTTGTGGCCGCCAACATCGCAAGGGTGTGGACGCCCACCGCTGCGATCGTCATCGCCGCGGACCCAACGCCCGTGATTTCACGCAATGGCGACTCCGTAAGACAGAGGGGCATCAGGGCAGGCAGGATCATGAGCCCCGCACCATGGGCCGTGGCCATCAGGAACGACCAGAATGCCAGGCCGGCAAGCCCCGTGCGCATGCCGATGCGAACGCGGCGCCGGTGTCCGAAGAAATGATGCCAGATAGCCCATGCGACGAGGCCGCCTCCGGTTGCCGTGCGCACAGCACCCGGGTCCACGAAAAGACCGGCCGCGACCACGGCTCCGGCCACCAGTGCGATGGACACGGCGTGTCCGACGGCGATGGCGGGCACTGCCTGAACCACCGCGGCAGAACTCTGCCGGTGAACGCCAAGCGCCACGGCAAACAGCCATCCCATCGCTGGGTTGAGACCATGAAAGGCGCCCAGTCCCGCCAGCAGCATCCAGGGCCAGAGTTCGTTCATGGGCGCCTCATCCGGCTGGCCTTCGCTCCTTACGGATAGCAATAGGAATCTGACGAGCAATCTCCACCCTGCAGGCGGACCTGGTGCGGGCGATGCGACTTTGGCCATTCGACGAAGAATTTCTCGTCGAAGGCAATGCCGCCGTCCGGTTCCGCGTCAAGCTTCACCATCCAGCCAGAGACGCCATCGGGATAGAACTGATCGTCGATCGCGCCATAGAGCGAGTTGGTGAAATAGACGCGGCGGCCGTCGCGGCTGATCTCGACCATCTGCGGGCCGCCATTCAGCGCGCCATTCTTCGCCCCTGGGTGCGAAGCACGCGAAACGATGCCGCCGATCCGGACCTTGCCTGTCAGCTTCGGCTTGAACGGATCGGAGACATCGTACTGATGCAGGTCGCCGGTTCCCCAGCAGGACACGTAGAGGAAATCTGTCATCCATCGAAAGGTCGATGTCGGTGACGAGCGGCGGCACGGCATTGAAACCCTTGAGCATCGGCGGCAGTTGGTCGGGATCGGCGGGCTCGGCCGGAATGTCGATCACCTTTGTCACCGCCCACTTCGCGCCGTCGCGGTGCCAGACCCATATCGAGGAGGAGAGATCCTCAAGGCTGAGAACGCAGTTGACGAAACCATAGGCCTTGGTCGGATCATGTGCCGGGCGCAGCTCGAATACGAGCTGATACTTGTCGCCGAAATCGATCGTCTGCAGGTGCTTGCGCTTGTGCAGATCCCAGAAATGCAGACGGCGGCCGTATTTCGCGCCGAGCAGGATTTCCGGGATCAGGCCGTTTTCGAAGGTATCCGGCGTGCCCCACTCGCTGGTGACGAGCGTATCGTGGCCGAGGTGCCACCAGACGTCATAGGAAAGCTGTTGCGGCCCCCGATCCATCTCCCACTGACCGCGGACATCGAAGGTCTCGTGATCCATCAGGAAAATGCCGCCTGGGGCCTTGCCCTCGGCATTGCCAAGTGCGGCAACATAGATGCCCTCCGGGCCGCAATGGATTGTGTGCGGCCGTGAGTAGCCGGCCCGTTCGGCCACTTCGCCGGGCTCGATCACCTTGACGATCGACGGATTCCTGCCATCCGGCTTGGTGTCGATGATATGGATGCGCGAGGATTTCAGTCCCGGCACGACCAGATAGCGGCGCTCCGCATGCGGATGCGGTGCGTTCGGGCATAGGCAGGACGAGCAGGCGTTCCAGCCGAAATGATGCAATTCGTCGCCGACGTTGGGCATCGCGACGGTATTTACGATCTTCCCGTAAGAGGCCGATTTCGGATCGACGTCGACGACCGCGAGCTCGTCGGGAACCGCTCGCGCCGGATCGAAGGCAGCGACGTACGCAAGCGTCTCCGGCGCGGCCTTCATGGCCATTCGCGGCGACGGATAAAAGCTTGGATCGGGTTTCCACGTTACCATGTGCAGTGCTCCTGGCTCGCGTTTGCTGAACAATGAAAAATGTTCGCTAGATGCTTGCCGACAGCCAACTCATCGCTGCGGACGGGGCAGGATCGCGGATGCTGCTTCAACGGGATACTGTTTCGATACGGTCCTCTGCTGCTGAACGAGCCGCAGATACGATCCTCCCCGCGTAATTGTCTCAGATAATGGCGGGTTTGGGCAGTCCCTTTTTCGCCGCCTCCTCACCGCGGCTTCCTATTCCAAGTAGAGGTTGGGCACACCACGGAAGTTATTTCCGTGACTGCTTCCATTTTTTCAATCTGCCGTCGCTTACCGGCTGATAAGATAGCGGAGAATGCGGGACAGCCACGCATTCAGGCTGACCGCGTCCGTCCAACATTGGGAGAGAGAAATGTCGGAGGACGACCGTCAACGTTCGTTACATGGTCGACGATGTCGACGCTGCGATCACATGGTATACGACGCATCTGGGCTTTTCAGTGCTGTCGAACCACGCTCCCGCTTTCGCGGATGTGCGGCGCGGAGCGTTGCGGTTGTTGCTCAGCGGGCCGACGAGTTCGGCGGGACGGCCGATGCCGGACGGCGAACAGCCCCGATCCGGCGGCTGGAACCGCATTCATCTGATCGTCGACGATCTGCCTGCCGAAGTGGCGCGGCTGCGTACTGCCGGCGTTCAATTCCGCAATGAGATCGTCACGGGACCGGGGGGATCACAGATCTTGTTGATAGACTTGTCCGGAAATTTCGTCGAACTCTTTCAGCCGGCGCGCAGATGACTTCCGGATCAACGTCCACAAACGGTGCGGAAAGGAAGCCTTAGCTCACTAGCTCTCCGAAGGCTGGAGGGGCGGCGTGCCTAGCACCCTGCCCCAACACGGCTCATAAGCAGCCCAAACACCATCAAGTCTTTATTTCGTAAGCGTGGCGTTCTCGGATAGCGTTGCTGCGGTTTGCAGGTTCGGCGTCTCAGGGATGGCTACGATGAAAAACATCGTGAATGCATAGACTGAGAACAGCGTCAGCACCGCGGTCAATCGAATCATTCAGTATCTCCTTATACACAAGGAGCAGCTTGACCCATATGACCGGTTTCCCAAAACGTTTTCTGAACGGGAGATGAACAAAAACTTGTTACAGGCCATTTTAACGATATTTTTACAACATTTTTTGGAGAGCCTGCGCGGTATTATAACCTGCAGGAAGGAGCTTGGAACAGGCTTTGCTCCCTTCGGGCTAATCATGTGAATAGCGAAGATGCGCGCTATACCTCTGGACATTAGCATCAAGAAATGTTTGCCTAGAAGGGCTGGCTGGTCAGAGGTTGGGGGAAGCGATGGAAATCGAAGAACTGCTCGACATGCAGGAGCGCGGAATACGCGACCGGGTCCTTGGCCGCCGGTTGAGCGACAATCCGATGTCGCGACCGGAACTGATGCCGATCCGCGATGCTGCCGAGTTTGAAACCTGGTATGCCCGCTACGAGGCTTGGCGTTTTGGCTGGTCCGTCGAGGATGCCGACCGGCGTCACTGAAGAGCGTTTGATGGGCGAAAGTCCATTCATTCAGCTCAAGCAGGTCGAGAGATAAAGAGGGCGGCCGTCGTTGACGGCCACGCTTCCAGAAACGGGCCGCTATCCCTGCAGCGGCCCGTTTTCTTTTGAACCCGGCAAATTTCGGACACAGAAAGATGCGAATCCGGTTCGATAAAGCAGCATGACAGGATTCCTGCAACGATGAGACTGACAGTGATTGCAGCCGCGGCCTTTTCCGCCGCAGCTTTCGCCTCCGGCGCCAGCGCCGCCTCCCAAAATTTTCCAAGCGCCGGCGTGACAACACTTCCGGGCAAATGCGCGAAGCTCGTCGTCGGCAAGGTGGATGCGTCGAAGGGTTGCAAGGGTGAACTCGCAAGCGTGGGACTACCGAACGGTCAGGTGACCTTCATCTTCACGTCAGGCGGCAAGATGCTCGGCTTTCAAGGCGATGGTACAGCGATCAAGGCGGCATCCAACGGCAATGCCCGCATTCCGCTCAGCTTGGTGACAACCGGCGTTGGCGAGAAGATGACCGGACAGGTGAAGGTGGCAGGCACCTGCACCTTCGGCAATCCTTATAGCGGCAAGCCGGTCGCGATCGAATGCACCGCGAAAAGCAAGGACACGGACTTTACAGGAAGTTTCCGCACCAGCGGCAAAGCTCCGAAGCAGAAATAGCTTTCAGGCGCACCACCCGCCGGAAGTGGCCCCTGGTTTGCGGGCAAGTCCCTCGGTAATCAGTTGAGAGCCAAAAGAAAGGCCGTTGCGCGAAATGACGCGCGGCGCACCGGCCCCGCCAGCCTTGCCGGCCGCGTTCATGACGAAGGGGCCGGCATTCAGAAGCTTCAGCAGCCTCGATTTTGCGGCAAAGCCGATCTTCCTCTCGTCGGCGCAACGCGCAGCGCCGACGTCCGGCACCACCACATCCGCAATCAGGATCTTCTCGCCCTTGTACCAGAAGGTCCCACCGTCTCCGACGCAATTGACGTGCTGGCCCTGCCCGCAATAACCGAAAGCTGCACTGGCATTCTCGGAGATTGCCGGTGATCCGGCAGCAGAGGCAAGCTTCACCGGTTGAGCAGCAGGAACCGGAACGGCGGCCGGCGGCACGAGGTGCTGCGACTGCGAAGCAGCCTGCTGCCGCGGCGCATTATTGGCTAACAGCGGCTTTCGGCACGTCCGCCTTGATTGCAGCAGTAATCGCAGACGCATCCGGCACCCGGGAGGCAAGGATAGGCCGCACGCTCTTCCAGTTGTCGTAAAGCGCAATGCCGCCCTACGGCAACGACACCGACGAAGAGCCAGGCTAAGGCTCCGCCCTTGCGCACCGCGTCTTGATTTTGCCGATGATTTGCGGCGGCGGCCGCGCGTCGCTGTCTTAGCCATTTGTTCCGAATCCCGTGAGGGCCGGATTATCGCCTCCCAATCCTTTCCGAAAGGTTGGCAGGCAGACACTACCGTCGAAGCGCGTCAGTCGTTCGCGATCCGCCCTTTCGCGGCATTCCGACAGGCTCGCGGATTCGATTCCCGTTTTCAGGCGGGATGAACAAAGAGCGGCGCAACACGTTAGCCAGCGAAGAATGATTCACAAGGAAAGAAGCCCTCCATGGATCTCGTCTTCGCAGACATGTTCCCTCCATCCCGAATTCAATATCCGGTGATCTTTGCGCGGCTCATCGGCGCTATCATTCTCGGCGGCATCATCGGCTTCGAGCGCGAGGCGCGCGACCATCCCGCGGGCTTCCGCACCCATATTCTGGTGAGCCTTGCAGCAGCTCTCTTCGGGATCATTTCCATCGAAGTCCGTCCATATGCCGGGCTTCGCGAACGACGAACAGGTCCGCATCGATCCGCTACGCGTCATCGAAGCCGTTACAGCGGGCGTCGCCTTCCTGGCCGCCGGCATGATCGTTTTTTCCAGAGGCAGGGTGAAAGGCCTGACGACCGGCGCCGGCATGTGGCTCTCCGGCGCGATCGGCCTTGCCATGGGCTTCGGCTATTGGCCTGTCGCCTTCTTCGCGACGGCAGCGGCAGTCTGCGTCCTGTTCGCCCTCGGCAAGATTGAACAGTCGTCTAGAAGATGGAAAGCAATTGCCGCCGAGGAACGACGCAGATTCATAAGAGAACCGCCCGGCTTTTGCGGGCGTCCGTTTCAGGCGGGCTAACCCGCTGGCGGTTCGCCTTTAGGATCTAGCGGCGCCGCTTGCCTGCGCGCACCAACGTCAGGACCGCCTTTCGAGAGGTCGCCGCCGGAGCAATGCGCCGGGACATGAATATCGTCCATCGGCGTCTGTGGCAGTGTCAGGTCCACGTGATGCGGGGGCAGCACCTGCACTCTCTGCATGCGGTTTGGTTTTGCGCGCCTCATGCGGTCTGCCGCTTCGGTGCGTTTGTCGGGAGAGTGAGTTGAGGTATGCATTGCCGCCTCCGCTTGTTGCGCTGCGATCCGCCTTCTGCGCCGCGAATTTTTCCTGAACCAAGGTTTAACGGGCGAACGGCTGACAAGGTTCCCACAAAAACTCCGCGTGTTTCGCGGCTGCCTTGACTGCGCCCGAAAGCTCACTACCTAGAGGCTGATCCGCGGCCAAAACGATGCGCATGGTTGCCCTCCGTGCAAGAACATCGGCCGCCGGATAAACACTGGTGCCGGGCCCCTCTGGCGAGAGTTTTACGGCGCTCTCGTGATGTCGGTACCGCCTGCAGATTAGCCGGCGGATTATCAATCAGATGAACAAGCTCACCTCATGCCTTGCTTCGCATGCCGTTCCGGCATGCGGGATTTCTCTCCACTATTCTCCTCTCACGAACGATGTCCGCGACCAGAGAGGTGCGGCCATGAAGCAGCCGCATCGCCACAGATCCGACGCTCGGCTATTTCAACTGGGCCTTCATCGTCACGGCTGCTCGGCCTCGTGCTCGGCGCCTGGCTCGGCTGGCAGACCACCGGCACGATCGGCGGCATGGCGACCGTCTTCTTCATCTGCACGGTGCTGGCCGTGCTGGAGATCTCGCTCTCCTTCGACAACGCCATCGTCAACGCCAACAAGCTCAAGGAAATGACGCCGGTCTGGCAGCATCGGTTCCTGACCTGGGGCATCATCATCGCCGTCTTCGGCATGCGCATCGTCTTCCCGCTCGCGATCGTCGCGATCGCCGCAAAGATCGGTCCGATCGATGCGCATGATGCTCGCCGCGCGCGCAACCGGAGGAATATGCCCGCATCATGAACGAGGCCCATCTGCCGATCGCAGCCTTCGGCGGCACCTTCCTGATGATGGTCGGCCTCAACTACTTCTTCGACCACGAGAAGGACGTCCACTGGATCGCCTCGCTCGAAACGCTGATGTCGCGCGTCGCGACGATCAAGGGCATCGAGATCGCCTTCGTGCTGCCTGCTGATCCTGGTCTTCTCCTCGTTGCTCGAAGGCGAGGAGGCGACGACCTTCGTCTATTGCGCGATCTACGGTCTTCTGACCTTCCTCGCGGTCGAGGTGGTCGGCGGGCTGCTCGATGCATCGCAGCAGACGATGAGCGCGGCAGCCAAGGGCGGTCTCGGCGCCTTCATCTATCTCGAGGTGCTGGATGCCAGCTTCTCCTTCGACGGCGTCATCGGCGCCTTCGCTCTGACGCAGAACCTCTTCGTCATCGCCATCGGCCTCGGCATCGGCGCCATGTATGTGCGCTCGATGACGATCATGCTGGTCGAGAAGGGAACGCTTGCCGAGTACCGCTACCTGGAGCACGGCGCGTTCTACGCGATCCTGATCCTGTCGGTGATCATGTACGTCCAGACCCTCTTCCACATTCCGGAAGTCATCACCGGTCTCGGCGGCGCAGCCCTGATCGGCGTCTCGCTCTGGTCTTCGATCCGCCACAACAGGCGGACATGGCCACGAAGACGCATGCAGAAGCGGAAGCACATGCACCGGCCCGCGAACGGCTGGAAGCCTGACACGAACAAAGCCGCAGCGTTTCGTGCGCTGCGGCTCCATCCGGACAAAAATAAAGCCCGCGACCAACCGGTTGCGGGCTATTTCATGCGTGATGGATCGGCGCTGTTAGCGGCCGATACGGTCGAAGGCATTCGGATCGATACCGAGCGCGTTGAGGTCGCGAGCCTTCGGACGGCGGCCGGCTTCGACATGCGGCGCTGACGGCTGTTGCTGCGCCAATGACGGCAAAGGCACGGCCGAAGAAACCTTCGCGAATGGACTTACGGTAGGACGGACATTTCTCTTTCTCGCTTTAGCTTCATGTATTGACGACGTCATATATGATGCACTGCAACACTTCTCTACAAGTGCACGGAAATTCAGCCCAGCCATGCAAAAACAAGCGGCCGGCTCGTGTTTCAGGGCCGGCCGCATGACGGATCTCGTGGAGTTGCTGTCTAGTCTTCGCTTGCCGCAAGCTGCGACAGCACCTCGCCGCGGCCGCGCGCCCGCAGGATCAGCGGGATGATCAGGGCGGCAGCCGCAATGACCAGCAAGCACGGCGGCGATCGGCGACGTGAACAGCGCCGTGACATCGCCCTGGCTGATCGCCAGCGCACGGCGCAGCTGCTGTTCGGCCAGCGGCCCGAGGATCAGGCCGACGACGACCGGCGCGATCGGATAGCCGAAGATCCGCATGACGTAGCCGAGCAGGCCGAAGGCGAGCAGCATGCCGAGTTCGAACACCGACGGATTGGCGCCGATGGTGCCGAGCGTCGCAAACAGCAGGATGCCGGCATAGAGCCACGGCTTCGGGATGGTCAGCAGGCGTCACCCAGAGCCCGATCAGCGGCAGGTTCAGCACCAGCAGCATGAAGTTGGCGATCAGCAGGCTGGCGATCAGGCCCCAGACGAGCTGCGGATTGGTGGCAAACAGCAGCGGGCCGGGCTGCAGGCCGTATTGCTGGAAGCCGGCGAGCATGATCGCCGCGGTCGCCGTCGTCGGCAGGCCGAGCGTCAGCAGCGGCACCAGCGTGCCGGCGGCCGAGGCGTTGTTGGCGGCTTCCGGACCGGCGACGCCTTCGATGGCGCCGTTGCCGAATTCTTCCGGATGCTTGGTCAGCCGCTTTTCGGCGGCATAGGAGAGGAAGGTGCCGATTTCCGCGCCGCCGGCCGGCATCGCGCCGATCGGAAAGCCGATCAGCGTGCCGCGCAGCCAGGCTTTCCAGGAGCGCGCCCAGTCCTGCGCGTTCATCCAGACCGAACCCTTGACCGCTTCGACCTTGTCCGCGCCGCGGTTGCCCTGCGCGGCGATGTAGAGCGTTTCGCCGATGGCGAACATGGCAACGGCCAGCGTCGTCACCTCGATGCCGTCGAGCAGATCGGGAATGCCGAAGCTCATGCCGCGCCTGGCCGGTCTGCTGGTCGATGCCGATGATGGCAAGCGCAAAGCCGATGAACAGCGAGGTCAGACCCCGCAGCGCCGAATCGCCGAAGGCCGAGGAGACGGTGACGAAGGCGAGCACCATCAGCGCGAAATATTCGCGCGGACCGAAAACCAGCGCGAGCTTGACGATGAAGGGCGCGATGAAGGCGAGCGCCGAGCGTCGCGATCAGGCCGGCGACGAAGGAGCCGATGGCGGCCGTCGCCAGCGCCGGACCGCCGCGCCCGCCCGGGCCATCTTGTTGCCCTCGAGCGCGGTGACGATCGAGGCGCTTTCGCCCGGCGTGTTCAGCAGGATCGAGGTGGTCGAGCCGCCATACATGCCGCCGTAGTAGATGCCGGCGAACATGATCAGCGAGCCGCCCGGATCGAGCTTGTAGGTGACCGGCAGCAGCAGCGCCACGGTCAGCGCCGGGCCGATGCCCGGCAGAACGCCGACGGCGGTGCCGAGCGTCACGCCGATCAGCGCGTAGAGCAGGTTCATCGGCTGGGCGGCGACGAGGATGCCCTGCAACAGGAATTCGAATGTGTTCATGTCAGTGCGCCTTACGAAGAACAGGTGTTCGAGCGGACCGGCCGGCAGCGACAGCTGCAGCAGCCTGCGCGAAGATCAGCCAGACGACGAAGACAGAAGCACGATGCCGATCGGGATCGAGATCCAGAGCTTGCGCTTGCCGAAGCCGCGCGCCGTCAGCGGCGAAGAGCAGGCCGGTCGCGATCGAGAAGCCCGGCGATCTTCAGAAGCAGCATCTGCACGGCAAGACCGCCGACGATCCAGATGACCGGCGCCGACTTCCTGCTGTTCGCGCTCCGGAAAATCGCCGCGCAGGCCTCGAAGACGGTCCAGATCGCCAAGACCGAACAGGCCGATGGCGATCGACGTAGGGAATGGTCGCCGGGCCGATGCCGGAATAGCTGCGCGATCGCTCGCCAGCCGCGAGGCGTCCCAGAAGATCAGACCGCCGAGCGGCGACAAGGAAGACGGCGATGACAAGCGCCGCCCAGTCGGGGCGGCGCGTTCGCGTCGAAGGGGTGTGACCCTCGCTCATTGAACCAGACCGATGTCCTTGAGGATGGCTTCGGTGGCCGAGACGTCCTTGTCGAGCTGCGCCTTGAAGGCGTCGCCGGACGAGATAGGTGTCCTGCCAGCCCTTGGTCTTCAGGGTTTCCTGCCAGCCGGCGGACTTGACAAGCTTCTCGATATCGGCCGTGACGGCAGCCTTCTGCTCGGCCGACAGGCCGGGCGCCGCGGCGACCATGCGCCAGTTCTGCACGACGACATCGAGGCCGGCTTCCTTGAGGGTCGGCGCGTCGATGCCGGCGAGGCGCTCGGCGCTCGAGACGGCGAGCAGGCGCAGCGTGCCGGCCTTCACCTGCGATTCGAACTCGCCGTAGCCGGAAATGCCGGCCGTCACCTGGCTGCCGAGAATGGCGGCCAGCGCTTCGCCGCCGCCGGAGAAGGCGATGTAGTTGATCTTGGTCGGATCGACGCCGGCAGCCTTGGCGATCAGGCCGACCGCGATATGGTCGGTGCCGCCGGCCGAACCGCCGCCCCAGGACACCGCGCCCGGATCCTTCTTCAGCGCCTCGACGAGGTCGCCCATGGTCTTGAGCGGCGGATGCCGCCGGAACGACGATCGCCTCATACTCGCCGGTCAGGCGCGCGATCGGGGTGACGTCCTTGAGCGTCACCGGCGACTTGTTGGTGAGGATGGCGCCGACCATGACATAGCCGCCGACGATCAGGGCGTTCGGATTGCCGGCCGCCTGGCTGGCGAACTGCGCAAGGCCGATGGTGCCGCCGGCGCCCGGCACGTTCTGCACCTGGACGTTGCCGGAAATGCCTTCCTGCTGCATCACCGTCTGCATCGAGCGGGCCGTCTGGTCCCAGCCGCCGCCGGGAGCGGCCGGCGCCATGATGGTGTAGTCGGCCGCAATAGGCCGGCAGCGCGAGAGCGCCGGCGAGAATGGATGCCAGAAGAAATGTGTTCACGATGTGTCCTCCGTCAGGCGCGCGTTGAGCGCGCGCGCACATTGTTCATCATTGCGGAACGGGAAGTGGCTCACCTGGTCGGCGGACGCACTTGCGCCTCGTCTTGCACCGGGTCGGTAAACTCCTCCCAAACGCTTCAACTCATCCGCCTCCACGGATGATGAAGTAGCCGCAAGCGCACCACAACAAGCTGTCATTTACCTGACATCGTGACATGCAGCGCGGACCTTGCCATGTCTAATGTCCGCTCAATTCGTTCGCGCTTCGTCTACTGCAGCCGCAAAACTTCGTTCCAGCGCGCGATCAGCCGCGCCCGCTTGACCTGGTCGAGATAGACCATCAGGCCGGGACTGACCGGAACCGGCCGCAACTGCGCGCCGAGCAGCTCCTGCATGGTGTTGGCGGTGTTGTCGCCGGCGACGTCGGGACTGACGGCCGGGATCTGCAGTTCGCGCGCCATGATCGTCTGGCCTTCCTTCGACATGAAGAATTCCAGATAGCGCCGCCCGAGATCCGGCGAGGCGGCCGCCTGCGGCACCAGCCCGATGCGCGACATGACGACGGTATAGTCCTTCGGCAGCACGATGCCGACATCCGGATGGCGCGAGGCCCAGTCGGCGGCATAGGAGCCGAGGATGTTGTAGCCGAGCACGAAGCGGCCGTCGGCGACGCGCTCGAGGATGGCCGAACTGGTCGAATAGAGCTTGACGCCGGCCGCGCCCATCGCCCTGGATCACCGACCAGATGTCGCCGAACTGCTCCTGGTCGCGCGCCATGAACAGGAAGCCGACGCCGGAGCGCTCGATGTCGTAGGTGCCGATCCGGCCGAAGACCGCGTTGCCCTTGCGCTTCAGATAGTCGACGAACTCCGCCCGCGTCGAAGGCGGCCCGTCTCTGCGCGAAGCTCGGCTTGTGATAGACGAAGACGGCCGGCTCGAAGGTCAGCGCATAGGCCGTGTTGCGCCAGTTGGCCCAGTGCGGCCAGCGCGCGCTCATCGGCAGATCGCTGCCCTGCGCATAACCGTCATTGCGAAGCTTGACCTGCAGGTCCATCGCCGAGGAAAAGGCGAAATCCGCGGTCTTCTTGCCGGCATCGGTTTCCTTGACGATCCGGTCGTAGATCTCGCCGGTCAGCATGTCCTCGTAGCGCACGGCGACATCCGGATTGGCCTCCTGGAAGCCGACGATCATCGGCTGCGCCAGCGGTTCGTCGAGCGAGGAATAGACCGTCAGCACCCGCGCATCGGCCTTGCCGGATGCGCAGGGTAAAAGGTCTGGTCCGCCGCCGCAAAAGCGGGACAGAGCAGCAAGCAGCAGAACAAGAAGTCTCCTCATGCCGCACAATGCATCACTGCGCTTCGCCGGGCAAGCACGAGGGATGCGGTGGGATCGTTTACGTCTCGCCGGCATTGCCGATCAAATCTCCGAGGCCGACGATTTCACAGCGCCTTGCGGCGCAAGCCGGGCGATGCGGCGGGGCTTTTGCGTCCGCGGCGGCATTGTCGAATTGAGTCTCTGACCGCTGATGATTTCACCGCGCCAGGTTTTTGCGTGATGACATCGCACTCCATGGACTGTAATCTCCGTTGAACAATCAGGAATACGTCCGTGCGCATTCTCCTCGTCGAAGACAATATCGCGCTGGCCGACGGCCTGTCTGCGATCTTGCGCGGCACCGGCTATGCCGTCGATGTCGTCCATGACGGCGCATCGGCCAATGCGGTCATCGCGGCCGAAAATTTCGATCTCGTGATCCTCGACCTCAACCTGCCGGAAATGGACGGGCTCGACGTGCTGCGCACCATGCGCGCCCGGCAGAACCAGGCTGCGGTGCTGATCCTGACGGCGCGCGGCACGCCGGAGGAACGGGTCAAGGGGCTCGATCTCGGCGCCGACGACTACATGATCAAGCCCTTCGACATCGGCGAATTCGAGGCGCGGGTCCGCGTGCTGCTGCGCCGCCAGGCCGGCCTGCATTCGGCGACCGTCAGCTACGGCGGCGTTTCCTTCGACCTCAATTCGCGCACCTTTTCCGCCGGCGGCACGCCGCTCGATATCCCCGCTCGCGAACTCGGCCTGCTCGAAATCCTCTTCATGCGCGCCGGCAAGGTCGTCGCCAAGGAGGCGATCATCCAGTCGCTGACGGCCTTCGACGACGACATTTGCGCCAATGCCATCGAGCAATATGTCAGCCGGCTGCGCAAGCGCCTCGCGCCGCATGGCCTGACCGTCAAGACCGCGCGCGGCATCGGCTATTATCTCGACAAGCTGCCCGAGGCCTCATGAAAGCCGCCTATTCGCTCCGGCGCCGGCTGCTCTTCTGGCTGCTGATCTCCACCGCCGTCATCGGCACGCTGGCGCTTGTCGATACCTATCGCGAGGCGGTCGAGACCTCGAACATCGTCTCCGACCGGGTGCTTGCCGGTTCGGCACTGGCGATCGCCGAACGCGTCGTCGTCGCCGAAGACGGCTCGCTGGAGGTCGATATCCCCTATGTCGCGCTGGAAATGCTGACCTCGGCCGCGCAGGATCGCGTGTTCTACCGCGTCGACGGCCCGCCGGGCAAATTCATCACCGGCTACCAGTCGCTGCCGGTCATCAAGGAAACGCAAAGGCGAAGGCGCCGTCTTCGCCGACGACAATTTCCGCGGCGAGCCGATCCGTGTCGCGACGCTGCGAGCGCTCCGCCTCGACCGGCATCCGCTCCGTTCCCTTCGTCGTCACCGTCGCGGAAACGACGATCGCCCGCCGGCAGCTGACGCAGGCGATCCTCCTGCGCTCGGCACTTCGCCTTGCCTTCATGATTGCCGGCGCGGCTGTCATCGTCTGGATCGCGGTCACGGTGGCGCTGCGCCCGCTCTACAAGCTGCGGCGACGCCATCGGCGAGCGCAGCCCCGACGACCTGCATCCGATCGAGCAATCGGTGCCGAGCGAGGTCGAGCCGCTGGTCGATACGGTCAATTCCTTCATGGTGCGGCTGCAATCGGCGCTCGATGCGCTGCGCCATTTCACCGGCAATGCCAGCCACCAGCTGCGCACGCCGCTGGCGATCATCCGCACCCAGCTTGCGCTCTCCGCCCGCGCCGGAACGCTGGATGAAGCGCAGGACTGCGGCGCTAAAGGGCGATCAGGCCGTCGCGCATGCCGAGCGCATCCTCGCGCAGCTTCTGCTGATGGCAAAGATCGATGCCGCAACGGCCAAGGAGGCGCTGACCGCCTCTACGATCGATGTTGCCGCAATTGCCCAGGAGATCACCGGCGAGCTGATCCCGACAGCCGCCGAGGCCGGCATCGATCTCGGCTTCGAGGGCGATGGCCCGGCGATGATCCGCGCCGAACCGCTGCTGATCGGCGAGCTGCTGCGCAATCTCGCCGGCAACGCCATCGCCTATGCCGGCAAGGGCGCGGAGGTCACCGTCCGCATTGTCGCAGGATAGCGAGACCGATCCGCCTCGAGGTCGAAGACAACGGTCCCGGCATTCGCGCCGGAGAAGCTGGAGGCGGTGCGCCGGCGCTTTTCGCGCGGCAACGAGCGGGTGCGCCCGGCGCCGGCCTCGGCCTGCCGATCGTCGAAGAAATCGCCAATCTTTTCAATGCCGACGCTCACGCTGTCGAGCCAGGTACGGACGGCAGCGGGCTCAAAGCCGCCGTTACCTTTGCAAGAGCGTCGTAAAGGCTTCGCCGCGTTAACCTTTCCGCCTTGCTTTCTTTCGCTGCATTGCACACAATCCCTTCGGGAACAGCAAATGCCGCACGACGATGCGGCGCCGGACAAGGCGCAATATGTCGATCAAAGCCAGCATCTATCATCTGACGCATTACAAATACGACAAGCCGGTCCGCCTCGGCCCGCAGATCATCCGTCTGAAGCCTGCCTCGCATTCGAAGACACGCGTGCTCAGCCACTCGCTGAAGGTCACGCCGTCGAACCATTTCGTGAACCTGCAGCAGGACCCCTACGGCAACTATCTCGCCCGCTACGTCTTTCCGGACCCGGTGACCGAATTCAAGATCGAGGTCGATCTCGTCGCCGACATGACGGTCTACAATCCCTTCGACTTCTTCGTCGAGGAAGAGGCGACGAAATGGCCGTTCGACTATCCTGAAACGATCCGCGAGGATCTCTCGATCTACATGACGCCGGAGGAGCCCGGCCCGCGGCTGAAGGCCTTCTGCCGACGCTCGACTGGTCGCCCGACCAGCCGACGGTCGATATGATCGTCGGTCTCAATGCCCGCCTGCAGCAGCAGATCGGCTATGTCATCCGCATGGAAGCCGGCGTCCAGACGCCGGAGGAGACGCTGGAAAGCGCCAAGGGCTCCTGCCGCGATACCAGCTGGCTGCTCGTCCAGATCCTTCGCCATCTCGGCCTCGCCGCCCGCTTCGTCTCCGGTTACCTGATCCAGCTGACGCCGGACCTGAAGGCGCTCGACGGCCCCTCCGGCACCGAAGTCGATTTCACCGACCTGCATGCCTGGGCCGAGGTCTATCTGCCCGGCGCCGGCTGGGTCGGCCTCGATCCGACCTCCGGCCTGCTGACCGGCGAAAGCCACATCCCGCTCGCCGCAACACCGCATTACCGCAACGCCGCCCCGATCTCCGGCGGCTATTTCGGCGAGGCCGAATACCGAATTCGCCTTCGACATGAAGGTCTCGCGCGTCGCCGAACATCCGCGCATCACCAAGCCCTTCTCCGAAGAGAGCTGGAACGAGCTCAACGAGCTCGGCGAAAAGGCTCGACCGTATCCTCGAGGCCGAGGACGTGCACCTGACCATGGGCGGCGAGCCGACCTTCGTGTCGATCGACGATTTCGAATCCGCGGAATGGAACACCGCAGCCGTCGGCCCGACCAAGCGGGAAAAGGCGGATATGCCTGATTCGCAAGCTGCGCCAACGCTTCGCTCCCGGCGGCTTCCTGCATTACGGACAGGGCAAATGGTATCCCGGCGAAAGCCTGCCGCGCTGGACGTTCTCGCTCTATTGGCGAAAGGACGGAAAGCCGATCTGGCAGAACCCGGATTTGATTGCCGCAGAAGGCAACGATACCGGCGCCACGGCCGAAGATGCCGAGCGGCTGCTCACCGGCGATCGCCCGCGAACTCGCGATCTCGCCCGACATGGTGCTGCCTGCCTACGAGGATCCCGCCGAGTGGATCATCAAGGAAGGAAGCCTTCCGGAAAATGTCGATCCTTCGAATTCCAAGCTGAAGGATCCGGAAGAGCGCAGCCGCATCGCCCGCGTTTTCGAACGCGGCCTGACGGCTCCGACAGGCTATATCCTACCCGTTCAGGCCTGGAACACACGCGCTTCGGGACCTCGCTGGGTCAGCGAAAAATGGCGCACGCGGCGCGGGAAGATTTTCCTCGTGCCTGGCGACAGCCCGGTCGGATACCGTCTGCCGCTCGGCACGCTGCCTTACGTGCCGCCGTCGCAGTATCCCTATATTCACATCGCCGACCCGTCGATCCCGCGTCAGCCCTTGCCGGAAGTCTTCGTGCCGGCCGGCCGTGCCATGCCGGAGGCCTCCTTTCAGCGCGACGAGAGCACGCAGGCCCGAGTGGAACAGACGCTCGGCGAAATCGGCGGCGCCGTTCGCACCGCAATGTCCGTCGAGCCGCGCGACGGCCGGCTTTGCGTCTTCATGCCGCCGGTCGAACGCATCGAAGATTACCTCGAACTGATCGCAGCTGCCGAAAACGCCGCCGCCGAACTCGGGCTTGCCGTCCACATCGAAGGTTATTCGCCGCCGCAGGACGAGCGCATCAACGTCATCCGCGTCGCGCCCGATCCCGGCGTTATCGAGGTCAATATCCACCCGGCCTCGAACTGGCAGGATTGCGTCGCGATCACCACCGCGATCTACGAAGAGGCCCGAGCGACACGTCTCGGCGCCGACAAGTTCATGATCGACGGCCGCCACACCGGCACCGGCGGCGGCAACCATGTCGTCGTCGGCGGCGCCAATCCGAACGACAGCCCTTTCCTGCGCCGGCCCGACCTCTTGAAGAGCCTCGTGCTGCACTGGCAGCGGCACCCCTCGCTCTCCTATCTCTTCTCCGGCATGTTCATCGGACCGACCAGCCAGGCTCCGCGCATCGACGAGGCCCGGCATGACAGCCTGTACGAACTGGAAATCGCGCTCGCTCAGATCCCGGCACCCGGCCGCGGCGCACCGCCGCTTCCCTGGCTGG
This sequence comes from uncultured Alphaproteobacteria bacterium, assembly GCA_963838565.1. Lineage (GTDB taxonomy): Bacteria > Pseudomonadota > Alphaproteobacteria > Rhizobiales > Rhizobiaceae > Rhizobium. Next base: position 187,342 of record CAWIRO010000020.1, read on the forward strand.
TCGATCGCCTGTTCCGCAACCTGCTGATCGACGTCACCGGCAACACCCACCGCGCCGAGATCTGCATCGACAAGCTCTTTTCGCCGGACGGGCCGACCGGCCGCCTCGGCCTCATCGAGTTCCGCGGCTTCGAGATGCCGCCGAATGCGCGCATGTCGCTTGCTCAGCAATTGCTGGTCCGCGCGCTGATCGCCCGCTTCTGGATGAACCCCGCGGACGGCAAATTCGTCCGTTGGGGAACGTCCCTGCACGATCGCTTCATGCTGCCGCATTTCGTCTGGGCCGACTTCCTGGACGTGCTTGACGATCTCAAGCAGAACGGCTTCGACATCAGCCCGGAGTGGTTCAAGGCGCAGCTCGAGTTCCGCTTCCCCTTCTGCGGCGAGGTCGAATACGAGGGTTCGAAGCTGGAACTGAGGCAGGCGCTCGAACCCTGGCACGTCATGGGCGAGGAAGGCACGATCGGCGGCACCGTTCGATATGTGGACAGCTCGGTCGAACGCCTTCAGGTTCGGCTCGAAACCAGCAATTCTTCGCGCTACACTGTCACCTGCAATGGCCGAACCGTGCCGCTGACGCCAACCGGCACCTCCGGCGTGTCCGTCGCCGGCGTCCGCTTCAAGGCGTGGCAACCCGCCTCGGGTCTGCATCCGGTTCTGCCCGTGAATACGCCGCTGACATTTGATATTTATGATACATGGTCGAAGCGTTCGATCGGCGGCTGCATCTATCATGTTGCCCATCCGGGCGGCCGTAACTATGAGACCTTCCCGGTAAACGGCAACGAAGCGGAAGCAAGGCGGCTCACCCGGTTCGAACCGTGGGGACATACGGCGGGCGGCTACATTCCGCGCGCCGAGACGGGTTCACCGGAATTCCCGCTGACGCTGGATCTCCGCAGGCCGGCGGGTATTTGAAGAGCTAGGTGAATGGGCAAGAAACCGGCAACGGAGAAACGCAAGGGCGAGATTGGCGACCGCGCCGGCAACGAGGCGGTCTTCGGCTACGCGCCCCTGCCCGGCGTTGCCGACGAGATGGTCGATAACAACGGCGCCATTCGTCCTGTCTGGCAGCGCTTCCTTGCAAGCTTCGGGGCGATTCCGGCAACCGAGCTGACCGAGCGTTTCGCCCGTGCCGACCGCTATCTCCGCGATGCCGGTGTGTTCTACCGCGCCTATGGCAGCAAGGGCACCGGCGAGCGCTCCTGGCCGCTGTCGCACATTCCGGTCTTGATCGACGAGCGTGAATGGCAGGCGCTTTCCGCCGGCCTCGTGCAGCGCGCCGATCTGCTTGAAGCGATCGTCGCCGATATCTATGGCGACAACAAGCTGGTGGAGGAAGGCTTCCTGCCGCCCGGCCTGATCGCCTCCAATCCGGAATTCCAGCGCCCGCTTGCGGGCATAAAGCCGGCATCCGGCCATTACCTGCATTTCTGTGCCTTCGAGATCGGCCGCGGACCGGATGGAAACTGGTGGGTTCTCGCTGATCGCACGCAGGCGCCGTCAGGGGCAGGTTTCGCGCTCGAAAGCCGCGTTGCCACCACGCGCGCCTTCTCCGATATCTATGCCGAAACCCCGGTTCACCGCCTCGCCTCCTTCTTTGGCGCCTTCCGCGATGCGCTGCAGACGATGAAGCACTCCGGCGACGATCGCATCGGCGTTCTGACCCCCGGCCCGGCAAACGAGACCTATTACGAGCACGCCTATATCGCCCGTTATCTCGGCTTCATGCTGCTCGAAGGCGAAGACCTGGCGGTGGTCAATGGCCGTGTCATGGTGCGCACGGTCGCCGGCCTGAAGCCGATCGGCGTGCTCTGGCGCCGCCTCGATTCCGCCTATGCCGATCCGCTGGAACTGAACCAGAGTTCGCGCATCGGCACTCCGGGTCTGGTCGAGGCGCTTCGCGCCGAAATCGGTGACGATCGTCAACGCGCTCGGAACCGGCATCCTTGAGACCCGCGCTCTGCTCGCCTTCATGCCGACGATCTGCCGTCGCCTGCTTGGAGAGAAGCTGCAGCTGCCATCGATCGCCACGTGGTGGTGCGGCCAGAAAGAAGAACGCGAACACGTCGCAAGAAATATCGAGAGGATGGTGATCGGGCCTGCCTATTCGCGCGCACCCTTCTTCGACGATCAGCGGTGAATCCGTTCTCGGCTCGTCGCTGCGTGCGACGGCAAAGGATTCCATTGCCGACTGGCTGAGCACCGACGGCCCGAAACTCGTCGGTCAGGAAGTCGTCACGCTTTCCACGACACCGGCCTGGGTCGACGGCAAGCTGACGCCGCGGCCGATGTCGCTGCGCGTCTTCGCCGCCCGCACCGCCCGTGGCTGGCAGATCATGCCGGGCGGCTTCGCCCGCATCGGGTCCGGTGCTGACGTTGCCGCGATCGCCATGCAGTCGGGCGGCGCGGCGGCAGACGTCTGGATCGTCAGCGACAAGCCGGTCGAGCGCCATACCTTGCTGCCCGCCGAAGGAAGCTTCACCCGCAACATGCCGGGCAGCCTGCCGAGCCGGGCGGCCGACAATCTCTTCTGGCTCGGCCGCTATATCGAGCGCGCCGAGGGCGCGCTTCGCATCCTTCGCGCCTGGCATGCCCGCTACGCCGAGGCCGCCGACCCGAGCCAGCCGCTGCTTGCCGACGTTTCGAAATATCTCGTCGCCGTCGACATCGACACGGATGAGGCGGTGCCGGAAACGCTGCTGCGCAACATCGAGAGCGCCGTCTATTCCGCCAGCAACATACGCGATCGTTTCTCGCCTGACGGCTGGCTGGCGCTGAACGATCTCGCCAAGACCGCGCGCCGCTTTCACGCCGCCGTCACGCCGGGCGACGACGCCAGCCATGCGATGACCATCCTGCTGCGCAAGCTCGCGGGCTTCGCCGGTCTTGTGCACGAAAACATGTACCGCTTCACCGGCTGGCGTTTTCTCTCGCTTGGCCGCTACATCGAGCGCGGCCTGCACATGACGCGGCTGCTCGGCCACATGTCGGGCCACGATGCCCCGGACGGCGCGCTGGACATGCTGCTCGAAATCGGCGACAGCGTCATGACCCACCGGCGCCGGTACAACGTCAATACCGCGCGCCTGACCGTCACCGACCTTCTGGCGCTCGATCCGCTGAACCCGCGCTCGATTCTCTTCCAGATGAACGAGATCCACCGCGAGGTCGAGCAACTGCCGAACGCCTTCGTCAACGGGCAGATGTCGCCATTCTACCGCGAGACGATGCGCCTGCATTCCGGCCTTGCCGTCATGACGCCGGAGGCGATGACGAGCGAGGTCTACAAGAAGATGGAACGCGAGCTGGAGCAGCTATCCGACCTTCTTGCCCAGACCTATCTCGGGTGACGGCCGTGCTCTACGATCTTACCCTGCACATGGGATACACCTACGAAACGCCGGCCTCGGGAGCGCGCCACATCATGCGGCTGATGCCGCTTTCGCTGCCTGACCGCCAGCGGCTGGTCGCAGGCTCGATCACCATTTCTCCCACGCCGGACGAGCAATCGCATTTCACCGACTTCTTCCGCCATCCCGCAACCTCCTTCCTGCTGCGGTGGCCGCACGAGACGCTGGATATTCGTATGCAGGCCCGCGTCCAGGTCGATAGCCATTCCATCGCCGCCGATTTCTCGCCGGCTCTTCCCGACCTGCCGCAGGAAGTCGCCGGCATCTGGTCGCTCCGACCCGACTCACCACACCATTTCCTTGGCAACAGTCCACGCCTCATCGAAACCCGCGCCATCTCCGACTACGCCAGAAGTTGCGCTCTGCCCGGCCTTACCGTTCTCCAGATCGCCAATGCGTTGTGCACCCGCATCAACAAGGATTTCACCTACGATCCGGAAGCAACGACGGTGGATTCCACTCCGCTCGAGGCTTTCGAATTAAAACGCGGGGTCTGCCAGGATTTCACCCATGTGATGATCGTGGCGCTCCGCAGCCTCGGCATTCCGGCAGGCTATGTCTCCGGCTTCCTGCGAACCATCCCGCCGCCCGGCAAGGAACGGCTCGAAGGTGCC
>CAWIRO010000021.1:0-108336 GCA_963838565.1 uncultured Alphaproteobacteria bacterium
AGCGTCTTCGAACGGCCACGTGGGGTGATAGCGCCGGCAACAAAGCAGGACAACGATTACTGGCCAACGGTTATACCAGCGATGGAATTCAAAGCACCTCGAGTTCAAGTTCATCGCCGAGGCCTACTGGGATCTGGAGTGGGAACTGCAGCAACAGGGCTTTGACTGTTGCTACGACAAGAAACTCTATGACCGCATGGAGCATCGGGACCCGAGAGCGTGCGCCAGCACCTTCTGGCGGATTCCGCCTACCAGGAAAAAATGGTCAGGTTCATCGAGAACCACGATGAACCCAGAGCCGCTGCCGCTCTTCCTCCTGAAAGAGCGCACGCTGCGGCGGTGCGATGCTCACGCTCACCGGGGCGAAGCTGCTGCACGAAGGACAGGTCGAGGGAGCAAGGACGAGACTTCCGGTCTTCCTGGCCGACGTCCGGTGGAACCGGTCGATCGCGACCTTCGGCCTTCTGACGCGCGCCTCTTGGAGGCGATCGATCGCGATGCCTTCAGGAATGGCAATGGCGCTGTGCGAGCGGAGCGGCTGGCCGGACAACCAGAGTTGCAAGAACATTCTCTCCTGGTGTTGGTCAAGGGCGAGGCGCGACTGCCTACTCTTCATCAATTTAGTGAAAGAGCCTGCAGGCGCTTGTCCATGTGCCGTGGAACGAACTCGAGGAAAAAGTGGCGCCTCGAAGATGTATCGTCGGAAGACAGCTACGACCGAAGCGGAACGAGATGAGGACATTGGACTGTATGTGATCTGTGGCGGTGGAAATCCAACCTATCTCCAGCTACGTGCACATAACCTAACCCACGGCGAATCATCTCCTGGTACGCAGCTCGCGGCGCTGGGCAGTGCGGTGGCTAAGCTCGACCGCGTCACACGCATGCTGCCCTTCATCGGCTGTCCGGTGACCGGGCGTGGCCATCCATGTCCGGCGCTCACCGAACTTCCGGTTTCCGACCCTGTCCCGGACTTTCGAAGCGTTCTGTAGAGGGCAGCATTGGGCCCGAACTCCGGACCTTTACCAATGAACTCGCGAAGGCCGCAGTATCGACCCACTGCAGTCATCCCGCCCTCGCGTGACGCCCAATGGATGTCATGCACCGCGGCGCTGTGGTGACCGCTGCCTGGCTAGGCGCGTCGACGGCAGCAGGCCTTGCAGGCGATGTGGGACATGGGCCACCGTCATGACCAGGATCTTGCCATCGAACCGAATTTGGCGATGAGCGCGGCAAGCGTCACAACGATCAACACGTAGGCGAGCGCGGCCTGCCATGCCGCCATGGGGAAACCAATCAGCAGCAGGGTATCGTTCCCACCGGGAATGAATAGCGCACCCAATCCCATAAGGATGCCCCCAAGCGTTCTTTTAAGTATGTCCTTGAGTGTCGGCCATTTCAGCATAAATCGACGCCTCCTAAATCTTGCGGATACAAGGCTGCCGCTGAACATGCAGCCTAAAATCACCGCGCCGACCACGGGTATTGAAACGATCGATCCAACCGATGTCGTGATCGAGAACCGAGGCGCAAAAACCGACAGGATCGCAGAGGTGATCCCGATCGCTCCCATCGACAGCGTCAGCCGCATGAAGTTGCAATTCGATCTGAGTGACACACCGAGTCTCAGCGCCAGGATGCCCAGCAGTGCAAGTGCCAGAAGCACTGCGCCAACCGGTGGGGAAGCACTTATCGGCGGCTGATCCAGAAGCAAGTCAAACAGAGATTCAATGTAAATAACCGCAAAGATAGCGAGAACGTAAATCCGAAGCCGATTTCGCCATTTCCGAAATGCCCGACAGACCCGAACACACAACGCCGTTCACATAGATGCCGAGCCCGAACAAGATGGCTGCGGGAACCAGGTAGCCGAGTGGAGACCACCCCTCCTGCATCATCGGTGACGCTTCGAGAATCGTAGACGAGGGCCGCCCAGACGGCGCATTCGACCAAAGCGATAAATCGCGCCGGCCTCTTCTCCGAACCAGTTCCGTCGTGGCGATGACGGTGCAGATCGATCCATGGTTCATCGCGCAATCGTTATGGAAACGGTGCCGAAACAAGCACCGGGGTGATATTGGCACCTCGAGCCTTCATGGTTAGATTGAAGCATTCTGTTGGCTCAAACGGAGTCGGATGGTCGACCGGCCGGCGCGCGTCGTAGCCATGCTCTACGGCCAAGCCGGCCGGTCGATCAGCCGGCCCGTTTCAGCCAACCCGAAGGGCCGGGCATCTTTCCGCCAGGATCAGAGGCGATCGTCTCGGACGTACACAGGGTATGCCCTTCGCCAATCGCCTCTGCCCTGACGAAAACCTGCTCCGGCAGAATGCTTCAATCTAACCAGGAAAGGCTCTAAGACTCAACCCGTCTGACGGAAGCGTATCCAGCGTTTGTGAAGTAGTTGGCGCATTCGTGCGGCTTGATGGTGTCAGCGAGGAGGCGAAGATGACGCCAGGTTTCGTCGACGGTTCGCTTTGGGCCTGCCTCATCCAGTGTTTGATCTTGGCGAAGAGCTGTTCGATCGGATTGAGGTCGGGAATATTTCGGCAGGAACCATAGTCTGGCGCCGACAGCCTTGATGGCATCGCGAATGGCCTTGGATTTGTGTGAGCAGATTGTCGAGAATGACGATGTCGCCGGGCTTGAGGGTCGGGATCAACAGTTGTCGGACATAGGTGCGGAAGCACTCACCGTTGATCGGACCGTCAAAGACGCAAGGCGCGGTGAGCCGATCGTAGCGCAAGGCACCGAGAAAGGTCAGGGTGCGCCAGCGGCCGTGCGGGGCAAAGCCGTGCAGCCTCTTGCCCTTCGCTGCCCAGCCGCGCAAGGGCGCCATGTTGGTCCTGATCCAGGTTTCATCAATCAAGACGACCGCTTGGGATCGAAGCGGCCTTGCCAGGCCTTCCAGCGTGCTCTGCGCCGGGCAATGTCGGCACGGCCTTGCTCAAGGGCGAACAGCGTTTTTTTTGAAACGCAAGCCTTCGCGGCGCATGAACTGCCAGATGGCATTGTGGGAGACGGTCACGCCGCGGGCGGCTAGTACCATTCCGCAGAGATTCTGACGGGTTGAGCTATCGGAAGATTGGGGGCAGCGCTTCTGGTTGTACGAGCAATTGAATGCTTCGCGCTTCTCCAGGCTGGCGTTGAATGATACCGGCTTTTCAGCGTTAGCACCATCTGGTGCACAGAGGGCGCTGTCACTTGGAAGTGTCGACGCATATCGGCTTCTGCCGGGGGAGCGTTCGAAGATCCTGGTGTAGGCATCGATGAAGGCCAGGTATTGGCCCTGAAGCCGCGTGAACTGTGGCGCTCCGGAAGAAGGCTGGATGCCAAATGTTTGATTAATTTGAGATTCACCTGTGTTCCACCGCGTCAGGAGGATCAGATGAATATACGATATCGTGTGGAACTCAGCCAGTTTGAACGTGAGCAACTGAACGCCCTTTTGAGCGGTGGCCATCACGCGGCCCGCAGGCTCAAGCGTGCGCAGATCCTGTTGGCGGCGAATGAGGGTGTGAGCGACGAGGTGATCGCTGCGACCTTGAATGTAGCGGATCGACCATTTATCGCACCAAGCGACGGCTGGTGGAGGCCAATCTCGAAGGCGCGTTGAGCGAAGCACCCCGGCCAGGCGTTGCCCGCAAACTGTCAGCCAAGGAGGAGGCGCTTCTGGTGGCGACGGCTTGTCGACTCCACCGCCGGGCGGGCCCGTTGGACGCTTGAGCTTCTGGCTGACGAGATGGTCAAGCTGACCGATCATGCGCAACTCTCCTGCGAGACCGTGCGCCGGCGGCTTTGTGAAAACCATCTGAGCCATGGCGAAAAGACATGTGGTGCGTTCCCAAGGTCGACGGGGAATATGTCGCCGAATGGAAGACGTCCTGGAATCTGTATGCCGGAAGCCTCAGACCCGCAAAGGCCGGTTGTCTGCTTTGACGAAAGCCCGGTCCAACTGATTGGCGAGGTGCGGAACGCCGTTTCTGCGGAAAGCCGATGCAGCCTTTACGCTACGACTGTGAATATCGCCGCAATGGCACCGTCAATCTCTTCGTTTTCCTGGACGCGCACCAGCCATGGCGGCGGGTGAACGTCACCGATCGGCGCACCAACCAGGACTTCGCCGAGTGCATGCGCGAGTTGGTGGATATCGACTATTCCGACGCCCAGACCATTCGTGTTGTCATGGACAATCTCTCTACCCATTCACCCGGCGCGCTATACGACGCGTTTCCCGCGGCCGAAGCCCGTCGTATGCTCAAGCGGCTTGAATTCCACTACACGCCGAAACCGCGAGTCGGCTGAATATGGTCGAGATCGAAATCGGCGTTTTGAAAAGCCAATGCCTAGACGGCAGGATCGACGACAAAGACAAAATGGTGCAGAGATAGGACGCTTGGCAGCAGCAGCGAAACGCGCAACGGGCACAGATCCAATGGATGTTCACAACCGAAAAAGCCCGTGAAAAACTCGCAAGGCCTATGCAGTCGAGAAAGTCATAATCTCTGGGGAATGGTACTCGTTCGTCCTTCAGCCGATGCAGCGTCTGGTGCGATGTCTGCTCGATCCGCTCGATGATGAAGACGCGAATGCCCTTCCAGCACCACCAGCGGATGACCGCCCTATCCGAGTAACTGCTGGCCAGTCATCCGATAGCGCTGCGACCACTTCACTACAGAAGAACGGCGATCGACCCGATCCGCCACGATCCGGCAGGTCTGACCGGCCGTAACTGCTGCAACAACACGCTCACGAAGATCATTCGAATAAGTAGCGTCACATAGATGCTGGCCTCAGTTCCAGCATCAATCATGAACTCACAAATCTGCTGATTAGGAAAATGCCGCTAGAATACAAAAGACATAAACAGCTCTCATCAAGCATTCGGAAAAGATTTGGTTCCATTACGAGGCGAGTAGCGGCCCTGGTTCAAAGTGGCGGTTAACTAATTTGCGAATTCCCCCCTTGAGAGGAGTCAGCATGCGCCTGTAAGTTAGGGATTACTGATGTACGCCGACCATTCAAGAAGGCCCGCGTCAGTAGGCAACAAGGCTCTCACTGGAACATTCTCCGTCTCTGGTGGGAGCTTTTTCATTTGCAGCGAGCGCCGAAGGAGTATATTAGGATCGTCTTGAAGACGCCCCAAGGTCTTCGACAGGCAACATAAGCCCTCACTGGTTCGCTCGTATCCAAGTGAGGGCTTTTTTATGTGAGACAGCTCGTTAAACCATGTCTCCCAAAAGTGGGGGACCGGTTTCGGGCTAAAGACATGGGTGAAAACAAAGAATTAAAGCGCGCTAAGCGAATCTAAAAGATCGCGATACGCTTTAAGAAGAGCATGTGGCATGTGTGTGTCACGGAGCTAACGGCTGTTACTGCCTTTAAGCCACCTATCGATCCCGACCGCCGCAGCCTTCCCCGTCGCCATGCACGCGGTCAGCAGATAGCCGCCCGTCGGTGCTTCCCAGTCCAGCATTTCTCCGGCTGCGAAAAGGCCGGGGACGGCCTTCAGCATGTAGCTCGTCGTCAAGCGCGCTCCATTCGATGCCGCCTGCGGAGGATATGGCCTCAGTGATGGGGCGGGGCCGGGTGAGCGGGATCGGCAGGGATTTGATGAGGTCTGCGAGCCTAGACGGCTCCTTGAGGTCGGTTTCAAGTGCGAGTTCGCGCAGCAGGGCTGATTTGGCGCCGTCGAGGCCGGCGCCTTTGCGGAGGCGGTTGGAGAGGCTGGCTTTCCTGTCCTGCCGGGCGAGGTCTTTGGCCAGGCGTTCGGTGCTTCGGCCGGGTGCAAGGTCGATGAAGAGAGATGCGGGCTTGCCGTCCTCAAGCGCGTCGCGAAGTGCTGCGGAATGCGCGTAGACGAGGCTGCCTTCGATGCCGTGGCGGCTGATGACGAATTCGCCGGGAAAGGTGCCGGCGGGCGAGGTGGCGGTGACGGATTTGAGCGGCTCGCCGGCGAAACGCTCGCGGAAGGTCTCGCTCCAGTCGACGTCGAAACCGCAATTGGCGGGGCGGAACGGCGCGATCTCGACGCCCTTTTCGCGGAGCCAAGGCACCCAGGCGGCATTCGAGCCGAGCCGCGGCCAGCTGGCGCCGCCGAGCGCCAGCAAAGCGGCGTCGGGGTGAACGACCAGATGGCCTTTCGGCGTCTCGAACGCGTAACCGCCGTCCTCGAAGCCGGTCCAGCGGTGGCGGGTCAGGATTTCGACGCCCTGGGCTTCGAGGCGGGCGATCCAGGCGCGCAGCAGCGGCGAGGCCTTCATCGACCTTCGGGAAAACCCGGCCGGAGGAGCCGGTGAAGGTCTCGGTGCCGAGGCCTTCTGCCCAGGCGCGGACATCGGCTGGCGTGAAGCCGTCCAAGGCGGCGCGCAGCCGGTCGCCGGCCTTGCCGAAGCGCGTGACGAAGCGCGCATAGTCTTCCGAATGGGTGATGTTGAGGCCGGATTTTCCGGCGAGCAGGAATTTGCGCGCCACCGTCGGCATGGCTTCGTAGACGGTGACGGCGTGGCCGGATGCCGAAAGCACTTCGGCCGCCATGAGGCCCGCCGGTCCGCCGCCGATGATCGCGATCTGTTTTTTCTTCATGGCTCGCCTGATACAGGATTCATATCCGCGCGTCTTCGGATTTGCGGGTAGCGGTTTCGTTGCGGGCGGCCGGCAAAGGCTGCTATTTGAAATCCGGTATATCAACGGAGTTTCGCGGCATGGCCGACCTCAAGGTAAGACCAAGACCCACAGGCGCCACCGCCGTTCTCGGACGCACCGGCTTTCCGCATGTCACCTCGGCGACGAGGGGCGAGCTCGACATCGTCACCGGCGCCGTCGCAGCCGGGTTTCAATCCGCTGGACCTGCTTTATTCGTCGCTTTCGGCCTGCCTGGTGCTGAGTGCGCGCATCGCCGCAAGCCAGATGGGCGTGCTCGACAAGATCACCGAAATTAGCGCGGATGTGACCGGCGAGAAGGCGACGGAAGGGCTTTCGCGCGTGCAGAAGTTCAATATCGCCTTCAGCATCAAGGGTGATATCGACGAGGAGACGCGGCAGAAGATCGCCCATGCGGCAGAAGAAATCTGCACGGTGAGCAATACGATCCGCGGCAATCCGGAATTCGCGACGGTGATTTCCGGCTGAGGCACCTACGCGCGTCAGACACTTTTGTCCGCCTTTGTCGCTCTTGCGCTATCTTCGGTTGCTTGCATCTGGTAATTCGCTGCCAGATCGCCGCTTTCACCGCTAGCGGCGAAGAAAGCATCGAGAATCATGTCGCAGGCCGCTTCCCCCACAGCCGAAACAGTACCTTCCAATCGTTTTGCCCTGACGGCGCTGATTCTCGGAGGAGCGGCGATCGGCGGCTCGCCGATCTTCGTGCGCCTGTCCGAAGTCGGGCCGATGGCAACGGCGTTTTGGCGCGTCGCGCTCGCACTGATACCGATTTTCATATTCTCGCTGATCAAGGGCAAGGACGCCGGGCCGAAGCCGGAAAAGCTTTCGGACTACGGGCTGCTGATCCTGCCGGGCGTGATCCTGGCCCTGGATCTTGCCGCATGGCACCTCTCGATCACCATGACATCGGTTGCCAATGCGACGCTGCTTGCGAATCTTGCGCCTGTCTTCGTCACGGTCATTGGCTTCTTGTTCTTCCGCGCGGCGGTGACGCCGGCTTTTCGTTCTCGGCCTGGCGCTGGCGCTGGCCGGTGTCGTCATCCTGAAGGGCGGACCTGCCGCTTTTGGCAATGGTGATTTGCACGGTGATGGTGTCGCGATCGTCGCCGCGATGTTCTACGCCGGATACATCCTTTCGATCGGCAAGCTGCGCAGCCGCTTCGATACGATCCGCATCATGCTCTGGAGCACGGCGTCCGCCGCGGTCTGCGTGTTTCCGCTGGCTTTCTTCTTCGAGGATCAGATATTGCCGGCGACGGCCTATGGCTGGGCGATGGTTTTCGGCCTCGCCTTCGTCAGCCATGCTGGCGGCCAGGTGGCGATCGCCTATGCGCTCGCCTATCTGCCGGCTGCCTTCTCCTCGCTGACGCTGCTGCTCCAGCCCGTCGTCGCAGCGATCCTCGCCTGGGCGTTGCTCAACGAAGCGATCGGGCCGATGCAGGCGATCGGCGGGGCAGTCGTGCTCGCCGGGATCATGATCGCCCGGCGAGGCTGATGGATCAGGCGACGGCGGCCGGACCTTACGCGCCGTGCGTCGAGGATGGCAAGCGCCTCATCGACGGTGGCGGCAAGCTCTGCCTTTTCCGTGTTGCAGGTGCCCCAGGCTTCGATGAAGCTGCTCGTCTTGCCGTAGCTGTTGTCCAGCACGCAATGGTCGGCACTGAGAAGCACGCACATGATGTGGCCATGCATGCGGTCGGTGATGACCTGGCGCGCCGAGCCGAGCAATGCCACGCCGCGGTCGAAACGCTGCTGCGCGCGCTCGCGATAGGCAAGCTCCGTCATACGGGCACGTCCGCCGATCTTCCCGGACATCAGGCCCTTCAGGATCGCGGTATGCTTGGTCTGCCTCTGGAAATCGGCAGGCTCGTCCGGCCAGTCGGATTTGACTGTGCCGGGGCGTCCCGTGGCAGCGGTGAGGTCCTGCGCAGCGCCGACTTCCTGATCCTCGCGAAGGTTGAGCAGCAGCTCGTGCTGCGGCGCCGGGCGCTGGACAGGGCCGATGCAGAAGGCCATGTCCGGGCAGAGGCGCGTTTCGCACTGGAACCAGCGGCGGGCGAATTCCAGGCTCTTCTTGTCGCGCACCAAGAGCGTGAAGTTGCCGTGCTGCTCGATGGCGCGCGCCGTGCTGTCGATATTGGCCTGTTCCTTGAAATGGATCGTCTGCGGCATCTGGACGATCGGACGGCCCTTGAACTTTGTCAGCAGGCCTTCGCGGAACTGGCGATAGCCGGCCCATATGTCGCCGAAATTGCCGCCGCCGTGCAGGAAAATGCGGCCGTCGCCGATCGTTGCGAGCATCCGCTCCTCATTGTAGGTCGGGATCTCGGTCACGTAGGACGGCCGCGTCTTGCGGCGATCGAAATAGGCAAGTTCGCCGAGCCAGATGGCACTGTCGCCGATATTGTAGTGGTTGGGGAAATCGAGCAGCGCGAAGCGCTCCGCCGGGTCCACAAGATCGGACAGGTTGTTTGCGATCAGTCCCTGAAGCCGATTGATGATCGTAATGTTGGTTTCCTGCATGGAAGCTCCTGTTTGCTGGCCTGGCTGCGAGGCTAGGCCTCGGCCCGTTTGCCGAACGGCAGCAGCGACTTGCCGAGTGCGATATAGGGACGGATGGCCGACCTGCCGAAGACCGGCAGAAAGGCCAGGTAGATAACAGCGCCGACGCCGATGCTGACGCCGAGAGATACCCAGCGGCTTTGAAGATGCGCGGCGATGAACGGGTGGGCGAACCAGACGCAGACAGCCATGAGCGCGCCGCCGCAGAAGGGAAGGGCGACGGCCTTGAACGTGCCGGCTGTGTCGATCCCGGCATACTTGCTCAATACATACTGCTGGTAAGGCATCGTCAGCCAGGCCCGCAGCACATAGCCGGCCGCAACTGCGAGAATGCCGTAGGGGACCAGCAGCCAGGTGAGGACCAGTGTCGCCGCAAACTGGAGGGCGGCAACCGAAAGGATCGATTCCGCACGATTGACGGCCGAGAGCGCCGAGGATGCGAAGAAGTTGGTCACGAAGGGCACGGACATCAGCACCAGGACGGTGGCGATATCGCCGGCATTGCCCCATTTGTCGCCGAACAGCAGGGCGATCATGTCGTTCGACAGCGCGCCGAAGCCGAAGAGCAGCGGGATCGTCCCGAGCGCTGCGGCACCGACGATCTTGTTGTAGGCGTTGCGGAAGGCGACGCGATCGTTCTGCAGGCGCGATAGCGTGACGAGCGCGACGCTGCCGATCGGCGCGAGAACGGCTTGACCGATCAGTTCGATCAGCCGCCAGGCGATGCGATAGCGGCCGACTTCGACGGCGCCGTACCAGCGGGAAATGAAGATATCCTGCACGCGGGCAAGCAGCATCCACATGAGCTGCGTGACGACGAGGCTGACGCTGAAGAGGAATACCGAACGGAACCGGGCGACGTCGAAGCGCAGCCGCGGCATCCACGGATAGGCAACCCAGCCGAGGACGACGGTGACGGCCGCGTTGACGGCGGTCTGCGCCACCAGCGCCCAGACACCCCAGCCGAGATAGGCGCAGACAACGGCGGTGATACCGGAGAGAAGGCTAGCGGCGATGCTCTGTGCCGCAAGGTTCTTGTGGCCGAACTCGCGCGCAAGCCGCGCATTGTGGATGACCGCAAGCGATGAAAGCGGCAGCAGCGGCGCAAGCCATCTGCAGGATGCCGGCCACCGAGGGATCGCGGACGAGCTGGCCATAATAGGGCGCAAAGAAGAAGACGAAAGACGCGACGATGGAGCTGAAGGCGACGGTCGCCCAGAAGCACGTGTCGGCAAGCTCCTCATCAAGATCGAGCTGCCGTGTAATGGCATCGCCGAGACCGGCATAGGCGAGCACGCGGCCGATTTCCACGAAAAGGCTTGCCAGCGCGAAGGTTCCGAAGTCGGCGGGTCCGAGGATGCGGGCAAGAATGACGAAGATGACAAAGGTTGCGACGGTGCTCCACGCGACGCGGATCACCGACCAGAGGACGGAGAGCGCCGTCTTCTTCTTCAGGTCGGCATGCGCAACTGCATTATCTGCCATTCAGTTTCCAATCGAATGTGTCACGCGATCGAGCGCGCTTTGCGGCGGCGGAACGGTCAGTGGTGACCCGCCGATGGAGTCGCGGATTTGGGCTTGGCGCTCCGCCAATAGGCGAGCATGCCGGTGATATTGGTCGCGAAGCTGGCGGCGATAGGTGAGCCCCATTTCTTCGCTCATCTTGCGGCCGCTCGACCAGTTCCTTGATCGCCTGGCGGATATCCCAGCGCAGCATGCCGCGCATGTTGGAGCGCCGGTCGAACATGTATTTCGCGTAGAGCGCCCCGTTGCCGAATGCGTAGCCGGCCTGCAGGCGATGGATATCCTCGATCTTGCGGCGGCCATGGAAGTGCTTGACGACGAGATCGGGGAAATATTCGACGCGGATGCCGGCGTTGAAGGCACGGTGAGTGTAATCCGTGTCTTCGCCGGAGCGGAACGGCGATCCGGCACCGAAGCGCGGGTCGAAGAGGCCGATCGTGTCGGCAAGCGCTTTCGGGAAGACCATGTTGGCAGCCGTGGATGAAGCCTCCTGCATGGAGTTCGCTGGTCAATACGGCGGGTTCGAGTTCGGTCTTGATGGTGACGGGAAGATCGCGCTCATCGCCGAGTTCGATACGGCCGCCGCGCATGACGAGCTGGTTATCATTGGCGAAGGCGGCATCGATGGTCGTGAAGTAGTCCGGGAAGACTTCGCAATCGTCATCCGTGAAGGCAAGAATAAAGCCGGTGGCGGCGCTAATTCCGGTATTGCGGGCATTGGCGAGGCCGGGCAATGTCTCGTAGATCAGATGGGTCTCGATGGGCGCCGAGGCCGCCCATTTGCGAAAGACATCCGACGTGTCGTCCGTGGACCCGTTGTCCACGAATACGAGTTCCAGACGCAAATGGTCTGCCTGCCGCGCGGCGGTTGCAATCGCATCCAGGCAGTTCAATAGGCCATAGGCCCGATTTCTCGACGAGATGATCAGGCTGATGTCAACAGGCCGAGGAGGCATTCATTTCCCCTTCTGCGATCGATATGCGGGCCCAGGATATGTCGCATATCGAGGTTCGGCAAGAAATTTTTGCGCTGCAGCAAAATAGAACAGGCGCAGAAAAAATCGAAAAAATAAGGTAATTTGTTGACGAAGATGCGCAGGGGAGGCGCGCTTAGAAACTCAAGCGAAGAAACATGTAATAATAATTGATCAATATTGTATTCGTTGACTTAAGTTATATGCATCGTCGATCTTGAGTGCACGTGAATTGACTATAGTCAGAAACAACGTTGTGTCTTGATAAGAAAAATACTCGAGTATATATTTATATTTAGATGCCTCTGATGTTGACGTTTTCGCTTCCGCAAATGCAGAACTCAAACAAAATGGCTGACTGAATTAGAATTCAGCAGAAAAGTGCGGGGTCCGAAAATTCGGCATAGGTAACATCAGATTAAGCGATCAAAAAGCCACCTGCGCTTGGGTGTCATTCCGGTGCGTTACTGCAAGCTGCCAGTCTACCGGTTTTTCTGCAGAAGCCATTTCTGGATGATCGGCACATCGGCATCGCCGAGATCATGGCCGCCGGAGATGATATCCGAATCGACGGTCGCGCCGGACGTTTTCAGGCGCGTCTCCAGTTCGTTCGCATATTTGCCGTAGGCGTCGGTCTTGCCGCTGATGACGAGCAGATCCGTGCCCGTGAGGTCGGCATGCGGATAGTTCGTCAGCACGGGCATCGAACGGAGCAGCACTGCGCGGTGAACGAGGTTCGGATGCAGGTAGAGCAGCGAGTTCAGCAGATTGGCGCCGTTTGAATAGCCGACGTAGACGATCTTCGCCGGGATCGAGGCCGTAGGATTTGACGGCGCTGTCGATAAAGGCGGCGAAGGCCTCCGCCTCGTTCTTGATATCGTCCTGATCGAACGAGAATGGCGTTATGCGCTTGTACCAACGCGGAAAGCCCTCTTCCGTCGCGCGGCCGCGCACGCCGAGCAGCGTCGCTCGCGGTGCGACCTTGTGCAGCAGCGGCATCAGCGTCGTCTCGTTGCCGCCCGATCCGTGCAGCAGCACGAAGACGCTGCCGTCAGGGTCCGGTGGCGTGTAGAAGCGGTGAACGAAGGGCAGGTCGCGATAGTTCACGCGGGGCTCGCCGGGCATCGAAAACTGCGGCAGCACGACCTTCAGGTCTTTAAGATCGGTGATCGCATCCTTCGGCGGCAGGAAGAGCTTTGAGCCGAGGGTCGACGGCGGCTCGTCGATCGTCATCCCGGGCTTGTCGGTCGCAAGCTCGACGAGGGTGCCTCCGGGCTCACGGGCATAGAGCGACCGGAAATATTTGCGGTCATGAGTGTTGGTTGCCGAGGCATTCGTCGTTCGCGAGCGCGTCGTGAACCGAAGAGCAGTTCCGCATCGTCGGCGGCACGGAAGGCCACATGATCGACCGTGCCGGTGCCCGGCGCGCCCGACCAGAAGCCGCGGGCATTGCGCACATCGATGACGTCGCCGGATGGCGAGACGAGGCGATCGATCGCGCCCTTGTTTGCCTGAAACCGATAGCCGAAGTGGCTTTCAAGGAAGCTGCGGCTCTCCGTCCGGCACCTCCGTCAGCATGGTCGCGCCACGGACACGCTGTACGGCGTGCTCGACGGGAACCGGGCCGCCATGCCAAGGGGCTGGCGCCTTCAGGTCCTTGTTGCCGGTGAGCTTCAGGATGATGTTGTCCGGATCCTTGAAGCGCAGCACGGACTCGCCGAATTCGTCGGCCGGTCCTTCCATGCGAAGGCCGAAGCTCATTGCCCGCGTCAGCCAATAGCCGATGCTCGCCGGATTGATCGGCAAGCGCGATCTCGCTGATCTGCCCGAAGCCAGCGCGCCCCGGCGAACCATCTTCCCAGACAAGGAAGGTGACGAGCGACCCGGGCGTGCCCTCGGCATCGCCATAGAAGAGATGCAGCTGTGTTGCGTCTTCGAAGCCGGCGGTCTGCTTGACGAGCCGCAGGCCGAGGAACCCGGCGTAGAAATCGACGTTCGCCTGCACCTTGCGGGTAATTGCCGTCACGTGATGTATGCCAGAAACCATCGAGAGCATTCCGTCTTGGATAGGAGTGGCCAGGAACGCCAGAACTAGAGCCGTTACGAGATTCATGCCAGTGCCGATGAAGATTGCCTTGATTGTTCTACACAAAGAACGAGCGTGTCGCCGCGTGGTTGCAGTTCCAGCGTATCAACCTCCTCCAGCGCCTTTGCCAACTGCTGCAGGGTCGGCGGCTTGACCATATAGCCGACGTGCGCCGAGAGCCTTCGCTCTTTGAATATCGCCCTGGTCGCTTGAGGTGCTCAGGATGCAGACCGGAATCCGGCTGAGGCGCTCGTCGGCCGAAAGTGCGTTCAGGACCTCGAAACCGTCCATGATCGGCATGTTGATGTCGAGAAGAATGAGGTCCATCAGCGGCTGATCCGGCATCCCGGCACGCTGTTCGAGCAGCCGCATCGCCTCACGGCCGTTGGTCGCGACGTGGAGGTTGAAGCTGACTTTTTCCCGTTGCATGAGCTTCAACTTCAGAAGCTGAATGTCGGCGGGGCTATCCTCGACGAGCAGCACTTCGGCAAGTCTGCCGGCTTGCTCCGGTTGCGTGCGGCCGCATGGCCTGCGTCGAAGGCATGCGCTGAGGCGCCGCAGCAGCCGATCGGGCGAGCGGTATCTCGAGGATGAAGGTTGCCCCTTCGCCGGAGCGTCCCTCGCACCAGATGGCGCCGCCGTGCATCTGCGCTATGCGACGGCAGATGGCAAGCCCGAGTCCGGTTCCTTCGATGCCTTGGCCGACGAGCCGCTTGAACGGCTGGAAAATCAGTTCGCGATGTTGGGGATCGATGCCGGGGCCGTTGTCGCTGAGGGAAAGGTGGCAAAGGCCGCCGGCCGCTGTCGCAACGATCCGGATCTCCGGCGTGCGTTCCTCGCAATAGCGGATGGAGTTCGAAATGAGGTTCTGGAGAGCCTGGATCAGCAATGTCGCGTCGCCCATCACTTCCGGCAGCTCTCCGTGAGTGATCACCGCCTGACGGCTTTCGATTTGCTGGCGAAGGTTGTCCTGCGCCTGATCGAGCACCGTAGCCGAGCGAGACCGGCTTCAGTTCGAGGTCGCCGGAGACCTCCAGCTTGGTGAGGCCCGAAACCTTGACGATCAGGTCCTCCATGTGGTCGGCAGCACTCAGAATATAGTCGAGAAGTTCGCGGTCCTCGGCCGGAAGCGCGGACGAGCCATGCAGTATCCTGCTGAAGGATTTGATGGTTCTCAGCGGCTCCTTGAGATCGTGCGCCATTGCACGTGTGAATATTTCAAGAGACTGGCGCTTCTGCTCCAGCTTGGTCTCCAGCGCGCCGTGCATGATGGCATTCTGGACGCAACGGTTGAGCCCTTCTGGTGTCAACGCGTCCTTTGTGACGTAGTCGCGTGCGCCTCTTTTCATCACTTCGACGGCAACCGTCTCATTGCCTTGGCCCGTCAGCATGATGACATTGGCGGAGGAGTCGAGCTTCGAGGATTTCCGCAAGCACATCAAGGCCGTCGCGGCCAGGCAAGGAATAGTCGAGCAAGATGCAGTGCGGCCGTTTGTGGCCGATCAGTGCAAGACCATCATCGCCTGTCTCGGCCTCTGATACGATATAGGCCGTGCCCGGTACACGACTGAGCATGCGCCGGTAGACCTCGCGGTCATCGATATTGTCGTCGATGATCAGTACCGAGCAGTCTTCCGGCAATGGTCACTCCTCTAGGGGCAATATGGCAATCTCGAACCAGTATTCCTTCAGCCGTTGTATGGCTGCAAAAAGGCCATCCAGATCGACCGGCTTTTGCACATAGGTATTGGCACCGAGCGCGTAGCAGCCTTCGATGTCGCGCTCGTCGTTGGAGGTCGTCAGGATGACGACCGGTATCTTGTGCCAGTGCGCATTGGATTTGATCGCCTCCAGCGTCTTGCGCCCGTCGAGCCCCGGCATGTTGAGATCGAGCAGGATCAGGCCCGGCCGCGGGTTCATGGTTGCCAGCGTGTCGAGAGCCTCCTGGCCGGATGCCGCCCATCGGATTGGATTGCGGAGGTTGGTGCGCTTGAAAGCGCGCATCGTCGCCTCGAAGTCGTCCTCGCTGTCCTCGACGATGAGGATCGGTTGCGTGTCACGCTGCTGCATTCTGCCCCTCGCGCTTCCTGCCCAAAGTGAAATAGAACGTCGTGCCCACGCCGACTTCCGATTCCAGCCATATCTCGCCATTGTGACGGGCGATGATCTTCCGCACGAAGGTCAGACCTGCGCCCGTTCCGTCGTCCGAATCCTGCGATTTTTCCAAGCGCTTGAAAATACGGAAAATGTCCTCGTGGAATTCCCGGGGTATGCCTTTGCCGTTATCCCTGACGAAGAAGACGTTGCGCGCCGTCGCGCCATTCTTGCCAACGAAGCTGCTCAAGATAGCCGATACTCACGAGCGGCTGGGGCTTGTCGTTGTATTTGATCGCATTGGTGACCAGGTTGCGGAAGACTTCGGTGAGCCGCGGCGCGTCGCAGATCACATCCGGCAAGCGGCCGTCGATGACAACCTTGGCGTGGCGCTCTTCGAGGAGGTGCTCCATGGTGGCCACCACATCCTTGACGACCAGGTTGATGTCGGTGCGCTTCACCGCAAGCTGCTGACGGCCGATCCGCGAGAAATAGAGCAGATCGTTGACCAGTTTCTCCATGCGCTGGCTGAGCCGCACCAGCGGTTCAGGCGCCGTACACCGTCCGCATCGAGCTTGCTCTTCGTAATCCTCCAGCAGGAAGCGGGAGTGGTTGTGAAGCCCGCGCAGCGGCTCCTTCAAATCGTGCGAGGCGATATAGGCGAACTCGTCGAGGTCGTGATTGCTGCGCTCCAGGTCGGCAGTATAGTCCTCAAGCTGCGCCAGCGTCGTTTTCAGCCGCTCCTCCTGGCGCACACGTTCGCTGATGTCGCGCACGATCCCGACGAAGGTTCTCGTCCCGCCGGTCTTGACCTCGCTGACGGAGACATCGAGCGGAAAGACGACGCCGTTCTTGCGCCGCCCGGAAACCTGGCGCGTGGTGCCGATGACCCGCTTTTCGCCGGTTTCGGCATAGTGGCTCAGATAGCCGTCATGCCCGGAATGATAGGGCTCCGGCATCAGCATCTTGACGTTCTGGCCGATCGCCTCCTGCGGCGTGTAACCGAACATGCTTTCGGCTGCCGGATTGAAACTCGAAATCGTTCCCCTTCTCATCGATGGCGAGCACCGCATCCGGTGCATTGCGCACCAAGGCACTGAAGCGGATGCGCTCGGTCTCGAGGCTCGATCGCTGTTGCGCATGTAGGAATAGACGAGCATCGCGATCAGCCATAGCAGAGGTGATGGTGATCGCCCGGTTCACGCCTTCCTGCCAGAAGCGCCACGGCATCGTGGCGGACGGCGAAGAAACCGAGCAGCACAAGGATGGTGCAGAGCGAGGGCGAAGAAAACTGGCGCCCTCCGGTTGCCGAACCAGAGCGCCGTCAGCACCAGCGGCACGTAGAGAATGCCGTTCGCCACACCGAGAGGCGTGTAGAGGTCGGCGAGAAGCCCGGTGAAGCACACGAGCGCCGGAACCCAGAGCGGTATCCGCGCCGCGGCGTGCAGGCTGCGCCCCCAGGCGCTCGCAAGCAATCCGGCGCCGAAGAAAACCATGCCGATTGCCGTAGGCAGTGCCATCGTTGCGTACGGCCCCCAGCGGTAGCCTTGTTCCGCGTTTGTGACATAGCTGGTAAGCGCGATCATGCCGAGAGTGATGACGAGATAGCTCACCAGTTCCTGACCAAGAGGCGCTCGAGCGTCCCTCCAGTTCTGGACCGCGACCAGCGAGAGGTTGCCGATCAGGAAGATCAGCGCAGTATTCGGTCCCATGCCCCCGCCGATCTCGCTCGACGAAATCGCGGTGGACAAGAATGTCGGTCAACATCCGGTCGACGATTGTAAATCGTCGGCCCAAATGTGATTATTTCGATCAGCCGGGCCAGGCCGATGAGCGATGGCGATCGCCGAAAGTACCGATGAAAGCGATGATGCCCAACGTCGGCCTGCCGCGCGAAGAGGCAAGGGCGGCCCCTGACAGCGACAAAGCAGAGCGCTGTGTTGAACGCCATCGACGGGAAATCGGGAATGACGGAAATGATGAGCTCGACCTGGAAAAACCAGCCCGCGAGCGCTGTCAGGCCGAGAGCGGCTAGCAGCAAGCCAATGCCGACAACGACGGAACGATAGCTGCTCCCGTTCTTGTTGCAGGTCGTCCTGCAGTCCTGCCACTGCTGCATTCCACACGTCGTCAGTCCTCCCGGTTCGCGGCCAATTCTTTCCGAAATCCCGCAAGACACAATAGGCGAACGTGGCGTTACGCGGCGGTTTTCACCGGATGGTTGCGTGCGCCGCTGCTATCGATTGTCAGCAAATGCGGTTAGTGTCGCGAAAAAGCACAATCGAGGAGCGTCCCGGAATCGCCGGATGCGAGCACCGATGCCGGTCATATTTTATATCGATGACAGCAGGGACGACCTTTTCTACCTGGACTACATCCGCAAGAAGCAGCGGGTCGCAGTCGACCTCTTCTGTTTCACGACGGCCGAAGCGGCGCTTGTCGCACTGGAACAGCGGCTTGCCGAAAAGCGCGGCGCTTCCGGATTTGCTCATCGCCGATCTCTATATGCCTCTCGATAGTGGCTTGGCACTGATCGAACGGCTTCGGCCGGATGCCCGGTTCAATGCCATGCGGCTTGCCGTCTGCAGCGGGTCGGATGCTGAGGAGGACCGGCAGCGGGCGCTGGCTGCGGGTGCCGATTTCTATCTTGCAAAGCCTCTGGATCTTGTCGGCCCTCATACGCTTCGCGGAGCAAGACCGGAGCGCAGATAGCTGTAAGCCCGTACTCGACGAGGCTGGAGACGGCGATTGACAAGGCTGGTTCAGGCTTCCAAGATGCAACCAACAGGAAGAAGAGCTATCGAAGCACTGAGAGAGCCGACCGGCCCATATTCGCCGCCGCGAATTTCAGCCAACCCCTTAGCTGAATGGATCTATCGGCTCTCTCGCGCGTACTTCGGGCACTTCTTCCGTTCTTCATGGACGTGAACAACGAAGAAATTGCGATACCTAGTAAAAGCTACAAATCAAGTAACGCTGCCCTTTGTATCACTTGTGGTTGAGAGAATTGATGTCATTCCCGCCTTCAGGATACTGGAAAGTCCCCGTTCCCCTATCCTCATCAATTGTCTCGGAACTTTTGTAACTTCTCGCATTCAGAACGTATATCCCAAGATTTGGGGATGATACTGAATTCTGGAGGTTAGACGTAGGATTTTGCTGGAATGACCAACGCTTCGGCGGTTCCATTTCATACAGGGCCCGAGCTTAGCCGGGCGATCAATCGCACCGATTTTTTCCGCCTCTTCAAGGCGGCAGCGCAGCACTATCACTTCGACAATTTTGCGCTTGCGCGCATTTCCGAGGCGAACGCCCCCTTCGGCGCACGCGAAATCGTCATCACCAATATCGCCGAACGCCGGGTCCCGATTTTCATCCAGACGCTCAAGGAAGCGCTGGGCGCGCTCAAGGCAAAGACGGCACAGTTCCTGACGACGCCGGTCGCCGGCAAGAGCGGACAGCTTGAGGGCTTTTCGGCCGACCTTGTATTCAACGAATTCAGCGGTAACACCTTTCTGCTCATACCCCTCTTCACGCCGGAGGGGCGGCGCTACTGCCTTGTCCTCAGCGGAATGCGCCAGGAACCGGACCAGGGAGAGATCGCCGACGTTCTGCTCGATGTCATGCGCATTTTCGACAAACTCTACGAGGAAATTCTGACGCAGGAGATGTCGGGGCGTCTGACCCAGAGGGAGGCGGAAATCGTCAAGTGGACCAGCGAAGGCAAGACCTCGGCGGAGATCGCGATCATTCTTGGATTGTCGGAACATACCGTCAATTCTCATATTACCGCGGCGGTCAGGAAGCTTGATGCAGTGAACCGCGTTCACATGGTGGCCATCGCGCTGAGGAATGGTTTGGTTACGTAATTTGGGGGGAACAGCATGACTGCCGAAACGGCCGCAGGAGATGCCGTCAAGGTCCTGTTCGTGGATGACGAATTCGTCGAGTTCAGGTCGTTGAAGAAGAAGATCGGCAGCCTTTCCGAGCCTGCTGTCGATGTCGAATACTCGCAATCCATTGGCGATGCGCTGGAAAAGATCAAGGGCGGCCGACTTCGACCTCATTCTGCTCGACAACCGGCTGCTGCCAAATGCCGATTTCCGCGAGACGGTGCCGGAGCTTCGCGGCATAGGGTACACTGGACCGATCGGCGTTGTTTCAACCGACATTTCGGGCAGCTACTTCCAGCAATTTCCGGACTACGGCGTTGATTTCCGCATCGGCAAGGATGAGATCGACGCGCGCACGCTGCAATATATCATCCGTGAATACGTGAAGTACGACGTCCCCGACTTCTGGAAGGATGATTACACGATTTGACGGCGGTCATGCGGCCGGCAGCCGGATGGTGAAGCAGCTGCCGGTTTCGTCCGAGCGGCTGAGGGTCACGTCGCCGCCCATGGCTGCCAACAGTTCGCGCGCCGCCGTCAGCCCAAGCCCGGCGCCCGGCACAACGTCTGCCTGCGGTAGCTTCCAGAAAGGCTCGAATATCCGGTCCCGGTAGGTTGGTTCGATGCCTCGCCCATTGTCGGAGATATGGATCAGCCAATCGCCGGCGCTCCTTTCCGCTGTTACCTCGACATGCGGTGCTGCGGCGCTCCGATAAAGCGAGCGCATTGGCAAGGATGTGCTTCAGCACGGTCGAGAGAACAATTGCATCGCTGTGAAGCGTTGGAAGCGGGCGCGCAGCTAATGGTTGCCTCACGTGCAGCCATCTCGTTGATCAATTCGGCCCAAATGCTGTCGATCAAACCGCCGAGTTCCAGCGGTGCCGGCGAGAGCTGTGGCGTGCCTGCAGCGAAACTCATCAGCGCTTTTGTGAGACGTTGGGCGGTCTGGGCTTTCTGAAGGATCGCTGTGAGGCTTTCGCGCTGTTCGCCATCGAGCTTCTCCCCAAGGTCGTCCAGGAGGATTTCCGCATACATCGCAATGTGCCGGAGCGGTGATTGGAGGTCGTGCGAAGCCGACGCCAGAAAACGCTTCATGCGCTCCTCGCTCGTGCTCGAAACAGCAGCTGACGTTCGATCGTATGACATGCAGACGCAACCTCTCACCTCATTGCAGCCAGAATAAAAAGCGGGCGCCGGTTCTGCAACCGGCGCCCGTACAACCATGTGTTACCAGAGTATCTCTAGCCGATCGACTTGCGCGGTTCGGTGGCTTCCGGCGGTATGATTTCCACCTCGGCGCCGGCAGATGCTGCTACGGCCTTGGCGTGGCGGCGGCGCCAGTCACCCAGGAAGAGCAGGATCGGCGCTGCGATGAAGACCGAGGATGCGGCCGCAACGAGAATGCCGAAGACCATCGGCACGGCGAAGCTTTCGACCGCGCTGCCGCCCCAGATCGCCATCGGAAGCATGGCGAGGAAGGCTGTCGCGCCGGTATAAAGGCTTCGTGCCAGTGTTTCGTTGATCGACTTGTCGATGATCTCGCGCAGCGGCATGGACTTGTAGAGGCGCATGTTTTCACGCATGCGGTCGTAGACCACGACCTTGTCGTTCACCGAGTAGCCGACCAGCGTCAGAATTGCGGCGATGGCCGTCAGGTTGAAGTCCAGGCCGGTCAGCGCAAAGAAGCCGACGACCTTGGTGACGTCCAGAATGAGGGTCGCAATCGCGCCCACGGCGAAGGGCCACTCGAAGCGCCACCAGATATAGAAGAGCATCGCAAGGCTGGCGAGCACGACGGACATGATGCCGGCAAAGGCCAACTCGCCGCTGACCTTCGGACCGATGACGTCGGTGCCGGTGACGGTTGCCGAGGGATCGATCTTGGCAACTTCGTCCTTCATCTTGGTAACAGCTGCCGTCTGCGCTTCTTCACCGCCGTCCTGGCGCTGTGCGCGGACGAGGATGCTGCTGTTGTCGCCGATGGACTGCAGCGTCACTTCACCGAGGCCGAGTTCATTGAGTCCGGTGCGGAAAGCACCAAGGTCCGCCGGGCCGTTCGTCTTGACGGACATCTGGATGCCGCCCTTGAAGTCGACGCCGTAATTCAGGCCGGGCGTGACGAAGAGAACGATCGACGCGATCGACAGGATTGCCGAAACGCTGACGCCGATGAAGCGGGCTTTCATGAACTGGATCTTCGTGCCATCCGGGATGAGGTGGATCGGCAGAAGCGGCTTGATGTTGATGACTTTCATCTTACGGCGGCGCGCGATCGCGATCATCACGACGCGAACGATGGCGACGGCCGTGAACATCGAGATCATGATGCCGAGGCCCATGGTGACCGCGAAGCCGCGGACAGGACCGGAGCCGAACCAGAAGAGGATGGCGGCGGCGATAAGCGCGGTCATGTTGCCGTCGACAATGGTCGAGTAGGCGCGGGCAAAACCCGCATCGATAGCGGCAAAGGCGCCCTTGCCCTTACGGGTTTCTTCGCGAATGCGCTCGTTGATGAGAACGTTGGCGTCGACCGCAAGACCAATGCCGAGGACGACACCGGCTATGCCGGGCAGCGTCAGGGTCGATCCGATCAGCGTCAGGCCGGCGAAGGTCAGGATGACGTTGAGCGCCAGAGCCGCGTTGGCGAGCAGGCCCCAAGCGCCGTAGAGGAAGAAGATGAAGCCGGCGACGAAGGCGAAGCCGATCAGGCCCGAATAAACGCCCGTTTTGATGGCGTCCGCGCCAAGATCGGCACCCACGGTGCGTTCTTCAATGACGGTCAACTTCGCGGGCAGGGCGCCTGCGCGCAGCATGGCGGCAAGCGTCGTTGCGGTGTCGGCAGAGAAGCTGCCGGAAATCTGGCCGGAGCCGCCGGTGATCGGTTCGCGGATGACCGGTGCGCTCAGCACCTTGTCGTCGAGAACGATGGCAAACGGATTGCCGACATTCTGGCGGGTAATGTCAGCAAAGCGGGTGGCGCCGGCGCTGTCGAAGCGGAAGCTGACGATCGGCTCGCGCGTGTTCGGATCGAAACCGACACGCGCATCCGAAAGGCGATCGCCGGAGATCTCGATGCGGTCGAGAACCGGATAGGTGTTGCCTTCATCGTCCTTGAGCATCGTCACGCCGGGACCGGGCTGGTTATTCGGAGCCAGCATGTGGAAGGACATCTTTGCCGTCGAGCCGAGAAGCTGGCGAAGGCGGGTCGGATCCTGCGCACCCGGAAGCTGGACGAGAACGCGGTTCGCGCCGATACGCTGGATCGTCGGTTCCGCAACGCCGACCTGGTCGACGCGCTGGCGGATGACTTCGAGGCTCTGCTGCACGGCCGAATTCGACGTGGCTTGCGAGACCGGCCGGCGAGAAGGCGACGATGACGTTGCCGCCGTTCGCCGTCACCGAAAGGTCGGACTGGCCGGCGCTGAGGCCGGTGCCGATCGGGTTGGCAAGCGTCTCCAGCTGGGTGATGGCATCGCCGCTCTGGGACGGATCGGTCAGGGAAACGACGATCTGGTTGTTGTTGCGAACGATCGACTTGGTCTGGATGTTCTTTTCGCGCAGCACGCGCCGCGCGTCCTGCAGAAGCGTCTGCAGCCGCTCGCTTGCGTCAGGTCGGCTTCATCGACTTCGAGAACGAGGTGGGAGCCGCCGCGAAGGTCGAGACCGAGGGAAACCTGATTGTGAGGCAGCCAGGCAGGTACGTGGTCGAGGACGCTTTTGGGCAGCACGTTCGGTAACGCCGTGAGAATGCCGAAGACAATGATCACCGTATAGGTGAGCACCAGCCATGGTGAGGTGCGCATTTCGTTGTGTTCCTTGAATATGCATGTGCCGGCGCTGTGCGCTGGCGGCGTGTCATCTGATTTGTGAAAAACGCGACAAGCGCGATATCAGGCAGCCGGGGGAGCCCGCGGCTGATTGGCCGCCAGAACGGCTGGACGAAGAACCGTGTCGAGCAAAGGCAGAACGGCCGGCGCTGCCCAGTCTGCGAATTCGAGATGCGGGGGCACCGGCAGGGACGCGGAGCCAAAATGGTGAAGCGCCTGTTTCGGCGCGGCCTTGCGATCGGCGGCAAGCACGCCGCGAACGGCTTCGCGCGCGGTCATTTGCAACGGCTGAGTTTCGTTGCCGGACGAAGCCAACGCATTGCCGGCCGACGCCGCTGGACCGAGAATGAGATTACCGCCGAGTAGAAGTCCTATATAGGCAGCAATCGCAAGGGCGAGCGAAACGGCGATGCGGGCGCTCAAGCGGCGCGCATCAAATTCTTCTTCGCCATTCCTTGCGATCTCGCTCTCAAATAGACCCAAGCGCAAAACCTGTCATTCTTTCTCGGACGGCTCTGCGGCCGCGACCGGAATAGTATCAGTGCCGTGCCCATCTTCATAGGCCGGACTGTCATGATGTACTATGGGCGAGCCGGTCAACCATCCCCATGGCGATTTCTCGTTCGCCCATAATGATGGTGTCTGCGCCGTATCGCTTCAACTCGTCGACTTCCGCGTCCGAATGGGGAGAGCAGCATTCAACTCTGCGGTCTCAGGCAGGCCGCGGGCACCTTGTAGGCATTGATTGTCTCGCCGCGATAGTAACCGTCGACAGGCTGCCAGCTTTTGACCAGTTCAGGTGTCGCGGCTGCGCAGTTCAGTTCGCCGCGCGTGACGAAGAGAACCTGATCCTGCACATCTGCCGGAAGCGCAAATTCCTGTTCGTAGTAATTGGCCGGGAAGCCAGCGGGCGGACGCGAATAGATCTTGAGCGGCTCGTTTCGGAGCGTATGAAACATGTCGGCGACAAAATCGCGATTGTCGGTGACAATGGTGCTCACTCCTGCCTGCTTGGCAAGTACGCCGGCCTCGCGGCTGATTTCGCTGCGGCCTAGATAGCGCTTCATCACCTCATTGCCACCCGGAAGCACAAGCTGATGGGCAAAGATCGTTGCAAGCGGGAAAAGGAAGCTCGCAACGCCGCCAATGATCAGCGAGATGCTGAGACCCTTCGGCCATAGCTGAGTGAGCACCCAGACGGCGAGCACCGTCCCTGCGACATAGGCCGACACGCCCCAATTTGCCTCGGCCTTGGCGACAAGGGCCTGCAGGGTGATCAGGAAAACGACGGGCATGGAGAGCCAGATGAGAAGCTTTTCCTTCTCGCTGCTCTTTCCCTTGATCATGCGCCACGTCCGCCCAAAGCATCGCGAAGAAAACAATCGGTCCGACGACACCGAACTGGGCTGCGAAGAATTCGAGCGCACCGGCGAAATTCAGCCGAAGCTCATCCCACTTTGCGATATCCTCCGTATGGCGGACAGTCGTTGCGTCGTGGGTGAAGTTCCACCAGAGATTTGGGACAGCGACGACGAGCGCGGCGATGACCGATATGAAGAAGTCGCGCCAGGCGATGCGCGCAGCCGGAACCAGCAGCAGCGCGATCAGTCCGCCGGGCACGATAAAAAGGATCGCGTATTTCGACAGGAAGGAGCAACCGAAGGCAACGCCCATGATGAGCGCAAGTCGCAATCGAGCGCTTCTCTGTCAGGCCGAAATAGGCCCAGAGGCCGATCGTCATGAAGAACAGAAGAACGACGTCGGTTGAGAAGAAGACCGATGAGAGCGCAACGGCAGGCATCGTTATATAAATAGCACCAGTCCAGCCTTCGACCTTAGGACCGGCAACGCGTCCCGCGAGCTTCATCAGCAGGAACGCGGTGGCCATGTGGACGAGAGGCCCGCAAAGGCGCACCCAGAAGATATCGTCAGAGCCCGAAAGTTCCGTCATCGCGCGAATGAACCAGGCGATCATCGGCGGCTTCGAATAGTAGCCAAAGTCGAGATTCTGGGACCAGAACCAGTATTGCGCCTCGTCGACGAAGAAATCCGTCGTGTCGAAATGGAGCGTTATGATACGCCACAGAGTGACGGCTAGGATGATGAAAAGGCCGGTTCTCGCAGTCATGAACAACTTCCGCTGAGCTTGAGGCGCCTGCGATACATCAGAGGAAGGTGACTGCCAACAGGGGTGGCGCAGAAAGCCGCACTATGCCGCAGACGGCAATTGCATTCAGAGCACGCGGAGGCTGATGACGCCGCGGTTGGCTTCGATCCGGTCGAGCAGGGCGACGGCGGCCAGCGTGGCAATTGCAATGAGGCACGAACCCAATCCGAGAACAATCATTGCTCTATCCTTAACGACATCATGTCATGTCTGATGGGTGGGATATAACATAGAGCTTGCGCGAGACTTGTAGCGTGCTTGCAACTCTTTGGAACAATTTCGTGCAACGTGCTCGAAATGCTTGAAAAGCGCAGGTTGTTCAAAGGCCTATTAACCTTCAGGCAAGGAATTAACCATAAACATTGCGATACACGTCGGAATGGGAAGATGTTTGCTCGTTCCCAGCAGGCATGACGCCGTCCCGCCGTACCGGCTCGATCCGGTATCCATCTCTTTTCCGAAATAGAAATTGCTGATCGGGAGACGTTCGCCCGCCGGTTTGCGGCCGGTGGCATGGGTCGTTTCCCCCGCATTGCGCTCATCGGATGGAGCACAAGGTTTTTCACCGGACCCTGTCCGGAAGGTGATTGAGGATAGGCATTGGGGCAGGATATGCCATCAGATCGGGCCAAAGGTGCGCAGGCAGGCAGCCTCCGCGATCGCCTTCGCTTTGCCGGTCTCGATGCCGCGCAATGCGAGATGGTGCGCCGCCATCGGCCGATGCTCGAAGCCCGGCTGAAGAGCGGCCTTCGCGATCTGTTCCAGCGCTACCAGACTTTCCCCGACGCCGCGCGCAATTTCGAGAACGACCGCCAGCTCGATCGCCTGCACGATCTCCAATCCTCCCATTGGGAGGTGCTGACCGATGCGCGCTTCGACAGCCTCTATGCCGAGCGCGTCAAGGTTCTATCCGATACCGAGAGCAGGATGGGGCTCGATCCCGCGCTGGCACGTCGCCGGTCATGGCGTCGTGCTGGAGCACATCATTTCCGGTCTGGCGGGTGAGCTGGCGGGCAAGCCGCTGCTGCCGGGCGCCAAGCGCCGCGCAAAAGAAATCTCCGAGATGATGACGGCCATCATCCGCCTCGTCATGGTGGATGTCGAGATTGCCGTTTCGCTGCGCTTCAATGCACTGCGCGCCTCCCAGCAGCGCGGGCTTGCCGATCAGCGCGAACATGACAAGGGAGAAGTCATCCGGATTTTCGGCGACGTGGTCGATGCGCTTGCGGCGCGCGATCTGACCGCCCGTGCGGCCCTTGATGAGGACAGCGCCTATGCGGATATCGCCGGCGGCCTCAACGCGGCACTCGACGGCATTCAGGCGGAATTTG
Source organism: uncultured Alphaproteobacteria bacterium (assembly GCA_963838565.1). GTDB lineage: Bacteria > Pseudomonadota > Alphaproteobacteria > Rhizobiales > Rhizobiaceae > Rhizobium. Next base: position 27,120 of record CAWIRO010000021.1, read on the forward strand.
CCGCGCTCGGCGAACGCGCCGCGAAAGCCGAACTTTCCACGCGTTCGCTTGCAGCTGCCTCACAGAGTTTTTCGGGACATGCCGCAGGTCATTCGCAGCAACTCATGACATCGGCCGCAGCGCTTGAAGCCATCGCTGGAGGCGTCCGCAACGGGGCATCGGAAAGCCGCGCTGCCGAAAAGGCCGCGGCCTCGACCCGCGCGGCGGCGGAAGAGAGCGGCCAGGTCGTCGGCCGCGCCATCAGCGCCATGGCGGATATCGAGCAGTCCGCGGAGAAGATCGGCCAGATCATCGGAGCCATCGACGAGATCGCGTTCCAGACCAACCTGCTTGCGTTGAATGCAGGCATCGAAGCGGCGCGTGCCGGCGATTCCGGCCGCGGCTTTGCGGTCGTGGCACAGGAAGTGCGGGCGCTTGCACAGCGCTCCGCCGAAGCCGCCCGCGAAATCAAGACCCTCGTCACGACGACCAAGTCCCAGGTGGATGCCGGCGTCCAGATGGTTGGCCGAACGCAGGATTCGATCGGCAGCATCGTGCGGCAGGTGACGGACATCAACGCTGCGATCGCCACCATCGCAAGCCATACCGGCGAGCATGCGGCAAGCCTCGACACGGTGATGGGCGACGTCAAGGCGCTCGGCGGGCAGGTTGCCGACAACGCGGCATCCGCGCAGCGCGCGGCCGAGGGTGCCGACCAACTGCATACGGTGATCCTCGAACTCGGTCAGACGATCCGTGAATTCCGCATCGCCCGCGAAAACGGGCGCGCCGAGGCTCCGGCGGTGCGCCCGCATCACCATCGCGGCATGGAAATCCCGGCGCGGCCCGTCACGCTGGACGAACAATATGACGAAGAGGATTTCGGATTCTCGCGTCCGCCGCCAGCTTCGGAGGTGGCCGGAATGTTTACTAACCTATCGGAAGATGACCTCGCCTCATTCTTGCGGGCAGGGGACAAGGGGACAAGGAAAAGCTGATGGCAGCAAAGAAGAGTGGGAAGACGCTGAGTTTGGCAGCGGTGCTCGACCTCAACGAGGCTTCGGCCTTGCGCGACAAGCTTATGTCCGTGCGCGGCAGCGATCTTTCGATCGATGCATCCGCCGTCGAGCGCCTGGGCGGTCTTTGTGCTCAGGTTCTGATGGCTGCCGAGAAGACCTGGGACCGGGACAAGCATTCGTTCACGTTCGTGAAAGTGTCCGATGCATTTCAGAAAACCATGCAGCTGGTTGGCGTCGACATCGACCACCTGCTCGCCAAGGAGATCCGGCAATGAAGAAAAAAGTGCTGACCGTGGATGATTCACGGACAATTCGAAACATGCTTCTCGTGACGCTGAACAATGCTGGCTTCGAGACGATCCAGGCCGAAGACGGCGTCGAAGGCCTCGAGGTCCTCGAAGAATCCAATCCCGACGTCATCGTGACCGACATCAACATGCCTCGCCTCGATGGCTTCGGCTTCATCGAAGGTGTTCGTCGCAACGAGAAGTACCGGGCGATCCCGATCCTGGTCCTGACGACGGAAAGCGACGCGGAAAAGAAGAACCGCGCGCGCCAGGCCGGAGCTACCGGCTGGATCGTCAAGCCGTTCGACCCTGCCAAGCTGATCGATGCCATTGAGCGCGTAACCGCTTAAAACCAGGAATTCCTCCTATGGATATGAACGAAATCAAAGAGATCTTTTTCCAGGAATGCGAGGAGCAGCTCGCCGAACTGGAATCCGGTCTTCTGAAAATGAATGATGGCGATCGCGATCCGGAAACCGTCAATGCGGTGTTCCGTGCCGTCCATTCGATCAAGGGCGGCGCCGGCGCCTTCGGTCTGGACGATCTCGTCGCCTTCGCCCATGTGTTCGAGACCACACTTGATTGCGTTCGTTCCAACAAGCTTGAGCCGACACAGGATGTCCTGAAGGTCATGCTGAAATCGGCCGACGTGCTGGCCGACCTCACCAATGCTGCGCGCGACGGCGGCAGCGTCGACGAAAGCCGCAGCCGCGGCCTGGTGAAGGAGCTGGAAGCGCTGGCCAATGGCGAATTGCCGTCGCCCTCCGCAGCAGCCGAGGCACCAGCGCCGAAGCCTGCCGCAAAGGCTGCACCGGCTCCCGCCCCGGCGGAGACGCCCAAGGCGACCGACGATAGCGGGTTCCAGCCGATACCCTTCTCCTTTGACGATTTCGGCGGTGAAGACGAAGCCGGTTCGGATCTTCCGGTTTACGAAATCACCTTCAAGCCGCGCTCCGATCTCTATTCGAAGGGCAACGACGCCACGCTTCTGCTGCGCGACCTCTCCCGCCTCGGCGAGATGAGCAGCTATTGCAACATGGACGCTCTGCCGGGCCTCGACGAGCTTGATGCGGAAGCCGCCTATTTCAGCTGGAACATCACCCTGAAGACGGACAAGGGCGAAGATGCCATCCGGACAGTGTTCGAATTCGCCGAATGGGATTGCGATCTGACGATCAAGGCGGTCGAAGCCGAGGCCGCAACGACTTCCAACGACGAACTGCCGATGATCCCTGTTCCCTTCGATCTTTCGATCCTCGACGACGGCGGTGCCACCGAGGTTCCGGCCGACGAGGCGAAGTCGGATGCCGCTGCAGCCGTTGCCGCCGCCGAAACGGCCTCGAACGTCACGCAGATGGCTGCCGCGGCTGCCCGCGTCGACAAGAAAGAATCCGCAGCCGCTGCCAGTGCGGCCGCTGCCGCACAGAACAATGCCGCCGCCGCAAGCGCCGGCCAGACGATCCGCGTCGATCTCGACCGTGTCGACCGCCTGATCAACCTCGTCGGCGAGCTTGTCATCAACCAGGCGATGCTCTCGCAGAGCGTCATCGAGAACGATACGACCGGCACGTCTTCGATCAACATGGGCCTCGAAGAGCTGCAGCAGCTCACCCGCGAGATCCAGGATTCGGTCATGGCGATCCGCGCGCAGCCGGTGAAGCCGGTGTTCCAGCGCATGTCGCGTATCGTCCGCGAAATCGCCGACATGACCGGCAAGTCGATCCGCCTGATCACCGAAGGTGAAAACACCGAAGTCGACAAGACCGTCATCGACAAGCTGGCCGAACCGCTGACGCACATGATCCGCAATGCTGTCGACCACGGCATTGAAACGCCGGAAAAGCGCGCCGCAGTCGGCAAGAACACCGAAGGTACGGTGCGTCTGACGGCAAAGCACCGTTCCGGCCGCATCCTCATCGAGCTTGCTGATGACGGCGCCGGCATCAATCGCGAAAAGGTCCGGCAGAAGGCGATCGACAACGACCTGATCCCCGCCGACGCGAACCTTTCGGACGAGGAAATCGACAACCTGATCTTCCTGCCGGGCTTCTCGACGGCCGACAAGATCTCCGACATTTCGGGCCGCGGCGTCGGCATGGACGTCGTCAAGCGCTCGATCCAGGCCCTCGGCGGCCGCATCAACATCACCTCGCGCCCGGGTCAAGGCTCCGTCTTCACGATGAGCCTGCCGCTGACGCTCGCCGTCCTCGACGGCATGGTGGTCACCGTCGCCGGCCAGACGCTGGTCGTGCCGCTGACGGCCATCGTCGAAACGCTGCAGCCGGAAGCCTCCGCGATCCACTCATTCGGTGCGAACCACCGCTTGATCTCGATCCGCAACTCGTTCTGCCCGCTGGTCGATGTCGGCCGCATCCTGAACTTCCGCGCAACGCAGGCAAACCCGGTCGAGGGTGTCGCGCTGCTGGTGGAATCCGAAGGCGGAGGCCAGCGCGCGCTCATGGTCGATGCGATCCAGGGCCAACGCCAGGTCGTCATCAAGAGCCTCGAGGCCAACTACACGCATGTACCGGGCATCGCTGCCGCAACCATCCTCGGCGACGGGCGCGTGGCGCTCATCCTCGATGTCGATGCTGTCGTCGGCGCTTCGCGCGGCCAGGCCCTGAAACCCGAAATGTCGTTGGCAGCGGTGGGATAATGCCATGTCGTACGCCGTGAAAAATCTGAGCCAGGGGGATCGCGAACTGATCGCGTTCCGTATCGGCGATCAGGAATTTTGCGTGAACATCATGTCGGTTCGCGAAATCCGCGGCTGGACGCCGGCAACGGCCATGCCGCATTCGCCAGCCTACATGAAGGGCGTCATCAACCTGCGTGGCGCCGTTCTGCCGATCATCGATCTTTCGGCGCGTCTCGGCTTGAAAGCCGCTGATCCGTCGGCCCGCCATGTCATCATTGTCGCTCAGGTTCGTCGGAAAATTGTCGGTCTCCTCGTCGATGCCGTGTCCGACATTCTGACCGTTACGGACGACAACATTCAGCCCACGCCGGAAGTCTCTTCCGACATGGAGCGTCAGTTCGCTCGCGGAATTCTTGCGATCGAAAAACGGATGATCTGCCTTATCGAGCTCGAAGCCCTGTTCCCCGACACCGAAAGCGAAGCCGCATGAATGCGTTGAGTGCAAAGGATGTCAGGCAGGGAAGTCCCGATGAGGTTCTGGCGAGCGGCGAATATCCGCTGACGCGCCGCGACCTCATGGAGATCGCCGCGATGATCTATTCGGATGCCGGCATCTTCCTCAACGAGACGAAGGCTTCGCTCGTCTATTCGCGTCTTTCCAAGCATATCCGCAATCTCGGCCTTTCCGGTTTCCGCGAATATTGCTCGCTGGTCGCCTCAGCCGGCTGGGGCGGCAGCGCGTCGCGAAATGCTCTCGCATCTGACGACCAACTTCACGCGCTTTTTCCGCGAGAACCATCATTTCGAGCATCTGCGCGACCATGTGCTGCCGGAGCTTTTGCACCGCGCGAAGATGGGAGGCCGGGTGCGTATCTGGTCGGCCGCGTCTTCCGACGGACAGGAACCCTATTCGATAGCACTGACGGTGCTTTCGATGATGCCGAATGTCGCGGATTACGATTTCAAGATCCTGGCGACGGATATCGATCCGAAGATCCTGAGCGATTGCCCGCGCCGGCGGCTACGACGAGACGCGCTCTCGAAACCGTATCGCCGGCCATGCGCAAGCAGTGGTTCACGGAAGTCGACGTGCAGGGACGCCGCAAATTCCAGATCGACGATCGCGTCAAGCGGCTGATCACCTACAACGAGTTGAACCTGATGGCGCAGTGGCCCTTCAAGGGCAAGTTCGATGTCATCTTCTGCCGTAACGTCGTGATCTATTTCGACGAGCCGACGCAGATGAAGATCTGGTCGCGCTTTGCCGAACTGCTGCCGGAGGGCGGGCATCTTTACATCGGCCATTCCGAGCGCGTCTCGGGCGAAGCGAAGAACGTTTTCGACAATATAGGCGTCACCACATACCGCTACACCGCAAGAGGATTGGGGAGAAGGGTATGAGCGCACCGGCAAGAGTTCTCGTCGTTGACGACTCCCCGACCATGCGTGGGCTGATCACGGCCGTCCTGAGTTCCGATCCGGACGTCAGCGTCGTTGGCCAGGCGGGTGACGCGCTGGAAGCGCGCGAGGCTATCAAGAAGCTCAATCCCGATGTCGTCACGCTGGACATCGAGATGCCGAACATGAACGGCCTGGAATTCCTCGAGAAGATCATGCGGCTCCGTCCCATGCCGGTCATCATGGTTTCCACCATGACGCACCGCGGCGCGGAAGCAACCTTGGCCGCGCTCGAAATCGGCGCCTTCGATTGCGTCGGAAAGCCTGCGCCCGGCGAACCGCGCCCGTTCGGCGATCTCGCCGAGAAGGTGAAGGCTGCCGCGCGCTCGCAGCGCCAGTTTGTGCAACCGCGCTGCAGCTCCGGTCCCGCCGCCATCGGTTGCCGATTTCCGCGTCGGTCGCAAGATCGTCGCGATCGGTTCGTCGACCGGCGGCGTTGAGGCGCTTGATAGCGGTGCTGCAGAAATTTCCGGCGAACTGTCCGCCGACGGTTATTACCCAGCATATGCCGCCGACCTTCACCAAGAGCTTTGCCGAGCGCCTCAACCGGCTCTGTGCTCCGGTCGTGGAAGAGGCGACGGATGGCGCACGTTTAGAGATTGGTAAGATTTATCTGGCACCAGGCGGAGAACGTCATTTGCAGGTCGCGAATGCATCGGCTCCTGTTTGCCGTCTCGTCGAACGCGATCCTGTGAACGGACATCGCCCCTCGGTCGACGTTCTCTTCGATTCCGTTGCCGAGCTTGCCGGACGCAATGCGGTCGGCGTGATCCTGACAGGCATGGGCCGCGATGGCGCGGCTGGCCTCTTGAAAATGCGCCATGCCGGCGCGCGCACTCTCGGACAGAACGAAAAGACCTGCGTGGTCTACGGAATGCCGCGAGTAGCCTACGAACTCGGTGCCGTTGAGCAGCAGCTGCCACTGAATGCCATCGGCGAGGAAATACTGAAGATGACTGCCGCCCGAAAGGAAGGAATGGAATAATGTCGATTGCGGAGAAGATAAAAGTTCTGATCGTCGACGATCAGGTCACGAGCCGGCTGCTGCTCAGCGATGCGCTGACCCAGCTCGGCTTCAAGCAGATCACGGCCGCTGGCGACGGTGAGCAGGGCATGAAGATCATGGCCCAGCAGCCGCATCACCTGGTGATCTCGGACTTCAACATGCCGAAGATGGATGGTCTCGGCTTGCTCCAGGCCGTGCGCACCAACCCGGCAACCAAGAAGGCAGCCTTCATCATTCTCACCGCGCAGGGCGATCGCGCCCTCGTGCAGAAGGCCGCTCAGCTCGGCGCCAACAACGTGCTTGCGAAGCCCTTCACCATCGAAAAGATGAAAGCGGCTATCGAAGCCGTGTTTGGAGCCTTGAAATGAATGTCGAGGCAGCAGCCCGCCGCGTTCATATCATTCAAGGCGAATGGAAGGTCCTGAATGATCCGAACGCGGTTTTGACGACCATACTTGGTTCGTGTGTGGCTGCCTGTCTGCGCGATCCCGTGGCCGGTGTGGGCGGCATGAACCACTTTTTGCTCCCAGGCACGGGCAACACGCCAATGAACGGCGGGGACGCCACGCGCTACGGCGTTCATCTGATGGAATTGCTGATCAATGGCCTTCTGAAGCAGGGCGCGCGCCGCGACCGCCTGGAGGCCAAGATTTTCGGCGGGGCGAAGACGATTTCGTCATTCTCCAATGTCGGTGAGCAGAACGCCGCCTTCGCCGTGGAATTCCTGAGGGATGAAGGCATTCCTGTCGTCAGCTCCAGCACTGGCGGCGAACATGGTCGCAAGCTCGAATACTGGCCGGTTTCGGGCCGTGCGCGTCAGTACCCGCTGACGGGCGCCGAAACGCAGAAGACGGTCGCTCTCGAACAGCGCCCTGTCGCGCCGCAGAAACCAATCGAAACGAGCATCGAATTTTTTTAGAGGATTTTTCATGACTTTTAATGGAGCAACGGAGCCGCCTTCGCCTGTCGAGGCGCTTCCGGATATTCTTATGCGTATCGTTTCCGAACTGCATGATGTCGCTTATCTCATCGAACGCATCGAGCCGCAGCTCCTTGAAATCGGCGGCGCCGACATCCTGAGCTCGCCGGCGAGCATGAAGGTCATGCAGGGCATCGATCTGGCCGTCCAGAAAACCCGCGGCCTCGCCGAATTCATCGACACGATCACCGGCGAAATTCCACAGAACTGGGCCGTCGACGTTGCAACCGCACTCAGTCTGGTCAAGCTTGCTGAGATGCAGAAAGCACTTGGCGGCGCCACACGCCACGGCCATTCCCAGCCGCTCAGCAAGGCGGCCGGCGACTTTGATCTCTTCTGATTTTAGGGCTTCCTAGCCCGCTCTGACGAAACGCTCGCACAAGTTTCGCCGTCTATCAAGGAATGAGGCAATAAGCCTGCTTTGTCTCTGACGGATCGTGCGAGAACAGAATGAATCTGTTAAATCAATTAGTTCAGGTCATTAAGAACTTAGGTTCGCTGGGGCGGACCCGCTTGTTGGCGCTTGCTGGCGTTGGCGTTCTTTCAATCGCAATTATTTTAGCCGCAGCCCTTTTCGTCAATAAGCCGGCGCAGGAAACGCTTTACGTCGGCCTTGATACGCCCTGACCTTAACCAGATCAGCATGGCTCTTGCGGAAGCCAATATCAGCTTTGAAGTCGGCACTGACGGTTCGAGCATCACGGTGCCAGCTGGCATGACGGGCAAGGCCCGCCTGATGCTTGCCGAGCGCGGCCTGCCGAACAGCGCGAATGCAGGCTACGAACTCTTTGATAAAGTCGGCTCGCTCGGCCTTACCTCTTTCATGCAGGAAGTAACGCGCGTCCGCGCGCTCGAAGGTGAAATAGCGCGCACCATTCAGTCGATCTCGGGCATCACTGCCGCTCGCGTTCATATCGTCATGCCGGAGGTCGGTAATTTCCGCAAGGCAGAACAGAAGCCCACAGCCTCCGTCATGATCCGGGCGAGCGCTACGGCGGGGCGAAACGCCGCTACCGCGATCCGCCACCTCGTAGCCTCGGCCGTTCCGGGGCTTGAGGTTGATGACGTGACGATTCTCGATTCCGCCGGGCAGTTGCTCGCGTCCGGCGACGAGGCAAGCAACAGTTCGCTGAACCGTTCGCTGGGGATCGTCCAGAATGTCCAGCAGGAAGTCGAATCGAATATCGACAAGGCCCTGGCTCCTTTCCTCGGCATGGATAACTTCCGTTCGAGCGTGACCGCCGATCTCAACACGGACGCACAGCAGATCCAGGAAACGGTCTACGATCCGAATTCAAAGGTCGAGCGTTCGGTGCGATCGACCAAGGAGGCCGCGCAGTCGCAGCAGACGCAGGCCGACAACGCGACGACCGTCCAGCAGAACGTTCCGCAGGCGGCACCCCCGCAAGGCGGCGCCAACACTCCGCAATCGCAGGACAAGTCGGACAAGCGGGAAGACCAGACAAACTACGAAATCAACAGCAAGACGACAGCGACCACCCGCAACAGCTACAAGGTCGAGAAGCTTTCGGTTGCAGTTGTCGTCAACAAGGGACGAATCGCCCAGATGGTCGGCCAACCTGCCGATCAGGCAAAGATCGACGCCTATCTCGCCGAGATGCAGAAGATCGTGTCGTCGGCTGCAGGCATCAGCGCCGATCGGGGAGATATCGTCACCGTCACGGCAATGGACTTCCTCGATAACCAGCTTCTCGACGATACGGGCACCGGCGTTCAGGTCATGGATATGCTGAGCCGCAACCTTGCCGGCATCATCAATTCGCTCGCCTTCCTCGGCGTCGCCTTCGTGGTGGTCTGGATGGGTGTGCGTCCTCTCGTACGCAGCATTAACGGCGGCGGTGCCGGTGTCATAGGTGACACGTCGGCCGAGAGCGTTGGCCTGGAACTGCCGGACTTTGCGCCGGCAGGCGGGGCCGAGGGCGGCGCCCTTATGGACGGCTTCGGTTCCGACTTCGGCTTTGACAGTACGGAGGATCTGCTCAGCCTGGGCGACGACGGAAACTTCAACCGGCGCGTCAAGGAGGGTCCGGAACGGAAGCTCGCGCGCATGGTCGAAATCAACGAGGAGCGCGCAGCGAAAATCCTCAGGAAATGGGCGGTCGACAACGCCGCTTAAACGAAAGGCCGGGAAACCGGCCTTTTTTTATTGGTTTTGATCCGTGCGCTGACGCTCACGGATTTTTGTTAGAACCGGTGGCATGCACACGATCTGTTGTCGACTGCTGAAAAGAATCGCCATAGATTCGGCTAAATCTAAGCAAGCGAAATTGGCCCGCGAATCACGCGCACGGAAAGCGGGAAGAGTAAATCCCCAGAACTCGGATATGGCGATTTGTGCAGGCTGACTTACTCTTGGGTGATTCGTTTAATCATTGCCGCAGGCTGCGTAAGTCCTACGCAGACAAGCCTTTGCAGAAACAGCTTTTTTCAGTCGCGGGACATTGCCTATGGATATGCACATACTGCAGTCGCTTAACGGCGAAGATCAGGCAGCAAATTATGTTGGTCTCCGGGCTATAAATCCTTGCTCCCGTGAAGAGCTCATTCGCCAGCTCAGAGAAATCGCCCAGAGCGGTAGGTTGCAGGCTGCACTTCGCATGCTGACGGACTATGTTGGAGCATCGCACTATCTGCTGGCGCGTTCCGATCTCCTCCAGGAAGCCGGCCTAGACTTCATAGTCTCGTCGGACTGGCCGTTCGATCTTGCGAAGGATCTGGCGGCGACCTTGGCCAACAGCTATGGCCGTACGACCGAGCTTGAAAAATGCATGCAGCTCTTCCAGCCCAACTTTGCTTTCCTGCCTGACAGTGCCGCCGTGCCGGATGGAGCCAGCCGGCAATATTGTTCTTTGACATTTAATGTCGGCCGTTCGCGAATGTCGTTGATGTTCCTTTTCGATGACGGGTTCGTCCTGTCGCCGGAACGCCTCAGGGACGGGGGCCTGCGTTGCCGGCTACCTCGCGAGTTCTCTTCGGTGCGGAGGCACCCGGACGGATCGCGATTTTGAGCTCACGGAGCGGGAAATTGAGTGTCTCTTCTGGATCGCTGAGGGCAAAACCAGCGACGAGATCGCCATGATCCTGGGCATCTCCCGCAATACGATCAATAATTATATTACGAGCGTCATGCGAAAAACGGCGACTAAAACTCGCTCGGAAGCGATAGCGTTCGCCGTAAGAAATAATCTTGTTTAAGGGGAATCAATGGTGCATCTATCAAGCAGGGCGGCGCTTAACACGGAACAGATACGCAGCGTTCGTGTGAACAGGATAAGCAGCCGCTCCGATCTTTTCCCGCGGCTGGTCGCGATGCAGAAGCTCGCCGATGCCATGAATTTTGCGGTCTATCGGCTGAGCGGCTCGGGAGTGCCGGCGAAGCAGCGTCTGGTCTGCGAATTGGAAAACTGGGGCCCCTCGGCAGCTTCGGCCTCCAGCAAGGCCTTCATCGATGCCTATGGCGACGTGCTGCTCGATCACATAGAGAAATCCGTTTTGCCGGTATCATGGGCGGGCGGCCATGATCGGGCCGCTCCAGGGCCAGCTGATTTTGCGCCCTTTCTCATTCGGCTGAAGGACGGCATCTTGCCCTTCTCCGGCATCGCATTTCCTGTGCGGCTCGGCGCCACTGGAAACGGCTTCGTTGTATTCACTGGCGATGATCTCGATCCTGGCAGCGACATACTCCTGGAGCTTCATGGTCGCAGCTGCCATATCATGATGGATTTGCTCTCAATGGACGAGCGTCGGGCAGCGGCGGCGGCTGCGCTGAGTGAGCGCGAGCTCGCCTGCCTGCAACTTGCCGGCGACGGTCGCATCAGCGAAGAGATCGCCGACAAGCTTGGGCTCTCCGTTCATACGGTGAACGCCTATCTCGGCTCGGCCACGATCAAGCTCGATTCGGTCAATCGCATTCAGGCGATCGCCAAGGCGATTCGCCTTGGTTACATCAGCTGACAAAGCGATTGCCAAACCGGCGCGGCAAAGTCTGGATTGAAGGATCGATCAGCCGGCAAGCGCCTGAAGCGGCCGTGTATTATAGCGGCTTTCGCGCAGGCTGCGTTCGAGGAACGCCGTGTTCTCGTCAGGATCGGCCGATGGTTCCTGAAAGGCGATATGATTGATGTCGATGCCGGCATGGTGTTCCGCAAGCGTCAATTGCGCATAGACGGTCACCCCGCGCGGCTTGATTTCGAGATCGAGTACGACCTCTGGCTTGCCGCCCCATTCCAGCGTGTAATTGCCTCCAAGGCCGAAATTGACGGTGCCGGGATGAAAGAATAGTTCCGCAGCCGACGCTACCAGGTCGGCGATACTGCCGTAATACTCGAAGCGCAGCAGCGAAATAAGATCCGAAGCGTCGAGGAGCCGAAGCTCGGTCGCAACCGGACTGATGGCTTCCGCAAGAATTCTTTCACGCTGAGAAGAGTAGGGGCATTTCTTCATTCGGCTTATCTTACCCGTTTGTTCTTGGCGTCAGCGGCGTAAACCCGGTGAATGAGCTCTGCCACTGCCTTGTAGAATACTGACGGGATGACACTATCGATCGAGACTTGCGCAAACATGGAGCGTGCAAGAGGCGGATCTTCGAAAACCGGAATTCCTTGCTTCTCGGCGATCTCTCTGATTTTCAGAGCAATGAGATCTTGGCCCTTGGCGAGAACCACGGGCGCATCGTTTTCCTCGCGTACGTAACGCAGCGCCACGGCATAGTGTGTCGGGTTGGCGATGACAAGTGTGGCCCGCTCGACATTGGCAATCATGCGGCGGCGGGCACGGTCTCGCATCAGCGAACGCTGGCGGCCCTTAACGAATGGGTCGCCCTGCGACTGCTTGTTTTCCTCCTTTATCTCGTGCCGCGTCATCTTGAGTTCCGTGAACCAGTGATGCCGGGTCCAGAAGAAGTCCGCGAGCGCAACGATTGCCGTCGAAAAAAGTACGACCAGGACGATCTTGCGCATGATCGTCATCGTCCGCTCGAACAAGGTCTGCGGATCGGAGAACATCGCGTCGATCGCGTTGAAATATTCGTTCCGCAGCACGACGAACATGATCACGCCGACGATCACTACCTTGAAGAGCGATTTGCCGAATTCGATCAGGCCGGGCAGGCTGAATATGCGCGAGAGGCCCTTGGCCGGAGAAAGGCGCGACAGCTGCGGGCGGATGCGTTCCAGAACCGGAGTAGGAAGGTTCTGACTTATGGAGGCGGCGACGCCAAAGATCATGAACAGCAGCATTGCCGGAGTGAGGAGCACGGCACTTACCCAGCCGAGATGCACGAAGAGAGACATCGCATCCGGCCCCGTCTCGATCTTCCACTGGTCCGGCTGCTCGAAGATATCTCGAAGCTGTCCGCTGACGGTGCTGATGCCATCGGGAAGATAGAAGGTCAGATAGATGAAGGTCGCAAGAACGGTAGCAAAGATCGGCAATTCTCGTGAGAAGGGCGTATTGCCTTTTTCTGCCGCGTCAGACTGCTTTTTCGCTGTTGGGGCTTCTGTTTTGCTGTCCTTGTCTTCATCAGCCAAGTTCGCGGTCTCCATGAATGGAAAGGGCCGCAGCAAGGCGGCCCGTTCCGAAAAGCGTAATCCCGTGGAGCATCGCGATCAACGGCGCGGAGAGGCTCTAGCCGGGTTGTCAACAGGAGCGGTGGCTTAGGCCGCTGCCGGCGACGTCGCCCTCCGTGTCCTTTAGCTGGATCTGGCCGGAATTCGCCAGGCGAATCGCTTCCTGGGCGACAGCGCGCCGGGCAATTGCAATTTCGCGCGGATTGATGCCGACAGTGCCGCTCTGCAGATCCGATTCGATCATGCGGCGCTGGCGCGGGCTGATCGAGGCAAGGACAGATTCGCGGATTTCGACCGGTGCGCCACGCAACGCCATCGTCAGAATATCGGCCGAGATGTCGTTGAGAAGCATGACGCGGCTGCGTTGAGGCATGAGGAGAATGTCTTCGAAGAGGAAGATCTTCGGACGAACCTTGTTGACGGCTTCGCGGCTGATCGATTCCAGTGAGGTAAGCAAGGTATCGACCTGAGGCTTGTCCATCTCGTTCATGAGTTCCGCAACCTTGTTCGAACCGATGGAGTTCTTCTCGGCTTCGACCTCGGCCAGCAGCGTCATCACTTGCTTTTCGATGATTTGCGCAGCCTTGGGACTGACGGTCTTCAGGTTGACGGTACGGTTCATGATGTCCGCGCGGCGGTTGTCCGGAAGCTGCATCAGCACCTTGGCACCGAAGGAGGAGGGCATCATCGAAAGGATGTAGGCAACGGTCTGCGGATGCTCGCGCAACAGGAACCTGCCGATGAAGGCCGGATCGCCTTCGCCGAGGCGATCCCATATGGAGGTTTCGTATGCCTGGAATGCTGTGCGGCGGCCGAGAAGACTGTCCACTTCGTCCGGCGTCAGGCCTTCCTCGAGGATGCTCTCGATCGCCTTGGCATTGTCCATAAGGCCAGCGCCCTCGGTAAAGAGGTCTTCGAACTCGGCCACCAGGCCAAGAAGCTCATCCGGCGGAATGGCGCGGAGAGCCTGCGCGGAAGAGATGATCGTCTGCAGCTCGGCCTGGGTGAAATATTTCAACAATCGGCCTGCGACTCCTTTGCCCATGGCGAGGAGTACAGCCGCTGCCTTTTCAGCCTGGGTCAACGGTTTCCCGGCAAGTGCGCCGCCGAAATCGTCAAAGTCCATCATGGTCTAACCTCTCCGTCCCTAACCGGGATCAGGCTTTTTTGGTGCTCAAAACTTCTATAAGCTTAACCCCAAAGCGGGTGTCGTCATTCTCCAGGACGGTGATTTCGCCGCGTGCAATCTTGCGGCCGTTCACCATGATTTCGACCGGCTCGCCGATCTTCTTGTCGAGGGCGATCGTCGCGCCTTCGTTCAGATTCATCAGGCCGGAAACCTGCATGCGGCTGCTGCCGAGCATGATCTGGACGTCGATAGGGATGTCCATGATCAGTTCGAAGTTCGAGGAGAGCGCGCTCCCGAGTGGCGCAGGTTCGGCGCTCGCCGCCGAGAAATTGGTATCACCGAAATCCGAAGAACCGAAGTCACCGCCGCCGAAGGATGTCTCGGCTGCGCTGTCGTCGCCGAAATTGCCGAACGTCGACAGATCGGTCCCGGTGCCGAAAGCATCGGTATCTTCGCCGAACTCCGGAAGCCCGCCTTCCGAATCCTGCTTCAAAACCCCGCGGAGATCATCGATCGCCTGATTGAGGTCAGCTTCATTGCGCGGAGGCTCCAATGACGGATCGTCGTTCTTCTGTGTTTTCTTCGTAGCCATGAAATCACTATTCCAGTTGAAACTTGCCTCAAACTGCCGTCCCAGCCCGAGGGACGGGAACCGATTAATTCATTAAATGACGTATGAGCTCGTCGTCGGAGCTCATAGTATCCTTGACCCGGACGGTGTAATTTTCGCCGGAACGCCCGAACTCGCACACATACAATTCCTTGCTGTTGGCACTGACCTCGACCCTGACGTCCCCGATGTCGTGGAAGGGTATGACATCGCCTGCCGCGAGCTTCGAGATTGTACGCAGCGTGAGATCCTGAAGGCGGATTTTCGCGTCGAGCGTCACATGCGAACGGCGAACCTGTTCGCTGAGCTGTTCAGTCCATTCCGTGGACTTGGCGGACTGGCTCTTTGCCTTCGGCGCCAAAATCTGCGTCTTCAGTAGCGCTGCCTGGGGCACGATCAGCGAAAATTCCGAGGTGACGCCCGAAAGCACGATCGACATATTGATGGCGGCGGCGAATTCGTCCGGGATATCGTCGGAAGGTCTGGAACGGGCTTCCAGCGCATGAGGCGCGTCAACGCTCGGCTCGAAACCGCCCGGCGCATTGACGGCGGACCGGAAGACGTTGGCGATCTTCTCGAAGACCATGACCGCAAGTTCGAGCTCGATGACCGAGAGCAATCTCTCGGCCGGCTGCTCGATCGCATCGGACGCAGCGCCAAGCAGGTTTTCCATCAGAGCGATCACGAAGCTGTTGCCGCAGGCAAAGGTGATATTCTGCGACCAGTTGCGCAGCGTCGCGTCCACGAGGGTCACGTTGGTATCGAGATCGGCAATCAGATCGTTCTTGTAGCCGGAACTGCAACCGAGATAGGCGACAGCGATATCCAGACCGGTTTCACTCTTGAAGATGTCGGGCAGGAATTCACTATAGACCTCCGAGAACGAAGCGCAGAGTTTCTCTACCGTCGCCTTGTCGCCGAGGCGCCCAGTCAACTTCGCAAGGAGGACCGGATTCATTGCCGGTCTTTGAGGTGAAAGGTTGCTCATGATCGATTAGGCCGCCTTGTTCTCGCCACCTGGGTTCATCATTTCCTGTTCGACCGCGTCGATAGACGGACGCTCGTAAGCCGAGATCGTCTTGCGGCCGTATTCGAGGGCCACCTGCGGGACGGAGCCATTCATGTAGGCAAGCAAGGTTTGCTTCACGACCACGTACATCCGGTGCTGCTTCGTGCGAACGATCTTGATCTGCGATACCAGCGGCGCGCAGACTGAATAGGACAGGAGAATGCCGAGGAAGGTTCCGACGAGCGCCGAGCCGATGAGTTGACCGAGAACTTCCGGCGAGTCGTTGATGTGCGCCATGGCTTTGATAACGCCGAGAACGGCCGCGACGATACCGATTGCCGGAAAGGAGTCGCCCATGATCTGGATGGCGTGATAGGGCTTCATCTTGTCGTGCAGGATCGTATTGATCTCTTCGTCCATCAGCGCCTCGATCTCATGCGAGCGGGCATTGCCGATGATGATCAGACGGACGTAGTCGCAGATGAACGATGTCAGTTCCTTGTTTTTCAGGATCGTCGGAGCCGCCAGGAAGATCGGGGATTCGGCGGGATTGTCGATATGCGCTTCGATCTCGTTGCGCGATTTCGTGCGCAGGTCGCGCATCAGCGAATAAAGAACGCCGAGCGTATCCAGATAATGGCGCTCCTTCGGAACTGTATGCTTGAACGCCTCGCCGAGCGCCTTGCCTGAATCTTTTACGACCTTCATGGGGTTTGCCATGATGAAGCCGCCGAGACCGGCGCCGGCGATAATGACGAATTCGAAAGGCTGAAAAAGCGCGTTGATGTTTCCGCCCATCGCCATGAAGCTGCCGATAATACAGCCGCACGTAATTACAAATCCGATAATGATATTCATCGCCAGTCCAAACCCGAACGTTGATTTTCAACCCAAGGGATAGGGTCGCTGGCTTGCGTGAGGCTGATGATTGGCCACTTTCGGCCGCCATTTGCATGCCAGCTTCGCGCAAGGATTTGCCGTCAGGTTGAAGGTGACGAATGGGCCGATTCGCCCATTTCTGAGATGCCGCCTCAGCGGAGGCCGTGGTCGCACAAACAGCACGAACCTCGGTTTTCGTCCCGTTCATTGCCAATGCCAGGAGCTTACCCAGATGCAATCCGGTCTTTATGTTTCTTTGTCGTCCCAGATGGCGCTCGAAAAGCGCCTGACGACGATCGCGGACAATATGGCAAACGTGAACACGACCGGCTTTCGCGCGACGGAAGTCAAGTTCAATGAGATGCTGAGCGACACCAAGAACAAGCTGAACGCAAAGGTCGCCTTCGTCTCGCAGGGCAATGACTATCTCTCCGGCGATGTCGGCGAGCTGCAGCACACCGGCAACATGCTGGACTTCGCCGTCAAGGGCGATGCCTGGTTTGCGCTGGATACGCCCGCGGGTCAGGTTCTGACCAAGGATGGCCGCTTCACCATGAAGGACACGGGCGAACTCGTCTCAATCCGCGGATACCCGGTTCTGGACGCCGGCGGTGCGCCGATCCAGCTGAACGCTGCGGGCGGCGAGCCCAAGGTTGGCACATGACGGGATCATCTATCAGAACGGCCAGCAGGTCGGCTCGCTCGGCCTGTTCGAAGCGGATATCGGCAAGGGCTACCTCCGCTACGAAAACAGCGGCATCATGACCACGGATACGCCGCGTGCGGTGACCGACCGCTTCAATGTCGGCGTCGAGCAGGGCTATCTCGAAAATTCCAACGTCAACGCAATGCGTGAGATCACGCAGCTGATCGAAGTCAACCGTGCCTTCGAAAGCATCGCTTCGCTGACCACGCGACAGCGAAAATTCATTCAACGAAGCTATCCAGACCTTGGGCGGCAGCCGCTAAGCGGAAGGTTTGACGGATGACCGATGCGCAGCTGACCGAAGAAGCACTTTCGCCAAAGTTGGGGCATCTCGCAGCCCTTGTTGGCCGCTATGCCAAGCCGGAATTCGCGGTCGCCCATGGCGGCCATGTCCAGACGATCGCCGCCGGCCACTATACGGTAAGCGGTCTTTCCCGCCACGTTCGTCTCGGCGAGTTCGTCGCGCATAAGTCGGCGACCGGGGTTCACCTCGGCGAGGTCGTCCGCGTCGAGCCGGAACTGACCTATGTCTGCCCGATCGAACCGGGAGAGCCGATCGGCATCCATGATACGGTCATCCGCAAGGGTGCCTTTCGAATATCGCCGGCCGAAAGCTGGTGCGGCCGTACGATCAATTCGCTGTGCGAGCCGATCGACGGCCTTGGTCCGATCGTCGAAGGTCTCGATCGCCGTTCGATTTCCAACACCGCGCCGCCTTCGATGACCCGGAAGCGCGTCGAAAAGGGCTTCAAGACCGGCGTTCGCGCCATCGACATTTTTTCGCCGCTCTGCCTTGGCCAGCGCCTCGGCATCTTCGCAGGCTCCGGCGTCGGCAAATCGACGCTGCTGTCAATGCTCGCAATGGCCGAGGCGTTCGACAAGGTCGTCATCGCACTTGTCGGCGAACGCGGCCGTGAGGTGCGCGAATTCATCGAGGATACGCTCGGCGAGAACATGAAGAAGTCGATCGCCGTCGTTGCGACCAGCGACGAGAGCCCGATGCTGCGCAAGATGGCGCCGCTGACGGCGATCACGATCGCCGAGCATTTCCGGGATCAAGGCGAGAACGTCCTGCTCATCGTCGACAGCGTCACGCGATTTGCCCACGCGATCCGCGAGGTGGCAACAGCATCCGGGGAGCCGCCGATCGCCCGAGGTTACCCGGCCTCCGTTTTCACCGAGCTGCCGCGCCTGCTCGAGCGCGCAGGCCCGGGACCGGAAGGCACGGGAACGATCACCGCGATCATTTCGATCCTCGTCGACGGCGACAATCACAACGACCCGATCGCCGACTCCGACGCGCGGCATTCTTGACGGCCATATCGTTCTGCAGCGCAGTCTCGCCGAAGAAGGCCGCTACCCGCCGATCGATCCCTTGGCTTCGATTTCGCGCCTTGCCCGAAAGGCCTGGACGCCGGACCAGGAAAAGCTTGTCTCGCGCCTGAAGGCGCTGATCCATCGCTTCGAGGAAACGCGCGACCTGCGCCTGATCGGCGGCTACCGGCAGGGAGCCGATCCGGATTTGGACATGGCGGTCAAGCAGGTACCAATTATTTACGATGTTTTGAAACAGTCTCCAGGAGACCGCGAGTCGGTCGATGCGTTTGCTGACCTGGCGGCTGCTCTGAAGTCTGCCGCCGGGATCCGAACCCGCCGGCGACGATCCCGACGAGACCCAGAGGTTAGTTTTGACCAAATTCGAAGATGATGACGAGCGCATCGCTCCCCTGAAATCACGGGAAAAGCGGAAGGCGCTGATGCTCGACCGTTTGCTGACCGTGACGGGCCTGGCGCTTGCAGGTGCCGCGGCGTTTTTCCCGTGGTACGTCTTCTTCAACGAGGACAAGTTCAGCATCAACGTCGTGGAGGGTGATCGGAGCCGCGAACTGCCAAACTGGCCGGCGCGCAACGTCTCAGCGTCTCGCCACTTGCCATGGTCAACAAGAATGAGGCCGGGAAGAAGCCCGAGCTCCCCTTCGATCCGCTGACCACCGCGACTGTTTCGAATCTCGGCAAGGAGAGTGACAAGGGCGCCGTGGTGCCTGAGGACCAGCCATTCCCTGCCGCTTCCGGCTTCAAGTTGCTGCATGTTGCCAATGGCCGTGCGCTGATCGAAGATTCCTCTGGCATGTATGTCGTGCGTGTCGGATCGATCCTTCCCGACGACAGCCGTCTGGCCACGCTGGAAGCAGCGCGACGGCAAATGGGTGATCGTGACGTCGAAGGGTGAGGTTTACCAGAACAATTGATCGCGGCAGCTGCGATCAGGCTGAAGGCTAGGGCTCCAGGTGTGGGGCCTTTTTCTTTTGCAGCATACCTCATAAAAACAGCCCAGAGCGAAAGCCTGAATTCTCCGTAAGTCTGACGCAAGATTACCGCCCTAGGGTCCT
This sequence comes from uncultured Alphaproteobacteria bacterium, assembly GCA_963838565.1. Classification (GTDB taxonomy): domain Bacteria; phylum Pseudomonadota; class Alphaproteobacteria; order Rhizobiales; family Rhizobiaceae; genus Rhizobium. The sequence continues at coordinate 46,797 of CAWIRO010000021.1, forward strand.
CTCAGTAAAAAACGGAGAGTTCCCATGCAACCGATCCAACTTTTCGACTTGGCGTCGCGGCAGGCGGAATGGCTGACGATCCGTCAGGAGGTTGTGGCCGGCAACATCGCGAATGCGAACACGCCGAAATTTCGCGCCAAGGACGTGACGCCCTTCCAGGCCGTTCTCGACAAGTCCGATGTCACGATGGCGCGCACCAACCCGGCGCATCTCAGCGGCAATGATTTCAGCACCAGCGGCGATATCGACGTCAAGGAAGCTGCGCTCGACCAGGAAATCGGTGTGCAGGAATCCGGCAATACCGTCGGCTTGGCTGAGGAACTGTCCAAGAGCGGCGAGATCAAGCGTCAGTACGAACTGAACACATCGCTCGTCGGCTCCTTTCATCGAATGATGATGATGACTGTAGGGAAGTAAGTCATGGATCCTTTATCAGCAGCAATGAAGATCGCAGGTTCCGGGCTCGAGGCGCAGTCGACACGGTTGCGCATCGTCTCGGAAAACATCGCAAACTCCCGCTCTACCGGTGACACGCCCGGGAGCCGATCCTTATCGCCGCAAGACGGTCACCTTCGGCGAAGAAGTCGATCGCGCGGCCGGTGTGACGACCGTCGACGTCAAGAAGCTCGGCGTCGACGAATCCGAATTCACCACGGAATTCGATCCAAGCAATCCGGCCGCCGACGCGACGCGGCATCGTCAAGATGCCGAACGTCAACATGCTGGTCGAGATGGCGGACATGCGCGAAGCCAACCGCTCCTATGACGCGAATCTGCAGACGATCAAGCAGACCCGCGACCTGATTTCCTCCACGATCGACCTTCTGAAGAGCCAATAATGATCAGCAATATACAGAACGTCAGCTCTCTTTCCGTGACGCGTGGCCTCGGCAGCGTCGACGACCGGCAATTCTGTCTCATCGCGTCGTCAGCCGCCGAAAGCGCCAAGAACGACCAGAGCTTTGCCTCCGTTCTCGGCAACATGGCGACCGAGGCGGTCGACAGCCTGAAGGGTGCGGAAAGCATGTCCTTCGCAGGCATCAAGGGCACGGCGACGACCCGTGAAGTCGTCGACTCCATGCTGCAGGCCCAACAGACGCTTCAGACCGCAATCGCAATCCGCGACAAGGTCGTCTCGGCCTTTCTCGACGTCACCAAGATGCAGATGTAACTCGATTTAAGGACGCACACGATGAGAGCGCTCGCCATCGCAGCAACGGGCATGGATGCCCAGCAGACCAATCTCGAAGTGATCGCGAACAATATCGCGAACATCAATACGACCGGCTTCAAGCGCGCCCGCGCCGAATTCTCCGATCTTCTCTACCAGACCGAACGCGCCAAGGGTGTCGCCAACCGCGCCAACCAGGCGATCGTTCCGGAAGGCGCCAATATCGGCCTCGGCGTCCAGACGTCGGCTGTCCGCAACCTGCACATCCAGGGCGAACTCACCCAGACCGGCAACGATCTCGACGTCGCGCTGATCGGCAAAGGCTTCTTCCAGATCCAGGCTCCGGACGGCACGACGCTCTACACCCGCGCCGGCGCCTTCAACAAGAACGAGACGGGCCAGCTCGTCACGATCGACGGCTACCAGGTCGTCCCGGGCATCACCATTCCGACGGGCTCGACGCAACTGACGATCAGCCGCTCCGGCCAAGTCACGGCGCAAGCTGCCGGGCGCGACGGACTCCGACAATGCTCGGCCAGCTGACGCTTGCCGAGCTTCGTCAACGAAGCCGGCCTCCAGCCGCTCGGCGACAATCTCTTTCAGGAGACGCCGGCTTCCGGCGCAGCCGGTCGTCGGCAACGCCCGACGAGCAGGGCTTCGCATACATGAAGCAGGGCTACCTGGAATCGTCGAACGTCGATCCGGTGAAGGAAATCACCGAGCTGATATCGGCCCAGCGCGCCTATGAAATGAACTCCAAGGTCATCACCACCGCCGACGAAATGGCCACCATCGTCAGCAAGAACCTGAAGTAAAGGGAAAGGGCCGAAACATGATGTTTCGCCGGGCAGAAACATCGTCGGATGGACGGCATCGGCCACGATTGCGGTCGCGGGCATTGTCATGCCCGCGCAGCCGCCGATGCCGACATGGGCTATGCCGTCGTTCCGACGACGATCATCTACCCCGGCGAAACGATCGACGGCGGCCAGCTTCAGGAGGTCGAGGTCACCAATCCGAACCTCGCGGGCGACTACGCCAAATCCATCGACGAAGTCGACGGCATGATCTCCAAGCGCACGCTATTGCCTGGCCGCGACGATTTCGGTCTCGGCGCGTTGCGCGAGCCCTATACGGTCACGCGCGGCTCGTCAGATCCGCCTGGTCTTCAATCTGGGGACGATGACGATCTCGGCGGCCGGCTCGCCGCTCGAAGACGGCTCTACGGCGCAGGTCATCCGCGCTCGCAATATGGATTCCGGCGTCATCGTCAGCGGCACCGTTCTTGCCGACGGCACGATACACGTGGCGGCAAAATGAAGATTGTTCTCTCGCATTCTCGCCGCGCTTGCGGTCCTTTCCATGTGCTTGGCCGATGTGACGCCGGCATGTGCGCTGACCTCGCGCATCAAGGACATCGCCTCGCTTGCAGGCCGGGCGCGACAATCAGCTGATCGGCTACGGTCTCATCGTCGGCCTCCAGGGGACCGGCGACGGCTTCCGCGCATCGCCCTTCACCGAGCAGTCGATGCGCGCGATGCTGCAGAACCTCGGCATCTCGACGCAGGGCGGCCAGTCCAACGCCAAGAATACGGCGGCCGTCATGGTCACGGCCAACCTGCCGCCCTTCGCAAGCCCGGCAGCCGCATCGACGTTACGCGTCAGCTCGCTCGGCGATGCGACCTCGCTGCGCGGCGGTACGCTCGTCATGACGTCGCTTTCAGGTGCCGACGGCCAGATTTATGCCGTCGCGCAGGGCTCCGTCGTCGTGTCGGGCTTTCAGGCGCAGGGCCAGGCCGCGACCGTGACCGAAGGCGTCACGACTGCCGGTCGCGTTCCGGGCGGCGCGATCATCGAGCGCGAACTGCCGTCGCACTTCAAGGATTCCGTCAATCTCGTCCTGCAGCTGCGCAATCCGGATTTCTCGACGGCCGTGCGTATTGCCGATGTCGTCAACGGCTATGCCTCCGCCCGCTTCGGCGGTCCGGTCGCCGAAGCCGAAGGACGCGCAGGAGGTTGTCGTGCAGAAGCCGCGCGAGGCCGATCTGACACGCCTGATGGCGGATATCGAAAATCTCGTCGTCGAGACCGATACGCCGGCCAAGGTCGTCATCAACGAACGCACCGGCACGATCGTCATCGGAGCGGACGTCCGCGTCTCGCCGGTCGCCGTCAGCTACGGCACGCTGACCGTGCAGGTCACCGAGACGCCGCAGGTTATCCAGCCTGAACCCTTCTCACGCGGGGTCACCGCCGTTCAGCCGCAGACCGATATCTCTGCGCAGAAAACCGGTGGGAGCGTCGCCATGGTCGACGGACCCGACCTTCGAACCCTCGTCGCCGGTCTCAACAACATCGGCGTGAAACCGGATGGCATCATCGCCATCCTGCAGGGCATCAAGTCTGCAGGCGCCCTGCAGGCGGAGCTCGTGCTGCAATGATCATATCGAAACTCGGCCTGAATATCCTGGACCGTTGCTGCGCCGGCTGGCGCTACCGGCTGCCGCAGTCGTCCTTCTTTCCATCCCCGGCGCCTTCGCCCAGGAAGCAGCAACGCCGTCCGGGCGATCTCACGTCGGAAGAGGAAATCAAGCAGTTCTGCACCAATATCGCCGATCCGGCCCGCGACCAGCGCTACCTGCTGCAGAAGCAGGAACTCGAAAAGCTGCAGGCGGATATCGACTCCCGCATGGCGGAGATGGACAAGCGCAAGGCCGAATATCAGGACTGGCTGAAGCGTCGCAACGACTTTCTCAAGCAGGCCGAGGCCGGCCTCACCGACATCTACAAGAACATGAAGCCGGATGCTGCGGCGCTGCAGCTTCAGGAAGTGCAGGATCGAGGTGGCGGCCGCCGTCATCATGCGGCTCGGTCCACGTCAGTCGAGCCTCATCCTCAACGAGATGGACCCGCAGAAGGCGGCGGTCATCGCCAATATCATCGCCAGTGCGTCCGATCCCAATACGTCGAAGGATCCCTCATGAATAAGCGTTTCCCGGCTGCCATTGCCGCTGTTGCTCTTCTCGCCGGCTGCCAGTCGCCGCAGGCGGTCAGGGAGATCGGCCGCGCGCCTGCCATGAGCCCGATCGGCAGCGGCCTTGCCTACGGCCAGACGCCGCAGATGGCGCTCTATCCGAAGCAGCCGCGCGCAGGTGGCGCAGGGCTATTCGCTGTGGAGCGATTCGCAGGCCGCCCTGTTCAAGGATGCGCGCGCGCTCAACGTCGGCGATATCCTGACGGTCGATATCCAGATCAACGACAAGGCGATGCTTCGACAACGAAACCAATCGCAGCCGGACGAATTCGAGCGGGCTGAACTGGGACGTCAACGCGCAGATCTTCGGCTGGACGCCGCAGTCGAAGACCGACCTGACCTATGGGTCCGACACCAGCACCGACGGCAAGGGCACGATCGAGCGCTCTGAAAAGCTGACGCTGCTCGTCGCCGCCGTCGTCACCGGCATTCTCGAAAACGGCAACCTCGTCATCAGCGGCTCGCAGGAAGTTCGCGTGAACCAGGAACTCCGCATCCTCAATGTCGCCGGTATCGTGCGTCCGCAGGACGTCAATGCCGACAACCAGATCTCCTACGACAAGATCGCCGAAGCGCGCATCTCCTACGGCGGCCGTGGCCGTCTGATGGAAGTGCAGCAGCCACCGCGCGGCCAGCAGGCCGTCGATCTCTTCTCGCCGCTCTAAGGCCCGACAGTCATGGCAGACGCAGAAGAAAACGAAGGCAGTCCGAAAAAGAGATCTGCGATGCTGATCATGGCGGCGGGCGTGCTCGCGCTTACCGTCCTCGGCGGCGGCGGCGGCTGGTTCCTTGGGACGATGATTGCTCCGAGCGTCAAGAGCGCCGAGCAGGCGGCTGCGACCGAAACGGCCCCGGCCGGGGCCGGGCAAAACAAGGGAGGAGAAGGCGGGCTTCCCCGCATCTCCACCGAAGCAAACAACATCGTTCAGCTTGAGCCGATCACGTCTAACCTTGCCTATCCCTCGGAAAATTGGGTACGCCTCGAGGTGGCGCTGCTTTTCAACGGTCCTCCGGATGTAAAGATGGCCGAGGATATCCACCAGGATATCATGGCTTACATCCGGACCGTTTCCCTTCAGCAGATCGAAGGACCGCGCGGCTTTCAATATCTCAGGGATGACATCCAGGAACGTGTTGACCTGCGCTCTAAAGGACGCGTATCGAAGGTCATGTTCAGGACCTTTGTCATCGAATGATTCGATTCATAATTTTATTTGCCGCCATGATGGCTGTGCCGGAATTGGCGTTTGCCCAGCAGCTGCCAGACAATCTTTTGAATATCCCGGTCGATGGCTCCGTCGCGGCCTGGATCATCCGTACCTTCGGCCTGTTGACCGTCCTTTCGATCGCTCCCGGCATCCTGATCATGGTGACGAGCTTTCCGCGCTTCGTCATCGCCTTTTCGATCCTGCGCAGCGGCATGGGGCTTTCTTCGACGCCGTCCAACATGATCCTGCTCTCGCTGGCGCTCTTCATGACCTTCTACGTCATGTCGCCGACCTTCGATCAGGCCTGGCAGAACGGCGTGCAGCCGCTGCTGGCCAACCAGATCAACGAGCAGGAGGCCGTGCAGCGCATTGCCGAACCCTTCCGCACCTTCATGGCCGCCAATACGCGCGACAAGGATCTGGCGCTCTTCGTCGATCTCGCGCGCGAGCGTGGCCAGACGGTCCAGACCGGTGCCCTGATCGACTACCGCGTTCTCATTCCGGCTTTCATGATTTCGGAGATCCGGCGCGGGTTTGAGATCGGCTTCCTGATCGTTCTGCCGTTCCTCGTCATCGACCTGATCGTTGCGACGATCACCATGGCGATGGGCATGATGATGCTGCCGCCGACCTCGATCTCGCTGCCGTTCAAGATCCTTTTCTTCGTGCTGATCGACGGCTGGAATCTGCTGGTCGGCAGCCTCGTGCGCTCCTTCAGCTAATTTCCCGCACGAAATCGACTGGCGTGGCCGCAATGAAAACCGCCGGCGCGTGCCGGCGGGTTTCGTTCACTTGCGATGCAGCCTGTTACTCGGCCTGTATAGGAACGGGGCAGTGCGCGCCGGCAGCGCCGGCACGTCGATGTGATCCGGCTCGAATCCTGCCTTGGCGCGTTCGACCATCATTTCGTAGGCCTGCTCCAGATGACGGCAGAAGCGCTCTGCGTCGAACAGCGGCGCGACAAACCGGTTGTCGTTCAGCTGCTCCTTGTATCCGGCGACGCGTCCGCGATTTTCCGCCAGCGCGACGGCCATATCCTCGTAGGCTCGTCGAAGTCTCGTCGCGACGAGCTCCGGCAGCTCGATCGCATTCAGCAGGCTCTCGCTCACGCGGGAGGCGAAATTCGTTCCCTTGACCGTCAGCACCGGCAGGCCGCCCCAGAGCTGCTCCGAGGTGGTGGTGTGGCCGTTGACGGGAAAGGTATCGAGCGCGAGGTCGGCCGCCGGCAGGCGATTGAGATGGAGCTGGAACTTAGCTTCGCGGGCAAAGAAGATCCGCTTCGAGCGAAATGCCGCCCGCTGAAACTTCTTGATGATATTGGCTTCCGTGCGCGGATGCTGCGCCATGATCCAGATCACGCTGTTTTGCGCCCGCTTCAGGATCCGGGTCCACAGCTCGATCGTCTTCAGCGATATCTTGCGGTTGCCGTTGAAGGAGGCGAAGACGAAGGCATCTTCCGGAAGCCCCAGCTCGGCGCGCGTGACCGGCTTCGGGCAGCGGACGATGCACGGCGTCGTTGGGCTGATAGCTCTCCGGAAGCCGGCAGAGCTTCTCGTCATAGAGGGGCTTGCATACCTCCGGCAGGACATAGGGATCGCCGATGACATAGTCGAGGTCGATGTGGATGGTGCTGCCGGGATAGCCGAGCCAGGATACGTGTATCGGCGCCGTCTTGTGATTGAGGATCGCAGCCCTGGTGAAGTGCGTGTGGCCTTTCAGATCGACGAGAATGTCGATGTTATGCTCGCGAATCAGTTGAGCTGCCGCCTGGTCGCTGAGATCGTGAATGCGCACGACCTTCCCCCACTGCGAGCGCAACGTGTCGTCTTCTGTGATGAAATGGAGCGGCGTATGGCAGAACAGCGTCACCTCAAAGCGATCCCTGTCATGGACCTCCAGCACGCGCCGCAGCAGCTTCATCGTCGCATGATCGTCGAAGAAATCTGCGGAGAGATAGCCAATGCGGATTTTTTCACCCCAGACATGGGGCACCTGACGTCGCTCTTGCGTGATGTTCGCCGGCATCGTGGGCGTGGTGGCTTCCGCCAGGCGATTGATGCTTTCATCCGCGCACCATGTAAAGTTATAGAACGCATTGTCCTTGCGGAATATCTCGTGGTTGCCCGAAGCAATGATCGCATCCAGATCGCGCTGATGCTTTTCTACGGCGTCGTATTCGCAAAATTCGCGGCAGAAGATGAGATAAATGAAGCGGAACGTAGCATCGGCGGCGTGTTTGCTGAGGATTTTCCGGGCGAGGTGCAGGTTCGCCTCATCCCCCAGATCGTTGGTCAATAGCCGCGTGGCCAGAAGGAGATGCTTTGGATTGGAGCTGTCCGTCAGCGGCTTGCGGAAGGGGGGAAGCAGGTCGTCCTTGCCCTGTTTCAGAAAAATCGAAGCTAGGGCGTATGCAATTTCGGCTTCGTGGGGATGCTTGATGAAAAGCTTCATGCCGATGAGAAGCACCTGCTCGTCATCCTGCAGTTCGAAGTAGATCCGCAGCGCCTGCTTCTGATATTCCGACACGTTTTGAGTTGGTTGCTCCGACGCGAGTATGTATGCCCTGGCCGCGTCGGCCTTCATGCCCGAGCGTCTCAAGCGTCTTGGCAAGAAGCGCGTATGTTTTCGCATCTTTCTGGATGTCGATGAGTTGGTTGAGCATCTCGAGGGACTTGGTGTACTGCCCCTTTTGGAGCGCCTGCGACGCGGCTGAGAAGGTCACGGCTGCTTTCAATTCTTGCTACTCCCTCAAAGCTCGGAAGCCATGTCGGTCGTTCGACACTTTCATGGCTGGCAGTTTGCCGCAGTAACATTCGAATCTTGCTCGAAACAGGTGGATGCGGGCGAGACGAACCGTCGTCCGCGCCAAGCCTTTTGCAGACGACCGGCCTTAATTTTGGCTTAACCAAAAAATGACGGGGCGGTTCAGCCTTTTCTGGGCTTAAGAAATTAGCAAGCAATAGCGACGAGATTGACCCTCACATGACGGGTTTGGTTTTTTAGGATTGATGAACCGAGTGGCATGAGGCTGGTCCGTCATTACCGGTATTAAAAGTCCGGTATGTCCTCCTTTTTTGTAATGAGTTTCAGGGGACAACTATGACAAGTATTGTAACGAACACGTCCGCAATGGACGCTCTGCAGACGTTGCAGGGAATCAGCAACAACCTTCAGCAGACCCAGGCTCACGTTTCCTCCGGTCTGCGCGTCGGTTCCGCCTCCGACAACGCCGCCTACTGGTCGATCGCAACGACCATGCGCTCCGACAACAGCGCGCTTTCCGCCGTTTCCGACGCTCTCGGCCTCGGTTCCGCCAAGGTCGATACCGCCTATTCCGGCATGAACGCCGCCATCGACGTCGTCACGCAGATCAAGTCGAAGCTGGTCGCCGCCACCGAAGACGGCGTCGACAAGACGAAGGTCCAGGGCGAAATCAAGCAGCTTCAGGATCAGCTGAAGAGCATCGGCGATGCTGCCTCGTTCTCCGGCGAAAACTGGCTGCAAGCCGATATCAACGCCAGCGCCGCAGCCTCAGTGACGAAGAACGTCGTCGCCTCCTTCGTGCGCGATGCCTCCGGCAACGTCTCGGTCAAGAAGGTCGACTATACCCTCGACAGCACCTCGGTCCTGTTCGACACCGGAGCAACGGGCAGCTACGGCAACGGCCTTCTCGACAGCAACGCCGTGTTCAACGGTACCGACGGTGTACGGTATCCGTCAACATCAATGGCGTGGCGTCGACTCAGACGGTCAAGGCCTATTCGACCGACACTCTGATGAACCAGAGCCCCAGCCTGACTTTCTCGACGAACGGCGAGCGGTCAGACGGTGGCATCAGCGACGGCACCGGACCTGCGTATCTGCAGCTGAGCGGTCAGGATAAGTGGGTACAGCTGACAGCGGTCAATACCCCATCGACGACAGGGCAGGAAGTTGCCTATCCGACGACTAGTGCCGGTACGCCTACTATATCGATACCGCCAATGGGGCGACCGGCGTAACGAACCAGGCTGCCGGCTTCTCGGTGTCCAATCTCGACATCACCGACCTCTCGACGGTGAGAGGCAATATGGGCGGCAGCTTTACCGACTCGGATGCCTTGGACTTCATGATCCAGACCGTCGACTCCACCCTCAAGCAGATGACCGGTGCGGCAGCGTCGCTCGGCTCGCTGAACTCGCGCATCGACACGCAGACCAGCTTCGTCTCGAAGCTCATGGACTCGATCGACTCCGGCGTCGGCAAGCTCGTGGACGCCAACATGGAACAGGAATCCAGCAAGCTGTCGGCGCTGCAGACGCAGCAGCAGCTCGGCCATCCAGTCGCTGTCGATCGCCAACTCCTCGTCGCAGAGCATCCTGTCGCTCTTCCGTTAAGAGCAAAGCAAGGATTTTTCGAATGAGCTCGCGGCCGGGTCTTGCCCGGCCGCGAATTGTTTAAAAGTAGGTTAATGTTGATCGCTTAAGTTACGGTTTTATTTACACTTTTTTCAGTTCGTCGTTCAGTGTTCCTTAACCATATTGGTGTCTTCTAGGGCTATCGAAACGGCGGTTAACCTAACGAACCGGTTAGCAGGCATGATGCTGATAGCCGTTCCCGGTAAAGGTCCGGAATGTCCCCTCCCATTCGCTTTCCACAAGGGACAATAGTATCATGACGAGCATTCTCACCAATGGCGCGGCAATGGCCGCTCTGCAGACGTTGCAGGGCATCAACAAGCAACCTTCAGCAGACCCAGGCTCACGTTTCCTCCGGCCTGCGCGTCGGTTCCGCTGCCGACAACGCCGCCTACTGGTCGATCGCAACGACCATGCGTTCCGACAACAGCGCGCTTTCCGCCGTTTCCGACGCTCTCGGCCTCGGTTCCGCCAAGGTCGATACCGCCTATTCCGGCATGAACGCCGCCATCGACGTCGTCACGCAGATCAAGTCGAAGCTGGTCGCCGCCACCGAAGACGGCGTCGACAAGACGAAGGTCCAGGGCGAAATCAAGCAGCTTCAGGATCAGCTGAAGAGCATCGGCGATGCTGCTTCGTTCTCCGGCGAAAACTGGCTCGAAGCCAATGTCAACGGCGACGTCTCAGTGACGAAGAACGTCGTCGCCTCCTTCGTGCGCGATGCCTCCGGCAACGTCTCGGTCAAGAAGGTCGACTATACCCTCGACAGCACCTCGGTCCTGTTCGACACTGGCGCAACGGGCAGCTATGGCAACGGCCTTCTCGACAGCAACGCCCAGTTCACCGGTACCGACGGTGTAGCGGTATCCGTCAACATCAATGGCGTGGCATCGACTCAAACGGTCATGGCCTATTCGACCGACACTCTGATGAATGGGGACCCCAACTCCGGCAACGCCTGCCCTGACTTTCGCGACGAACGCGAGCGGTCAGACGGTGGCATCGACAGCAGCGGTGCACCTCACGTATCTGCAGCTTAGCGGTCAGGATAAGTGGGTACAGCTGACAGCGACCGGACCGCCGACCGACAGCAGGGCAGGAAGTTGCCTATGACGACGGTGCCGGTACGTCCTACTATGTCGATACCACCAAAGCGGCGACCAGCGTAAACGACCCAAGCTGCCGGCTTCTCGGTGTCCAATCTCGACATCACCCAGCTCGTCGACGGTGGCAGGCAATATGGGCGGCAGCTTTACCGCCTCGGATGCCTTGGACTTCATGATCCAGTCCGTCGACTCCACCCTCAAGCAGATGACCAGTGCGGCAGCGTCGCTCGGCTCGCTGAACTCGCGCATCGACACGCAGACCAGCTTCGTCTCGAAGCTCATGGACTCGATCGACTCCGGCGTCGGCAAGCTCGTGGACGCCAACATGGAATCGGAATCCAGCAAGCTGTCGGCGCTGCAGACGCAGCAGCAGCTCGCCATCCAGTCGCTGTCGATCGCCAACTCCTCGTCGCAGAACATCATGTCGCTCTTCCGTTAAGAGCTTCAGGCTCGTCGGAATAGCTGACGAAAACCAGACGCCGGCCGGCTTTTTTCCGGCCGGCGCCATTTTCTATCCGACGTTAACCCGGCATTAACCATATTGCTGTTTCTTGGCTGCATAGAAACGGTGAGTTAACCGAATTTAAGCGCGGGTTAACAGGCATGAAGCTGACAGCCGTTCCCGGTGAAATCCGGGATGTCCCTTTTTTCAAGCAGCCAATAGGGGCACCCTTTCCATGACGAGCATTTTGACGAACGGCGCGGCAATGGCCGCACTCCAGACGCTGCGCGGCATCAACTCCAACCTGCAGGACACGCAGAACCGTGTTTCCTCCGGCCTGCGCGTCAGCACCGCTGCCGACAACGCCGCTTACTGGTCGATCGCGACGACCATGCGCTCCGACAACGGCGCGCTTTCCGCCGTTTCCGACGCTCTCGGCCTGGGTTCCGCCAAGGTCGATACCGCCTATTCCGGCATGAACAGCGCCATCGACGTCGTCACGCAGATCAAGTCGAAGCTGGTCGCCGCCACCGAAGACGGCGTCGACAAGACGAAAATTCAGGGTGAAATCAAGCAGCTTCAGGATCAGCTGAAGAGCATCAGCGACGCTGCCTCGTTCTCCGGCGAGAACTGGCTCCAAGCCGATCTGATGCAGCAGGCGGCTCGGTGACGAAGAACGTCGTCGCCTCCTTCGTGCGCGATGCCTCCGGCAACGTCGCGGTCACGAAGGTCGACTATTCCCTCGACAGCACCACCATCCTCTTCGACACTGGAGCAACGGGTAGCTATGGCACCGGCATTCTCGACACTGAGGCCCAGTTCACCGGTACGGACGGTGTCGCGGTAACCTTCAACGTCAATGGCGTGGCAACGACTCAAGTCGTCAAGGCCTATTCGACCGACACTCTGATGAATGGCGACCCCAACAACGGCGGCACCTCCCTGACTTTCTCGACGAACGCCAGCGGTCAGACGGTGGCACTCAACGGCAGCGCGTGCGCCTCAGTATCTGCAGCTTGCCGGTCAGGACAAGTGGGTACAGCTGACGGCAACTCAACCGAGGCGGGCAGGAAGTTGCCTATACCGACGCTAGCGGTCGTCCTACTATGTCGACCAACGATGCGGCGAGCAGCGGTAACGGCCAATGCCGGCTTTTCGACGTCCGATCTCGACATCACCGACCTCTCGACGGTAGCAGACAATATGGGCGCAGGCTTTACCGCGTCCGATGCTTTGGATTTTATGATCCAGTATGTCGACTCCACCCTCGCGAAGATGACCAGTGCTGCAGCGTCGCTCGGCTCAATGAACTCGCGCATCGACTTGCAGACCACCTTCGTCTCGAAGCTCATGGACTCGATCGACAAGGGTGTCGGCAAGCTCGTAGACGCCGACATGGAAGCGGAATCCAGCAAGCTGACGGCGCTGCAGACGCAGCAGCAGCTCGCCGTCCAGTCGCTGTCGATCGCCAACTCCTCGTCGCAGAACATCCTGTCGCTCTTCAAATAAGAACGACAACGCGGGCAGCACACCCGCTCTGCGGAGGGAAAATCAGAGCCGCGCCTCCCGGGCGCGGCTCTTGCGGTATCAACAACCGACAGGAATCGCCCCGCTCGCCGCGATCTCGTTTTTTGGAAATCAAGAGCTTGCCTAAAGCTTGCGTCGCAGGCTCGCAAGCACTTGCCGCCGAGGTAAATGTCAGGTTAATTTCATCGAAGAGTTGATTTGTTTGCGACGCACCGGCTTGGAGGGACCAGCCGGAGGCATGAAGCCAGTTAGGTCGCTGCCGGCAATCCGGCCTGTCCCTTTTCCTTCGTTTCGAGGATCTATCGATGGCCTACACCATAACAGACGTAGGCGCGTTGAACGTGCTCACCGTTCTTCGCGGCATTAACAAGGACGCTGACACCGTTCAGCGGCAGGTATCGTCGATGCATGCGTGTGGAGACGGCCGCGGATAATGCGACCTCCTGGGCGGCTGCAACAACTCTGCGGTCGGACGACAACGCGATGCAGACGATCGGCGATGCCCTCGGTGTCGGCGCCGCCAAGGTCGACACAACCTATACCGCGATGACTTCTCTCATCGACGTGGTTACGCAGATGCGCTCGACGATAGTTTCGGCGACCGATCCGGCCAACGACCGAGATAAGCTCAACATCACCCTGGAGCAGTATAAAGCGCAGTTGGATACCGTCGTAAATTCCGTGAATTTTAACGGCGAGAACTGGCTGCTGAACCGCGACGCGACCGCGCCGGCGCAACGGTCCGTTACCGGCGGATTCGTGCGTGGCGCGAACGGTGAATTTTACCCGCAGAATATTACTTACCCGGCTGCCGATGCAATCATGATCGACACGAGCGACGCAAGCCGCGGCCTGCTAACGAAATCAATAAGCGCCGATCCGAATGCCGTGCCTGCCCGCAACTACTATCTTCTCGATGCAGGTTCGACCACGCCTGCGACTGGCACCGAGATATCGATCTCCGACAACTCGACGCCGCAAGATCTGCAGGACATGCTCAACGTGTTGGACAACGTCCTCTCGAGCCTCAATACCACGGCTACCGGGCTCGGCACTATGAACGCGCGCATCGACGACCGGCAAAGCTTCGTGCAGACGCTTTCGACATCCCTGAAGACAAGCATTGGCGCTCTTGTCGATACCGATATGGACGAAGCCTCGGCCCGGCAGACCGCGACCACAACGGCGCAGCAAATGGGGACTGAAGCGCTCTCGATCATGAATACTTCCGCAAGCAAGATTCTCATCCTGCTTGAGTAGTCCTGTCTTGCGACTGACAGGCCGGAAGGATGCCATTCATCCTCGCGCAAGTTTGGCTTTCTAGTTTGGACCAGAGACGCTGGTTGAGCCATGCAGAGGGCTGCCAAATGCCTTCGGGCTGCTGCTGGCGTAGAGTTTGGTTCGTTTGAGGCGGGGCGCGCGCATGCCGAAACTGATTGCAAAGGCCGGGTGGTTTTGATGAGCGCTATGCTTTCCCGGTATTTGAAGGACTTCGGAGAGGCGAAACCCGCTGAGCCGGCCATCGACCTGAATAGTTTTGCCGACGATACCTATGGCGGCTTGCCGGACACATCGGAAAAAGAGCCGGCGGTCGACGTCGAGGCCGAACGCCGCGAGGCCTACAGCGAAGGTCATGCCGCTGCCACGGCCGAGTTGACCGAGAAATACGAGCTTGAAGCCCAGACGGTCGCGCTGGATCCATCAGCGCGAGATGGAGGAGCTGGTGGCAAAGCATGCAGAAGAGATGGCGGCGGTGATCGCGCGCCGGCTCGATGCAATCGCCGCGGAGGTCGCCAATCTCGTGAGTGCCGCGACCGCGAAGGCGATTGCGCCGGTCCTGACGGAAGCGCTTGCTGCCCAAGCGGTCTCAAGTCTTGCGACGTCTGTTGCGTGAGGCGATTCTGGAAGGCGCGGCCGGTTCGATGACGGTCAAAGGCCCGGCGCGGCTTTTTGAATTGCTGCAGGCCGAAATGGGCGAGCAGGCAGAATCTGCTGCGCCATCAGGAGACCGATGATGTCGATCTCGCCGTTGAAATCGAGGATTCCGTACTGGTCACGCGCATTTCCGCCTGGTCTGCCAGCCTGAAGAAAGTTCTTGAATGAGCGAAAGCGAAAATCATCACCACGGCAGGAACGAAGATCATCATCGTCAAGCGGCATGGCGGCGGCGATCATGATGGCGGGCATGGCGGTGCATGGAAAATTGCTTATGCCGACTTCATGACCGCGATGATGGCGTTCTTCCTCGTCATGTGGCTTGTCAACGCCGCGAACGAGGAGACGAAGGCGTCGGTCGCCACCTATTTCAATCCGATCAAGCTCGCGGATGAGAAGCCGACCGAAAAAGGCTTGAAGAAGCCTGTCGACCAAGCCGATGGTGAGGAGAAGCAGGACAAGTCGAAGGAAAAGGAGGATCAACCCACCAAGGGCGCGTCTGCTGCAAACGGTGACGATCAGACCTCGACCTCCGGCGACAAGACGAATTACTCCGAAGCCGACTTCTTCGAGAACCCTTATTCTGTTCTTGCCGAGATCGCACAGGAAGTCGGTCAGCAGGCAAATGTCAGCGCCAAGGGCGAGGGTGGCGCGAGCGATTCCGGCCCTGCAACCGGTGCGGATGGCGGCCAGGCCTATCGCGATCCGTTCGATCCGGATTTCTGGACGAAGCAGGTCGAGGTATCGCATGCCGGACAAAGCCGAACAGGCCGCAGCCGATCAAGCCGATCCAAATCCGAAACCCGATGCGACCGAGTTAGCAAGGCGCGAGGCTGTCACCGTCGAGCGCGGATCAGGCAGCAGCGGCTGCTGACACGCCACAGGACAAAGCGCCCAACGAAAGCGCCGCGCTGACGCCAGGCAAGCCGGATGCAGCCGCAACCGGCGGACAGACGTCGCCCAGCAACCGGCGGCCGACGCACAGAAGCAGGCGGAGGAACTGCAACAGGAAATCGCCAAGCAGATCAGCGGCGTCGCGGGCAAGCTTGCAGAGGGCTTGACCGTCACACCGGCGGAAGGCGGGCTGCTCGTCAGCCTCTCCGACCAGAGCGACAGTTCCATGTTCAATGTCGGCTCTGCCGTTCCGCGCAAGGAAATGGTGCTGGCGATGGAAAAGATCGGCGAAATTCTGAAGGGCCGTCGGGGAGCGGTGGTGATCCGCGGCCATACGGACGGCCGCCAGTACAAGGGCACCGACAATGCAAACTGGCGCCTTTCGACGGATCGTGCCCAGGCAGCCTACTACATGCTCGTGCGCGGCGGGCTGGATGAGAAGCGCATCTCGCAGGTTTCCGGCTTTGCCGATCGCAAGCTGAAGCTGCCGGATGACCCGTTCAATGCCGCCAACCGCCGCATCGAAATCCTGGTTCAGGCGGATCAGGGATAATCTCATGGCGCGCCGGCAGCACCGTCATCTTCTCCTGGCTCTCGGACTGGCGATCGCTTCGCCTGCCGTCGCGGCCGGCGGAGGACCAGGATAACCTGGCGCCTTACAAGATGCTGCGCTCGCTCCAGTTCGTGCAGGACTTCGGTTGCTCTCGGCGATAATTCGGCCGGCGAGATGCAGCGCTTCATGCTGGGCACGATCGACCAGCGCCTGCGTTCCGTCGATCCTTCCGTCTTCGACGATGATCGCAATGTCGATGCCGCACTCATCTATGCCATGAGCGGCGGCAATCCGCAGACGCTCGAATATCTGATCGCCCGCGACGTGAACGGCTATTTCGACAATCGCGTGACCGATGTTCTGCGCAAATATCTAAGCGGCAAGGGCCTGCTCGTCGCGAAGTCACTGGTCGATATCGCCAACGAGTATCAAGACAAGAAGATCGGACCCTACCTCGCTCTGGTCGCGGGCAATGTCATGGTGGCGCAGAACCCTACCGAAGCGCTGAAGCTCTACGATCAGGCACGTCTTGCTGCGCCGGGCACGATCGTCGAGGAAGCAGCGCTTCGCCGCTCGGTCGCGATCTGCGTCGCAAGCGGGCCTTGTCGACAAGGGGCTCGGCTACTCGCAGCGCTATGTCCGGCGCTTCCTCCATTCGCCCTATGCAAGCCAGTTCGCTGATCTCTTCGTCAAGCTGGTCGTCGACCACGACCACAGGTGAAGACGGAGGATATCGTCAGCATCCTCTCCTTCATGGACGAGCCAAGGCAGCGCGAGGTCTATCTCCGCATCGCGCGCGCTGCCGCTATTGCCGGCAAGGCTGAGCTTGCGAAAACAGCGGCGACATATGCGCAGTCGCTTGCCGGTACAGCGGACAATGCCCTCGGCGCGCTTGCGGATTTCTATGGAAACATGGCCTCGGTCTCCACCGACGGATGTAGACGCCGCGGCCAAGAATATCAGCAGCGTTGCCGACAGCGAACTTTCCGCCGCGCGACCGGCGCTTCGGGCAGCGGCCAAATCAGTTGCGGAACAGGTATTGCAGCGCACCGGATCCGGCAAGCTTGACGCAAGCATCGAAATCTAAACCTGCTAATGAAGAAAATACTTCTGAACAGGCTACCGCATCGGCTGGCGACAGATCCCTGCCCGCCGAGGCGCGGCACCCTCCGAGCCTGTTGACGATGGGGCAGCGCCAAGTCCGGTATCCGGCGGCACTGGGGGCCAGCAGAATGCTGACCCGTCATTCACATCTTTCATGACGACGAGTCGTGCGAAGCTCGATGAAATCGACGGTCTTTTAAGCAAAGAAGGCAATTGACGATGGACATGAGCGTTTCGGGAGGAGCCGTCGCCGCCGACGCAGCGCAGGCTGCCAGAGGCAATGGCGCGGCAGCAAAGCGAAGTGACGCCGGCAACGGCGGCTTTTCCGACCTGCTCTCCAAGGCTGGAAGCAGTTCTCATAACGACGCCGCCACCGAATTCGCGCATCTGACCGGCGGCGACGCACAAGCTGCCGAAAGCGAAAGTGGCGCCGATACCGCGCGCAACATGCGCGAACGCGCCCGCAGCAAGCCCATGATCGCTCTTAGCGACGCGTCCTTGAAGCAACAGGCCGCGATGCAGCCGGAAACCGTTGCGATCGCCACCGGCAAAGCCCGGCAAGGGCAAGATGGAGGCCGGCGGCGATACAGCCGCAGAGACGCCTGACGTGGATGGCGACAGAACCAGCGTCGACAGCGGCAAGGTCGCAGAAAAAACCGAGGCTCATGCGGTAAAGGGCGCCAAGCCAGCGAAAACGCCGGCGAGCCGGACCGGAGAAGACAAAAAAGCTGACTCGGACTCCAGCCCTGCATCGGCTTCCGGCTCGACCTCTGCCCTGATGTGCTCGGTCTCCTGAACAGAGATGCACCCGACACCCGGATCATCGCGGCGATACCCCTCGTGCATGTGAATGCGAAGAACGACACTGCCGGCGGCAAGGCGGGGAGTGGCGTCCAGGGCGCAGCGTCTATTGAGCGTATGCGCGGCGCGGAGGCGCCGAAGCGGGTGCCGCACACGCGGCCTTGGCGGCAATCAGCGCCAACACGGAGAATGCGCAGATGCCGGCCGCAGACGGGGCCGCAGACGCCGATGGAAAGACGTTCCGGCTGAGCCGCGCAGATGGACGCGGCCAGTCCATGGACATGCATATCGGCGTTGATCAGGCGCAGCCCGGCGAGCGGCAAGGCAAGGAACGATGGCGAGAACGTCACGGTTCTCGAATTCGCGCCGTTATATCGGCCTGGCGCAGAATTCGAATTCCGCTGCCGTTACCGCTGCGATCTCCGGCGACAGCGAATGGACGCATGCGATGCAGCCCGAGTTCCGCGCTCTCGAATGCTGCCGAATGGACAAGCACCGGCAAGGTCGTCAATACGCTGAAGATCCAGATGAACGCCGATCGATCTCGGCCTCGTAACGGCGACCATGCGCCTTTCCGGCGATGCGCTGAACGTCGATCTGAAGGTCGAGACCGGCGCGGCCTATCGGCAGCTCAAGGAAGATCACGGCAAGATCCTCGAGGCGCTGCGCAGCCAGGGCTATACCGATCGACAACGTGACAATCAGCATGGCGCCGGTGGAAAAGCCGGATGCGGGCAACCAGGCAAACAGCCAGGGACAGTCTTCCCAGCACCAGCAGTCGCTGCCAGCAGGGGCAGGGCGGCGAGGCACGCGAGCGCCACAATCAGGCGCGGAGCAGCAGACGGAGGTTTCAATGGTGCAGGCGAGACCAATGTTGAGGATACTTCTTCTGGCGCCTGCTGGCAGCAGCGCTCCTGGCGGCGTTTACCTCTAAGGCGAGCGCCTCCACCGGGCCGGGGCCTGCGAAAGGGAGATCCAGTCGGCTGCCGCGAAATACGGCATACCGGAAGGCATTCTCTATTCGGTCGGTCTGACGGAGACCGGGCGCAAGGGTTCGCTTTATCCTTACGCGCTCAACATCGAAGGCAAGGCAGTCTTTCCACCCTCCGAGCAGGACGCATTGAGGCAGTTCGATGTCGGCGCGCAGAAGCGGTGCCAAGCTGATCGACATCGGCTGCATGCAGATCAACCATTACTTTCATGGCGAGAATTTCCGCTCCGCGGAAGAGATGTTCGACCCGCATCGCAATGTCGAATATGCCGCGAAGTTCCTTCGCAATCTTCACGACCGGCATGAGACCTGGACCATGGCGGTAGCCCGATACCACGCCGGACCGAACAACGATCCTGCGCAGAAGCAATATGTCTGCCGTGTCATCGCCAATCTGGTCGCTACCGGCTACGGCAAGTGGACTCCCAATGCGAGTAACTTCTGCCAGAATTGATACAATCAAAAATAGAAAAACGTGAACTATAAGCGGAACCGTGCCACAATGTGGCAGGAATTGGCTCGAAAAATGACTCGCAAGCGCTATCTTAACCTGTCGTTAACCTTTCCACGAAATTTTTGTGTCATAATGAGCGATACCCACTACATATAGATCAAATCGGTACGCAAATCTTAATCAATTATTAATTTCTGCCATTAAGTTCCAACAGCTTGTCCCAGAATTCGCGCGATTCGTACCCATAGCTCATCGAGGTGCCACACTGATTCGGAGGCGGACGAATGATCGTAGTGGTTGATGAGCGTGAGCTCGTGAAAGATGGTTACACATCACTGTTTGGCCGTGAGGGCATTCCCTCCACGGGGTTTGATCCAAGCGAATTCGGCGAGTGGGTGCAAACGGCGGCCGACTCCGATATCGCGGCTGTCGAGGCGTTCCTGATCGGCCAAGGCCAGCAGACTTTCGAGCTGCCGCGGGCGATCCGGGATCGCTCGACAGGCGCCGGTGATCGCGGTCAGCGATCAGCCTTCGCTCGAAAACACGCTTGCACTTTTCGATTGCGGCGTCGACGACGTCGTGCGCAAGCCGGTTCACCCCCGCGAAATCCTGGCGCGCGCTGCTGCGATCCGGCGCCGCCTGAAGGCGATTTCGAACCACACCGACATCGGCGCGATCCGCGTCTTCTCGGACGGCCGCGATCCGGAAATCAACGGCGACGTCTTCGCGCTTCCGCGCCGCGAGCGCCGCATTCTCGAATACCTGATCGCCAACCGCGGTCGCCGCGTCACGAAGACCCAGATCTTCAACGCCATCTACGGCATCTTCGACGAGGAAGTCGAAGAGAACGTCGTCGAAAGCCACATCTCCAAGCTGCGCAAGAAGCTGCGCAAGAAGCTCGGCTTCGATCCGGTCGATTCCAAGCGCTTCCTCGGTTACTGCATCGACTGGAACTGATTTTTCAGTGGCGGGCCCACGCGGACGTGCCTTTCAATATTTCGGTCAGGCAGTTCCGTCCCAGACAGCTTCACGCAAGGCCCGCCAAATACTCTCCAAGCTATCAAGGAAAACGAGGTTTTCAGATGAGCATTTTCGGCAGCATGAAGACGGCGGTGTCGGGCATGAACGCACAGGCAAACCGCCTGAGCACCGTCGCCGACAACATCGCCAACGTCGAACACGACCGGCTACAAGGCGGTTTCGACGAGCTTCTCGTCGCTGGTTCTGCCGTCGACGGCGCGGCAACTACAATTCCGGCGGCGTTGAGACGTCGGTACGTCAGTCTGTCTCCGCTCAGGGCGATATGACCTACACGACGTCGGGCACCGATCTGGCGATCTCCGGCGACGGCTTCTTCATCGTGCAGAGCCCGGACGGCATTCCGGTGCTGACCCGCGCCGGCGACTTTACCACGGACGACGAACGGCAATCTGGTCAATGCCGCCGGCTTTACGCTGATGGGCTATCCTTACACCTCCGGTCCGCCGGCCGTCGTCGTCAACGGCTTCGATGGTCTCGTTCCGATCAATGTCAATCAGTCGGGCCTGACCGCTATTGAATCGACGTCGGCGACCTTCAAGGGCAACCTCAACTCCGATATGCCGGTCGTCCCCGCAGGTGACCTGCCAGGTGCCGACAACGCCGATCCGGGTGTTGACGCGACCGGCAACCCGAACACCTTCAAAACGTCGATGGTCGTTTATGACAAACTCGGCGCGAAGGTTCAGTACGATCTCTATTTTACGAAGAGCGACGGGCTGCGACAGACGCCGCCGGTACGCCGCGTACGTCCGGCACCTGGGACGTTGCCGTCTATCAGACATGACGCCGCCGCCGACCGGCAGCAGCCCGTTCCCCTATTCCGCCAGCCCCCCGGCATTGCTGGCGACGCACTGGTTGGCTCAGGCACCATGGTTTTCGATCCGAGCGGCAATCTCGATACGGCCATCGGCCGGTCCGGACCATCACGGGCATCTCCGCTTACGGATAACGTCAGCGACCTGAACATCGACTTGGACCTCTCGCAGTTCACGCAAAAGGCTGCATCCAACAGCGGCACCGGCACGCCGAACGGGCAGCCCGCGAGCCAGGTAACCGGCGTCACGATCGACAAGGACGGCACGGTCTATGCCAACTACGACGAAGGCAATCCGAAGGCCATCTACCGCATTCCGCTTGCGACCGTCGCAAGCCCCGACAAACTGACCCTTCTTAGCGGCAACGTGTACCAGGCAAATGGACGTTCGGGCGTCACCGTTACCGGTTTCCCGCAGACGAACGGTCTCGGCACCATCCAGTCCGGCGCCCTTGAAGGTTCGAACGTCGACCTTGCCGGCGAACTGACGGAAATGATCGAGTCGCAGCGTAGCTACACTGCCAATTCGAAGGTCTTCCAGACGGGTACGAACATCATGGACGTCCTCGTCAACCTCGTGAGATAAGTAAGGTAACGGCTAAGCCATGTCGCTCACTTCCGCACTTAATACGGCTCAAAGCATATTCAACAATACGGGCACTCAGAGCAGCGTCGTATCGAACAATATCGCGAACGCCGGCAATAAGGATTACGTGCGTCGGCAGGCGATGACTCAGCACGTCGCTGAACGGCGCTCAGGTCGTCAAGATTGACCGCGCGCAGGAAGATGCTCTCCTGCGCCAGTATCTGAATTCCAATTCAAAGGACAGCGCGCAGCAGACGCTTCTGAGCGGTCTCGAGGATCTGAAGTCCATTGTCGGCGGCAATGATTACGAGACCGCGCCGGCCACGCTTCTGGCGAAATTCCGGGATGCGCTCTCCTCGTTCGCGACTACGCCGAACAATACGATTGCCGCGCAGGGCGCAATCACCGCGGCCCAGGACGTCGTAAACTCGCTGAACAATTCGACGCGACGCTGTCCAGCAGGTCCGTGCGAGTGCGGACAAGTCGATCGGCAACTCGGTTGACCAGCTCAACACGCTTCTCTCGCAGTTCGAGACTGCGAACAACGCGGTCAAGAATGCCGTCAGCGCGAATGCCGATCCGTCGCGGCGCTCGACGAACGCGACCGCCTTCTGAAGCAGATTTCCGGCATCGTCGGCGTCAACGCAGTCACGCGCGACGGCAACGATATGGCGCTTTACACGCCGGACGGCGTCGTGCTTTTCGATACGGTCCCGCGCTCCGTCACGTTCCAGGCACAAGACACTTACGACGCGAACACAGTCGGAAACTCGGTTTATATCGATGGCGTGGCATTGGTCCCCGGAAAGGGCGGAACGACGTCCGGAACCGGGAAGCCTCACGGCGCTTCTGCAGCTTCGTGACGAAGTCGCGCCGACATTCCAGTCGCAGCTCGACGAAATCGCCAAGGGCCTCGTCAGTATCTTTTCGGAAACAAATACGGCCGGAACCAGCACGCTGCCGGGTCTCTTTACCTGGACGCAGCCGGACGGCACCGCGGGTGGGACGCCGACGACCGGCGCAATCATCAACGGAATTGCGGCACCATCCAGGTCAATCCTGCTGTCGTTACATCTCTCGGCGGCGATCCGATGAAGCTGCGTGACGGCGCAATCAACGGCGCCGCCTTCGACCAAAATCCACCGCCGGATAACAATGGCGGCTTCACAACGCAACTCGATAAACTCTACACGGCGATGGGCGCCAAGATGGACTTCGATCCAGGCACCGGCGTCACCGGCTTCAATTCGGCGACCGGTATCGATTCGAATGTCAGCATCATGGACTTCGCATCGAATTCCATCGGCTGGCTGGAACAGTATCGCAGCGACGCAAGCGGCGCGGCGGAAAATACTTCAGCAGCGCTTTCCCGATCCGACGAGGCCTATTCCAACGAGACCGGCGTCAATCTGGACGAGGAACTGACGCTGCTTCTCGACATTGAGCAATCCTACAAGGCGGCGACCAAGATTTTGAACGCCGTCGACGAGATGTTGAAGTCATTGCTGGATATAGCGAGTTAAGCCATGAAGAGCTCTTTCATTTCTAGTTCAGCCATTCAGAACGCCATGCGGTTGACGATCCGTCAGTCGCAGAACCAGATGGTCCAAGGCCTCGATCGAAGCGACGACGGGCACCTATGCCGATATCGGCGTGTCGCTTGGCATCGACGCGGCCAAGAGCGTGAACTATCACGCGCGAAGTCGATCGCATCTCTTCGTTCAAGGATCAGCAACTCGCACCGTCAACCTTCGCGCTTGAAATCGTCCCAGAGCGGCTTGGCCGAGATGCAGAAGGCCGGCGACGCTCTCGTTGGCAATTTGACGGCGCTCCAGGGAAGCCAGACATCGACGTCCATTACCGTTACCATCCAGTCCGCCACCAGCGGCGCTTTCGCAGCTGATGGACACCGGAAACATGATCAGCGGCGGCGAATATCTGTTCTCCGGCATCAACACGGACGTTCCGCCGCTGACGGACCAGCGTCTACCGCTTCGAGCGCGGACATCGTCACCGCACTGAACACCTATGCGGCCGTCGCTCGGCAAGCCGGTCAGCGCTCTGATCGGCGCTGAGATGAACACCTTCATGACGACGACCGTCGAGCCGATGTTCAGCGAGGCGGCCTGGACCGATCCGACGACCGGCTGGTCCCAGGCATCGAACCAGAACATGACGAGCCGTATCAGCAACTCGGAAGTCATCACGTCGTCGACCAATGCCAATTCCGACGGCATGCGCTATTTCGCGCTGGCGACGGTGATGACGAACGCGCTGATCGGTCAGGGCCTTGGCTCCGATGCCATGGACGCCGTCTCCGACCGAGGCGATCGGCTATGCGGCGCAGGCTACTACGGGTCTCGTCACTCAAGCAGAGCCAGCTCGGTCTTTCGCAGGAGCGCGTCACGAAGGCGAACGACGCTCTCGATGCGCAGTCCGCCATCATCAACAACAAGGTGGTCGATCTTCAGGGCGTCGATCCCGGCAGAGGCTTCGACCCTCGTTAAGTCTTTGCAGACACAGCTGGAAACGGCTTACACGATCGTATCGAAAATACAGCAGTTGAGTCTCGTAAATTACCTTTGATGATCAAAGGCGCGTAATACAAAGAAGGATGCATGAATGTATCAGTTCTCTTATGCCGAGGTCATGCAGGACTCGGTGACCGACGCGAAGGAACGGGAGCGGCAGGTTCTCGATCGGTCAATCGAACTGCTCACGGCTGGCGCGCGACAAGAGAAAAATACAGCCGGGAAGCCATCGAGGCACTGTTCTACACCCGGCGCGTGTGGATGAGTTTTATCGAGGATCTCAGGCATCCCGACAATCAGCTCGAAATCCGAACTGCGGGCCAATCTGATTTCGATCGCAATCTGGATCTTGAAGGAATGCGATAGGATCAGGCGACGCCAGTCGAATAACTACCAGGGCATTATCGACGTTACCACCATCATCAGGGATGGACTTAAATGAAAAGTACACTTCGCATTTCGCTTAAAGCCGGAGAGAAGAATCTTCATCAACGGCGCGGTTTTGCGCGTCGACCGCAAGGTCGCGCTGGAATTCCTGAATGATGTGACGTTCCTTCTTGAAAACCACGTTCTGCAGCCGGAAGACGCCACCACGCCGCTGCGTCAGCTCTACTTCATCGCGCAGATGATCCTGATCAATCCGGAAGGCAAGGAACAGTCGACGGCGATGTTCCGCAAGTCGATCACCATGCTGCTGACCTGCTTCAAGAACGAAGAGGTTCTGGCCGAACTGAAGCGCATCGACGGTCTCGTCTCGACCGGCCGCGCATTCGATGCCCTGAAGGCTATCCGCGGTCTCTACGCGATCGAGGACGGCATTCTCAACAACCAGGAAATGCACCCCGACGATGGTCGAACAGATTCGCAAGGAGATTGCACCATGGCGGTAGACGGCGTTAGCGGGCGTAGGCACTTCGTCCACCTCGGACAGCACAACGACGGCGCAGCAGAAGGCGACGCTCAACTACGACAACTTTCTGCAGCTGCTCGTCGCTCAGATGAAGAACCAGGATCCGACCGATCCGGTCGATGCCAGCGAGCAGATGTCGCAGCTTGCAAGCTTCTCGCAGGTCGAGCAGACGATCCAGACGAACACCAAGCTGGACACGCTGCTCGCAAGCTCGAGCCTCACCCAGGCCGGCAGCTACATCGGCAAGTACATGGAAAGCGCCGACGGCACCGTCAAAGGCATCGTCGCCTCGGTCAAGGTTTATTCCGACGGCATCATTGCGACGACGAACGATGGCGGTAAGATTCTCGTACAGGCGGGAGTCACCATCGCTGATTCGGCGCCGGCATCGAGCGACGGCGATAGCAGGCGATACGGTCGTCGAGTACCGGTGACTGTACCGGCGATCAACGAACGACACGCAGTCCGGCTAAGCCGGACTGATCCTCCAAAGGCGATATGAGGTTGCCTGACGATGAATGAAGCCGATGCACTCGACATTTTCCAGGCGGCCATCTGGACCGTTCTTGTCGCTGCAGGCCCCGCGGTTGCCGCTGCCATGGTCGTCGGCCTCATCATCGCGCTGATCCAGGCGCTGACGCAGGTTCAGGAAGCGACGCTTACCTTCGTTCCGAAGATCGTGGCGGTTCTCATTACCGTCGGCATATCGGCACCTTTCGTCGGTTCCCAGATCTCCATTTTCACCGATCATGGTTTTCTCGCGCATCCAGTCCGGCTTCTGAGCCACCTTCGCGCAAGCTTCGCCAGTTAACTCTCGATCCGAATTGGGCAGGGCTGTACCTGCCTCCTCTCATGAAGAGACGGAATCGACATGGCGCAACCACCTGCACTACCTCTTCCGAAAGCTGCTCCGAGCATGCGCGATATCGGCTTTGCCTTCGGCATCGTCGTCATCATCTGCGTACTCTTCCTGCCGATCCCGCCGTTTCTGATCGACCTGGGGCTGGCGTTCTCGATCGCCTTTTCCGTTCTGATCCTGATGGTTGCCCTTTGGATTCAGAAACCTCTCGAATTCTCGTCCTTCCCGACCATTCTGCTGATCGCGACCATGACGCGATTGGCGCTGAATATTGCGACGACGCGCGTGATCCTTTCGCATGGCAACGAGGGGCATGACGCGGCCGGCGGTGTGATCGCCGGCTTTGCAAGCCTGGTCATGTCCGGCGACTTCGTGATCGGTCTGATCGTCTTCCTGATCCTGATCACCATCAATTTCATCGTCATCACCAAGGGTGCGACGCGTATCGCGGAAGTCGGCGCGCGCTTCACCCTGGACGCCATTCCCGGCAAGCAGATGTCGATCGACGCCGACCTTTCGGCCGGCATCATCGACGAGAAGGAAGCCCAGCGCCGCCGCAAGGAACTGGAAGAGGAAAGCTCCTTCTTCGGTGCCATGGACGGTGCGTCCAAGTTCGTCCGCGGCGACGCGGTCGCCGGTCTCCTCATCACCTGCATCAACGTCTTCGGCGGCATCATCATCGGCTATTTCCGCCACGGCATGCCGATCTCCGAAGCCGCAGACGTTTTCGTCAAGCTTTCGGTCGGTGACGGTCTGGTCTCGCAGATGCCGGCGCTTATCGTTTCGCTTGGCCGCCGGCCTTCTCGTTTCGCGCGGCGGCACCGTCGGCTCGACCGACCAGGCCGTCGTCAATCAGTTGAGCGGTTATCCGCGCGCGCTTTCCGTCTCCGCCGTGCTGATGGCGATCCTGGCTCTGATGCCCGGTCTGCCGTTCGATTCCCTTCATGTTCCTCGGCGGTCTCATGGCCTTCGGCGCGTGGTTCATTCCGCGGCAGATCGAAGCGGAAAACAAGGTCCGCCGCGAGCAGGAGGAAAAGAAGGTCGTCCAGAGCAAGGAGCTGGAAAAGGACTCCGTCAAATCGGTGCTGCGGACGTCGGAAATCGAACTCGCGCTCGGCAAGATGGTTTCGACACGCCTCCTCGGCGCGCACCAGGAACTCGCCTTCCGTGTCGGCAAGATGCGCAAGAAGTTCGCGACGCAGTACGGCTTCGTCGTTCCGGAGATCAAGGTCACCGACGATATCGCCATTCCCGAGAAGTCCTACCAGATCCGCATCCATGGTACGACGGTCGCATCGAACGCTGCTGCGCGTCGGCGAAGTGCTGGTCGTCACCGGCGCAGGCCGCAAGCCGCGCATTCCTGGCGACGAAATCCGCGAACCCGCTTTCGGCATGCCCGCGGTTTCCATTCTCGAGGCCTTCACCGAGGATCTGAAACGCGAAGGCTTCCAGCCGATCGACAACGTCTCGGTCGTCCTTACCCACATGAGCGAGGTCATCCGCAACAATCTGCCGCAGCTTCTGTCCTACAAGGACGTGAAGGTGCTGATCGACCGCCTCGACCCGGAATACAAGAAGCTCGCTGACGAAATCTGCACGTCGCACATGTCCTATTCGGGCCTGCAGGCCGTTCTGAAGCTGTTGCTTGCGGAGCGCGTCTCGATCCGCAACCTGCACCTGATCCTCGAAGCCGTGGCCGAGCTCGCGCCGCACGTCCGCAAGACCGAACAGATCGTCGAGCATGTGCGCATCCGCATGGCGCAGCAGCTCTGCGGCGACCTGGCGGACAATGGCGTGCTTCGCGTCGCTGCGGCTCGGCAGCAAATGGGACATGGCCTTCCATCAGGCGCTCAAGCGCGACAACAAGGGCGAGGTCGTCGAATTCGACATCGATCCGCGCAGTCTTGAGGAGTTCAGCGAGCAGGCGACGCAAGGTTATCCGTGAATTCATGGACCGCGGCCTGCCTTTCGCCCTTGTCACGTCGCCGGAAACACGCTCCTATGTGCGCATGATCATCGAACGTTTGTTCGCCACGCTTCCGGTTCTCTCGCACGTCGAACTGGCCAAGGGCATCGAGATAAAGATTTTGGGTTCGATTTCATGATTACCGACCCGCAAGGGACCGTTCTGGCGCTGTTTCTGGTTTTCTGCCGGATCGGCGGCTGTGTCCTGGCGATGCCGGGCTTTTCCTCGGCGCGCGTGCCGGGAATGCTGCGGGTCTTTGTCGCCGGCGCGCTGTCGATCGCCGTGCTGCCGGTTCTTTGGGATACTGTCTATCCGGCAGTCCAGCAATCCGGGCGCGACCTATATCGGGCTCATCTTCAGCGAATCGCTGATCGGCGTGATGTACGGCTTGCTGGCGCGTCTCTACACGCTCGGCCTTCAGTTCGCCGCCAGCATCATCGCCATGATGGTCGGATACACGTCGCCGGGCGGGGCGGATATCATCGAAGATTCGCCGGAAACGAGCCTTTCCGGTTTCATCACCTTCGCCGGAATGATGATTCTCTTCATCATGGACTTCCATCATATCGTGTTCCGGGCGCTGATCGATTCCTACACGACGATGCCCTTCGGCGGCATTGCCGATATGCGAGCCAACTCTGATTTCGCTGACCGATACGCTGCAATCGACGACCTACATCATGCTGCGGCTCGCGAGCCCGTTCCTCATCTACAGCATGATGTTCAACATCTCGATCGGCTTCATCAACAAGCTGGCGCCGCAGATTCCGGTTTACTTCATCTCGACGCCCTACCTGCTGCTTGGCGGCTTGTTCCTCTTCTACTTCTCGGTTGCGGCCTTGATCAGCCAGTACGCGCAATCCTTCCCAACCGTGTTTATCGGTAGATAGCGAGGATGGCGGAGAAGACTCGTTCCGAGAAATTGAAGCGGCTCGTGGCCGTTCAGCGGCATCTCGAGCAGATGGCCGAGTACGATCTTGCCGAAACGAGCCGCCAGCGCGCCGAGGTCAGCCAGTCGATTGACAACGTCGTCATCGGCGCTCGGCTCGATGGACCCGATTCATCGCGCCTTTTCGCAAAGTTATGCCGATCGGTTCGAACAGGTTGAGCACCAAGGACAAGCAGCTGACCGGCATGCAAGAGCTGCACGAGATGCGCCTGACAGCGCGAGCGCGCCAAGGGCGACCGGCTGGAAGAGGGCATGAAGGATGCTCTCGAGGCCGAACGGCGCGAGGCCGACGACAACGCCGTCTATGATATCATCGATCAGAAATTCGCAACACCAGCCTCCAGCAAGCTTCAAAAACCATAATCGCTCACAACTTAATTTAGAGGATTGTAACTTGGCTATTTCACCTCCAAGTGATCTGGTCCTGGACGTTGTCAAAGCTGCCGACCCGACAGAGGTTCAGGCAGCCCAGGAGAAACTGAAGGCGACCCGCGCGGCCTTTGCCAGGCAACGAGCCTTGCCGAGAACGGCAACGGCTTCTCTTCCAAGCTCGATGTGCTTGACAGCGCCACTCAGAAGACCGGGCTCGACGACGTCAAGAACCGGACCAAGACCGAGGAAATTCCGGAAACCTACCGGAAGTTCGAGGCCATGGTCCTGCAGAATTTCATCAAGAACATGCTGCCGAGCGATAGCGAACAGGTTTACGGCAAGGGCGCCACCGGCGATATCTGGAAAGGCATGATGGCCGAGCAGCTCGGCAACGTCATCTCCCAGGGCGACGGCATCGGCATCGCCAAGCAGATGTATCACGATGCGCTCCGCAAGAAGGAAGGCACGATCGTCAACGCCTCGGCGGATCAGGATGACCGCAAGGTTGCCTTCAGCATGATCGACGAATTCCAGCGCAAGACATTCGGCACGCCCACGGCGGAAGCCAAGTCCGCTAAAGAAGCATAACCGAGGATAAAATGGAAATAATCTCGAACGAATACAGGATCAAATCGGTTCT
This sequence comes from uncultured Alphaproteobacteria bacterium, assembly GCA_963838565.1. Taxonomy (GTDB): domain Bacteria; phylum Pseudomonadota; class Alphaproteobacteria; order Rhizobiales; family Rhizobiaceae; genus Rhizobium. The sequence continues at coordinate 77,082 of CAWIRO010000021.1, forward strand.
CGGTCGGCTGGAGATGATCATCGACAACGAGAACACGCGGATCGGCAGCGACCCGCAGTTCGATCTCAAGGTCTCGAATGCCCACAAGAGCCGCTGCCTTTACGAGCTTTCCATGCTCTTCCGCGATACCGATCCGGCCGAGCTTGCCGCTTCGCATCTCGATCAGCTTCATGGGCTGAAGAAGAAGCTGACGCTCAACGCCCGGCGCGTTGAGGCGCATCTCGAAGCCGTTCGTGCGGTTGCCGATCTCCTGAAGAATGCCGTTCAGGATGCTGACGCTGACGGCACCTATTCCCAGGAACAGTTCGTCGCGCGTGATGCCTGATGGTGAAGCTCGTCCTTACAGGCATCTGGGTCTGCGCCATCACGTTGGCTTCGGTCTATTTCTCGGTGAAGATGGCCACAGCGCCGGCGCCGCCGGCCGACGACTTCGAAGCAGAGCCAGCTTGAGCTTGTTAAGGGCGAGACGATCACCGTGCCGATCATCGGCAACGGTGCTATAACCGGCTATTTTCTCGGCCGCGTGTCGTTCATGATGAACAAGGACACGATGAAGGGCATGACCCTGCCGCTGACCGAAATGACGACCGACGAGCTGTTCACCCTGCTCGTCGGCAACAAGATGATCGATATCAGCCAGCTGAAGTCCTTCGATCCGCAGGCCTTCCGCGATGCGATCAAGAAAGACATGAACGAGCAGCTCGGCGGCGATTATGTGTCCGAGGTCATGCTGGAGCAGCTCGACTACCTCTCCAAGGAAGAGGTGAAAGCGAACGCTTCCGGCCAGCAGCAGAAAACGGGCGAACCCGTCAAGATCGTCGATGCACCGTCGCCTGGAAGCTGCGAGCCGCCGCCCACTAGCATTTTTGATCTCGGATCGCAGCGGCGCCCTTCGCGGGCGCCGCTTTGCTTTGGCGCACAAGCTTAACAAACGCCTTGATAGCACAGGCAGGAATTCAAGCGACTTTCCTAAGAGTTGTTTGAAATCATCCTGTTATAGCTCGCCTCACAGCCTTGGAGCGGCATTCGGAACTGCGGATGCTGCACGCGGCGGGCGCTGCCGGTTTCGTCAAACCTGCCGGCGCGGAATGTGTCTTATGTTTTCCGCAACGCTGGGCGCATGAAGCACCCCTGCTGGAGGTTCGGAATGAACTTGATCGCGAATTTCGCGGTTCTTGCATCACGCCGCACGATCTTCGACGTGCCGGTATGCGACCTCGGATGGGACGACGCGCTCGTCTTCATCAACGAGCTTGCCTCGCTTCCCGTTGGCCAGACCGTCATTGCCTTTGCCAACGCGCACAACATGCTGATGACACTGCGCGATGGCGAATACCGGAATATCCTCCTGCAGAATCTTGTCCTGCCGGATGGCGTCGGCCTGAATATCGCTTCGAAGATTGCGCATGGCGCGCCGTTCCCGGCCAATCTCAATGGCACGGATTTCGTTCCGGCACTTCTGACCTTCATGGAAAATCCGCGCCGTGTCGGCCTTATCGGGGGCAAGCGCGAGGTTGTTGAAAAGGCGGCTGCGAAATTTCCGCCAGCATGCGCCCTGGCACGAATTCGTCGTCATTTCGGACGGCTATTTCGACAAGGAAGAATCCGGGGGAGCTTATCGACGAGCTCAACCGCCAGAAGTGCGACATCCTGATCATCGGCATGGGGACGCCGCTGCAGGAGAAGTGGGCGCACCATCACATTCGCGCTGACCACGCGCGGCTTGTTCTGACCGTCGGCGCGCTCTTCGACTTCATTTCGGGGGCCGTTCCGCGCGCTCCGCAAACCGCTCGCATGATGCGGCTGGAATGGGCCTACCGCCTGCTGCAGGAGCCGGCCCGCCTCTGGCGGCGTTATGTGCTCGGCATCCCGGTCTTTCTGTTCTACGTGATGCAATACCGCTTCAGCCGCCGCGAGCGCATCCTCAACCAGACGGAGGAGCGCAGCGGTCCGTTGCCTGTTCCGCAGAAGCGGAGCGACTTGGCTCACTGAGGCTGCTTCTTGCCTCCTCAGCTTAACCATTTCTTTGCCATGAATATTTAGAGTGCCTTAATCTTCCGCTTTCTGCGGACAGGCGGCTCGGCTCGCGCATGAGATATGGCGTCATGTATAACAACAGGTTAAAAAGCAGCACTGATGGGCAACCATCGACATCGGCGATGGCGCGCGTCGAAGCGCTGCCTATTCGCCCTTCGGAGGCCGAACTTCTGAGGGTGATCGGAAAGGCGCTTGAAGAGCAGCGCCTGCTGCGTAGCGCGCCTCCCGAACCTCCGCTCGTCGACCGCATCGAGACGATTCTCGGAACGCGGCTGCAGGCTGCCAACGATGTCCGCTATTTGGAAGAGCCGCCCACGCCGCCGGCGCCCTCCGCTGTTCTCTCCGAGATCGACGATGCAGACCTCGGCACGCCTCCCGCGCACCGCGGCAGTCTGGCAAAGCCGGCCGGCGCAATCGCAGTTGCCGTGATGATGGGGGCGGGTATTCCCTTGCTGATGCCGGCGGGCCCGGCACGTTATGCGGCTGAGACGGCTTTTCACGTTCAGGCGGACAATGCGGAACGCGCAGCCATCACCGCTGCGGCCGTGCAGCGCCTGCTCTCCGCCCGCACCATGTCGGTTGCAGTCGAAACGCTGAAACTTGACCGTGACCCGGAATTTACCGGCGAGAAGTCCAACGCCGTCGGCGTCGCCTTCGATCTTCTTTCGGGCAGCGGCGCAGCCGCCGATTCAGCCTCGCGCGCGGAAACGACGCTTGCAGGAATGATTGAGGCCAACGCCGAGGTGGCGTCGGGTACCGTGCATCTGAAAGTCACGACTGCCGACAGCACGAAGTCTTCGCGCATCGCCCTCTGGCTGTCGAACATGCTGACCTCCGGCGGCAATTCGGCTTCGGCGCAGGCGGGCGCCGGGCTCCGCAAAGCCTACGACGATTCGAAGGCTGAGCTGAGCGCCTTCACCGCGAGGAGCGGCGAAGGCAACGTCAAAGTGGCAACCGACCTTCAGCAGCGCATCAATCAGCTCGATGCGGATCTCAAGATTGCCGAACAGCGGATTGCCTTGGCCAAGGAAAAGGCCGATCGCCTGAAGGTGGCCAAAGTCGGCGATGTGCTGAATGGGTCCCTGCCGGCTGAGGCGATTTCGCCGGCGCTGGAGGCTGAGCGCGACAAATACGTAGCCGAGAAGGCGTCACTCTCGCTGCTTGCGGCCGAGCTCGGCCCGCGCCATCCGCGCCTCCTCGGGCAGCAGGCCGTCGTTGACGGTCTCAAGGACAAGGTTACGAAGGAACTGGCTCGCCAGGCGCTAGACGCAAATGCCAACCTCAAGGCTGCTGCGGACGCGCGAAAGACGCTGAACGATCAGCGCAACACGCTGATAGCGCAGAGCCGCGACACGGGTGTCGATCTCGCAAAGCTGACCGAACTGCGTGACAAGGCGGAGGCGGCGAGATCGCGGATGGAGGATGCAGTCACGGCGACGGCTTCCATCGCCCCACCGATCACCGTCCTGAAGCCGATGCGCACTCACCGCTGTCTCCTCCGGCAGCATGCTACCGGTTCGCTCGACGATCGGCGCTGCACTCGGGCTGGCGCTTGGCCTTGCGGGCATGTTTGCTTTCCGCCTGCGGCGCAAACGTCCCGCACCTTTGCCGGAGACGATAGCGCCTGCGGAACAGCCGGAACCGGAAGTCGATGAACTCGAGCAGCTGCGCAGCCAGCTCGCCAGCCTGCGCGACAGGCTGCAATCTTATGGTCCGGGCCACCGTTGATCTTCCGATGCGGCATCATTGCTCTTGCATTTGCCGCTTTTAAACAGGATAGGGCGTTCTGAGGCAATCAGCGCGGCGGGCGAACGCCTAGCTTGACGTGACGGCATGGCAGGAGAATCGCGTGACGACAGTGATCGATGGCAAGCAGGTGGCCGCTTCCGTAATCGAAACCGTAAAGATGGCGACCGCCGCACTTGAAAAGCAGAGCGGCGTCAAGACCGGCCTTGCAGTCGTCATCGTCGGCGACGATCCGGCAAGCCACGCCTATGTCAATTCCAAGAGCAAGATGGCGAAGGAATGCGGCTTCAAATCCGTTCAGCACACGCTTGCCGGCCGAGACGACGCAGGAAGAGCTTGCAGCACTCGTCTCGTCCCTCAACGCCGATCCGTCGATCCACGGCATCCTCGTGCAGCTGCCGCTGCCGAAGCACCTGAACAGCGAACCGATCATCCAGTCCATCCTGCCGGAAAAGGACGTCGACGGCCTTCATGTCGTCAATGCCGGCAAGCTCGCGACCGGCGATCTGGCCACGGGTCTCGTCTCCTGCACGCCGGCCGGCGCGATGGTCTTCGTCCGTCGCACGCATGGCGAGGATCTGTCCGGCCTGAATGCCGTCGTCATCGGCCGCTCGAACCTCTTCGGCAAGCCGATGGCGCAGCTGCTGCTGAATGCCAATGCGACGGTGACGATCGCCCATTCGCGCACCAAGGACCTGCCTGCGGTCTGCCGCAACGCCGATATCCTGGTGGCCGCCGTCGGCCGTCCGGAGATGGTCAAGGCCGATTGGGTCAAGCCCGGCGCCACCGTCATCGATGTCGGCATCAACCGCGTTCCAGCGCCGGAAAAGGGCGAGGGCAAGACGCGGCTCGTCGGCGACGTCGCCTTCGCCGAGGTGGAAAAGGTTGCAGGCGTGATCACGCCGGTTCCGGGCGGCGTCGGCCCGATGACCATCGCCATGCTGATGGCCAATACGGTCATTGCCGCCTATCGCACGGCAGGCCAGACGCCGCCGAAGTTCTGATGTTTATTGCGGAGCAGGGCCGGTCGAGGCCCTGACGATCAGCTCCGCCTTCCAGAGTTCCTGCTCCGGATAGGCGCCGGTCTGCTTGACCGTGCCGATCAGCCGCTGCGCGATGCGGGCACCGGCGGCCCGCAGCGACGAGCGTGTCGTCGTCAGCGGAACGCGAGAAATTTTCCGGCTTCAGCAGCGGCAGCACGTCGTCATGCGCGATCAGCGAAATATCCTCGCCGAGCTTCAGCCCGGCCTGGTTGATGGCGCGGATCGCGCCGAGCGCCAGCACCGTACTGGAACAGAGAATGGCCGTTGGCGCTCCGGCATCTGCAGAAAATGCTCCATCGCGATCAGGCCTTGCTCGTCCGTCATCAGCGAGTGGCTGATGCAGCCTTCGTCGAAGCGTCAGTCCGCGCTCCGCCAGGGCCGCGACGACGCCGTTCTTGCGGCGGATCGCAAAGTCGAGATGCGCCGGACCGTTCATCAGCGCGAACCGGGTATGGCCGAGCTGCAGCAGCAGTTCGCGTCGCATCGTAGAAGGCGGCCTCGTTGTCGATGTCGAGATAAGGGATAGTCCGGCTCCGAGCCGAACGACCGGCCATGGACGACGAAGGGCATCGACAGCGATTTCAGCATCGCGAGCCGCGGATCGTGGCCGCGCATGTAGGCGATGAACAGCGCGTCGACGTTGCCGCTGATCGCAAGGCGCGCGAAGTGCACCCACCTCGTCGTCGGGATCCGCGGGCATGATGACGAAATGGAAATCGTGCCGCACGGATTCCTCGCCGAGCCCGGCCAGGAATTCACCGAAATGCACGTCGGATTGATGGCCGGGCGCGGTCGGCATGACTAGGCCGATCGATCCCGCCTTGCCGGTCGCAAGGCGCTGAGCCGCCTTGTTCGGCCGGTAGCCGGTTTCCTTGACGGCGCTGAAGGACCCGCTCGCGCGTCGCCTCGTTGACTTCGGGATAGCCGTTGAGCGCGCGGCTGACCGTCGTCTGCGACAGGCCCAGCAATTCCGATAGCTGTTTGAGATTCACGTGTTATGCTTCCTCCCTCAGCGCTTTGAGGCAAACATCCTCCCATGGCACCCAAAGCGCTTTCAATTATGTACCAGCTGCGTGCGCTTAACTCAAGAAAAATCGCTCCATATTTCCCGGAAGGCGCTGCTGCAATGTCGATATTCAGACGTCTCATTCTGCGGTTTTTGCGAAAGCGCTTGACTCTTTTCCGCCGAAAGTGAAATGAGTTAGTTTGTCAAAGCGCTTTGAAATTTCTCTGAGGAGGGTTTGAGGGCGCCGTTGGGATTGTGATGGGAGGTTGATCACATGAAGAAGCATTCTTTTGATGGGCGTTGCCGCGGCTGCGCTTTTGGCCGGTGCGGCATCCGCTGCCGACCTGAAGTTCGCGCCGGGCGAGGATGCGAAGTTCAACTGGAAGAGCTATGACGAATTCAAGGCCGCTCACGCCGACCTGAAGGGCCAGCCGCTGACGATCTTCGGACCGTGGCGCGGCGAAGACGAGGCCTTCTTCCGCAGCATGCTTGCCTATTTCACGCGAAGCGACCGGCGTCGACGCCAAATATTCGTCTTCTGAAAACTACGAACAGCAGATCGTCATCGATACACAGGCGGGCTCTCCGCCGAACATCGCCGTCCTGCCGCAGCCGGGCCTTTTCGCCGATCTCGCCAGCAAGGGCTACCTGACGCCGCTCGGCGACGAGAATCCCAAGTGGGTCAAGGATAACTACGGCGCCGGCGATAGCTGGGTCGCTTACGGCACCTACAACGGCAAGGACGGCAAGGAAGGCTTCTACGCATTTCCCTACAAGGTCGACGTGAAGTCGCTCGTCTGGTACGTGCCGGAAAACTTCGAGGATGCCGGCTACAAGATCCCGACGACCATGGAAGAGCTGCAGGCCCTGACGGAGCAGATCGTCAAGGATGGCGGCATGCCGTGGTGCATCGGTCTCGGTTCCGGCGGTGCGACCGGCTGGCCGGCGACCGACTGGGTCGAAGACATGATGCTGCGCACGCAGCAAGCCGGATGTCTACGACAAGTGGATCACCAACGAAATCAAGTTCACCGATCCGGCCGTCGTCGCCGCGATCGAGGAGTTCGGCAAGTTCGCCAAGAACGAGAAGTACGTCGATGGCGGCGTTGCCGCCGTGGCTTCGACCGACTTCCGCGACAGCCCGAAGGGTCTCTTCGCCGTGCCGCCGAAGTGCTACCTGCACCATCAGGCTTCGTTCATCCCGTCCTTCTTCCCGGAAGGCACGAAGCTCGGCCAGGACGCCGACTTCTTCTACATGCCGACCTACGCAGCCCATGCCGGATCTCGGCAAGCCGGTTCTCGGCGCCGGCACGCTCGTCACGATCACCAAGGACTCGAAGGCGGCGCGCGCCTTCGTCGACTTCCTGAAGACGCCGATCGCGCATGAAGTCTGGATGGCTCAGTCGAGCTTCCTGACGCCGTACAAGGGCGTCAGCACGGACGCCTATGCCAACGACCAGATGAAGAGGGAAGGCGAAATCCTGACGACGGCCACGACCTTCCGCTTCGACGGTTCGGACCTGATGCCCGGCAAGATCGGCGCAGGCGCCTTCTGGACCGGCATGGTCGATTTTGTCGGCGGCAAGTCTGCGGAAGATACCGGCAAGGAAATCCAGACCGCCTGGGATGGCATCAAGTAACCATCGCTAGCCGGTGCCGCGGGCGGCCGCGGCACCGGCTGGCATGGATGGCCGGAAGCATGGGGCCGGCCGACGCCGGACGATTTGATCAACGCAACAAAGACGTTGACGGTAACCGGTGTCAGCCCTTCAGATAGACAAGGGAGCAGGGGGAGGGACGAATGCTGTCGCAGATAGTTTCCGCGTTGGGCGTTGTGGTCGTGGCGGTGTTTGCCTGCTCGGCCTATTTCTATTTCTCGAACAAGCTTCTCGATCTGGCGCTTCCCGTCAAAGACGGCGACATCCGCTCGGCTTCGCGCAACCTGAACCGCCGGGGCATGATCCGCCCCTGGCTGTTTCTCGGACCGGCGCTGTTCCTGCTGATCGTCTATCTCGTCTATCCGGTCATCGCGACGCTCATCCTGTCGTTCTATGACCGCTCCGGCTCGAATTTCGTCGGCTTCGCCAATTATCAGTGGGCGTTCAACGACCGCGAATTCCGCCAGTCGATCTTCAACAATTTCCTCTGGCTCGCCGTCGTTCCGGCCGCATGCACCTTCTTCGGCCTCGTCATCGCTGTGCATGACCGACCGCATCTGGTGGGGCAATATCGCCAAGAGCATCGTCTTCATGCCGATGGCGATCTCCTTCGTCGGCGCCTCGGTCATCTGGAAGTTCATCTACGACTATCGCGGCGGCAACGACGTCCAGATCGGCCTTCTGAACGCGATCGTCCAGCTTTTCGGCGGTACGCCGGAGGTCTGGATCTCCGTTCCCTTCTGGAACAATTTCTTCCTGATGGTGATCCTCATCTGGATCCAGACCGGCTTTGCCATGGTCATTCTCTCGGCTGCCCTTCGCGGCATTCCGGAAGAAACGATCGAGGCCGCCGTCATCGACGGCGCCAATGGCTGGCAGATCTTCTGGCGCATCATGGTGCCGCAGATCTGGGGCACGATCGCCGTCGTCTGGACCACGATCACCATCCTCGTGCTCAAGGTCTTCGACATCGTTCTCACAATGACCAACGGTCAGTGGCGAATCGATGGTGCTCGCCAATCTGATGTTCGACTGGATGTTCCGCGGCGGCGGCGATTCCGGCCGAAGCGCCGTCATCGCCGTCATCATCATGCTGGCCGTGACCCCGATCATGGTCTGGAACGTCCGCCGCGCGAACCGCGAACTGGAGGGCCACTGAGATGACCTTGTCGGAAGCTTCTTCAGGATTGGCCCGGCCCGTCTCTTCGTTCACTTCTGCGTCCTCCTGATCGTCATCATCTGGCTGATCCCGACGCTCGGCATCTTCGTCAGTGCCGTTGCGCGACAAGGACCAGATCGTCGTCTCCGGCTGGTGGACCGCCTTTGCCGGCTCGACCCGCACGGTTGCCGGCCGCGTCGGAACCGCCGACCAGCAGAAACAGGAAGGCGCCACCTACGTCATTTCCGGCAATCTGCTGGAGGGGCAGGAAGGCCGTTCGCTAAAGGCCTTCGGCACGCGCATCCAGCAGCCGTCGGCCTTCAAGGCCGGCGAGACCGCCGATCTCGGCGAGGGCCACAGCCTGCAGGTCAATGAGGACGGCAGCTATCGCTATGTGAAGAACGCGGCCTTCACGGATGATGATGCCGGTCGCCGCATCTATCTCGCGGTTTCGACGCCGCCTGAATTCACGCTGCACAACTACAAGACCGTGCTCACGGGCGAGGGCATCGGCCAGTCCTTCATCAACTCGCTGACCGTTACCATCCCGGCGACGATCATCCCGATCTTGATCGCCGCCTTTGCGGCCTATGCGTTGAGCTGGATGGAGTTCCCCGGCCGCGCTTTGCTGATCGCGCTCGTCGTCGGCCTTATCGTCGTGCCGCTGCAGATGTCGCTGATCCCGCTGCTGCGTCTCTACAACAGGGTCGGCGCGGCTCTCGACGTGCCGTCCAAGACCTATCTCGGCATCTGGCTGGCGCACACCGCTTTCGGCATGCCGCTCGCCATCTATCTGCTGCGCGACTATATCGCCGGCCTGCCGAAGGAGATCATCGAATCCGCCCGCGTCGATGGCGCCAGCGATTTCGAGATCTTCGTCACGCATCGTTTTGCCCCTGTCCTTCCCCGCGCTCGCGTCCTTCGCGATCTTCCAGTTCCTGTGGATGTGGAACGACCTGCTCGTCGCCATGGTCTTCCTCGGAACCGACCGGCAGCACCTGGTGCTGACCGGCGCGCTGAATGCGCTGCTCGGCTCCCGCGGCGGCAACTGGGAAATCCTGACGGCGTCGGCCTTCGTCACCATCATCGATACCGCTGATCGTGTTCTTCGGGCTGCAGCGCTATCTCGTGCGCGGCCTGCTGGCGGGTTCGGTCAAGGGCGGCTGATCTAATTCGAATATGCATATCCCACAGGAACAAACATGAGCATGCAATCCCAATCCAATTTGACGGTCGACAAGGACTGGTGGCGCGGCGCGGTGATCTATCAGATCTATCCGCGCTCCTTCCAGGATTCGAACGGCGACGGCATCGGCGACCTGAAGGGCATCACCGCCCGCCTGCCGCATGTCGCTGCGCTCGGCGTCGATGCGATCTGGATTTCGCCGTTCTTCACCTCGCCGATGAGGGATTTCGGCTACGACGTTTCCGACTACGAGAACGTCGATCCGATCTTCGGCACGCTGGTGGATTTCGACACGCTGATCGCCGAGGCCCATCGCCTCGGCATCCGGGTGATGATCGATCTCGTCCTCTCGCACACCTCGGACCAGCATCCCTGGTTCGTCGAAAGCCGTTCCAGCAAGACGAATCCAAAGGCGGACTGGTATGTCTGGGCGGATGCAAGGCCGGACGGCACGCCGCCGAACAACTGGCTGTCGATCTTCGGCGGCTCGGCCTGGGCGTGGGATCCGACGCGCATGCAATATTACATGCACAACTTCCTGACCTCGCAGCCGGACCTGAACCTGCACAATCCGGAAGTTCAGGACCCGCTGCTCGACGTCGTCCGCTTCTGGCTGAAGCGCGGCGTCGATGGCTTCCGTCTCGACACGATCAACTTCTATTTCCACGACAAGCAGTTGCGCGACAATCCGGCGCTGGCGCCGGAGCGCCGCAACGCCACGACGGCGCCGGCGGTCAATCCGTATAACTTTCAGGAACATCTCTACGACAAGAACCGGCCGGAGAACCTGGAATTCCTGAAGCGCTTCCGCGCCGTTCTGGACGAGTTCCCGGCGATCGCCGCCGTCGGCGAAGTCGGCGACAGCCAGCGCGGCCTGGAGATCGTCGGCCAATACACCTCCGGCAACGACAAGATGCATATGTGCTACGCCTTCGAGTTCCTCGCGCCCGATCCGCTTTCGCCGGAGCGCGTCGAAGAGGTGCTGCAGGATTTCGGCGCGCCGCGCCCGACGGCTGGGCCTGCTGGGCGTTTTCCAATCACGACGTCGTGCGCCATGTCAGCCGCTGGGGCTCGCTGGTCGCCGATCACGACGCCTTCGCGAAGCTATATGCCTCGCCTGCTGATGACGCTGCGCGGCTCCGTCTGCCTCTATCAGGGCGAGGAACTTGGCCTGACGGAAGCCGATCTCGCCTATCAGGACCTGCAGGATCCCTACGGCATCCAGTTCTGGCCGGAATTCAAGGGCCGCGACGGCTGCCGCACGCCGATGGTCTGGGATACGCCAGGCGGCTCAGGGCGGCTTCTCGACGGTGAAGCCCTGGCTGCCGGTGCCGGTCGAGCACATCCTGCGCGCCGTCACCGTGCAGCAGGGCGACGAGAATTCGGTGCTTGAGCACTACCGCCGCTTCCTCGCCTTCCGCAAGCAGTATCCGGCTTTCGCCAAGGGCGAGATCGAGTTCGAGCCGCCGCAAGGCGAGGCGCTCGTCTTCACGCGCAGATACGGCAACGAGACAACTTCTCTGCATTTTCAATATGAGCGCTGTGGAGACCAACGTCACCTGCCGATGGGAGAATGGCAGGCGCTGACGGGACACGGCTTCACCAGCAACAACTATGGCGACAAGATCGATATTCCGGCTTGGGGGGCGTATTTCGCCCGTCTTGAATAGGATCAGGAGGGGGCACAGATGACTGGAGTTATGTTAAAGGATATCCGCAAATCCTATGGCGCGGTGGACGTACTCCACGGCATCGACCTGGAAATCAATCAGGGCGAGTTCATCGTCTTCGTCGGACCGTCCGGCTGCGGCAAGTCCACGCTGCTGCGCATGATCGCCGGCCTCGAGAAGATCACCGGCGGCGAGATGTATATCGACGGCCAGCTTGTCAATGAGGTCCCGCCGTCGAAGCGCGGCATCGCCATGGTCTTCCAGTCCTATGCGCTCTATCCGCATATGACGGTCTACGACAACATGGCTTTCGGCATGAAGATCGCCCGCGAAAGCAAAAAGGAGATCGATCGGCGCGTGAGCGCCGCCGCCGATATCCTGCAACTCACCAAATTTCTCGACCGTCTGCCCAAGGCGCTCTCCGGCGGCCAGCGCCAGCGCGTCGCGATCGGCCGCGCCATCTGCCGCAATCCGAAGGTCTTTTTGTTCGACGAGCCGCTGTCGAACCTCGACGCAGCGCTGCGCGTGGCGACCCGCATCGAGATCGCCCGCCTGAACGAGCAGATGGCGGACACGACGATGATCTACGTCACTCACGACCAGGTTGAGGCCATGACGCTGGCCGACAGGATCGTCGTGCTCTCAGCCGGCCACATCGAGCAGGTCGGCGCACCGCTGGAGCTCTATGAGCGTCCGGCAAATCTGTTCGTCGCAAAGTTCATCGGCTCGCCGGCCATGAACATCATTCCCGCCACGATCAGCGAAACCGGCGCCGCGACGACGATCACGCTGACAGGCGGCAAGTCCGTCACGCTTGATATCCCGACGGCGGGATCAGAGAAGGACAAAAGAGCAAGTTTCGGCGTCCGCCCGGAAGACCTGCGGGTCGCCAACGGCGATGACTACCTCTTCGAGGGCGAGGTTGCGATCGTCGAAGCGCTCGGTGAAGTGACGTTGCTTTATATCGAGGGCCTGGTGCCGGGCGAGCCGATCGTCGTCAAGTTGACGGGAACGATCGATGTGAAGAAGGGTCAGAAGATGAGGTTCGCCGCCGATCGGCCGAAACTGCATCTTTTCGATGCGGAGGGATACACTTACAGAGGGTAGGAATACATTACGGGCAGCTTTCTTTCTGCCTGAAACGAGGCGATCATCACCTTCTGTTAAACAACCGCCGCTAAGCTTTCTCTTGTCGTTTTTTAGAGGAATTAAGGTGTGGGTGCCTCCAATCCATTGCCTCCAGGGCATTTTTTGAACAAGGAAGAATCCTTCATGTACGACCGCGAAAAGCGGTTTAAAATGGAGGATACGATGAACGCAGCGCGTATCGAATATACCGAAAAGGGTGTCATGCACATGGCATCCCGCCGCTGCGATATCATCCGGATATCGATGAGCAGCGCGACGCTCGCGATCCTGACGCAGTTCACTCTGCCCAAGCAGTTTTATCTGGATATTCCGGATGCGCGCATCACCAAGGTCGGCTGCATGCTGATGCGGGTGAACGCCAACAACACGATCGAAGTGCGTTTCCTCCGCCTGCTGACGCAGAAGGAAATGAACAAGATCTTCGTCTACAGCACGCATCCGGCGCACCGCGACTACGTTCTCGACGTTCGCGCCTGATCGACAGGGCTCTGGAAGTGAAAAGCCCGCGATCGTCTCGCGGGCTTTTTGTTTTAGTGGAAGAGGACGCTGGCGCCGTGGTCCGAGGCGCCGACGGCGCGGCGGAACGGAGCGAAGAGCTCGCGGCCCATCCCAAATTCGTTCTCCGACAGATCGGCCGTCGCCGGCTCGCGGTCCGCAAGCGTTGCCGCATCGACGAGGACTTCCAGCGTGCCGGCGATCGCGTCGAGGCGGATCATGTCGCCGTCCTGGATACGGGCGATCGGCCCGCCTTCGACAGCTTCCGGCGTAACGTGGATCGCGGCCGGAACCTTGCCCGATGCGCCGGACATGCGCCCGTCGGTCAGGAGCGCAACGTGGAAACCGCGGTCCTGCAATACGCCAAGTGGCGGTGTCAGCTTGTGCAGTTCCGGCATGCCGTTCGCTTTCGGCCCCTGGAAGCGCACGACCGCCACGAAGTCGCGGTTCAGCTTGCCTTCCTTGAAGGCGTCCTGCAGCTCTTGCTGGCTGTGGAAGACGATGGCGGGCGCCTCGATGATATGGCGGTCCGGCTTCACCGCGGAGATCTTGATCACCGCCTTGCCGAGATTGCCGCGCAGCATCTTCAGGCCGCCATTCGCCTGGAAGGGCGTTTCGATGCTGGCAAGCACCTTGGGATCGTGGCTCTTGTCCGGTGCCGGTTCGCGAACGACAGTGCCGTTGTCGCCGAGGCGCGCGTCGATCGTATAGGCCTCAAGCCCCTGGCCGGCGACGGTACGCACGTCGTCGTGCAGCATGCCTTTTTTCAGCAGTTCCTTGATGAGGAAGCCCATGCCCCCCGCCGCGTGGAAATGGTTCACGTCCGCCAGGCCGTTCGGATAGACGCGGGCAAGCAGCGGGATCTCCTCGGAGAGCTCGGCAATATCCTGCCAGGTGAGCTGGATGCCGGCCGCGCGTGCCATCGCGACGAGATGCAGCGTGTGGTTCGTGGAGCCGCCAGTCGCATGGAGGCCGACGACGCCGTTGACGATAGAGCGTTCGTCGATCATCTCGCCGGCCGGCGTGAATTCGTTGCCAAGCGCGGTGATCGCCAGCGCTCGCTTGGCGGCCTCGCGCGTCAGCGCTTCGCGCAAAGGCGTGCCCGGATTGATGAAGGACGAGCCCGGCAGATGAAAGCCCATGATCTCCATCAGCATCTGGTTGGAGTTCGCGGTGCCGTAGAAGGTGCAGGTGCCGGGGCCGTGATAGGACTTCGACTCGGCCTCCAGCAGCTCGGCGCGGCCGACCTTGCCTTCGGCATAAAGCTGGCGAACACGCGATTTCTCGTCGTTCGGCAGACCCGGTCGTCATCGGCCCAGCCGGAACGAAAATCGAGGGCAGGTGCCCGAAGGAGAGGGCGGCGATCACGAGGCCCGGCACGATCTTGTCGCACACGCCGAGGAAGAGCGCCGCATCGAACATGTTGTGCGAGAGACCGACGCCGGCCGACATGGCGATCAGATCACGGGAAAACAGCGACAACTCCATTCCCGGCTGGCCCTGCGTGACGCCGTCGCACATGGCCGGAACGCCGCCGGCGACCTGGGCAATGCCGCCCGCTTCGGCTGCGGCTTCGCGGATGATTGCCGGATAGGTCTCGAACGGCTGGTGGGCCGAGAGCATGTCGTTATAGGCGGTGATGATGCCGAGATTGGGCACGCGGTCGCCCGCCAGCGCATCCTTCTCGGCGGGGGAACAGACCGCAAAGCCGTGGGCGAGGTTGGCGCAGCCGAGTATCGAGCGGTTTGCGCCCTTGGAAGCCGCGGCGTGCAGGCGCTCGAGATATCGCTCGCGCGTCGGTTTCGATCGTTCGACGATGCGGGATGTAATCGCGGAAATGCGTGCGTTAGCGGACATGGGAGTTATCCTGCCTTGGTTGCTCTTCAATTCTTATGTTCGGCGGCTCTGCCCGAAGGCTTGTTCAGGGTGCCCAGTATATCTCCACCGGCGAGGCCGCCCGCCGCAGAACGGCACGAATTGGCATCTCGGCCTCTTCCCCGGCACCTTCTGCTTTCGTCAGCGCGTCCTTCTTGCCGTCGCCTTCGATATGGAGCACCAGGAGCCCGGCATCCTGAAGGCTGGAGAAGGTGAAGGTCAGGCGTGGCTCGCCGGCACCCTCGCGCTTCCATGGTGATGACGCCACGCGGCGTCGCCGGATCAAGCGCGACGGCAAGGTTATTGCCGCCGGGAAAGAACGAGGCGGTGTGGCCGTCGCCACCCATGCCGAGGATCACCACGTCGAACGGATTGCCGATCGCTTTCGTCTCGGCAGTCGCAAGCTTCGCCGCATCTTCGGCGGAGCCCGTCTTCCGGTAGAGCGGCACGAAGCGCGCCGCTTTCGCCTTGTTCTGCAGCAGATTGCTCGCGACCAGCAGGTGGTTCGAACGCTCATTGTCGGCCGGGACGAAGCGCTCGTCGACAAGCGTGACCGTCACCTTGCTCCAGTCGAGATCGCGGTTGGACAGCGCCTGAAAGAAGGCCTTCGGCGTCGAGCCGCCGGACACGGCAATGCTTGCCGCGCCGCGGGCTGCGATCGCGGCCGAAAGCGCTCTCCGCCACCTTGTCGGCAAGGTTGCGGGCAAGGTCCGCGGCATTGGCGAAAGCATGCATGGTCGCTGCCATCGCTGGTGATCCTAGATGTCGTCGTGCCAGGTGCGGCCGTCGCGCTCGATGAGCGCGATCGCCTGGCTCGGGCCCCAGGTGCCGGCGGTGTAACCCTGAACCTGCTGGCCGGTCGTTTCCCAGCCCTTGAGGATCGGATCGACCCACCGCCATGCGGCCTCGACCTCGTCGCGGCGCATGAACAGCGTCTGGTTGGAGCGGATGACGTCCATCAGCAGGCGCTCGTAGGCATCGGGATTGCGCACATTGAAGGCTTCCGCAAAGCTCATGTCGAGCGAGACGTTGCGCAGGCGCATGCCGCCCGGGCCGGGATCCTTGATCATCAGCGACTGCTTGACGCCTTCGTCCGGCTGCAGGCGGATGATCAGCTGGTTCTGGCTGATGCGGCCGGCCGCCTGGTCGAAGATCGCGTGCGGGATCGGCTTGAAGGTGATGACGATTTCCGACATGCGGCCGGCAAGGCGCTTGCCGGTGCGGATGAAGAAGGGAACGCCGGCCCAGCGCCAGTTGTTGATCTCGGCCTTGATGGCGACGAAGGTTTCGGTGTTGGAGACGCCGCCTTCGAGCTCTTCGAGGTAGCCCTTGACCGGGCCGCTGCCGGAAGCGCCGGCGCGGTACTGGCCGCGAACCGTCACCTGCTCGACGTTGGAGGCGTCGATCGGCTTCAGCGCGCGCAGCACCTTCAGCTTCTCGTCGCGAACCGCTTCGGAATCCATCGACGACGGCACTTCCATGGCGGTCAGGCAGAGGAGCTGCAGGATGTGGTTCTGCACCATGTCGCGCAGTGCGCCGGCCGTGTCGTAATAACCGGCCCGGCCTTCAAGGCCGACGGCTTCGGCAACCGTGATCTGCACGTGGTCGATGTAGTTGGCGTTCCACAGCGGCTCGTAGAGCGCGTTGGCAAAGCGCAGCGCCATCAGGTTCTGCACCGTTTCCTTGCCGAGATAGTGGTCGATGCGGAAGATCTGCTCTTCCTTGAAGACGCGGCCGATCGTGTCGTTGAGCTGCAGCGCGGAGGCAAGGTCGCGGCCGATCGGTTTTTCGACGACGATGCGGGTCGATTTGGTGATCAGCTTGTGGTCGTGGATCTTCTGCGAGATGTCGCCGAAGATGCCGGGCGCAACGGCGAGATAGAAGGCACGGACGCGGTCCTTGCCTTCGTCGAGCAGCTTCTTGAGCTGATCCCAGCCGGCGTCCGGACCGCGCATCGACGGGAACGTAGTAGCAGGCGCTTGCAGAACTTCTCGACTTCGGCCTCGTCGTATTCGCCCTTCTTCAGATGCTCCTTGAGCGCATCTTGCGCGAACTTGCGGTATTCGTCGTCGGAAAGCGGGCTGCGCGAAGCGCCGATAATGCGGGTCGGCTCGCTGAACTGACCTTCGATCTGGCGATGATAAAGGGCAGGAAGGAGCTTGCGCTCGGCAAGGTCGCCGCTGCCGCCGAAGACGACATAATCAAAAGGTTCAACGGGAATGATCTGGCTGCTCATGAGGTTTTCTCTCAATCAGGCTGGTTGCGGCCTTTTAATCTAATCGATTTAAAAAAGCCAGTGTGCGATGCAATAAATCTGCCGGCTCCCGGTTTTAGAGCGAATTGCCCTGAGAGGAAATCCCGCAATCGGCTTAAAACTTGTCGCGTAGCGCAAACCACGACAAAGCCAGGAAAAGCAGTGGTGCGCGCATTGTCGCACCACCGGGAAATGCCGGAATATCGAGTGACTTGAAGAGCTCGAGATCGGCCGACTTTCCCAGTACTGTTTCTGCATAAAGCTTGCCGCAGTAATTTGACAGCATGACGCCATGGCCGGAATAACCGCCGATCGAGGTGACGCCCGGCATGACTTCGCGCACGAAGGGCTGGCGCGGCATGGTGATGCCGACGGTGCCGCCCCAGGCATGGGTGATCTCGATATCCTTGAGTGCCGGATAGATTTCGGCGATCTGCCGGCGGATATGTTTGCTGATGTCGCGCGGATTGTCGGACGTGTAGGCCTCGCGCCCGCCGAACAGCAGCCTTCCGTCGCTCGATTTGCGGAAATAGCGCACGACGAAGCGCGAGTCGGCGACGGCCTCCCCGCCGGGAAGCACGGCGGGATAATCGTCAAGCGGCACGGTTGCGCCGATGAAGGAGCGGATCGGCATGACATGGCTCGCGGTCACCGGCTCCAGATTGCCGATATAGCCGTTGCAGGCGATCAGCGCCCGGTCGGCCGTGATCGTCCCCTTCGGCGTTTCGATCGTCACCTTGCCGCCGCCCTGGCGGATTGCAGTCGCCTTGGTCATTTCGAAAAGCTCGGCCCCGGCATTGGCCGCAACCCGCGCCAGCCCGACCAGCAGCTTCAGCGGATGGATGTGGCCGGTGCCGGTGTCGCGCACGCCGCAGTAGATAGCGCTTGGAGCCGAGCCGCTCCTGCGTCTCTTCCGTGTCCATGAACCGCAGATGCGGATAGTCGTAGCGCATCGCGGCGATCTCCGCGTTCTCGTAGTAGAAGCGCTTGTAGCTCTCCTTGTGCGAGACGTTCATCTGGCCCGGCATGTACTCGATATCGATCTGATGCTCGTTCGCGAAGTCGAGAAGATGTCTCTTGGCGGCCTCGGCAAGGTCGAAGAGCGCCTTGGAACGCTCGTAGCCGATCTTCTCTTCGAGCTCCTCCGGCCACGAGCGCTGGCCGGTGCCGAGCTGCCCGCCGTTGCGGCCGGATGCGCCGTCGCCGAAACGGCAGGCATCGATCAGCACGACCGAAACGCCGGCCTTTGCCAGATTGTAGGCCGCCTGCAAGCCGGTATAGCCGCCGCCGACGATGGCGACGTCGCATGTCCTCGAGCCGTCGAGCGCCGGATAGGTCGGCCGCTCGCCCACTGTCGCCTGATACCAGGAAACGCCGGGCGCGATCGGGCTCTGCCAGTTCTCTTGCACCGTCATGAGGCGGCCTCCTCACACGTTGAGCAGCAGGAATTCGCGTTCCCAGGGGCTGATCACCTGCATGAAGGTCTCGAACTCGCCGCGCTTGACGCCGGCATAGAGGCCGATGAATTCCTTGCCGAACACCTCCTCGAAGGCCGGTTCGTCTTCCAGCAGGGCCACGGCTTCGAGCAGGCCGCG
This sequence comes from uncultured Alphaproteobacteria bacterium, assembly GCA_963838565.1. Lineage (GTDB taxonomy): Bacteria > Pseudomonadota > Alphaproteobacteria > Rhizobiales > Rhizobiaceae > Rhizobium. The sequence continues at coordinate 95,955 of CAWIRO010000021.1, forward strand.
CGGCAGGTCGATCGAGCCCTCGTTGGCCGCGTCTTCGGTCGGCGCCGTCGGCTCGATCTCCTTCATGATGCCGAGAAGGCCGCGAAGCCAGCGAGGCGGCAAGCGCCAGATAGGGGTTGGCATCCGAGCTCGGCAGACGGTTTTCCACGCGCCGGGCCTGCGGATCGGAAACCGGAACGCGGAAGGCCGTCGTGCGGTTGTCGTAGCCCCAGGCATTGTTGACCGGGCAGGACATGTTCGGTGCAAGGCGCCGGTAGGAATTGACATAGGGCGCCATCATCACAAGCGCGCTCGGCACGTATTTCTGCATGCCGCCGATGAAGTGGAAGAACTCCTTCGAGGCCGATCCGTCGGGATTGGAAAAGACGTTCTTGCCGGTTTCGATATTGACCACCGACTGGTGGATATGCATCGCCGAGCCCGGCTGGCCCTGCATCGGCTTCGCCATGAAGGTCGCATAGATATCGTGCTTCAGCGCCGCCTCGCGGATGGTGCGCTTGAACATGAAGACCTGGTCGGCAAGCTCGATCGGGTTGCCGTGGCGCAGGTTGATTTCGAGCTGCGCCGGACCTTCTTCATGGATCAGCGTGTCGATCTCGAGGCCCTGCTTCTCGGAGAAATGGTAGATGTCGTCGATCAGTTCGTCGAATTCGTTGATGCCGGCGATCGAATAGCCCTGACCGCCGAGGATGGAGCGGCCGGAGCGGCCCTTCGGCGGTTGCAGCGGATAATCGGGATCGTCGTTCTTGGCGACGAGATAGAATTCGATCTCCGGCGCGACGACCGGCTTCCAGCCGCGTTCGGCGTAGAGCCCCATGATCGCGCTTCAGCACGTTGCGCGGCGTATAGGGAACTTCCTCGCCTTCCGAATCGACGATGTCGCAGATCACCTGCGCCGTCGGATCGGTCTCCCAGGGAACGACGGAGAGCGTCGAAAGATCGGGCATCAGCTTGAGGTCGCTGTCGCGGGGCTCGTAGCGGAAGCTTTCGGTCTCCTCGGGATATTCACCGGAGATCGTGTGGCGGTAGATCGCCGAGGGCAGGGCCAGCGAGGTATTGGAGGTGAATTTCGAGGTCGGCATCATCTTGCCGCGCGGAACGCCGGCAAGATCGGGGGTGATGCATTCGATGTCCTCGATACCACGTGCGCGAAGCCACTGCGCCGCTTCCTTCCAGTTTGCCACACCGCGCGAAGATCCGGGATCCGGAGGGATTTTCGTAGAGGCAGGCACGTTTCTGGCAGGTTTCAGCGTCGTCTTTTTTGGTGACATGACACACATGTTCGCGTTGATCGGAAGGCCATCATAGCCGGAGTTTGGCAATTGGCGAGGGGCAGCGGCGTTGACTTTCGCCGTTTGATGGAAAAAGAAGGCGCCATCACAGAAGGAAATGGGCTTGAGACGCAAGAGCGACGTGATCGTCATCGGCGCGGGCGCCGCCGGAATGATGTGCGCCATCCGCGCCGGGCAGCGCGGCCGCTCGGTCATCGTGCTCGATCACGCAAAGGCGCCGGGCGAGAAGATCCGCATCTCGGGCGGCGGCCGCTGCAACTTTACCAATATCCATGCCGGCCCGAAGAACTTCCTTTCGGCCAATCCGCATTTCTGCAAATCGGCGCTCGCTCGCTTCACGCCGGCCGATTTCATCGCCATGGTCGACCGCCACCGAATCGCCTGGCATGAAAAGACGCTCGGCCAGCTCTTCTGCGATGACAGCGCCAAGGACATCATCCGGATGCTGCTCGACGAGATGCGGGGTGCGGGTGCGCAACTTCAACTTCAGACCGAGATACAGTCTGTCGAAAAGAACGGCGACGGTTTTCGTGTCCGGACCTCCGATGGCGAATACGAGTGCGCCTCGCTCGTCGTGGCGACCGGCGGCAAATCGGTTCCGAAGATGGGCGCGACGGGTTTTGCTTACCGTATCGCCGAGCAATTCGGTCTGGCTGTTGTCGAAACCCGCCCGGGGCTCGTGCCGCTGACGCTCGATCCCATATTGCTGGAAAGCATTGCGCAGCTTTCAGGCATCTCGGCACCTTCCGAAATCCGGCATGGAAAGACCGGCTTTCGCGAAGCGTTGCTCTTTACCCATCGCGGCCTGAGCGGACCGGCAATCCTGCAGATATCGTCCTATTGGCGGGAGGGAGACGAGATCGCCGTGCATATCGAGCCTGATGTCGATCTGCTGCTGCATCTGAAGAAAGCCAAGCACGAGAACGGCCGGCAGTCCGCCCAGACGGCGCTCGGCGAAATCCTGCCGAAGCGGCTGGCGCAATATCTGACGGAACGCGAAGGTATCTCCGGCAAAATGGCCGACCTCTCCGACAAGGTGCTCACCCGCCTTTGCGATGCGGTGCAGAACTGGAAGATCAAGCCCTCCGGCTCGGAAGGTTATCGCACAGCCGAAGTGACGCTTGGCGGCATCGATACCTCTGCGACTCGATTCCCGGACGATGCAGGCAAAGGGCGTGCCTGGCCTCTATTTCGTCGGCGAATGTGTCGATGTAACCGGCTGGCTCGGCGGCTACAATTTCCAGTGGGCTTGGGCCTCGGGCTTTGCCGCTGGTGAATCCTTGTAGGCACGAATTTGGAGAAAAGGATTCAAGACTTCTTAAAGAGGGTGCGCCATCGTGTCTCAATGGCGGTTTGGAAAGAACTTCCTAAATTAAGCTTTACCGGCAAGCCATTTTGGTGGATTGTTGAGTTTTGAAGGAAGTGAGGTTCTCGCATGAACAGGAACACACGACGCGCCCGCGCCATTGCAATCGCTCAGGCAAAGCCTGACACAAAGTTCGCGACCTTCCGCTTTCTCATGCTCGCGACCGGCGCAACGGCAGCACTCGTCGCGCTCCTGATCTCTCACGTGATCTGATCTCTTCCGTCTTACTTCACGAAGAGCGTTTGCTTGCCGCGGTGCTCATTTATGCCTGCCTGCGGCTTACCTAATCCAGCCTTCAGCGCTTATCCGAATATTAATACATGTTCGGTCAGAATTGCCGATGAATATTGGGCGTTTCCTTCTTACGGAAGTGTATTGGCAATGACTGCCGCCTGATCCGTCGGGTTCCCAGAGTCCACAAAAAATCAGATCGAGAATGCACTCGGCAGGCGCTCGTCGTCAGGCCTGCGGGAGGAGTGTGTATGGAAGGCCGGAACCGACATGTTTATTGACAAGATCCTTTCGCGCTTCAAGATCAAGACCAAGGTCCTGATCTTCGTTCTGCCCTTTGTGATCAGCATTTCCGCGGTGGGCCTGACCGGCCTCTACGCGTCGGGACTTCTGCAAGGCCGCATGGAGATATCGAACAGCGTTCTGCAGTCGCTGAGCGGGTTCAAGGATCTTTACGGTTCCATGGACGACTTCCTGCGGACGCCGAGTGAGAAGGCGCGCGACAAGCTGCTTGCCGACATCAACACGCAAGAAGGCGTCTTGGACGCGACGCTTACTCAGATCGGCGAAGATGCTTCCGGTCGTGAAAGCCTCGCGGAAGCTGCGACCCGCACGAAGGATGTGTCCGATGTCGTCAGCAAGCTTTGGGCTCTGCACGAACAGGAAGTCGCCCTGCACAAGGCTATCGACGACTCTCAGAAGAATCTGGTCAACACCCGCTTCATGGTTTCCTACCAGGCTGAGGAGCTTCAGACGAAGGTCCGGCGTGACGAGAGCGCGGCGACCACCACTCTCCGCGCCGCCGATCATCTTCTCAAGGGTGGTGAATTCCTCAGCAACGTCGTCACCGATTTCAACAAGGCGGCAACGACACAGGACAAGATCAACTACATCAAGCAGCAACTGCCGGGTATGACGGATGCCCAGCGCAGTATCGCCATTTCGGTGCCCGGCAACCAGAAGAATGTGGTTGACAACATCGCTTCGACGATCAAGGACATAAAGTCGCTTTCCGACACGCCTGCGCCGACCGACGAGACGATCGCAGACATCAACCGTCTCGTCTCCCGCTTCCGCCAGACCTCGACCTACACGCAGCTGACAGCCACGCAGAAGATGCGCGATGCGACAGAGCAGTTTGCCGAACTCGACGGACGTCTCGCTCAGGCTAACTCGGTTCTCGAAGACACCCGCACTCTCGAAAACGCCGTCTATACGCTCCAGATCGCGCTTTCCGATTTCCTCGGGAATTCCAGCAAGGACAATCTGGCAAATCTGCAGCAGGCTACCGACGCCCTGGATAATGACATCGAAGTTCTGGCGGGCAGCGCCAAGGGCATGGGCTTTGCCGAGGGCATTTCCGGCGCGATCAAGCCTGACCTCGCCAACATTTCTTCAAGCAGCACGAAGATCGTCGACACAATCAACCAGCGGGTCGCCGCTTATGCGGCAGCACGCCAGGAGCTCGACGGTATCTGGATGAAGCTCACCGATTTCGCCGAACTGCAGAAGCAGACGGCCGGCACAGAGCGCGCTCAGTCAAATAGCATCTCCGTTCTGACGACCGGCCTCGGTATCCTGCTCTCGATCATCGGCGGTATTGCGCTTGTGCTTACCCTGCAGCGCCCAATCGGTCAGATCACCGCCGCGATGCGCCGCATTGCCGATGGTGCGCTGGATACCAGCATTTCAGGCGAGCAGCGCCATGACGAAATCGGCGACATGGCCCGCGCACTCGGCATCTTCAAGGAAAATGCGATCTCCAAGATCCGCATCGAAGAGCAGAGCGAAGAGGAACGCGCAGCTGCCGAGCATGAACGCCAGCGCAACGACGCTGAAAAGCGCGAAATGGATCGCCAGATCGAATTCGCCGTCAACGAGCTTGCTGCCGGCCTCGAGCGCATGTCGCAGGGGGATATTTCGACGACGATCGAGACGCCGTTCATCGGCCGCCTCGAGCAACTCCGCCAGGACTTCAACGGCTCGATGCTGCGCCTTCAGGGCACGATGAGCCAGATCCGCGACAATGTCGAAATGATCCAGGGCAACGGCAACCAGATGGCTCAGTCCGCCGAGGATCTCTCGAAGCGTACGGAGCAGCAGGCGGCATCGCTCGAAGAGACAGCCGCCGCCGTCGACGAGATCACCGTCACCGTTCGCTCGTCGGCCGAGCGCGCCAAGGATGCCGACCAGATCGTTCGCCAGGCCAAGCGCAGCGCCGATGATTCCGCGATCGTCGTCAACAATGCGATCGACGCTATGGGCCGCATCGAGGATGCATCGCGCCAGATCGAGCAGATCATCGGCGTCATCGATGAGATCGCCTTCCAGACCAACCTTTTGGCGCTGAACGCCGGTATCGAAGCCGCGCGTGCGGGTGACGCAGGCAAGGGCTTTGCCGTCGTCGCCATGGAAGTCCGCGAACTGGCGCAGCGCTCCGCCGCCGCCGCGCAGGAGATCAAGGGCCTCATCAACAAGTCGACGAACGAGGTCAACTCCGGTTCGCAGTCAGTACAGGAAACAGGCACCGTCCTCGCCAAGATCAGCGCCCAGATCGTCACGATCAGCCAGCATGTCGAGATGATCGCCCGCGCAAGCCATGACCAGTCGAGCGCGCTGCAGGAAGTCAACTCCACCGTCAATCAGATGGATCAGATGACCCAGCAGAACGCCGCGATGGTTGAAGAAACGACAGCAGCAAGCCGCGAACTTGCCGACCAGGCGGATGCGCTTCTCCACCTCGTGCAGCAGTTCAAGATCGACGGCGACGGCTCCGAGGCAGTGATCTACCGCGCGGCCTGAGCCACGTCATTTACGTCAGTTTCAGCGGCTCCGGTTTCGGGGCCGCTTTTTCTTTGAGGAAAGTCTTAAACAACTATAGGATGTAATTAATCGTCCTGGCGCGTATAATTCTCTGAAGCTCTCGGGGCGCAGAAGTCGCTGTTTACAAGGCATAAAGGCGGATTGGTTGCTATCCTTGGACTTTGGAGAAGGTAAATTAGGAGGAAATTTTCCTTAACGCTTTTCACTTAATCTTATTCCGGTTGTATTTGCCGGAGATCTTCATGCCGCGTTTCTTTTCGACGTCCATTGTGCGTCAGGTGGTCGCAATCACGCTCGCTTTGCTCGTCGTCAGCACCGCCGCGATCGTCGCCGTCACCTACTACAATCTGAGCCGCTACGTCATGGAAAGCGCGGTTTCGGATGCGAAGGGTGCGAGCCGCACGATGGCGGTACTCTATGGCGCGACGGACGCGAGTGCAGCTATCGGCGTGAAGGACAACGAACTTCTCTCTGTCACGGAAGATGTCATTCCCGAATTCAAGGATCATGCTCTCGTCGATCGCACTGCCCAGTCGATCGCCGGCGTCGCAACGATTTTTCAGAAGCAGGGCAGCGACTACGTCCGGGTCTCGACCAATGTGAAGAAGGAAGACGGCAGCCGCGCCGTCGGAACCAAGCTTGCAGCCGATCATCCGGCGCAATCGGTTCTGGCCAGCGGTAAAGCCTATTACGGCCCAGCGCAGCTCTTCGGCCGCAATTTCATGACCGGTTACTTCCCGGTCAAGAGCGCAGCCGGAGCCAATACGGGCATCCTCTTCATCGGCATTCCGATGGAAGTCTATTTCGCCCGCCTCAATCATCTGCAGGCCCTGGTCCTCGGCGCCGGCGCTGCCGTGATGCTGCTTGTCGGCCTGCTTGCCTTCTTCGCGATCCGCACGTCCGTAAAGCCGCTGGTTGCCCTGACTGCGACCGTTCATTCGATCTCCGCTGGTAATCTGAACGGCGCGATCCCATGCGTCGGAAAGAAGAACGAATTCGGTGAGATCGGGCGCGCGCTGGCTGCCTTCCGCGACAGCGCCCGTGCCCGGCAGGATCTCGAGACGCAGGCCGCGGAACAGCGCGCGCTGAGTGAAGCTGAGCGTGCCCGCAACGACGCCGACAAGCAGTCGCTCGATGGTCAGATCGACTTTGCCGTTAACCAGCTTGCGGCAGGTCTCAGACGTCTCTCCCAGGGTGATGTCTCTCAGTCGATCGAGACGCCTTTCACCGGTCGGCTGGAGCAGCTTCGCGTCGATTTCAACGCATCGCTTGTCCGCCTGCAGGATACCCTGGTGCAGATTCGCGAGAACGCCAATGCTATCCAGCGCAATAGCGGTGCGATGCTGACCTCGGCCGGCGAACTTTCCAAGCGCACGGAAGCGCAGGCGGCCAATCTGGAAGAAACCGCGGCCGCGGTTGAAGAGATAACCGTGACTGTACGCTCATCCGCAGAGCGTGCCCGCGAAGCAAACAACGCGGTTGCCGCGACGAAGAAGACGGCCGACAGCTCCGGCGCCGTCGTCAGCGATGCCGTTGCCGCCATGGGCCGCATCGAGCAGGCTTCGCAGCAGATCGAGCAGATCATCGAAGTCATCGATGACATCGCCTTCCAGACCAACCTTCTGGCGCTTAACGCCGGTATCGAAGCCGCGCGCGCCGGGGAGGCAGGCAAGGGCTTTGCGGTTGTCGCTCAGGAAGTCCGCGAGCTAGCGCAGCGCTCGGCTGCAGCCGCCCGCGAGATCAAGGGCCTGATCGAGAAATCCAGCCAGGAGGTCACGGCGGGCTCTGCACTGGTGCAGAAGACCGGCAGCGTGCTCGCCTCGATCAGCCAGGAGATCATTGCGATCAGCAAGCACGTCGAAACCATTGCCACCGCGAGCCACGACCAGTCCGCAGCCCTGCAGGAGGTCAACGGTTCGGTGAACGCCATGGATCAGATGACGCAGAAGAATGCCTCGATGGTCGAGGAGACAACCCAGGCCAGCCGCCAGCTCGCCGACGAGGCCGAGACGCTGATGGGCCTGCTGCATCAGTTCCGCATCGATGCCGGGCAGGTAGCCGTTCAGCCGCGCAGGAACGCTGCCTGATCAGGCAGCGCCTTTTTGACCTGCCGCAACAGACGCCGCACGAGGGCGATCTGGCTGTTCACGCCAAGCTGGGAGACAATTACGTCGAATAACGCAGATGGCGGCGCTTGAGGCCCCGCCATCTCGATCTTACGTCCTGTTGGCGACGATGACCGGGATCAGCAGATCGCCCCAATTGCCGTTGCCGCCGTGGTGGCGGGCGGAGCGCACGAGCTCGACGGATACCCCGGCCTCGACGGCGTTCATGACGGACTGGTTCAGACGGTGCAGGTCGTTTGCGAGCATGCGGATCATCGCCTGCTGATCGGCGCTCATGCTGGATGACTGTTCTTCCGCTCTTTCGCGGACGCGTGCGATGGAAGCCATGTCTTTTCTCCTTCAGTATGGCTACTCGGCTGCAGGTTTGAACTGGGCATGTTCGGTCGATTCCTTCATCGCCGTGGTCGAGGACCGGCCGCCGGTGATGGCGAGCGACACGGCATCGAAATAGCCGGTGCCGACTTCGCGCTGATGCTTGGTCGCGGTATAGCCGTCTGCCTCGGCGGCGAACTCCTCCTGCTGCAGCTCCGAATAGGCCGACATCTGCCGGTCCCTGTAGCCGCGTGCCAGTTCGTACATGCCGAAGTTCAACTGATGGAAACCGGCAAGCGTGATGAACTGGAACCTGTAGCCCATGGCGCCAAGCTCCCGCTGGAACCTTGCGATCGTCGCGTCGTCGAGGTTTTTCTTCCAGTTGAACGATGGCGAGCAGTTATAGGCAAGCAGCTTGCCGGGATGGGCCTTGTGCACGCCCTCCGCAAAGCGCCGTGCCTGCTCCAGATCCGGCTTGGAGGTTTCGCACCAGATAAGATCGCAGTGCGGCGCATAGGCAACCGCGCGCGCAATGCAGGGCTCGAGACCATTGCGCACCTGATAGAACCCCTCGACGGCGCGCCCGGCATCGTAATCGACGAAGGGCTGGTCGCGTTCGTCGATGTCCGACGTCAGAAGCTTTGCGGCTTCCGCATCCGTGCGGGCGATAACGAGCGTGGGAACACCCATGACGTCTGCCGCAAGCCGTGCGGCATTCAGATTGCGGATGTGCGCTGCGGTCGGGATCAGCACTTTGCCGCCGAGATGGCCGCATTTCTTTTCCGACGCTAGCTGGTCCTCGAAATGGACGCCGGCGGCACCAGCCTCGATATAGGCCTTCATGATCTCGAAAGCATTGAGCGGTCCGCCGAAGCCGGCTTCGGCGTCGGCAATGATCGGTGCGAACCACGTCTCGACGGAAAGCCCGCGCTCTTCCGACGTCTCGATCTGGTCGGCGCGCTGAAGCGTGCGGTTGATCCGCTTTGCGAGTTCCGGCCCGGCGTTGGCGGGGTAGAGCGACTGGTCGGGATACATTGCCGAAGCCGTGTTCGCATCGGCGGCGACCTGCCAGCCGGACAGGTAGATCGCCTTCAGGCCGGCACGCACCATCTGCATCGCCTGATTGCCCGAAAGTGCACCGAGCGCATTGACGAAATCCTCCTCACGCAGAAGCTGCCACAGCCGGTTTGCGCCCATTTCGGCGAGCGAGTAGCTGAGTTCGACCGAGCCCCGCAGCCTCTTCACGTCCTCGGGCGAATAGGGCCGCTCAATGCCGTCGAAACGGCCTGCCGGGGCGTTGCGGATCAGCTTGTCAAATTCTGTCACGATTTCCTCCTCGGCGATGAATGAACCTCTTTCGGCTGCGTGACAGCATTTACACAATGTCTCGAAATTTCCAGAGAAAGCTTGATTTTAGCCGGAAAATTGAGGTTAGATTGCCGGAGAATTTACAGGTCCGTTCTGTAAATTTGTAAACGTTGTAAATTCATGTCGAGACGGGGGCGTGTCGAGTGGTCGAGCGGAAGATATTTGCCGGGCCGAAGGTTCGCCGGATTCGCAATGGCTTGGCGCTCACGCAGGCGGCGATGGCCGATGCGCTGGGGATTTCGCCGTCCTACCTCAACCTGATCGAGCGCAATCAGCGGCCCTTGACGGTCCAGCTTCTTTTGAAACTTGCGTCGGTCTACAAAGTCGATCTCGAGGAGCTTCAGAGCGAGTCGGGAGCCAATCTCGCTCAGTTGCGCGAGGTTTTTGCCGACCCCCTGCTTTCAGGCGAACTTCCCGGAGATCATGAACTTGTCGAGCTGGCCGATGCCGCGCCGAACGCGGCGAGCGGCGTCGTCAAGCTCTATCGAGCCTATCGCGAGCAGGCCTCGCGGCTTTCCGACCTGACGGTGCTGATGGCCGGAGAGGGTCAGGCTCCGGCAGCGGGCGCGCGGCTGCCGTCAGATGAAGTGCGCGATGTTTTGGAGCGCCGCTCCGCTTATTTCGGCGCGCTTGAGGAAGCGGCGGAGGCTTTCCGCGCTGCCTTGCCGGCGGGTGAGCTCGCGCAGGTTCTCAAGGATTGGCTGCAGAAGGAGCGCGGCATCAGCGTTCGCATCCTGCCGGTGCATGTGATGCCCGATTTGCGCCGCCGCTTTGACCGGCATTCGATGCGGCTTTTCATATCGGAGCGCCTTGCCGCTTATGATCAGCTTCAGGAGATCGCCGTCGAGGTGGCGACGCTTGCGCTTCGTGACGCTGTTTCGCGGGAACTGGAAGCGCTGGGTCTTTCGACGCCGGAGGCAACGCGCATTGCACGCTTCGAGCTTGCGCGCTATGCGGCGCTTGCGTTGATGATGCCTTACGGCGCGGTTCTCTCCGCGGCAAAAGCGTCGCGTTACGACATCGATGTTCTCTGCGCACGTTTCGGCTGTTCATTCGGACAGGCCGCGACGCGGCTGACGATGCTGCAGAAGCCCGCAGATGCCGGCATTTCCTTCTTTCTCATGGAGGTCGATGCCGCAGGCCACCGCTTGCGGCGGGCCGGCGCGGCCGGCTTTCCACATGCCCGCTTCGGCGGCGGCTGTCCGAAGCTCAACATTCATGCCGCCTTCCTCCAGCCGGACCAAATTCTGGCTGAAGCTGCGACGATGCCGGACGGCTCCGCATATCTCACGATATCGCGGACGCTTGAGGCGCCTAGTGCACCCTTCGGCGAACGGGTGCGGCGAACGGCGGTTCTGCTCGGCTGCGACCTGGCATTCAGGGATGGCACTGTTTATGGCCAGGCGCTGGCTGCCGCGCCGCATGCGGTTGCAATCGGACCGGCCTGTCGCCTCTGCGAACGGAAGGGCTGTCTTGCGCGCGCCGAGCCACCCGTTACTCGCCCTCTTGGGCTGGATGAAATGGTAGCAGGCTTTAGTGCTTTCGATTTTCAGTAAGAGGTGAAATCATTGAGAGTAGAAAGGATTTTGCGCTTGTCGCCTCACAAAATCCTTTCTACTCTAACCAAAAATCCAGAGGGAAACGGTGTCCGGGGGCGCGATACCGATAATAAGAACGGATAGGAGAGATTATGAGGTCAACAATCGCAAAACTTGCCATGGCAGCCGTCGCATCCGCTGTCATTGCGGCGCCAGTCTTCGCGCAGGAACGTGTCGTCAACGTCTACAATTGGTCGGATTATATCGACAGTTCCATTCTCGAAGATTTCACCAAGGAAACCGGCATCAAGGTCGTCTACGACACCTTCGACTCGAACGAGACGTTGGAAGCCAAATTGCTTGCCGGTGGCACGAATTACGACGTTGTCGTTCCAACCGTATCGTTCATGCAGCGCCAGATCGCTGCTGGCGTCTACCAAAAGCTCGACAAGTCGAAGCTGCCGAACCTCGTCAACATGTGGGACGTCATTATGAAGGGCGTGGCGACCTTCGATCCCGGCAACGAATACAGCGTCGATTACATGTGGGGAACGACCGGCATCGGCTACAATGTCGATAAGGTCAAGGCCGCTCTCGGAACCGACGAGAAGCCGAATTGGGATGCATTGTTCGATCCCGCGAAAGCTGCAAAGCTCAAGGATTGCGGCATCTATATGCTGGATTCGCCAACGGATGTCGTCCCCTCGGCGCTCGCCTATCTTGGTCTCAATCCTAACAGCACCGATCCCGCTGATCTTCAGAAAGCAGAGGACGTCCTGATAGCCGTTCGTCCCTATGTCCGCAAATTCCATTCTTCCGAATACATTAGCGCACTTGCGAACGGCGATATTTGCATCGCCCTCGGTTATTCCGGCGACGTCTTTCAGGCCCGCGACCGGGCGGCGGAAGCCAATGCCGGCGTCAAGGTCGATTATTCGGTACCGTCTCAAGGTGCCCAGATATTCTTCGATGTCTTCGGGATTCCAGCCGATGCACCGCATGTGGCGGAAGCTCATGAATTCATCAACTACATGATGAAACCTGAGGTGATTGCCAGGGCATCTAATTTTGTTTTCTACGCAAACGGCAACAAGGCGTCCCAGCCGCTTCTCGACAAGGAAGTAATCGACGATACGGCGATCTACCCGACGCCGGAGATCATGGCGAAGCTTTTCACCGTTCCGCCGCTTGATGCAAAAACGCAGCGGCTCGTAACAAGGCTCTGGACGAAAGTCGTCACCGGCCAATAACGAAATGCAGGCCCGGACGGCGACGCCCGGGCCTTTTCTTAGGTTTGCCGGCTGAGGGGAGCGCCGGTTCTTTATC
>CAWIRO010000022.1:0-135177 GCA_963838565.1 uncultured Alphaproteobacteria bacterium
AACCCAAGAAGATCAAACGAGGCCGGACGACCTCGGCGAGCGAATCGATGATGGCGTCCGGCCGCGCCTCTACGATGTCCTCGCCGTTGTGGTAGCCGTAGCGGACGCAGATGACCGGGACACCGGCCGCGCGCACACAGAACACGTCGTTGACGGAGTCGCCGACCATGAGGGCCTCCCCTGGGTCGATCCCCAGGGCCTCGAGGGCGTGCAGGAGCGGGGCGGGGTCCGGTTTGCGCGTGCTCAGGGTGTCGCCCGACACCACGATGGCAAAGTCTCGCAGGAGCCCGAGGGCGGCCAGCAAGGGCTCGGTGAAACGCTCACGTTTATTGGTCACGCACCCGATCTGCCTGCCGCTCGCCAGCAGATAATCGAGCCCTTCGCGCACGCCGGGGTAGAGGCGGCTCCGGCGGCAGGTATTTTCCCGATAGATCTCTGAGAAGTGCCCAAAGGCGGAGCGAAACAGATCGCCGTCTGGCTCCCGCTCCCCATCGCCCGTGAGCGCGCGCTTGACCAGGCCTTCGGCACCGCTGCCGATCCAGTACCGGACCCGGGACTCGCCGCAGGCAGGCCGGCCGAGCGAGGACAGCATCGCATCGATGCTGAAGGCCGGATCCGGCGCGCTGTCGACGAGCGTGCCGTCGAGGTCGAACAACACGAGCTTGGGGCGCGGGAAGCTCAAGACTCAAGACGATGCAAGGGCCACTCCGCCCGCAGGGCGGACACGGTGGCGGCGTAGTCCGGGCTATCGAAGACGGCAGTGCCGGTCACGAAGGTGTCGGCCCCCGCCGCGGCGATGCGCCGGATGTTGTCCAGACTCCCCCCCATCGACCTGCAACCGGATGTCCCGGCCGCTGGCCTCGATGAGCCTGCGGGTCTCTTCGATCTTGGCATAGGTCGTTTCGATGAAGGGCTGGCCGCCGAAACCGGGGTTGACGGACATGAGGAGGACCATATCGAGCCGTTCCCACACATAGGCCAAGTGGGCGAGCGGCGTGGCCGGATGAACGAGAGCCCGGCCCGGCAGCCGTGCTCCCGGATGAGCTGTAGCGTGCGGTCCACGTGCTCGCTGGCCTCCGGGTGAAAGGTGATATAGTCGGCGCCGGCCGCCGCGAACTCGGGGACGATCCGATCGACCGGCTTGACCATCAGATGGACATCTATGGGAGCATCGATCCCGTAGCGCCGCAGCGCCCGGCACACGGCGGGACCGAAGGTGAGGTTCGGGACGTAGTGGTTGTCCATGACATCGAAGTGTACCCAGTCGGCGCCCGCGCGCAGCACCTCCGCCACCTCCTCGCCGAGGCGCGCCAGATCGGCCGCGAGGATGGAGGCGGCGATGGTATAGCGGCGAGACATGGGTCAGAGGGGCCGTCTGGAAACGAGCCGGCACTTTACCGGATCCCGCCCAGGCTTTGCAGCCGGCGGGACATAGGTTCTCTCTTCGGGGCCTCTCGGGAACGGCTCGTGGGAACGGGCGGCGCCCCTTCGGTCAGAAGCAGGGAAAAAAAAGGGGAGGCTCGATGCCTCCCCGCGGAAGTTCAGGCTAAAACAATAGGCGTATTAGACAGGGACGGACATGTCCGTAGCATGAACAGGACATTACGATTTTGTTAATCCTCGTCCTTCATACGTATCCTACTGATCGAAGAGGATAAACAGGCCGCGGCGTACCTGGTCAGGGGGCTCGATGAGGCCGGCTTCAATGTCGAGCACGCGTCCGACGGCCGCGACGGACTGTTTCTCACAGCGAGCCATTCGATCTTCGTCATCAGCCCCCGAGCCCCAGAGCGAGGTGCGGCTCTACACCCACCTGGCGACCCGCGAGGATACCCATTTACTGTTCGGTTTTCTTGACCGAGACCGAGCGCCGCTTGTTCCGGGCCTTGAGCAAGGTCAACGGCGTCCCCTGGGCGGGCAGCGCCTGGACGATCGCCAGACCATCGAGTCCGGGCAGCATGCGGTCGACGGCCACAAGACGCCCATCCTCGTCCTGAGCCCGCTGGCCCAGGTCGATGACCGGGGTGCGCGGGCTGCGAGATCGAGGGTCCTGTCGGGGACCAGCCGAGGAATTTGACCCAGGACCTCATCCGGCTCACCCGCCTCCCCCGGGATCGGGAAGAAACCACCCCCAGCGCCTCATCGTCGAGCTGCGCGATCGGATCACCGACTGGCGGCCCGGCGTGCTTCTGGGCGGCGCGGCATCGACCGGCGATGCGTTCAGCGACGCAAAAATGGATGCAATCGGCCGGCCTCGTGGCGCTCGGCTACAAACCCCAAGAGGCCGGGCGCACGTCCAGTCTTTCGACACCGATGGCCTGTCGAGCGAGGCTATCATCCGCGCTGTGCTGCGCGGGCAATTGCAGGGCTAGCTAGCCATATCTAGGAACTTTCGTGTACCCTCATTCCTGTTCGTGGTGACGGACTACCCGCTCGCCGGCAAGCAACTCAAAGCGTTCCGGCGGCGAAGAAGCAGACGTAGACAATGAACGAACAACGGTTCCCCACTGGTTGGGATGAGCAGCGCGTGAAGCGATTGCTGGCCAATTGGAAGCGCGGACGGACGAGGAGTGGATCGCGGCGGATGAGGCGGCGACCGCCGACGGGGGCGACCAAGCCGTCATTACCGTCCCTTCGAGCTTGCTGCCTGAGATTCGACGGCTGCTCGCATCGCACAAGACTGCTTAATCGCCGAACGACACGATGCAGCGGATCCGTGCTCCGTTTTCTGGTTGCTTGGAAGCGGTAGACCCGGTGGTAGCTTAAGGCTTTTCTCCCTGCGCCGCCCGAACCGCTGATCGTGAACGCTCGGCCGACAAGGTACCGCCCAGTGCCATGTACGTCCACAAAACTCGTATACATGCCGCGTCCCGGGCAAGAACGGAATCGATGCTACGTCCATGTCCCCTGGATTCCGGCAATCCATGCCGGAATGACGTGCCTGTTTGATCATCTTGACTGTACTAGCCTTACCTATTGGAAATTTCGTGTACTTCCCCGAATAACCTTCACCGTAGCGCTAGCTTAGCGGCCTGGGCATACCGACCAAACGGCAAACATAAGTGGAGTTAACTCTATGAAGTCTGCGACGAGATCGGACAGTACGCCATTCTTTGGCGTGGTTCATGCGAATGTGTTTCCGCCGACCGGCGGGATCATCAAACGAGCATTCGATATCTCTGCTGCCTCGCTCGGGCTCATTTTCCTGAGTCCAATATTTCTAATGGTGATGCTGCTCGTAAAGCTCTCCGATAGGGGACCGGCTTTCTATGGGCATCGTCGTATCGGCCACAACGGCAAGGAGTTCCGTTGCCTGAAGTTCCGAACCATGGTCGTCAATGGCGACAAGGTTCTGCAGGAGCATCTGCATAACAATCCGAAGGCGATGGAAGAGTGGCGTTCAACGCGCAAGCTTCAGAACGATCCGCGGGTCACCGCCGTCGGAAACGTGCTGCGCAAGCTCAGCCTTGATGAGCTGCCGCAACTCATCAACATCCTCCGCGGAGAAATGAGCGTCGTCGGGCCGCGGCCTGTCGTGCATGACGAACTGGAGCTCTATGAGTTTTCAGCCGTCTATTATCTCCAGGCTCGCCCAGGCCTTACCGGCCTTTGGCAGATCAGCGGACGCAACGACGTGTCCTATGCCACGCGCGTTGCTTTCGACACCCACTACGTCGAAAATTGGTCGCTCACCCGCGACGTAATGATCATTGCCCGGACAATTCCTGCCGTCTGCCTGCAGCGCGGCAGCTACTGAAAACGCCGCTTCCAAATACGCCAGTGACGTACGGTATTGCTTTTGGCTTGCCGTGCCGATTTATGGGAAAGACTGAATGAGAGAAATCCTGTTACGCCGTAACCTGCTTGGAAACTCCTTTATGACCGGCCTCGCCTTCGTTGCGGGGTTTGGCATACTGATCGGATCCTCCGGCTTTGCGGAGGCTGACGAGTACAAGCTCGGCACGATGGACAAGCTGCAAATCCGCGTTGCCGAGTGGCAGACGGCGGAAGGCTCGATCCGCGACTGGTCGGTGGTGAGCGGCGAATACACGGTCGGTCCCTCAGGCAGTCTTTCGCTGCCATTCGTAGGCGACCTCCCAGCCTCCGGAAAGACGACGGATGCGATTGCGCAGGAGATCGGTGTCGCGCTGCAGAAGCAGTTCGGCCTGAAGGACCGGCCCTCTGCATCCGTCGAACTGGCCGAATTCCGGCCCGTCTTCCTGACAGGGGACGTCGAAAAGCCGGGCGAATATCCCTTCGCCCCGAACCTTACCGTGGTAAAGGCCGTCAGCCTTGCAGGCGGCCTTCACCGAGCCGACGCCGGTCAGCGTTTCGCCCGTGATTTCATCAACGCCAAAGGTGATGCCGTCGTCTACACGACGGAAAAGAATCGCCTGCTCGCCCGCAAGGCACGGCTGCAGGCCGAGATTGCCGGCCAGGAGGCGATCGACATGCCGAAGGAGTTGAAGGATCTGCCGGAGGCAAAGGCCCTGCTTGCCAGCGAAACAGCATTGATGTCGACGCGCAAGAAGCGGCTCACGCTGCAGCTTCAGGGGCTGGATGACTTGAAATCTCTGCTGCAGTCCGAAATCGAGTCTCTCGCCAAGAAGACAGAGACGCAGACACGCCAGCTCGAGCTTGCCAAGGAAGACCGCGATAAAGTGGAAAACCTTGCCGAGAAGGGGCTTGCGCTCAGCGCCCGCAAGATTGCATCCGAGCAGCGTGCCGCCGATATCGAGGCAACTCTTCTGGACATCGATACCAATTCGCTGAAGGCCAAGCAGGACATCAGCAAGGCCAATCAGGACGAGATTACACTGCGGAACGACTGGGACGCCACGCTGGCGCAGGAACTGCAGGACACCGAATCCCAACTCGATACGCTCAACCTGAAGCTTGCGACCAGCGATGCGCTGATGTCGGAAGCTCTGGCGCAATCGAATGATGCTGCGCGTTTCGATCCCGACAATAGTGCCAGCATCAGCTACTCCATCATGCGGGAAGTCGACGGCCAGTCGAAGGAAATTCCGGTGCAGGAAAATACGGCCCTGCAGCCCGGCGACCTGATCAAGGTCGCCGCCGGGGTCGCAATGAGATAGCGGAGAGCCGCATGCGGATCGCCAAATCGGTGCTGATAAAACCAGGTGAGAACGATATCTACGCCATCCCCGCGGTGGCGCTTTCGCTCTTCTGCTTCGCCTATTCGCTCCGTTTCGGGCAGCCGGCGATCCTGCTTTACTATGCGTTGTGGCTGCCGCTCATCGCTGTCAATTATCGTAAGGTGCTTGGCAGCTACAGCCGGTTCATCTGGCTGTTTGCCTTTGCCGGTTTCGCGTTTCTTTCCGTCTTCTGGTCGCAGGTGCCGAGCCTCTCGCTGCGGGCGAGCATCCAATTACTGACGCAGGTGATCTGCGCGCTGATTGCCGTTCGCGTGGTCGACGTCCGGACCCTGACGCTGGGGGTGGTGGCGGGCACCGCCGTTGTGCTGCTTTATTCGATCCTCTTCGGTTACTACGAGTATGACCCGATCGACGGGACCTACAGTTTCGTCGGTGCTTTCGCGTCGAAGAACCAGCTTGCCTTCTACGCATCCCTGGGCATCATCTTCGCATTTGCCGCCGTCTTCATCTACGGCGAACGCCGGCTGTGGATGATAGCCTCTGTCATCGCCGGCCTTATGTCCGCCTATTGCCTGCACGCCGCGCAATCCGCGACCTCGGTCATCACGACGGCAGCTGTCGTCGCGTCTGCTGATGGGCTTCCGAGTCGTGCTCATGCTTGTCGCCGGATCATCGCAAACTGCTGGTCGTCGGCGGCGGGGTTGCGGCGATCGTGCTCGCGGTGGCGGGTGTCTATCTCGGCGCTGTCGATACGGTCCTTGGCATATTCGGCAAGGATTCCACCCTGACGGGGCGTACCTATCTGTGGCAACAAGGTATTGCGGCAGCGACGCAGCACCCGGCCTTCGGTGTCGGCTACCAGGCTTATTGGGTGCAGGGTTTTTCGGAGCCGGAGCGGCTATGGGAGGAATTCTTTATCGGCTCGAGAAGCGGCTTCCATTTCCATAACACCTATATCGAGACGGCAGTGGAACTCGGCGTGATCGGCGCGCTCGTCCTGGCCGTCACGGTCATCGCGACGCTCTGGGGGCATCTGCGCCGGCTGATCGAGGATGTGCGCAACGATGAATCCTATCTCCTGTTCGGTATCATGGTGTTGCTCCTGATCCGCTCATTCGTGGAGATCGATATTCTGACGCCCTACAATGTCGGTACGTTCCTTCTTTATTTTTCCGCAGGAAAGCTTGTCGGCGCGCGGCAGCGCTCGGCGATGGCCACCCTGCGGCGTTACCAATCTGTCTCGCCGGTCAATTCCTGATTATCTGTATATGCGCCGCGGAGCGGTGTAACGAGGGAATGCATGAAGACCCTGTACGGGATCCAATATCTGCGTGCCTTTGCGGCACTTGCCGTCGTCGTTTTTCATGCGACGGAGAGAAGTGGCGAGCATTTCGCGATCGGCGCTGCCGGCGTCGATGTCTTCTTCGTCATCAGCGGGTTCATCATGTGGGTGATCAGCGACCGCAAGCCGTTGACGCCGCAACGCTTCCTGCTTGATCGCATCCGCCGCATCGCACCCTCATATTGGCTCGTGACGGTGATCATGATCGCCGGCGCGCTGGCGGGGCTGTTTCCAAACCTGCAGCTCGAAGCCAGCCACGTCGTGGGTTCGCTCTTCTTCATTCCCATGCGCTCGCCGAGCACGGGCGAGATTTGGCCAGTCCTGGTTCAGGGCTGGACGCTGCATTTCGAGATGTTCTTCTACGTCCTTTTTGCGGGCGCATTGTTCCTGCCGCGCCAGTGGCGGCTGCCCTTCCTTTCGGCGGCGTTCGGCCTCTTCGTCATCATCGGCGCGATATGGCATCCGTCCTCGCCGATGCTCGCCACCTATACGCGGCCGATCATCCTGGAATTCCTCGGCGGTGTGTTCATCGCCGAACTGTGGCTGCGCCGCTGGATCGCGGGCCACAGCCTCGGGCTTGCCTTCGTCGGCGCCGCGCTCTGCGGCTTTGCGGCGATCTATCTGAGCGGGGCGGAATTCGACGAGTTCATATGCGGGCCGCTGGCGATGGCGCTGGTGTTCGGCATGGTGTCGCTGGAGGCGGACGGCAGCATCGGCCGCGTGCCGCTGCTCACCTATCTCGGCGACGCGTCCTACTCCATCTACCTGTGGCACACGCTTGCGGTATCGGTTGTCGTCAAGGCTGCCGGGATTTTCGGGATTTCAGGCAGCCTTGCTGTTGTTGCGGCTATTTGCTGGCGGAACGCTCCTGGGAGTCGCCGCCTACGAAATGATCGAAAAGCCGCTGCGCAAGCTGCTGTCGGACGACGCACTCAAGCGCCGCCCGCTCGAGCGGCGTCCTTCGTAGTCTCAGCGGCCGGTTCATCGAGGGACTTTTGTTCCGGAACGGCCGTCTTGCGCCGGCGGGCGCGCAGCACGACGTAGAAGACCGGGGTCAGGAACAGGCCAAAAATCGTGACGCCGAGCATGCCGGAGAAGACGGCCGTGCCAAGCGCCTGGCGCATCTCCGCGCCCGGGCCTGTTGCGATCATCAGCGGCACGACGCCGAAGATGAAGGCGAATGCAGTCATCAGGATGGGGCGAAGGCGCAGATGGCTTGCTTCGATCGCCGCTTCCACTGGCGTCTTGCCTTCCTCTTCTGCTTGCCGCGCGAATTCGACGATCAGGATCGCGTTCTTCGCCGCAAGTCCGATCAGCACGATGAGGCCGATCTGCGTCAGGATGTTGTTGTCCATGCCGCGCAGATGGACGCCAAGCAGGGCCGCGAGGATGGCAAGCGGCACGATCAGGATGATCGCGAGCGGCAGCACCCAGCTTTCATATTGCGCCGAGAGCGCCAGAAAGACGAAGATCACCGAAAGCGCAAAGATGTAGATCGCGGTGTTGCCGGTGCCGCGCTCCTGAAAGGCGAGTTCGGTCCAGTTGAAGGTCGTTCCGGGGGGCAGCAGCGAGCCTGCGATCTTCTCCATGCTGTCGAGGGCAGTGCCGGTCGACACACCCGGCGCCGGATTGCCCTGTAGCGGTACCGAGACATACATATTGTAGTGCTGGACGAGCGCCGGGCCGCTCCTGTCCTGGACTTCGATGAGGGTTCCCAGCGGCACGAGTGCGCCCGTCGCCGAACGGACCTTCAGGGCAAGGATATCGTCCCGCTCGAGGCGGAATTGCTGGTCGGCCTGCGCCCGCACCTGATAGACCCTGCCGAAAGCATTGAAGTCGTTGACATAGGACGTGCCGAGATTGATCGAGAGCGTATCGAATATATTCTCGATCGGGACGTTCAGCATACGTGCCTTGTCGCGATCGATATTGAGGAAGAATTGCGGGCTCGATACGGAGAAGGTGGTGAAGACGCCGGTCAGCCCGGGCGTCTGATTGGCGGTGCCCATCATCTGGTAGGCAAGGGCCAGAACCCGCCGCATGTCGCCGCTTTCGAGATCCATCAGCTGCATCTTGAAGCCGCCGGAATTGCCAATACCCCTGACGGACGGCGGCGGGATGGCAATGATGAAGGCCTCCTGGATGCTCTGCAGGTTTTGGTACAGCTGACCGATGATCCGGCCGGCGCTCAGACCCTGCTCCAGCCTGTGTTCGAAGGTGTCGAAGGGTGCGAAGACGACGCCTTGATTGGACGCGTTGGTGAAGGTCGCGCCGCTGAAGCCTGCAAAGGCCACCGCGTGAGAGACGCCAGGCGTGTTGCGGATGATTTCCGCCGCCTGCTGCACGACGGCATCGGTGCGGTTGAGCGAGGCGCCGTCCGGCAATTGGACGACGACGATTGCGTAGCCCTGGTCCATATTGGGGATGAAGCCGCTCGGGACGATTCGGCCCATGTAGTAGGTCGATGCCAGCAGTCCCGCGAAATACGAGCAGCGCAAGAACACGGCCCGGTCCTCGTCGAAACGATGTGACGGACAATCCATGAATAGCCGATGCTCATCCGGTCGAAGCCGCGATTGAAGCCGTTGGCAAGGCCGCGGCCGAGTCGCGTGAGCGGATTTCGCGTCTCCTTCGCGATGTTCTTCGTGCGGCCGCAGCACGAGCGCAGCGAGGGCCGGCGAAAGTGTCAGCGAGTTGATCGCCGAGATTGCGGTCGCGACCGAGATCGTCACCGCAAACTGCCGGTAGAACTGGCCGGTAATTCCCGGGATGAAGGTTGTCGGGACGAAGACGGCGATGAGCACCAGGGAAATCGCGATGACCGCCGTTCCGACCTCGTCCATGGTGACATGCGCCGCTTCTTTCGGCGTCATGCCCTTGGCCAGATTTCGTTCGACGTTCTCGACGACGACGATCGCGTCGTCCACCACGATGCCGATCGCGAGCACGAGGCCGAAGAGCGTCAGCATGTTCAGCGAGAAGCCGAAGGCGAGCAGGAATGCGAAAGTGCCGATCAGCGACACCGGGATCGCGACGATGGGGATGATGGCCGTGCGCCAGGACTGCAGAAAGACCAGCACCACGATTGCGACCAGCACGGCGGCTTCGAAAATGGTCTTGTAGACCTCCGATATGGACTCGGAAATGAACTCGGTCGGATTGTAGACGATGTTGTAAGCCAGCCCCGGGGGAAAGTCCTTGGAGAGCTGTTCCATGGTCTTGTTGATTTCGGCGGCGGTCGCGAGCGCGTTCGTGCCCGGACGCGAGAAGATGCCGAGCGCCACCGCCGGCTTGCCGTCGAGATAGCTGTTGGTGACGTATTGCTTGGCGCCGAGCTCGATGCGGGCAATGTCCTGCAACTGTACAAGGCGGCCGTCCTCTGTCGCTTTCACAATGACGTAGCGGAACTGCCGCGCATCGGAGAACCTGCCCTGCGTCGTCACGGTGTATTGGAATGCGTTTGGGCCCGCCGCCGGCGGGCCGCCGATCGAGCCGCCCGAAACCTGCACGTTCTGCTCGCGCAAGGCAGCCACCACATCGTTCGGGGTCATGCTATAGGACGCCAGCCTTTGCGGATCGAGCCAGATGCGCAGCGCATATTCGCGCTCGCCGAAGATGGTGAGGTCGCCGACACCGTCAAGGCGCACGAGCACATCGCGGATGCGGGTGCGGGCATAGTTCGAAACGTAAAGCTGATCGTAGCGGCTGTTCGGAGACAGGATATGCACGACCATCATCAGGTCGGGTGAACTCTTCGCGGTGGTGACCCCGTTGCGGCGAACTTCGTCGGGCAGGCGCGGTTCGGCGATCGCTACCCGGTTTTGGACGAGAACCTGCGCCGTATCCAGATCGGTGCCGAGCTTGAAGGTGATCGTCAGGGACATCGATCCGTCATCAGTCGCATAGGAGGACATGTAGAGCATGTTCTCGACGCCGTTGATCTCCTGTTCGAGCGGCGTCGCGACCGTGTCGGCGACGGTCTGGGCGTCGGCGCCGGGATAGTTGGTGCGCACGACGATGGTGGGCGGTGCTATTTCGGGAAACTGCGCTACCGGCAACTGCATATAGGCGAGGCCGCCGAGAATGAGCAGAACTATGGAGAGGACGGACGCGAATATCGGCCGGTCCACGAAGAAGTGCGCGAATCTCATTGGGCAAGCTCCATGCTTGCAGCTTCCGGCGGGATATCCTCGCGGCTCTGCGGCAGTTCTGTCATCTGCGGCGTGATCTTGCTGCCCGGGCGGGCGCGCATCAGGCCGTTGACGACGATCGTCTCGTTGCCGTCCATGCCTTCGCGGATGACGCGGTAGCCGTAAAGCCGCGGACCGGGTCGCACGGGCTTGGTCGAAACGGTGCCGTCGTCGCCGACGACATAGACGACGCGCTGGTTCTGGTCGGAGCCGATTGCCTCGTCCGGCACGAGAATGGCCTTGTAGACGTTCGACGCCTCTACCTGTACGCGGCCGAAGAGACCGGGCTGAAGCACGAAGTTCGGATTGTCGAAGCGGGCGCGGACGCGCATCGTGCCGGTCTGGCTATCGACTCGGTTCTCGGCGAAATCGAGCTTGCCTGTGAACGGCTTATCGTTGGAATCCGTTATGCGGACCTTAACCTCGAGACCGCCGCCACCCTGCTGAAGTTCGCTGCCGCGTTCGCGTGCCGTCTGCGCGAAGTTCAGCAGCCGGCGCTCATCGACGTCGAAATAGAAATCGATCGGGTCGAGCGAAACGATGGTCGTCAACACCGACTGATCGGCCTGCACGAGATTGCCCACCGAGATCAGCCGTCGGTCGATGCGGCCGCTGATCGGGGCGGTAATCTTCGTATATTCGAGATCGAGTGTCGCGCGATCGGCCGTTGCTTGAGCGCCGCGGACATTGGCCTGGGCGGAAACCCATTCGCGGCGCCGGTCGTCGAGCGTGGAGACCGACTGGCTGCCGCTGGTTGCGAGCGATTCCGTGCGTTTGTACTGTGCATCGGCATAAATCAGCGTCGATTTCGCGACTTCGAGCGCGGCATTGGCTTCATTGAGCGCGGTGACGAAGGGCCGCTGGTCGATGACGAAGAGCAGGTCGCCCTTCTTGACCAGGGCGCCGTCGGTGAAATGCACCTCCTGCAGGTAGCCGCCGACGCGCGATCGGACGGAGACCTCGTCGACCGGCTCGAAGCGGCCGATGAATTCGTCATTGTCGACCACATCCCGAACAACGGGCTTCGCGACCGTGACGGGCGGGGGAGGTGGGGCGGCATCCTGGGCAATTGCGACAATCGGCGGAAGCGCTGCAAGGCAAGCGAATGCCAGGATGCTACGAAACGAGTAAGGCATAGCAACCCCCGCTGCTGGGCGGCCGATATGCCGCCAATCCTACACAGTAACGATGCGATTCATGTCTGCTGCTTTGAACCCGGTTTCCCGCGTTCGTCTTCCTGTTATCGTTACGCGGCAAGCAGCCGTGCCTGGCTTTCGAAGAGGCCGAGGCTGCCCCGGCAAACCTCGCATCGGACTATAAACGTCAGTGGACAATGATTGCAAATGCCAATCGCTCGCAGTTTGAGATTTACCCGGTACCTCAGCCCCCGATAGCGAAACTGATCTCAACTCTGCCCTGCGACATTTTGGCCGCAGCCGCGGAATTTTTCGCCGCTGATCTTGTTCCGTCAGCATGCAGAATATATCTGCAAACATTATAAGGGTGCTTATTAATAGCTGGCATATCTTTATGTCCTATCCGCAATGAAGACGAATTTTGTGCAGGCGTGCCGGACACCGGTCGCCGAAAGTGAGACCAATCATGGCTGATAAAACCTCCCTGCGCGTCGTTGCTGACGCCAATGCAAAGAATCCGACCGAAGACAAGAAAGTCTCCGAACAGCCAAGAAACGGTAGCCGAAGCGCCTTCATCCAATTCAGCGCCGGTTACCGCCGTGGCTGCGCCTGACGGTCCCAAGGTCCGCCGTCGGCGCAGCCTCACTCGTCCCGTGCTGTTCGCGCTCCTGCCGGTCGCCCTCGTTGTCGGCGGCTATTACTACGTGAACGGCGGACAGATCATGTCGACCGACAACGCCTATATCCAGGCCGATATGGTCGGCCTGACGACGGATGTTTCCGGCATCGTCGACCAGATCAACGTGCATGAGAACGAAACGGTCAAGGCCGGTCAGGTGCTCTTCAGCCTGAAGTCCGACAGCTTCCGGATCGCGCTCGACGGCGCAAAGGCGCAGCTCGGCGTCCAGCGCAACCAGATCGAAAACCTGAAGGCCAGCTATCAGCAGTCGCTCGCGGAAATCACCCAGGCGCAGGCCGACATCCCGTATTTCCAGGCGCAGTTCGATCGTCAGCAGAGCCTCGTCAACAGCTCGGCCGCGACACGTGCCGCCTATGATGGAGCCAAGCACGACCTCGACGCCGCGCTTCAGAAGGTTGCCGTCGCCAAGGCGCAGGCTGCGACCACGCTCGCCCAGCTCGGCGGCGACGCCAACCAGCCGGTCGAGCAGAACCCGCTCTACCTGCAGGCCAAGTCGAATGTCGACAACGCCCAGCGCGAACTCGACCATAGCGTCGTCAGGGCGCCGTTCGACGGCGTCGTGACCAATGTCAACGCGCTGCAGGTCGGCTCCTACCTGCAGGCCTCGCAGCAGGCCTTCTCGCTGGTCGCGACCAACCATCTCTGGATCGCAGCCAGCCCGAAGGAAACCGAGCTGACCTATGTGAAGCCCGGCCAGGAGGCGACCATCTATGTCGACACCTATCCGGGCGTGACCTGGAAGGGCAAGGTCGAGAGCATCAGCCCGGCATCCGGCTCCAGCTTCTCGCTGCTTCCGGCGCAGAACACCACCGGCAACTGGGTGAAGGTCGTCCAGCGCATTCCGATGCGCGTCAGCATCGAAGACGCCAATGGCAAGCCGCCGCTTCGCGTCGGCATGAGCACGGTGGTCGATGTCGATACCGGCCATGCCCGCGGCCTGCCGGATTTCGTCAACAACCTGTCTGGGCCGCTCAGGCGGCAAGGACCATGAGTAACGCTCCCGCATCTCCCGGCCGCGCCCGGTTGCCAATCGCGGCGCGATCACGGCCTGCGTCATCCTCGCCGTCATCATGCAGGCGCTGGACACCACCATCGCCAACGTGGCGCTGCCCTATATGCAGGGCAGCGTTGCGGCGAGTGCCGACCAGATCAACTGGGTTCTGACCTCCTATATCGTCGCGGCCGCCATCATGACGCCGCCATCGGGCTTCCTTGCCGCCAAGTTCGGCCGCAAGAACGTCCTGCTGACGGCGATCGTCGGCTTCGTCGTGGCATCGGTCCTTTGCGGACTGGCGCAATCGCTGCCCCAGATCGTCGCCTTCCGCCTGCTTCAGGGCCTCTTCGGCGCCGCCCTCGTGCCACTCTCCCAGGGTATCCTCCTCGACATCTATACGCTCGAGGAGCGCGGCTCGGCCATGGCCTTATTCGGCGTCTCGGTCATGGTCGGGCCGGTCCTGGGCCCGGTCATCGGCGGCTGGCTGACCGACAACATCAGCTGGCGCTGGGTGTTCTACATCAACGTGCCGATCGGTGCGCTCGCCTTTGCGGGCATCGTCATCTTCGTGACGGAAACGAAGCGGGATGCGCTGGCGAAGCTCGATTGGTTCGGGTTCGGCATGATGAGCCTGTTCATCGCAGCACTTCAGCTGTTTCTCGACCGCGGCGAACAGCTCGACTGGTTCTCGTCCGGCGAAATCATGATCGAGGCAATCGTCTGCGCGGCAGCCTTCTATCTGCTGCTGGTGCATACGCTGACGGCCGAGAAATCCTTCGTAAATCCGCGATTGTTTCTCGACCAGAACTTCGCGATCAGCATGGTGTTCATCTTCGTGGTCGGCGTCACCTATCTCGCCTCTCTGGCGCTGATGACGCCTTATCTGCAGACGCTGATGGGCTATCCGGTGGTCACGGCCGGCATCGTCATGGGTCCGCGCGGCGTCGGCACCATGCTCTGCATGTTCATCGTCGGCCGCCTGATCGGCAAGGTCGATACGCGCTGGCTGCTCCTGCTCGGCCTCGGCCTCACAGCCTGGGCGATGTATGACATGACCGGCTGGACGCCGGATGTTTCGCAGTGGACGATCGTCTCCGTCGGCTTCATCCAGGGCGCGGGTCTCGGCTTCCTCTTCGTTCCGCTGACGACGGTCGCCTTCTCGACGCTGCCGGCACAGATGCGCGGTGACGGTACGGGTCTCTACAACCTGTCGCGCAACATCGGCTCGCGCGTCGGCATTTCGATCGTCTCGGCGCTGATCGTGGAGAATACGCAGAGCAATCACGAGTCGATCGCCGCCTATGTCACGCCGTTCAACCGGGCCTTCGATGCCGCCGCTGCGCAATCGCTTAGTCCGCTGACCGCGGCAGGCCGAGCCTCGCTTAACGAGCTCGTCACGCTGCAATCGACGATCATCGCCTATATGGACGACTTCAAGCTCCTGATGCTGATGTCGGTGGCGGTGATGCCCCTGGTGCTGCTGCTGCGCAAGCCCAAGGCAGCGCCCGCACCGGCGGATCACAGCGCCGTCATGGAATGAGCTCCGGGCGTTCACGCAATTCCGGACGAAAACCGCTTGGCACTTTTCCTGGAATTGCTCTAGCGGAACGGCTTGCTCAGATATCGCGACCCCTGAATGCCGAAGCGCCACGGTGCTTCGGCATTTTTCGTTATGCCGATCCTTGTGCCTGCGACGATCGGGACCGGTGCAGAGGGCGAGATCGAATAAGGCGGATGGTCGAGCAGGCGATCGTTGAGTGCGATATCGATGCCGAGCGCCTGGCAGAGCTTGCCCGGGCCGCTGCAAAGCCGGGTGAGGACATCGGTGCCGCGACGCTCGATCATCCGCGGCGATACCGCTTTCCGGTTCGAGTGCGCGGATGAGAACGGCCGAGCCCGGCGTGCAGACGAAGTTCAGGCACCAGTACATGCCGTAGATGCGGTAGATATAGACGTTGCCGGGCGGGCCGAACATTGCGCCGTTTCGTTTCGTCGGGCCGCGGAAACTGTGCGAGGCCTCGTCGTGCGGGAAATAGGCCTCCGTCTCGGTGATGCGCCCGCCTGCGCCGTTGACGAGCAGGTGGCAGCCGATCAGATCGCGCGCGACGGCGATCGCATCACGCTCGAAGAAGCTTCGAAGTTCATTGCCGGTCAGAGGACCAGTTCCGATGGCACTCGTATTCGTCATTCGAATCCCGTCGTTTGATCTCGGCCGATATCATCGAGTGCCAGGCGCCGCTACCCGAAACTTGCCCGCTGCTGCGCAAAGAGCTTTACCAGCCAGTCTATGAAGACGCGAACGCGGGGCGAAAGCTGGCGGTTGCGCGGATAGAGGAGCGATACCGGCGTTTCCGTGAGCGGGAAGTCCTTCAGGATCTCCACCAGCCGTTCAACGACGCGGGAAAACCCGCATAGCATCGAATTGTCCATCTTATTTGTTCGTACTTTCCGGATAGTGATGCCGAGAAATGCATGATTATCCGCGAAGTGAAAAGGGCTATCTTCTCCTCATCGAAGCGTTGCGGCGCATGAAACGAAGGAGAAGGAAATGACCAGCAACAACAAGGTCGCTCTTGTCACCGGAGCTTCCCGCGGTATCGGGGCCGCTGTTGCCGAGCGTCGCCAGACCTCCGAAAGTTTTCCGGGCCATTTCCCTGGTGATGCGGCGGGCTTGAAATTCAAAGTTGATGCGATCGCGGCCCGTTGAAGGTTTTCCCTGCCTTCCGGGCCGCTTCGGCTTTCAAGGCTCGTTGAGCTTCGCGTCGGCAAGCAGCTTCACCAGCCAGTCCACGAAAACGCGCACCTTGTTGCTCAGGTGCCGGTTCGGCGGATAGACGACGTAGAGCGGCAGCGGATCGCGGCTCCACTCGGACAAGACCGGCACCAGTTCGCCCTTCGCAAGAGCATCGCCGATCATGAAGCGTGGGATCTGTGCAATACCGAGACCGTTCAAGGCTGCCGTCACGTAAGTGCGGCTGTCGTTGACGGCGGCGATGTAGCGCGGATTGATTTCGAGCACTTCGTTGTCCTTGCGGAACTCGAAGGGAAACGCGCGGTTGGTTTGAGCTCGGAAATAGCTGACCGAATAGTGGTCGGCTTCCAGTTCCTCGGGCCGGGTCGGAATACCGAATTTTTCGATGTAGCGCGGGGACGCGCAGGTGATCATTGCGACCTCGGAGACGCGCCTTGCGATCAGCGATTGATCGGCGGGCGTGCCGCCACGAAGGGCGCAGTCGACGTTCTCCGCAAGGTAGTCCACGTTGCGGTCGCCGACGCCCAGATCGATGCGGATATCGGGATATTTCTGGTAGAAATCGCAGAGTGCCGGAACGACGATGGTATCGGCAAAAGCACCTGCCATTTCAACGCGTAAGCGGCCGCTCGGAAGGCTCTGCGAGTTGGAAAGACTGCCGTCGAGCTCTTCCAGCTCGGAGACGATCTGGGAGGCGCGTTCGTAGTAAAGCGCGCCGTCCGTGGTGACCATGACGCGCCGCGTCGTACGGTTGAGAAGCTTGGTGCGCAGATGCGCCTCCAGGCCCTGAATGAGATTGGTGATTGTCGCCTTGGGCATTGAGAGCGTGTCGGCCGCTCGCGTAAAGTTGCCCGTCTCCACCACGCGTATGAAAGCGCGCATTGCCGAGAGCTGGTCCATCGGAGATCTCCACAGTTTGCACTGCGATATTATTCGAAATTCGGAACAGTGTAATCATAATACACCTTCTTATTCCGTGATGTGAATAACAATATCTTTTTTAGTAAATTGGCAAGCCATAGCCGCTTGCCGAGTTTTAGGCCGATCAAATGAAAGCCGGAACGATGGCGGTGCAGGTGAAAGACATAGTGCTGGAGAAGGTGGCCACCGGCCCCGTTTCCGCGCGCGTCTATCAGGGCGCCGAGTTCGGCAAGGGGTCGCCGATCGTTCTGTTCTTCCACGGCGGCGCCTTTCTGCAATCCGGCGTCAAGGAAAGCGCGGTTGCCGAGAGCATGGCGAAAGCCGGCGCGATCGTTGCGATCCCGGACTACAATGCGCCGCTCGGCAATGTCTTTCCGAAGCCGCTCGAAGTCGGCTACTCCGTCTTTTCCTATCTTGCCAACAAGCGCGCCTCCGGCATCGGCGATCGCAAGTCGCTGCTTCTGGTCGCCGGCGAAGAGGCTGGCGGCAATATTGCGGCGGGCGTGGCGCTGAAGGCGCGCGATCATTATGCCGACGCGCTCGACGGCCAGATCCTGATTTCTCCGTTGCTCGATCCCTTCATGGGAACCTCTTCCATCCGCAAGGCGGATGGCATCGGCATGCGCCAGCGGTGGACGGAAGGCTGGAGCCATTATCTGAGCGGCGGCGGCTGCCATCCCTACGCGGCGCCCTGTCTCTGTTCGCGCATTGCCGGCGTTGCTCCGGCGCTGATTTTTACCGCGGAGGACGATCCTCTGCGCGACGAGACCGTCGGTTACGGCGCCCGCCTCAAAAAGGCCGGCGTCGCAGTCCGCCAGCATATCCTCCCCGCCGGGGCAGGCTGGCCTTCGATTTACGGCGGGAAAACGGACGGCACTTCGAACTGGCAGGAAAACGTCAGCCGCGAGTTCGGAAGCTTCGTCCGGGAGTTAAGCGTTCAACAGCCATTGCATTGAAGACAACCTGATATTTTGCCGGCCGTAGAGGCCGTAAGGAGAGTACCAATGACGTCCAGAAAGAAGCGCTGGGCCCTGGTGGGCGCTGGCATAGGCCTTGTTGCGTCTGTTTCAGCGCGCCGCAATCTTTTTCGAATTGCCGATGAGCACGACCGCCACGGCCGCCTCCGCCCCCGCACAGGCTCCCGCTGTGCCGGTGACGGTTGCCGTCGTTGCGAGCCGTGACGTGACGACCTGGGAAGAGTTTCTCCGGCCGTCTCGAAGCGGTCGACCGCGTGCAGGTGCGTTCCCGCGTCGCCGGCGCCATCCAGTCGGTGGCACTTCCGCGAAGGTGCGCTGGTGAAGCAGGGCGATCTGCTCTTCACCATCGACCCGGCTCCCTACCAGGCAGCGTGGCGCAGGCGCAAGGCCAGGTCGCTTCGGCCGAAGCCAAGGTCAGCCTGGCGCAGACCGAACTCGACCGCGGCCGCAGGCTTTCCGACAACCGCACCATCTCGCAGAGCGATCTCGATCAGCGCCAGAGCGCGCTGGCCGAGGCGCAGGCGGGGCTGCGTTCGGCGCAGGCTGCCCTGCAGTCGGCTCAGCTCGATCTCGATTACACGCAGGTGCGGGCTCCGGTTTCCGGCCGCATCGGCAAGATCGAGGTGACCGCCGGCAACCTCGTCGCGGCAGGTTCGACTTCGCCGGCGCTGACGACGCTCGTTTCGGTCGATCCGATCTATGCGAGCTTCAATGCCAGCGAAGAGATGGTGACGCGGGCGCTTGCCCAGCTTCCGCAGACGGACAGCGCCCTGCCGCGCCGTCGAGCAGATCCCGGTCGAGGTCGGCACGCTGACCGACAGCGGCACGCCGATCAAGGGCAAGCTGCAGCTGATCGACAACGAGGTCGATGCGTCAAGCGGCACGATCGGCGTACGCGCCGTCTTCGACAATCCCGGCGGGCGTCTCATCCCCGGCCAGTTCGTGCGGGTGCGCATGGGCCAGCCGAAGGCCGAGAACAAGATCGTCGTCAGCGACCGCGCGGTCGGCACCGACCAGGACAAGAAGTTCGTCTTCGTCGTCGATGGCGAGAACAAGGTCGCCTACCGGCAGGTCCAGCTCGGCACATTGGCTGACGGCCAGCGGGTGGTCGAAGGCGGCCTGAACGCCGGCGAGAAGATCGTCGTCAACGGGCTGCAGCGCATCCGTCCGGTGCGCGGTCGTCGCGCCTCAGATGGAAGAGAAGGTCGCGACCGCGCAGTAAAGACTTTCGCCTTCTCCCTGCGGGGAGAAGGCCGATACCCGAAATGACATGACCCGCCGGCGGCTCCCGAACCGCCGGAGAGGGGACTTTGCATCCATGTTCACCCCGGAGAGGGCTTTGATATGAACATCTCCAGATTCTTTGTCGACCGCCCGGTCTTTGCCGGCGTTCTTTCGGTCCTCATCGTCGTTGCCGGCCTGATCGGCCTGCGGGCGCTGCCGATTTCCGAATATCCGGAGGTCGTGCCGCCGTCGATCGTCGTGCGCGCTACCTATCCCGGCGCCAACCCGTCCGTCATCGCCGAAACGGTGGCGACGCCGCTCGAAGAGCAGATCAACGGCGTCGAGGGCATGCTCTACATGGCCAGCCAGGCGACATCGGACGGCGTGCTCAACGTCACCGTCACCTTCAAGCTCGGCACCGACCCGGACAAGGCGCAGCAGCTGGTGCAGAACCGCGTTTCGCAGGCCGAACCGCGCCTGCCGGCGGAAGTCCGTTCGCTCGGCATCACGACAGTCAAGAGCTCGCCCAACTTCATCATGGTCGTCAACCTCGTCTCCGACGGGAACAGATCACGACATCACCTATCTTCGCAATTACGCGACCCTGAACGTCAAGGATCGGCTCGCCCGCATCGCAGGCGTCGGTCAGGTGCAGGTCTTCGGCGCCGGCGACTATTCCATGCGCGTCTGGATCGACCCGCAGAAGGCCGCCGAGCACAATCTCGCCGCCAGCGACATCAGCAACGCGATCAGCTCCCAGAACGTCCAGGCCGCCGCCGGTATCATCGGCGCATCGCCAAGCCAGCCCGGTGTGGACCTGCAGCTCAACGTGAATGCCCAGGGCCGTCTGCGCACGCCCGAGGAATTCGGCAACATCATCGTCAAGACGGGCGCCAATGGCGAGATCACCCGCCTTCGCGATGTCGCCCGCATCGAGCTCGGTGCTGCCGACTACACGCTGCGTTCGCTGCTCGACGGCAAGCCGGCCGTCGCCGTCGCCGTCCTGCAGGCGCCGGGTTCGAACGCGATCGAGATCGCGGACAATGTGAACGCGACCATGGATCAGCTGCAGCTGCGCCATGCCTGACGGCGTCAAATACGAGATCGTCTACGATACGACGAAGTTCGTGCGCGCCTCGATCGAGAAGGTCATCGACACGCTGCTCGAAGCCATCGCGCTCGTCGTTCTCGTCGTCATCCTGTTCCTGCAGACGTGGCGCGCCTCGATCATCCCGCTGATCGCCGTTCCGGTATCGATCATCGGCACCTTCGCGGTCATGTATGTCTTCGGCTTCTCGATCAACGCGCTCAGTCTGTTCGGCCTGGTGCTTGCGATCGGTATCGTCGTGGACGACGCGATCGTGGTGGTCGAAAACGTCGAGCGCAATATCGAGAAAGGGCTAGTCGCCGCGGGCTGCCACCTACAAGGCCATGAGGGAAGTCTCCGGTCCGATCGTCGCGATCGCGCTGGTGCTCGTCGCGGTCTTCGTGCCGCTCGCCTTCATCTCCGGCCTGTCGGGTCAGTTCTACCGCCAGTTCGCGCTGACGATCGCGATCTCGACCGTCATCTCGGCCTTCAACTCGCTGACGCTGTCTCCGGCGCTGGCAGCCCTTCTGCTGAAGGGCCATCATCGCCGAAGGACTGGCTGACGCGGTTCATGGACGCGATCTTCGGCTGGTTCTTCCGCGGCTTCAACCGTGTCTTCGGCGCGGGCTCGAATGCCTACGGCAAGGGCGTCGGCGGGTTGCTGTCGCGCAAGAGCATCGTCATGGTGATCTATCTGGCGCTGGTCGGCGCGACCTACAGCCTGTTCAGCACGGTTCCCGGCGGCTTCGTGCCGTCGCAGGACAAGCAGTATCTGATCGGCTTTGCCCAGCTGCCGGATGCCGCAAGCCTCGACCGCACGGAAGACGTCATCAAGCGCATGACCGACATCGCGCTGGCGCAGCCGGGCGTTGCCAATGCGATCGCCTTCCCGGGCCTGTCGATCAACGGCTTCACCAACTCCTCGAATGCCGGCATCGTCTTCGTGACGCTGAAGGACTTCGAGGAGCGCAAGACGCCGGATCTCTCGGGCGGAGCGATCGCCATGGCGCTGAACCAGAAGTTCGGCGTCATCCAGGATGCCTTCATCGCCATGTTCCCGCCGCCGCCGGTCAACGGTCTCGGCACGACGGGCGGCTTCAAGCTGCAGATCGAGGATCGCGCCGGCCTCGGCAACCAGGCGCTCGACGAGGCGACCAAGGCGGTGCTTGCCAAGGCCTACCAGACGCCTGAGCTCGCCGGCCTGTTCTCCAGCTTCCAGATCAACGTGCCGCAGCTCTATGCCGATCTCGACCGCGCCAAGGCCGAGCAGCTCGGGGTTTCCGTCACCGACGTCTTCCAGACGCTGCAGATCTATCTCGGTTCGCTCTATGTGAACGACTTCAACGCCTTCGGCCGCACCTACAGCGTCCGTGTGCAGGCCGATGCGAAATTCCGCGCCCAGCCGGAAGATATCGGCCAGTTGAAGGTCCGTTCGGCATCGGGCCAGATGATCCCGCTTTCGGCGCTGCTGAAGGTGGATGCCGAGCACCGGTCCGGAGCGCGCGAACCGTTACAACGGCTTCCTCGCTGCCGATATCAACGGCGGTCCGGCACCGGGCTTCTCGTCCGGTCAGGCGCAGGCGGCAATCGAGAAGATCCTGCACGAGACGCTGCCTGCGGGCATCGACTTCGAATGGACGGATCTGACCTATCAGCAGATCCTGGCCGGCAATTCGAGCATCGTCGTCTTCCCGCTGGCCCTGCTGCTCGTCTTCCTGGTGCTGGCCGCCCAGTATGAAAGCCTGACGCTGCCGCTTGCGATCATCATGATCGTGCCGATGGGCGTGCTGGCGGCGCTGACGGGCGTCTGGCTGACCGGTGGAGACAACAACATCTTCACGCAGATCGGTCTGGTCGTCCTTGTCGGCCTATCGGCGAAGAACGCGATCCTGATCGTGGAATTCGCCCGCGAACTGGAGTTCGAAGGCACGGACGCCGCGTCAGGCCGCGATCGAGGCGAGCCGCCTGCGTCTTCGCCCGATCCTCATGACCTCCATGGCCTTCATCATGGGTGTCGTGCCGCTCGTCGTCTCGACCGGCGCCGGCGCGGAAATGCGCGCGGCCATGGGTGTCGCGGTCTTCTCGGGCATGATCGGCGTGACCTTCTTCGGCATCTTCATGACGCCGGTCTTCTACGTGCTGCTGCGCCGGCTGACGGGCAACCGTCCGCTCGTCCAGCACAACGGACAACCATCCCCCAGCGGATGAAAAGGTCATCCGGCTCGCGGCGGAATAAGCGGCGAACGCCGTCGAAATCAGAGGCGGGACATTTGGTCCCGCCTTTTTTATTTGCATGCCGGCGTCATGGGTTTATGTCTTTGATGAACGTACATCGGATGGAAGGAGCCCATCCGCGAGAACCTTCAAACATGCCCGGGAGGAAAGAATGACCGACAACAACCCGCCGAAGCGCCGCCTGCGTTCGCAAGATTGGTTCGACAATCCGGACCATATCGACATGACGGCTCTCTATCTCGAGCGCTTCATGAACTACGGCATCACGCCGGAGGAACTGCGCTCCGGCAAGCCGATCATCGGCATCGCCCAGAGCGGCAGCGACCTGACCCCCTGCAACAGGGTGCATGTCGACCTCGCCAAGCGCGTGCGCGACGGCATTCGGGATGCGGGCGGCATTCCGATCGAGTTTCCGACGCATCCGATCTTCGAGAACTGCAAGCGGCCGACGGCGGCGCTCGACCGCAATCTCGCCTATCTCGGCCTCGTCGAAATTCTCTACGGCTATCCGCTCGACGGTGTCGTGCTGACGACCGGCTGCGACAAGACCACTCCGTCGGCGATCATGGCGGCTTCGACGGTGGATATCCCGGCCATCGTGCTCTCCGGCGGGCCGATGCTCGACGGCTGGCACGAGGGCGAACTGGCGGGCTCCGGCATGGCGATCTGGCGGTCGCGGCGCAGGCTGGCGGCGGGAGAGATCGACGAGGAAGAGTTCCTGCAGACGGCGCTCGATTCCGCACCTTCCGTCGGTCATTGCAATACGATGGGCACGGCTTCGACGATGAACGCGCTGGCCGAAGCGCTCGGCCTATCGCTGACAGGATGTGGTGCCATTCCGGCCGCTTATCGGGAGCGCGGGCAGATGGCCTACCGGACCGGACGCCGCGCCGTCGAGATCGTTTTCGAAGACCTGAAGCCGTCGGATATCCTGACGCGCGAGGCTTTCCTCAACGCCATCCGCACCAATTCGGCAATCGGCGGCTCGACCAATGCGCAACCGCATCTGGCGGCAATGGCGAAACATGCGGGCGTCGAACTTTATCCCGAAGACTGGCAGGTCCACGGCTTCGATATCCCGCTGCTTGCGAATGTCCAGCCGGCGGGCGCCTATCTCGGCGAGCGCTATCATCGCGCGGGCGGTACTCCGGCGGTCATGTGGGAACTGCTGCAAGCCGGAAAGCTCGACGGGAACTGTCGGACCGTGACCGGCAGGACGATGGCCGAGAACCTGGAAGGCCGGGAGGCGCGCGACCGCGAGGTCATCCGGCCGTTCAACGAGCCACTGAAGGAGCGGGCGGGTTTCCTCGTGCTCAAGGGCAATCTCTTCGATTTCGCGATCATGAAGATGAGCGTGGTCTCGGACGATTTCCGCAAGCGTTATCTTCAGGAGCCGGGACGCGAAGGCGTATTCGAGGGCAAGGCGGCCGTCTTCGATGGTTCCGAGGACTATCACAAGCGCATCAACGATCCGTCGCTCGATATCGACGAGAACACTATTCTCGTCATCCGCGGGGCAGGTCCGATCGGCTGGCCGGGTTCGGCAGAGGTCGTCAACATGCAGCCACCGGATCATCTCCTGAAGCGCGGCATCCGTAGCCTTCCAACGATCGGCGATGGCCGTCAGTCGGGCACCGCGGATAGTCCTTCGATCCTCAATGCGTCGCCGGAAAGTGCGGCCGGCGGTGGTCTCGCCTGGCTTCGCACCGGCGACATCATCCGCATCGATTTCAATCGAGGCCGCTGCGACATGCTGGTCGACGAGGCCGAGATTGAACGCCGGAAGGGTGGATGGCATTCCGCCCGTGCCGCCGGACGCCACGCCGTGGCAGCGCATCTACCGCCGGTCGGTCAATCAGCTTTCGGAAGGCGCCGTTCTTGACGGGGCAGCGGATTTTCGGCAGATTGCAAAGGTTCCGCCGCGCCACAATCATTAGGCGAATAAGCGCGCAAACGTAAGGAACTGTTCACCCTCTAACCAGTTAGGTAATCCGCAAGTGTAATCGTTAATGCGGGTTTGAGACGCTACTATAACTTCTCGCATCCGCTTCAAGGCTGAGACCATCTGCCTATGACAAGAACGACCCGGTCGGAGCAGGAATTCCAGGATCTCCTAAGGCGCCTCGAGCTTGCGCTCGATGCGTCGCAGATTGGCGTTTGGGAACATAATGTGCGCACGAACGAGATTCTCTGGGACGCACAGATGCACCGGCTCTACCAGACCGGCGTGAGCATGCGCGTCATTCCGGCATCGCTCTGGATGGACGCAATTCATCCGGAAGACTTGCGGCGCGCCGTGGATGACTTCGACGAGGCGGTTGCCCGGCGCGGTCCCTATAATTCCGAATTCCGCATCATTTTGCCGAATGGTGAAATCCGGCATTTGCGTTCGCGCGGGCATTTTTACGTTAGCGAGGAGGGCATTCCCTCCTTCATCGGCGCCGAATGGGACGTCACGGCTGACGTGGTGCTGAATGCCGAACTCGAGCGCCAGCGGCAGGTTGCGGAAGCAAGGGCAAGGGCGCTTGAAGAAAGCAACGCGCGCATCGAATATGCATCCGAGCACGATTATCTGACCGGGCTGCCCAATCGACGCCTGTTCGACAAGCGACTCGCCGACCTGCATGCCGACAAGTCGATCTCGACGCTCGCGATCCTTCATCTCGATCTCGATCAGTTCAAGCAAATCAATGACAGCTATGGTCATGCAGCGGGCGACGGCGTTCTGCGTGCGGCAGCACAGCGGATCACGGCCGCCGTTCCGGCGAACAGTGTCATTGCGCGCGTCGGCGGCGATGAGTTCGTGATCTTGCTGTGGAATTTCGGAACGGTAGAAGAGCTTAGGCGCATCGCCGCGGATGTCCAACAGCGCCTTCGCAAGAAGATCCGGTTCGGGCACGAATTGCTGCAATCCGGCGCGTCGATCGGCGTGTCGTGGAGTGCCGGCCGGCGAACGCGCAATCTGTTCGCGGAATCCGATCTTGCGCTCTATCAGGCTAAGCAATCTGGTTTGAACGGCATCGAATTCTTTACCCGGCAGTTGCAGGATGACTTGCTGAGCAAACGGCGCCTCGCCGAGGAGTTGAAGCGCGCACTGGAGCGCGGAGAGATCATTCCTTACTACCAGATGCAGTTCGACGCCGAGACGCGCGCGATTTCAGGTCTTGAAGCGCTTGCTCGCTGGCTTCACCCGGAAAAGGGCCTGCTATCGCCCGCGGTATTCCTGAAAGTCGCGGCTGAGAATGGACTTTCGGCCGATATCGACGCCGCAATTCTGAAGAGGGCTTTGGAAGATCGCCGGTACTGGCTGCGCCGGGGTGCAGTCGTTCCACGCATAGCGGTGAATATCTCCAGCCCACGGCTTTTCGACCCGATGCTACTGGATAGTCTTCGGACGATGGAAATTCCTCCGGGCGAATTCGCTTTCGAGCTGGTGGAGACGATCTTTCTCGATGATCCCGACGACACGCTGCTGAGCAGTATCGATCAAATCAAGCAAATGGGCATCGACATCGAGATCGATGATTTCGGTTCGGGACATGCCTCGCTCATCGGTTTGGCGCGGCTGCGCCCAAAGCGCCTGAAGCTCGACCGGCAGCTGGTGACCAACATCGTCGAATCTGAGGAACAGCACCGTATCGTCAGCTCGATCATCGACATCGCCAAGGCGCTCAATGTCGGAGTGATTGCGGAGGGTGTCGAAACCGAGGGCCATGCCGAAGCATTGACGCGGCTCGGCTGCGACACGCTCCAGGGTTACGCGCTCGGTTGTCCGGTTTCGGCTATGGAGATCGACCAGCTCATTTCGCCGGCGAGCAGGATCGAGGTCAAACCAGGTGCGGCAGGCGGGCGTTAGCGATTACGGTTCCAGCTCCCGGCGGGCTTCCAGATACCATTCGACGAAGGCCCTGACACCGGTTTCGAGCGTCGTATCCGGCTTGTAACCCGTCAGAGCGACGAGCAGATCCGGGCTCGCGAAGGTGCGCGGCACATCGCCTTTCTGCATCGGCAGCATCTTGCGCTGCGCCGGCTTCCCGAGGGCCTTTTCGACGGTCTCCACGAAATCCATCAGGCTGACCGGCTGACCGCCGCCGATATTGACGACGCGGAATGGCGCCTGACGGGACAGCGTCTCGACCTTCTCGTCGGCGACGCGGTTCTCCTCCGAGGGCGCAATGGCGGAAAGCCGAACGATCGATTCGACCAGGTCGTCGATATAGGTGAAATCGCGGCTCATCTTGCCTTCGCCGTAGATCTCGATCGGCTGATCCTCCAGCATGTTCTTCACGAACTTGAAGAGCGCCATGTCGGGGCGGCCCCAGGGACCGTAGACCGTGAAGAAGCGGAAGGCGGTGGTCGGCACCTTGTAGAGATGCGCATAGCTATGCGCCATCAGTTCCATCGACTTCTTCGTCGCGGCATAGACGGTCAAAGGCTCGTCGGCCCTGTCGGTCTCGCGGAAGGGAACGGACGGATTTGCACCATAGATCGAAGAGGTCGAGGCCAGCATCAGATGCTGCACCTTGTGGCGCTCTGCCAGCTCCAGGATGTTCCACGAGCCTTCGATGTTGGAGCTGAGATAGGCACGCGGATTTTCGAGGCTGTAACGGACACCGGCCTGGGCTGCGAGGTGGATCAGGATATCCGGCTTTGCCTCGCTGACCGCATCCGCAAGCGCCTTTTGATCTTCAAGCATGGCGATCACCGGCTTGAAGGCCGGAAACTGCGCCAGAGCCGCGTGCCGCATGTGCTTGAGCTTGACGTTGTAATAGGGCGTCAGGCCGTCGAAACCGGTGACGCGATGCCCATCCTGCAACAGGCGCCGCGCAAGGTGAAAGCCGATGAAGCCTGCGGTGCCTGTTATGAAGTAGTGCATTTTCTATCTCTTCTCGGTCTTCTTGCCGACGGCGAAGTAGCTGAAGCCGTGGCGCGTGATTTCGGCGACGGGATAGATATTGCGCAGATCCACCACGACAGGGTTCTTCATCGTCGTCTTCAGGCGCTTGAAGTCGAGCGCACGGAATTCATCCCATTCGGTGACGATCACGATGGCGTCGGCGCCTTCAGCGATTTCGTAGGGATCATTGCCGTAGGTGACCGGACCGAGCATTTCCTTGGCGGCTTCCATGCCTTCCGGATCGTAGGCGTGAACCGTGGCGCCGCCGTCGAGCAAGGCCTGAATGATGGTGATCGAGGGCGCATCGCGCATGTCGTCGGTGTTCGGCTTGAAGGTCAGGCCGAGGACGGCGATCTTCTTGCCGCGCACGCTGCCGTCGCAGGCGGCGATCACCTTGCGGCCCATGGCCCGCTTGCGGTTGTCGTTGATCGCCACCGTCGTTTCGATGAGGCGCATCGGGCTGTCATAAGTCCTGCGCGGTCTTGACGAGGGCGAGCGTGTCCTTCGGAAAGCACGAGCCGCCATAGCCGGGACCGGGATGCAGGAACTTGTCGCCGATGCGCTTGTCCATGCCGATGCCCTTGGCGACCTTCTGCACGTCCGCACCGATCTGCTCGCAAAGGTCGGCGATCTCGTTGATGAAGGTGATCTTCATGGCGAGGAAGGCGTTGGCGGCGTATTTGATCAGCTCCGACGTGCGGCGCTCGCAGAAATAGAGCGGTGCTTCATTGAGGTAGAGCGGCCGGTAGACTTCGCGCATCACTTCTGTCGCGCGTGGGTCTTCCGTGCCGATGACGATGCGGTCCGGACGCTTGAAATCGGTAATCGCCGCGCCTTCGCGCAGGAATTCCGGATTCGAGACGACGGCGATGTCCTTGCCGGGGAACTCCTCGCGGAAGATGCGCTCGATCTCGTCGCCGGTGCCGACGGGAACGGTGGATTTCGTGACCACGACGGTGAAGCCGGTGACGGCCGCGGCAATCTCGCGGGCGGCGGCATAAACGTAGCTCAGATCGGCGTGGCCGTCGCCGCGGCGCGACGGCGTGCCGACCGCGATGAAGACGACATCGGCATCGGCGACCGGCGCTGCCAGCTCCTTGGAGAAATCCAGGCGGCCGGCGCTGCGGTTGTGTTCGATGATGGCATCGAGTCCCGGCTCGAAGATCGGCACTTCGCCGGCCACGAGCGCATCGATTTTCGCCTCGGATTTGTCGACGCAGGTGATGTGGTGCCCGAAATCCGCAAGGCAGGCCCCGGAGACGAGACCGACGTAACCCGAACCAATCATAACAATGCGCATGGGATAACCTTCATCATGAAAATGATCGCGGCCTGACGGCGGCAAAACGCGATCGTGTTACAGGCGCACACTTATAAATTCAAGACAGCGGCCTCTTCAGCTGCGGCCGAACTCGTCGACGATGCGGATGATGTCGTCTTCGCCGAGGTAGGAACCGGTCTGGACTTCGATCAGTTCCAGCAGGATCTTGCCGGGATTCGCGAGCCGGTGGACCTCGCCGAGCGGGATATAGACCGACTCGTTTTCGCGCAGCATCTGCACATTCTCGCCGATCGTCACCTCGGCCGTGCCCTTGACGACGATCCAGTGTTCCGAGCGGTGATGATGCTTCTGCAGCGAGAGCTTCTTGCCGGGCGTGACGAAGATGCGCTTCACCTGGAAGCGGTCGCCGTTGAGGATCGACGTATAACCGCCCCAGGGCCGATATGAGGTCGGGTGGGTCTCCGTCAGCTTCGACGTTGCGGGCAGGGCGGCGAGCGTCTTGACGAGGTCGCCGACGCTCTGGCTGTCCTGCAGCTTGCCGACATAGACGGCATCCTCGCTGGCAATGACGGCAACGTCGTCCATGCCCTGAACGGCGAGGTGAACGCCGTGGCTCATCACGAGCGAGTTGCGGCTGTTGACGAGCGTCGTATTGGCGGTCGCGACGTTGCCATTCTGGTCGCGCGTGCCGGATTTCCACACGGAATCCCAGCTGCCGAGGTCCGACCACTTGAATGGCGAGGGCACGACGGCGGCGTTTTCCGTCTTTTCCATGATCGCATAGTCGATCGAGATGTTCGGGGCCTTCGCGAAGGACTGGGAATCGAGACGGATGAAGTCGAGGTCGCGTGTGGCCTTCGCAACCGCCGTATCGGCCGCTTTCACGACATCCGGCGCATAGTTGCGCATTTCGTCAAGAAGCGCCGACACCTGGAACATGAACATGCCCGAATTCCAGTAGAAGTCACCGGCAGCCAGCATCTCCTTCGCCTTGTCCAGAGGCGGCTTTTCGATGAAGCGCTTCACGGTCTGCGCGCCGGTCGGAAGATTTTTGCCGCCCTCGATGTAGCCGTAGCCGGTCGCCGGCTCGGTGGGCTTGATGCCGAAGGTCACGAGCTTGCCGGTGGCGGCGGTTTCCCGCGCTGCGCGTACGCTGTCGAAATAGCTTTGGTCGGCGACGATCTCGTAATCCGAGCCGAGCACATGCATGATCACGTCCTTGCCGAAAACCTCGGCAACGAGAGCGGCAGCGGCGGCGACGGCGGGTGCCGTGTTGCGGGCGACCGGCTCGAGCAGGATGGCCTTCAGCTGGTGATCGAGCTCGCGGGCCTGTTCGGCCACGAGGAAGCGGAATTCCTCATTGGTCAGCACGACCGGCGCTTCGTAAAGCGCCGGATCGGAGACGCGGGCGAGCGTTTCCTGGAACAGGGTCTTGTCGCCGATGAACTGAATGAATTGCTTGGGCGCTGTAGCGCGCGACAGCGGCCAGAGGCGCGTGCCCTTGCCTCCTGCCATGATCACGGGAACGATCTTTTGCGTCATCGGGTGCGTTTCCTCAAAGTCTTTTGTCGTCAATCAGTTTTGTCCGGCCCAGTGCCTGATACGGTTCAGTCCCGCTTCAAGCAGCTCGGTTGCGGCGTGTTCGTTTTCCGCCTCGACATAGCAGCGCATTTCCGGCGCATTGCCGGAGGGGCGGAAATGAATGATGCGCTTGTCGGCCAGCGTGACCCGCAATCCGTCGATATCGCTCGTCGCGGAGGGTTTTCCGATCGGCTGCAGGAATTCGGCCAGGTTTTCCGGCGAGGCGCGCAGGTAAGCCATCAGCTTTGCGCTGGTCTCGACGGGGAAGTTCTCCAGCCGGTCGGCAGCCGCGACCGGAAGATTGTAGGAACCGGCGATCGCCGACAGCGGCTTCCTTTGCGCGGCTGCCAGCGAAAGCACGGCGAGCATGGGCAGGAAACAATCGCGCGTCGGCAGTGCTTCCAGCGTCTTGCCGTTGACGGTGAAATCCGAGCCGGTCAGCAGGCCGCCATTGGCCTCGAAACCCATGACGCGGTCCTTGCCCGCGGAGATGGCTTCCTGCATGCCGGCGATGACGAAGGGCGAGCCGACGCGTGTCCGCATGACGGCAAAGGCGCCGGCAGCCTCGATGCCGGAGTTGGACGTGACGGGCGTGACGACGGTGCCGGCGTTCAGGAAATTCGCAGCAATCAGCCCGAGCAGGTCGCCGCGCAGCGGCGTGCCGGTCTCGTCGGTGACCAGAGGCCGGTCGCCGTCACCATCGGCAGAAACGACAGCGTCAAGCTTCAGGGATTTCGCCCAGTCCTTCAGGAGCGCGATGGTTTCCGCCGAGACCGCTTCGGTATCGACGGGTATGAACGTCTCCGATCGTCCGAGGGCAACGACGTCCGCCCCGTAATGCGACAGCAGCCGAACCAAAAGGTCGCGAGCG
Organism: uncultured Alphaproteobacteria bacterium; assembly: GCA_963838565.1. GTDB lineage: Bacteria > Pseudomonadota > Alphaproteobacteria > Rhizobiales > Rhizobiaceae > Rhizobium. The sequence goes on from CAWIRO010000022.1 coordinate 31,310, forward strand.
ACCGTACTGTGCTGATAGACGCCGATCTTCAGGCCGGAAAGAGCATTTGCAGAAAGGATGCCGGCGTTGCGCGCAATGAAGGCTTCCGTGCAGTCAGCGGACCTGTCTTCGACTTCCGCACCGGTCGCGACGGTCCCTTCGGGCATCGAGCCGTCGAGCTTGGCTGCGAGGTCGGATATTGCCGCTTCGTCTGCCTTGTCGATTTCGCCGTCAGGCCGGTAGAATTTGATGCCGTTGCGGTCGGCCGGAATGTGCGAGCCGGTAATCATCAGGCTGGCGGCCTTGTGCCGGAGCCCATAGAGCGCCAATGCCGGCGTCGGAACGGTGCCGCAGTCGGCGACCCTGAAGCCAAGCGCGGCGAGCGCCGAAGCGCAGGTCGCAGCGATTTCGGGGCTGGAATCACGAAAGTCGCGGCCGATCAAAACGAGATCGCCGTGCCCCGCACGCCCGCTTTCAAGAAGATATTGCCCGAACGCCGTCGCGTAGACGGCCGATGCCCTGCCTTTCAGATCGGTGGAGAGGCCCCGCAGGCCGCTTGTGCCAAACTTCATTCGTGTTAAACCCTTGCCGACGCTTGCTTTACTGCGCCATTGTCACCAGTCTAACGATACTTCGTAAATTTTAGCCGCGATAGGTGACTAAAATATTCCGCGTATTCCTTCTCAAGGCAATCCGTCGGCCATGCGGTTGAACAAGGATGATCTATGAGCGAACAGACCATTGCGCTTGAAGAAAGCTGGAAGACGGCGCTCGCGGCTGAATTTTCCAGCCCTTACATGGCGCAGCTCAAGGATTTCCTGCTTGCCCAGAAGCGGATCGGCAAGCGTATCTTTCCCAAAGGATCGGAATATTTTCGGGCGCTCGATCTGACGCCCCTTGCCGAGGTGAAGGTCGTCATTCTGGGGCAGGATCCCTATCACGGTCTCGGACAGGCGCATGGGCTTTGCTTCAGCGTTCGCCCGGGCGTGCGTATTCCGCCGTCGCTGGTGAACATCTACAAGGAGATGGAGAGCCGACCTCGGCATCAAGCCGGCGCGGCATGGCTTCCTGGAGCATTGGGCCCGGCAGGGCGTCCTGCTGTTGAACAGCGTTTTGACCGTCGAGGAGGCGCAGGCCGCGTCGCATCAGGGCAAGGGCTGGGAGCAATTCACCGATGCGGTGATCCGCAAGGTCAACGAGCAATGCGAGCTCGGTCGTCTTCATGCTCTGGGGTTCCTATGCGCAGCGAAAGGCGGCCTTCGTCGACTCCTACCGCCATCTCGTCTTGAAGGCGCCGCATCCGTCGCCGCTTTCGGCGCATAACGGATTTTTCGGATGCAGGCATTTTTCGAAAGCGAATGCCTTTCTGCAGTCCCATGGCCGCGCACCCGTGGAGTGGGAACTGCCGGCCAATCCACAGGATAGCTAGACTTTATTGAACAGCCTCTGATTGCTGTTCAATAAAAGGAGACAATGCGTTTTGATCTCCGTGGCTATTCCAAAGCGCTCCAAACGCTCATCTATGACCCATCCAAGGCTCGCCGTTGCGGGCAAGAAAGGGTCTCGACATGCTCAACCAGATCAAGGGTCTGCACCACGTCACTTCGATGGCGGAGGACGCCCGCACCAACAATCAATTCTTCACGAACGCGCTCGGTCTGCGCCGCGTCAAGAAAACCGTGAACTTCGACGCGCCGGAAGTTTACCATCTCTACTACGGCGACGAGACCGGCGCTCCGGGCACGATCATGACTTACTTCCCGTTCCCGAAGATGGCGCAGGGCCGTCCGGGCACCGGCGAAGTCGGCACGACCGTCTTCTCCGTTCCCGAAGGTTCGCTCGGCTTCTGGAGCGATCGTCTCGGCAAGCTCGGCGTCGGCGGTCTCAAGGCCGATGAGAGCTTTGGCGAAAAGCGGTTGAACTTCGCCGGTCCTGATGGCGACGGTTTCGCGCTCGTTGAAGTCAAGGACGACAATCGCCAGCCGTGGACGCATGGCGGCATCAGCGAAGACCAGGCGATCCGCGGTTTCCACTCCGTGGCCATGCGCCTTCGCGATGAAGGTGCGACGTCCGAGCTCCTGAAGTTCATGGGCTATGAAGTTCAGGACGAGAAGGATGGCGTGAAGCGTCTGGTGATGCCGGGCGGCAACGGCGCGCATCTCGTCGATCTCGAAACGATGCCGAATATCTCCCGCGCTCTGCCGGGTGCCGGCTCCGTGCACCACGTTGCCTTTGCCGTCGAAAACCGGGAAAAGCAGCTCGAGGTCCGCAAGGCCCTCATGGATACGGGCTACCAGGTGACGCCGGTCATCGACCGCGACTATTTCTGGGCGATCTATTTCCGCACGCCGGGCGGCGTTCTGTTCGAGGTCGCCACCAACGAACCCGGCTTCAACCGGGACGAAGATACGGCTCATCTCGGCGAAGCGCTGAAGCTGCCGCAGCAGCACGCGCATCTGCGGGAGCTGCTCGAGCAGCATCTGCAGCCGCTCGAAGCTTAAGGGTGGAACGATGAACGACCATAGCTACGTGCACCGGCTGCATGCCGGTGCACCGGGAAAACCCATTCTCTTCGTGCTGCACGGCACCGGCGGAGATGAAAACCAGTTCTTCGATTTCGGGCGGCGACTGTTGCCCGATGCGACGATCGTTTCTCCCCGTGGAGACGTTTCGGAGCACGGCGCGGCACGCTTTTTCAAGCGCACGGGCGAGGGCGTCTACGATATGGACGATCTTGCGCGAGCGACGCGGAAGATGGCGGCCTTCGTCAAGGACATGACCGTCGATCACGGTGCCTCGCACATCCTCGGCCTTGGCTTCTCGAACGGTGCCAACATTCTCGCGAATGTATTGATCGAGAAAGGGCTGTTCGATGCGTCGGTGCTCATGCACCCGCTGATCCCGTTCCAGCCGAAACCGAACCCGGAACTTAATGGACGCAAGGTGCTGATTACCGCGGGCCAACGCGATCCGATTTCTCCGGTTCCGCTGACGCAAGCGCTCTCCGCTTATTTCGAAGGGCAGGGGGCACGAGACAGAGACCGAGTGGCACCCGGGCGGTCATGATATCCGGCCGAACGAGATCGACGCCGTGCGCCGCTTCTTCGAACCCTATGCCTGAGGCTCAGCGGAAATAGGGCGGCAGCTTTTCGGAAGGCTGCTGCTCCGGCATCTGCAGCCAGCGTTCGCTGGAGAAATAGGCTCTTGTCCGTGTCTGCGGGCCAGGTGCTGCCTTGATCGTCACGATGAAGTTGAAGCTGTTTTCGCTCGTGAACTCGCGGGTGAAGCTGACGCTTGCGCCGAAGCCGTCCTCTTTCACATCCTTCATTTCGCGGATTGCGGCCAATGTGTCGCTGAAATCCAGCCAGTGCGGCTGTGCGAGCATCGTCTCGAAAATGCGCATCACCGACTGGTCAAGCCGGCCGGCGCTGTCGGTAGCCGGGCCGACGATCTTTGCGCGCATGTTCAAGATCGCGCCCTTGCGGTCTCCGCGAACGATCAAAAATACCGAACTCAGCGGCCGTTCTTCGTCCTGTTTGTAGACCTCCTGAAAGGAGCACTCATAGGCACTGCTGCCCATAGCGGAGGGACGCCATGGCGTGGTCTCGATGCCCGCCTTGCGCAGCGCTTCGCACATCGCGGGGCCGGTCGTTCGCCAGGTCCTCAGGAAACCGCCCGCAAGCTCGATCCGGGGCTCCTCGATCAGACGCTTCGAAAAATTGACGCGAACCGGCGCCGGATCCGGTTTAACCGGAGGCCTGGTCGCCTGTACCTCCTCGTGGACCACCACCGTCTTGCCTGGCACTTCATAGCCGAAGCGCGCAGCCAGTGTGCGCAGGTGGCGCATGTCATTGGACAGGAGCACGGTGCCGCCGACGACCGAAAGCGACGAAGCGACCATCAGCCAAAGCGCTGCCCGCCGCTTACGATGCGGCGCCGGCGTTTTCATGTGCTGGCGCGAAGTCTCGCTTGCCAAATCTCAAATCACTCGTCACAAGGCGGTCGCCCGCATCTCTACGTGTAGTAGCAACTGTTTAGCCAACAAAGGAAGCAAAACACTCAACGAAATAATGAAAATGCGTTCATTCGACTCGCCGACCGGCACGACCCGCCGACAACGCCGGTAAGCCCTCGCGGTCCTATTCTTCTCCCGCTGCTTCCCTGCTCGGTTCCAATTTCTTAAGTAATTTTCTTGAGATTGTAACGGCGTTGTTTCATGATATTTGCGATGCGAAGAATCTTCGTGTCGTGCCTTTTGACGATCGATGCAGATCGTTTCAGCCATGAGCATGTTTCTTCGCGCGCGGCAGCGATGCACGGTCTATAGACTTTAGCATTTCTGGATATTTCTCCCTGCAAACTTACGGCAGGGTTTGAATGGGAAGGTTGCATGAGTTCGGAATTTGCGGTTCGTTCGATGCGGCCGGGTGAGTTGGAGCTTGTGCTCGAATGGGCAAGGCAAGAGGGGTGGAATCCCGGCCTCGACGATTCGCTCGCTTTCCAGGAAGCCGATCCCTCCGGCTTTTTCGTCGGCGCGCTCGGCGAAGTCCCCGTCGGCTCCATCTCGGTGGTGAAATACGGCGAACGTTTCGCGTTTCTCGGCCTCTTCATCGTCCATCCGGATTTTCGCGGCAAAGGTTATGGCAAGGCGCTCTGGAATGCGGGAATGGCGTCTGCAGCAGACCGTACGGTCGGTCTCGACGGTGTTGCCGCTCAACAGGAGAGTTATCGCAAGGCAGGCTTCGAGACGGCCTATACGACGCTGCGCTACGGCGGCGTCCCGACGATGCTGCCACACTCCTCGCTGGCGGCGCATCCGGTCTCCGACAAGTTGGACGGGCTCTTCCGCTACGATGCGTCGATTTTCTCCGAACCGCGCAATGCCTTCGTTGCCGCCTGGTGCACGGAGGCAGCGCGGCCGCAAGACATTGGTTGTCCGCAAGAGCGGCAAGATCCGCGGCTACGCTACGATCCGCCGCTGCTACGAGGGCTACAAGATCGGGCCGCTTTTTGCGGCCGATGCCGACACCGCAGCCGCGCTGCTTGCCGGATTGCTGCCGGAAGCCGGAGACGCACCCGTCTTCATCGATGTCCCTGTACGCAAACCGGGAAGCGGTCGCGCTGGCCGAAAGCATCGGCCTTGAACCGGTCTTCGAGACGGCGCGCATGTATCGCGGCGCCGCACCTGCGATCCCGCTGAAGAATGTCTTTGGCGTGACGACGCTGGAACTCGGTTAGGTTCTAACTCAATCCATCGGGGATGCGGGAGCGGTCGGAGCGGAGAGCTTCGGGCGGCCCTTTTCAGCGATGGCGATGCCGCCGAGCGTCAGAACCAGCGCGGCGACATGAAAGAGCTGCAACGCTTCGCCGAGCAGCAGCACGGATAGCAGCGTGCCGAAAACCGGGACGAGATTGATGAAGAGACCGGCGCGGTTGGCGCCGATCCATTCGACGCCTTTGATGTAGAGGATCTGCGCGAGCAGCGAAGCGAAGATCCCCGTGTAGAGGGCGATGATCCAGCCTTTGCCGTCAGGCATCTGCACATTGCCCGCGGCACTTTCCCAAAGCAGCAGCGGCAGCGACGTCAGCGCCGCCGCAAGCGCGGGAAAGGCCATCAGCGTTCGCCAATCGACCGGCGGCTTCCAGCGCAGGAAGATCGTGTAGATCGCATAGGCGACGACCGCCACCAGCATCAGGGCGTCGCCGCGATTGAGGCTCAGATTGCAGCAGTGTGGCGAGATCGCCATGGGCGGCGGTCAAGGCAACGCCGACGAGCGTCATGCCGAAGCCCGACCAGCTGCGCGGTCGAGACGCTGGTGCGGAAGAAGATCGAGGTTGAGCAGAAAGATCAGCATCGGGATGCCGGCCTGCTCGATCGCGACGTTGATGGCGGTGGTGTACTGCACGGCCGAGTAAAGCATGGCGTTGAAGATCGTATAGCCGACCACGCCGTAGAAAAAGAGCAGCGGCAGGTTCTTGCGGACGACCGGCCAGTCCTTCCTGAGCTGCGGAAACGACACCGCCGCAATCAGCGCGGTCGCAAGCGTCCAGCGCAGGAAAGTCAGCATCATGGGACTGACATGGCCGAGCGCCAGTTTTCCGGCGACGGCGTTTCCGCCCCAGCACAGCGTTGCGACGACGAGACAAAGATAGGCCGTGATCTGCAAGGCTGATTCTTCCCGTCTTTCGCAAACGGCAGCTCTGGCATTGCTGCCGATGCACCGGCAATTAGCCCGCGGCGGGCTGATTTGTCACGCAAAAAGCCCAATTCGCCCTGATAACAGGGTCGCTTTCCAAAAAACAAAGCTTTATAGATGCGCGGGTTTGAGCAGAGCGCGGATGATCCGCCGGTAACAGGAAGAGTTGGATGACGAACGTAGTCGTGGTCGGTTCGCAATGGGGTGACGAAGGCAAGGGCAAGATTGTCGATTGGCTTTCGGAACGTGCGGATATCGTCGTGCGCTTTCAGGGCGGACACAATGCCGGCCATACGCTCGTCATCGACGGCACCAGCTACAAGCTCTCGCTGCTGCCTTCCGGCGTCGTGCGCCCGGGCAAGATGGCGGTCATCGGCAACGGCGTCGTCGTCGATCCGCATGCGCTGATCGCCGAGATCGAGAAGCTGCGCCGGGCAGGGCGTGAACGATCACGCCGGAAAACCTGCGCATCGCCGACAATGCGACGCTTATCCTGTCGCTGCACCGCGAGCTCGACGCGCTATCCGCGAGGATGCTGCCTCCAACAGCGGCACCAAGATCGGCACGACGCGCCGCGGCATCGGTCCGGCCTATGAAGACAAGGTCGGCCGCCGCGCGATCCGCGTCATGGATCTCGCCGATCTCGGAAGCATTGCCGGCCAAGGTCGACCGCATCCTGACCCATCACAACGCGCTTGCGCCGCGGCCTCGGCGTTGCCGAGGTCAGCCACGAGGCGATCATGGAGGAACTGACGTCGGTCGCCGATCGCGTGCTGCCTTTCCGCGATACGGTCTGGCTGCTTCTCGACAAGCAGCGCCGCAAGGGCGCGCGCATCCTCTTCGAAGGCGCGCAGGGCAGCCTGCTCGATATCGACCACGGCACCTATCCCTTCGTCACGTCGTCCAACACGGTGGCCGGTCAGGCAGCTGCCGGCTCCGGCATGGGTCCGGGCTCGCTCGGCTATATCCTCGGCATCACCAAGGCCTACACGACGCGCGTCGGCGAAGGTCCGTTCCCGACCGAACTGCACGACGAGGTCGGTCAGTTCCTTGGCGAAAGAGGGCCATGAGTTCGGCACGGTGACCGGCCGCAAGCGCCGTTGCGGCTGGTTCGATGCGGCACTCGTGCGCCAGTCGGTCGCGACCAACGGCATCACCGGTATCGCTCTGACGAAGCTCGACGTGCTCGACGGTCTCGACGAGCTGAAGATCTGCGTCGGCTACACGCTCGACGGCGAGGAGATCGACCATCTGCCGGCAAGCCAGGCGGCGCAAGCTCGCGTCGAGCCGGTCTACATCACGCTTGAAGGCTGGAAGGAATCGACCGTCGGCGCCCGCCGTTGGGCGGATCTGCCGGCGCAGGCGATTAAATATGTCCGCCAGGTCGAGGAACTGATTGGCGCTCCGGTCGCCCTTCTATCCACAAGTCCGGAGCGCGATGACACCATACTTGTGACTGATCCGTTTGAGGATTAATGTCGCGGGTCATTACGACATCTGGCCGGACCCTGGACCCGGCCTCTCGAGAAAGTACTAATGGCTGATTTTATTGCAGTTATCCGGCGGGCGGTGGACGGCCTGGCTGAAAACACGCCCGAGATGCGGGCGAAGGTCTACGAGCGTGCACGCGGCGCAGTACAGCGGCAGCTCGAAAACATGAAGCCGCGTCCGCCGGAAGCGATGCTGCAGCGCCAGCTGGATAAGCTCGATGCCGCTATCCGCGAGGTGGAAGCCGAGCATTCCGAGGCATTGCCGGAAGATCAGGCTGCGGTTGCTGCTCGCAGAAGCGCCTATCCATGAGGAACCTGCATCCGAAACACCGGCGGAACATGCTGCTGCGCCTGAGCCGGTGGATGAACCGCTTGCGGAGCCTCGTGCGGAAGCCGTTGCGGCGCCTGCGCGAATATCAGCATGAAGAGCCTCAGGAAGAGGCGCCTGGTTACGAGGAGCCTGTAGCGGCGGCGGAAGAGCCCGCGCCTCAAGAGGCACAATGGGCACCCCCTGCCGAAGAGGCCGCTCCCGCCGAGGAATGGGCGGCATCGCATCACGATGAGGCGCCGGTCGAGGAATACCATGTTCCGGCGCACGAGCAGCACGAGTACGCTCCTGCGGTCGAACCTGAACCGGCAATCGAGCCGGAGCCACTCCGTCCAGCCAACGAATACAATCCGTCGAACCGCCTCGTTGAGCCGTTCGTCTCGTTCGCGAAGCCGGAGGAATTCGTAGAGCACAGCCGCGAAGAGCCGCTGCAGGCGGAAACTGCTGCGCATTTCGACCCCGTCTGGACCGAACCCGCCGCTGAAACCCCGGCAGAGCCTCCGAAAGACGCGGAGGTCGCGTGGGCTGCCGAGGAGGTGAGGAATTTTTCGGGCATCGTGCCGCCGGCGGACTCGACCAATGACGCGGCACGCGCTTTCGAGGAAGCTATTGCCGGGCTGCCGAATGCACCGCAGCCTGCGAAGATGCCAGCCGCGAACGAGGGCTTCTCATGGGAAGCCGCCGCCTTCGACGACCTGCCGCCGATCGAGGCAGGTCAGGACAAGAAGAGGCCTGTTGCCGCACAGTTTGACGATGCGGACCTCTTTGAGGATATCCACGGCAGAACTGCAGCGCCCGCCGCCGACGTGCCGGGTGATGAGTGGCAGGAAGCGAAGGCACTTCGAGGCTATGACCGCCGCGGCGTCGTCGCGGAGGACGATGATGCCGTGCCGTCCGACGGCATCGACCATCTCGTCGCGACCAAACTGCAGAACAAGAATTTCCGCATGGAGCCGAAGCGGCGGCGCTTTGGTGTCGGCACGGTCATTACCATTCTCGCCGTACTTGCGGTGCTGGGCGGCGGTGGCTATGCCGCCTGGATGAATCGTGCCCAGCTGGTCGCGATGATCGACGGTTTGGTCAGCGCCGCGCCGTCCAGGACGGCCGATAGCGAGCCAGCTACCGCTACGGGAGACCAGTCGCCGGCAGCGCCGCGACCAACACCGAGGCGGCAAAACCGCCAGAAAATGGCCAGCAGGTTGCCGCGCTTGATGATGGCTCCTCAGCAGAGCAACAAGTTCACACAGCGCCTCATGGCGGACGGCACGGAAGTCGACAACGGCCCGGCCGCCAACCCCGGCACGCCGACCGCCGAAGGCAAGTCCATCTCCGAACAGAACGTCGCATCCGCTGCGCCGGCTGCAGCCCCGCAGACGAGCGCACCTCAGCCAAACGCAGACGCCGAACGCCCCGGCCGCTGCCCCTCAGCAGCAGGCACCCGCCGGTGCGACCGAGAAGATGTTCCTCTACGAAGAACGGATCGGCCAGAGCTCGCCGACGGCGATCCAGGGATCCGTCGTCTGGAGCGTTCAGCATGAAGCCGATCAGGCGGGCAAGCAGGAATCGACGGTGCAGGGCAAGGTGACGGTGCCGGAGCGCAATCTTTCGGCTCTCGTGACCTTCAAGCGCAACTCCGATCCGTCGCTTCCGGCAAGCCATCTCGTCGAAGTCGTTTTCTCGCTTCCGCCGAATTTCGAAGGCGGCAGCATCGACAGCGTGCAGCGCATTTCAATGAAGCGCACGGAGCAGGATCGCGGCGATGCGCTGATCGCGGTCCCGGCCAAGATCACCGACGATTTCCACATGGTCGCGCTGAACGACTATCCGGACGCGCGCAAGGCGAACCTCGAACTGCTTCGAACGCGCGACTGGATCGATATCCCGATCACCTACCGCAATGGCCGTCGCGCGCTGATCACGATCGAGAAGGGTGCAACCGGCACGGAAGCCTTCAACACGGCGATCACGCAGTGGACTGCGCTCGGCGACGTGAGCACCAGCCAGTAACACCACCGGATACCGGAAACAAAAAAGGCGGGCCGCATGGACCCGCCTTTTTCATGCGTGAATTGCCATTATGCCGTGGCTTCGACGACCCGGACGGCCTTGCGCCCTCTCCAGCGCTTCCTTGCGGACGGCATCCTGCACCTTTTCGAAGGCGCGCACCTCGATCTGACGCACGCGTTCGCGGCTGATGTCGAACTCGGCCGAGAGATCTTCCAGCGTGACCGGCTCGTCAGCAAGGCGGCGTGCCTCGAAGATACGGCGTTCGCGGTCGTTCAGCACGCTCATCGCCTTCGACAGCATGCGACGGCGCGTCTCCAGTTCGTCCTGCTCGATCAGCACTTCTTCCTGGCTGTCGTGGTCGTCCACGAGCCAGTCCTGCCACTGACCGCTATCGCCTTCGGAGGCCTTGATCGGCGCGTTCAGCGAAGCGTCGCCGGAAAGGCGGCGGTTCATCGAAACGACTTCCTCCTCGGACACGTTCAGCTTCGTTGCGATCTCCGCAACATGCTCCGGCTTCAGGTCGCCTTCATCGATGGCCTGGATACGGCCCTTGAGACGGCGCAGGTTGAAGAACAGGCGCTTCTGGTTGGCAGTGGTGCCCATCTTCACCAGCGACCACGAACGCAGGATATATTCCTGGATCGAAGCCTTGATCCACCACATGGCATAGGTGGCAAGACGGAAGCCGCGTTCCGGATCGAACTTCTTGACGGCCTGCATCAGGCCGACATTACCTTCGGAAACGACTTCGCCGATCGGCAGGCCATAGCCGCGGTAACCCATGGCGATCTTGGCGACGAGACGCAGATGGCTGGTGACGAGCTTGTGCGCAGCTTCGCGGTCGCCATGCTCGGAATAGCGCTTGGCCAGCATATATTCCTGCTGCGGCTCCAGCATCGGAAACTTGCGGATTTCGTCGAGATAACGATTGAGACCGGCTTCGCCGGCGGTAATGGACGGCAAGGTATTACGGGCCATGATTGCACCCTCCTAATGTGAATTCCGGTTCCCGATGGAACGCGTCCCCGCGTCGAAACAGGCGAACCGGGACGTGCGGCCCTAATCCGAGCCCGCACTAAGTCAATATAAAGATAAGTATGGCGGAACAGCGGTTCAAGCCTGCGAACTGATTCACGAAGCCGTTACAGCGCCTAACCGCGAAGAGCGTCGACCAGTTCCACCATATCTTCGGGAAGCGGCACTTCGAAGTGCAAGAGCTCGCCGGTGCGGGGGTGCTCGAACTGCAGCATATAGGCATGGAGCGCCTGCCGGCCGAAGCCGTTGACGACCTTGCGCGCCTCTTCCGGCAGAAGATTGGCCTTGGTTCGAAAATGCGCGCCATAGACCGCGTCGCCGAGCAGCGGATGACCGATATGGGCCATGTGGACGCGAATCTGGTGGGTGCGGCCGGTCTCCAGATGGCATTCGACGAGCGCGGCGAGCGCCGTCGCATCCGGGTTTTCGTGGAAGCGTTCCAGCACTTCGTAGTGCGTGATCGGCCTCGTCGGCATCCTGGCTGTCGGGACGCTTGACCGTGCGGCGCGTGCGGTCGCCGGTAGCGCGGCCGAGCGGCGCATCGATCGTGCCGCTGAGCGAGCGCGGGCGGCCCCAGACGACGGCCTTGTAGGCACGTTCGAGCGGCATGGTGCGGCCGTGGTCGGCAAATTGCTGCGACAGGTGGCGGTGGGCGATGTCGTTCTTGGCGACCACCATGACGCCCGTCGTGTCCTTGTCGAGCCGGTGCACGATGCCGGGCCGCCGGACGCCGCCGATGCCCGAGAGGCTGTCGCCGCAGTGGTAGATCAGCGCGTTGACGAGCGTGCCCGTCCAGTTGCCGGCGGCCAGGATGGACGACAAGGCCGGCCGGCTTCGAGATGACGATGATGTCGTCGTCTTCGTACAGGATGTCGAGCGGGATGTTCTCGCCTTTCGGCGTCGGGTCCTCCGGCTCGGGCAGCAGGATTTCGTACCGGTCGCCAGGCCGCACCTTCTTCTGCGGATCGAGGGCGAGGCGTTCCGTTCACAAGCAACTGGCCGTCCTTGATGAGCACCTTGACGCGGCTGCGTGAAAATTCCTCGCCGAGCTGCGCAGTCAGCCAGGCGTCAAGACGGCCTTCGGCATTCTCTTCGGCGGTCAGGACTTTCCTAATGCCGGATGCTTGTTTAAAGGGGTCGCTCAAGACGCTTCTTCTCCGAAGATTTTAGCAGGACGCCATAATGACGAAAATCGAGCCAGACGATCAGGAAGAAAAGCCCCTTGACCCGGCAATGGAAAGTGTCCGGCGCAAGATGGTTCGCCTGCAGATCGTCTCGGGCGCCATCATGTTCGTGAGCCTTATGGCGGTCTTCGGCGCTGTTGTCTACAAGGCGATGAGGGCCGAGCCGGCCGAATCGGCCGCTGTCTCCGGCTCCGGCGTTCCTTCGGATTCGCCGGTCAGTTCCACGGTTTCGCTGCCGCTCGGTTTCGCCGTGCAGTCCACATCGTCTGTCCGGAAGCCAGATTCTGTTCTTCGGGCAGCTTGTCGACGGCAAGCGCAAGGCGCTTGGTCTTCGACATCAAGACGGGCCGCCTCGTCGCCGACGTCACCGTCGGCGGCAATTAACGGCAATGACTGCGCCTCTGGTCACGATCGAGAGTGCGGATGACCCGCGCATCGCGGAATTCCGCGCCATCCGCGAGCGCGACCTGACCGGCCGGCAAAACCGCTTCATTGCCGAAGGTACCGTCGTGCTGCGGATGCTGGCTGAGGCCCATTTGGCAGGCGGCGGCTTCGAGGCGGAGAAGGTCCTGCTGCTCAGAAACCGCGTCGAAGGCGTCTCCGACATCATTGCGCGCTTTCCGGCTGAGGTTCCGATCTACGTCGCCGAGGCCGATGTTCTTGACGGCATCGTTGGTTTCCATCTTCATCGCGGCGTCCTGGCGCTCGGAAAAAGGATCGAGCGCAGCGAGAGCCTGTTCGACAGCCTACCCGATCGCGCGCTCGTGCTGGTCGGCTGCGGCATTTCCAACCACGACAATGCCGGTTCGATGTTTCGCAATGCAGCGGCGTTCGATGCGGATGCCGTTTTTCTCGACGAGACATCCTGCGATCCGCTCTACCGCAAGGCGATGCGCGTGTCCGTGGGTTCGGTGTTGAGCGTTCCCTATCAGCGCAGCGGAAGCGCTCTGGACATCCTCACCGCGCTTGCCGCACGAGGCTTCGATATCTGGACGCTATCGCCACGCGGCGAGACGGATATTCGCGCGATACCGCCTTCGGATCGTATCGCGCTGGTCGTCGGTACCGAAGGGGAGGGGTTGCCGGAAACGGTCCTGGCGCGCTTCAGGAGCGCGCGCATTCCGCAGTCCGTCGGCCTCGACAGCCTCAACGTCGCAACGGCGACCGGGATCGCCTTGTTTGCAATCTCGTCAGCTGCGGGCCGCGTCTGATCTAGCCCGGTTCCGAAAGGATCGTCGCCGCGCGCTGCGGCGAGGCTCACGCGTTCGCCTTGTTCGCTGCCGGCGCTTTCCGGCAAAAGGTCGCGGATCGGCGAGGATGGGCCTTCGTTGAGAGCCGTCAACGCCACCATGTCGGCCGCAATCGAGGCGATCTCTTCACGCATTGCGCTGTCCTCTGCCGTCGTCGTCTTTGCCTTGGCAATGTGATCGGAAACGGCTGCGCTACGAGCACGCACCTCCTCGGCGAGGCGGGCGGCAACGGCTGCTGGATCACGTTCGGACGCTGGAGCATCTTCCTGCATCGTTTCCTCCGCTGTGGTTTCGGCAATCGCCTCCGCCAGACCTGCGTTGCGAAGCGCGCGGTTCGCTTGGCGCAGGCCGGCTTTGACTGCCTTCAACTGGTCCTTGAGCTTGGCGATTTCCTGCTGGCGGCGGATGAGCAACGCTTCCTTGTCGGCAGCGGCAGCCGCCTCGCGTGCAGCCTTGTCCTCCAGGCGGATCGCCATGTGCTCCTGCTGCGTCAACTTCTGCTCGGCGTCCTTGGCGCGCTTCTGTAGAAGATTGACGTCCTGGCGCAGCGTGTCGCGTTCGTCGCGCAGCGCATTGGACCGAGACTTCAGGCTTTCCATCTCGGTCTCGCGCGCGGCCATGTCGATCTTGAGGTTGTCGGCCTGTTCGGCGAGCTTGTTAAGACGCGTTCGTAGCGCGTCGAGTTCGCTCTCCTTTGCGGAGCTCGCCTGTTCGGCAATGTGCAGGCTCGTCTTCAGCTGGCTGATGTAGGTTTCGTCCTTACGGAGATGAGAGCGGAACTCGGCGGCCTCGACGTTCAGATCGCCGATCTGCGCCTGCAATGCGCCGACTTCAGACGAGAGGCGACCGGCGTCGAGGGCGAGAGAGTCATGGCGAAGCTGCAAGGAAAGGGATTTTTCGCGCTCCCTTATCAAGTCCTGTGCCGTCCGGGCATTCTCCGCCGCGTAGAGTGCCCTCACCATGTCCTTTTGCGCGCGAACTTCCTGCGGGCTCAGCGGCATGGTCGCCTTCATACGGTTCTCCGTATACCAGACGATACGGCGATGGATTGCGGGCGAAATCAGGAAGACGAGGAACGCCGCCGTCAGGAAACCCAGTCCGAACAGGAGTGCATATTCGATCACGGCGCCGCCACTGCCTTAGAATTTGATTTGCGTCAGCGCCAATGATTAAGCACGCGCTCGGCGTAGGGCAAGTGGCGGATTGGTGACGGCGGGCGAGAATCCCGCCGCCGGATTGCAGGTTCAGAAGGGGTTCCAGGTCGGACCCGGCGTAATCTTCAGGTAGCCGACATTGACGCCAAGACGTGCGCCGACGCCGGTGCGGATCGGAACCACCAGAACGTTGTTGTTCTTGAGCAGCGTCATGCCGAAGCCGGCGACGACGAAAGCCTGAGCCGCTGACGCCGCCGAAGCGGGCGTAGATGCTGTCGATCGAGGGCAGGTCATAGACCAGCATCATGACTCGCGTGCCCTGGCCGCCATAATCGAGGCCGAGGGACGGGCCCTGCCAGTAAAGAGGATGTTCGCCGGCATTCTTGGTATTGAGCTGGCCTTCGCCATAGGTGAGGCCGGCAATGAAGGCGCCGGATCCTTCCTGTCCGAGGATGTAGCCGTTCGGCAGGCCGTATTTCTGAAAGGCCGCTCTCAACGACCTTTGCAAGGCCGCCGCTGGTCGAGCCGAAGAACGAGTGGCCGGCGTCGACGATCTCCTGCATCGTGTACTGGTTGCCATTGGCCTGCTGGGCGCCAGCCTGCTGCGAGGAGAGCATAAATGCGGATATGGTCAGCGCGACGAGGAGCCGGCAGAAGCCCATAAATCTGTCTGGTGGATTGAAGGGGCATGGTGTCATCCGTTCATCATGGTCGGTTCGATGAGCCGTTTTCGGCAATAGACACATTTTGCGCCGATCGTCTTAACAATCGGTTTACCAAATATGGTGTCATTATGGCGGCGAGTACGGCGCAAACTTCGCGCAATTTTGATCAAGCAAGATATACGGGCGGGATGAGATCTGACCGCCCTTCAGGAGACGATGATGTCCAAGAACCCGAATCTGACCTTGACCGGCCCGGATCTGGCCGCGCTTCTTTGCAGCCGCGTTTGCCATGACGTCATCTCGCCCGTCGGCGCGATCAACAACGGTCTCGAACTGCTGGACGAAGGCGGCGCCGATTCCGATGCCATGGACCTCATCCGCACCAGCGCGCTCAATGCTTCCGTCCGCCTGAAATTCGCACGCCTCGCATTTGGTGCCTCCGGCTCGGTCGGCGCTTCGATCGACACCGGCGAGGCAGAGCGCGCGGCCAAGGATTTCGCCGCCGCCGAAAAGAAGACCGAGGTCACCTGGAACGGCCCGCGCGCCATCGTCGCCAAGAACCGCGTCAAGCTGCTGCTCAACCTTTTCCTCGTTGCCTATTCGTCGATCCCGCGCGGCGGCTCGCTCGAAGTGACGCTCGAAAATCCCGAGTTCGACGCGAAGTTCAAGATCGTCGCCAAGGGCAAGCTGATGCGCGTGCCGCCGAAATTCGTCGAGATCACCTCTGGCCAAATCGAAGAGGCGATCGATGCCCATTCGATCCAGCCTTACTACACGGTCTTGCTCGCCGACGAGTGCCGGCATGGAACTCGGCCACAGTGCGACGGGCGAAGAAATCATCTTCACTGCCGAGGTGCTGGCCGCCTAGCGTTGCGATTGCATCGCTGGTCTGTCCCGTTTCGGGGTAACACTTCCTTAGCCTAATCGACCTATCCTCGAAGGCCAAGGAAGCACCACCGGGAAAGAAGTGGGGCGAAGGAGCAGTCATGCAGCGGTTCATGATCACTGATAGTTCGGATGTCGTCCGCAAGGTTGGTAAGCGTATTCTTTCCGAGCTCGATTTTCTGGTCAGTGAGGCGTCCAATGCAAGCGAAGCGCTCTCGCGCTGCCAGGCCGAGCTTCCCGAATACCTGATCGTCGATTCAGGCATGGACGGCGCGCTCGACCTGATTTCCGCCATCCGTGCGATGGACGGGGGCAAGGAGGTCAAGATCTACTATTGCGTGATCGAGGCCGATCTGAAGAAGCTGATGATGGGCAAGCGGGCAGGGGCAACCGACTTCCTGCTGAAGCCGTTCGACCGCAAGATCCTGACGGCAGTCTTCGGCAACCGCGCGATTGCAGCCTGATTTCCTGGTATATTCTTCCGAAAATCAAGCCGCCTCTGGGCGGCGTTTGTTTTTGCGGGCCATGCGCGGAAAAGAAAAAATCCCGCCGGAAAGGCGGGATTTTTCTCGATAGCAAAGGGGATTCGGCGTCTCAGGCGGTCTCGGCGTATTCGGCACCATCCGGCTCGCGCAGAACGTAGCCGCGGCCCCAGACGGTTTCGATGTAGTTCGCGCCGCCGGCAGCATTGGCGAGCTTCTTGCGCAGCTTGCAGATGAACACGTCGATGATCTTCAGTTCCGGCTCGTCCATGCCGCCATAAAGGTGGTTCAGGAACATTTCCTTGGTGAGCGTCGTGCCCTTGCGGAGCGAAAGCAGCTCCAGCATCTGGTATTCCTTGCCCGTCAGGTGAACGCGCTGGCCGCCGACTTCGACAGTCTTGGCGTCGAGGTTGACGATCAGTTCGCCCGTCATGATGACCGACTGAGCATGGCCCTTGGAGCGGCGGACGATCGCATGGATGCGGGCGACCAGTTCGTCCTTGTGGAACGGCTTGGTCATGTAGTCGTCGGCGCCGAAGCCGAGACCGCGGACCTTGTCTTCGATGCCGGCCATGCCGGACAGGATGAGGATCGGTGTCTTGACCTTGGACAGGCGGAGAGTGCGGAGCACTTCATATCCGGACATGTCGGGAAGGTTAAGATCGAGAAGGATGATGTCGTAGTCATACAGCTTGCCGAGATCGACGCCTTCTTCACCGAGATCGGTGGTGTAGACGTTGAAGCTTTCGGACTTGAGCATTAATTCGATGCTCTGCGCCGTCGCGCTATCGTCTTCAATAAGTAGTACCCGCATTATTATCCCCTTTACCGCCGCCGAAAGGTGGCCTGGCCCCCTACGCGATACCGAATACTTCATTGCGTGATTTGGAAGCTGCCACAAAATGGTTAACAAATTCTGATTCACTCTGGCAAGAGGTAATGAATTTATTAAATAATTTGTCCATTTCGCTGTTTTCCAACGAGAATTCGCAAAGCCGATTCCTTAACCTTTACATTAAGAAGGGCCGGTAAGCGATTCATTCGACTCACCAATGAAAAGGTTTCGGAAATCGCGTAGTGATGTTTACCGAGCCTTAAATCATCGGCACTATCATTAACGATGCCCGTAAACGAAAGGTTACCAGCGGTAGGTTTTTGTTAATATCGCTGAAAATTTTTTGGCAGACCGTGTCAAAGCGGTGCGCACGGGCAGTTTTAGTAAAGCCGGGATCTCGCATCACTGGAGTAATGCGTATGAAGTCGCGTGAGAGCCTAGTTCGCCTGAAGGAGTTTCAGGTGAACGAAAAACGACGTCAGCTGCAGCAGTTGCAGATGATGATGTCGGAATTCGAACGGATGACGAAGGATCTGGAGAGCCAGATCGTCGTCGAAGAGAAGAAGTCCGGTATTTCCGACCCGAATCACTTCGCCTACCCGACCTTCGCTAAGGCGGCGCGCCAGCGCGCCGACAATCTTCAGGTTTCCATCAAGGAACTGAAGATGCAGGAGGAGTCGCTGGAGCAGGCGCTGGAGGAGATGCAGGCGGAATATGCCCGCGCGTCTGCGCTCGAAGAGCGCGATGGCGCCATTCGGGTTCGCGCCTGATCAATTGGCGAAGGATGCCGGCTGCGGCGTCCGGGCATTGCCAGAAGAAGCCATGCATGACGGACGCTCGAAGTCCGTCATACATGGCTTTTGGCGTTGAGCTCTCTTGCGGTTAGTTCACCACGTCGCGCCATTCATCATGACGCTGCGATTGCGCCTTGAAGAACGGGCAAAGCGGAAAGATCTTCCAGCCGCCCTTTCTCGCCTCCTCGACGGCGTGAAGCGCCAGCGCCTGGCCGACACCCTTGCCGCGCAGAGCATCCGGCACGCCAGTGTGATCGATGATGATGAGTTTCGGTGACGTGCGGGAATAGCTCATTTCGGCCTCATGGCCGTCAACCTCGGCCACATACCGGCCGCCCGACGCATTTTCTTCGTGACGAATGTCCATTGTATTTCCCCCGGAAACTGATGTTGTTGAGGCGAACCGTGACATGGCGGCGCAGCCGTGCCAAGCCGATGCAAGTGGCAACACAGTGTTCAACCGAGGGATGTTCGATGAAAAGATTGGCGGCGATCCGGCCGGTTCTGCTTGTTGCGGCGCCGTTCTTTCTGGCGCTCGGCCTCGTATTGCCGCTGATTCGATTCGAGAAACTCTACTTCTTCGATGAGACGCCGTCGCTGATCGCGATCGTTGCTTCGCTCTGGAGCGGAGGGGATGTTCCGCTTGCGCTTATCGTCGGACTGGTTTCGATCGTATTGCCGATCCTGAAGATGATCGGGATTGCCGCTGAGGCGACGGCTGCCGGCGGCGGAACCGGCAGCTGGTTTTATCGTCACGCCGTACCGTATCTGTCCAAGTGGTCGATGATGGACGTGCTTCTGGTGGCGATCGTGATTGCGGCGGCGAAGACGACGGGCCTTGCGGATGCTTTCACCCAACCCGGCCTTTGGTGCTACGCTGCGTCAACAATAATTTCGGGCCTTCTTCACTCCCTTCAGGGGAATGCGTCCGGCCCGAAATAATGTCTTTGGCTGAGGCTGATGGTTTAGTGGCGGTACTGCTGGATACGCGTCGTGCGCAGGCCGGCAAGGCCGTGGCTGTTGATCGACGACTGCCAGGACAGGAATTCTTCGACGGTGAGCGTGTAACGCTCGCAGGCTTCTTCCAAGCTCAACAGGCCACCGCGAACCGCCGCGACAACCTCAGCCTTGCGACGGATAACCCAGCGCCGGGTATTCGGCGGCGGAAGATCCGCAATCGTAAGTGGGCTGCCATCGGGGCCGATGACATATTTCACTCGGGGACGTATCATTTCGGTCATTGGACTCTCTACACAACTCAAGACCACGCGGGCACTCTAGCTCGTCACATTTAAAAATTGACTAAGCGCATAGTAATACTTTGATAACAACTTTAGCTGCCGTCTTCGCGACGCAGGCGCGGTTGCAATCTTGCTCTCCGTCGCCTGCGCAGTCGCCAACGATGCTGTAGTCTCCGTTCAGAGCAGGATGGCGCTGACCTCGGTCTTTCCGGCGCCGAACTCGTATTGGGCGGTTCCGGAGTGAATGATCGAGAGCCAATCGCCGCTTGCTAGCTGGGCGAGGCCGAAGGCCGTCTGCCGGGTTGCTGCCGTGGAAGCAACGCCTGCCACGGCCGCCAGCGTGTCGGTGCCATTGGCCTCCAGCCGTGCCCCGTAGGCCGAGGATGTCAGGGTGCTTGTCGTCAGGATCAGCAGATAGAGCCCTGTTGCGGGGATGATCAGCCGGTTGCCGGAACCGGACGGAACAGCAGCGCCGAGCGCGAATCCCCCTTGCTCGACATGCATGGCATCGAAACCCGTCCTGCTGTTGTTTGCCGGCGTCAATGTAGCCGCCGCAGGCGAGGCCCGTACGATGGGGCGCGCCGGCATCTTCACAATGCCGCCTGCCGCAATCGCCAAGGCTGTTTGCCAGCTTGCGCCGTCGCCGCTCACCTTGATCGCGAATTCATCATTGCCGGCGAGTCCCATTTCCGCGCGGCCCGACCAAGCCGACTGGAAGAGCAGGGAGGCGGTATCGCCCGCGGAGGCTTTGTTGACTTTGATCTGATGCCCTTGGCCCTCATGGCTGAAGAGGCTGGCATGTGCCGCGACCGCAAGACGGTTCGCGGCGTCGGCTGTGGCATTGAGGCCGAGAAGCGGCAGGCTGCTCGGGGCGGGCAACGAAAGATCGCTCCAGAGACCGGCCTGCAGGACGCGGAATCGGCCCGTGTCGAGAAAGAAGGCGCGCCAGCCGTCGCGCGGACTGATGTAGAGCCAGCCGCCGTCTTGGCGGAAAGCGAGCCTGCCTTCCTTGCCGGTCCAAACACCGCCGGCGCTTGACGCAATCAAATAGCAGTCGCCTTCCGACGGCGTTTCGGGAGGCAGTGCCGCTTCCTCCTTCACGGTCAACTGCACAACGGCGTCGAGACGCTGCAGCGCCTCGTTGTGTGTCACGTGCTTCTGAGATTGTGAGGGGAGAATGTAGGGGAGGGCGAGATTGATCGTTTCGTCGGACAAGATGCGGTCTCCGGTTGGCGCTGCGGCGCGGTTATTGCCGCATCGTAAGGCCGTCCGTGGAGCGCGCTGATGAAAACGCCCTTCCTCTTTTGATTTCTAAGAGTTTTCTTCAGAAGCCATGCGCGCCCGCGCGGGGTTCTCCTTGCCGCCCCAGGAGATGAATTCGGGATTGGCGAAGTCGAAATCCGCTTTGGCGCCGGTCTTTCCATAGGTGAGCGGCAATCCGTCCACGGTGACGGTCGTGCCGCCCGCGGCACGCAGAACGGCATCGCCCGCCGCCGTATCCCACTCCATCGTGCGGCCGAAGCGCGGATAGACGTCTGCCTTTCCCTCAGCGAGGAGGCAGAATTTCAGCGAAGACCCGATATTGGTGCATTCCGAAATCGCTTGCTCGATGAGAAAGCTGTCGGTCGCAGGGCTGTTGTGACTCCGGCTGGCAAGGGCAAGACGGTTGGCGGGTGGTTCGCGAACCGCAATCGGAATGCGCTCCATCACCGTAAAATCGGCGCCGACGATGAGTTTCTCGGCATGTCCTGCTTCGCCCGTGAAAGCGACGCCGAGTGCCGGTGCATAGACAATACCCGCGAGCGGGACGCCGTTCTCCACATAGGCGATGTTGACGGTGAATTCGCTGCCGCCTGTCGACGAATTCGCGGGTGCCGTCGAGAGGGTCTACAAGGAAGAAGGCCTTTCCCTCGATATCCGGCACCTGACCGGCCGCTACCGATTCTTCTGCGATCACGGGAATATCGGGATAGCTGTGCGCAAGATGCGCCAGGATGATGCGTTCTGCCTCTTCATCTGCGCGCGTCACGGGACTGGAATCTGCCTTCATCGCGACGGCGCAGCCTTCTTCGAAAGATCGTGATGATCATTCGGCCGGCTTCAAGCGCCGCCTTTTCGAATATCGCCAGCATCGTCCTTCCCGTTCAACGCGACGGGCACCCATTGTCGCACTACCGGAAACCTCTTTCTGTCACTATAGAGATAATATATGGTGATTCCAGCTAACCCATTCTGCGCGACGCGCGAAAATTCGCCAGGCAGGCTCCCAGCTTGTCAGATGAAGATGGCTTTTCGCGAAATGGCATTCGCGAAAGACTCCTTGGGTCTGAAATTTGCTTCAACTTCCGATTTTGTGGAATAAGCTACGCAAAGCGGCGCGGAAATCGCCGGCGACTTTTAAGCCGGTATGGTTAATCCGCAGCCGGTTTCTGGCTAAAATTTCGCCAGAGAATGCCGTGTTTTCTGTGGATTTTGGCTCCGAAATGCGCCATTTACGGCCGGTTGGACAAGAATCTGATCGGAGTAAAACCTTTTTGTCTTCACATTTTCGACGGAAACCGGTATGCATGCGGCCTATGAGGTTCCGGCAGAAAGCGGAATTGCAGAACCAAAAAGAGATGCAGCAGTTTTGGCTCGCATCCAGGGGAAATGACATATGGAGTATTTCGTCCAGCAGCTCTTCAATGGGCTGACGCTCGGATCCATCTATGGCCTTGTCGCTATTGGCTACACGATGGTTTACGGCATTATCGGCATGATCAATTTCGCCCATGGCGATATCTTTATGCTCGGTGGTTTCGCTGCTCTCATCGTCTTTCTCGTTCTCACATCCATCTTTGCAGGTCTTCCGGTCGCTGTTCTGCTGCTGGCGATGCTTGTGGTTGCGATGCTGATGACGAGCTTGTGGAATTGGACGATCGAGCGCGTCGCATACCGGCCGCTGCGCGGTTCCTTCCGCCTGGCGCCGCTGATCACCGCGATCGGCATGTCGATCACGCTGTCCAACTTCATCCAGGTGACGCAGGGCCCGCGCAACAAGCCGATTCCGCCGCTGGTCAGCACGGTCTACAACGTTCGGCGGCATCTCGATTTCGCTGAAGCAGATCATCATCATCGTCATCACCGTGGTGTTGCTCGCCGCCTTCTGGTACATCGTCAACCGCACGGCGCTCGGACGCGCCCAGCGCGCGACGGAGCAGGACCGGAAGATGGCCGCTCTTCTCGGCGTCAACGTCGACCAGACGATCTCCATCACCTTCATCATGGGCGCCGCACTCGCTGCCGTCGCCGGCACGATGTACCTGATGTACTACGGCGTGGCTTCGTTCAACGATGGTTTCACACCGGGCGTCAAGGCCTTCACCGCAGCCGTTCTCGGCGGCATCGGATCGCTGCCGGGCGCTGTTCTCGGCGGGCTGATGATCGGCCTCATCGAGTCGCTGTGGTCCGCCTATTTCACGATCGCCTACAAGGATGTCGCGACCTTCGCGATCCTCGCTTTCGTCCTGATCTTCAAGCCGACCGGCATTCTCGGACGGCCGGAAGTCGAGAAGGTATAACGATCATGGCAAACATCGAAAATTCCGCCGGCAAGCCCGCACCGGGGCTTGTCCGGAAGGGCCTTACGGAAGCCTTGTTCGCTGCCGTCATTTCTCTCGGGCTGTTCGTTCTCTATGTCGGCCTCAAGACCGACCAGAACATCAACAACGAACTGATCATCGTTCAGCGTTGGGGCCTGCTGGCGATCTTCGTGGCCGTCGCCGCGATCGGCCGCTTCGTCATGGTCGTTTTCGTCAAGCCGAACATCGACCGGCGCAAGCTTGCGAAGGCCAAGCACGGGCGAGCTCGAAATCTCGACCGAGAAGGGCTTCTTGCGCACGCATTTCCTGAAAATCGCGCTCGTTGCGCTGCTGTTGTATCCAATGGTGATCTACGCGCTTGCTCGGCGCCGCAGGGCTCGCTGAAATGGGTCGACAACTTCGGCATCCAGATCCTCATCTATGTGATGCTCGCCTGGGGCCTTAACATCGTCGTTGGCCTCGCCGGCCTGCTCGATCTCGGTTATGTCGCCTTCTACGCGGTCGGCGCCTATTCCTATGCGCTGCTCTCCAGCTATTTCGGCCTGTCTTTCTGGGTTCTGCTGCCGCTGTCGGGGATCTTCGCCGCACTCTGGGGTGTCATTCTCGGCTTCCCGGTCCTGCGTCTGCGCGGTGACTACCTTGCCATCGTGACGCTCGCCTTCGGTGAAATCATCCGTCTCGTGCTCATCAACTGGACGGCTGTGACCAAAGGCACCTTCGGTATTTCCGGCATCCCGAAGGCCACGCTCTTCGGCATTCCTTTCGATGCGACGTCCGGCGGCTTTGCCAAGCTTATGGGCCTGCCGATGTCGTCGGCCTATTACAAGATCTTCCTCTTCTACCTGATCCTGGGCCTCTGCATGCTGACCGCTTACGTCACGATCCGGCTTCGCCGTATGCCGATCGGCCGCGCCTGGGAAGCTCTGCGCGAAGACGAAATCGCCTGCCGTTCGCTCGGGATCAACACGGTCACGACAAAGCTCACCGCCTTTGCGACGGGTGCGATGTTCGGCGGTGTCGCCGGTTCGTTCTTCGCGGTGCGTCAGGGCTTCGTCTCGCCGGAATCCTTCGTATTCCTGGAATCGGCCGTCATCCTTGCCATCGTCGTCCTCGGCGGCATGGGCTCGCTGACCGGTATCGCGATTGCTGCGGTCGTCATGGTCGGCGGCACGGAGCTGCTGCGCGAAATGGACTTCCTGAAAGTCGTCTTCGGTCCGGACTTCACGCCGGAACTCTACCGCATGCTTCTCTTCGGTCTCGCCATGGTCATCGTCATGCTGTTCAAGCCGCGCGGCTTCGTCGGCTCGCGTGAACCGACCGCCTTCCTCAAGGAGCGCAAGGCAGTATCCGGAAGCTTTACCAAGGAGGGGCACGGCTGATGAGCCCCGTAGAAACGACGACTATGTCCAGCGATACCCTGCTCAAGGTCGAGCATCTGTCGATGAAGTTCGGCGGCCTGATGGCCATCAACGACCTGTCCTTCGAAGCCAAGCGCGGCGACATCACCGCGCTGATCGGCCCGAACGGCGCCGGCAAGACGACCGTCTTCAACTGCATCACCGGCTTCTACAAGCCGACGATGGGCATGATCACGCTGAACCAGCAGAACGGAAAGCAGTATCTGCTTGAGCGCCTGCCGGATTTCCGCATCACCAAGGAAGCCAGGGTCGCACGTACCTTCCAGAACATCCGGCTGTTCTCGGGCCTCACGGTTCTGGAAAACCTGCTCGTTGCCCAGCACAACAAGCTGATGAAGGCATCGGGCTACACGATCCTCGGCCTGCTCAATATCGGCCCTTACAAGAAGGAGGCCGCCGCGGCCGTTGACCTTGCACGGTTCTGGCTGGAAAAGGCCGATCTGATCGATCGTGCTGACGACCCCGCCGGCGATCTGCCCTATGGCGCCCAGCGGCGCCTCGAAATTGCGCGCGCCATGTGCACCGAGCCGGAACTGCTTTGCCTGGACGAGCCCGCCGCCGGCCTCAACCCGCGCGAATCGGCGGCGCTCAACGCCTTGCTGCAGGGAATCCGTGCCGAGACCGGCACGTCGATCCTGCTCATCGAGCACGACATGTCGGTGGTCATGGAAATCTCCGACCATGTCGTCGTGCTGGAGTACGGGCAGAAGATTTCCGATGGCACGCCGGACCATGTGAAGAACGACCCGAAGGTCATTGCGGCTTATCTCGGCGTCGAAGACAAGGAAGTGGAAGAGGTCATCGCAACCGTCGAGAAACTCGAAGGGGGCGCAAACTGATGGCCGGCGAACAGCTTCTTAAGGTTCAGGGCGTCGAGACCTATTACGGCAATATCCGCGCGCTCGCAGGCATCGATGTCGAAGTCAACAAGGGTGAAATCGTCAGCCTGATCGGCGCCAACGGCGCCGGCAAGTCGACACTGATGATGACGATCTGCGGCAGCCCGCAGGCCCGCAAGGGTTCCGTCATCTTCGAAGGCCGCGACATCACCCGCATGCCGACGCACGAGATCGCGCGGCTTCGCATTGCGCAGTCGCCGGAAGGCCGCCGCATTTTCCCGCGCATGACCGTCACGGAAAACCTCCAGATGGGCGCGGGCCTCGATAACCTCAAATATTTCAACGAGGACGTCGAGAAGATCTTCACGCTGTTTCCGCGCCTCAAGGAACGCCATGCGCAGCGCGGCGGCACGCTTTCGGGCGGCGAACAGCAGATGCTGTCGATCGGCCGCGCGCTGATGGCGCGTCCGAAGCTGCTGCTTCTCGACGAGCCGTCGCTCGGTCTCGCACCGCTGATCGTCAAGGGTATCTTCGAGGCGATCAAGAAGCTCAATGAGCTGGAAGGCCTGACTGTCTTCCTCGTCGAGCAGAACGCATTTGCTGCCCTGAGGCTTTCGCACCGCGGTTACGTGATGGTGAACGGCAAGGTGACGATGAGCGGATCCGGCAAGGAACTGCTCGCCAATCCTGAAGTCCGCGCCGCCTATCTCGAAGGCGGAAGACATTGAGCCGGGTAGAAGGGAGAGTTTGATATGCAGGGACTTTTCTTCGAGCCGGATTCGGGCGTGCGGATGGTCATCCGCGGGCTGGTCGTGCTGATCGGCTTCTGGACGGCATGGCGTGCCGGCAAGGCTGCGGCCGAAAGCTGGAGCAACTATCCGCTGGTCATCGTCTATACCTTCCTGCTCGCCTGGGTGATGCAGTTCCTGCATCACGCCCTTTTCGACGGGCCGATGCTCAGCGCCTTCTACTACATCATCGATTTCGTGCTGCTGCTCGTCTTCTCGACGGCCGGTTTCCGCTATCGCCGCACCAATCAGATGGTCAACAACTATTACTGGCTGTACGAAAAGACATCCGCGTTCTCGTGGAAGAACAAACATTGACAGTCCGTTGAAACTAGGCATGAATTGCCTTCAGAGTGGAACAGCTTTCCTGGCGCAGTGAATGGTGGGTAATGCGCCGGGTCTTGGACCGGAACCCGCCCAAAAATTGGGAGTAAAATATGAAGAAGTCTCTTCTGTCGGCAGTGGCTCTGACGGCGATGGTCGCCTTCAGCGGCAACGCTTGGGCCGACGTTCTCATTGGCGTTGGCGGTCCGTTGACCGGCCCGAACGCTGCGTTCGGCGCTCAGCTTCAGAAGGGTGCCGAGCAGGCAGCTGCTGACATCAATGCTGCAGGCGGCATCAACGGCGAGCAGATCAAGCTTGAGCTCGGCGACGACGTCTCCGACCCGAAGCAGGGCATCTCGGTCGCGAACAAGTTCGTCGCTGACGGCGTGAAGTTCGTCGTCGGCCACTTCAACTCGGGCGTTTCGATCCCGGCGTCTGAAGTCTACGCTGAAAACGGCATCCTCGAAATCACCCCGGCTGCAACGAACCCGGTATTCACCGAGCGGGGCCTCTGGAACACCTTCCGCACCTGCGGCCGCGACGACCAGCAGGGCGCAATTGCCGGCAAGTATCTTGCCGATCACTTCAAGGACGCCAAGATCGCTGTCGTTCACGACAAGACTCCTTACGGTCAGGGCCTTGCCGACGAAACCAAGAAGGCTCTGAATGCCGCTGGCGTCACTGAAGCCATGTACGAAGGCATCAACATCGGCGACAAGGACTTCTCCGCCCTCATCGCCAAGATGAAGGAAGCCGGCGTCTCGATCATCTACTGGGGTGGCCTGCACACCGAAGCGGGTCTCATCATCCGCCAGGCTGCCGACCAGGGCCTGAAGGCGACGCTCGTTTCCGGTGACGGTATCGTCTCGAACGAACTTGCTTCCATCGCTGGCGACGCCGTCGCCGGTACGCTGAACACCTTCGGCCCGGATCCGACGCTGAACCCGGCCAACAAGGAACTGGTAGAGAAGTTCAAGGCTGCCGGCTTCAACCCGGAAGCTTACACGCTCTACTCCTACGCTGCCGTGCAGGCGATCGCTGGTGCCGCCAAGGCAGCCGGCTCGGCTCGACCCTGAAGCCGTTGCCGCGGCGATGAAGGAAAAGGGTCCGTTCCCGACCGTTCTCGGCGACATGTCCTTTGACGAAAAGGGCGACCCGAAGCTGCCGGGCTACGTCATGTACGAATGGAAGAAGGGTCCGGACGGCAAGTACAGCTACTTCCCGCAGGGCATGTAAGCCTTACGTGCACGCTTCAGTACCGTTACGGAAGCCCGGTCTCGGCCGGGCTTCTTTCTTTTGGACGAGCGTTTCAATTTTTGCGGCGATCCTCTAGTTCTTGGAGACAAACAAAAATCTGAGACGGAAGCTTTCATGTCCCGACCGCGCATCCTCGTCACCCGCCGCTGGCCCGCCGCGGCAGAAGCCGCCCTTGCCGAACGTTTCGACGCGACTTTCAATGAGGCGGATCTGCCGCTTGGCCCCGAGCAGATAAGGCAGGCGATGGCGGACTATGATGCGGTCCTGCCCACCGTTTCCGACAAACTGCCAGCCGGTGTTTTCGCGGGTGATGTCCGCACGAAGATCCTCGGCAATTTCGGCGTCGGCTACAATCACATCGATATTGCTGCCGCGAAGGCGAAGGGCATCGCGGTCACCAATACGCCAGGCGTGCTCACCGACTGCACCGCCGACATCGCCATGCTGCTTCTGCTTGCGGTCGCCCGACGCGGCGGCGAGGGCGAGCGCCAGGTGCGCGCCGGCGCATGGAGGGGTTGGTGCCCGACGCACATGATCGGAACGAAGGTGACAGGCAAGACGGTCGGGATCATCGGTTTCGGCCGCATCGGCAAGGCCTTTGCCAAGCGTTGCCATTTCGGTTTTGGAATGGACGTG
Organism: uncultured Alphaproteobacteria bacterium; assembly: GCA_963838565.1. Classification (GTDB taxonomy): domain Bacteria; phylum Pseudomonadota; class Alphaproteobacteria; order Rhizobiales; family Rhizobiaceae; genus Rhizobium. The sequence goes on from CAWIRO010000022.1 coordinate 59,679, forward strand.
GTCTTCTACAATCGCTCCAGGGTCGATTCAGCCGAAGCTGCGCGTTACGGCGCCGGCAGCTTGCTACCGTCGAAGAGGTCCTGGCGGCGTCCGATTTCGTTTCTCTGCATTGCCCAGGCGGGGCCGAGAACCGGCATTTGATGAATGCGGCGCGCTTTGCGGCGATGAAGCCCGGTGCGTTTCTGATCAATACGGCGCGCGGCGACGTGGTCGACGAAGCGGCGTTGATCAGCGCCTTGGAGAAGGGCACCATTCGCGGCGCCGGACTGGATGTTTACGAAGCCGAGCCGCATGTTCCCGAGAAGCTCAGGGCGATGGAGAACGTCGTCCTGCTGCCGCATCTCGGCAGCGCGACGGAGGAAACGCGAACGGCGATGGGCATGAAGGTGGTGGAGAACATCACGGCATTCTTTGAGGGCAGGGAGCCGCCGGACCGGGTGGTTTGAGAGAGCCGCATCCCCCTCGCCGACAAAGTCTTGCACTTAGCTGAAAGCCGCCGCGGCGAGATTGTCCACGAGGGGCTGCCGGAAACGCTGGAGACGCCGGAGGCCCGCGGCACCTGACCGTCTGAGCGGCAGATGCCGCTTTCAAAGGCATAGTTCATGCGCTGCAAAATCCGTCAGCCGCTGCCGCAATCGTTTCGGCGGGCGGCACAAAAATTGCTTGCTTTCAATTATTTGCAGGATTGAATGAGAACAGCCGGACAAACGGCGAATGCTCAAGGGGATGGAATGACGATCGCTGCGGCAAGCACAAGACCGCAAAGGGCCGAGGGGCGCGGGCACCTGGCGGCGAAAGCGCTGGGCGGCCGCACGCGCATCCGCGAACTCTTTCAGGAGGGGGCTGCCAAGATCCGGCTGCCGGAGACTTTCGATGCGTCGATGGAAGCTGTCATCATCAACACGGCCGGCGGTCTGACCGGCGGCGACCGGATGAACTGGAGCGTCGTCGCAGGACCCGGCACGCGTATCGACGTGACCACGCAGGCCTGCGAGAAGATCTACAAGGCATCGGCCGGCACGGCGGAGGTGACGACCACGATCACGGCGGGCGCAAATGCGCGCGTTGACTGGCTGCCGCAGGAGACCATTCTGTTCGATCGCGCTTCGCTGTTTCGCCGCCTCGATGTCGATCTTGACGAGACCGCGGAATTTCTTGCCGTGGAAGCCATCCTGCTCGGGCGCAAGGCGATGGGCGAGGTGATGGAGACCGGGCTTTTCCGCGATCGCTGGCGCATCCGCCGCGCGGGCAGGCTGATCCATGCCGAGGAGCTGCGGCTTGACGGTGCCGTCAGCGCGCTGACGGCTCGCCAGCCCGTTCTCGGCGGGCAGGTGGCCTTTGCGACGCTGCTCTATGCGGGGCCCATGGCGGATAGCTATCTCGCGAAGGTCCGGCCGCTTGTCGACGGCCACATGGCGGGTGCCAGCGCGTGGAACGGCAAGCTCGTGGTGCGCGCCGCGGCAGCCGACGGCTTTGCCCTCAGAAAAATCCTGATCCCGGTCATTTCCGCCTTGCGCAACGGCGCGCCTGTGCCGAAAGTCTGGAACCTCTAATTTCAGCTGAATGGATGAACGATGAACCTCACTCCGAGAGAAAAAGACAAGCTGTTGATTTCCATGGCGGCGATGGTGGCGCGGCGGCGGTTGGAGCGCGGCGTGAAACTCAACCATCCGGAAGCGATTGCGCTGATTACCGACTACGTCGTGGAAGGCGCGCGCGACGGCCGCCCGGTCGCCGAGCTGATGGAGGCAGGAGCCCACGTCATCAGCCGCGATCAGGTGATGGAAGGCGTCGCCGAGATGATCCACGACGTTCAGGTGGAAGCGACCTTCCCCGATGGAACCAAGCTCGTCACCGTTCACGAACCGATCCGCTGAGGAGGCGCTGATGCTCGAACTTCGTCCCAACTGCGAATGCTGCGACAAGGACCTGCCGCCTGAAAGCCGCGAGGCGATGATCTGCACGTTCGAGTGCACCTTCTGCGCGGATTGCGTGGAAGGTGTGCTCGAAGGGCGTGTGCCCGAACTGCGGCGGCGAATTCACCCGCCGTCCCGTGCGTCCGGCCGCGATGCTCGCCAAGAATCCGGCTTCGACGAAGCGTGTCCTGAAGGCCGAGGGCTGCGCGCCCCGAAAGGCGGCATGAGGAGAACGACATGATCCCAGGCGAAATCATTGCCGCGAGCGGCGACATCGAACTCAATGCCGGTCAGCCGACCGTGACGCTCGAGGTTTCGAACACGGGCGACCGGCCGGTGCAGGTCGGCAGCCATTACCATTTTGCCGAAACCAATGCCGGGCTCTCCTTCGATCGCGACAAGGCGCAGGGCATGCGGCTCGATATTCCGGCAGGCACGGCCGTTCGTTTCGAGCCGGGCCAGACGCGTTCCGTGACGCTGATCCCGCTTTCCGGCAAGCGCGAAGTCTACGGCTTCCGCCAGCTCGTGATGGGCAAGCTCTAAGAAGAAAGACGGGAGGAAATCGATGCGATCGAACTCTGTACCTGATCGCCGTGGCAGCAGCGCTGATGGCCGGCGCCGCGCAAGCTCAGGAGGCCGGATTGCAAGAATCCGCAAACGCAGGCCGATATGACCTTTTGCGAGCAGTCTCGCTACGAGGCTGCAGACACGGCACTGAACGAGCAGTGGAAAAAGACGCGCGCGGCACTGGCTGCGACCGACAAGGATCTGGACGAGAATGACGTGGCGCCGAGAAGGCGCTGCTGACCGCCCAGCGCGCCTGGATTTCCTATCGCGACGCCGAGTGCGAAGCCTACGGCTTTCAGGCGCGCGGCGGAACGATGGAGCCGATGCTGGTCGCCGGCTGCCTCGCCGATCTGACGGAGAACCGCACGAAGGAGCTCAAGGAGCTCTTCAGACGCGATGGGCAACTGAAGGTGAGCAGGAAGATCATGATCGTCGGCAATGGTGAAATCGGGAAGGAGGGCGCAGCGGCAATCGCCGCCGCGGACTTCGTCATCCGTTTCAACGAGTGCCGATCCTATGCCGCAAGCCCGGGCCGGACCGATGTGGTTGCCGTCTGCAATACCGGCAGACCGGGCAAGGCGATGACTCGGTTCCGATGCCTGGCGGAACCATCGCGCCGTTATCGAAGCTTCTGAAATCTGGAGCGTGCGCGACCCCGAAAAGTTTGCGGCGCTCAAGGCGCCGCTTGCCGTTTCGCATCCCGAACTCGATGATTTCTGCGATGATTATACGAGTCAGTTCAACGCTCTTCTGCGCGGATGCTGGCAAACGGCATGTAGTCGTTGAGAAATCGATTCATGAAGCCGTCGATGCCGAGCTCGCCGCTTTCAATCCGGCACCCTACGTCGTTCCGAGCAGCGGCATGATCGTCATCGCCGAGACGTTCCGGCAGTTTCCCGATGCGGACATCGCGCTGTCGGGCTTCGGCCATGCGGGCTGGGAATGGCATCCCTTCGCCGCCGAAAGGCAGCTCGTCGACAGCTATATCGCCGATGGCCGCCTAGACGCGCTATGCCGGCGGTTACGTCTCTTTCTTCCTCCCAAGGAGCCTGACAGATGCCCCACAAGATCTCCCGCGCCGCCTATGCCAGCATGTTCGGTCCGACCGTCGGCGACAAGGTTCGTCTGGCCGATACCGAGCTCTTCATCGAGGTCGAGAAGGACTTCACCACCTATGGCGAGGAGGTGAAGTTCGGCGGCGGCAAGGTCATCCGCGACGGGATGGGGCAGAGCCAGGTGACGCGCGCCAATGGCGCGGTGGATACGGTGATCACCAATGCGGTGATCGTCGACCATACCGGCATCGTACAAGGCCGACATCGGCCTCAAGGACGGACGCATCGTCGCGATCGGCAAGGCGGGCAATCCGGACACGCAGCCGGGCGTCAACATCATCGTCGGGCCCGGCACCGAAGCGATCGCCGGCGAGGGCAAGATCGTGACCGCGGGCGGCATGGATAGCCACATTCACTTCATCTGCCCGCAGCAGATCGAAGAAGCGCTGATGAGCGGGCATGACCTGCATGCTCGGCGGCGGCACCGGCCCGGCCCACGGCACGCTGGCGACGACCTGCACCCCCGGACCCTGGCATATCGCCCGTATGATCGAGGCAGCCGATGCCTTCCCGATGAACCTTGCCTTCGCCGGCAAGGGCAATGCCTCGCTGCCGGGTGCGCTGGAGGAGATGGTGCTTGCGGGCGCCACCTCGCTGAAGCTGCATGAGGATTGGGGCACGACGCCGGGCGCGATCGACTGCTGCCTGACGGTTGCCGACCAATACGACGTGCAGGTGATGATCCACACCGATACGCTGAACGAAAGCGGCTTCGTCGAGGATACGATCGGCGCCATCAAGGGCCGCACGATCCATGCCTTCCACACGGAAGGGGCGGGCGGCGGCCACGCGCCGGATATCATCAAGATCTGCGGCCAGTCGAACGTCATTCCGTCGTCGACCAATCCGACGCGGCCCTATACGGTCAACACGATCGCCGAGCATCTCGACATGCTGATGGTCTGCCATCACCTGTCGCCGTCGATCCCGGAGGATATCGCCTTTGCCGAAAGCCGCATCCGCAAGGAGACGATCGCGGCCGAAGACATCCTGCACGATATCGGCGCCTTCTCGATCATCTCGTCCGACAGCCAGGCCATGGGCCGCGTCGGCGAGGTGGCGATCCGCACCTGGCAGACGGCCGACAAGATGAAGCGCCAGCGCGGCCGGCTGAAGGAGGAGAAGGGCGACAACGACAATTTCCGCGTCCGCCGCTATATCGCCAAATACACGATCAATCCGGCGATCGCCCATGGTCTCAGCCATGAGATCGGCTCGGTCGAAGTCGGCAAGCGCGCCGATCTCGTCATCTGGAATCCGGCCTTCTTCGGCGTGAAGCCGGACATGGTGCTGCTCGGCGGCTCGATCGCGGCCGCGCCGATGGGCGATCCGAACGCCTCGATCCCGACGCCGCAGCCGGTGCACTACCGGCCGATGTTCGCCTCCTACGGCAAGAGCCTCACGAACTCCTCCGTCACCTTCGTCAGCCAGGCGTCGCTCGATGCCGGGCTAAGGGGGCGGCTCGGTGTCGCCAAGGACCTCGTCGCGGTCAAGAACACCCGCGGCGGCATCTCCAAGGCGTCGATGATCCACAACAGCCTGACGCCGCATATCGAGGTCGATCCGGAGACCTACGAGGTCCGCGCCGACGGCGAACTGCTGACCTGCGAGCCGGCAACCGTGCTGCCGATGGCGCAGCGTTATTTCCTTTTCTGATGCAGGCAAGGGCGCCGGCCTTTCGTCCGGCGCGCTTAAAGCAGTACATTAACATCGCTAACCAGTAAGTTGTAGCAGGCGATGAGAGCTTTTTGTGCGCGATACCATTCCGACAAGAAAATCAAAAACATTTGAAGTGCTAATAAGCCTTCATTTCCACAATCTTGATACTATTTTTGGCATCACTGATTCCGCTTGTCAGATCCTGCATCCATTGCGCGAAACCATCGCTCAATTAAATCGCGTAAGCGCGTTTCAATTTTAACGATCTGCTTAAGAACCCAGCAGGAGTTGATCTCTAATCAGGTGTCTTAAAGGGGCGCCGAGCTGGAGGTCGATTCGCATGAGGAGCTGGATTTCTCTCCAGGCTGAACTTGGCAATTTTCACCATCGCAGTACGATTTTCAGCTTCGCGCTGAAGATGAGCTTCGCGGCAATCATCCTGTCGGTGTTTTTGATCCTCCTCGTGATGCCGCCGCTTGCTTTGCTTGGCGTGCTGCCGTTTTCGCTCGCTCGTTCCATCAGCTACAGCATCGCCCTTTCCTGGCTTCTCAGCGGCGTGGTCTGTGGCGTGCTTTCGCTGATCGTCGGCCATGCCATGCATCACCTGACAGTATCGCGCGCGGAGTTCGAAAAGCTCAGCCGCACCGACATGCTCTCCGGTCTGTTGAACCGCCGTGCTTTCACGGAAGCGCTTGAAAAGATCGATGACGACGCCTCGCTGGTGATCTTCGACGTCGACCGCTTCAAGGCGATCAACGACCGCTTTGGCCATGGCTCTGGCGATGCCGTCATCATTGCCGTTTCCGAAATCCTTGCATCAGCCTTTGACGCTCCTTCGGTCGTCGCACGTCTCGGCGGCGAGGAGTTCGGTGTGATCGTTTCAGGCGGTGACGTCGAAGAGCGGTTGGAGAGGATCGACTCTGTCAAGGCGCAGATTGCCCGGAGCCCCATCGCTGCCGATGGCTGCAACATCGCGATCACCATTTCGGCTGGCATTGCCGATCTTGTGCCCGGCCGCCAAAAGGAAGCGGTTTTTGCATCCGCCGACAAGGCGCTCTATCTGGCCAAGGCGCTCGGCCGCAACCGCGTCGTTCACGAGAGGCACGGGCTGAACTACACCTTGCATCGCCAACTCGTCGAAAGTGGCCTCGGCGTCCAGGGCGCGGAGCCCGACTACGACGATACGCAGCGCGCCTACGGCATATAACTCGCTTGCGAAACGCATTGGTGCTTGCGTCGGGAAACGCTATTTTGCATGGTCGTGATCTTACAGAAACGGACATGTCATGCAGCGCGTTACCTCATATCTTCCGGCCGGAACCCCGTCCTCCAACCCGATCGGCAAAGTCGTTCTGCCGCACGATCTGAGGCATCTGCGCCGCAAACTCCTGCATCTCGAAAACGGCGACATGGTCATGCTCGACCTGAAGGAGCCGGTGCTGTTTGCCAAGCGGCGATATGCTGGTGCTCGACGATGGCGAACTCATCGAAATCCAGGCTGCGGACGAAAAGCTTTTCGAGATCAGGGGCCGGGATCGGCTGCATCTCATCGAACTTGCCTGGCATCTCGGCAATCGGCATCTCGGTGCGCAGATCGAGGAAGAACGCATCCTGATCCTGCGCGACCATGTGATCCGGACGATGCTCGAAGGGCTCGGCGCGACGGTCAGCGAAGTCACCGAGCCGTTCCAGCCCGCTCGCGGCGCCTATCATTCGCACGGCAGCCATTCGCACGGGCACGATCACGGCCATCACGGGCATGATTGAGCCGCGATGAGCGAGGGCGGCGACCTGCAGGCTCTGCTGCGTCTCATGGCATGGCTCTCGCCGGCCTTTCCGGTCGGCTCGTTCGCCTATTCCGGCGGGCTCGAGCGCGCCGTCCATGACCGGCTCGTCACGGATGCGGCCTCGCTGGGCGGATGGATCGAGACGCTGCTTTCCCACGGGAGCATCTGGAACGATGCCGTGCTCTTTGCGGCAAGCTGGCGGAGGCAGGCGGATGCGGCGAGAACTTGCAGAGCTCGCCGCACTGGCGGAGGCTCTTGCCGGGTCGCGGGAGCGCCATCAGGAGACGATGCTGCTCGGCGACGCGTTTCTGGCGGCGGCGCGCGCCTGGCCCGATGCCGTGTTTGATCGTCTGCCGCAGGCCGTCGCCTATCCCGTTGCCGTCGGTGCGGTTGCTGGCGCGCATGGCATAGAGCTGGAAAAGGCGCTCGCTGCCTTTCTGCATGCCTATGTCTCGCAAGCCGTGTCGGCGGGCATCAGGCTCGGCGTTGCCGGCCAGAAGGACGGTGTGGCCATTCTGGCCCAGACTGGAGGAGCGCAATTACCGCGATCGCGCGCGGGCATCCGCTTCGACGCTCGACGATCTCGGCTCGGCAACCGTTCAGGCCGATATTGCCTGCGCTGCGCCACGAGACGCAGACGACGAGGCTCTTCCGCTCCTGATCGGGAGCATCTGCGTCTATTTGCCGGTGGCAGCGCCTGCCATTCGAGGGCTATCATCGGCCGAATTGGAGTGTGACATATGAAATCAAGAAACGGACCTCTTCGCGTCGGCATCGGCGGGCCTGTCGGCTCCGGCAAGACGGCGCTGACGGAGAAGCTCTGCAAGGCGATGCGCGACGATTATTCCGTCGCCGTCGTCACCAACGACATCTACACGACCGAGGATGCCGAAGCGCTGATGCGCATGCAGGCGCTGCCGTCGGACCGCATCGTCGGCGTGGAGACCGGCGGCTGCCCGCATACGGCAATCCGCGAGGATGCGACGATCAATCTGCAGGCGATCGCCGGTCTCAACGAGCGCATTCCCGATCTCGATGTCGTCTTCATCGAATCCGGCGGCGACAATCTGGCGGCGACCTTCTCGCCCGATCTTGCCGATATCACCATCTATGTGATCTCCGTCTGCCAGGGCGAGGAAATCCCGCGCAAGGGCGGGCCGGGCATCACCCGATCGGACCTGCTGGTCATCAACAAGAAGGACCTTGCGCCCTATGTCGGCGCCGATCTCGACGTGATGGACCGCGATGCGACGCGCATGCGCGCGACGCGGCCCTTCGTCTTCTCCGACATGAAGCGCGGCGACGGCGTCGACACGATCGTCGACTTCCTGAAGGAGCAGGGCGGTCTCTGACAGCTGGCGCTGCCTGCAAACGAAAAAGGCCGGCCGCATCATCGACGCGGCCGGCCTTTTTCATGTTTCGGCGCGATCTCACTCCGCCGCGAAGCGGCGGCAGGCGGAGCACGTTGCTGTCGCGTTGGCGACCTTCGCAGCTTGTCGGCCGTTCCTGCAAGTCGCTCGATCGCCTTCGACCCTGGTCGCTGTGACGAGATCCGTCGGCGTCTGTCAGTTCTTCGCGGGACATCGGCAGTTCCTCCTGATCCTTCTTGCCGACCAGGCGGCCGAAGAGCCAGCGCGAGCAGGCGCGACAGGTCGTCCATGATCAGGAAGAAGGACGGCACGACGACCAGCGACAGCACGGTCGAGACGATGATGCCGCCGATCACGGCGATCGCCATCGGCGCGCGGAACGAGCCGCCTTCGCCGACGCCGAGTGCGGACGGCAGCATGCCGGCCGACATGGCGATCGAGGTCATGATGATCGGCCGGGCGCGCTTGCGGCCGGCCTCGACCATGGCTTCGACGCGCGCCATGCCGCGACGGCGTCATCTCGATCGCGAAATCGACGAGCAGGATGGCGTTCTTGGTGACGATGCCCATCAGCATCAGGATGCCGATCAGGACCGGCATCGACAGCGGATTGTTGGTGATGATCAGCGCGACCGCCACGCCGCCGATCGCAAGCGGCAGCGAGAACAGGATGGTGAACGGCTGGATCACATCCTTGAAGAGCAGGATCAGCACGGCCAGCACCAGCATCAGGCCCATCAGCATCGCGTTGCCGAAGCTCTGCTGCATTTCGTTCTGGACCTTGGTGTCGCCGCTTTCGACAAGTTGCACGCGTCGGCGGGATCTTGGTGTCCTTGACGATCTGCAGGAAGCGAGCCGATGCCGTATCGAGCGCCACGCCCTGCGGCAGGTCGGAGCCGATCGAGACGACGCGGTAGCGGTTGTTGCGCTTGATCGAGCTGACGCCTTCCGAATAGTCGATGTCGGCGACGGTCGAGAGCGGAACGGTCGCGCCGCTAGCCGTCTGGATCTTCAGCGCGCGGATGGCGGCAAGATCGCGGCGCATATCGAGCGCGGCCTGGACGCGGATCGGGATCTGGCGATCGTCGAGCGAGATCTTCGCAAGCGCCGCGTCGACATCGCCGATCGTGGCGACGCGGATCGTCTCGGAGATCTGCTGCGGCGTGATGCCGAGGCGGGCCGCCTGATCCTTGCGCGGGCGGATCTGCAGTTCCGGACGCGGCAGGGCGCCGTCGGCGCTGACATTGGCCAGCAGCGGGTCGGCGCGCAGCTTCGACTTCCAGAATGCCGACGGCCTCGTTCAGGTCCTTCTCGTTCTTGGAGAGGAAGTTGAACGACAGGTCGCGCTCGCCGCGGTCGTTGAGCTTCAGGATGCGGACGTCCGGAATGTCGCGCAGCTTGGCGAAGACTTCCTTTTCGATATCCCACTGCGGACGCTCGCGGCCATGGACCTCCACCTTCGGCAGGTATGGGCCGATGACCGGGATGCGAGCCGAGGACATCGTTGACGACCTTCTTCACCAGCGAGTGGTCGAGCTTGTCGAGCGATGAGCGTGATGGTCGCGCGGCGCAGTTCGAGGTCGCCCTTCGGCGAGGCGCCGCCGAGAACGAAGACGCTTTCGACGCCGTCGATGTCCTTGACCCTGTCGTAGATCGCATCGGTCGTCGTGCTCGGTGTCGTCGAGCGTCGCATTCGGCGGCAGTTCGACGGAGAGCACGATGCGCGAGGCATCTTCCGGCGGCAGGAAGCTGCCCGGAACCTGCGCGAGCAGGCAGACCGAGCCGACCAGGAAGGCGATCGCGGCAAGCAGCGTCGCATAGCGCGTGTACCAGCGGCCGGTCGTGGCGCGCACCAGCCGGGTATAGCCGCGCATCAGAACAGGCCGTCATTGTCGTGATGGTCGTCCATGCCGTCTTCGGCGCGCATCAGATAGGCGGCCATCATCGGCGTGATGAGACGCGCCACCATCAGCGAGAAGAACACCGAGAAGGCGACCGTCAGGCCGAACTGGATGAAGTACTGGCCGGGAATGCCCGGCATGAACGACACCGGCACGAAGACGGCGATGATCGTGAAGGTCGTGGCGATGACGGCGAGGCCGATTTCGTCGGCCGCTTCGATCGCCGCTCGATAGGGCGTCTTGCCCATCTTGATGTGGCGGGCGATGTTCTCGATTTCGACGATCGCGTCGTCGACGAGAATACCGGTCGCGAGCGTCAGGGCGAGGAAGCTGACGAGGTTCAGCGAGAAGCCCATCAGGTCCATGATCCAGAAGGTCGGGATCGCGGACAGCGGCAGGGCGATCGCCGAGATCAGCGTCGCGCGCCAGTTCCGCAGGAACAGGAAGCACGACGATGACGGCGAGCAGCGCGCCTTCGAGCAGCGTGTGGATGGCGGCTTCGTAGTTGCCGTAGGTGAAGTAGACGGAATCGTCGATCAGTTCGATGCTCGACGTTCGGGTTTTCCGCCCGCACCTTGTCGAGGCTCTTCGCCACGGTTTCGGCAACGCTGACTTCGCTGGCGCCCTTGGAGCGGAAGACGCCGAAGGTGACGACGGGCGTGTCGTTGAAGCGCGAGAAGGATTTCGGCTCCTCATAGGTGTCGTTGATGGCGCCGAGTTCGGAGAGCTTGACGAAACGGCCGTTCGGCAGGGCGATCGTCGTATTGGCGAGCTCCGCGACGTTGCGGGCGTCGCCGAGCATGCGGATCGCCTGTTCGCTGCCGGCCACCTGGCCGCGGCCGGAGCCGAGATCGACGTTCGTGCTGCGCAGCTGCTCGTTCACGTCGGCGGCGGTGATGCCGTAGGAATTCAGCTTGTCCGGATTGAGTTCGATGCGCACTTCGCGGTCGGCGCCGCCGTAGCGGTCGACACGGCCGATGCCGGTCTGGCCCTGCAGCGCGCGCTTGATCGTGTCGTCGACGAACCAGGAAAGCTCCTCGAGCGTCATGTCCGGCGAGGAAACGGCGAAGGTCTGGATCGCCTGGCCTTCGACGTCGATCTTGGTGACGATCGGTTCTTCGACGTCGGCCGGCAGATCGCTGCGAATGCGGTCGATCGCGTCCTTGGTGTCCTGCACGGCCTGTTCGGTCGGCACTTCCATGCGGAACATGACGACCGTCTGCGACTGTCCGTCGGTGACCGTCGACTGGATTTCGTCGACGCCGGTGATGCTGGCGACGGCGTCTTCGATCTCCTTCGTCACCTGCATTTCGAGTTCGGCCGGCGAGGCGCCGCTCTGCGTCACGGTGATCGAGACGAGCGGCACGTCGATGTTCGGGAAACGCGTGATCGGCAGCGCTGTTGAAGGACTGGATTCCGACGAAAAGCAGCAGGGCGAAGAGCCAGCAGCGGCGCGATGGGATTTCGGATGGACCAGGCTGAAAAGTTCATCGGGCCGTCTCTTCAGTTGGAAGCCGCGGGCTGTTCGCGCACCGGGTGTGATGCGGTCGCCGTCGCGAACATAGGCGCCGGCCTTGGCGACGACCTCGTCGCCGTCCTTCAGGCCTTTGACGATCTCGATATAGGCGCCGTCCTGGATGCCGGTTTCCACCTCGGCGAATTTCACGACGCCGTCTTCGACCTTGCGGGCGGAGGAGCCTTCGTTGCCGGTCAGTACCGCAGACAGCGGCAGAGCCACGTTCTCGCGTCGTCTTGCACGATGATCTCGGCACTGCCATACATGCCGGAACGCGCCTTGCTGTCGTCATCGATCAGGATATGGACGAGCCCGAGGCGTGTCGTCGCGTCGACCGTCGGCGAAACGAGGCGCACGGAACCGGTCGAGCTTCTCGCGGCTGCCGGCCAGCGAGATGGTCGCCTTCTGGCCAGGCTCAATCTTGATGATATCGCTCTCGCCGACTTCGGCAACCAGTTCGATATCGCCGTCGCGAATGATCGTGAAGAGCGGTTCGCCCGAGCCGAAGGCAATCGCGCCGACCTTGGCGGTCTTCGCCGAAACCGTGCCCGCGACTGGCGTTTTCACATCGGTGCGGGCAAGCTTCAGATCGACATCGGCGATCTGGCTGTCGACGACCTTGAGATCGGCCACGGCGACCATGATCGCCTGCTCAGCTGAACTGACGCGGGCGTTAGCGGAAGCGGCTGCCGCATCCGCCTGCTCGACCGTCGCAGTGGACACCGTACCCTTCTTGCCCATTTCCTGCGCCCGGGCCTGCTGCTGGCGCGCCTGCTCGGCATTGGCCTGCGCCTCGACCAGCTGCGCCCGCAACTGCGCGAGCGTTGCTTCGCCCTTGGCCTTCGTTGCCAGCATCTGGCTCTTCTGCAGGAGCAGCGCGTCGTCGTTCAGCGTCGCCAGCGTGCTGTCCGGCTTCAACCTTGTCGCCGACATCGGCGTTCAGCGCGCGGATCGACAGGCCCTCGACCTGCGGCTGGAGATAGACTTCCTCGACAGGCTTCACGGTGCCGGTCGCCGATGACGCGGTCGACGAGCGTGCGCGTCTTCGCCTGTGGTCACGACGATCGCCGGCAGGTTCTGCTGCGGCTTTGCGGCCGGCAGTTTCCTGGGCAAATGCGGCGATGCCGCGAAGAGCGGCGACAGAAGCGCGGGAGGCGCGTAGAATTCGATCGGCTTGCGTGCCATGGCGTCTTCATCCAATTCTATGACATAGGTCAGCCAAATTCGCGCGTGTGTCCCTCAGCTCGCGAAAAGGCCATTGCCGTCTCTGTATTCTCAGAGGTACTCCCGCCTCGTTTGCCGTCGCTCTCGCAGTCCTCACGTTCGGCAAACTCGGCTCGTACGTGGTATCGATTTGCTAGACGCACAAGTCCGGCAGAAAATAATTCCCCATGAGAGAGCATTAATTACCATTTGCGTCCAAATCAATCGACGAATGGTTATGCGTTCATTCCGATGATTGATCGCAGTCCATATTATTATGACGTTCGAGGCTCTCGCTGATGCGACATCCTCGCTAAACTTTTTCAAGCGCCAGTAAAAAGGCGAAAACGCGCGGATTATCTCCGCGCGTTTCCTGTTCTGAGTTGTACAGGCCTTACTTCGCAGCAGCGTCGGTGATGTCGTGCGTCCAGGCGCCGGTTGGCTCCTTGTTGATGATCTTCTGGTCGAGAAGCGCCTTGGCCGTGCGATCGTAGAGCGTCGTGTCGAGCTTGCCGGTGCCGTCGCCGATCAGCTTGGCGACTTCGCCCATCATGCGCTTCTGGTGGTTCTCGTCCTGGCCGCCGGTCGTCCGACGACGATCTCGGCTGCTTCATCCGGGTTTTCGGTCGGCGTATTTCCAGCCCTTCATCGAAGCGCTTGACGAACTTGACCATCTTTTCCTTGAAGGCCGGGTCCTTGAGCTTGTCTTCCATCGCATAGAGGCCGTCTTCGAGAAGGTCGTTGCCCATTGTCGGTATAGTTGAAGACGGTCAGGTCTTCCGGCTTGAAGCCGGCATCGATCGCCTGCCAGTATTCGTTGTAGGTCATGACCGAGATGCAGTCGGCCTGCTTCTGGATCAGCGGCTGAACGTCGAAGCTCTGCTTCAGGACGGTGACGCCGTCCGGGCCGCCGTCGGTCTTGAGGCCGAGCTTGTTCATCCAGGCGAAGAACGGATATTCGTTGCCGAAGAACCAGACGCCGAGCGTGTGGCCCTTGAAGTCGGCTTCGGTCTTGACCGGGCCGTCCTTGCGGCAGATCAGTTCCATGCCGGACTTCTGGAAGGGCTGGGCGATGTTGACGAGCGGAACGCCCTTTTCGCGGGCAACCAGCGCGCCGCCCATCCAGTCGACGATCACGTCGGCGCCGCCGCCGGCGATCACCTGCTCGGGCGCGATGTCCGGGCCGCCCGGCTTGATCTCGACGTCGAGGCCTTCTTCCTCGTAGAAGCCCTTGTCCTTGGCGACGTAGTAGCCGGCGAACTGGCCCTGCGTGACCCATTTCAGCTGCAGCGTCACCTTGTCGGCGGCCATCGCATGCGCTGCGGCAAGCGACATTGCGCTTGCCATCATTGCAACCATCAATTTTTTCATTTTCTTGTCTTCCCTCTGAAGTTATGCCCCAATCCCATTCGCGGGAACAAAGCGACGTCTAGCCACCACGGATAGACGGATGCCAGAACGTCACCGCCCGTTCGATGAGGGCGACGACGCCATAGAAGATCGAGCCGGCCAGCGCCGCAACGGCGATTTCGGCCCAGACCATGTCGACATTCATGCGGCCGATCTCGGTGGAGATGCGGAAGCCCATGCCGACGATCGGCGTTCCGAAGAATTCCGCAACGATGGCACCAATCAGCGCCAGCGTCGAGTTGATCTTCAGCGCATTGAAGATGAAAGGCATGGCGGCGGGAAGCCGCAGCTTCAGCAGCGTCTGCCAGTAGTTCGAGGCGTAGGTGCGCATCAGGTCGCGCTCCATGTTGCCGGAGGCGGCAAGGCCGGCGACGGTGTTCACCAGCATCGGGAAGAAGGTCATGATGATGACGACGGCGGCCTTCGACTGCCAGTCGAAGCCGAACCACATGACCATGATCGGCGCGACGCCGATGATCGGCAGCGCCGAGACCATATTGCCGATCGGCAGCAGGCCGCGGCGCAGGAACGCCGACGCGATCGGCGAGGATGGCGACCAGCGAAGCCAGCTGGCGCAGCCGATGACATAGCCGATCAGCACCGCCTTGAAGATCGTCTGCCGCACGTCTGCGCCCAGGATCGTCGAGCGAGCCGACAATGCGGGCGCCGATAGCGCTCGGCGGCGGCAGGAGCACGAAAGGAATGCCGGCGCCGCGGGTCGACCGCTTCCCAGAGGATCAGGATCCAGGCGCCGAAGATTGCCGGGATCAGCAGCCGCAGGATCGAGCTTCCGAGCTTCGAGACGGGCTTCAGCTCGGAAAGCACTGTGACGCAGCGCCAGGCGAGCAGCCAGCAGGCGGCGATCAGGAAGAAGAAGGATTTGGTCGCCATGCCCTCGTTGCCGCCAATGCCGGAAAGCAGCATCCAGGCGGCTCCATGCGCGCCGATCAGCAACACCGCCGCGGAATAGGACCGCGGCAGCGGCGCGATGGAAACGAGAGCGGACGCGGCGACGATGACGATGATCAGCATCACCGTTTCATCGCTGAAGGGCTGGGGAGCGCCCTCGCCGAGGAGCGGCAGCGACATCAGCGCCGCTATGCAGAGAAGGAGCGCAATCAGCGCCTGCCAGGAGATGCTCACGTATTTCATGCCGGCCTCCCGCCCATGGCGCGATCGACGATCTTCGCCACGAGGCCGACGATCGCAACCAGCATGGCCGCCAGCACCGAGCCGGCGACGAGTGCCGCCCAGATATCGATCGTCTGGCTGTAGTAGGAACCGGCCAGCAGCTTCGAACCGATGCCGGCAACGGCGCCCGTCGGAAGTTCGCCGACGATGGCGCCGACGAGACTTGCGGCAATCGCCACCTTCATCGAGGTGAAGAGGAAGGGAATGGAGGCCGGGACGCGCAGCTTCCAGAAGGTCTGCGCCGACGTGGCGTTATAGGTGCGCATCAGGTCGAGGTGCATGATCTCCGGCGAGCGCAGACCCTTCACCATGCCGACGGCGACGGGGAAGAAGGAGAGATAGGTCGAGATCAGCGCCTTCGGGATGAGGCCGGTGATGTTGATCGCCCCGAGCACGACGATGACCATCGGCGCGATCGCCAGGATCGGCATGGTCTGCGATGCGATGATCCACGGCATCAGGCTGCGGTCGAGCGCCTTGATGTGCACGATGCCGACGGCAATCAGCGATGCCGAGCAGCGTGCCGAAGCGCAAAGCCGAGGACCGTCGAGGAGAGGGTGACGCCGGCGTGATAGACGAGGCTGCGATTGCTCGAGAGGTTGCCGCAGGAAGGTGTTCTCGAAGACGTTCTGCGCCACCTGATGCGGCGCCGGCAGGATCGGCTTCGGCTGTGACGAGGGTCTTTTCGATGAATTCCATTGTGGTGGGGGTGACGTTGCCGCGCTGATCCATGTCACGCTGGAAGGGCGCGTTCATGAAGACGGCGGCGACATACCAGATGATGACGAGCGCCAGCAGGATCGTCAGGACGGGGATGACTTTGTCCTTGAGGGTGTCGGGTTTCATGCCGCTTGCTCCTTCAAAAATGGAGCGGCGTGCTTTTGTATTTCGATGAACACGTAGTCTGGGCCATCAAGCACTTGGGCATTGTCGAAACGGAGCACTTTGAAGCCTTCGTTGTGCAGGAATGCATCGCGGCGGGAGTCGTGGCGGCGGCCGTGATCGTGTCTCATGGCTGTCGCCATCGACTTCGACGATGAGGCGCGCCGAGAGCCAGGCGAAATCGGCGATGTATGGGCCAATTGGTGTCTCCCGACGGAAGCGGGCACCGTAGGGGCGCAGATCGCGAAGCATGTTCCACATGGCTGCTTCGGCCTTCGTCAGTTCACGACGAAGGCGTTTTGCTCTTTCGCGGGTTTTGGGGGTGATGTTCGAGTGTGGCATCTAGACCCCTCCCCAACCCCTCCCCACAAGGGGGAGGGGCTTCAGCGGTTGCCGTAGCCTTTCGAACCATACCGCGAGATCGCCGCAAGTAGCGACGTCGAGGCGAGAGAATGAGGGCGCCGCAGGTTTGCCCCTCCCCCTTGTGGGGAGGGGTTGGGGAGGGGTCTTTGTCTCCAAACGCCTACTCCTCATAGCTATGCCCCGCTCTCAGCCCCTCGCGGACGCGGTGGGCGATTTCCAGGAATTCCGGGGTTTCGCGGATGCCGAGCGGGCGTTCGGCCGGGCAGCGTCGAGTCGATGACGTCGGTGACGCGGCCGGGGCGTGGCGACATGACGACGATCTTGGTCGAGAGATAGACGGCTTCGGGGATCGAGTGCGTGACGAAGCAGATCGTCTTGTTGGTGCGCGCCCAGAGCTTCAGAAGCTCTTCGTTCAGGTGGTCGCGGACGATTTCGTCGAGCGCGCCGAAGGGTTCGTCCATCAGCAGCAGGTCGGCATCGAAGGCGAGCGCGCGGGCGATCGAGGCGCGCTGCTGCATGCCGCCGGAAAGCTGCCAGGGGAATTTCTTCTCGAAGCCGGAGAGGTTGACGAGGTCCAGCGCTCGGCGATGCGCTTCTTCTGGTCGGCGGCCGCATAGCCCATGATCTCCAGCGGCAGGGCGATGTTCTTTTCGATCGTGCGCCAGGGATAGAGCGCGGGCGCCTGGAAGACATAGCCGTAGGCGCGGGCCTTGCGCGCTTCTTCCGGCGTCATGCCGTTGACGGTGATCGTCGCCGGAGGTCTTCCTTTCCAGATCGGCGATGACGCGCAGGAACGTCGTCTTGCCGCAGCCGGAAGGGCCGATGAAGGAGACGAAGTCGCCCTTGCGGACATCGAGATTGACATCGGTCAGCGCATGCACCGGCCCGTCATTCGTCTGGTAGGTGAGACAGAGATCCTTGGCGGATACGACGGAGGCTGCTTGCATCGATGCTGTACCAGTCCTGTTTTCCCCGCGTCGCCGCGGTTTGCGTGCTATGATAGCCGCCGGTTTTACTTGCCGCGGCATAATTCATGGAGAATGAGGATGGACGCGACAGTCAAAGCCCACCTGCCACATCATTCACCCCAGCCATGCCTATGACGGCAAGCAGGGGTTGAGCTATTTCGAAGGCATTGCCGCCGAAACGGTCGGCGCGAAGGGCATCTGCATGCATCTTCTGACGATCCCGCCGGGCGTCCGCGCCAAGGCGCATCTGCACGAGGCGCATGAGACGGCGATCTACATGCTCTCCGGCGAGGCGCACACCTGGTACGGCGACGAACTGGAGCATCACGTGGTCGTCCATGCCGGCGAGCTGTTCTACATTCCGGCCGGCGTTCCCCACCTGCCGGCGAACCTCAGCAGCACGCCGTGCACGGCGATCATCGCACGGACGGACCCCAACGAGCAGGAAAGCGTCGTCCTGCTGCCGGAGCTGGATGCGGCTGGGTGCAGGGCGTGATGGGAGCCAAGGATCACACCCCGCTCGCCGGAATGCCGGTGCGCTCGACCTTGCGCGGCGCGGTGATTTCCTTCCAGGTCGAGAGCGCCTTGCTGACGGCGGTGAACGGCTCGCGCCTGACGAACTCGCCGTGGCCTTCGTGCGTCTTGATCGCGTCCTCCTCGATGGCGACGACGCCGCGCGTCAGCGTGTAGCGCGGCAGGCCGGTCACCTGCTTGCCCTCGAAGACGTTGTAGTCGATCGCCGACTGCTGGGTCTTGGCCGAGATCGTCTTCGAGCGCTTCGGGTCCCAGACGACGATATCGGCATCGGCGCCGACGAGGATCGCGCCCTTCTTCGGATAGATGTTGAGGATCTTGGCGATGTTGGTCGAGGTCACGGCGACGAATTCGTTCATCGTCAGGCGGCCGGTGCTGACGCCATAGGTCCAGAGCATCGGCATGCGGTCTTCGAGGCCGCCGGTGCCGTTCGGGATCTTGGTGAAATCGCCGATGCCGAAGCGCTTCTGCGTCGGTGGTGAAGGCGCAGTGGTCGGTCGCGACGACCTGCAGCGAGCCGGAGGCAAGGCCGGCCCAGAGGCTGTCCTGATGCTGCTTGTTGCGGAAGGGCGGCGACATGACGCGGCGGGCGGCGTGGTCCCAGTCCTTGTTGAAATATTCGCTCTCGTCGAGCGTCAGGTGCTGGATCAGCGGTTCGCCATAGACGCGCATGCCCTTCTGGCGGGCGCGGCGGATCGCTTCGTGCGCCTGTTCGCAGGAGGTGTGGACGATATAGACCGGGCAGCCGGCCATGTCGGCGATCATGATGGCGCGGTTGGTCGCTTCGCCCTCGACTTCGGCCGGGCGGGAATAGGCATGCGCCTCCGGGCCGTTGTTGCCTTCGGCGAGCAGCTTTGCCTGCATCTGCGCGACGACGTCGCCGTTTTCGGCATGGACCAGCGGCAGCGCGCCGAGTTCGGCGCAGCGCTGGAAGGAGGCGAACATCTCGTCGTCGTCCACCATCAGCGCGCCCTTGTAGGCCATGAAGTGCTTGAAGGTGTTGATGCCCTTGTCCTTGACGATGGTCTCCATCTCGTTGAAGACCTGCTCGCTCCACCAGGTGATCGCCATGTGGAAGGAGATAGTCGCAGTTGGCGCGGGCGATCTTGTTGTCCCACATGGTCAGCGCTTCGAGCAGCGACTGGCCGGGCGAGGGAAGGGCGAAATCGACCACCATCGTCGTGCCGCCGGAAAGGGCCGCGCGCGTGCCGCTTTCGAAATCGTCGGAGGAATAGGTGCCCATGAAGGGCATTTCGAGATGGGTGTGCGGATCGATGCCGCCCGGCATGACGTAGCAGCCGGAGGCATCCAGCGTTTCGTCGCCCGAGAGGTTCTGGCCGATCTCGACGATCTTGCCGCCTTCGATCTTGACGTCGGCCTTGTAGGTCAGGTCGGCGGTGACGATGGTGCCACCCTTGATGACTGTGCTCATTCTCCGAACTCCCTGTCGCTGCGCGGTGCCTGCGCAAGCTGGTTATCCAATGATTGGCGGTAACGGATGCAGCCGCGCATGAATTGCGGCCAATCCGGCACGATCTGGCCGCCGGGCGGCGGATCCGGCAGAAGCGCCCACATATCTGGGTGATGCCAACAGAGGTCGTGCATCGAGGTATCCCGATGGGTGCGGATCGCACGGCGCATGGCGCGCGCTGCCGCAAGCAATTCGTCATGCGTCATTGCGTCCAGATCTGCATCCAGATCGGTGGTCATCTGACAATTCCGCCGTCTCGACCACCGCATGGAACAGCACGTCCGCACCGGCGCTCGCCCATTCCTTGGAGATCTCTTCCGCCTCGTTGTGCGACAGGCCGCCGACGCAGGGGCACATGATCATGGTCGCGGGCGCGACCTTGGCGGCCCAGCAGGCGTCGTGGCCGGCGCCGGAGATGAGGTTCATGTGGCTGTAGCCGAGCTTTTCGGCGGCGTTGCGCACGCGCGGTGACGAGCGTCGGGTCGAAGGTCACCGGCTCGAAATGGCCGATCGCCTCGATGGAACAGCCGACGCCGAGCGCTTCGGCAGATCTTCGGCGCTTCGGCCTCGATCCTGGCGCGCATGCGGTCGAGCTTGGCCTTGTCCGGCGAGCGGATGTCGACGGTGAAGACGACCTTGCCGGGCAGCACGTTGCGCGAATTCGGCGAGAAGAACACCTGGCCGACGCCGCCGACGGCGCCCGGCTGGTTTTCCATGGCGACGGCCTGCACCATCTCCATGATCCGCGCCATGGCGAGGCCGGCATTGACGCGCAGGTTCATCGGCGTCGAGCCGGTATGGGCTTCCCTGCCGGTCAGCGTGAATTCCAGCCACCAGAGGCCCTGACAGTGGGTGACGACGCCGATCTGCTTTTCTTCGGCTTCGAGGATCGGGCCCTGCTCGATGTGATACTCGAAATAGGCGTGCATCTTGCGGGCGCCGACTTCTTCGTCGCCGAGCCAGCCGATGCGCTTCAGCTCGTCGCCGAAGGTCTTGCCTTCCGGGTCCTTGCGGCCATAGGCGTAGTCGAGCGTATGCACGCCGGCAAAGACGCCGGAGGCGAGCATGGCCGGGGCGAAGCGCGCGCCTTCCTCGTTGGTCCAGTTGGTGACGACGATCGGATGCTTGGTCTTGATGCCGAGATCGTTCATCGTGCGCACGACTTCGAGCGCGCCGAGCACGCCGAGCACGCCGTCATATTTGCCGCCGGTCGGCTGGGTGTCGAGATGCGAGCCGACATAGACGGGCAGCGCATCGGGATCGGTGCCGGGGCGGGTCGCGAACATCGTGCCCATCTTGTCGACGCCCATGGTCAGGCCCGCGTCTTCGCACCATTTGCTTGAAGAGGCTGCGGCCCTCGGCATCGGCGTCGGTCAGCGTCTGGCGGTTGTTGCCGCCGGCGATGCCGGGGCCGATCTTCGCCATGTCCATGAGACTGTCCCAGAGACGGTCGCCGTTGACGCGCATGTTCTCGCCTGGTGCTGCCACCATGTCTGAAGTCCTCACCTGTTTTTCGCCGTCATGCCAAGAGCATGCGCCGTCTGTTCCCATCGGTCAATTCCCGGCGCGCTTGTTTGTTTTGTTACGCCGGAAAATCCGCCAGTTGCCTTTGTTTTGCATCTGACAGATAATTTGACCGATTGGTAAACATTACAACTTCCGTCGCCGGACTCAAGACGAAAATCAGGAAAAATACAGACAAAATTGCAGGCAGTTGCTCAAAAAGACGGCAGGGAGCAGCCGTCTGAGTGAAGCAATTGAATTTCAAGGGGAAACGAGAGCCAGATGGCAATTCCGAGAGCAGCGAAGACCCAGCGGCGCACACGCATTCAGGAGGAAAAGGAAGAGCAAATTCTGGAGGCGGCGCTCGATGTGTTTTCCGCCAGGGGTTTCCGCGGCTCGACCATCGACCAGATCGCCGAAGTGGCCGGCATGTCGAAGCCAAATCTGCTCTATTATTTCCGCACCAAGGAGGCGATGCACCGGGCGCTGATCGACCGGGTGCTTTATACCTGGCTCGAGCCGCTGCGCGCCTTCGATGCCGAGGGCAATCCGGAGTCGGAAATCCGCAGCTATATCCGCCGCAAGCTGGAAATGGCGCGCGACTTTCCCCGCGAAAGCCGGCTGTTCGCCAACGAAGTGCTGCAGGGCGCGCCGCATATCGAGGACGAATTGAAGGGTCCGCTGAAGGAACTGGTCGACGAGAAGGCCGAGGTTATCCGGGCCTGGGCGAAAGCGGGAAAGATCGCCAAATGCGATCCCTACCATCTGATCTTCTCCATCTGGTCGACGACGCAGCATTATGCCGACTTCGATGTCCAGGTGCGCGCCGTGCTTGGACAGGAGCATTCGGGCGAAGGGCGCTTCGAGGATGCCGCGCGCTTCCTTGAGCAGCTTTTCGTCAGCGGGCTGGTTCGGCCGGCCTGATCAAGCCTTTGCCGCCCATCGAGGGCGTGGTGCTGCGGTTCACTCGGCCAGGCGGCGGGCAGCTTGGAGCGTGACGCGGATGGTCTCCGCGATACGGCATTCCGCCGCGGAAAACGGCAGTGAGCGTCCGCGCACCATTTCAGACCAGGCCTCGAAGCTCTTGCGGGGCGTCAGGCTCGAACCGCTGGAGCCGTGTTCCACCGTCTTGGACGGATCGCCTGTCCAGCGCGTCGTGCGCAGGATTTCCTGGCGGAAGAATACGACGTAGTCGCGCGGCGACCGCGAGATCGGGATGGCAACAAGCCCGGCTGTATCACCGTTCGCTGCCGCCTCGCGCCAGAGTTCCGCGATGTGATCGGTCGCAAGGACATGACCGGATCGCGTGGCGGTTCAGCACATTGACCAGCGCCGGAAATTGCCCCGTGCGAGGGTGTGATCCCTGTCAGCGCCACGCGGCCGTTGATCCAGGCGCCCACGCCATCAGCAGGAATAGCATCGGCGAGCGCTTCGTTCAGCCACGCCGGGTCGTCGAGCAAGTTCACATTGTCCGCAACGGCAGTCAGCAGCCGCTCGATGGTCTGCCGTGCCTTGGTCTCGAATTCAAGAGCCCGCTGCCGTTCCCGGCTTTCAAGCCGCGAGGCGAACATCTGGCCGAAGAGTTCTGCCGTCGAGCGGCGCTCGAAGGATGGCAGGCGAGGGGTGTAGTGATGGCAGGCAAAGAGGCCCCAGAGATCGCCGTTCACGATGATTGGCAGCCAAAGCGAGGCAGCGACGCCGATGTTCTTCAGATATTCGGCGTGGACCGGCGAGACCGAGCGCAGGATCGCCATGGAGAGATCGGTCGTCCGCCCGTGCTCGTCGACCTCTGGCACGATCGGAACCGGCGCGGTTCCGACATCGGCGATAATACGGAAGAGATTGCGGGCATGGAGCGCACGGGCCTGGGCCGGAAAGTCCGAGGCCGGAAAATGAAGGCCAAGGAAGGATCCGATGGCGGGTCTTGCGGCTTCCGCGACGACTTCGCCCGACCCTGTTTCATCGAAGCGGCAGACCGTGACGCGGTCGAAACCGGTGATGCCGCGCGCCTGCCGGGCAGCCTCTTGGAAAAAGGCTTCCAGCGTCTGCGCTTGATCCAGCCGGGCCATCATGGCGCGGATCGACATCGTCGAGCCGCCCTGGCTCCCATCTTGGGAGGGTTCGGCTTCGATGACGATCTGGTCGTCGCTGAAGTGTAGAGCCACGTCGAAGGCAGGACGATTGTCCGCAAAGGCGATGCAGAACAGCCGCTCGACAATGTCGGGACCCCGCATGACGGCCAGACGGTTGCGGATGGCGTGCAGCGTCTTGGGCATGATGATGGCGGAAAGCGGCTGCCCGAGTGCGTCTTTGTAGCTTACGCCAAGAAATTCTTCGAGATTGATCGAAGCGCGCACGATCTTCCAGTCGGAGGAAGCCACAAGCAGGAAGCCGAAGGACTGGATGGCGCCGCGCTGGTAAATCTGAGCTTCGTCGCAATTCGTCGGTTCGACCTGATAGAGGGGCTTCGCTCACGGGACAGGCAACTCCAGTTCCATTTCAGCCGCCTTGCGTACAGATGCGATCCGGACCGGCCTTCCAA
This sequence comes from uncultured Alphaproteobacteria bacterium, assembly GCA_963838565.1. GTDB lineage: Bacteria > Pseudomonadota > Alphaproteobacteria > Rhizobiales > Rhizobiaceae > Rhizobium. Next base: position 83,577 of record CAWIRO010000022.1, read on the forward strand.
AGCCTGCCTGCTCCGGCGCGCGCTGAAGTGACATGGCGCATCTTCCGCTCGATCTCTGTGCCGCTCCATTCCGGCGTCACAAGGCAAGGGATATATGGCGGGAATGCGCTATATCCAGTGTATGCATCAAAAAGTTGAAAGCCCTTAGCGCTTTGCCCGCTAGCTCATGAGAGGTGGAAGCTTTGCTGCCAGCGTGTCGATCGCCAGGCGGACTTTCGGCTGCATCGCAGGCGACTGGACCCAGACCGCATTCACGTCGAAGGCGATCGCCGGAACATCCGTGAGAACCCGGCGGAGCTCGCCGGATGCGACGCGGTCGCGCACCAGCCAGCACGGCAGCCAGGCGAGGCCCACGCCGGCGGCGGCCGCGTCCGCGATGGTGGCGAGATCGTCTAGGCAAAGCCGCGATCGCGGCAGCACCTGCCTGAAGGGCTCGGCCTTCGTCGGGAATACCCAGGTGCGGTGTCGATCCTGCCGCCCGTAGATGATACCGTCATGCATTCCGAGGTCTTCGAGCTTGGCCGGGACGCCATTGCGTTCAAGATAGCCGGGAGACGCGCACACCGTCATCCGCTGACGGGCGACGACGCGCCCCATCAGACCTGGATAATCGGCGAGCGGGCCGTTGCGCACGGCAAGATCGAAGCCGTCTTCGACCAGATCGACAATCCGGTCGTTGAACGAAAGATCGAGCTCGAGATGCGGATGTTCGTCGAGCAGCTCGATCAGAAGCGGGGCCACGCACTGGCGGCCGAAAAGAACCGGCATCGTTACGCGCAGGCGGCCGCGTACCTCCCGCTTGCCGCTCTCGAGAAGCGCCTCGCCGCGGGTGATTTCCTCAACCGCGCGCAGGCAATGCTCATAGAAGAACTGACCCTCTTCGGTCAGGCTCTGGGCCCTGGTGGTCCGGTGAAACAGGCGGACACCCAAGCCTCTGCTCCAGGCGTGCGATCGTCTTGCCGACAGCTGACCGCGTCAGGTGGAGGCGCTCGGCAGCGGCAGAGAAGCCGCCGGCATTCCGCGACTTCGACGAACACCGATATTCCCTTGAGCTGTTCCATGCTTTGTTTCCCAACTGGAACCATTCTGGCGAATTAATATCGCAACTGGAGAGAAAAATTCAACGATATGTTTCCAGCTCCCTGCAATGGACAAGGAGCAAATGTGGTGCAGACGACAAGACGATGGACGATCGACGATATCGGCCCAAAGAACCTCAGGATCAGCGAAGGCCAGGTCGAAGAGGTTTCCGGCAACAAGGTTCTGGTGCGGACGGAGGCGGTTTCGCTCAATTTCCGCGACAGGCTGGTGCTTGAAAGCGGCATGGGCCTGCCGTTGAAATTTCCCTTCGTTCCGGCATCCGACATGGCCGGCGTGGTCGAGGCGGTGGGACCGGACGTGACGCGCTTCAAGCCCGGCGACCGCGTCATCTCCAATTTTTCGCCCGAATGGATCGACGGCGCGGGTCTCGGCAATGCGAGAACGCCGCCCTATCGCACGCGCGGCGGCTATTATCCGGGCGTGCTTTCCGAGTACACCGTTTTTCCTGAGGGTTGGTTTTCGCTGGCGCCCTCGACGCTCGATCCGGCCGAGGCGAGCACGCTGCCCTGCGCCGGGCTGACCGCCTGGTTCGCACTGATCGAACTCGGCAAGCTCAGGGCCGGCGACAAGGTGGTGGTGCAGGGGACGGGCGGTGTGGCGCTCTTCGGATTGCAGATCGCCAAGGCGCATGGGGCCGAGGTCTTCATCACCTCCGGCAGCGCCGAAAAGCTCGACCGGGCCCTGGCCCTCGGCGCCGATCACACGATCAACCGCAACGAAGGCGACTGGGTCGAGCGCCTCTATGAGCTGACGGATGATTATGGCGCCGACCATGTTCTCGAAATCGTCGGCGGCCCGCATCTGGGCCAGGCGCTGAAGGCGGTCGCCGTCAAGGGGCGTATTTCGGTGATCGGCGTCTTCGAGGGCTTCGAGGTTTCCGGCCCGGCCGGGCCGCTGCTTGCTGAAGGCGCCGGTCGTCCAGGGCATCGCGGTCGGCCATCGCCGGGCGCTGGAGGATTTCGTGCGCGCCATCGACCAGATCCGGCTGAAGCCGGTCATCGACAAGCGCTATGCCTTCGAGGAGCTGCCGCAGGCGCTCGACCATCTCAACCGCGGGCCTTTCGGCAAGGTCGTGGTCGAGTTCTGAGCCAGCCGGCGCCGCTCCCGCCGGATCATCGCGGCGGGAGCGGCAAGCGTCATTCCGCAGCAGCAGCGGCTTCGCCTTCATTATTGTTTGCGGATAAACAGACGCGCTTCTTGAGCGGCCCGAATAAAGGCCGCGCTTGCTGTTTCTGGATCGGCTTTTCACTCAAGCACTCTGAGACAGGCGAGTCGCGCAGCGTAATATTGGGGCCCTTAGTGGCGATCCAGCGCTCACAAAAAGCACCACAAATACGTGCGTTACTTGCCAAGGCGATAAAACCTGAGCGGGAAGCAATTGAACGCAGCCAATAAGCCATTGGAAGCCGTCGGCGCAAATGCTATAAAAAATTACTATGTTAAAATAGTCAGTTACGTGGTTTCTGCAATAAAACGTACGAAAGTATATTTTCGCGAAAGCAACATTAGACTAAGGTGGCACATGCCGGTTAGGCGTCGTGAAAAAGTAATATATTTTTGGGAGGAGTAGAATGTCACACGCAGTGGCGTCAAAGAAACGCGTCTTGACTTCCGGTGATCTAGCTATGCTGGACGGGTTGCTCAAGGACTGGTGCGACGATCGTGGTTATGACGTTTTGAACTTAGAGGCTCAGGAGGCCGCGCAGGAGTTGATCATGTGGTTTGAGTTTGGCGTTGATCGGCCTGATCAACTTCGGGAGCTGCTTGCGACACGTTGAACGCAAAGCCTATCTGGCATCGACGGGGTTTGAGCGTCGGCGAGTGGCTGCTCAAGGAGCGGCTCCGCCGCGCCCGCGATCTTCTGGACAAGGAACTCGTCGTTGCGAGCGGCGTCGCCGCAGACTGAGTGATGATCGCGGCAGGAGCGGCGATTGTCATTCAGCTGCGGCAGCGGCTTCCCCTTCCGCAAAGGCAAAGCCTTCGTCCGCCCAGCCGGTCATGCCGCCGATCATCACCTTGACGGAAAGGCCGAGCCGCGCAAGGCGCAGTGCGGCCTTGTCGGTACCGTTGCAATGCGGGCCGGCGCAATAGACGACGAACAGCGTATCGGCCGGCCATTCCGACATCCGGTGCGCGGTTATCTTTCCATGCGGCAGGTTGATTGCGCCGGGTACGTGGGAGCGGGAAAAAAGCGCCGGCGAGCGGACGTCGATGAGGACGAAATCTGCTCTTGCCGGAGGAGATGGACGCGTGGACATCCCAGCAGTCCGTCTCGAAGGCGAGCTTGCGGGCGTAGTAAGCGGCGGTTGCCTCCGGCGAGGCGGCGGGGATTTCACTGACGTGGCTCGGCATCGGTTTTCCTTTCACGCTTCGAGTTGCCGCTAAGGATGGCGGATGTTATGGCTGAGCGAAATTGGCCATAACGACGGTTAGCGTAAAGATCATGCCAAACTTGCTGAAAAGACCGCATGCGGCCGTGCTTGCCTATGACGGGCTCTGCACCTTCGAATTCGGCATCGCCTACGAAGTCTTCGGTCTCCCACGTCCGGAAATGGGCGAGGACTGGTATCGCTACTCGGTCTGCGGCGTCGAACCGGGGCCGCTTCAGCGCGGCAGGCGGATTGAGCGTCTCGGTCGATCGCGGCCTGGAGGTTCTGGCCGAGGCCGATCTCATCGTCGTTCCCGGCTGGCGGGCGATCGATGCGCCGGTGCCGGAGCCTTTGATCGCCGCATTGTGCGAGGCGCATGAGCGCGGTGCCCGCCTGATGTCGCTCTGTTCCGGTGCCGCCGTGCTTGCCGCTGCCGGACTGCTGAACGGCCGACGGGCAACGACGCATTGGCGCTACGTTGCCTCGCTCGCGGAGCGCTATCCGGACGATCGTCTTCGATGCGAACGTTCTCTACATGGACGAGGGCAGCATTCTGACTGCCGCAGGCAGTGCAGCCGGCATCGATCTCTGTCTGCATGTGGTGCGTGGCGATTTCGGCGCGGAAGCGGCAAACAGTGTTGCACGCCGCCTCGTGCTCCCGCCGCATCGCGAAGGCGGGCAGGCGCAGTTCATCGATGCGCCCGTGCTCGAACAGCGCGAGGGCATACGGCTCGGACCGTTGCTCGAATGGATGCGGGAGCGGGTGGCCGAAGACCAGCCTATCAGCCTGCTGGCGCAAAAGGCCGGCATGAGCCTGCGCACCTTCCAGCGCCGCTTCGAAAAGACGACGGGCTTGAGCGTCGGCGAATGGCTGCTGAAGGAGCGGCTTCGCCGTGCCCGCGATCTTCTGGAAAAGGAACTCGCCGTTTCGCTGGACGACATCGCCGCCGCGAGCGGCTTCGGCACGCTGGCGACGATGCGGCACCATTTCCGCAAGCGGCTCGGGACGAGCCCGGGGGCCTACCGGAAGATGTTTGCAGGATGACGAAAATGGCGTGGAGATGTCCTGCGGGTCAGGCTGCTGACAAGGTGCTCGACGGCAATCTTCTCATTCCTGTGACAAGCACAGGAATGAAGGATGGAGGCATAAAGCCGCGCCGTTGCCAGCAGTCTGACGCCGCGGCCCGCAGCGTTGCAGGTTAGTCACTCCGCGGCCTGTCTTGCCATCGGGTTGTTCGGATGGGTCGTCCAGTTGGCGTAGTTCGGATCGACCGGCTTGCCGGTGCGCTTGTCGAGGGCGCCGGCCGGCAGCTGCTCCATGGTGATGCAGTTCTCGACCGGGCAGACGTTGACGCAGAGATTGCAGCCGACGCATTCCTCTTCCATCACCTCGAAATGACGCACGCCGTTGACGAACTGCGTGATCGCCTGATGCGAGGTGTCCTCGCAGGCGATGTGGCAGCGGCCGCATTTGATGCAGGCGTCCTGGTCGATCTTCGCCTTGGCGATGTAGTTGAGGTTCAGATACTGCCAGTCGGAGACGTTCGGAACGGCGCGGCCGGTGATGTCGTCGAGGTTGCGGTGGCCCTTGGCGTCCATCCAGTCGGAGAGGCCCGATGATCATCTCCTGCACGATCTTGAAGCCGTAGGTCATCGCGGCCGTGCAGACCTGCACGTTGCCGGCGCCGAGCACCAGGAATTCGGCCGCGTCGCGCCAGGTGGTGATGCCGCCGATGCCGGAGATCGGCAGGCCGTAGGTTTCCGGATCGCGGGCGATCTCGGCCACCATGTTGAGCGCGATCGGCTTGACCGCCGGGCCGCAATAGCCGCCATGGCTGCCCTTGCCGTCGATCGACGGGCTCGGGCGAGAAGGTGTCGAGATTGACCGAGGTGATCGAGTTGATCGTGTTGATCAGCGAGACGGCATCCGTGCCGCCCGCCTTGGCGGCGCGCGCCGGCTTGCGGATGTCGGTGATGTTCGGCGTCAGCTTGGTGATGACCGGCATGCGCGTGTACTGCTTGCACCAGCGCACGACCATTTCGATATATTCCGGCACCTGCCCGACAGCGGAGCCCATGCCGCGTTCGGACATGCCGTGCGGACAGCCGAAATTGAGCTCGATGCCGTCGGCGCCGGTCTCTTCGACCAGCGGCAGGATCGCCTTCCAGGCATTTTCCTCGCAGGGCACCATGATCGAGGCGATCAGCGCGCGGTCCGGCCAGTTCATCTTCACCTGCTTCATTTCGCGCAGGTTGGTGTAGAGGTCGCGGTCGGTGATGAGCTCGATATTGTTCAAGCCGAGCAGGCGGCGGTCGGCGCCCCAGATCGCGCCGTAGCGCGGACCGTTGACGTTGACGACCGGCGGGCCTTCTTCGCCGAGCGTCTTCCAGACCACGCCGCCCCAGCCCGCCTTGAAGGCGCGCTCGACGTTGTAGGCCTTGTCGGTCGGCGGCGCCGAGGCCAGCCAGAACGGGTTGGGGGACTTGATGCCGACGAAATTGTTGCGGAGATCAGCCATTGTTCATTCTCCCCTTCACGCGACAGCAACGGCCGGCTGCGCATCGGCAGTCAGCATGCGGTTGATGGATTCGGCAGCATCGCGGCCCTGGGCGACGGCCGAGACGGTCAGGTCGTCGCCGCCGAAGACGCAGTCGCCGCCGGCCCAGACGCCGTCGAGCGAGGTGCGGCCTTCGCCGTCGATGGCGATGCGGCCGGTTTCCATGCGAAGCGCGCCGAGGCCGGAAGCCTCGAAGGTCTGGCCGATCGCCTTGAAGACCTGGTCGGCGGCGATGACGCCGGTCTCGCCGGTGTCGACAAGGCGGCCATCGACGATCTTGGTATATTCGACTTCGATGCGCGGCGACCTTGCCGTCCTGCGACAGGATCGATTTCGGCGCCAGCCAGTGGCGGATGATGACGCCCTTGGAGGTCGCCAGATCCTGCTCGAATTCCGAGGCGTTCATGTGCTCCTTGCCGCGGCGGTAGCAGATCGTCACCTCCTCGGCGCCGAGCAGCTTTGCCTGCACGGCGGCATCGATCGCCGTCATGCCGCCGCCGAGAACGACGACGCGGCGGCCGACTGGCGATGTCCGCCTTGTCTTCGGCCTGGCGGAGCGCAGCGATGAAATCGACGGCATCGTCGACGCCCGGCAGGTTCTCGCCCTCGACGCGCAGCGCGTTGACGCCGGCAAGGCCGATGCCGAGGAAGACGGCGTCATATTGCGCCTGCAGATCGGCGAGCGAGAAATCGCGGCCGAGCTGCTGCCCGTGGCGGACTTCGATGCCGCCGATCGACAGCACGTAGTCGACTTCCTTCTGCGCGAAGTCATCGACCGTCTTGTAGGTGGCGATGCCGTATTCGTTGAGGCCGCCGGATTTCGGCTTGGCGTCGTAGATGACGACCTCGTGGCCCTTGACGGCCAGGCGGTGGGCGGCAGCGAGGCCGGCCGGACCGGCGCCGACGACGGCGATCTTCTTTCCGGTCGAGGCGGCGCGGGTGTAGAACTGCTTGTCCTGCCTGCATCGCGGTATCGGTCGCATAGCGCTGCAGGCGGCCGATCTCGACGGGCTTTTCCTCGGCGGTGTTGCGCACGCAGGCCTGTTCGCAGAGCTCTTCGGTGGGACAGACGCGGGCGCACATGCCGCCCAGAATGTTCTGGTCGAAGATCGTCTTGGCCGAGCCGATCGGGTTGCCGGTCGATATCTGGCGGATGAACAGCGGAATGTCGATCGAGGTGGGACAGGCCGTCATGCACGGCGCGTCGTAACAGAAGTAACAGCGATCGGCGGCGACCAGCGCCTCATGCTTGTCGAGGCGCGGATGCAGATCGGAAAAATTAGCCTCATACTCGGCGGGCGAAAGCCGGCCGGCATGAATCCCAGTTTCCAGTCGTTCCATTGAAGTTCCCTCATTATTGGTAAACGGCCAGTGAGGGAAAGCGTAACTCAGGTATAAAAAATTTATCAAACGGTAAAATTTTGAGACTTATGTTCGTTTAAGTGGCTGTTTTCGGTTATTAAATGTCTTGATGCCGCGAGGAGTGGGAACACCTTGCATGGGGCCAAAAGTTCATGCGGTTTGGAAAAAGAATTCGAAAAAGTCGAATTTTTTTCGTAACCGGCGGAACCAAAGGTTAACGAGCGTCGTTTAGGCGACATCCGGATGATGATCGCATCGACCCAACATGCGCGCCCCCAACCCATCATCTGGATGTACTCACGGTCCCCTCCCGATGAGTGAAGACAGCCAGTGCGCCGCCCTCGCACTGGCTGTTTTTCGATGTGCGGCCGGGCTGGGTCAATTGCGTTTGAGGATTTCGAATTCCGTCTCGGGGATCTGCAGATAATATTCGATGCGGCCGGGAACGAGCCTCAGTTCCGCCTTGCCGTTCATCGACGACGGGACGACGCGTTCCAGCACGGTCCTGCCGAAACTGTTTTCGCTGAATTCGTGAACTTCCGTACGGTTCGCGAGGACTTCCACCCAGGCGACCTCGATCGCCTTCCTGCCGTTCAGTTTGGCCTCCTTGCAGTTCAGCGTGATCGACGACGCGCCGCCGGCGATGGCGCCATAGGAAGCCGAATTGACGATGAGTTCATGGAGAGCCAGCCCGAGATGCACGGCGGCATTCGGCGTCAGATGGGCATTGATGCCGAAGATCGGCATGGAACCTGCCGTTTCCGGCCAATAGGGGGCAAACTGCTTTTCGGCCAGGTCAAAAAGGTAGGCGCCGCGCCAGCTCGAATCCGTGATCAGGTCCTGCGAGTTCGAGAGCGATTGAAGTCGGCCGCGAAACTTCACGAGGAAGCTGTCGAGCGACAGTGTATTGCGCGCCGTTTGCGTTGCAATGCCCTGAATGATCGCGAGTAGGTTTTTCGAACGATGGGAGAGTTCGCGCAGCAGTGATTTCAGCACCTTTTCGCGGTGCCGCGTTTCGGTCACTTCCGAAATGACCGAGAGAAGGCCCAAGAAGCCGCCGCTGCTGACGCGCTGGACTTTCAGTTCATAGGTGCGGATCTCGCCGTCGACGTCGATATCGATCTCGGCATTGGTTGCCGTTCCGGTTTCGAGCACCCTGGACTTCAGAGCCCTCAGGTAGTCTCCGTGTAGCTTACCGAAGAGATCGCTGTCGCTGCCGCCGGCGAAAAACCGTTCGGCGAAGTGAGGGGGCAGGTTTTCGGCATAGGAAAGTGCCAGCGTGGCATCCTGGAACAGAATTGAAATTCCGGCGCTGCTCAACGCCCGCTCCATCATCGCGGACTTGCCTTCGAGCGCGAAAGGCCTGCCGGTTAATGGTTCCGTCGTATTCACCAAGCCGCCGTCCCTTCGATCCTTCTGGTGCAGCTGGAAAGAGGTTGCCATTCCAAGAAACCCGCCGGTCATACTATGACCAAGCGTTGCAGAAACCGTTAAAGCCGCTGCCGAAGCGCCCAGCTAGCTGGGAACGCTTCGTTCTTCGCTTTGTTCCGTCGCTCTTGACGGTTCAGCTTCATGCCGCAACCTTGGTGGATTCATTGAAGAATAGCGCCTGGCTGATCAACGCCTTGACCATGTCGGGATTGAAAGGCTTGGTGACGAGGAAAGTCGGTTCGGGCCGCTCGCCCGTCAAGAGGCGTTCGGGGAAGGCGGTGATGAAAATCACGGGCACGCTCGATGTCTTCAGAATGTCGTTGACGGCGTCGATGCCTGAGCTGCCGTCGGCGAGCTGAATATCCGCAAGAACCATGCTCGGCTTCGTCTTATTGTATAGCGCCACCGCTTCCGAATGCGTGCGTGCGATGCCGGTGACCTTGTGGCCGAGACTTTCGACCATCTGCTCGATATCCATCGCGATCAGCGGCTCGTCCTCGATGATCATGATATCGGTGGCGACCTGACGCGAAATTTCCTGCGAGGCCTTGTCGAGCAGGGTCATCACTTCCTGTTCCTCGGTATCAAGAATATCGGCAATTTCGCCGACGCGGAAATTCTCGACCGAAGCGAGGATGAAGGCCTGACGGGCCAGCGGCGAGACCTTGGCGAGGTTCACGGTCGCTCGCTGTTCCCAGGCGTAGGGCGAGGCGGGCTCTGGAATCTGGACTGCCGTGGAACCAAAAAGTTGCGTGAACAGTTTGTAGAGTGCGACACGGTCATTCGCGGTATCCGGGAAGATGGATAAATCGGCGATGATTGCTTCAAGAACTGCGGCAACGTAAGCATCGCCTGAAGTCTGGGTGCCGGTGAGTGCGCGGGAATAGCGACGCAGATAAGGAAGATGCGGCGCAATTCGAGTGGAAAGTGTCATTAAAAACTCCCGTCGATAGGCCATAACTGGCTTTAATGCGGTGGAAACGTCACGCCGTCAAAAAAGTTCCAGTAATTGCGGAACTTTTGCCCTAGCCTTGCATTATGCTGGCGACGAATGAAGGGCGTATCGCAATTTGAGCATGATAACCGGCATGTATTTCAGCACCAACCGCCTCGAAGCGGCGGCCGGGGCTGTCGGCGTCTCGGGTCGCCGCGCACAAGTATCGCGCCTTCAAACAGAGGCAACCGGCGAGAAGTGACGAATTAATGACAAAACAGCAAAAAGAAGAACAGGATAAGCAGCGGCTGGAAATGCGCGCGAGCGATATCCTCGATCCAACCAACCAGATCGGCGTCAAACTGCGGTCGCTCTATGCAGCCGTACAGGACGAGGCGATCCCCGATCGTTTTCTCGATCTGCTTGAGAAGCTGGACCAGGCCGAGATGATGGCTACCGCCAAAATGGCCGAGTAAGGGCGCGCTGATGGATAAAGCCGAACCAAGCTTCAAACGCGAACTGCTGGCGGCACTACCGAGCCTGCGAGCCTTCGCGATTTCACTGATCGGCCGGCATGACCGTGCCGACGACTTGGTGCAGGACACCATCATGAAGGCCTGGGCAAAGCAGGACCACTTCGAGATGGGCACCAATATGAAAGCCTGGCTTTTCACGATCCTGCGCAACGAGCTTTACAGCCAGATGCGCAAGAGCGGCCGCGAAATCCAGGACAGCGACGGGCTGTTCACCGAATCCATGGCGATGCACCCGTCGCAATACGGCGCGCTTGACCTGCAGGATTTCAAGAAGGCACTGGATCAACTGCCCCCCGATCAGCGTGAGGCCATCATTCTCGTCGGCGCCTCGGGCTTTTCCTATGAGGAAGCTGCCGAGATTTGCGGATGTGCGGTCGGGACGATCAAGAGCCGCGTCAACCGCGCCCGCCAGCGGCTGCAGGAGTTGCTGCAGATCTCCGGTGAAGCTGATTTCGGCCCGGATGCGACTTCCGCGCCGCTGACTTCGAAAGCCTTCGCCTTCTGAGCGCTGCCAGTTGAATGGGAGGGAAAAGCCGGCTGACGAGCCGGCTTTTTGTCGCAGAGAAATCTTAGGTCAGCAGACAACTTAGTCGTCGCGCTTGGAGCTCATAAGGGTCGACGCGACGAGTGCGGCAAGCACGCCCGCGGTCAACAGCGGCTGTGAACGGATAAGGCCGATGCCGACTGCCGCCAGCAACTCGATCGCCAGGCGGCGTTCCTGCGCGCGGCGGGCTTCCCGTGCATTGATGATCGTCAGGACGATCAGTACCACGATGGCGACGAGCACGGCGCACGCCGCAAGGAAGAGGACGGCACCCACGGCTCCGTAGATATCTCCGAGCCATATTGCAGCGGCTGTCACCACCAGCACGTAGGCAGTCAAAAAGAAGAGTGCGGCAACGGCAATGAATATGCCGCTGCGCTTCGTTCGCGCAATGGTCCTGTGAACGCCGTTTCCTATCAGCAGGCTAAGGATTGGAGCGAGCATCAAGCCTCCTTAACGGCGTGCGAGGAATGCAAGCACTAGAGCAAAAGCGGCAGCGGCTCCAATCGCCGCAACGGGGTGGCTTCGCACGGTATCGCGAACTTCCGTGGCCCCGCGCAGGTAGCTCTGCTGCAGATCCCGCAGCAAATCTTCGCCGCGTGTGATGAGTTCGTCGTAGCCTGCAGTTGCCTGATAGCGTGACCTATCGCCATACCGCCGCGAATTCTTGCTGACGAGCTTGGTCAAGGCCGCGATCTCGTCGCGCAGACTTTCGATCTGATCTTCGATCGTGGATTCGATGTCGTGAAGCGTCCCGTTGCCGGAACGGCCGCGAACGGAGTGGAAGATAGAAGCCATGATGCTCTCCATCTGTGAGGCGCGCAGAAAAGGCGAGCCGGTTTCGACAGGGTCTGAACCGATGGTCGCAATGAATAGTATTGCCCGGCATTGACCCAACTGATCCAGCCGACAACGCGTAGGGCAATCAAAAGTTCCGGCTGGAGCCTAACGCGCGGCTATCGCGTAAAAATATGAGTATAATAATCAACTTTATACTTTACCATGAAAGTCAAGTTTAATAAGGTGCCGCTCGCACACGTCAGAACCGTGTGACGATCAACGAGCGAACGGGTGGTAAATGGCTCGCAAGGCGAAGAAGGGATCAAACCGGGAAATCCGCGTCAGCGCGGATGCGAGCGAGCGCAGGCGCAGCAGTCTTCCGGACAATCCAAACTGGATGGCCGCAGTTTCCTCTATGTCGGCGGCCGCGACTGCCAGGTGGCACATCTTCGCCAGATTGCGAGCAGCTTCGGCGCCGAACTGATCCACCACGATGGCGGCCTGCGCGAAGCGGTTTCCCGCATCGATACGGTCCTTCCCTCCGTCGACTGCGTGTTCTGCCCGATCGACTGCATCAGCCACGATGCCTGCCTGCGTGTGAAGACCGGCTGCAAGAAGTTCGGCAAGGCCTTCATCCCGCTGCGCAATGGCAGCAAATCGAGCCTCGAGCGTGCGCTGCAGACCATGAACGAAAGAGACAATTCGCGATGAAAGACGAAGGCTCCCAAGGCTTTATGATGATCGGCCTGCACAAGCTCGCCGCGCAGAACGGCGACGGCCTCGTGCCCGAGCTTTACGACCTCCTGATGGAAAATGCCGCTCGCCAGCGCCTCTATCCGAACGTGACGGCGTTTCCCGTCTGGGAAGCGCGCATGCCGGGCGAAATGGCGGATCGCCCGCTTGGCCGCGACGGCAGCGAACGGCAATAATGTCGTTGCCTTCCCGCAAACCCGCGCGGATGGCAAGAAGGCGTAAGGAGTTCCCGATGTATATTGCGATGAACCGCTTCAAGGTCGCGACCGGCGCCGAAGCGGATTTCGAAAATGTCTGGCGCAACCGCGATTCCAGCCTGCCGCAGGTGCCGGGCTTCGTCGAGTTCCGGCTGTTACGCGGCAAGACGAACGTGGAGGAAGGCTATACGCTCTTTTCCTCGCATACGATCTGGCAAAGCGAGGATGATTTCCAGAACTGGACGAAGTCCGAGAACTTCCGCGCGGCGCATCGGAATGCGGGCGACCACAAGGTGATGTACAAGGGGCCGCCGGTGTTCGAGGGGTTCAACGTCGTCGAGGGTATTTGAGCGGCGATATGACGACGCTGAGGTTCGCCTGCTTTCTTCAGCTAAGGTCCTGTGCTTGTCACACGGGATGCAGCTACGCGGCGTACTGCGCCGTGAAGTGAATCGAATGCTTTCGAGCGAAGAGTCTGACCGTCTTGCGGCCATGGACTTGGGCGCGCTGGATCTCCTGTGACAAGCGACAGGAATGAGAGCAGTCAGTGCGCGGCGGCTCTGACCGCATCCAGCCGCGCATGAAACCACCCGCGGCGACCGCCAGCCAGCCGAGCATCATCGCCCAGCCGCCGGTTGGCGCGGCATAGGGGAAAAGGCCCGAGCCGGCAAAGCGCAGCGATCACGAGATCGCCGGCAAAAAGCGTCGTTCCGAGGATCATCAGCAAACCGGCCAGCCGGGCGGTTTTGATCTTCTCTATGCCGATCGCAAGGGCCAGCAGGGCAGGGGCGTGCGCCAGGCACATCGCGGACGCGGATGCCGCGAGCGCGGCTTCGCCACCGCCATGAGCTGCCAGTGCGGCAAGCGCTACGCCTGCAATGCCGAAGAGACCGGCAAAGACAAAGAAAAGCGGGACGGCGCGTGCGTTCGAAATCATGACCGAGCCTATTCCTTGTTCTGCATATGAGAACGCAAGCCGTTCGATCGGCGGCCAGATGATGTCGCGCAGCTTCTCGCTGGTGATCGTTTCGTCCATCGCGCGGCGGAAGCAGAGCAGCCATTCGTCGCGCTCGACCGGGCCGATCTCGGCGACGAAATGGCGGCTGCGAAGGCGCGGATGGCCGCGTTTGTCGGTATAGAGCGGCGGGCCGCCGAGGTAGCCGGTCAGATATTCGTAGAACTTTCTCTTCGCTGCCTTCGAGGCTGGGCGGATGAACCGCGCGGACGTGCTTCGCCTCCGGCAACGTGTCCATCAGCTCATAGAAGCGATGCGACAGCGCCCGCACCGTGCGCTCGCCGCCAATTGCCTGATAGAGGGTGATAACCTCTTCCGTCACGAACACCATCCCTTGAAGTCCGACCCCTTATTGCACCGCCGCTGCTGAAATGTCGCAACCCGCTCGAGACTAGCCGCGGCATTTCGCGTCAAGCCGGATGACAGCGTCCGACGATTAATCATTGACAAAACCGTCCGGACGGTATTTTTATAATGCATGTCAAACGCTCATCATCGCAAGAAGCAGCCCGTTCTCGTGCGCCGGCAATTGCTGGATGTGGCCGCGCGCCTTGCTGGCAGAGCAAGGAATGGCCGTCGGTAACGCTCGATGCGGTCTCGGCAGCGTCCGGGGTCAGCAAGGGCGGATTGCTGCATCATTTTCCGACCAAGAACGCGCTGCTGGATGCCCTGTTCGAAAGTCTGCTCGAACGCTTCGATGAGGAGCTCGAGGAGCTGATGCGTGCAGACCCGCTTTCGCATGGGCGCTTTACGCGCGCCTATCTTCTCGCGGTCGCCGGCATCAAGGAGAAGCGCGACGATTCCAGCAGTTGGGCGCAGGTGACGATCGCGATGCTGGCGGAGCCGCGGCTGCGTGAACGCTGGCGGCAATGGGTGCGGCAGCGGGCGGAGGAATATGTCGGTACCGATTCCTCGCTCGACGCACAGGTCGTGCGTTTCGCCGCGGACGGCCTCTGGCTTGCGGACACGACGGAAAGTCACGCCATCGGTGCTGCGGAGCGCGGCGCGCTGATTGCGCGCCTTACCGAACTTACGAAGCATTCGTTTAAAAGGACAGACACTATGAGCCCGGCTGCCGTCTACGCGCTGCTTTTTGCTGCAATCGTGCTGGAAGTGATCGGCACGACGGCCCTGCAGCTTGTCGCAGCAGTTTACGCGCCTGTGGCCGAGCGTGCTTCTCGTCGTCTGCTATGCGGCGGCCTTCTATTGTCCTGTCGCTTACCCTCAAGGTCATTCCCGTCGGGATCGCATACGCCATTTGGAGCGCTTTGGGGATCGTGCTGATTTCGTCGGTTGGCTTGTGTGTTCTTCAAACAGCGGCTCGACCTTCCCGCCGTGATTGGGCTGGCGCTGATCATTGCTGGCGTTTTGTCGTCAATCTTTTTCGAAATCCATTTCGCATTGATTTCGTTACTGTTCCTGCTTCGTCCGATTTTCTTCTTTGTCAAAATAACGTCAAACGTCTATGTGTTGCTCTTAGACGCGGAGGAGAAAGGGGTGCATCGCGCCCTTGTCCAAAGCGCTTTGAATGTCCCAGCCTGTCTTTCATAAGTTCGCAGTCCGGAGGAGCACCGATCAATGGCCATTCGCACCGTCGTCTGGGGAGAGAATATCCACGAGAACACCAATGCCGTCGTCCGGGGGATCTATCCCGACGGCATGCACACGACGATCGCCGATGCGCTGAACACCGATCCGGCGATCAAGGCGACGACGGCGACGCTGCAGGAGCCGGAGCACGGCCTGAGCCGAAGCCCGGCTGGCCGAGACCGACGTGCTCACCTGGTGGGGCCACAAGGATCACGGCGCGGTCTCCGACGAAGTCGTCGAGCGCGTCGCCAAGCGGGTCTGGGAGGGCATGGGCCTGATCGTGCTGCATTCCGGCCATTTCTCGAAGATCTTCAAGCGGCTGATGGGCACGCCCTGCGCGCTGAAGTGGCGCGAGGCGGGCGAGCGCGAGCGGCTGTGGGTGATCAATCCCGCGCCATCCGATCGCCGCCGGCCTCGGCGAGAATTTCGTGCTCGAGAACGAGGAAATGTACGGCGAGCAGTTCTCCGTGCCGGAGCCGCTGGAGACGGTGTTCATCTCCTGGTTCCAGGGCGGCGAGGTGTTCCGCTCGGGCCTGACCTGGCGGCGCGGCGCCGGCAACATCTTCTATTTCCGCCCCGGCCACGAAACCTATCCGACCTATCACGACGCCAACGTCCAGCAAGGTGCTGATCAACGGCGTGAAATGGGCCTATAACCCGCAGGGCGCGTTGACGAGCATTACCGACGCTCCAAATGTGCCGGTAGAAAAGGCGCTGGAGCCGATCGTCGAGCGCGGCCCGAGACTGCATCAGGCCGGCGAAGCCGGTTACCGCTGAGGAGAATCCATGCGACTACTCGTTCTTGGTACGGGCGTGATGGCGAAGAACCAGCTGCGCCATTTCGCCGCACATCGACGGCGTGGAGGTCGTCGGCGCAGTCGATACCGATCCCGCCCGGCTGACAGCCTTCGCCGACGAGTTCAACATCGAAAAGCGTTTCCTGACGCTGGACGAGGCGATTGCCTGGGGCGATTTCGATGCGGTGACCAACATCACGCCCGACCGCATCCACTATCCGACGACGATGGCGCTGATTGCCGCCGGCAAGCATGTGTTCTGCGAAAAGCCGCTGGCGGAGAACTATCCCAAGGCGCTGGAGATGACGGAGGCGGCCGAAAGGGCCGGCGTCATCAACATGGTGAACCTCACCTACCGCAACGTCGCGCCGCTGCAGCGGGCCCGCGAGATGGTGCTCGCCGGCGAGCTCGGCACGATCAAGCATGTGGAGGCCTCCTATCTGCAGAGCTGGCTCGTTTCGCGCGCCTGGGGCGACTGGCGCACGGAATCGACCTGGCTCTGGCGGCTTTCGACCGGTCACGGCTCGAACGGCGTGCTCGGCGATGTCGGCATCCACATTCTCGATTTCGCCGCCTATGGCGCGGCAACGGACATCGACCATGTCTTCGCCCGGCTCAAGACCTTCAACAAGGCGCCGGGCGGCCAGATCGGCGAATACCTTCTCGATGCCAACGACAGCTTCACGATGTCGGTCGATTTCGCCAATGGCGCGCTCGGCGTCATCCATGCCAGCCGCTGGGCGACCGGTCATCTGAACGAGCTGAAGCTGCGCATCTACGGCGAGAAGGGCAGCCTCGAGGTCATCCATCGTCCGAGCGGATCGGAACTGCGCGGCTGCCTCGGCGACGATGTCGAGAGCGCGACCTGGAGGGAGATCGAGGTCGCGCCGGTGCCGACCAACTACCAGCGCTTTGCCGATGCGGTGCATGAGCGGCGTGCAGCCGGACCCGAACTTCCGCCATGCCGCCAACCTGCAGAAGGTGCTCGATCTTGCCATGGTCACCGAGCGCGATCGGTGCGAGCTGAAGGTCTGATGTCGGTTTGAAGCATACGAAAACCGTCGCAAGGCAGAGCGGCGGTTTTCAAAAGGAAAGGCCCGCTGGAAGCGGGCCGGACCTCATGCTTACTGGATCACCTGAACGACGCGGTGCGTGCTCGGCTCGACGATCACACGCTGGTTGTTGACGATCGTATAGGCATATTTCGGATTTTCCGGTACCGGAATGACCTGTACGTCCGCCGGAAGCGGCTTGCCGACAACAATCGGTTGCTTGACGATGATGGGGGTCGGCGGAGCCGGCTGTGTCTGGACATAGGTCACGACCTCACGCGGCGGCGGATCGATCACCGCACCGGCCACGGCGCCTGCGACGCCACCCACGGCAGCACCGATAGGCCCGCCGACAATTGCACCCGTGACGGCGCCACCGGCTGCTCCGGTAACGGCTCCGTCAGCCAACGCATTCGTGGCTAGGGACGACAGCGCCAGCGCGCTGGAGACAAGTAGGATCTTGTACATTTTGCTTTCTCCTTAGCTCGAGTCTGCAAGGGAGAAAACGGAGGGGAAAGTGCGGTTGTTCCAACATCGCGAGCGCATCGGAATCACGCTTCGGACGCCGTGGTTATATGGCGTGAGGCCGAATCTCGAGCGGAAGCATTGCCATGTTACCCACAGAATCAACTAATCCCTTTGGGGGAGGATCAGCCGGAGTCGTGCCTCCGATACGGTCGTTGCGGGTCCCGTCTGGGGTATTCTGCGTCATCCGTTTGTAGAGATATCCAATACCCGGAATCTATGCTCTGATGAGCAGGAGCGGTATCATGCTCGCATGACCGTCTCGCTACTCCTCCGATGAAGGAAGAGGGGCTGGTCGATAGAGGCAGCCCTTTTTCCCACGCCGCCCAAGGCGCGCTATTTGCCTCTCAGCCTTTTGTGACCGCCGCTGCGGAGGCCGCGGTGGTGCCGGCGCCTCGGGCTGGACCGCCGTTCGGGGCATAGCCGCCGCCGATGGCGACGTTGAGCGAGACGTAGTCCTTGGCCATCTGCTGGATGGCGGCGGCAAGGCTGGCGTCGGCCAGCGAGACGTTGCGCTGGGCGTCGAGCACGTCGAGCAGCGAGGAGGCGCCGTCCTTGTAGCTGGCGGTCGACAGTTCCAGCGATTCCTGCGTCGTCTTGACGTTGGCGCGCAGCGCCTCGACCGTCTGGGCGTCGCGGCGCACGGCCGCCAGCGCGTTCGCCACCTCCTCGACGGCGTGCAGCACCGTCTGCTTCCAGGCGAGATACTGGGTCTTGGCGTCGGACCTGGCGATGTCGACATTGGCGCGCAGGCGGCCGCCGTCGAAGATCGGCAGGGTGAGCGTCGGGCCGAAGGACCAGGTGGTCAGGCCGCCGCCCTTGCCGCCGGCCGGGTTGACCCAGGACGGCGAGATCGCGCCGGAAAGCGCGATCGTCGGATAAAGCTGCGACTGGGCGACGCCGATATTGGCAACGGCGGCGGCCAGATTGCGCTCGGCCACGCGGATGTCGGGCCGGTTGCGGATCAGGTCGGCCGGGATGCCGGAGATGATGCCGGCGCGGTAGATCGGCTGGGCGAGCACCCTTCAGCAGTTCGGCCACCAGCGCGTCGGCCGGCAGGCCGAGCAGCGTGGCGATGTGATGGGCGGCGACGCGGAAGTTGGTTTCCAGCCCGGGGATTTCGGCCTGCGTCGACTGCACCAGACCCTCGGCCTGGACGACGTCGAGCCTGGAGGCGGCGCCGGCTTCCAGCTGGAACTGGGTGAGCTCGTAGGTTTCCTGGCGCGAGCGCAGATTGTCCTTCGACAGCGCGAGGCGCTCCTGGAAGAAGCGGGCGTCGATATAGGAGGAGACGAGATCCTGCAGGAAGGCGAGCCTGGCGACGTCGGCGGTGGAATAGGCCGACATCGAGCGAGGCGAGCGCGCTTTCCTTGGAGCGGCGGAACTGGCCGAAGAGATCGAGCAGCCAGGAGATATTGGCGTCGCCGGCGGTGGTGTTTTCGGCGCCGACCTGCGTGCGCAACTCGCCCATCTGGCCCGCGACCGTCTGCGAGGCGCCGACCACCAGGCTCGGCAGCGAACCGGCACCGGCGGCGGTCACATTGCCGGCGGCCGCGTTGATGCGCTCCATCGCCTGCAGCACGTCGAGGTTCTGGTCGATGCCGCGCGCCACCAGGCTGTCGAGCTGCTTGTCGCGAAACGCCGTCCACCATGTCACCGTCGCAACATCGCCGATGTCTTTGGCGCCACCCTCAGCAAACTTGGCCGGCAGCGGCATCTCGGGAGGCGTATGGTCCGGCCCGGCTACGCAGCCGACCAAGGTCGACGCGATCACAAAATATGCCGCGCTCCGCGTTAATACAGTTCGCCCCTTCACCCCACCTCCCCCTGGTTTGGCTGAAGATAGGCCAAACATGGTTAATGAAGGGTTCATCCATTGACTGGCTGCAGCCGGAGCCGCGGCCGCGGACGCGCCAGAATGGTGCGGGATGGGAGCACTCGACAAAAAGCGATGGCAGGCGTTGGCGAAACCGTCCGCCCGGCCGGTGCCCCTTCGTTATCCTCTACGCGCAGCAGGCACTTTTGCCAGGAGTAGGGGCGCAGCAGCCTTCGGTTTTCTGCGCTTCCTCTGCGAGCCAGCGGTCGCGCGGCTTACAGCTCGCCGGACGAGGCGCAAGCTCGACTTCCACGGCACCGTCACGCAGCATCGGCATTGTGGCGCAATAGAGCTGCATGGGCCGCAGGCCGTCGCTGACTTCGAATGTCAGCTTGGCGGAGCCGTCCAATTCCACATGCTTTATCACTTTCCGGATGATGGCATGGAATTTTCCGGCCGTCATGTGCGTGCGGCCGCGTTCGTCGACGTCCCATAGCTGGACGAAGATCTCGGTCCAGCTCTCGGGGTTGCCGCCGCAGTCAAGCGCGGCGAACTGACCTGCCTTCACTTCCGTCACGTGATAGCCGGGCTTAACCGGCTGGCCGTCGTAGTAAAAGATCAGCGGTGAATCCTTGGCGCCGGCGAGAGCTTCGAGAAGCAGGCCGAGACTGACTTCGTGATCTTGCATTTTGCCGTTGTCGATCGCGTTCATTTGCGTTAATCCTTGTTTCAATGGTTCAAGGATTATTGAAATATGGATCAGCGTCAAGCCCTCGGCGCCTTTGCCGCACTCTCTCAAGAAACGCGTCTGCAGATCGTCCGCATGCTGGTGGTCGCGGGTCCCGACGGCATGGCGGCTGGCACGGTGGCGGAAAAGGCTGAGGTCTCGCCGTCGAATGTCTCCTTCCATCTGAAGGAACTCGAACGTTCCGGCCTCATCAGCCAAAAGCGTGAGTCCCGCTCCATCATCTACACCGCCAATTATCAGGCGCTTGGTGGACTGATCCGGTTCCTCATGGAAGACTGCTGTGCCGGTAACGCTGAGATATGCGCCCCGGCCGCTGCTGTGGCGGCCTGCTGCAACCCTCAAACCACGGAGAAGCTGCAATGACCACTGATCGCGTCTACAACGTGCTTTTTCTCTGCACGGGCAATTCCTCCCGCTCGATCCTGGCGGAATCCATCCTCAATGCCGAAGGCAAAGGCCGTTTTCGCGCTTTTTCGGCAGGCAGCCAGCCCAAGGGCGAGGTCAATCCCTATGCGCTGAAGGAACTCCAAGCGCTGGGTTATCCTTCGACCGGCTTCAGTTCAAAGAGCTGGGACGTCTTTGCCGAGCCGGGCGCGCCGGAAATGGATTTCATCTTCACGGTTTGCGACACCGCCGCCGGCGAAGCCTGTCCGGTCTGGATCGGCCATCCGATGACCGCCCATTGGGGCGTGGAGGATCCGGCTACCGTCGAGGGCAGCGAGGTCGAGAAGGGTCGCGCGTTCGCGCAGGCCGCCCGCTTCCTCAAGAACCGGATCATGGCCTTCCTGAGCCTGCCCTTGTCCTCGATCGACAAGCTCGCTCTGGAGCAGCACCTGCGCCAGATCGGCGCCATGGAAGGTTCGACGAGCAATCCGGTAAAGGCGCAGTGATGATCACGTTCGATTTGCCGCGCCGCCTCGTGTCGGAGGGTCTCGGCACCGCAATTCTCGTCGCGACCGTGGTCGGGTCGGGCATCATGGCGACATCGCTGACCCAGGATGTGGGACTGGCGTTGCTTGGCAATACGCTGGCCACAGGCGCGATGCTGGTAGTGCTGATCACGATCCTCGGCCCGATTTCAGGAGCCCACTTCAATCCGGCTGTCTCGCTGATCTTTGCGATGTCGCGGGCGCTGCCGAAACGCGACTTCGCCTTTCTATGTGCTGGCGCAGGTCGCTGGCGGTGCCGCAGGCACAATCGTAGCCCACGGGATGTTCGACCTGTCCCTCATCGAGCTGTCGACGAAGGTGCGCACGGGCGGTGCGCAGTGGTTTTCCGAAGGCGTTGCGACCTTCGGCCTGGTAGCCGTGATTCTCGCCGGGATACGGTTCGAGCAGAAGGCGGTGCCGTGGCTGGTGGGACTCTATATCACCGCCGCCTACTGGTTTACCGCCTCGACCTCGTTTGCCAATCCGGCGGTCGCGTTCGCCCGGTCGCTGACCGACACCTTCTCCGGCATTCGCCCGGTCGATCTTCCGGGTTTTTGGGTTGCCGAGATCGCCGGCGCGGTCGCCGCGCTTCTTCTGTTCACCTGGCTGCTGCAGCCGGGCGCTACATCAACCCTATCAAACGAGGCAAAGCTATGAACGTCACCATCTACCACAATCCGGACTGCGGCACGTCGCGCAATACGCTGGCGATGATCCGCAATGCCGGGATCGAGCCCACGGTCATCGAGTACCTGCAAACTCCGCCGTCTCGCGCCGAACTGGTCAAGATGATCGCCGACGCCGGCCTGACCGTGCGCCAGGCCATTCGCGAGAAGGGCACGCCCTATGCGGAGCTCGGGCTCGATGATCCGGCCCTGACGGACGATCAGCTTCTCGATGCGATGCTGAAGGATCCGATCCTGATCAACCGTCCCTTCGTGGTGACGCCGCTCGGCACGCGTCTGGCGCGTCCGTCGGAAGTGGTTCTGGACATCCTGCCCGATACTCACAAGGGCGCCTTCACCAAGGAGGACGGTGAAAAGGTTCTCGATGCGGAAGGCAAGCGTCTTGTCTGATCTGCCAGCAGCCTCTCTGGAACACCTGCGGCAGATCGATCTCGCGGCGCTGCGGCCGCCATTCTCGACTCACAAGCCCCGCATCCTGATCCTCTACGGCTCTCTCCGTGCCGTGTCGTATAGCCGGCTGCTTGCCCATGAGGCTGGCCGGCTGCTCGAGCATTTCGGCTGCGAGGTGCGGATTTTCAATCCGGAAGGCCTGCCGCTTCCTGATGCGGAGCCGGTGAGCCATCCGAAGGTGCAGGAACTGCGCGAACTCTCGCAGTGGTCGGAGGGGCAGGTGTGGGTCAGCCCTGAGCGCCATGGCGCCATGACCGGCATCATGAAGGCGCAGATCGACTGGATTCCGCTCTCGGTCGGCTCGGTGCGGCCGACGCAGGGCAAGACGCTCGCTGTCATGCAGGTGTCGGGAGGCTCGCAGTCCTTCAACGCAGTCGGGCAGATGCGGATTCTCGGCCGTTGGATGCGGATGATCACCATTCCCAACCAGTCGTCGGTCGCCAAGGCCTTTCAGGAATTCGACGCCGACGGCCGCATGAAACCCTCGTCCTATTACGACCGCGTCGTTGACGTCTGCGAGGAACTGGTGAAGTTCACCTGGCTGACGCGCGACGCCTCCGCCTATCTCACCGATCGCTATAGCGAACGCAAGGAAGAGGCCGAAAAGCTCGAACAGCGTGTGAGCCTGAAATCCATATGACCGAACGTCCGCCAATCGCAGCCATCATCGGTCTAGGCCTTACGCAGATCATCGGCTACGGCACACTTTATTACAGCTTCAGCATTCTCGCTCCCGACATGTCCCGGGACCTCGGATGGCCGTCGGAGACCGTCTTCGGAGCACTGTCCGCTGCTCTTCTGATCGGCGGCCTTATGGCGCCCGTCCTCGGCAAGTGGATCGATCGCTTCGGCGCCGGACGGATCATGACCGCAGGATCGGCGATAGCCGCAGCCGCGCTTATGGCCTGCGCCCTGGCGCCCGGCAGGGTGTCGTTCGTGGTCGCGCTGATCTGCGTCGAGGCGGCGGCGAACCTGGTTCAATACGGGGCGGCCTTCGCCTTGCTCGTGCAGATCACGGCCGCAGGCAGCGCAACGGAGCATCACATACCTGACGCTCATCGGCGGGTTTGCCTCCACGATCTTTTGGCCGATCACGACCATGCTGCACGCGCAGATGCCTTGGCAACACGTCTACCTGGTATTTGCGGGGCTCAATCTTTTCGTTTGTCTGCCCATTCATGCCGTGCTCTCGCGGCACATGAGCCGGCAGAGCGAACGGAACGGCAAGGCTTCGGCAGCGAGAAGCGTCGAAGGAAGGCTTTCGACATCGGCGCGCAGGATGGGCTTCGTTCTGATGGCGCTTTCGTTCTCTCTCCAGTCGCTGGTGAGCTCGGCAATCCTCGTGCATATGGTGCCGCTGCTGTCCGGCCTCGGGCTCGGCGCAACGGCGGCATTGGTCGGGACGTTCTTTGGTCCCTCCCAGGTGCTCAGCAGGTTCACGAACATGCTGCTCGGCGGAGGCCTGCCGCCGCTCAAGCTTGCCCTCATCGCGGCCGCGCTTATGCCTGCAGCAGTATTCCTGCTCATCGCGACGGCTCCCTCAGTCGCCGGTGCCATGGCATTTGCCGTTGTCTTCGGCCTTGGTAACGGCCTCTTCAGCATTGTCACGGGAACTCTTCCGCTGATGCTGTTCGGCAGCGAGGGCTACGGCAAGCTCCAGGGCCGCGTGATGGCGGCGCGGCTGATCGTGTCTGCGACCGCACCCTTTGCCTTGGCTTACCTGATTGGCAGCATCGGCGTTGTGTGGTCCCTCGCGCTGACCTCTGCCATCGGAGGGCTGGCGGTACTGGCTCTGCTGGCCATCGGACAGCTCGTCAAGAGTGGAGCCGCATCGGAAGCGGCGGCAGCGCAGACGAGCAGCTAACGGGGCAACAAGCTCTGTCCAGTTCGCTCATTGGCGCTGGAGCTCGATGCTGCTCGTGACAACCGTCTCTCCAGTCGCGGGGTCACGGTCGACCGTCCTGAGACGCAGGCCCCCCGCTCCCATCTTCTCGATGGTCATGTTTGCGTTTCGGTCGCCATTTACCGGGCGAGGCCACCGGACGGAAAGATTGATCGCGTTTCCGCGGCGGCTTCCCGAAAGTGCGGACGGCAGGCCCGACGGTCCGACATAAGTTCCGGTATAGCGATCTCCGCTCACCGTTAAATCTGCTGAAACGGCTCTGCGAACGACGAGCAAGCCGCGGCAGTTGCCCTTCATCGAAAAGTCGGATGCACCTGCCGTCGTTGCGAAGTCGCAGTTCACGTTGATCGGATTTCTACCGATCCTTATCATTACTGTGCCCGCGCCGTTCCAGTTTCCGGCGAGCGACTTGAGGAAGTCAGCCTCTGCGGCGGCGGCCGAAAGCGGTTCGAGGCTGGCAAGTGCAAGGGATAACATATAGGCGGTGTAGCGCATGACGTTACCTCGTATTTGATGTTGCCGAACGTCTTTCAGACAAATCAGTTCCCCGGCCGGCATTTCCGCAGGTCGTGGGCGCCGGAAAACCGATCCTTGCGATGCAATCCCACCAGATTGCAGGCTCATCGCGGAGGCTCAGCAATCATCGCGCTGCCGCATAAAAGCACCTAGACCCGCGTATAGGTCATACCCTCCTCGTTGGTGTCCGATCCTTCCTCCCGTCCAATAGTCAGGCCGGGAGCGTGCCTTTATGCTCAGGATACTCCTCCCGCGGGGCCGTTTCCCCCAATCGGCCCCGACTGGAATCGAGCATACCGCGGCGCTTCGAGGAAGCGCCGCAAAAGACGGAGACAATGTTCGCAGCGGCTCAAACTTGATCGAAGGGAAATTTCGACACCGAAGCCGGCTCTATTCACCATCGAGGTACGGATCATGAGTAAGGCAGCAGCTATTCTTTTTGCAGTCCTGACCGCTGCTCCGGCAGCGGCGCATGATGCGAAGCCGACGCCGGCACAGCCGAACGGATGGACATATCCGTTTTCGTGCTGCAGCGGAATGGACTGCCGTGAAGTCACGCGACCAAGCGGTTCTCGAAGGCCCCCGCGGCTATGTCATTAAGCTCACCGGGGAACTCATCATGTCCAAGGATACCCGCATCAAGGACAGCCCGGACGGGCAGTTTCACCAATGCACGGTGGCCGGCGAGCCCACAGGCCGCACCATTTGCCTCTTCGTTCCCCCGCGCTCTTTCTGAGGATTGTAACCATGACACAGGTAATCAACCGCATCGAACGCGATCTCATCCCCTTGAAGCTGTTCCCCTGGCGTATTTCGGAAGGCTGGAGCATGCTGCCGAGCTATCCGCCCCAGTTCGATGCCGACGCCGCAACGATGATGCCAGACGCTCACTCAGCGCCGGATACCGGCTCCGAGGCACATTTGATGACGTTTTCCGTCATGGAACGCCGATCAACCGCATCTGCCACTACCCTGTACGTGACCGGGACGCTGTTCGACCTTTTCTGCTATTCCGTCAACCTTGACCGGCTTGTAGAGGACATGGAGGGATGGTCTCCGGAGAGACTGCAGTAGCGCGCAATATGCGAGTTCGAAAAGCAACTGCCCAGCGTCGCATCCGGGCAGATTTTCGGATTTGGTAAAAGCGTCCTTAGGCGTCCATTCCGACGCACGGCACCCTATTTTAGGCGGTTTTGCCTTCGCGGAAAACGCCGCGCTTCTTCAGGAAGCTGATGGCTCCGGCGAGCACGCCGACGGTAGCCATCAATGCCACCAAGACAGACGGATAGCCGATATATTGCGTTGGATCGGGTGTAGTGGTGAGAAATTCGCAGGCTTCTATGGCAATGATCGCGAACAAAGCGGCGGAAGCGGTCGAATAATCCTTGGCGATCACACGCTTGAAATTGAATTCCATACCTTCGGTGGATTCAGCGAACTTGCTGAAACGCGGAATCCAACGCGGCACATCCCGGCAATAGGCAGCATATCCACTACCAAATTTGTTATCGAGGAACGCTTCTTCCGCGTAGACGATACACTGATAGATGAACGCGAATAATGCGATACCGACAATCATTACCAAGGGGCTGCCATGCTTCAGGAATATGCCGCTGTAGATCAGCATGTTGCCGACATACAGGGGATTGCGGCAGACGCCAAACATGCCATCCGTTACCAGATCCTTGGCATAGACCTTCTTGTTGAGGCCGCCGCGCTGGATATAGGCATATCCAATGACGGTGGCGCGAAAGGCCAAGCCGGAAAGCACCATAAGGAAGGCAATAATATCTGTCGCTTCTTCAAGCAATCTGCTTCCAAATATCTCGGCAGGCGGTGTCCTGTATCAGGAGCAATCCCACGATGATGATGGGAAATGCCTGATTGCGGAACCGGAAGAAAAAATTCCCGATGCTTATCATCGTCTTCTTCATTTGATGTCCTAAGTCTACTTGACAGCGATAATGCCGCAGAAATTGTACCAGCGGAAGAAAACTTCGATCTGGCGAAACCCCGTCTCCTTGAGCAACTGGATATTTTCTTCCAGGCGGTAGGGGATCAGCACGTTTTCCAACGCTTCGCGCTTTTTCGATATCTCGATTTCCGAATAGCCGTTCCGGCGCTTGAAATCGTAATAGTGGTCGATGAAAAGCCGATTGAACATGGTGTCCTCGCTGGTGAGCTTCTCGATGAGAAGCAGACAGCCCTGATCGTTCAATCCGGAATGGATCGCCTTGATCACGCGCTCGCGATAAAGCGGGCGGACGAATTGCAACGTCAGCAGCATGGTGACGACGCTGGCGTTCGTCCATGAAAAGACCCTGATGAAGATCGCCGACCCTCAGATCGATCAGCCTCTGGGTTCCCGCCTGCTGAATTTTCGCTTCGGCTTTTTCCAGCATCTCCGGTGCATTGTCGATGCCGATGAAGTTGACGCCTTCGTCCAAAAAGGCATCGAGCATCAGCAACGTGGTCGCGGTCGAGCAGCCGATATCATAGAGATTGGTATCGGGCCTGGCGAAATCCCGCGCCAGCTCGCAGACCATGCGCTGCATTTCTTCATAAAAGGGCACCGACCGGCTTACCATGTCATCGAAAACACCGGCGACCGTGGCATCGAAGGCAAAGTCCCCTATGGGCTGGTCCTCGCGGAGGAACACATCGTCCTTGCGTTCAATGTGGAGCACTTTGCTCAAGTCTTTTGCCGCCATTTGGTTTGATCCTCGGTCTGGTATAGGAATGGTTCGGGCTTTGGCACCTGAGCGGACCAAGCCGGATGCGCTGTTGCTCAGTACGCCTGTACAGGGGTTTGAGATTATGCAGCCCGTGCTGCCTGGCCTCGTCACCCTACGAAGCACAAAACTGACGATGCGTGTCACATGTTTGTCATGGGTAGCCTGCCACTGAAGTGCAGTCAAGTTTGCTAATGCGTCAACTCCGTCAAATCGCCTCCTGGAATAGGCGCGCTCAACCCAAGCGACTGCCGCCGCTTGGGCGCACAATACTCTTACACGCGTCAGCGATATTGTACCGTTCTCGCGTGATGCGACAGATGTCGCACGGCGGGCGGTTGCATCCTTAAGCGGCGAGGGGCGACGTCGGTATAGGTATTGGGAAGCGTCTAGCTGCTCCGCCCGACCCCTACGTATAATTGAAAAGAACGCCTTCACTGCAATATCCTGATGGAAACAAGCGACAAGTCTGGCTGTCAGCGCCAGGCGGCTCAGGCAACAGCAGTAGATGCCAGAACGGTCGAAGCACGGGCAGGTCTCGCATCCTAGACTCAGGAGTTTGCGATGAACCTCGTCTACGCCAATCCCGCCCATCTCCGGTCCGAAGCGGCACATTGGATGCGCGCTTGGGCATGGGCAGCCACGCGTGTAATGAAGGTCATCTTTGGGGGTGCGCGCAAGTCTCGCAGACCTGCCGCCTCCAGGCAGACCATCGCCGCATCCGAGGTCTTCGAGAGCCCGACGCGGCGCTGCGACGAGCCGGTGTTCGGACTTTTAACCACGCGCGTTGACGATCAACAGGCCGGCGTGGGCGAACGCATCATCGGGGATCGCCCCTTCGGCCGCGTGATCGCGTTCAATCCACAGCCCCGCCGGCCAAAGCAGCAACCGAAGCCCCCCTTCGGACAGGTGATTGCGTTCGACCAGGCGTTGCGCTGGCGAAGCCGTAGCCGAAGCTCCGGGTGATCATGCCAATGTCAGGCTATTTCGCCACCCTCCTATGCCGGCACCGCCGTGTCCAGCCAAGGCCGGTAAGGAGGAGTCGAGAGTCTGCAAGGCGGCGAAAATTGTCCCGTGTGAAGCCATCATGTATATTCGGTACTATTCGTCTCCGGTCCGTTCAATGAACTGGCTCGGGCGGCTTGGAGCGCCTATCGAGGGTTCCGGCATGGTTGCAGATCGTCGAATGACGGGCCCGGTCAGCGCCCTGCTGCTGGCGGTGTTTTGTCTTGTGGCAGGCGGGTGGCGGACGGTGTCGGCGGAGTCAGGCGCTCCGGCCCAGGACGTGGTGCGCCGCAGTGAATTCGAGCGCCAACTGACTACCCGTCGATACGCTTACGAGCTTCTGGATGCCGCGCTGGAACGCAGCGTGGCGCGCTACGGGCCGTATAGGGTTGAACCTGTCACGACGGAGTTGACCAGCGCCCGGCTTAGGCGCGAGGCCGTGAAAGGTGATCTGATAAATGTCGTGGTGCTCGAACCGCTGGATGAGGATTTAATCCCGATCGATATTCCGCTGGACAAGGGCCTGTTCGGCTATCGAATCGCCTCTATCCGCGCCAGCGATCAGGGTCGGGTGGCAAAGGTGCGAAACATCGCCGACCTCAGGCAATTACGGATCGGCGCATCGGGCGAGGCGACTGCAGCGATATTTCGCCATAACGGCATGGCTGCTGCTGCTGATGCTGGAACGCGGACGCTTCGATCTGTTTCCACGCGGCGCAACCGTGGTTGCTGCGATACATCATGAAGATGCAAAGTCTTACCCGAGGCTGGCGATCGACCCAGAAACTGCTCATACACTTCCCATATGCGCTGTACGCCTATGTGTCGAAGTCGGCGCCGCGCCTGGCGGAACGGATCCGCTATGGGCTGCAGGAAATGCAGAAGGATGGCAGCTTTGACCGGCACTTTGACAAGTATTTTGCCCAGACCATTGCCGATCTTCGCTTCCGCGAACGGACGATCATCGAGCTGGAGAACCCCTTCCTGCCGGCCTGGGCAAAGATCCCCAGGCTTGAGTGGCCCTCAAGCGGCGTGAATGGCCGCTGACGGTGGCCACGGGCTCCCGCCTTGGTAAGTGCGGCAATCGTAAAAAAGGCGCCGGGGCGGTTGCCCACCCCTGGCGAGGCTGAGTGCCGGGGGCTGTTTATCGTCCGCGCTGCGGCAATTCCATATTCCGCATGAAGACCCGAAGGACTACCGATCATAACCATGTCAAGCGGCTGGTAATCCAGAAACGATTCGAAGTTCGCAAAAACCCTGCCGCCAAAGCGTTGCGCCAGACCGATTACCTTTTCCTGGTTCTGGCCGTAGATCGCCGCGATCTCGGCCCCTTCTGTCTCGTGCACCGCGCGCGCATGAGTCTCGCTAATGTTTCCGCCTCCAAGTATGCCTACGTAGACCATACTTCAATGCCTCAGTCTCGGTGTGCGCAAAGACGAATCTCCCTGGTCCGTTAGACACAGCACAACTTAGTTGGAATCAACGGTTCCAACATGTCTGTGGCGCGATCCTCTGCCTGACCGCACTCGGTGTTTAGAGGGAAACTGTTTGTTCAGCCCAGAATTGAAACTCACGATGCTTGTGCTCTTCGGCTTTCGCCAGAGCTTCGCCGCTGGCCACTCTTCTCACTTGCTCGAAGACGCGCGCGCCGACTTCATCGATGGTTTCCGTTCCGTCAATCACGCCGCCGGCAGAGAGATCGAGATCGCGAGACATGCGCTCGAAGACCGGCGTGTTTGAGGCCAGCTTGATCACCGGCGTAATCGCATTGCCGATCGTCGTGCCGCGTCCGGTCGTGAACACGACAACGGTTGCGCCCGCGCCGACCAGGCCCGGTGTCGACTCCTGATCGTAACCCGGCCCCTGCATCAAATGGAGTCCATGACACTTCGGAGTTTCGGCGTATTCGATCGTGCCTTCCACGCGCGTCGTGCCGGCCTTCGACATCGCCCCCAGACTCTTGACCGTGAGGTTAAGCAAGCCGCCGGCGATATTTCCCGGACTCGGATTCTGATTGAGCACGGCGCCAAACTTCGAAGCGTACTCTTTGTACCAGTCCACCAAACGATAAATCGCTCGACCAATTTCGGCATTTTTCGCGCGGTTGGCCAGAATGTGTTCAGCGCCGCAAAACTCCGGCACTTCGGTAATCAACACTGTGCCGCCGGAACGAATCAGCATGTCCGCCGCGCGTCCCAGCGACGGATTTGCCGAGATTCCGGAGAAGCCGTCGGACCCGCCACACTTAACTCCCAGCACCAGCTCGCTGACCGGCACCTCTTCGCGCACCGCGCGATTAACTTCCGGCAGCATGCGTCCAACTTCTTCCAGTCCGAGCTTGATCGCGGCTTCAGTGCCGCCAACTTCCTGAATGCCAATCTTGGCAATGGGCTTGTTGAACGACTTCTCGCGCTTGAGCAGATATTTTTCTACATAAGCAAGATTCGTCTTTTCGCATCCCAGATCCATCAGAATCACGCCGCCGACGTTCGGGTGATCGGCGTAGTTGGAAAGCGTGCGCAGCATCACGTCAAGCGTCGAGCCATCCTGACAACCACAGCCCTTGTTGTGCGGAATCGCCACCACGCCATCGACGTTTGGATACTTCTCGCGATTGTAGAGCGTGAACTCAGACATCATCGAGATCTGCTGCGCCTCGTGGCTGGCACACATGCTGGTCGGCACGATCAGCACATAATTGCGCGTGCCAACGCGTCCATCCGGCGCGGCGAAAGCCCATGAACGTCGCGCGCTCGTGCCGGCGGAATGTAATCGGGCGGCGGCGTTGAGAGGTCGTCCGGCAGTTCGCGGATCACCGGCACTTCGTTGGACATATTGTCGTGCGTGATCTGATCGCCTTCGTTGATGCCCAGCGAAGTTCCAATCGGCTGACCATACTGCAAAACGAATTCACCGGCAGGAATGTCGCGAATGGCAAAGCGGTGGCCGGGCGGAACAGCAGCAGTCACCCGAATAACTCGATTGTCGGCAAGCGTCACTTCAAGACCCGGCTGCGTCTCTTTCTTGACGACCGCCAGATTGTCTCTCGGATCAACGACGATCGCGTATTCGCTTATCGGCGCTGTGCTGCGATGCAAGTAGTCGACATATAGTCACAACTTCCCGTGTTGCGCGCTAAGTCTCCAGGTCTCCAGCACATCCGGCAGGATTAACGATCGGACATTGCCGTGAAGACGCAACCACAGTCCGGGATTCTCGTCGAGTTGCGCCGCTCGCTGCACCGGATCATCTGAAATGTCCGTTTCAAGCACGCGCCGATAGCTCTCCCGCTTGCCGGGCGCAGTGCTCGCATCCACGATCGATTGCACAATTCTTCTTGCCTTGAGAATAGCGGCTGGTCCAAGCGTCAGAATATGCGTCGCCGCCCGGCACTCTGCTTCGTCCGCGGCGGTAACCGTGCTCCCGCCAACTTTGAACTTCTTAATGTGGTGTTCAAGGATGCTCGAAGAAATCGGAATCACTCCCGCCAGATCGTCAGCGCTCGCGCCGGATCCGGGTTTGATGTACGCGAGATGCGACGCACGCGCCAGCCTCCGGTCCCAGACCCAGAAAGAAAATATCAATGCCTCCCAGAGATTCCAGCTTTTCGAGGTAACGTTCCAGCGCGCCTTCCAGGTCGTCGGTGTCGGTCTGCATCGGCGTAAAGCTCTTTACCTTTTCGAAAAAGGCTCTGCCCAGCAGCCGTTCGAAATCGCGCACGAAGCTCAAACCGTTATCCATCCGCATGCGGCGCCAACGCGTCCTGCGTGAAAACGTGAAGCCGATCAAGCAGATCGATCGATTTCATCCGTTTGCGCCATCTCACCGAGCAGTCGGTACAACGCCTGCGCACCGCGACCACCAAGCAGGATAATCACCAGGTCGCCTTCTTTGTTTGCGGCAGCCTGTTGGATCTCCTCCAACTGCGCGCGACCAACAGCCTCTTCTGACTCGATCACTTCGTACTTGTACGGCCTCAACTGGAGACTGCGACGGCTTCTTCATGGGAAGTCTGCCGCGGGCGCAGCCAAACGTTGCTCCCACCGACGTGACGAGCCAGATTCTCCGATACTGTTGTGGACAAAATTTTCCCTGACTTGCGTGCCTTGTTTGGGGCAACAGTAAACGAGCTTCCTACGAGGTTCGCTAAAGAGTCTCAGATTAAATCCAGAGCTCGTTAACTGGTCAAACCATTCTCGAGTTCACCAACCGAAGTATTTACCACATAGCGAGAACTGAAAGCAAGAACAATTCGATCGGCTAGCGCACGAAAATCGTACAAATAACTTGAAAACTTCGCTTTGAAGAAAAGGCTTGACGCGCGCCTAGCGACGGTGTTACACAATTCTACCTGCAGTCTGATTGGTAAGACCTTTGGCTTAGAGCTGTCATCGGAAGTCGTGTCAGTAGTGCGACATGGAAGATCTCACTCACTCTTTAGTTCGAACTCGGTGACGACTTCGTAAGGACGAGGACTAGCGCATCATAACTTCTTGGAAGGACTCGAACATAGATGAACTACCCATCCTTTGGATCTCAGTGGCAAAGTGGCAGTCGTAATCGGTGGCACCTCCGGTATCGGCCGCGCGATCGCACACGGACTGGCCCAGGCCGGCGCAGACGTCATCCCGACATCGCGCCGCGCCGAACAAGTGGAAGTAGCCGCCGCGGAAATCGAAGCGCTCGGCCGCCGGACGATCCGCGTCACGTCCGATGTTTCTGACCGCTCATCTCTACAACACGTCCTCGAGGAAACCATCAAGGCTTTTGAGAAGGTTGACATCCTGGTCAATTCAGCCGGGCGAACAAAACGAGCGCCAACGATCGATTTTTCGGACGAGGACTGGAACGACATTCTGGATACAAACCTGACCGGCACGTTGCGCGCCTGTCAGATTTTTGGACGACACATGCTCGAGCGACAGTATGGACGCATCATCAACATCGCTTCCCTGTCGACCTTCGTCGCGCTTTACGAAGTCGCCGCCTATTCGGCCAGCAAGGCTGCGG
This sequence comes from uncultured Alphaproteobacteria bacterium, assembly GCA_963838565.1. Taxonomy (GTDB): domain Bacteria; phylum Pseudomonadota; class Alphaproteobacteria; order Rhizobiales; family Rhizobiaceae; genus Rhizobium. The sequence goes on from CAWIRO010000022.1 coordinate 116,916, forward strand.
TCGCTTCACTAACAAAATCGCTGGCGGTTGAATGGGCGTCGCGTGGAGTTTGTGTTAACGCGATTGCTCCCGGTGTCTTCCGTACCGCGCTCAATCAAAAGTTACTGGACGAGACGGAACGTGGGCGTGAGTTTCTGTTGCGCACTCCGATGAAGCGATTCGGCAAAGTTGAAGAGTTGGCCGGGGCGGCGGTGTTTCTTGCGTCTGACGCGGCCAGCTTTGTGACCGGCGAGATTCTCACGGTGGATGGCGGATTTCTGGCGAGTGGAGTCAATCAGTAGACTTACCTCGGTTCAAGGGTCCACCGTGGACAAGAGCGAAGAGATCAACACGAAGACTGCCAGGCTTGTGACATGCTCGCCGAAAACAATCTCGGCGGAGTGCTCATCAGTTCGCAGCACAATTTTTCATGGTTGACCGCGGGCGGCACAAACGGCGTGGACACTGAGCCGCGAAGCAGGAGCCGGCGCACTTCTTGTCAGAAACGACGGCAAACGTTTTGTGCTCGCCAACCGCATTGAGATGCCGCGACTGCTTGACGAGGAGCTGGCGGGCGAGGAATTTGAGCCAATCGAATTTCCCTGGGAAGAAGAAAAGGCTCGCCGACGCTTCTCTTGCGATCGCGCGCTGACGTTGCTGAACAACGGCGCAGCGCTGGGTTCCGACATCGGCATGTTGGTGCAGACGAACCGATCGACGCAGCCGTGGCGCGCTGCCGGTCTCAACTTACGAGTTCCGAGATTGAAAGATTTCGTTCACTCGGGAAGCGACGCGGCGCAGGCGATTGCGCAATCTGGCCGAATCTCTCGGCCGGGAGAAACGGAACATGAGGTAGCCCAGCGCGCGTCGCACGCACTCGCGGCTCACGACATTCGCGCGATCGTAACTCTGGTTGCAGCCGACGAACGAATTACAGTATCGTCATCCGGTGCCGACCGGACCGCCGTTGGGAGAAGATTCTGATGATCGTTGTTTGCGCGCGGCGCGGCGGAATGATTGCTTCGTTCACTCGCATCATTTGCAACGGCGCGATACCGGAGGAACTGCGGCGGCGCACGCTCGCGGCAGCGCGCGTGAACGCGCAACTCCTTGCGGCAACGCGGCCGGCGCGAGCGGCGCCGAGCTATATCAGACTTGCGGCCGCACCTACGCCTCGAGAGGTTTCGAAGACGAGGAACGTTTGCATCATCAGGGCGGCGCGACGGGCTATCGCACGCGCGACTGGGTCGCACATCCGGCGTGCACGGAGCGAGTGCAACCGGATCAGGCGTTCGCCTGGAACCCTTCGATCACCGGGACAAAGGTGGAAGAGACCTGTGTCGCTCCGAAGACGGCGTTGAGATTCTGACGGCCACTCCCGACTGGCCGCAAATCCCGGTCCGCGTCGGTAACCGCGAATACCGTTCACCCGACGTGCTCTCGCTCTGAAACGCAAGAAGCAAAACCTTCGCGAGGCAAAGTCGAAAGGATAAACATGTCCGAAGTTGGTAAGGTTGTTGAAGAAATCGCCGGCCCAAAGTCAGTATCAGATCGCCGCCCAAGTCAGTCTTCCGGATCGAGTTTGACCGGGGCAGCCGTCGCCGCTGCCGAAAGCCCGAAAACCCCCATCGGCCGTTATCGTTGGGTCATCTGCGCGCTGCTTTTTTTCGCGACCACCATCAACTACATCGACCGGCAGGTCCTCGGCATCCTCGGACCGGAGCTTTCAGAAGCGATCGGTTGGACCGCGAAGGACTACACAGACATCGTCTTTGGTTTCAGGCCGCTTACGCGATCGGCCTGCTCGTCGCCGGCCACCTGATGGACGGTTCGGCACGCGCAAAGGCTATCCCTTTCGCTCATCTTCTGGAGCCTGGCCGCGATGGTCCACGCCGCGGTGAGCTACCATTGGCGGGTTCAGCGCTGCCCGTTTTCTCCTCGGCCTCGGCGAGGCCGGCAACTTCCCCGCCTCGATCAAGACCGTCGCCGAATGGTTTCCGAAAAAGGAGCGTGCACTCGCCACCGGCATCTTCAACTCCGGCTCAAACGTCGGCGCCATCGTTGCGCCGCTGACTGTCCCGTGGATCGCCGTCAACTACGGCTGGCAGTGGGCCTTCATCATCACCGGCGCGCTCGGGCTTCATCTGGCTGATCTTCTGGTTCGCGGTTTATCGCAGCCCGAAGAACACCCGAAACTCAGCCGCGCCGAACTGACGCACATCCAGTCAGATCCGCCCGAGCCGACGACGAAAATTCCGTGGGTGAGTCTCTTTCCTCACCGGCAAACGTGGGCTTTCGCCATCGCCAAGTTTCTGACCGACCCGATCTGGTGTGGTACCTTTCCTGCTTCCGCTTTTCTCAGGACACAAACTCGAACATTACGAAGATCGGCCTGCCGCTCGTCGTCATCTATGTCGTGGCGGACGTCGGAAGTATCGGCGGCGGTTGGCTCTCGGGCGCGCTCATCAAACGCGGCTGGACGGTGAACAACGCGCGTAAGTCGGCGATGCTTGCTGTGCGCCGTGCGGTTGTGCCGATCGTATTCGCGGCGAAGGCGTCAGAACTTGTGGGTCGCGGTCGGGCTGGTCGGGCTCGCGGCGGCGGCGCATCAGGGCTGGACCGCAAACATCTTCACGATGGCTTCGGACATGTTCCCGCGGCGGGCGGTCGGCTCGGTCGTCGGCATCGGCGGCATGGCCGGTTCCATCGGCGGGATGCTCATCGCTGACCGGTTTGATCCTGACCCGCACGGGAGCTTTACCGTGTTTTCATCATCGCGGGAGCGCTTATCTGGTCTCGCTCGCGGTGATTCACTTGCTCGTGCCGCGGCTGGAACCGGCGACGTCGAAAGCGCGACGAGCTGAGGATCGTGATGCTGAAGATAAGACCGAAGAACGATTGTCGCTGGGACTGCGTCTCGCTGGGCGAGGTGATGCTCCGGCTCGATCCCGGCGACGAACCGAATTCACACCACTCGAGAGCTTCCGCGTCTGGGAAGGCGGCGGCGAGTACAACGTCGCGCGCGGACTGAAACGTTGCTTCGGACTCGACACGGCGATTGTTACCGCGCTGGCTGACAATCCGGTGGGACGTCTGGTCCAGGACTTGATCTATCAGGGCGGCGTCGATCAGTCGCACGTTCGCTGGGTCAACTACGACGGCGTCGGACGCCAGGTGCGCAATGGGTTGAACTTCACGGAACGCGGCTACGGGTGCGTGCGCGCGCTGGGTTGCTCCGACGCGGCCACACGGCAGTTTCACAACTTCGTCCCGGTGACATCGACTGGGAAAAGATTTTCGGCGAGGAAGGCGCGCGCTGGTTTCACACCGGCGGCATCTTTTGCGCGCTCTCTGAAACAACACCGGCAGTCGCCAAAGAAGCAATGCAGGCGGCCAAGCGACACGGCACGATCATTTCTTTCGATCTGAATTATCGCGACAGTCTCTGGCAGTCGATTGGCGGCAAGGCGCGCGCGCGTGAAGTCAATCGCGAACTCGCGTCGCTCGTCGACGTGATGCTCGGAAATGAAGAGGACTTCACCGCCTGCCTCGGTTTCGAAGTGGCCGGATTGGATGAACATTTCTCGAAACTCGATTCAAGCAACTTCCGCAGCATGATCGAGCAGGCCAGTGGCGGAGTTTCCCAATCTCAAGGTCGTGGCCACGACGCTGAGGAACGCGAAGACGGCGACGGTAAACGACTGGGGCGCCGTCTGCTACGTCGATGGCAAACTCTATCAGGCACCGACCCGCGAGAATTTGGAAATCTATGATCGTATCGGCGGCGGCGACAGTTTCGCGTCGGGACTTATCTACGGATTCCTGATGAACAAGGATCCGCAGTGGGCAGTTGAATGCGGCGCTGCTCACGGCGCGCTGGCGATGACCACTCCGGGCGACACGACGATGGCGACGCTCGCGGAAGTTGAGCGCGTGATGAAGGGTGGCAACGCACGGGTTGATCGGTAGAAAAGACTTTCCAATGCGTAATCTTGAAGGTAAGCGCAGACAGAAATGTCTGTCCTACAGGAGACTCAATGAACAGGCAGGAAGTTTTGCGTCGCATCAATGAAGTTGGTGTCGTTCCGGTGGTGCGAGCTGCATCTCCCGAGGAAGCAATTCAGGTTGTCGAGGCGATCAAAGCCGGTGGCCTTTCGATTCTGGAAATCACGATGACCGTGCCAGGCGCGATAAAAGTGATCGAGGAAGTCGCGAATCGCTATGGTGACGAAGTGGTCGTCGGCGCCGGCACCGTACTCGATCCGGAAACTGCTCGCGATTGCATTCTCGCGGGCGCGCAGCTTCGTCGTCAGTCCGTCTCTGAACATCACGACGATCGAGTTCTGCCGCGGTATTCAATTGCAGTCTTCCCTGGCGCGTTAACACCGACCGAGGTAGTGACTGCGTGGCAGGCAGGCGCCGATGCGGTCAAGGTTTTTCCTTGTGGCGCGGTGGGCGGCGCAAAATATCTGGCTTCGCTCAAGGCGCCTTTGCCGCAGATCGAAATGATTCCGACGGGCGGCGTTTCACTGGCAACGGCGGCAGATTTCATTGCGGCCGGCGCGTTTGCACTTGGCGTCGGTGCTGACCTCGTCGACTGCAGCGGCGATTCGATCAGGAGAGCCGGACAAAGTCACGCAGGCGGCGCGTGCTTACATTGCAGCGGTGAGAGATGCGCGAGCGGCACTTCTAGTATTGTCTCAGGTTCGGATGACAGCTTGTCGATGCAGAGAGTGCTGCGTTGCGCATCAGTTCGGAAAGCTGGAGCAGCCTGAAGATCTGGTGCCGTCGACCTCCTCTGCTTCCTGCGCCTTCTGCGCCAGCATCAAGGTGGTCGCGCATGGCATCGCGAGCAGCTTCCGAATCGCGCGCGCGAATTGCCCGGTAGATGTGGCGATGCATTTCGGCCGATTCTTTCAGGTCTCTGGCGCGCTTGACGGTTTTTCTCCGCACATCGAAGAGAATCGTCGCCACCATGTTCATCAGCGAAGTCAGGATGCGATTTCGCGAGGCAGACGCAACCGCCTGGTGGAAGCGCATGTCGTGAACCAGAAACTGCTCCGGATCATCAAGGGACGCGTACATGCCGGCGATCTCTTCTGACAACAAAGCCATGTGCTCGCTGGTGGCACGCTCGGCGGCGAGACCGGCAACGGCCATCTCGAGCGACTGTCGCGCTTCAAACATTTCAGCGGAAGTGAACCCGTGCAGCGAAGCCATCAGACGCAGCGGACTGCTGTCGAGGGCCGGTGGACCATCTGACTTGACCACGAAAGTGCCGGCGCCCTGGCGCGACTCCAGCACGCCAACCGCAGCGAGCGAGCGAATTCCGCCCCGCAGAGTGGGACGGCTGACACCCAGGATCTTGGCCAGGTCGCGTTCCGGCGGCAGCCGGTCGCCCGGACGCAACTCGCCGCGATGGATCATTTCTCGCAGTTGCGAGATGACTTCTTCCGCGGTGGTTCCGCGATGGTCGGCGTCGATCGTCTTGAACTTTTTGCCGTTGGAATCGGTCATACCACTTATGCCTTTTCGAGCCGGAGTTTACCACAAAGGTCAGGCGCCCGGACCAAGAAGTTCAGAAGCAATCGACCCAATCCTGATATTCCCCTTAATAGCCCCGAGGACATGCTTTTTGAGGGAGCGTAACGGCAACTTTTCCCTGAAAAGGTATGACCATTGGTCCGGTCCGGGGATATTCAACTCCTTGGAGTGCGGCGGCCTGAGCGCCGCTTTGGTCCACTCACTCACCGGACGTTTGTATGGTTGAAGGTGCCCTGATCGTGAGATGTTTTCGGAACGTTGAGCGCGACAGTCAGCTGGGCCAAAGCGCCGCCAGGGCGGCGCACTCCAAGGAGTTGATGGTGACGGCGCAAAACCTCTTTGACGAACTTTAAGTTCCGGTTAGGGCGGGCTTTGCGGCGAGTTGATGCTGCGGCTCTTCTTCGCCGGTTCGATGGTGACGTTCTTAAACGAAACTCGAGCCGGCGTGATTCATCACTTCGGCTGAATCAACTCCGCGGAAAGTGCAATCGTTGAAGCGCACGTTTTCGATCGTCACCCCGGGAAAGCCGACTATCCACATCACTCTCGGGCTCGACGTACTCTGCACGCGCTCGAGTGAAACGTTGCGCAAGACCGGCCGGTAGCGCCTTTCGCTCCCGTGTCGTAAAGAAAATCAATCGTCAGCACTGCTTCCGAGACGCGTCCGATCGAGCACGTCGCGCATGAAGACGTTTTCGATCACGCCGCCGCGCCGGGCGTTGGACTTGAAGCGCAGCGCGCGGTCGAGATTAGGACTGTCCATGCGGCAGTTTTCGACAAAGACGTTGCGACAGTCGCCGGAGATTTCGCTGCCGATAACGACGCCGCCGTGTCCATCCTTCATGGTGCAGTTGCGAACGATGATGTTCTCCGAAGGAACATGAACGCGCCGTCCCGTCAGCATCGCGGCCGCTCTTGATGGCGATGCAGTCGTCGCCGGTATCGAAGACGCAGTCCTCAATCAGCACGTCGCGGCTCGACTCGGGATTGCAGCCGTCGTTGTTCGGACCGTGAGTGTCGACTGTGACGCCGCGCACGGTGACGTTGGTGGAAAGCACCGGATGAATTTCCCACATCGGCGAGTTGATGATCCGCACGCCTTCAATCAGAATGTTCTTGCTGCGATAAGGCTGGATGAAACTGTTTCGCAGGTAATGGCCCGCGCCAAACACGCGTTCCTTCACGGGCACGCCGCGCTCGGCCATGTCGCGCAAGTTTGTGATGTCGGCCCGCGCCGGCGGATCTCCGCCGCTCGGCCCGCGCCGCGCCCACTTCCACCAGTTATCGTTCGAGGCCGAACCATCGAGGACGCCGCGTCCGGTGACGGCGATGTTCTCCTGCTCAAACGCGTAAATCAGCGGCGAGTAGTTCATGCATTCCGTGCCTTCGAAGCGCGTGTAAACGACCGGCAGATATTTCGCCGGGTCGGCGCTGAACTTCAGCGTCGCACCTTCGGCGAGGTGGAGGTTGACGTTGCTCTTCAGATGGATGGCGCCGGTTTGAAAGACGCCGGGCGGCACGACCACGCGTCCCCCACCGGCAGCGTGGCAAGCCTCGATGGCTTTGCGGATGGCTTCGGTGTTGTCGCTGTCGGCGGGCGCGCGCCGTAGTCAGTTATCCGAAAGTCCCGCGCGGGAAATTTTGGCGCCTTGATGCGCGCGAGTATCGTCGGCACCATTTCCCAGCCAACCGCCTTGCGACGTGCAGACGTCGAGGCGCGGCAGCAACAGGTCTGGACGGGGGAATCCTCCGAAGAGAAGTCCCGACATCAATAGCAGGGCGGCGCAGCGCTTATTTAGACGACTCATAGGTTTTGGTTCTCCATTTTCATCTCCACTGTCGAGATGCTCTTCCTGGGATTGGTGTTGTTCAAATACTCCTCGACGTTAGTGTATCCATCCTGGTCCTGATCGCGGGACCCATCCGCCCGGTCGTGCGGATTCAATCCGTGTCGACGCTCCCATGAATCCGGCATGCCATCGTCATCGCTATCAACCGGCGCCGCATTGGACTTCAGGATCGGCCAACCTCCGACTTGTTCCTGCGAATCGATGATCGATCCTTTGCGGCGGCGAACCACCGTCGACGATCCGGGCGTCGACCGAATCGCGCCTCGGGAGTGAAGCGCCCACAGTCTTCAGGACCGCTTCATAAGCCTCTGGAGCGCTGACCGTCTTCACAGGCTGAACGTTGAATGGTGCGGCGACAGTTTGCACTTGTCTCTTGCCGTCGATTGCTCACCGATCAAAAAACTGCGAATTGTCAGCCGTCAAAGCGGGTTTCCCTCGAAGACATTCTCACGAATGTAGAAGCTCAAATCGGAAGGCCCGCCAACTTGAATCGGAGTGCGGGCTTTGCTGCTTGGCCCAGGCCGAATGTAGTTTGCGACGTAGTTTACTTTCAGAACTCCCTGCGTTAAGCCGGAAGCAATTTCACCGTAGTCGTAAATGACATTGTTACGAACATCGAACGTCGGATAAGGCGGCCGGCCGTAGTTGTCGCCCAGGCGCGGATTGCGCGAGTTGTTGTGCGCCCACAGATTGTGATGCCAGGTCACGGGTCCGTTTGCTCGCGAGAGCGAGCCGTAGCCGTGTGCTCCTTTCTTATGCTTACTGTGATTCAGGCCTTCGGCGATCAGGCACCATTGGACCGTCACATTGGAGACGTTGCCGGCGAGCGAAAGCACCTCGTCTACGGACCAGCTGGCCGAGCAGTGATCGAGAATCACATTCTCCGCGCCTGAAGCAAGGGTGATGCTGTCCGCCTCCTGTCCGCTCAAATCTCCCAGACGGCTGCGCAGGTATCGGACTACCACATCGTGCGTGGCGATAACGAAAGTGTAGTTGCGGAGACAAATGCCGTCGCCCGGAGCGGTCTGCCCCGCGATAGTGATGTACGGGTTCTTAATCACCAACGGCTCCGCGAGCGCGATCAAGCCGGAGACGCGAAAAATGACAATGCGTGGCCCTTCCGCTTCGCAGGCCGCCCGCAAACTGCCAGGTCCCGCGTCGTTCAGATTGGTAACGAATATGACTCGCCCTCCGCGCCCGCCGGGAGTTGTTGAGCCAAATCCTTCAGCACCCGGGAAGGCAGCAATCACACGCGCGGGCGAAGCACCTGATGCATTCGGCGGGCGACACGTTAGTTCGGCGCAGAGGCTAAGCGCCAAAATCACAATCGTTAAACTGAATACGTTTTTCAATCTCATACTTCGGTGAACGCCGCCCAGCGATCAGTTAGAAGCTACCCTTGTTGTGGCAATGACATTACCTGACTCACTTACGCCAGTTTTCATCAGCTAAGCCTCGCCTTTGCCCCGAAGGGGCTACGTCTCAAAGCCCAGGGTTGCCGCTTCGGCTACCCTGGGAAAGAAGGCAATCGCACCCTTCTACAACCGCAACGCGGTTGCGACCTGGGCGACGCTTGCTGCTCGACGCAACCGCCTTGCGGTTGAGAACCTTTCCTTGTTCAGTTCCCAGGGTAGCCGAAGCGGCAACCCTGGGCTTTGAGCCGCAGCCCCTTCGGGGCAAACAAAGTTAAGTGAGTCAAGTATGTCATTTGCCCTTGTTGTGATCTCTTCTTTCCTGGCTAGCCCACATTATTCATAAACTGCGGTGTTGCTCAGGCTGCAATGACCTGAAGGCCTGAATTACCAGCCTCGCCGCTTAAGTGGAGCCGCTATTTGTGTTGGGGGCGACGACCGGCGTTTCCAATATGCCCAGGCCTTCTATTTCCACTTCCATCACATCCCCGGCTTGTAGAAAGACTGGCGGGTTGCGGGCAAAGCCAACTCCCGGAGGCGTGCCGGTAGCAATCACGTCGCCCGGTTCGAGGGTAATTGTCTCTGACAGAAACGCGACCAGCTGCGGAGACACCAAAAATCAGCTGGTCGGTATTGGAGTCCTGCATCGTCTTGCCATTGAGGCGTAACTTGATTGCGAGCTTATGCGGGTCGGGGACTGCATCCGCGGTAACTATTTTCGGGCCCATCGGCGCAAACGTATCGCAGGACTTTCCCCGCTGCCATTGACCGTCCGCAAATTGGAAATCGCGCGCGCTGACATCATTGAAGACGGTGTAACCCAGCACATAACCGAGCGCGCTCTCCAGGGCTGACATTCTTCGCGCGCCGCCCGATGACGACGGCGAGCTCCGCTTCGTAGTCGACCTGGACCGAAGTGGCCGGCAGCACCACGGGCTCACCCGGCGCAACCACAGCCGTAGCAAATTTCGAAAACACGACCGGTCTCTCGGGGATGGCCATCTTGCTTTCCGCGGCATGGTCGCGATAGTTGAGTCCGATGCAAATCAACTTCCCGGGACGAGGTACCGGAGCCAGCCAATAAGCGTCGACTCGCTTGGTTAACCAATCTTTGCCGGCAGTCCGGGCGAGTGCGCCCGGCCCGGCCGCCAGAGACTCACCGAGTGATTCGTAGGTCTCGAGCGACTTCTGAAACCAGCGTCCGTCCATGTCCAGCCAGTCCAAATGATTCGCGGGTTGCTCCCGCCCTCAAAAGCGCGCTCAAAGTTGAGCAGGTACTCATCGTTTAAGAGCGCTCCAACTTGCGGCCGGCGCCAGTCGCTGTCTGCGGTAGTGAAAGTGATTATCTCCATTGATGTCCTGTTTAAGAGGTTATGATTTGAATTTTCTCTATTCAAACTCTGAGTTCTTTGTGGCTCCGTGGTGGATAGTTACCAGCGATTGCTCACCGCAGAAACGCAGCGGTTATCCAACGTTGCCAAGGACGCAAACAGCTTACGCAGTGGCTCCGGAGGAACCGGATGTTTATAGATGCGCACTATGATCGAGAACATTGCGCTCCGGCGGAGCGCGACTCGTGGTTTCAGCCGATTCGGTAAGCGACCCGCCTTACGTTGGATCGCTCCTCTGGGAGCGAGGAAGTGTCTGTTTGAAGGGTGCGCCTTCTATAAACATTACGTCCCTACGGGACTCGGTTAGGACCCTACCTTGGGGTGCGGTCCTTCGTTGACAATTACGTACAACTCCTGCGGTCCGTGAACACCAATCGCAAGAGTTAACTCGATATCCGCAGTGCGTGAAGGACCAGTGATAAAAGTGACTGTCGGGCTCAGTGGGTGGCGCTGTTCGACCGCGGCTAAAACCTCACCGAGGGTGAGGCGAATCGATGCGGCCTCCACGATGGCGATATGGACCGGCGGCAATAGTGAAACCAAACGGTGTCTTTCAGCTTCGGAGTCGAGCATTAAAGTTCCGGTTTCGGCGATTGCTGCCTGCGCGGTGCAGATGCCAACATCGCAGGCAAACAACTCTTCGACGCCAGGGTCCACCGCGATTTCGGCGACCCTCAGTTCGATCCGACCCATTAATCGTTCCAGCAAGGGCGCGTTCGATAGCGCTATACGCAAACCAGGATTCTGGATCCGGGAAAGTATTCCGTTGAGAACGTCGATTAACTCCGCTTCGCCATGGACGACTGCAGTGACCGCCAACCGCTTCGAGGTTTTTGCAAAGATCTCGATCAGGGAATCAGTCGTCGTCTCTCCCGCTTTGTCGTCCGTCGCAAACTCGCTTGGTTATGTGCCATGTTCCAGATCAGGCGCGGCCTTCAAAAGGGGTTCATGGTGCCCAATCGCTTCGGCACGAATCGCATCATGGGGAGTACTATCCACCAAATGCCGGCGGATCGACTCGATGATCGCTTGTCGCGCGGAATTGTTTTGCTCCAGATCAGTCACTGATCAGTCCTTTAAAGACTTGCGCCACTGCTCACGAAATGTGGTCTCGGCAATGGGCCGCAGATCGCGAGCTCTGGTCCAGGCGCCGAGCGGCGGGACAAGACGCGAAATCGCGGCGGTCTTTCCAAGTCGCCCGCGCCGAATCATAGGACGCTGTAGCAGGCGACCCAACTTAGCGCTCAACTCATAGAGCCATGGCCGAGCTCATTACGGCTGCAAAAAGTCTAAACGCAAACCGCTCGCTCGTGCGTTTGTCGATTCTGCTGTTTTCCGCTTTCTCATGCCCCCAACCTTCGGATCCTGCTTCCAAAGTTACGCCTCCGGCAGCAATTTCCGAGCGCAGATGAAGCAGCAATTCGGGAATATCAATTTTCACCGGGCAAACTTCGCGACATGCCCCGCAGAGACTCGAGGCATAAGGTAGCTGTGCGGCCTTGCCCAGGCCGATCAATTGAGGAGTAATTACCGCACCTATAGGACCCGGATAGACAGACCCATAGGCGTGTCCGCCGATCTGTTGATACACGGGACAGGCGTTAAGACAGGCACCACACCGGATGCAAGCGAGCGCCTGGCGCGTAATGGGATGGGCCAACATGCGCGAGCGTCCATTATCGAGCAGGACAATGTGTAGTTTTTCCGGCCCTTCATCGTCCGCCCGGTTTTTGACGCCGGTGATCAGCGATTGATAGGTGGTCATATGCTGACCGGTACCGGATCGGGGCAGCAGTTTCAGGAAAACGTCGAGGTCAGCGAAGCGCGGCAGAATCTTTTCAATTCCCATCAAGGCGATGTGGACCCTGGGCAGGCTCGTCGTCAAGCGAATGTTACCTTCATTTTCGAGAATCAGGATAGTCCCTGTTTCAGCGACGCCAAAATTAACTCCACTAATGCCAAGATCCGCAGCAGCAAATCGATCGCGCAGCACATTCCGGGCAACACTCGTCAGCGTGTCGACATCATTCGTCGGCTCCATACCCAATTTGTCAGTGAACAGCGCGGCAATTTGACCTTTCGTCTTATGGATGGCTGGAGCGATGATGTGCGACGGTGCCTCTCCAGCAAGCTGGATGATGTATTCGCCGAGATCGGTCTCAATAACGTCCATACCGGCACGTTCCAACGCGTCGTTGAGATGAATCTCTTCAGTTACCATGCTCTTGCTTTTTACTACGTTTCTCGCTCCGTACTCTTGCGCGAGACGACAAACGATCTGGTTAGCTTCAGCGGCGTCCCGAGCCCAATGCACTTTTGCTCCTCGCATCTCGGCGTTACTAACAAATTGTTCGAGATAGCGATCCAGGTGCAACAACACTTCGTCTTTGATGGCGCGGGCTTCCGTGCGCAACTCTTCCCAGTTCGCGAGGCCTCTGGCAGCTGCGAGGCGCCGCTCTCCAAAGAGCGACGTAGCATTCCGCAAAGCACCGCGGAGCTGGGTGTCACCCAGCGCGGCCCTGGCGTTGGCATCAAAGGTCTCTGAAGTTAAATGACTCATTACTAAGGTCCGCAGGCAAACTTGCGTGAGATCTGAGATCTGAGATCTGAAATCTGAGATCTGAGATCGGATTGCTGCGCGGTTCCCTACCCTTCCCGATTCATTGCGATGCTAAGAGCTCAGCCAGGTGCATGGCACGAACACTCGAGCCATTCCGCGATAAACGCCCGCCCATTTGCATCAAGCAACTGGCGTCGCCACTAACGACAGCTTGAACGCCCGCCTTTTCGATCGCTTCGATTTTCTGATCCAGAATCGCCACGGAAATCTCAGGATACTTGACCGAGAACGTTCCGCCGAAGCCGCAACACGAATCCGCATTTGCCAGCTCGACAAACTCCGCCTCACGAACCTGCCCAATCAGACGACGCGGCTCACTGTAGACGTTCAAATCGCGGAGACCATGACATGCATCGTGCCAGGTAAGGCGTCCCGGCCAACGCGCTCCTACATCTTCAATCTTGAGCACTCTCACCAGGAACGAACTCAACTCAAAAGTACGATCGGCCACTGCTCGGGCGCGTTTACGCCACTGCAAGTCGTCCTCCGTTGCATCTGATCCTTCGAACAATCGTGGGTAGTGATGCACCATCGCTGTACAGGAGCCGGATGGACTGACGATTGCTTCCGCTTTACTCTCCTCGCACATTCGGATGAAGCGCTCCGCCAGCTGGCGAGCTTCGGCCGGATACCCGGTGTTGAAAGCCGGTTGCCCGCAACAGGTCTGTCGTTCATCAAACTCAACCGTGCAACCTACGCGGCGCAGAACCTCAAGCGTGCTGACACCTACACTGGGCCACATTTGGTCAACCAAACAGGTCACGAATAGGGCAACGTTCATAAAGTGATTCTTCTCATTCTCGGTCACTCAGGTGACTGCGGGCTTGTCGCACAATGCGCGCAGCCGCGTGGCCGCGTGTTCCGCGGTAATGTCACGCTGGGGCATAGCTAACATCTCGTATCCCACCATGAATTTGCGCACCGATGCAGAGCGGAGCAGGGGTGGATAGAAGTGTGCGTGCAGATGCCATTCGGGATGGGGTTTTCCATCCGTCGGGGCCTGGTGAAAACCCATTGAATAGGGGAACGAAACCTGAAAGAGTTGATCGTAAACGCTGGTAATCTGTTTAAGAATGGCTGCCAGGTTAGTGCAATCCAGCATCAGTTAACTCGTCCAATCCCGCGATGTGGCGTTTGCTGATCACCATTGTCTCGAAAGGCCAGACGGCCCAGAACGGGACCAGAGCAGAAGCCATCGTTTTCGCAAACGAGCCGTTCATTTTTTCGCAACTCCAGTTCCAGGTAAGCACAAAGCAAGCAACTTCCATGTTTCTCCAGATACTCTCTCTGCGATTCAGCTTCTTTCCCCGATTCGTTTGGCGCGTTCTCCTCGGCCCAAATCTGGCAATGTGGATGCGGATTACTTGCACCCATCAAGGCCCCTCGGTTTTCAAAAATCTGCACCCAATTGATAAAGGGAATCGCCCCGAGTTCCCTCACCTGATCTACCCAGGTATTTACGACCTGGCGCATTCCGGCAACGCTCATCCGAGAAACTGTCAAATCATGTCTGGGCGAAAAACATACTACCCGGCAGATCCCACGCTCGGATTCCGCCACAATCAGTTCGCCGTCCTGCAACCTTCCCACGGGGCTATCGTGGCGCAGGGCGGCAAAATCGTTTTCAAAAGCAAACGTGCCGGCATACTTAGGATTGCGCATGCCCCCGGCCCGGGAATTACCGGGACATAAGTAACAGTCGGGATCATAAAGTGGCAGATCCTCGCGCTGCGTTTCCTCCACTTGACCTTGCCATGGACGCTCCATGCGTTGTGGCGAAACGAGTAGCCATTCTCCGGTGAGGGGATTGAAGCGCCGGTGGGAATGCTGTTTCAGATCAAACATCGGCCACAATTTCCTCGGCACGCACCTTGTGCTGCGTTGCAGGTAGACTTCCGGCCCAAGACTGTCAGAGCGTGCGAAGTCGCATTTGGTCGCATAGCTAACCGGCGGCGCTGGAAAGGGTCTCTTGATCCGCAGCGTCTCCCCCGTGTCTTCCAATTCAAACAACCGGGCGCGTTCCGTGACTTTATTTGGCTGATGCAAAACCAGCATCAGTTGGCCGTCAAAACGCTTGAAGATCATTCCGTGGCCGCCGTCTTCGGCAAAGAGCGGTTTGGCTTGTTGCACCCACGGACCGCGAAGCTTGCCCAGTGGCAGAGACGGCAACGCCCACCGTGTAACCACCCTTTCCGAAGCTCGACCAGATCATCAGCAGCTTTCCGGTTTTCGAGCGATATAGATAAGGACCATCCGTAACGCTGCAATGATACTGCGGCGACTTTCCTTCCCCAGGGAGCATCGCTGCCGTCGAACAGGTGAACTGGGTTCGCCCACGGTCGCGGAGAGATCATCCTTCAACTGGATCATCTCGACGGTGCCGTCCTTTATCTGCACCCACTCGTGGCAGTAAACCATGTAGGGAATGCCGTCTTCGACCCACAGCGTTCCGTCGAGCGTCATCATGTCCACGGGTAAGGTGGAATGGTTTTGGAAAGGTCTAAACGGTCCCAGCGGAGAATCGCTGACGAGCACCTGCGTGCCGCGCTTCACGCGGGGTAGCCAATTGCGCCATTGCTCCGGCAGGAGCGAGTCAGTATCAAAGGTCGCAAACACATAGTACTTGCCTTTGTAGGCGATTAGTTCCGGAGCCCAGATCGCGCGAATGTTTATGTCGCCCCAGAAATCCTTTGGTGTTTGAAAAACAATGTGTGGCCCCTCCCAGACGCTCAAGTCTTTGCTGGTATAGACGCGAAGAGCGGGGCGGCTACCACCTTCCGCGCTTGCCGCCATCGTGGAGGACACCGCGTAGTAGGTCTTTGTCTTCTCGTCTGCCAGGATGCAAACATCACGCATTCTCACGTCGGCCAGTCGGACATCGCGGACGGCGCCGGCGGTTTCGTTCCTTTGTGTTTGTTGTGAGAACACGTCTGAAGCAAACCCCAGGACGAGACAGGCAAAGACCAGAATTGTCTTGATTCGATTCATGTGCTTCGGACTCCGATTGAGCGGCTGAATTGTTGAGCTCGCATCTAGTGTCTGGTTTCTAAAGTTCGCTGAATAAGTTCGACCAGCCTGCGGAGCAGGCGACAGCGTAAAGCCTGGGGTGAAGCGCAGCGGAACCCCAGGTTGGAATCAACAAAGAATCCCGAGCCCGCGGAAGCGGGCGACAGAGCACGCTTAAGTAAACAGGCGATGCTGAAAAAGATCCCACTGACCATGGAAGCGCAACGCTGACTTTCGTGGCTTGTGTTTCAATAAATCGTCGATTCCAAACCATCGCTCTGCCGCCCGCTCCCGCGGGCTGGTCATTTTTGCTGACTCGTACCTGGGGTTCCGCTGCGCTGCTGAGTATCAAAACATGGGTAACAGATTACTATCATGACATAGGTAACACTTTTGCATCCGCAGCCGTTAGTTTTTGATTTCAGACGGGAGCAGCACCGCGGTGCTGCTCCACGTCTGAAGATTGATTTCGCGTATTGTCAGGTGGCGAAAAGTGACGATTAGCTTTTTGTCCAATTCGTCCAGCCGGACCCGTTCTTTAGCCAAGGCCTCACAAACGAAGAACCAACGTCCGAACTTGTTAAGCCCACCCTGATTGTCTAATCGCTGTACTTCTCCGCCGCTGTATTCCCATTCTCGTGGCTGTTCCTGGTAGGGGCGCAAGTTCAGGGTGGTGTAGACCTGCCCTGGCGTTTTCATGCCCAGGGCTTCATGCGGCCGGTCGCAGTTGTATTCCCGTTGGAACTCGGAGGCCCAACTCCGCCATTCACTCATCGTTTCCGGCACCCCACGGTGTTTGGTTCGCTCCTTCAATGTGCGATGCAACCGCTCCACTTTGCCTTGTGTCTGCGGATGATGGACACCGGAATAGGTGAGCTTAATCCCCTGTTTGAGCAACCAGATGGAAAGCCACGTCAGCCCATGCTGACTATGATTGCAGTACCAGGTCGAACCATGGTCCATCAGCATTTCCGCTGGTACACCCTGCCCCCGAAAATGGCCCTCTAAGACTTCTTTTACCGGCTTCGCTGCCGTACTCGTTAGCGGCCACAGCCCCAATAAGTAACGACTGCAATCATCTAACAAGGTCAGCGGATAACATTTCCCTCCACCGGGCAGCTCATACTCCCCCTTGAAATCCATTTGCGCTAGTTCATTGCAGCTACCGCGGGCAAAACGCTTAGTCGCTAGTCGCACGCTACGCTCTGCCTTAATGCGACCGTGACGCTGAAGAATTCGGTGTACCGTGATCCCCGGTATCACTGTTCCAGCGTTGGCTAACACCTCAGCAATCTTGTCAGCGCCCCAGCCTTTCTCATCTCGCACCGCTAGCACTTGTTGCGCCCGTGCGCTGCTAGTGCGCCGTGGGCTGTTCTGCGGTCGACGAGAGCGATCGTGTAAGGCCACAACCGTGCCGTCTCTTTCATATCGCTTCAACCACTTGTAGCCCGTTTTCCTGCTGATCTCGTAGCGCTGGCATAGTCCGCTCATACTCTCTTCTCGACTGCGCGCCTCGATCAGGAATCTCAACCGCTGTTCCAATACACTCTCCTTCTTCCAGGGCATCTTCAGCTCCTCCTTGAGCCGTAAGATTACCCTCATGACTGTTACCCATGTCATGATAGGAAAGTGTTACCTATGTCATGATACTGAACAGCTGCGCTCCACCCCAGGCTTTATGCTGTCGCCTGCTCCGCAGGCTAGGGTTATCTTTTAGCGGACTTTAGAAACAGGACATTAGACTACGGGCAGCTTCGCTCTTTTCGCCACAATCTCCACTGCCTTCACACCCAATACCGGATGCTTCGCACTCAAACGAATCAATCCGGCGGCCTCCTTCGTCTTGATCCACACCGCGCCTACGCCACCAAAAAGGGAGAACGGATTTTCGCCGATGATCTCGCCGGGACCTGTAATAGTCAGCGCAATGGCTGCGTTGGCCAATGGTCGAACCGCACCGTATTCGTCAGTCACTTTCAATACTATGCGGGTCGCATCAATACCGTCTCCGATGAGTTCGGTGTCATCGGGTTCGACTCGGAGCTGTCGATCGGCCCCGCGGCCGGACATCATTTTAGTAATCACCTTCTTACCATCGATGTAACCCTCCAGTTTCAAATCGCCCCAACCTTTACCGATGGCATCGCGCAGATTTGTTATGAAGGGCGGATACATGAGGTGCGGGAACGTTTTTCGGTCAGGTTCCATATCGGCGACCTGTCTGTCTCCTATATAGATCTTAACGCGATCGCAGTTTGAGGAAACCATGGCCAAAGTAAAAGTCTCGTTACGGTCGCCGCGTGACCAATCGAAGGCGGGTTCCATAACAATCTCTTCCTTCGGATCACATTGAGACTTGTAAAAGCCGGCGGCCGGTTTGGGAATGCGGAAGATATCCGCCACGCCGTGATAACAAATGCGATCGCTGGAACAGAAGTTTGAATGGGTAGCAATACGTGG
>CAWIRO010000023.1:0-121814 GCA_963838565.1 uncultured Alphaproteobacteria bacterium
CCATCGATCTCAGCGATGATGGCGTGATCCTTCGGACGGCGGGCTTCGAACAGTTCCGCAACGCGCGGCAGACCACCGGTAATGTCCTTGGTCTTGGCGCTTTCGAGCGGCGAGCGTGCAAGCACGTCACCCTGGGAGACCTTCTGACCCGGCTCGACCGACAGGATCGCATTGACCGAAAGCAGGAAGCGCGCCTCGCCACCGCGCGACAGCTTCATGACGTTGCCGCTTGCGTCCTTGATGACGATTGCTGGCTTCAGGTCGGATCACGCGCGGTCGAACGCCAGTCGAGGGCCTACGCTTGGTGATGCCGAGGATCGTCGGTCGCTTCGTGAACCGAGAGACCGTCGACGACGTCTTCGAACTGAACGGTACCGGCTACTTCCGTCATCATCGGGCGGGCGCAAGGGCCGATCTGCGAGACGCTGACCGCGCTTCAACTGCCGCCCTCGTCGGCATGCAGCTTCGAACCGTAGGCCACGTGCTGCGACGAACGCTCGACGCCACGTTCGTCCAGGATCGTGACCGTCACGTTGCGGCCGATGGCGACGAGGACGCTGTCCGAGCTGCGCAGCAGGTCGCGGTTCTTGATCTGGATCGAACCTTCATACGAGGCTTCCAGGAACGAGGTCGACCACGTTGCCGGTGCCAAGGTGGAAGGTACGCATGGTGAGCTCGGTGCCCGCTCACCATCGACGGAGCGGCGACAACGCCGACTGCTTCGCCCATGTTGACCGGCGTACCGCGAGCCAGGTCGCGGCCGTAGCAGACCGAGCAGACGCCCGTCTGGACTTCGCAGGTCAGTGCCGAGCGAATGCGGATCGACTGGATGCCAGCCTTTTCGATTTCGACGACTCAGGCTCAAGGATCATGTGCCGGTATCGACCAGTGCGCTCTACCGTGACCGTGTGATCGATGTTGTCGAGCGCCGTACGGCCGAGGATGACGTGCGCCGTGAGAGGCAATGACCTGAACGGCATCGACGATGGCGGTCATGGTGAGGCCCTTGTTCGGCGCCGAATCGACGAAGTTATCGATGCAATCCTGCGCGACGTCGACGAGACGACGGGTCAGGTAGCCGGAGTTCGCCGTCTTCAAGGCGGTGTCCGCCAGACCCTTGCGGGCGCCGGGCGTCGAGTTGAAGTAGTCGCTCACGGTCGAGGCCTTCCTTGAAGTTCGAGGTGATCGGCGTCTCGATGATTTCACCCGACGGCTTGGCCATGAGGCCGCGCATGCCGCCCAGCTGACGCATCTGGTTCGGCGAACCACGGGCGCCCGAGTGCGACATCATGTAGATCGAGTTCATCGGCTTCTGCCGGCCGGTCGTCTCGTCGAATTCGACGGCCTTGATGCGGGCCATCATCTCTTCGGCGACCTTCTCGGTGGCCTTGCCCCAGGCGTCGACGACCTTGTTGTACTTTTCGCCCTGGGTGATCAGGCCGTCATTGTACTGCTGCTCGTATTCCTTCACCAGCGCTTCGGTATCGCCGACGATCTTCGCCTTGGTGTCCGGAATGACCATGTCGTCCTTGCCGAACGAGATGCCGGCGCGGCAGGCATGCGAGAAGCCGAGCTGCATGATGCGGTCGCAGAAAATGACCGTGTCCTTCTGGCCGCAATGACGGTAGACCGCGTCGATCATCTTGGAGATGTTCTTCTTGGTCATTTCCTGGTTGCAGATATCGAAGGAAACCTTGCCGTTCTTCGGCAGCAGTTCGCCGATGAGCAGGCGGCCAGGCGTCGTTTCATAGATCTTCGAGTACGGCTTGCCGTCCTCGCCGATCGACTTGAAGCGGCCGCGGATCTTGGTGTGCAGCGTGACGACCTTGCTCTCCAGAGCATGATGCAGTTCGCCGAGGTCGGAGAAGGCCATGCCTTCGCCCGGCTCGTTCTGGTTCATGATCGAGAGGTAGTACAGGCCGAGAACCATGTCCTGCGACGGAACGATGATCGGTGCGCCGTTTGCCGGATGCAGGATGTTGTTCGTCGACATCATCAGAACGCGGGCTTCGAGCTGGGCTTCGAGCGACAGCGGCACGTGAACGGCCATCTGGTCACCGTCGAAGTCGGCGTTGAAGGCCGTGCAGACGAGCGGGTGCAGCTGGATCGCCTTGCCTTCGACCAGGGTCGGTTCGAAGGCCTGGATGCCCAGGCGGTGCAGCGTCGGTGCGCGGTTGAGCAGAACCGGATGCTCGCGGATGACCTCGTCGAGGATATCCCAGACTTCCGGCTTTTCCTTCTCGACGAGCTTCTTCGCCTGCTTGACGGTCGAGGAGTAACCCTTGGCGTCGAGACGGGCGTAGATGAACGGCTTGAAGAGCTCGAGCGCCATCTTCTTCGGCAGGCCGCACTGGTGCAGCTTCAGCTCCGGACCGGTCACGATGACCGAACGGCCGGAATAGTCGACGCGCTTGCCGAGCAGGTTCTGGCGGAAGCGGCCCTGCTTGCCCTTCAGCATGTCGGACAGCGACTTCAGCGGACGCTTGTTGGCGCCGGTGATGACGCGGCCGCGACGGCCGTTGTCGAACAGCGCATCGACAGATTCCTGCAGCATGCGCTTTTCGTTGCGGATGATGATCCCCGGCGCGCGAAGTTCGATCAGGCGCTTCAGACGATTGTTACGGTTGATGACGCGGCGATAGAGATCGTTGAGGTCCGACGTCGCGAAGCGGCCGCCGTCGAGCGGGACCAGCGGACGCAGATCCGGCGGGATCACCGGAACGACCTTCATGATCATCCATTCCGGACGGTTGCCGGATTCCATGAAGTTCTCGACGATCTTCAGGCGCTTCATCAGCTTCTTCTGCTTGAGGTCCGACGTGGTGTCGGCAAGCTCGGAGCGCAGATCGCCAGCGATCTTTTCGAGGTTCATCGAGGCCAGCATCTCGTAGATGGCTTCAGCGCCGATCATGGCCGTGAACTGGTCTTCGCCGTATTCGTCGACGGCGAGCATGTACTCTTCTTCCGAGAGGAGCTGGTGCTCCTTGAGGGCGGTCAGGCCCGGCTCGGTGACGATGTAGTTTTCGAAGTAGAGAACGCGCTCGACATCCTTCAGCGTCATGTCGAGCAGCGTGGAAATGCGGCTCGGCAGCGACTTCAGGAACCAGATGTGGGCAACGGGCGCGGCGAGCTCGATGTGGCCCATGCGCTCGCGGCGAACGCGCGACAGCGTGACTTCGACGCCGCACTTTTCGCAGATGATGCCCTTGTACTTCATGCGCTTGTACTTGCCGCACAGGCACTCGTAGTCCTTGATCGGTCCGAAGATGCGCGCGCAGAAGAGACCGTCGCGTTCGGGCTTGAACGTGCGGTAGTTGATGGTTTCCGGCTTCTTGATCTCACCGTAGGACCAGGAGAGAATCTTCTCCGGAGACGCGATCGAAATCCGGATGGAGTCGAAATTCTGTGCAGGCACCTGCGGATTGAAAAGATTCATGACCTCTTGGTTCATGCCTGTCTCCTTCATGGGCGAAGCGCCCTTAGCTTGCGATGGTCGGCGGCAAATCCCGGGAGCCGCGCCAACGCGTAAAACGACAATAACCGCAAAATGCGGCAGAAACGTCCCTGCCCGGCCGACACGTTACGGGGCCTCGGCGGGAACGGTGTGCGCCGCTTTACAGCGCACACCCTATCAGGTGGTTACTCGGCCGCGTCCGGCAGCGCGTTCGCCTGCTGCAACTCCTCAACCTTCGAGTTTTCCAACTCGACGCTGAGACCCAGCGAACGCATTTCCTTGACGAGAACGTTGAAGCTTTCGGGAATACCCGCTTCGAACGTATCGTCGCCGCGGACGATGGCTTCGTAGACCTTGGTGCGGCCGGCAACGTCGTCCGACTTCACGGTCAGCATTTCCTGCAGCGTGTAGGCTGCGCCGTATGCTTCCAGAGCCCAGACTTCCATTTCGCCGAAGCGCTGGCCGCCGAACTGCGCCTTGCCGCCCAGCGGCTGCTGGGTCACGAGCGAGTACGGACCGATCGAACGGGCGTGGATCTTGTCGTCGACAAGGTGGTTGAGCTTCAGCATGTAGATGTAGCCAACCGTGACCTGGCGGTCGAACTGCTCACCGGTACGGCCGTCGTAAAGCGTCGACTGGCCGCTTTCCTTGAGACCGGCCAGAGCCAGCATGTCGTTGACGTCACCTTCGTGCGCTCCGTCGAAGACCGGCGTTGCGATCGAAACACCGCGCTTCCACTGGTCGGCCAGACGCAGAACCGACTCGTCGTCGTATTCCTTGACCTGTTCGGCCTTCGGACCGTCGCCGACAACGTCGCCGATCGTCTTGCGCAGCGGCTCGATGTTGCCGTTGGCCCTGTAGGCTTCGATCAGTTCGCCGATCTGACGACCCATGCCGGCGCAAGCCCAGCCAAGGTGCGTTTCGAGAATCTGGCCGACGTTCATGCGCGAAGGCACGCCGAGCGGGTTCAGAACGACGTCGACATGCGTACCGTCTTCGAGGAACGGCATGTCTTCGACCGGAACGATGCGCGACACGACACCCTTGTTGCCGTGACGGCCGGCCATCTTGTCGCCCGGCTGGATCTTGCGCTTCACAGCGACGAAGACCTTGACCATCTTCATGACGCCCGGAGGCATTTCGTCGCCGCGCTGGACCTTCTCGACCTTGTCCATGAAGCGCTGTTCAAGGCGCGACTTGGATTCGTCGTACTGGCCGCGGAGGGCTTCGAGTTCGCTCTGGACCTTCTCGTCCTCGACTGCGAACATCCACCACTGCGAGCGGGGATATTCGGAAACGACGGCGTTCGAAAGTTCGGTGCCCTTCTTGAAGCCCTTCGGGCCGGCGATCGCGACCTGGCCGCGCAGCATGTCGATCAGACGGCCGTAGACGTTACGGTCGAGGATCGCCTGCTCGTCGTCGCGGTCCTTTGCAAGACGCTCGATCTCTTCGCGCTCGATCGCCATCGCGCGCTCGTCCTTTTCAACGCCGTGGCGGTTGAAGACGCGCACTTCGACGATCGTGCCGTAGGTGCCGGGCGGCATGCGCATGGACGTATCGCGGACGTCGGAAGCCTTTTCACCGAAGATGGCGCGCAGAAGCTTTTCTTCCGGCGTCATCGGGCTTTCGCCCTTCGGCGTGATCTTGCCGACGAGGATATCGCCCGGCTGAACTTCGGCGCCGATGTAGACGATGCCGGCTTCGTCGAGGTTCTTCAGCGCTTCTTCCGAAACGTTCGGAATGTCGCGCGTGATTTCTTCCGGACCAAGCTTGGTGTCACGCGCCATCACTTCGAATTCTTCGATGTGGATGGAGGTGAACACGTCGTCGGCAACGATGCGCTCGGAGAGCAGGATCGAGTCTTCGTAGTTGTAACCGTTCCACGGCATGAACGCGACGAGCGCGTTACGGCCGAGAGCCAGATCGCCGAGGTCGGTCGAAGGACCGTCCGCGAGGATGTCGCCCTTGTTGACCACGTCGCCGACGGTCACCAGCGGACGCTGGTTGACGCAGGTGTTCTGGTTCGAACGCTGGAACTTCTGCAGACGGTAGATATCGACGCCGGACTTGCCGGCTTCGAGGTCTTCCGTCGCACGGATAACGATACGCGTCGCATCGACCTGGTCGACAACGCCGCCGCGGCGGGCGCCGATGGCAGCGCCGGAGTCGCGGGCAACGACCGGCTCCATGCCGGTGCCGACGAACGGAGCTTCGGCACGCAGCAGCGGAACGGCCTGACGCTGCATGTTCGAGCCCATGAGAGCGCGGTTGGCGTCGTCGTTTTCCAGGAACGGGATGAGCGCGGCTGCGACCGAAACGACCTGCTTCGGCGAGACGTCCATCAGGTTCATGCTGTCGCGCGGAGCGAGCATGACTTCGCCGGCGTGACGGCAGACGACGAATTCGTCGACGAAGGAACCTTCCTTGTCGAGTTCGGCGTTGGCCTGTGCGACGTAGTACTTCGCCTCTTCCATGGCGGAGAGGTAAAGAACGTCGTTCGTCACCTTGCCGTCGACGATGCGGCGATACGGGCTTTCGATGAAGCCGTACTTGTTGACGCGCGCAAAGGTCGCCAGCGAGTTGATGAGACCGATGTTCGGGCCTTCCGGCGTTTCGATCGGGCAAATACGGCCGTAGTGCGTCGGATGGACGTCGCGGACTTCGAAGCCGGCGCGCTCGCGGGTCAGACCACCCGGGCCAAGAGCCGAAAGACGGCGCTTGTGAGTGATTTCGGACAGCGGGTTGACCTGGTCCATGAACTGCGAGAGCTGCGAGGAGCCGAAGAATTCGCGAACGGCAGCAGCTGCCGGCTTCGCGTTGATCAGATCCTGCGGCATGACCGTGTCGATTTCGATCGAGGACATGCGTTCCTTGATCGCGCGCTCCATGCGCAGCAGGCCGAGACGGTACTGGTTCTCCATCAGCTCGCCGACCGAGCGGACGCGGCGGTTGCCGAGGTTGTCGATGTCGTCGATCTCGCCCTTGCCGTCGCGCAGCTCGACGAGCATCTTGACCACGGCCAGGATGTCGTCCTTGCGCAGAACGCGGACGGTGTCTTCGACGTCGAGGTCGAGACGCATGTTCATCTTCACGCGGCCGACGGCGGAGAGGTCGTAACGCTCCGCATCGAAGAACAGCGAGTTGAACATGGCTTCGGCCGATTCCATGGTCGGCGGTTCACCCGGACGCATGACGCGGTAGATGTCGAACAGCGCGTCCTGACGGTTCTCGTTCTTGTCTGCCGTGAGCGTATTGCGGATGTAGGCGCCGACATTGATGTGGTCGATGCCGAGAACCGGGATTTCGTCGAAACCGTTGGCGAGGATGATCGCCAGGGTCTTCTCGTCGATCTCGTCGCCGGCTTCGAGATAGATCTCACCCGTCGAGTAGTTGACGATGTCTCCGGCGAGGTAGTTGCCGTACAGATCGTCGTCCGTCGCCTTCAGGGCCTTGAGGCCCTTGTCGGAGAGCTGGCGGAGCAGACGCGGGGTCAGCTTCTTGCCGGCTTCGACAACGACTTCGCCGGTGTCGGCGTCGACCATTTCGGTGATCGCCTTGGCACCCTTCAGCGTTTCCGGCTTGAAGGGAATGCGCCAGCCTTCGCCGTCGCGCTTGTAGAGCGACTTCGTGTAGAAGGTGTCGAGGATTTCCTCGCCGTCCATGCCGAGGGCCATCAGCAGCGACGAGCACCGGGATCTTGCGGCGGCGGTCGATACGGGCATAGACGATGTCCTTGGCGTCGAACTCGATGTCGAGCCAGGAACCGCGATACGGAATGACGCGGGCAGCGAAGAGCAGCTTGCCGGAGGAATGGCTCTTGCCCTTGTCGTGGTCGAAGAAGACGCCCGGCGAACGGTGCATCTGGGACACGATAACGCGCTCGGTGCCGTTCACGATGAACGTACCGTTGTTCGTCATGAGCGGCATGTCGCCCATGTAGACGCTCTGTTCCTTGATGTCCTTGATCGACTTCGCGCCGGTATCCTCGTCGATATCGAACACGATGAGACGGAGGGTCACCTTCAGCGGCGCGGCGTAGGTCAGGTCGCGCTGGCGGCACTCGTCGACGTCGAACTTCGGCGGTTCGAACTCATAGGACACGAATTCCAGCATCGAAGCGCCGGAGAAGTCCGTGATCGGGAACACTGACTTGAAGACGGCCTGAAGGCCCTCGTCAGGGCGGCCGCCCTTCGGCTCTTCTACCATCAGGAATTGGTCGTAGGATGCCTTCTGAACCTCGATGAGGTTCGGCATTTCTGCGACTTCGGGAATCTTACCAAAAAACTTGCGTACGCGCCTACGACCATTGAACGAAAGGGTCTGAGCCATCGTCGCTCCTTCAAAAATTGCATCCGGGCCTGCAACGGACGGGAACCGATGGCCAGTCGATCCCGTCAATCAATGAATTTTTCAATCTCGTCCTACCTCCCGAAATTCACGCGGCCGGATTGCCGTCGCATTTCGGTTCAGGACCATCCTCTTGAAGAACCCATTACCCAAAAGCCGGTTTCACGCGGCTTTTGGGTAATTCGTTCATAGAAACGGCAAATGGGAGACGGCGAATACCGCCTCCCACATGCAGTTCAAGATTACTTCACGTCGGCCTTTGCGCCAGCGTCTTCAAGCTTCTTCTTGATGTCAGCGGCTTCAGCCTTGGAAACGGCTTCCTTGACAGCCTTCGGAGCGCCTTCGACGAGGTCCTTGGCTTCCTTGAGGCCGAGGCCGGTGATGGCGCGGACTTCCTTGATGACGTTGATCTTGTTGGCGCCGGCATCCGTGAGGATGACGTCGAACTCGGTCTTTTCTTCTTCAACGACAGCAGCAGCGCCACCGCCAGCAGCGGCAGCAACAGCTACCGGAGCAGCAGCGGAAACGCCCCACTTTTCTTCGAGAAGCTTGGACAGTTCTGCAGCTTCCAGAACGGTCAGCGAGGAGAGGTCGTCTACGATCTTTGCGAGATCAGCCATTTTATCAGTTCCTTTTGTTCGGTTCGAACCGGTTTTCTATAAACAGCGAAAAACCGCCTTAAGCGGCTTCGTCCTTCTTGGCGTAGGCCGAAAACACGCGGGCAAGCTGGCTTGCCGGTGCTGCAACAACGCCTGCGATGCGGGTAGCCGGAGTCTGGATCATGCCCAGCAGCTTCGCGCGCAGTTCGTCCAACGACGGCAGGGTCGCAAGCGACTTGACTGCATCGGCGTTGAGCGTGGTTGTTCCCATGGCGCCGCCGAGCACAACGATCTTGTCGTTGCCCTTGGCGAAATCCACGACGACTTTCGGAGCGGTGATCGGATCGGTGCTGTATGCAATCAGCGTCTGTCCGTTGAAGAGATTGGAAATCCCTTCCGCTTCCGTACCCTGAAGGGCGATCTTGGCCAGGCGGTTCTTCGCGACTTTGACGGTGCCGCCAGCAGCGCGCATCTTCGAACGGAAGTCGTTCATCTGCGCGACTGTAGCACCAGCATAGTGGGCCACGACAACCGAGCCCGAAGCCTTGAAGACTTCGTTCAGTTCCGTGACGAATTCGCGTTTTTCCGCTCTTTCCACTGCCTATCTCCAGTTGGCGGGACCGTGAAACGGACCCACCGGGTTGCCTTTGCCTCCCGGGATCAGAAGTGATCCCAAGCGACGCTTGAGGATCCTGTCCCCTCGCGCTCCGCGCCAAAAGGCCGAAGGCACAAGGCATCCAAGGCTCGAACCAAATCCTTGAAGCTGAGCTTCATCAAAATTCGGGTCTTACCCGTCTCATGCAGGCCAAGTGATTAAGGGAAAACCACCTGCAATCTCGGACAGGATTCCGGATTTCTCCGGAATATTCCGGCCCCTTTCGAGGCCGGAATGCTTGCTACCGGGCAAAAGCCCGATGAAACTTGTTAAGCGGCGGTGACCGACGACAGGTCGATCTTGACGCCCGGACCCATGGTCGAAGAGATCGCTACGCGCTTGACGTAGTTGCCCTTGGCACCAGCCGGCTTTGCCTTGATGACGGCATCAGCGAAGGCACGGATGTTTTCTTCCAGAGCCTTTGCATCGAAGGATGCCTTGCCGATGCCGGCGTGAACGATACCAGCCTTCTCGACGCGGAACTCGACGGCACCGCCCTTGGAAGCCTTGACCGC
The DNA here is from genome assembly GCA_963838565.1 of uncultured Alphaproteobacteria bacterium. Lineage (GTDB taxonomy): Bacteria > Pseudomonadota > Alphaproteobacteria > Rhizobiales > Rhizobiaceae > Rhizobium. The sequence goes on from CAWIRO010000023.1 coordinate 9,571, forward strand.
GCCGGTGACGTCCATGGTGACCGTTCCGACCTTCGGGTTCGGCATCATGCCGCGCGGGCCGAGTACCTTACCGAGACGGCCGACGAGCGGCATCATGTCCGGGGTCGCGATGACAGCGATCGAAATCGATCTTGCCGCCCTGGACGATTTCGACCAGGTCTTCAGCGCCGACGATGTCAGCACCGGCTGCCTTGGCTTCGTCAGCCTTGGCGCCACGAGCGAAAACGGCGACGCGAACGTCGCGGCCCGTGCCGTTCGGCAGATTGACGACGCCGCGGACCATCTGGTCCGCGTGACGCGGATCGACGCCGAGGTTCATGGCGACTTCGACGGTTTCGTCGAACTTGGCGACAGCCCGTTCCTTGACCATGCCGATGGCCTGGGTCAGAGCGTAGAGCTTGGTGGGATCAACACCTTCGTTGATCTTCTTGAGTGCGCTTGCCAGCCATGGTCTTAACCTACCACTTCCAGGCCCATGGCGCGGGCAGAGCCCTCGATCATCGCCATTGCACCTTCGATATCTGCTGCGTTCAGGTCCTTCATCTTGGCTTCGGCGATCGCCTTGACCTGAGCCTTGGTGAGCTTGCCGGCGGTGGCGCCCTTGCCGGGCGTCTTCGAACCGGACTGAATCTTCGCTTCCTTCTTGAGGAAGTAGCTGACCGGCGGCTGCTTCATCGCGAAGGTAAAGGACTTGTCCTGGTAATAGGTGATGACGACCGGGATCGGCATACCCTTTTCCATTTCCTGCGTGGCGGCGTTGAACGCCTTGCAGAATTCCATGATGTTAATGCCACGCTGACCAAGCGCCGGGCCGATCGGCGGGGACGGGTTTGCCGATCCTGCCTTGACCTGAAGCTTGAGCTGGCCTGCAACTTTCTTAGCCATATCTCTCTGCCTTTCATGGATGACCGGTTACCCGGCCAGTGATGCCGGATCGCTCCGGCGGCTGCGGTTGCGTGGTGCGGATTTCGAAGGTCCGGCTAAGACCCCTCACCTTCCACGCGGTTGCGGACGCGCTGCAGAATCAGGCCGCAGCCGCTTCCAGTTCTGAAATCAGACCTTCTCGACCTGACCGTATTCCAGTTCGACCGGGGTCGCGCGGCCGAAGATCGACACTTCCACCTTCAGGCGCGAACGCTCCTCGTCCACATCCTGAACCGTGCCGTTGAACGATGCGAACGGACCGTCGGAAACGCGGACCTGCTCGCCGATCTCGAAGGTAATGGAAGCCTTCGGCCGCTCGACACCTTCCTGGACCTGACCGAGAATGCGCTCGGCTTCAGAGTCCGGAATCGGAACGGGCTTGTTGTCGGAGCCGAGGAAACCTGTGACCTTCGGCGTGTTCTTGATCAGGTGGTAGGCTTCGTCCGTCAGGTTCGCACGAACCATGACGTAACCCGGGAAGAACTTGCGCTCGCTGTCGACCTTGCGGCCGCGGCGCACTTCAACCACCTTTTCGGTCGGCACAAGGATCTTCTCGAACAGATGCTCAAGACCCTTCTGACGAGCCTTATTCTCGATGTCTTCCGCGACCTTCTTCTCAAAATTCGAATACGCGTGGACGATATACCAACGTGCCGCCATCTTACATCTCCACCCGATCAGTTGCCGGTGTTGAGCACGAAGCTCAAAGCCCAGCCAATCAGCTGGTCAGCAGCAAAGAAAAACAGCGCGGCAAAAACCACCATGACCAGCACCATGACCGTCGAGATCATGGTTTCGCGGCGAGACGGCCATGTAACTTTGGACGTTTCGGCGCGAACCTGCTGCAGAAACGCAAACGGATTGGATTTGGATGCCATCGACTGCCCACGCAATTACGGCGCGTAAAGCTGAAACTATCAGCCCCACGCACCGCGTGTCTGTTGAACCCTACATAAACATCGATTCCCAATTTCACAAGAGGGAAACCGAAGTTTAGCGAAATTTGCCACAACGCCTCTCCGCCGGAACGCTGCGAGAACGTCCGCGCTTTTCCGTTCGAAGAAGATGGCAGGGGCAGAAGGGCTCGAACCTACGACCTGCGGTTTTGGAGACCGCCGCTCTACCAACTGAGCTATACCCCTTTACCGCTTTACATTCAGCTCCGTTGACCCATAGGGTCGAAGCGCTTCTGAAAAGCATGGCGCTCCTTTAAGACGGCGGCAAACGGAATTGGCAAGTCCGTATTTCCGATTTTCCCAATGCGCCGTCGCCAGGCATGCGCATCCGCTCAGACCTTCACGTATTTGCGCCAGTCGTGCTCTTCCTTGAAGCCCAGCACTTCGCGAATCTTGCGGTTCGAGAGCAGCCCCTCATATTCGCCGATCTCGCGGGTGAAGGGCACGTTCGGGAAGAAGCGCTTGGCGAGTTCCTTCGACGGCGTGTTGGCCGAGACCGTGTCGTTGGCAGCGTTGAAGACCTGGAAGCCCAGGCCGTCCTTCTCGATGCAGAGGTGACAGATCTGGCCGAGGTCGCGCGCGTCGATATAGCTCCAGGTGATGCGCTTGCGCATTTCCGGATTGGCGAAATAGGTCGGGAATTTCTCGTACTCCTGCGGCTCGATGACATTGCCGATGCGCAGCGCATAGATGTCGAAGCCCGAACGTTCGGCAAAGGCGCGCGCCGTCTTTTCGTTGACCACCTTCGACAGCCCATAGGAATCCATCGGATTGACGTCGTAATCCTCTTCCAGCGGGAACTGATGGAAGTCGCGATGACCTTCGGCAAAGCAGACGCCATAGGTCGTTTCGCTGGATGCGACGATGATCTTCCGGATGCCGAGCTTCACCGCCGCCTCGATGACATTATAGGTGCCCATCGTGTTGATGCGGAAGGTCTCGTTGTCAGGCTTGATCAGAATGCGCGGCATCGCAGCGAAATGAACGACCGCATCGAACGGCTGCACGCCCTTGCCCGCCGTCCAGATCGGGAAAATCGCGATGCATGGACAGCGCGTTGAAGACCTGGCCGCTATCGGTGATGTCGGCGATCAGGTTGGTGACGCCGGGGCTATCGAGCGGCACGAGATCGACATTGTGAACCTCGTAGCCGGCGTTCGACCAGCCACGGCACCGCATGCCGCCCCGCCTTGCCCGAACCGCCGGTGAACAGAATACGCTTCTTCATGAAATATCCTCCGCGTCGTGAAACCGGAGGCATAGATAAAGTGTCCCCGGCAATGCGCAAGGGGGACCAAGCCACGTCCTGGTCTCGAATCAAACAAAAAGCCCCGCTGTCTCCAGCGGGGCTTTTTCAATTCACGATGATCCGAAGATTACTCGACGATCGAAGCGACGATGCCGGCGCCGCGTGCAAATCGCGCTTGCGCGCCATTTGCACCTTCCTTAGCGCCGTCGGCAAGCTTTCGGCACCGTGTCTTCGATCGTTACTCGACGATCGAAGCGACGATGCCGGCGCCGACGGTGCGGCCGCCTTCGCGGATCGCGAAGCGCAGCTTTTCTTCCATCGCGATCGGAACGATCAGCTCGACGTCAACCGTGACGTTGTCGCCCGGCATGACCATTTCCGTGCCTTCCGGCAGCGTGACGATGCCCGTCACGTCCGTCGTGCGGAAGTAGAACTGCGGACGGTAGTTGGTGAAGAACGGCGTATGACGGCCGCCTTCTTCCTTCGTCAGGATGTAGGCTTCGGCCATGAACTTCTTGTGCGGCTTGACCGAACCCGGCTTGCACAGGATCTGGCCACGCTCGACGCCGTCACGGTTGACGCCGCGAACCAGCGCGCCGATGTTGTCGCCGGCCTGGCCCTGGTCGAGCAGCTTGCGGAACATTTCAACGCCGGTCACCGTCGTCTTCGAGGTCGGGCGGATGCCGACGATCTCGACTTCTTCGCCAACCTTGACGATGCCACGCTCGACGCGGCCGGTCACGACCGTACCGCGGCCCGAGATCGAGAACACGTCTTCGATCGGCATCAGGAACGGCAGGTCGATCGGACGCTCAGGCGTCGGGATGTAGGCGTCGACAGCAGCCATCAGCTCGCGGATCGCGTCTTCGCCGATCTTCTTGTCGGAATCTTCGAGAGCAGCCAGCGCCGAACCCTTGACGATCGGGATGTCGTCGCCCGGGAAGTCGTAGGACGACAGCAGTTCGCGCACTTCGAGCTCGACGAGCTCGAGAAGCTCGGCGTCGTCGACCTGGTCGACCTTGTTGAGGAACACGACGATCGCCGGAACGCCGACCTGGCGGGCGAGCAGGATGTGCTCGCGGGTCTGCGGCATCGGGCCGTCGGCGGCCGAGCAAACCAGGATCGCGCCGTCCATCTGGGCAGCACCGGTGATCATGTTCTTGACGTAGTCGGCGTGGCCGGGGCAGTCGACGTGGGCATAGTGGCGGGCCGGCGTCTCGTATTCGACGTGCGCCGTCGAAATGGTGATGCCGCGGGCCTTTTCTTCCGGAGCAGCGTCGATCTGGTCGTACGCCTTGTACTCGCCGAAGTACTTCGTGATCGCTGCCGTCAGAGACGTCTTGCCGTGGTCAACGTGGCCGATCGTGCCAATGTTAACGTGCGGCTTGTTGCGCTCAAACTTACTCTTTGCCATTTGAATGCTTCCTGTGAACGAAATGGGTGACCCCGGCGAACCGGTTTAGTGCCGCCGTTTAAGGCTTTCGGCGAAATTGCGCAAGACCTAATTGCGAAGGCCATTCTTGGCTTACAACCGCATATGGGCGACAATCCGCGCAGCGCAAGACGGCCGGTTCGCGGGACACCGAAAATCGTTGAAAAGCGAAGGGAAAGCTGGAGCGCGTAGCGGGAATCGAGCCCGGCGTAATCAGCTTGGAACGCTTCCAGAGCAATCAGCGTCCCAATACGGCGCGTCACTCTGTCTCCATATCGACGCGCGGCGCTCCCTAAAGCGCCGCATCGCCCGCGGGAGCAAAACGCCGCTGACTGCAAGGGCATCAGGACGAGCCGGACTTATACCGGCTGGCCTGCGCGCGCTAATCCAGGATTCTGTTATAGAACGAATCCGGATCATAAACGCAGGCGTAATCGAGCACGCACATCCGTCCGTTGGCATCACGCAAACTGATCGTGTCGCGCTTGTCACCCAACCTGCAGCGGGCCGGCGGATAGCGGAAGCTGCGGCCGCCGAAGCCACTGCGGACGAACACCGCTTTGTATTGACGGATCATTTGCGCAATCTGCGTTGCACGTGTGAGCGCGGGCATTGACTTCCACGGCCTCGGCGGCAAGGGCTGACGACGGGAGCAGAAACGCAGCGGCTAAAATCACGTTCTTCATGGAGGTCCCCCCGACGAAGGACAGTTAAGCAGCGGCGTCCGCGGCATTCAAAGCAAATTTTAGAGAGGTGTTAATTTCGGCGCAGGCGCTTCGGCCGAGGGTATGGCTTGGAGAAGCCGAAGATAGCGGAGGCTCGCGCCGAAAAGACGCGAGTGACGCGACACGCGGCATTGCTATGCTGGAAAGCTTGGAGCGGGTAGCGGGAATCGAACCCGCGTATTCAGCTTGGAAGGCTGCTGCTCTACCATTGAGCTATACCCGCGGGTGGTCCGATCCAAGTGACGAATGGTGGAGAGAGTTGGATTTGAACCAACGTAGGCTGAGCCAACGGATTTACAGTCCGTCCCCTTTAACCACTCGGGCATCTCTCCAGTTTTTCGTCCGGATCGTAAGAACCAAGCTCGAAGATCCAAGAGCGTTGCCGCCCCTCGATCTGCGCCGCGTATATGACCGGAGCATTTCCGCCTGTCAACATGAAGACAATAGAAAAAACACGAAAAATTTCATCTCCTGTTGAAAGCCGCGGCCAACAAAGAAAGCCTATGCGCGGTGAAGCGCCGCGGCTATAAAGCCGCATGAGCAAAGACCATAAATCCGGCGGCAAGCCCGCAACCGACACGTCCGCCAAGGACACGCATTACGCCACTCTGCGGCGCGCGCATCGCGACGCCAAACGCGAGCGCGGCGAGATTCCGACACCTCATCCGCAGAAGCGCAAGACGCGGCGGCGACGACTGGAAGCCGCCGGCGCTTGCAGCCCGATCAGGTCCATCTCTACGGCCTGCATACGGTGCGCGCCGCGCTCGACAATCCCGAGCGCAAGAACGTCAAGCTGTCGGTGACGCAGAATGCGCTTGCCCGCCTCGAAATCGATGCCGAGCGGCTCGGCATTCCGGTCGAGATCGTCTCGCCGCAGGATATCGACAAGGTGCTCGGTCCCGAGGCGATCCATCAGGGCGTGATGCTCGAGACCCGTCCCCTGCCCGTCCGCCGGCTCGAGGCGCTGAAGGACAGTCCGTTGCTTCTCGTGCTCGACCAGGTCACCGATCCGCACAATGTCGGCGCCATCATGCGTTCGGCCGTCGCCTTCAACGCGGGCGCGGTTATCACCACGCAGCGACACAGCCCGACCGAATCGGGCGTGCTCGCGAAATCCGCCTCCGGCGCGCTCGAACTCATTCCTTATATACAGATCACCAATCTCGCCGATGCGCTCGGCGAATTGCACAGGCTCGGCTTCTTCTCGATCGGCCTCGATTCGGAAGGACCGGCGCCGCTCGAAGGCACCTTCTCGGGCGAGAAGGTCGCGCTGGTGCTCGGTTCCGAAGGCAAGGGGCTGCGCCAGAAGACGCGCGAGACCGTCAACGCGCTTGCGCGGCTCGACATGCCGGGCGCAATCAAGTCGCTCAACGTCTCGAATGCCGCAGCAATCGCGATGTATGCCGCGCGGCTTCATCTGAAGAAATAAGCCACCGTCTTAAAATGAACGAACGGCGGGACTTAAGACAGGCCGATGCAGCACAAGAGAAAAGGACAACATCCGGCATGGCAATCCGGCCCCTGTACTGTGCGGCATTCTGTTCATAGCAGTCTTCGTCGCCATTATTCTCAGCATGATGTGGATCGACCCCACCCGGCCGACGCGTCAGGCGGATCCGCTTGCGCCGGTTACGCCAGCGCCGACGACGCCCGTGCAGTAGCCCCGGGAGCCGCAAAGCGCGCGCGCGTTGCCTCGCATATCAACGAGGATGAGAAGCATGCGAATAATGATTGCCGTCGTTGCCGTAATGGTGGCCTCCGTTCTCAGCATCGCAATGATGCAGCCGTCGGGCGCCGGGCAGCCGGGAGCCGGCGACGAGATCGAGGCGAGAATCAACACGCCGGCGGCGCGATAGCGGTTTATAGCATCCAACGAAAAAAGCCCCGGAGAAGCCGGGCTTTCCGCTTTCACGGAGGTTACATCCAATAGTACGGCGGCCGGTGATGATAGCGCCAGTAATGGCGCTCTCTCCACCTGCGCTCGGCACGCCAGGGCCGCCAATAGTGGCGTTCATACCCCCACCGATCGTGGCGCCAGTGCACGGCGTTCATGCCTCCACGAATGGCGCCAGTCACGGCGATGCTCGCGATGGCGCACCTGCACCACATCGCTCTTCTCGACGGAGGCAACAGCGGCATATACGGGAGCGGCAACCACGGGCTCGACGGCAACGACGGCCGAACCGAGCGAGAGAAGCGCTGCAAGGGCAAAATGGGCAATTCTCATGGCTCACCTCCTTGATGACGGTGAGCGAAGTCTGCCTCCTGAGCCCTGAACTCCGCCTGAAGCGGCGCTTCAGCTTCCGTTCATGACATAAAGAGGGATTGGCGCTATGATCGATCACGAAATCGCGCCGACGCCGGATTTCCCCTTTACTCCCGGGAAGAATCTGCTAGTTGGCACGCATTGCCCTTGTAGCTCAGTTGGTAGAGCACCTGATTTGTAATCAGGGGGTCGCGGGTTCGAACCCTGCCGGGGGCACCATTAACTCATTGTTTTCTTTGAGTTTCAAGCCATATAATTTTAGCTGTTGCTTATATTCAATCACAGATCAATCACAAAATGGCACAGATTAGGCCCTGTCTGAGCGCGTCAACTGATTTGAGTTGGGCTGTGGATAACACCGCCCCCTCCCCGCCGGTGGATGAGAAGCCTTGCGATCCTCCAGAAGTTGAAGTTGAGGAATCGCATGGCGGACAAAAAGTTCAAATGACAACGTGGTGGGACATGGCCACGCGATGGCGCGATGAGCGAAACCGTATCGCCGAACTGAATTATAAGATCGAGGAAATTGAGAAATCCTACGAGCCACATTTGGCTGCGACAAAGGCTGAGGATGAAGTCGCATACGTGGGCACCATGATGGAAATGCGCGACGAGATCGAGCCATACCGTGACGAGATCGACCTCATCCGGACAAACAAAGCTCTGCGTACGGCCGTCAGATTTGGAATCGTAACGCCACTTCGGGACGAGGCCGAGACATTCTGGCGATGGTCTAGAGCGTATAATAAATCACTGCTGACTGTTGAAGGTCATCAGCTGTTGAGACGTGAGTTCGCGCTTGAAAGCGAGCTATCCTATCGTCCAATATTGTCTTGGGGAGCGTTTGGGATAAGCTTGATCAGCTTGGCAGTAGCGATGCTTAAGGGTTGAAGACCAACCCCTCAATCGCAAATATGGATAAAGGCCGTCAGCACCGCAACTAGAACCTGGTCGCCGACCAGCTGTTGGTCAGCCGCGATCTCGCCCAAAACCATTGAATACAGCTGGTCGTCTGTGGCTTGAACTCGAACCATGCATGCCTGTCTGTTTTTACGCAGCACGGTATCCTCGGCTGCTGTCGTCGGCGTAAAAAGATAGCTACGTCGCCATGGCCCGTAGACCTGTAAAGGTGGCGGGCTGTGGTGGTCGGAACGGTCGGCCCCCATACGGTGAACCTCTAAAGGACACCCATGAAGCTCTCTGTCATTGCATCCGCGGCAGCGATTGCGCTCTCGTCCTGCTCCAGCGCCGGTATCGAACCCATACCAGGCAGCATTACGTATGGTGGCCACGTGGCGCGCCTCACAAAATCGCCTGTCGGTAGCGCCATGCCGCATGAGTTTGACGATCAGTTCGGGCGCTTTGTGCAGGAAGTCTATATCGTCCAGCCGGATCGAACCCTGAAGCTAGTGAGGCGCAAAGTAGGCCAGAAGCCAGAAGCCATGGGTGAATCAGGCAGCGGTAGACCTTGATGAACCGCTCGTTGCCAGGCGGTGGCTGTTACGGCTGGAAGAAGAGCATCGGCCCGCAGCTCAGATCTCAGGTCAGCGAGAGAACGTCGGACCAAAGTCCAACCCGTTCAAGACCTTGTGCCGATACCAACCTTCGGCACCCTGCATTAGTTTTTGTGTCGGCTGAGTAAAGGTTTTGGAGTTTTTGCTATGACGAAGATCTTCGTTTTGGCGATATCGCTTGTGCTGGTTGTCTTCTGGGGCTCCGTCGGCGTTCTGATGTACTCGCTGCTTACGTGAGCCAAGGCAGGCGCGCCATTTAAAAACTCGATCTCCTACCCGTGATCCAGTATGGCTTCGAATGCTCGATCGACCGCTACATATAGTGGGTAGCGGAACCTTCATCCATGCCCTATAGTTTCTCAAGGCAATGGAGGTTGTCGTTAAGGAGGAGATCATGAGCGAGACCGCGATTGGCTTTATGGTAGCGGCAGAGCTTTCCGCCCTGTTCTGGGCCGCGGTGTTCATGGTGGGCTTCTAGACCTCGCGATCAGCCAAACGGCGTTCGAGGCACTCTTTGGTGATTTTGCGGTTCAAGCCGCCGCCAATGCTTCCCCGACCTGGAGGTCTGACACCTTTGCCTTCGCAGCCTTCCCCCTCAGTGCAGCCAGTTCCTCCGCGAGCAATTCCACTGCGATCTTCTTGACGGCTGCCTTCAGCCGGTCCTCGATGTCGAAACTGTCCAGCATGTAAGAGGTTATGGCATCCTTCATCAGTTCTTCGATGGCTGGATCGTTCTGCTCTGGTGCGTATGTCATGCTGTGCTTCCTTCGCACTTGCCCTTCAGTTTGGCATCTTCGAGGCTAGTCCCAAGAGCTATCTCGGTCCATCATCCTTCAGGAAGCCTTTCTTAATATTAGGCATGCTCATTTGCTCCTTTGGTTTAGTCCCCCCCACCGCTGGTATTGTCGGAGCGAGCAGTTCTGCCGGCATCACCAGTTCGCCGGGACGCGTGGTGCATCGCGGCGAGCGACGGCCCGTCTTGAGGACCACCGTTGGCGGCGCTGTACTGTATGAACTGTTGCTTCCTTGACAGCATGCGGTGTGCACGGGAAGGTGATCTCTCATTGTGACCGCAACGGCAGTTATGGATTGTGCGCGAATGTCCAAGAACTCGAAACTCGAACATTCAGAGCTGGCCGGTGAATTCTCCGAAGACGGAGTAACCGTGCTTGTCGATATCTTCCGCACCGCAGGCTCCAACGAAGACTGGACGATGGAAGTCGTCACGCAAGACGAAGACTTGATCCGCTGGGACGAGCCGTTTGCGACCGACCGCGAAGCCTTCGACGAATTCCTTGCGACAGTCGCACGCGACGGCATACGGTCGCTTCTGGATGATGACGACCCGTCCGTTCATTGACCTGGCCGATTTAATCATTCGTTGCTTGCCGACGCCCGTTTGCGCTCACGCCAGTATGTAAAAACATGGTACAGTTGTCGCTGGAGCAAGGTGATGCGACGGTACAATCTCAGGCATGAGGCCGACGACCGCTGGCTTGTCGTTGACGGCATGACAATGCAGCCTGCCGACTTGGATGGGGTGCCTATCTGCGGAATGCAGTGGGCGGAAGCCTGCGACATGGTCGATCTCATGAATACCCTCGACAGCATCGAACGCGCGTCGAATCGTTACGCCAGTTCGTCCCGGCGGCGAGCCTGAAGGCCTCTTTCGCGCGGCTTTAAAATTGCACCCCATCGCCCCACGCCATCGACCAACCTAAATGGGAGAGCGATATGCAAGGTCAGGACAGCAGATTCGATTCCGGCACGGATGACGCACGCTGCTCGGATACGTCGGCCGCTGCGGAACGCCGCGAGGAGGCCAAATCGCAGGCGGCACGCGGGCTGGCCTCCAGCACGGGCCGTCTTGGGGATGTAGCCGCTCGTTCCGGAGAAATCGATCCCGATGAGCCAACAAATCCAGCCGCGATAAAGGAAGCGGCGCGTCTTCACAGCGACGTCTACCTGGTGGACACCGACCTCGAGGACCAGGATGAGCGCGACGCAGCGCCCGGCACGAAAGAACAGCAGTAGCAGGCGCCATACCCTCGGGCGGCTGAACCGCGCGAAACCCCTTGTCGCACAAGCCCTTTATCCTTTAGCTAGAGAAGAATCATAAAGGGCATTGCATGGGCCGTTCATTTCAGACGCTTTGTTTTCTCGCCTCCCCGGCAACGGAGGCGCTTGCCGCACGGGAGGAACTGATTCGCATCTACGGGGATACGCCTGCCGACGAGGCCGATGTCATCGTCGCGCTCGGGGGCGATGGGTTCATGCTGCAGACGCTGCACAGCACGATGAATTCCGGAAAGCTTGTCTACGGCATGAACCGCGGCTCCGTCGGCTTCCTGATGAACGACTATCGCACAGAGAAACTGCATGAGCGCATTTGCGCGGCCGTCGAAAATGCCTTTCATCCCCTGCAGATGACGACGGCCAATGCCGACGGCACCAACTCCACGGCGCTCGCCATCAACGAGGTCTCGCTCTTCCGCCAGTCCTATCAGGCCGCCAAGCTGCGCGTCGAAGTCGACGGGCATGTGCGGCTCGAGGAGTTGATCTGCGATGGCCTGATGGTGGCAACGCCTGCGGGCTCCACGGCCTATAATCTTTCGGCCCACGGGCCCATCATACCGCTGGAAGCGCCCCTGCTCGCGATGACGCCGGTCAGCGCCTTCCGCCCGCGGCGCTGGCGCGGCGCACTGCTGCCGAACAAGGTAACGGTCGACATCCATATTCGCGAAGCCGAAAAACGTCCCGTGAATGCGGTGGCCGACAACGCGGAGGTCAAGTCCGTGCTGCACGTGCGCATCGCACAGTCGGAGCATATGACGGCGCGGATCCTTTCCGATCCCGACCGCTCGTGGTCCGATCGCATCCTTGCCGAACAGTTCGAGGACTGAAGCAATGAGGCTTCGAACGGCTCTTCTCACCGCAACGCTTGTCACCGCTTCGGCGGATCTTGCGAAGGCCCTCACCCCGGCCGGACGCGATCCTTCCACCCGCCGTGATCTTCGCAACCAGCACCGGCTATTGGGTGGAAAGCCGCGCGGACATCGCCATCGAGCGCGCGCCTGGTGCCGCCGCCGATCCGGCAACGCCGGGGCCGGAACCGCGCCACGGCTACTACAAGCTCTTTGCCGTCCGCCAGCCGGACAGGACGTCGAAAGTCTATCTGCAGCAGATCGCGCAGACCGACAGCGGGCCGGAAATCGTCTCCAGCGTCGAGCTGAACGAGTTCACGCGACTCAGGCCCTATGTCACCGACATCCGCCCGGAAACCTCCACAGGCATCATCGAGCAGCCCGGGCTCTTCGCCACCGTCTATCTGAAGATCGATCCGGATGGCGAATCCGAGGGCTGGACCGTGCTGATCGACGAGTTCGGCGAGATCAAGGTCGAGAAGGCGACGAACTGAAGTGGTCAAAGCGCATGAAATTTCCCTTCGCAGCAACCAGATGATATGCGTTATGCATATGTCTGAAGTCGCGGCCGAAAGAACATGAAGCAATTGTCAATCATCGTCCGCGCGGCGTGGGATGAGGACGCGAGTGTCTGGGTCGCGACGAGCAGCGATGTAGCGGGACTGGCTGTAGAGGCCGAAACGCTGGAGTTGCTTCGAGAAAAAGGCGCTCGCCGCAATTTCCGATCTGATCGAACTGAACGGCATTGCGTCTGATCTGCCTGAAATCCCGGTCCACATCATGGCCGAGCACGTGACCAAGATTCCCAATCCGTCGTTCTAATGTGATGGGCGGCTATATTCGCGAACTGAAAGACTTGCTGCTCAAGGCAGGCTGCCGATATGTCCGGCCCGGAAAAGGCGATCACGAAATTTGGTATAGCCCGGTATCGCAACGCCATTTTGTGGTCGATCACGGGGTCAAATCCAGACATACGGCGAACGAAACATTGAAACAGGCCGGTCTGCCGAAAGCTTTCTAAACGAAAAGCCCCGTTTCCGGGGCTTTTTCATTCAATCTCTACTCAAGAACTCAGTCGATGTCGTCGACCACGGCATCCGGCTGCCGCTGATGCGGTGGGCAAGTGCTGCTTCCATGAACTCGTTGAGCTCGCCGTCGAGCACGTCGTCCGGCGCGGTGCTCGCGACGCCGGTGCGCAGGTCCTTGACCAGCTGGTAGGGCTGCAGCACGTAGGAGCGGATCTGGTGGCCCCAGCCGATGTCGGTCTTCGAGGCCGCTTCGGCGTTGGCCGCGTCTTCGCGCTTCTTCAGTTCCGCTTCGTAGAGACGGGCGCGCAGCATGTCCCAGGCCTTGGCGCTGTTCTTGTGCTGCGAACGTTCCTGCTGGCACTGCACGACGATGCCGGACGGCATATGCGTGATGCGCACGGCCGAGTCGGTGGTGTTGACGTGCTGACCGCCGGCACCGGACGAGCGGTAGGTGTCGATGCGGCAATCGCTCTCGTTGATGTCGATCTGGATCGAATCGTCGACGACCGGATAGACCCAGATCGACGAGAACGACGTGTGGCGGCGCGCGTTGCTGTCGTAGGGCGAAATGCGCACGAGGCGGTGAACGCCCGATTCGGTCTTCAGCCAGCCATAGGCATTGTGGCCCTTGACGAGGAGCGTCGCGGACTTGATGCCCGCTTCTTCGCCGTCATGGACTTCCAGAAGTTCGACCTTGAAGCGCTGGCGTTCGGCCCAGCGGGTGTACATGCGCAAGCAGCATGTTCGCCCAGTCCTGGCTTTCGGTGCCGCCGGCGCCGGAATGCACTTCGAGATAGGTGTCGTTGCCGTCGGCCTCGCCGGAGAGCATCGCTTCCACCTGGCGGCGCGCGGCCTCGGTCTTCAGGCCTTCAGCGCGTCTTCGGCTTCCTTGACGATGTCCTCGTCGCCCTCTTCCTCGCCGAGTCTCGATGAGCTCGATATTGTCGTTCAGCTGCTGCTCGAGCGCTCACGCCGTTGATGCCGTCATCGAGCTGCTGGCGCTCGCGCATCAGCTTCTGCGCTTCGGCGGCATCGTTCCAGAGGTTCGGATCCTCTGCCTTGTTGTTCAACCAGTCCAGCCGTCTTATCGCCTGGTCCCAGTCAAAGATGCCTCCTCAGCAGGCTTATGGCCTGCTTGATTTCATCGACTACGTTCTCGATTTCCGCTCGCATTGTCCTGCTTCTTTGCGTTCGGTCTTGAGCTGTGCCCGTGAATAGCGACGCCGGCCGCGGATGTAAAGACCGGCAGGCCGCCGCAACAGGTCGAGGGATAGCGTTAGAACAGGCCGCCGGCGCCGGACTGACGGCCTGGTTTGCCTGCGGCGAGGTCTTCAGGATTTCCTCCGGCGCCATGGTGCTGTCCATGCCGATGACCGAGAAGCTGTCGGCCGGGCCGGTGCCGGGCTTGAAGGCCTCGATGATCGTGTTCGGATCGCCTTCGGCGGCCGCCATGCCGGTCTTGCGGTTGACCGGGATGAGGTTCATGCCCTGCCGGAATGACGAACTTCGATTCCGGCATGTCCTTGACGGCGACCTGCATGAATTCGTTGAAGATCGGAGCCGCAGAGACCGCCACCCGTCCCGCCGCGACCGAGCGGTGCCGGCGTGTCGAAGCCGATATAGAGGCCGGCGACCAGGTCCGGCGTGTAGCCGACGAACCAGGCGTCCTTTTCGTCGTTGGTCGTGCCGGTCTTGCCGGCAACGTCGCGGCCGCCGAGCTCGATCTTGCCGGCGGCCGTACCGCGCGGGATCACGCCTTCCATCATCGAGGTGATCTGGTAGGCGGTCATCGGATCGAGCACCTGCTCGCGGTTGTCGGTGAGAACCGGCTCTTCCTGGTTCTGCCAATCGCCGGCATTGCAGTCGTCGCAGATGCGCTCCTCGTGGCGGAAGATCGTCTTGCCGTAGCGGTCCTGGATACGGTCGATCATCGACGGCTTGATCTGCTTGCCGCCATTGGCGATCACCGAATAGGCCGACACCATGCGCAGCACCGTCGTTTCGCCGGAGCCGAGCGACATGGCGAGCACCGGCAGCATCTTGTCGTAGATGCCGAAGCGCTCGGCATATTCGGCAACGACGTTCATGCCGATGTCGTTGGCAAGGCGCACCGTCATCAGGTTGCGCGACTTCTCGATGCCGAGGCGCAGCGTCGATGGCGCCGCCGACCCGCCGCCATAGTTTTCCGGCGCCAGACCTGGCCGCCGGTCTGACGATCTCGAACGGCGCGTCGATGATGACGGACGCCGGCGTATAGCCGTTGTCCAGCGCCGCCGCGTAGACGAACGGCTTGAAGGACGATCCCGGCTGGCGCATCGCCTGCGTCGCGCGGTTGAATTCGGACTGGCCGTAGGAGAAGCCGCCGACCATGGCGAGAACGCGGCCGGTCTTGCGGGTCCATGGCGACGAGGCCGCCCTGCACCTTCGGCGGCTGGCGCAGACGGTAGGACGTCGGCTTTCGCCGCCCGCCGCTCGACATAGACGACATCGCCGGGCCGAACGACGCCTTCCGGCGACTTCGCGGTCTTGCGGTCGCCGGTCGAGGAGCGATAGGCCCATTGCATGTTCTTCGCGGCGATCGTGCCCGCGCTCGCGCTCGGCGGCGACCTTGCCGGCTCCATCCTTGTCCGGCTGGAGACCGATATCGACGCCGTTTCGTCGAGACGGCGAGCACGACGGCGAGCTTCCATTCCGGCACGTCGGAGAGCGCCGGAACTTCGCGCGAGCGCCTCGCCCCAATCGCCGCCGATCTCGATCGTCTTCAGCGCGACCATGGAAGCCGCGACGTTCGTCATAGGTCGACCAGTCCGTCCTGCAGCGCCTTGCGCGCGTCGACCTGCAGTCTGCGGATCGAGCGAGGTGCGAACCGACAGACCGCCTTCGTAGAGCGCCTTGTCGCCATACTGCTGGATGATCTGGCGGCGAACTTCTTCGGCGAAATAATCCGAAGCGAAAGATGCGAGCGGCCGCGCTGCGAACGGTGACGCCGAGCGGCTGCTTCTTGGCTTCCTCGCCGTCGCTCTTGGTGACGTAGCCGTTCTCGACCATGCGGTCGATGACCCAGTTGCGGCGCTCGAGCGCTGCCTCCGGATGGCGGAACGGATGATAGTTCGCCGGACCCTTCGGCAGCGAGGCCAGATAGGCGGTTTCGGCAATGGTCAGTTCGGTCACCGACTTGTCGAAATAGGTGAGTGCCGCGCCGGCGATGCCGTAGGAGTTCAGGCCGAAGAAGATCTCGTTGAGATAGAGCTCGAGGATGTTGTCCTTGCTGTAGGCCTGCTCGATGCGGAAGGACAGGATCGCTTCCTTGACCTTGCGGTCGATCGTCTGGTCGCGACGAGAGCAGGAAGTTCTTGGCGACCTGCTGCGTGATCGTCGAGGCACCGACCGGGCGGCGGCCGGAGCCGAAATTCTGCAGGTTGACGACGATGGCGCGCGCAAGACCGGTGAGATCGACGCCCGGATGCTGATAGAAATTCTTGTCTTCGGCCGAGAGGAACGCCGCCTTGACGCGATCCGGAATAGCCTGGATCGGCAGGAAGAGGCGGCGTCTCCTTGGCATATTCGGCCATCAGCGCGCCGTTGCCGGCGTGAACGCGGGTCGTTACCGGCGGCGCGTAGCTGTTCAGAACCTCGTAATCGGGGAGATCCTTCGTCACGTGGCCAGATAGACGGCAACGACGGCTGCCACGCCGAGCACCAGAACGCAGCCAATGCCGAAGAAATATCCAATCAGTCTGATCATCAGCCAGCTACCGGTATCTTCGAATCTTCAATCGGCGCAGGCGGTAACTATTCGCATGGACCAAGGCATTTTGCACGTTGCGCGGGCTTACTCCATGAGCGGCATCGCCACAAGCCAATTCCGCCCCGCAGTCTGCAGAAACATAGCGGCGAGTAAGCGACCGGAATGTGAGCAAAATAGGGCTCGCCGTGCATTCAACTCCCATCCCCTTGCAACGTATCGCTGTTACGCTCCGACACAAATCACATCTTAGTCACGGCGCCGTCAGCCGCCGTTCGCGACGACCGCGACGCGCGATAGCGCTTTACGGCATCGGTCAACAGCTCGGCCACCTTCTTGCGCCAGTCTCGATCGAGCAGCAGCTTCTCGTCCTCCTTGTTCGACAGAAACCCGAGTTCGAGCAGGATCGAGGGCACGTCGGGCGCCTGCAGCACGCGGAAGCCGGCATGGCGGTGCGGATTGTTGATCAGTGCTGATCTGCTCCTTGAACGAGCCGAGCACGCTTTCGGCCAGCGAGATCGAGAAGGCCTGCGTCTCGCGGCGCGTCAGGTCGAGCAGGATATCGGCGACCTCCGGCGGTTCGGTCGACAGTC
Source organism: uncultured Alphaproteobacteria bacterium (assembly GCA_963838565.1). Taxonomy (GTDB): domain Bacteria; phylum Pseudomonadota; class Alphaproteobacteria; order Rhizobiales; family Rhizobiaceae; genus Rhizobium. The sequence goes on from CAWIRO010000023.1 coordinate 26,927, forward strand.
TCCTTGCCGGCGATCTCGTCCGAGAGGTTTTCGCGCTCGGCAAGGTCGGCGGCCAGCTTGTCGGATGCCTTGTCGGAGATGGTGTAGACGGTCGCGCCGCGGATGTCGTTCTGCTTCAGCGTATCGGCATGCAGGGAGATGAAGAGGCCGGCATGGTTCTGGCGGGCGATCTGCACGCGCTCGGCAAGCGACAGGAATTCGTCCTCGCTCGCGCGTCAGGAACGCCTTGATGCCCGGTCTCCTGGTTGAGCCGGTCGGCCAGTGCCTTGGCGAAGGCGAGCGTGACCTGCTTTTCCTCCGTCTTGGTCTCGACGCCGATCGCGCCGGTATCGATGCCGCCATGGCCGGCGTCGACGGCGATGACGAAATCGCCGCGGCTCGGCAGCATCCGGCGCCGGAATCGCGCTCGTCGTCTGCGGCCGGCACTGCCGGATCGCTCCAGGTCTGCGCCTTCGACCAGTGTCGGCGAAGTGCCTCCTTGTCGATCATCTCGGCATCGAGCACGAGGCGATGGCCCTTGCCGTCCTCGTCGGCCTGCACCTCGGCGAGCGCCAGCTTCACCGGCTTGTTCGCCGTCAGCACGATGCGGGCGCTGCCCTCGTCCATCGTGCCGTAGCGGATTTCCTTGAAACAGGCCCCTCGCCTGCGAGATCCTTCGGCCTGCAAACCGAACGCGGTCGCCGGCAGATCGACGATGATGCGCTCCGGATTGGCGATGTAGTGGACGGAAAAACTCGGCTTGCGATCGAAATCGATGACGACGCGGGTGCGGGCGTCGTCGCCGACGATGCGCGCGCCATAGGCAAGCAGCGGCTCGGCCTGCCCGGGCTGGCGGCAACCGCGATAGGCGGCCAGGAGCGAAACCGCCGCACGCGACCGCGTACAAAATCCGCATCTTGCGCCGCAATTGCCGGATGCGCCATTATCGCCGCGATCCGCACCCTCTTAAACAATCGACCGCCACACCCTATCTGTCATTCGCGATTGACCCGCGCGGCCGATTGACGTCCATAGCGTCTGCTGGCCGCCCGCCGAAATCAGATCGGCTGATCCCGCATTGTCGTATGCGTTACGAAATCCATCAATATTATGGCACATTTGGCTTTTCCCTTGCTATTGTGACAGAGAAACCATACAACGATTTACAGGGTAGAAGTGTTGACGGGATAGAGTCGCCGCAAAGGCTGCCAGCCCAGCATGAGGACCTGGCGCCACAACCGGCAATCGTCCGCCGTCTCACGCGCTTCATCTCCCAGGTACATGGATCCTGAATTTTCCGGCGTATGCCGGAAACTTCATCGGTGGATAGCCACCAAACGCTCTGACGGAGCAAACTCATCGGACCCCAAGGGGTCTTACGTATTGTCGATCTCGCTTGGTCATTGATGGTTGTCGCAGCAGGTTTTATCCGAAGTAAACAGGCCCCGGAACGAGATGGTTCCGGCTGCCGTCTGGCTGCTGCCGTCCACCCGACATCAAGCGGGACTTTCACATCCGGCGCAGCCACGCTGAGACCGCACTCATCTCCTCCGACGCAGTCGGGACTGCGCGTCTCCGGCTGCGCCGAGGAGCACAACTTACATGGCAGACAAAATGCTTATCGACGCGTCTCACGCTGAAGAGACGCGCGTCGTTGTCGTTCGCGGAAACCGCATAGAAGAATTCGACTTCGAATCCGCAACACAAGAAGCAGATCCGCGGCAATATCTATCTCGCAAAAGTAACGAGCGTCGAGCCCTCGCTGCAGGCCGCTTTCGTCGATTACGGCGGCAATCGCCACGGCTTCCTGGCCTTCGCCGAAATCCATCCCGACTATTACCAGATCCCGCTCGCCGACCGGCAGGCCCTGCTGCGGGCCGAAGCCGAGGAGCAGCGCCGCGACGACGATGTCGAGCATGTCGAGACCGGCACCGATCGTCGACCCGTCGACGCAGGATCAGCCGGATATCGGCATCGTGCCAGACGAGCCGGAAGACGCCGCTGCCGCAGCGGAACCGAGGCCGCGGCAGTCGAGGCCGGTGGCAGCCGCCGCCGAGGCCGACGGAAGAAGCGCCGAAGCCAAGAAGGCCAAGCCGCGCCGCAGCCGCAAGAAGGCAGCCGCCGAGACCACGCGCCGAAGATGCCGATCCCAGCGACGGAAGCCGCTGACGCTTCGATCGCCGACAACGAGGACGAAGGTCCGGCCGGCGAAATGGCCGCAATGGTCGATACCGACAGCATCTCCGAAGACGTCGATGCGGCCGCCGCCGCAACGATGACGACGATGACGACGACGATCACCACGAAGAAAAGGAAGTCATCGAATCCGTCGGCGCCGAAGACGCGATGGAAGAAGTTCCGGACCGCGTGCAGCGCAAGCCGCGCAAGCAGTACCGCATCCAGGAAGTCATCAAGCGCCGCCAGATCCTGCTCGTGCAGGTCGCCAAGGAAGAACGCGGCAACAAGGGTGCAGCACTCACCACCTATCTGTCGCTCGCCGGCCGCTATTCGGTTCTGATGCCGAACACGGCGCGCGGCGGCGGCATTTCCCGCAAGATCACCAATCCTGCCGGACCGCAAGCGTCTGAAGGAAATCGCCCGCGATGCTCGAAGTGCCGCAGGGCATGGGCGTCATCCTGCGCACCGCCGGTGCCAACCGCACCAAGGTCGAGGTCAAGCGCGACTTCGAATATCTGATGCGCCTGTGGGAAAACGTCCGCACGCTGACGCTGTCCTCGACCGCCCCCTGCCTCGTCTATGAGGAAGGCCGCCTGATCAAGCGCTCGATCCGCGACCTTTACAACAAGGATATCAGCGAGATCATCGTTGCCGGCGAGGAAGGCTATCGTGAAGCCAAAGACTTCATGAAGATGCTGATGCCGAGCCACGCCAAGGTGGTTCAGCCCTATCGCGACATCCACCCGATCTTCTCGCGCTCCGGCATCGAGGCCCAGCTCGACCGCATGCTGCAGCCGCAGGTGACGCTGAAGTCCGGCGGCTACATCATCATCAACCAGACCGAAGCGCTGGTCGCGATCGACGTCAACTCCGGCCGTTCGACCCGCGAACATTCGATCGAGGACACCGCGCTCCAGACGAACCTCGAAGCCGCCGAAGAAGTCGCCCGCCAGCTTCGCCTGCGCGACCTTGCCGGCCTCGTCGTCATCGACTTCATCGACATGGAAGAAAAGCGCAACAACCGCGCCGTCGAGAAGCGGCTGAAGGAATCACCTGAAGAACGACCGCGCCCGCATCCAGGTCGGCCGCATCTCGCATTTCGGCCTGCTCGAAATGTCGCGCCAGCGCATCCGCGCTTCGGTTCTCGAATCGACGATGCAGGTCTGCTCGCATTGCGGCGGCACCGGCCATGTGCGCTCGCAGTCCTCCGTCGCGCTGCATGTCCTGCGCGGCATCGAGGAATACCTGCTGAAGAACACGACGCACAACATCACCGTGCGCACCACGCCGGATATCGCGCTCTATCTGCTCAACCACAAGCGCCGGCACGATCGTCGATTATGAAGAGCCGTTTCGGCGTTCCGATCATCATCGATGCCGACGCGCACGTCGGCGCGCAGCATTTCGCGATCGATCGCGGCGAAGCCGTCGAAAACCCGGTCAAGATCGAGACAGCTCTTCAACTTCGCAGCCATCCCGGAAGATGACGACGACGATATCGTCATCGAGATGGATGAGGACGAAGACGAGGAGCTCGAGGAAAAGCCGGCGCGCGCCGAACGCGCGCCGCAGCAGCGCGCCGAAGGCGATGACGAAGGCAACCGCAAGCGCAAGCGCCGCCGCCGCCGCCGTGGCCGCAACGGCGCCGGCGAGCAGGTTTCCGGCCAGGACACGTTTCCGGCGAAGCCGGCGACGAGGATGAAGGCGACGACGAGGGCAGCGAAGGCGATGATGACGCCGTAGCCACTGCCGAGCACGCGCCGATGAGCGAGGAGATCGCCAGAACCGCAAGCGCCGCCGCCGCGGCAAGCGTGGCGGCCGCCGCAATCGCGCGGAAGATGGCGAGCTGCACCGAAGGCTGCCGAAGCCGGCGATGACAACCGCCGGCGACGAGTATCGAGCGATGGCGTCGAAGCTGAGACGCAGGCCGAAATTGTCGAGGCTGTTGCCGAAGAAGCCGGCGAAGGCCAGTCCGCGATGGCAGCCGTCGAAGCCGGCGCCTGTCGTCGCGGAAGACGCGAAGCCCGCCAGCGGCCGCGGCCGCCGCAAGGCTGCCGCCTCGCCGGTCGAGGAGCCGGTCGTAGAGGCAGAGCCACCGTGTCGCCGCAGGCTGGAAGCCGGAAGACCGTCGAAGCCTCCGCCGATCTCGACAACACCGGCACGAGGAAGAGGCAAAGCCGGTCCGCGCCAACCGCGAATCGAACATCTCCTCCTCCGCTGCCCCGACGGTGAAATCGACCGCGCATCGAGAACGGCCGAGGGCGACACTGACGGCAAGCCGAAGAAAGCCGGCTGGTGGCAACGCCGCGGCTTCTTCTGAGACGCCTGATCTCAGACGATCAACATGAACAATCCGGCCGCGGCGACGCGGCCGGATTTTTGTTTAGATACGAAATCTTGCCCTTGGCCATCGGCCAAGGCTTAGATTTTGTTGGTGAGGGGGCTCCCACCCTGCTCTGCCTCATGCGACAACCGCTGAAGGACCTGCATGGCTTCAGCTGCGCGATCCGCAGGCACGAAGAGATGATCGTGATAGAAGGCGGAGACGGGGTTCACGCCCATTCCGGCTTCCGCCAGACGGGCGGTAATTGCCGCGAGGAAGCCCACCGCATCCAGCGAAGAGTGGATTTCCAGCGTTATCATCCGCGAGCGGAATGTTCCGGCCAGCCCGGCGCGAAGGGCCTCACTCTCCTCGACGATCACGGTGATGACCCTCCGCTTCGCGAAACGTCATCACGGCCCCAAGCCCGGCCGGAAGTTCAGCCGCGGCCGGCACAGTCGCAAAGACGTAGGTCGCGTCCTGCAGCCTCGGCTGCATCGACGCCAGAAGCCGGTTGAGGTTGGTTTCGCCAGACATTCGCTTGTCCTCCGTCCGATACGCCGAACAGAGTGCGGTTCTCCAGCCAAAGTCAACTGGCTTTAGATTTCCATCCCGAGACCTACCCTCACTCATTCCTGTGCCTGTCACAGGAATTCAGTGCGCGCCCCGAGTCCTTGGACGCGGAAGACTCATTTTTGCAAGACAGCCATTCACGGCGCCGACGCGCCGTGGCAGGATTCCTGTGACAAGCACGGGAGTGAGGGCGTGGATGGGGCTATCCTGCGCATGTCAAACGCCGAAAACCCAGCAAAATCAATCGCCGCACCGCCGTTTCATCATCACCGTCCAGACCCTGTGCAATACTGCGTGCCGTTCCGTCACGGATACACCGCGAGGCGTCGCGGCGAGACGGGACCGGCGCCGGCTGCAGGAGAACGACGTAAGCTCCCGCCTCCGGGGTCCGCAGAAAATGGTCTCCCTCCGGGACGGCGGTCTGGGCAGCAATGCCAGGCCGGGTGATTTCGGGCGTGCCTGTGAGGCACGGAGACGGACCGGCGGCTGGCGCGGCTTCAACACCGCGCCTTCCGCAAGCCAAGGGACAAGAGCATCCGCTCCCGCCCCTGGCCTTGCGCCCCAACAAGGCGCCGGTATCCGAGCAGAGAGACCGGAGTTGCGGATAAAAACCGCCGAACGGGGCGCTGGGAAGCGCCATATACTTCTACTCAACGCGGCAATTTCCAGCGCCCCGTCCGAGTTGAAATGCAGGGAGCAAAGCACGGGTGACATCCATCGCGTGAACGAAAAGCCATGATTCCGGATATTTTGACGTCAAGAACTTCCGAAAATGCTTTCGAAATCTCCAATAAGTCTTGGAAATCAGGCTCTATTTCAGCCAGCCGGCCATGCGATCCATCGCCTCGACGATCTCGGCCTCGGCCCCCGCATAGGACAATGCGCATCGTCCGATGGCCTTCGAGCGGATCGAAATCGAGTCCCGGCGTCGCGGCCACATTGATTTCCGCCAGCATGCGCTTGGCGAAGTCCATGCTGTCGTTGGTGAAGCGCTGACATCGACATAGGCATAGAAGGCGCCGTCCATCGGCGAAGCGATCGAAAGCCCGATCTCGGGCAGGCGCCTCATCAGGAAATCGCGGTTGTCGGCATAGCTCGCCTTGTAGACATCGAGTTCCGCCGCAGCGCCGAGCGCGGCCGTCGCGGCGATCTGGGAAAGTTCCGGCGGCGAGATGTAGAGGCTCTGCGCGATGCGTTCGATAGGCCGGACCAGCCGCTCCGGCAGCACCATCCAGCCGATGCGCCAGCCGGTCATGCAATAATATTTCGAGAAGGAATTGATGACGATCGCCTCGTCGGTCAGTTCCAGCGCGCTCGTCTCCTCGCCGGCGAATGTCAGGCCGTGATAGATTTCGTCGGAGATGAAGGCGATCGAATTGGCGTCACAATAATCGGCGAGCGCCTTCAGCCCTGCCCTGCCCGTCACCGTGCCGGTCGGATTGGCCGGGCTTGCAAGCAGAACGCCGTTCAGTCTCACGCCGCTTTCCTGCTGCGCGGCCTCCAGGCTTTCCGGCGTCAGCGTGAAATGCGTCTCGGCCGTCACCGGCACTTCGACGATCTTCAGGCCGAGCGCGCCGAGAATATTGCGATAGGCCGGATAGCCCGGCCGGGCGATCGCCACGGCATCGCCGGCATCGAACAGCGACAGAAACGCCAGATTGAAGCCGGCCGACGAGCCGGTGGTGATGGCGATCGCGCTGCGGGTCGATATCGAGCGCCATGCGCGGTCGCGGTAGTGCCAGGCGATCGCGATTCTCAGCCGCGACGGTGCCGAGCGCATCGGTATAGCCGATCCGGCCGTCGACCGAGCGCCGCGCGTGCCGCCTCGAGCGCTGCCTGCGGTGCCGGATGGCTAGGCTGGCCGACGGCCATCGAGATGACCGGATGACCGGCCTCGCGGCGCTTCTGGTCGCCTCGGCCAGGACGTCCATGGCGTGGAAGGGTTCGACTTCACTGCGTTTCGATATGGAAAACAAGGCTGCATATCCTCGGATGTTTCTTGACGGCCAGACAATTGCCGCATATAATGAGCTCATCACAATCCCGCGAGCGTCGCATTCTGCGATTTAAAGTTCCGTTTGAGCGACGCGTCAGCCTATGCGCCGTAACGTGATTCTGTCGGGCTTCAACAAGCCTGTTAACGCGGCGCTAGTAGCACTCGAACGACAGACTGCAGCACATCGACCGACAGACGAGGATCAACATGGCCTTCTTCGCCGAAAACCATCACCGCCGCTTGCGCTCGCGGCGAGCGTCGCCCTGCCCTCTCCGGCAGCTACGCGCTCGATGACGCAGCAGAAGCAGGAAATCGGCGAGTTCATCAAGGAATACCTGATCGCACAATCCGGAGATCATGCTCGACGTGCAGGAGGCGCTGAAGAAGAAGCAGCAGGACGAGCCCGCTCCAGCGAAGGCCAACCAGGCGATCACCGACAACGAAAAGGACGATCTTCGACGTCGACATACGACATGACGCTCGGCAATCCGAAGGGCGACGTCACCATCGTCGAGTTCTTCGACTACAATTGCGGCTATTGCCGTCACGCCCTTTCCGACATGGAGGCCATGCTCGAAAAGGACAAGAACGTCCGTTTCGTGCTGAAGGAATTCCCGATCCTCGGACCGGATTCGATGGCCGCTCACAAGGTTGCGGACGCCTTCCGCAAGCTCGCGCCGGAAAAGTACGGCGATTTCCACGTCGCTCTGCTCGGCAGCGAGGACCGCGCCAACGAGGAACAGCGCCATCGCAGTCGCCACATCGCTCGGCGTCAGCGAGAAGCAGATCTGCGCAGGAAGATGGAAGAAAAGCCCGGACGACGCTCCGTCAGGGAAGCCTACACGCTCGCCAACAGCTCGGCATCACCGGCACGCCGTCCTACGTGGTCGGCAACGAGCGGTGCAGGGCGCGGTCGGTTTCGACGACCTTGAAGCCAAGGTCAAGAACATGCGCGCCTGCGGCAAGACGATCTGCTGAGGCACGCCCATCAATTCGCCAAAATCCAAGTGTTTCAGCCATGTGGACAAATAGCACGATCGGCCGGCCTCCCCAAGGGGCTTTCTTTAAGGCATCGGGGAGTCTATAGGTGGCCCTCGTGATTTTACGGAACATTCGATGACACAGACTATTTTCGTCCTGAACGGCCCCAACCTCAACATGCTCGGCAAACGAGAGCCCGGCATCTATGGTGGCAAGACGCTCAAGGACATCGAGGCGATTGCAAGGCGGCTGGCCATGAACTCGGCTTCGAGATCGATTTCCGCCAGAGCAATCACGAAGGCGTCCTCGTCGACTGGTTCCACGAGGCAGACGACAAGGCGGCAGGGCATCGCGATCAATGCCGGCGCCTATACGCACACGTCGATCGCGCTGCACGATGCAATCCGCGCCATTTCCATTCCGGTCGTCGAGCTCCATCTCTCCAATGTCCATGCTCGCGAGGAATTCCGCCACAAATCGATGATCGCCCCGGCTGCAAAAGGCGTGATCTGCGGCTTTGGCCCCCACAGCTACATTCTGGCGCTCCATGCGCTGAAGAACCTCACGGCATAAGAAGAAGACAGAGGCACACTCATGGCTGAGAAGAAACCCGGCATCGATCAGGCGCTGATCCGCGATCTCGCCAATATCCTCAACGAAACGGATCTGACGGAAATCGAAGTCGAGCAGGACGACCTGCGCATCCGCGTTTCGCGCGCCGGCACGCCGCAATATGTCCAGGCGCCGATTGCCGCGCCGGCCATGCAGCAGCCGCTTCATCCGCAGCCGCACCGCAGTCTGCCGCGGCTCCGGCAGCAGCAGCGCGCAACCCGGCAAACGCCATCACCGCACCGATGGTCGGCACCGTCTACATGTCGCCGGCTCCGGGCGCCCGCCCGTTCGTCGAAGTCGGCGCGACCGTCAAGGAAGGCCAGACGATTCTCATCATCGAAGCGATGAAGACGATGAACCAGATCCCGTCGCCCAAGTCCGGCAAGGTCACCGAAATCCTCGTCGAGGACGGCGCAGCCCGTCGAGTACGGCGAAGCGCTCGTCGTCATCGAATAGGCCGGGCATCATGATTTCCAAGATCCTCATCGCCAATCGCGGCGAAATCGCCCTTCGCGTGCTGCGCGCCTGCAAGGAACTCGGCATCGCCGTGCGTCGCGGTTCACTCCACCGCCGACGCCGACGCGATGCATGTGCGCCTTGCCGACGAGAGCGTCTGCATCGGCCCGCCGCCCTCGCGCGAAAGCTATCTGAACATCCATCAGATCGTCGCCGCCTGCGAGATCACCGGCGCCGATGCCGTGCATCCGGGCTACGGCTTCCTGTCGGAAAACGCCAAGTTCGCCGACATCCTCGAAGCCCACGGCATCACCTTCATCGGGCCGACGGCCGATCATATCCGCATCATGGGCGACAAGATCACCGCCAAGACAACCGCGCTGGCACTCGGCATTCCCGTCGTTCCCGGCTCGGACGGCGAAGTGAAGACCGAAGAAGACGCGCTGAAGACGGCGGCCGCGAAATCGGCTATCCCGGTGCTGATCAAGGCAACGGCCGGCGGCGGCGGACGCGGCATGAAGGTCGCGAAGACCGAGGCCGACCTGATCGAGGCCTGGTCGACCGCCCGTACGGAAGCGGCCGCCGCCTTCGGCAACGACGCCGTCTACATGGAAAAGTACCTCGGCAAGCCGCGCCACATCGAAATCCAGGTCTTCGGCGACGGCGAAGGCAATGCCGATCCATCTCGGCGAACGCGACTGCTCGCTGCAGCGCCGCCACCAGAAGGTCTGGGAAGAAGCCAACTCGCCGGCGCTCAATGTCGAGCAGCGCATGAAGATCGGCCAGATCTGCGCCGACGCCATGAAGAAGCTGAAATATCGCGGCGCCGGCACGATCGAATTCCTCTACGAAAACGGCGAGTTCTTTTTCATCGAAATGAACACCCGCCTGCAGGTCGAGCATCCGATCACCGAAGCGATCACCGGCATCGACCTCGTGCACGAGCAGATCCGCGTCGCCTCCGGCGGCGGTCTCTCGGTGACGCAGGACGAGATCACTTTCGACGGCCACGCCATCGAATGCCGCATCAATGCCGAGGATCCGCGCACCTTCGTGCCCTCGCCCGGCACGATCACGCATTTCCATGCGCCGGGCGGCCTCGGCGTGCGCGTCGATTCGCGGCGCCTATCAGGGCTACAAGATCCCGCCCTACTACGACAGCCTGATCGGCAAGCTGATCGTGCACGGACGCACCCGCGTCGAATGCATGATGCGCCTGCGCCGTGCGCTCGACGAATTCGTCGTCGACGGCATCAAGACGACGCTTGCCACTGTTCCAGGATCTGGTGACCAACCAGGATATCGCCAACGGCGACTACGATATCCACTGGCTGGAACACTATCTGGCCAACCATCCGGCATAACGGGAATGACAGGATCGCGCAGGAAGTCCCCAGGCATCACCCCGGAGATTCTGCTGCGCGCCTATTCCATCGGCCTGTTTCCGATGGCCGAATCGGCCGACGATCCGGAAATCTTCTGGGTCGAGCCGGAACTGCGCGGCATGCTGCCGCTCGATCGATTTCCACGTTTCGAAAAGCCTTGCGAAGACGATTCGCAAGCAACCCTTCGATATCCGCTTCGACTATGATTTCGATGCCGTGATCGCGGCCTGCGCCGAGGCGACCGCCGACCGGCCGACCACCTGGATCAACCACACGATCAGGTCGCTCTATTCCACGCTGCACCGCATGGGCCATGCCCATTCCGTCGAAGCCTGGGAAGGCGACGAGCTGGTCGGCGGCCTCTACGGCGTCTCGCTCGGCTCGGCCTTCTTCGGCGAAAGCATGTTTTCGCGCCGCACCGACGCCTCGAAGATCTGCCTCGTGCATCTGGTCGAGCGGCTGCGCGACAGCGGCTTCACCCTGCTCGACACGCAATTCACCACCGAACATCTGAAGACCTTCGGCGCCATCGACGTTCCTAAAGACGATTATGCGGAGATGCTGGCCGCCGCGATGCAATCGCCGCATCTGGAATTTTGAAGAGCGAGCCAGAGCCGCTTACTTCGCCGTCGCCGCGCCGTCCGGCGGCGGCACATCGGACTGCATCTTGCAGTCCTTCAGCCAGACGTCATAGATCGGGTGTTCGACGGCGTTGAGGCCGGGGCTGTCGGCGAACATCCAGCCGGTGAAGATGCGGCGGATCTTGCGGTCGAGAGTGATCTCGTCGACCTCGACGAAGCCGTCGATCTTCTGCGCTTCCGTCTCGTCGCGCGAATAGCAGACTTTCGGCGTCACCTGCAGTGCGCCGAACTGCACCGTTTCGTTGATATAGACGTCGAAGGTGGTGATGCGGCCGGTGATCTTGTCGAGGCCGGAGAAGACGGCGACCGGATTGTCGATGCGCGCGGCGGAAGCCGTCTGCGGCAGCAAACAGGAGCCGAAGCGCCAGCGGCCAACCCGGCAGCACGCAGGACCATGATTCCGCGTGAAAAGCTTCATATCTACCCGTCTCCACCGCATTTCAGATCGAAGGCCGCGGCTTCAGCGCGCCAAACCTGCGGGTAAAGGTCAATTGTGGCCAAAAGCCGGGCCTGACACGGCCCGCCTTGTCGAGCGGTATCAGTTGCCCGGCGTCCAGGCGTCGTAGTCGCCGGTGACGCGCGGACGTTCGCCGGCAGCGGCGAGCGAACCCGGCGGGCGGTAGGCCTGCGGCGTGCCGGTAAGATTTGGGCGATGCGGCCTTCTGCCATTCCTTGGCGACGTAGTTTTCCTCGGTCGGCGGAACATCGGTGCGGTGATGCATCCAGCCGTGCCAGCCCGGCGGAATGGCGGAAGCTTCGGCATAGCCGTTGTAGATCACCCAGCGCTTCGGCAGGCCGTAGGACGACATGCCGCCTTCGTAGTAGACATTGCCGAATTCATCCTCGCCGACGCGCTTGCCGAACCGCCAGGTGCGAAACGCGTGCCAATCGTCTGACCATTCCACCAGGTGAAAACGTGCAGCAGGAACTTCATCATGTCTTTTCCTTGTGCCTCGCCGAAGCGTCGAGCGGGATCCAGAATTCAGTCCTTCGCTTATGCCGCCGGCATGCCGGATTGTCCAGCGATTCCGCGAGAGGCGAAGCGTCATTTCAAGGCCATCTTGAAGCCCAGATGCGAGGGTTTGAAGCCGAGCCGTTCATAGAAACGATGGGCATCCTTGCGCTTGGCGTTCGAGGTCAGCTGCACGAGGCGCATGCCGCGGCCTTTCGCCTCGGCAATGGCAAATCGATCATCGCGCGCACCAATCCCCTGCCCGCGCATGTCGCCGCGCGTCTGCACCGCTTCGATGATCATCGAGGACGAGCCGCGGCCGGTCAGCGATGTGGTGATCATCGTCTGGAACGTGCCGACGACCTCGCCGCCGCGCTCGGCGACATAGAGCGTCTGGTCGGGCGACGCGGCGATGGCGGCAAAGGCCGCTGGCGTAATCGGGAAAGGCAGCCGGATCGGTCGTGTCGCCATGCCCGCCGACATCGTCGGCTGCAAACATGCGCGATCAGACGCAGGGAGATCGTCTTTCGCGCGCTTCGCGGATGATGGAGCTGTCTCGACGCGTGCATCGTCTCGACTCAGATGTGCCTGGAAGTTGCGCTTTTCGAGGATCAGCGCCGGAATGCCCGACTGGCCGGGGCCGCAATTTTCGTTGCGCCCGACCTCGACGAAACCCATGCGCCTGTAGAAGGCAATGGCCGCTTCGTTCTTCGGCTCGACCTCGAGCCGCATGATCTCGGCATCCGGAAAGCAGGTTTCGAGCTCGGCGAACATGTCGCGGCCGATGCCCTGCCGCTGCAGCGACGGGACGCACATAGAGCAGATGCAGGATCGACGGTCTTCGTCATATCGTGCGACATCGCCGCATAGCCGATGCCGCCGATATCCTTGCCGTTGTCGGCAACGACGAATTCGGCATCCTTCTTCGCCAGCCGCGCCTTCAGCGCCGCAGGCGAAAGCAGATGGGCGATCAGTTCGTCGACCTTGTCGCGCACCATAGAGCGCGTCATAGGTCGCATGCCATGTCTCGCACCAGCAGAGCGCGGACCTTCTCCAGATCGCGCTCGCCGGCGGTGCGGACGAAATACACCGGCCTACTCCTCGATACCGAGCTTCGCCTTGACGAGCGCCTGCACGGCCTGCGGATTGGCCTTGCCGCCGGTCGACTTCATCACCTGGCCGACGAACCAGCCGGCGAGCGTCGGCTTGGCCTGAACCTTGGCGACCTGATCCGGATTGGCGGCAATGATCTCGTCGACGGCCTTTTCGATGGCGCCGGTATCGGTCACCTGCTTCATGCCGCGGGCTTCGACGATTTCCGCCGGATCGCCGCCCTCGGTCCAGACGATCTCGAACAGGTCCTTGGCGATCTTGCCGGAGATGGTTTCGGCCTTGATGAGATCGATGATGCGCGCCGAGCTGTGCCGGCGAAACCGGAGTCTCCTCAATGTCTTTGCCGGTCCTGTTCAAGCGCGCCGAGCAGGTCGTTGATCACCCAGTTGGCGGCCATCTTGCCGTCGCGGCCTGCGGCCACGGCTTCGAAATAATCGGCGATCGCCTTTTCGGAAACGAGCACGGAGGCATCATAGACCGACAGGCCGAGCTCGCGCACGAAGCGCTCCTTCTTGTCATCGGGCAGTTCCGGCAGGTGGCCTTCGAGCTCCTTGATGAAGGCATCGTCGAATTCGAGCGGCAGCAGGTCCGGATCGGGGAAGTAGCGGTAGTCGTGCGCCTCTTCCTTGGAGCGCATGGAACGGGTCTCGCCCTTGTTCGGGTCGAAAAGCCGGGTTTCCTGATCGATCGTGCCGCCATCCTCCAGAATGCCGATCTGGCGGCGGGCTTCGTATTCGATCGCCTGGCCGATGAAGCGGATGGAGTTGACGTTCTTGATCTCGCAGCGCGTGCCGAAGGGCTCGCCCGGGCGGCGGACGGAGACGTTGACGTCGGCGCGCATCGAGCCCTCGTCCATGTTGCCGTCGCAGGTGCCGAGATAGCGCACGATCGAGCGCAGCTTCGTCATATAGGCCTTGGCCTCGTCGGACGAGCGCATGTCGGGCTTCGAGACGATTTCCATCAGCGCGACGCCGGAGCGGTTGAGATCGACAAAGGACATGGTCGGGTGCTGGTCGTGCATCGACTTGCCGGCATCCTGTTCCAGATGCAGGCGCTCGATGCCGATCTCGACATCCTCGAACTGGCCCTGACGGTCGGGACCGAGCGAAATGACGATCTTGCCTTCGCCGACGATCGGATCCTTGTACTGCGAGATCTGATAGCCCTGCGGCAGGTCGGGATAGAAATAGTTCTTGCGGTCGAAGATCGAGCGATTGTTGATCTGGGCCTTCAGGCCGAGGCCGGTGCGCACCGCCTGCTTGACGCATTCCTCGTTGATGACCGGCAGCATGCCGGGCATGGCGGCATCGACGAGCGAGACGTTCGAATTCTGCGGCTTGCCGAATTCCGTCGATGCGCCGGAGAAGAGCTTCGAATTGCGACAGCACCTGGGCATGGACTTCCATGCCGATGATGACTTCCCAATCGCCGGTGGCGCCGGGAATGAAGCGTTTCGGATCGGGCGTGCGAACGTCGACAATGGTCATTTGATGCTCTTTGGAGGCTGTTCTTGTCATCTGGTGAGGTAAAGGAAATGGTTTGCCGGTGCAAGGCTTTCGGCGTCTTCAAGCTGTTTGCGGCCAGTACTTCATGCTGCGAGTGTGGCAGGCGTAAGATCGCGCCATGTTTGCAATCGATGCCCTCACGCTCGCCGGCCTGCTTCTGGCGTTCAATCTCCTCGTATTCGGCGTCTATTCGGCCGACAAGCAGGCCGCGCGGGCCGGGCGGCGGCGCATCAGCGAACGGACGCTGCTGACGCTTGCGCTTCTTGGCGGAAGCCCGGGCGCGATCAGCGCCCAGCGCCTGCTACGCCACAAGACCCAGAAAGAGCCATTCCGCTCCATTCTCATGGCCATTGCGGGTCTTCATGCCGTGATCCTTGCCGGGTTTGCTATCCTTCTCCTCGGCCGGCGGTCGGGACTGCTCTAGAAATCCGGCCCGTAGGTGCCGTCACCCTCGCTTTCCAACGGCCTCGTCAAGCCGACCGATGGTACGTCGCGATCGAGCTTCGGATTATAGGCGATCGAGAGCCAATGGATGGCGTAGCCATGCTTCTGGAAGAAACCTATCGCCTCCGTATTTCCGGAATGCGTCTGCATCGCAGCCTTCAGGAAGCCCTGTTCCGAGATATCCTTCTCGATCTGCGCCAGCAGCGCCGAACCCAGGCCCTGACGGGTGAAGGCTGGGTCAATCCAGAAATCGGAGATCGTCTCGTCCAGATTTTCGCGGGCGGCCCATCCGGCGATCTGCCCGTTGAGTTCGACTACGGTGATTGTTAGCCAGCTACTGCGCGCAAAATTGAAAAAGGCGCTGCGCGCTGCGTCCAGTAGCGCGTCCGACTCGCCCATGGCCGTCATTGCCCTTTGCCAGGCTCTGAGGCCGATCTCACTTAAAAGTTCCGCTTCACCCTCACGGGCATTGCGAATGTGGATCATGGAACCCCCGTTCAATGCATCGAGTAGAACACCGAATCAGGCGCTTTGCCATAGATTTGCGCGTGTGCCACGGTTTTCCCGCCTTCCCGGCGCGCCGCTGCTTGACGCTCCTACGCACAGACAGCACGAAATCCGCATGTTGAGCCCTTGTCAGACCCGGTAAAGGCCCTGCCCCGCAAGCCTAATTACGCGCAGGAGCCAGAAAAAAACGAAGCCCCGACGTTCGACAACAGGTAGCTCGGGCGATCAGCCTGGCGACGCGTCATCGCCGGGGCGGGGATTCATTCTCAGAGATTGGCTGAAAGTTCGGCTTTCGCGGCCGCCCATTCCTCGGCAACCGTGCCCCCACCCCGCCGCTTGCCGGCGCGGCGGTACCAGTAATCGGCATTCCAGTCATCGCCTTCGATGCGGTGGCAAATGGCATGGCCCCAATCGAAGGGCTTTTCGCCTTCGTGGCTCTGGCAAATCTCATGCACGGCCTGCCATTCCGCGACCCATGCCAAAGCCCGCGGCCGCAAGACGGTCGAAGGCATTGATCAGGCTTGCAAGATCTGACTTTGCCATTTTGCCTCCTCCTGGCAGCGGCCATCAGCCGCCGATCTGGCCCGTTACCACCACTTCGCGGGCGTGAACTTTCCGGCCGCCTGCTCGATGACATGCGCCGTCTTGAACAGGGTCTCTTCGTCGAACGGCTTGCCGATCAGCTGCAGGCCGAGCGGCAGGCCCTTGTGGTCGAGGCCGGCGGGAACGGCGATGCCCGGCAGGCCGGCCATGTTGACCGTCACCGTGAAGATGTCGTTGAGGTACATCTTGACCGGATCGGACGCGAGATTCTCGTCGGCGACGCCGAAGGCCGAGGATGGCGTGGCAGGCGTCAGGATGGCATCGACGCCAGCGTCGAAGGCAAGTTCGAAGTCGCGCTTGATCAGCGTGCGGACCTTCTGGGCGCGGATGTAGTAGGCGTCGTAATAGCCGGCCGACAGCACATAGGTGCCGATCATGATGCGGCGCTTGACTTCCTTGCCGAAGCCGGCGGCGCGGGTCTTCTCGTACATGTCGACGATGTCCTTGCCGTCGACGCGCAGGCCGTAGCGCACGCCGTCGTAGCGGGCGAGGTTCGAGGAGGCTTCGGCCGGCGCGACGATGTAGTAGGCCGGAAGCGCATATTTCGTGTGCGGCAGCGAGATATCGACGATCTCGGCGCCGGCGTCCTTCAGCCAGGCGATGCCCTGCTGCCAGAGGGTTTCGATTTCTTCCGGCATGCCATCGACGCGGTATTCGTTCGGAATGCCGATCTTCATGCCCTTCAGCGACTGGCCGAGCGAAGCTTCGTAATCCGGCACCGGCAGATCGACGGAGGTCGTGTCCTTGGCATCGACGCTTGCCATCGACTTCAGCAGGATTGCGGCATCGCGCACGTCGCGGGCGATCGGGCCGGCCTGGTCGAGCGAGGAGGCGAAGGCGACGATGCCCCAGCGCGAGCAGCGGCCATAGGTCGGCTTGATGCCGACGGTGCCGGTGAAGGCGGCCGGCTGGCGGATCGAGCCGCCGGTATCGGTGGCGGTGGCGCCGGCGCAGAGGTGGGCGGCAACGGCAGCGGCCGAACCGCCGGACGAGCCGCCCGGAACGAGCTGCTGGTTGGAGCCCGCGGCGCGCCAGGGGTTGATCACCGGGCCGTAATAGGAAGTCTCGTTCGACGAGCCCATGGCGAACTCGTCCATGTTGAGCTTGCCGAGCATGACGGCGCCGTCGTCCCAGAGGTTCTGGGTGACGGTCGATTCGTAGTGCGGCTTGAAGCCGTCGAGGATGTGGCTGCAGGCCTGGGTGTGGATGCCTTCGGTGGCGAACAGATCCTTGATGCCGAGCGGAATGCCTTCGAGCGCGCCGGCCTTGCCGCGGCAATGCGTGCGTCCGAGGCCTTCGGCCATCTCGCGCGCCTTGTCCGGCGTGACCTTGACATAGGCGTTGAGCTTGCCATTGGCCGCTTCGATCGCCGCGATATAGGCCTCGGTCAGTTCGATCGCGGTGATTTCCTTGGCGCGCAGCTTCGTGCGGGCTTCGGCAATGGTCAGGCTGGTGAGTTCGCTCATGATGTTTCACTTCAAATCTGGAATGGCAACGGAGTCGGAAAGCGGCAGAAGGCCTTATTCGACGACTTTCGGTACCAGGAAGAAATTCTGATCGGTGACCGGCGCATTGGCGACGATATCGGCGGCCTTGTTGCCGTCGGTCACCTCATCCGTGCGCTTCTTCATCGCCATCGGCGTGACCGACGTCATCGGCTCGACGCCGTCGACATTCGACTTCGGAGAGCTGCTCGACGAAACCGAGGATGCCGTTCAGCTCGCCGATCATGCGCTTTGCCTCTTCTTCGGAGACGGCAATACGGGCAAGGCGCGCGACGCGCTTCACGGTGGCAAGATCGACGGACATGGCATTCTCCGGATAGGATATTTCCTACCCGCTATAAAGGCCATGCCCGCGCGCAGCGCAACGGGGAATTTCGCCTCTGAGATCGGCGTTAGCAGGCGTCACCTCGCCGCCGACTTCGAGCGCCTTCACCTGCGCTCTTCGCCCCTTCCATGCCGGCGACGAACTTCTCGGCCGTCTGGTCGATGATCGGGAAGGTGCCGTAGTGGCAGGGAATGGCGGTCTTGAAGTTGAAGTAGCGCTGGCAGGCGAGCGCCGCCACGGCACCGCCCATGGTGAAGCGGTCGCCGATCGGCACGAGGCCGATATCCGGCTGATGCAGTTCGTTGATCAGCGCCATGTCGGAGAAGATGTCGGTGTCGCCCATGGCGAGGATCGAGGCTCGTCATCGAAATGCAGCATCAGGCCGTTGGCATTGCCGAGCGCGTGCGAGACGCCGTCCTCGGTGATCTGCGCGGAGGAATGCAGCGCATTGGTGAAGGTGGCCGAGAAGCCGCCGAGCGAGATCGGTGCCGCCGGTATTGCCCATCTCGATCTTCGACACGCCCTTCGAGCCGAGCCAGGCCGCCAGATCGGCATTGGCGAGAACGACGGCCCCGGTTTCCTTGGCGAGCGCGATCGTATCGCCGACATGGTCGCCGTGGCCATGGGTCAGCAGGATATGGGTGATACCTGCGGAGACATCCTTGAGGTCCTGACCTGCAAAAGACGGATTATGCGTCAGGAACGGGTCGATCAGGATTTTCGCCTTTGCGGTTTCGATGCGGAAGGCGGAATGGCCGAGCCAGGTGATCTTCATGAAAAGTCTCCTTTATTACGTGATGCAAAAGCCGCGATCTGGGTTGCTAAGGACATATCTGATATGGCCGCAAAGAAAAGCGGCCGACGACTTCAATTTCTTTTGACGGGATGAAACGGCGATGACGGTGCTGACGATCGAGGAACTGGCAGCGACGCTTCCGCCCGGACAGGCGATCGCCGGCCTCGATCTCGGCACGAAGACGATCGGTCTTTCGATGTCCGATCTCGGGCGGCGTTTCGCGACGCCGCGCCCCGTGATCACGGCGGGAAAAGTTCACGATCGATGCCGAGGCGCTGCTGGCTTTCGCGGCGAGGGAAAAGGTCGCGGGCTTCGTCATCGGCCTGCCGATGAACATGGACGGCTCGGCAGGCCCGCGCGTGCAGGCGACGCGCGCCTTCGTGCGCAACATGGAGCAGAAGACGGCCCTGCCCTTCGTCTACTGGGACGAGCGGCTGTCGACGGTGGCGGCCGAACGGGCGCTGATCGAGATGGACGTCTCGCGCGCAAAACGCGCCGAGCGGATCGATTCGGCCGCGGCAAGCTTCATTCTTCAGGGCGCGCTGGACAGGCTTTCGCTGCTGGCAGGCAGATCGAGACGAATTCCGAGGCCTGACGCGCCTTCCACCAGGCAATGATCTTCTTGCGCCTGCGGAAGCCTATGATGGCAAAGACGAGCGAGGCTGTCGACAGCGATCGCGCGGGCGACCAGCGGCGGAATGGTTTCCGGCGGAATGCCGAGCACGTTGCCGTAGATCTGGAAGGTCAGGTCATGGACCTGGCGCGTCAGCATGAAGATGCCGAAGTTCATGTCGTAGTAGGAAAGCCAGTACCAGCCGCCCAGAAAGACGATCGGGCCCGCCCAGAAGATCAGGAACCACTTCATGCGGTCTCCCCTCCATGCCGGCGCTCGAGGCAGGTCGAGAGTGACCGCCCAGATCGACAGTGCCATGACGCTCAAGACCAGCGCAGGCACGGCGATATCCAGCGCAAGCACCGCGAAAAACATCATCGCGGCGACGAGCAACGCGGCTTTGGCGAGCTTTGGTTCCATGATCCTCGACAGCTCAGATTTCAGACTGCGGATACCCTGTCCCGTTAACCGCCAGCGCGCAACGTAAACCATTTGTTAAGGTTAACGGGCGAGCCGGCGCCTGTGGATGATGCGCAGCCGCTCAGCCGTAAACGCCGCGCACGATGCGCTTCAGCGCAGTGGCAGCCTTCTCCCAGTCCTTAGGAGTTTTCAGCGCCAGGCCGGCGCACTGGCCGCCTGCTGAGGCGGAGAGCACGAGGTGCTGGATTGCGGCGATCAGAATCGCGTTGACGGCAGCGGCATCGACGCCTTTCGGCGGCGTCAGCGAGCCGCGCATGCGTTCCAGCCATTGCGACAGCGCCTTCGAGCGGGATTCGGCAAGCCGCCTCACCTGCTCGGTATTCTCGGAAACCTCCCAGGCGACGATGCGGCGCATCAGCGGGTCGTCGCGAAGCGCCTCCAGGAACAGCAGCGCCAGGCGCTCCATCAGATCGCCGTAGGTGAGCAGGAACATGCCGCCGGTGTCTTCGGGAATTCGATCCCTGACCCAGGTGCCGAGATCGGCGCCGATCGCCTCGACCAGGCCGTTCAGGCCGCCGTAATACCGATAGATCAGCTGCTTGTCGCATCCGGCGCGGCGGGCGACTGCATTGATGCCGAAATTCTGGAAACCCTCCTCCGCCAGCAGCGCCTTGGCTGCGTTGAGGATCGCCTTCTCGGTCGCGCCGCGGTCGCGCACCTTTGCGACCGAACCTTCCTGCGCGGTGACTTCGGGGATTTGCAGCATCTTCCGCCTGTATCGGTTGAGTTCCTTCAACCGCGATAATCCGAGGCATTAACCATCGCAAGCGCTCCGAGACGCCATGCACAGGATTGCGCAGCTATTGAATTCGCAAATGACGCATTGCACTATCGGCCCGGGAGGAATAACGGAAGCTGCCCTCCTCGCGAAACCTCCCTATGCTCCTCGTCTTCCAAAGCATTCTTCCCATCTTCCTGCTCGTTCTTCTCGGCGTGGGATTGAAACGCGCGCCAGTTATCAATCCCGATTTCTGGGACGGGCTGGAACAATGCAGCTACTGGGTCCTGTTCCCGGCGCTCCTGTTCTCGACGATGGTCAAGGCGGATTTTTCCAATACCGCCAACCTGACCGTCAGCTTCGCAGCAATCGTTTCGGTGATCGTCATGTCCGGCGGATTGCTGCTCGCATGGCCGATGCTGAACAACATGCGCATCGGATCGCCCGCCTATACGTCGCTGTTCCAGACCGCGACCCGCTGGAATTCCTTCATGGCACTCGCCATCGCCGCCAAGACCTACGGCCAGGAAGGGCTCACCCTGGTCGGGCTGGTGATGACAGCGATCATCATCCCGCTCAATCTCATCAACGTAACCGTGCTTCTGTGGTTTTCCGGCCGCGAGCGGAGCTACAAGGCACTCGCCTACCAAATCGTCACCAATCCGCTGATCCTCTCGACCGCGCTCGGCATCCTCGTCAATCTTTCCGGCATCGCGATCTACGAGCCACTGATGACGACGGTCGACCTGCTGTCGCAGGCCTCGCTCAGCCTCGGGCTGATCATGGTCGGGGCTGGTTTGCGGATCATCGGATGCGCTGAAGCCGAGGCTGGTCACGCTGCTCGCCGTCGTGCTGAAACTGATGGTCATTCCGGTCGTCACCGTCGGCATCGGAGCGCTCACCGGCGTCCATGGCGACGGCCTCGTGCTCCTGCGCACTGAGCGCCGCGTGCCGACGGCCATGAACGGCTACCTGCTCGCCAAACAGATCGATGGCGACGCCGACCTCTATGCCGCCGCGCGACCCTGCAGACGGTCGTGGCCTCGTTCTTCAGCATTCCGGCGGTCATGACCGTCACCGGCCTATGCCGCCGGCGGATAGAGCAGGTCGACGATATAGGCGGCATCGAAGCGGGAATCGAGCATGCCGTAGGTCGAGCGCCAGCCGCCGGCGAGGCGGGTTTCGATGAAGGCATCGGCGATGCGCCCTGCGCCCGAGCCGATAGAGTTCGGCAGCAGCGGCAGCGAGCGCCAGCTGTTCGACCAGCAGGCGGCGCGGCCCCCTCGTCGCGCTCGCAGAGCGCCATGGCGGCGCGCAGCACGTCGATCGGTCTTCTTGCCGGCCGGGCCGAGATCGCGGCGCAAGACCTGCGAAAGACCGTCTCGAACAGATCCTTGCCGCGCGTCAGCACGCGCAGCACGTCGAGCGCCATGACATTGCCGGAGCCTTCCCAGATCGCATTGACCGGGGCTTCGCGGTAGTGGCGGGCGATCGGGCGTTCCTCGACATAGCCGCTGCCGCCGATGCATTCCATCGCCTCATAGATCAGCGCAGGCGCGATCTTGCAGCACCAGTATTTGGCAACCGGCGTCATGACGCGGGCATAGGCCGCGTCCTCGGCATTGTCGCGCGCCTTGTCGAAGGCTTCGGCCAGCCGGAAGGACAGCGCCGTTGCGGCGGCGACGTCGAGCGCCATGTCGGCGAGCACGCGCGTCATGATCGGCTGGCTGACGAGCATCTTGCCGAAGACGCTGCGGCCGCGGGTGTGGTGCACGGCTTCGGCGAGCGAGGCGCGCATCATGCCGGAGGAGGCCAGCGCGCAGTCGAGGCGCGTCAGCGTCACCATGTCGAGGATCGTGCGGATGCCGGCATCCGGACGTGCCGAGCAGGAAGCCGAACGTATCGGTGAACTCGACTTCGGACGAGGCGTTGGAGCGGTTGCCGACCTTGTCCTTCAGCCGCTGGAACTGCAGGCCGTTGGCCGAACCGTCTTCCAGCAGGCGCGGAACGAGGAAGCAGCCGATGCCCTCGTTCGTCTGCGCCAGCATGACGAAGGCGTCGCTCATCGGCGCCGACATGAACCATTTGTGGCCGGACAGCCGGTAGATGCCTTCGCTGACCTTTTCGGCCGTACGTCTTGTTGGCGCGCACGTCCGTGCCGCCCTGCTTTTCCGTCATGCCCATGCCGATGGTGACGGCGGATTTCTGCATGGCGGGCTTGTTGGACGAATCGTATTTGCGCGAGAGGATCTTCGGCGCCCAATCCTTCTGCACGGCAGGCGAAGCGGAGAGCGCCGCGACCGAGGCGCTGGTCATCGTCAGCGGGCAAAGATGGCCGGATTCGAGCTGCGCCGTCAGATAGAAGCGCGCGGCGCGGACCTTGTGCGCCTGATCCTTGGCGTCGGCATCGGCCTGCGGGTCCCAGACCGAGGAATGCAGGCCGACGGACATCGAGCGGCGCATCAGCGCGTGCCAGGCGGGATGGAACTCGACGACGTCGAGGCGCTCGCCGCGCGGACCGTGCGTGCGCAGCTGCGGCGTGCCCTGGTTTGCCATGCGCGCCAGCTCCTGCGCCTCCGGCGAGGTCACGTAGCGGCCGATGTTTTCCAGGTCCTCGCGCGATGCCGCGCGGCATCGCCGCCGTCAGATCGACGATCAGCGGATCGGACCGGTAGGCATTGATGCCGGACCAGAGGCTTCGGCTGGTTCAGTTCGGCGAATTTCTGTCAGTTCGGTTCGGAGGTCATGAATCGCTTCTAGTGCAAGAGGCAGGCAAAAGGAAACCGGAAGTTACGTTTTCCGCGCATCTCAGCTCTAGCGGATTTGCCGCAAAATGCATGGGGCATGAGCCTTTGCCCACAGCACATGCTTGCCCCTCGGCGCTACACTCATTATAGACCCGCCTGACACAGCAAGAGGCAGGTTCATGGTCTTCTTTCCCCACCGCCACCTGATCGGCATCAAGGGCCTGACCGAGCAGGATATCACCTTCTGCTCGACAAGGCCGACGAGGCCGTCAAGATCAGCCGCCAGCGAGAGAAGAAGACGTCGACGCTGCGCGGCCTGACGCAGATCAACCTGTTCTTCGAAGCCTCGACCCGCACGCAATCCTCCTTCGAACTCGCCGGAAAACGGCTCGGCGCCGACGTCATGAACATGTCGGTCGGCAATTCCTCGGTGAAGAAGGGCGAAACGCTGATCGATACGGCGATGACGCTGAACGCGATGCGGCCGGATGTGCTGGTCGTCCGCCATTCGACCGCCGGTGCCGCCGCGCTGCTCGCACAAAAGGTTTCCTGCTCCGTCGTCAATGCCGGCGACGGCCAGCACGAGCATCCGACGCAGGCGCTGCTCGACGCGCTGACGATCCGCCGCGCCAAGGGCAAGCTGTCGCGCATCATCGTCGCGATCTGCGGCGACGTGCTGCATTCGCGCGTTGCCCGCTCCAACATCCTGCTTCTGAACGCAGATGGGCGCCCGCGTCCGTGTCGTCGCACCGGCAACGCTGCTGCCCGCCGGCATCGCCGACATGGGCGTCGAGGTCTTTCATTCGATGAAGGAAGGCCTGAAGGACGCCGACGTGGTGATGATGCTGCGCCTGCAGCGCGAGCGCATGTCCGGCGCCTTCGTGCCCTCGGTGCGCGAATATTTCCACTTCTACGGGCTTGACGCCGAAAAGCTGAAAGCGGCCAAGGACGACGCGCTGGTCATGCATCCCGGCCCGATGAACCGCGGCGTCGAGATCGCCTCCGAAGATCGCCGACGGCCCGCAGAGCGTGATCGAGCGAACAGGTGGAAATGGGGGTCGCGGTGCGCATGGCGGTGATGGAAACGCTTGCTTGTCTCGCAGAACCAGGGGCCGCGCACAAGGACTGGCGCATGAGCAACTCGATCGTCCTCAAGAATGTCCGCATCATCGATCCCTCGCGCAATCTCGATGAGATCGGCACCATCATCGTCAAGGACGGCGTGATCGTCGCGGCCGGACAAGGACGCGCAGAACCAGGGCGTGCCGGAAGGCGCCGACGGTCCGCGACTGCAGCGGCCTCGTCGCAACGCCCGGCCTGGTCGATGCCCGCGTCTATCGTCGGCGAGCCCGGCGGCGAACATCGCGAGACGATCGCTTCGGCAAGCCGGGCGGCGGCGGCCGGCGGCGTCACCTCGATCATCATGATGCCGGACACCGATCCGGTCATCGACGACATCGCGCTGGTCGAATTCGTCAAGAAGACGGCGACGCGACAAGGCGCTCGTCAATGTCTATCCGGCAGCGGCGCTCACCAAGCATCTCGACGGCGAGGAGATGACCGAGATCGGCCTGCTGCGGAAGCCGGCGCCGTCTGCCTTCACCAATGGCCGCCATCCGCGTGCACGACACGCAGGTGCTGCGCCGCGCCATGACCTATGCGCGCGAATTCGGCGCCGTCATCTCGCTGCGAAACCCGCGACAAATATCTCGGCGCCGACGGCGTCATGAACGAAGGCCTGCTTGCCAGCTGGCTCGGCCTCGCCGGCATTCCGCGCGAAGCCGAAATCATCCCGCTGGAGCGCGACCTGCGCATCGCCGAGCTGACGCGCGGCACCTATCACGCGGCGAAGATTTCGCGTGCCGGAATCGGTCGAGGCGATCGAACGCGCCCGCAAGCCGCGGCGCCAACGTCACCTGCGGCATCTCGATCAACAATCTGACGCTCAACGAAAACGACATCGGCGAATACCGGACCTTCTTCAAGCTCTACGCCGCCGCTGCGCTCCGAGGACGATCGCGTCGCAATGGTCGAGGCGCTGGCCGACGGGCACGATCGACATCATCGTCTCCTCGCACGATCCGCAGGACGTCGATACCAAGCGCCTGCCCTTCGCCGAAGCCGCCGATGGCGCGATCGGCCTGGAGACCATGCTGGCGGCGGCCCTCCGCCTCCATCACAGCGGCCAGGTGCCGCCTGATGCGGCTGATCGATGCGCATGTCGACCCGCCCCGCGCAGATCTTCGGCCTCGATGCCGGCACGCTGAAACCGGGCGCCAAGGCCGATATCACGCTGATCGATCTCGACGAGCCCTGGCTTGTTTCGAAGGACATGCTTCTCTCGCGCTCGAAGAACACGCCGTTCGAGGATGCCCGCTTCACCGGCCGGGCGGTGCGAACCTATGTTGCGGGACAACTGTGTGCACTCTCTCTAAGCAACAGGGTCACGGGAGGGGACAATGATGTCCGAATCTTATCGACTTGGCAGATCACGCTGCCGCTGGCGCTGGCGGCTGCCGTCTTCGGCTATCTGCTCGGCTCCATCCCCTTCGGCCTCATCCTGACGCGCGCATGGCCGGGCTCGGCGACGTCCGCGAGCATCGGCTCCGGCAATATCGGCGCGACCAATGTGCTGCGCACCGGCAACAAGAAGCTTGCGGCCGCCACGCTTGCTGCTCGATGCGCTGAAGGGTACGGCCGCGGCCTGGCACATCGGCTCACTTCTTCGGCGATCGAGGCGGCGCTGATCGCCGGCTTCTTCGCCTTTCTCGGCCATCTCTTTCCCGTCTGGCTCGGTTTCAAGGGCGGCAAGGGTGTCGCCACCTATATCGGCGTGCTGCTCGGGGTCGCGCCGATCATGGTCCTGCTTTTCGCCGCCGTCTGGCTGGCGGTCGCGTTTATCACCCGCTACTCCTCGCTGTCGGCGCTGGTTGCAATGCTTGTCATTCCGGTTGTATTGTGGATATTAGGGGCACGAGAAGGTTGCGGCCGTCATGGCGATCATGACGCTCATCTCCTGGATCAAGCACAAGGCGAATATCTCGCGGCTGTTGAGCGGGACGGAAAGCAAGATCGGGGCAAAGGGATAGGATGGACGTCGCAGCAGCGCAGGACCAAACGGGAATTGCGCTGACGGAACGACAAAGGATCGCCTGGCTGCGTCTGATCCGCTCCGACAATGTCGGCCCTGCGACCTTTCGCGATCTCATCAATCATTTCGGCTCGGCCGAAACTGCACTTTCGAAATGCTGCCGGAACTTTCTCGCGCGGCGGCGCGACACGCGCCATCCGTGTTGCCACCGAAGCCGAGGCGCATCGGGAACTGGAACTGGCGCACCGATTCGGCGCCCGCTTCGTCGGCATCGGCGAGCCGGATTATCCGCCGGCCCTGCGGCAGATCGACGGCGCGCCGCCGCTTCTTGCCGTCAAGGGCAATCTTTCGGCCGTCGCAGCCGCCCGGCTGTCGGCATCGTCGGCTCGCGCAACGCCTCGATCAGCGGCGCGAAATTCGCCGCCATGATCGCGCGCGATGTCGGACGCGCCGGCTATACCATCATCTCGGGTCTTGCGCGCGGCATCGATACGGCCGCGCACCGCGCAAGCCTCGACACCGGCACGATCGCCGCCTTGGCCGGCGGGCTCGACCAGCCCTACCCTCCGGAAAATATCGGCCTGCTCGACGAGATCATGGAACGGCAACGGGCTGGCCGATCAGCGAAATGCCTTTCGGCTGGGAGCCGCGGGCCCGGGACTTTCCACGGCGCAACCGGCTGATCGCCGGGTGTCGCCTGGGCTTGCCGTCGTCGAGGCTGCGACCCGTTCCGGCTCACTGATCACCGCGCGCTATGCCGCCGAATTCGGCCGGCTGGTCTTTGCCGTGCCGGGCTCGCCGCTCGATCCGCGCTGCCATGGCACCAACGGCCTGCTCAAGGACGGCGCGATCGTGACGACGGCGCCGCAGGATGTCGTCGAGGCGCTGGCGCCGCTCAGCCGCATCGATCTCTTTCACGCCACCGCAGGCCGAGGAGCCGGACGACCAGACGCGAGGCCGATGGCGCTGCCGCCCGAACGAGACCGATCGCGCGCGGATCATCGATGCGCTCGGGCCGACGCCGGTCGAGATCGACGACATCATCCGGCATACCGGGCTTTCGGCGTCGGCCGTCTATCTCGTGCTGCTCGAACTGGATCTTGCCGGACGGCTTCACCGGCATCCCGGCGGCCTTGTCTCCCTTGCGATTGGCGATTGAAGCTGCCTACATGCCGGCTGGAAGTCGCCGGCTTCGACAAAGGCCATCTCGATCAGATAGCACAGCATGTCCGCGCCTTCCTTGTCGGCGACCTGCGCAACTCGGCGAGCATCTGCCGGATATAATGCGACTGTGCTTCTCCCGCGCCGGCCGAATTCGATCATCGGTTCTGTTGTCATTCAACTGCTTCAGCCTGCGACGGCCCATACAACGTTGGTCTCTGTCACACGATTCACGGACGAGTCCACATTCTGCTCATTCGGAGCACGTGACTACACTTCAAAGACGATAGCGCATTTATCTTAAATTGCAATACGCACATAATCTCTTATAGGTTGTATCGCGTTGTAGCGGCTTAAATTTCGGCACAGCACTTGACCGCGAACGAATTCCCTGTCCATGTCGGGGAACCGATATCTTGCGCGGCAAGTGTTCCGCTCTTCTTCCCGGCCGGCACGCTTGAACGGTTGTTTAGAGAATATGACCATGAATGTTGTCGTCGTGGAATCGCCTGCAAAGGCGAAGACGATCAACAAGTATCTGGGTCCGGGCTACAAGGTGCTCGCCTCCTTCGGCCATGTCCGCGATCTGCCGGCCAAGGACGGCTCGGTCCTTCCCGACCAGGACTTCGCCATGCTCTGGGAGGTCGACAGCGCCTCGGCCAAGCGCATGAAGGACATCGCCGATGCGGTGAAGTCCTCCGACGGCCTGATCCTCGCAACCGACCCGGATCGCGAGGGCGAAGCGATTTCCTGGCATGTGCTCGATCGTGCTGAACAAGAAGAAGCGTGATCGGCGACAAGCCGGTCAAGCGCGTCGTCTTCAACGCCATCACCAAGAAGGCCGTGCTCGACGCGATGGCCAATCCGCGCGACATCGACGTGCCGCTGGTCGATGCCTATCTCGCCCGCCGCGCGCTCGACTATCTCGTCGGCTTCAACCTCTCGCCGGTGCTCTGGCGCAAGCTGCCGGGCGCCCGTTCGGCCGGCCGCGTGCAGTCGGTGGCGCTGCGCCTCGTCTGCGACCGCGAATCCGAGATCGAGCGCTTCATCTCCGAAGAATACTGGAACATCTCGGCGCTCCTGAAGACGCCGCGCGGCGACGAGTTCGAGGCCAGGCTGGTCTGCGGCCGACGGCAAGCGGCTGCAGCCGCGCTCGGTCGCCAACGGCGAGGACGCCGGCAAGCTGAAGGCGCTGCTCGAAGGCGCCGCCTACGTCGTCGACAGCGTCGAGGCCAAGCCCGTCAAGCGCAACCCGCGACCGCCCTTCACGACCTCGACGCTGCAGCAGGCCGCCTCCTCCAAGCTCGGCTTCTCGGCCTCGCGCACCATGCAGGTCGCGCAGAAGCTCTATGAAGGCGTCGATATCGGCGGCGAGACCGTCGGTCTCATCACCTATATGCGTACCGACGGCGTGCAGATGGCGCCCGAAGCGATCGATGCGGCGCGCAGCGCCATCGGCGACCAGTTCGGCGAGCCGCTACGTGCCGGAAAAGGCCCGCTTCTATTCGACCAAGGCCAAGAACGCCCAGGAAGCGCACGAAGCGATCCGCCCGACCGATTTCAACCGCACGCCCGACCAGTGTGCGCAAATTCCTCGATGCCGACCAGTTGCGGCTCTACGACCTGATCTGGAAGCGCGGCATCGCCAGCCAGATGGCGTCGGCCGAAATCGAGCGCACGACGGTCGAGATCACCGCCGACAACAACGGCCAGAAGGCCGGCCTGCGCGCCGTCGGCTCCGTCATCCGCTTCGACGGCTTCATCGCCGCCTATACCGACGCAGAAGGAAGACGGCGAGCAGAGCGACGACGGCGACGAGGATGGCCGCCTGCCGGAGATCAATGCGCGCGAAAACCTCGCCAAGCAGAAGATCAATTCGACGCAGCATTTCACCGAACCGCCGCCGCGCTATTCGGAAGCGACGCTGATCAAGAAGATGGAAGAGCTCGGCATCGGCCGTCCTTCCACCTATGCCGCGACGCTCGCGACGCTGCGCGACCGCGAATATGTGACGATCGACAAGCGCAAGCTGATCCCGGAGGCCAAGGGCCGGCTGGTGACGGCCTTCCTCGAAAGCTTCTTCACGCGCTACGTCGAATACGATTTCACCGCCGATCGCTGGAAGAAAAGCTCGACCGGATTTCGGCCGGCGAACTGAACTGGAAGGACGTGCTTCGCGATTTCTGGAAGGATTTCTTCGCCCAGATCGAGGACACCAAGGAACTGCGCGTCACCAACGTGCTCGACGCGCTGAACGAGGCGCTGGCGCCGCTGGTCTTCCCGAAGCGCGAGGACGGCAGCGATCCGCGCATCTGCCAGGTCTGCGGCACCGGCAAGCTGTCGCTGAAGCTCGGCAAATACGGCGCCTTCGTCGGCTGCTCGAACTATCCGGAATGCAACTTCACCCGCCAGCTTTCCTCCGACAGCAATGGCGGCGAAGCGAGGCCGCCGCACTCGAACGAGCCGCAGAACTCTCGGCAAGGATCCGATGACCGGCGAGGAAATCACGCTGCGCTCCGGCCGTTTCGGACCCTATGTCCAGCGCGGCGACGGCAAGGAAGCCAAGCGCGCCGAGCCTGCCGAAGGGCTGGACACCGGACGACATCGATCACGAGAAGGCGCTGGCGCTGCTTTCGCTGCCGCGCGACATCGGCAAGCATCCGGAAACCGGCAAGATGATCTCGTCCGGCATCGGCCGCTACGGGCCGTTCCTCCTGCATGACGGCAACTATGCCAATCTCGAAAGCGATCGAGGACGTGTTCTCGATCGGCCTCAACCGCGCCGTGACTCGGTTCTTGCCGACAAGGCCGACAAGGCACCGGGCGGACGCGGCGCGTGGACAGCCGGCTGCGCTGAAGGAGCTCGGCGACCATCCGGACGGCGGCGCGATCACCGTTCGCGACGGCAAGTACGGTCCCTACGTCAACTGGGGCAAGGTCAATGCGACGCTGCCGAAGGGCAAGGATCCGCAGTCGGTGACCTGGAGGAAGCGCTCGCGCTGATCGCCGAGCGACGCCAAGGGCGGCATCAAGGCGACCAAGGCGCCAAGGCGGCAAAGCCGAAGACCGCAAAGGCCGAAGGCGCGACGGCGGCCAAGACGGCAAAGCCGAAGACGGCAGCCAAGCCCAAGGCAGCTGCGCAAGCCGAAGGCGCCCGCGAAAACGAAGAAGGGCTGAACGTGACCAGGACCCCGCGCGATCGAACCGAACGGCCACGGCAAACGCCGCAGGCCGGATCGGACGCGCGGGCAGAGGATGCCTGCACCGGCGGATGACACCGTGATCATCCACGGCGCCGTGCCGCCGCGCGACGTCCTGCTGCGCTTCATCGCCGACAATCCGCGACAAGGCCTCCAAGCGCGAAATCGCCAAGGCTTTCGGGCTGAAGGGCGACAACCGCGTCGAACTCAAGGCACTGCTGCGCGAGCTCGAACAGGAAGGCATGCTGCAGAAGACGCGCAAGTCGCTGATCCGCCCGGGCGCGCTGCCGCCGGTCACCGTGCTCGACATCACCACGCGCGACAAGGACGGCGAACTGATCGGCCGGCCGGCCGAATGGCCGGAGGACGCGGGCGTTGCGCCTGCCGTCGCGATCCGCCAGTCGTCGCCGCCGGCGACAGGGCAAGGGCAAGACGCCGGTCGCCGGCCTCGGCGACCGCGTCCTGGCCAAGATTTTCCCGGCCAAGGATCGCGGCGGGCCGGCCTATACGGCGCGCATCATCAAGGTCATCGACGAAGCGCAACAACAACGCAGCACTCGGCGTCTTCCGCGCAGCGCCCGACGGCGGCGGCCGGCATGCATGCCGATCGAGAAGCGCGGCGAGGAAATGCATGATCGATCCGGACATACAGGGCGACGCCAAGGACGGCGATCTGGTCGAGGTCGAAATCGCGCGCCTCGGCCGCTTCGGCCTGCCGCGCGCCAAGGTGCAGTCGGTCATCGGCTCGGTCGGCTACGGAAAAGGCGATCTCGATGATCGCGATCCATGCGCACGGCATTCCCCATATCTTTCCCGACAGCCGTCATCGCGAAGCCGAGGCGGCCAGGCCCGCGACCATGTCGCATCGCGAGGACTGGCGCGACGCTGCCGCTGATCACCATCGACCCGGCCGACGCCAAGGACCATGACGACGCGGTCTATGCCGAGCCCGATCCCTCGCCCGACAATCCGGGCGGCGTCATCGTCACCGTCGCGATCGCCGACGTCTCCTGGTATGTGCGGCCGAACTCGGCGCTCGACCGCGAGGCGCTGAAGCGCGGCAATTCGGTCTATTTCCCCGACCGCGTCGTGCCGATGCTGCCGGAGCGCATTTCCAACGATCTCTGCTCGCTGAAGGAAGGCGTCGACCGGCCGGCGCTTGCCGTGCGCATGGTCTTCTCGAAGGAAGGCCGCAAGGCCGGCCATACCTTCCACCGCATCATGATGAAGAGTGCCGCCAAGCTCTCCTACAGCAGGCGCAGGCGGCGATCGACGGCAAGCCGGACGACCAGACCGGACCGCTGCTCGAACCGATCCTGAAGCCGCTCTGGGACGCCTACGCGATGCTGACGCGCGGCCGCGACCGGCGCCAGCCGCTCGAGCTCGACATGCCCGAGCGCAAGATCCTGCTGAAGCCGGACGGCACCGTCGACCGGGTCTTCGTGCCCGACCGCGCTCGACGCGCACAAGCTGATCGAAGAGATGATGATCCAGGCGAACGTCGCCGCCGCCGAGACGCTGGAGAAGAAGCGCCAGCCGCTGATCTACCGCGTCCACGACGCGCCGTCGCTCGCCAAGCAGGAAATCCTGCGCGAGTTTCTGGCCACGCTCGACCTGTCGCTTGTCAAGGGCGGCAACCTGCGCTCCAACCATTTCAACGGCATCCTGTCGAAGGCCGAAGGCACAGCCGTATCGAGACCATGGTCAACGAGATGGTGCTGCGCTCGCAGAGCCAGGCGATCTACAGCCCGGAGAATATCGGCCATTTCGGCCTCAACCTGATGAAATACGCGCATTTCACCTCGCCGATCCGCCGTTACGCCGACCTGATCGTGCATCGCGCGCTGGTCGGCTACGCTCGGCCTCGGCGAAGGCGGCATCACGCCGGAGGAAGAAGCGGCGCTCGACGATATCGCGGCCGAAATTTCGACCTTCGAGCGCCGCGCGATGGCCGCCGAGCGCGAGACGGTCGATCGGCTGATCGCCCATCACCTGAGCGGCCGCGTCGGCGAGGAATTCGACGGACGCATATCAGGCGTGACCAAATCGGGACTATTTGTCACCCTCCCGGACTATGGCGCCGACGGCTTCGTGCCTATATCTACGCTCGGACGCGACTATTTCATCTATGACGAGGCGCATCAGGCCCTGTCCGGTGAAAAGACCGGGCTCGGCTACCGTCTCGGCGACGACGTCACGCGTGAAGCTGGTCGAAGCCGTGCCGCTTGCCGGCGCGCTGCGCTTCGAAATGCTCAGCGAAGGACGCAAGATGCCGACGGCAATGCGCTCCTTCCACAAGTCCGGCCGCCGCGACGACCGGCGCCCGCAAGAAAGCCGGGACGAGACCGCCGCGCGGGCGGCGATAGAGCATCCTTCCGGGATGCTCTGCATTTGAAGTGAGGAGCGTCCCTTGTCCGCACGGCGGGCTGGCGGCGCTCCATGCGTGTAGGGACGCAGGAAGGAAGACCATGAGCACGCCTCCAACGAACAACCGATCCGCTACGGGGAAGCCGAGAAGGCCGAACGTCCGCTTGGCCGCTCGATCATGCGCGGCCTGCTGAACCGCTGTCCCGCCTGCGGCAGCGGCAAGCTTTTCGGGCTTTCCTGAAGCCTGTCGACATTGCGCCGCCTGCGGCGAGGCGCATGCACCACCACCGCTCCGACGACCTGCCGCCCTATCTCGTCATCGTCATCATCGGCCACGTCGTCCTCGGCGGCTTCATGATGACCGACATGGTCTGGCCACTGCCGCTGTGGCTCACCTTCGCCATCTGGACGCCGATCACCATTCTGGCCGCGCTGCTGGTGATCCAGCCGATCAAGGGCGGCGTCATCGGCCTGCAATGGGCGCTTCGTATGCACGGCTTCGGCGGTCACGAGCGACGATCACGACGAATACGAGATCCCCGGCCGCCGCTCAATGTAAGCGGACCTTCACCGTCAAGACATATTTCGCATGTAGTGGGCAACGCTCACCAGCGCTGCAGGCTTTTCGATGCCTGTCAGCGCTAACCCGGCCAAGTGAAATGGTAAGCGTTTCCAAGTGCGAACATGTTGCCTGATCTATTGCCATCGGCACCGGAGTTTCCGTAAACACAGCCCGTCACTTAGATTTGGCACGCCTGTGCCTTTCTATGTGCCACGAAAACGGGCGATTCGTCGTTTAGTCATTCAAGGATGGATTTATGTCTCAGCCGAGAACCGGCACAGCGGGCGATGTCGAGGAAATCCATTGGCCATCGCTGATCGCCGCCATCTCGTCCATCACCGCCGTCGGCATCGCGATCGGCCTCGGACTGCCGCTGCTCAGCATCATCCTGGAAAAGCGCGGCATCTCCTCGACGCTCATCGGCCTGAATACGGCGATGGCCGGTCTTGCCTCGATGGCGGCAGCCGCCGATCACGACGAAGACTCGCCCACAAATACGGCGTCGCCACGACGATGCTCTGGGCGGTGGTCTTTGCGGCGATCAGCGCGCTCGGCTTCTACTACATCGAGAATTTCTGGCTGTGGTTTCCGCTGCGCTTCGTCTTCCACGGCGCGATCACCATGCTGTTCGTCCTCTCCGAGTTCTGGATCAACGCGCACCGCCGCCACCGAAGCCGCCGGGCTTCGTGCTCGGCATCTACGCGACCGTGCTGTCGCTCGGCTTTGCGGCCGGCCCGCTGCTCTTCTCCATTCTCGGCAGCGAGGGCATCCTGCCGTTCGCCTGTCGGCGCCGTCGCGCATCCTGCTGGCGGCCATACCGATCTTCCTCGCCCGCAACGAAAGCCCGGTGCTCGACGAGAAGCCGGAGCTGCATTTCATGCGCTACGTCTTCCTGGTGCCGACCGCGACCGCCGCCGTCTTCATTTTCGGCGCGGTCGAGGCGGGCGGCCTGTCGCTCTTTCCGATCTATGCGATACGCGCAGCGGCTTCACCGAATCGCAGGCGGCGCTGCTTCTGACCGTCATGGGCATCGGCAACGTCATCTTCCAGATTCCGCTCGGCATGCTGTCGGACCGCATGAAGGACAGGCGCAATCTTCTGGCGCTGATGACCGTCGATCGGGCTTGATCGGCGCGCTCTGCTGCCGCTGCTCGCAGGGCAACTGGCTGCTGATGGCGGTGGTGCTGCTGTTCTGGGGCGGCAGCGTCTCCGGCCTTTACACGGTCGGCCTCAGCCATCTCGGCTCGCGCCTGACACGGCGCCGATCTTGCGGCCGCCAATGCCGCCTTCATCTTCTCCTATGCGGTCGGCACGGTGGCCGGTCCACAGGCGATCGGAGCCGCCATGGACATCGCCGGAAATGACGGTTTTGCCTGGGCGATCGCCGGTTTCTTCGGGCTTTATGTGGTACTTTCCGTGCGTCAGGATCGTTTTCAACCCAAAACGGACTTGACTTTTCGGGCGCGATTTGTAGTTTCGCGCCAAGTTTGCCGTGGACCCTCCTTGGATGTCCACGGCTTTGTTTTTCTATAAAGGCAGGACGACCATGGCGAAAGCTGCAAAAATCAAGATCAAGCTGCTGTCGACGGCCGACACGGGTTTCTTCTACGTGACCACGAAGAACAGCCGCACGAAGACGGACAAGATGACCAAGACGAAGTACGACCCGGTCGTACGCAAGCACGTCGAATTCAAGGAAACCAAGATCAAGTAAGATCTGGTTTCCACGGTTATGTCAAAGAGCGCCGGCTGAAAAGCTTGGCGCTCTTTTTGTTGTGGCTATCCGGACAGTTGATCGCACGCGCCTTCGCACCATGTTGCCGCCTGCAAACAAAAACGCCGCCTCCCGGGACAGGGACGGCGTCTTTAAATGGGCGTCGGCGACCGCAACCGCGGCACGAGGAACCGCTTGGTTGCAGATCAGCCGACAAACCCCACGACCCAGGAGATGCGGCGGACCTGAGCATCATGGGGTATGCGACTCTCAATGGGAGTTTCTTTCTCCCTTGCGCCATGAAATTGACCAAAAATGAAAAAAAATCAATGAATTCTTAACCGAAGCACAATGCGAGCTGCGCCGCATGGTTAATTTTACCATTTTCTGACATGCGGCGATGCATCGATTGACTTCGACACTGATAGCCTGAAATAGTTCGCCCAAGAAACCACCGATTTATAAAAGTAACGTATGATACTGACTTTCGTAAAGTTGACGAATATGCTATGACAATAAATCATTTAGCAGCCGTCTGCGAATCGCTATATATATTGACTTCACGATCTATGTCAGTAAACTCGCGATTCAGCGCTCCGACATTCCGACATGCATTTCGATTAGCGAGGCAGTCCAGTCGTGGCATGCCATGCATGAAAGTCGCAACCGTTTGTCGCGTAACGCTATTGCGACAAACCTGTAAGAATCGCGCATTTTCTGTGGAAAACTGCGCCATGAGCGGCGATTCTGAAGCCAATTTGCTCACGCCGCAGCGGCAACCACCTGGTTCCGGCCGTTGTTCTTGGCCTGATAGAGCGCGAGATCGGCACGCTTCAGAAGCTGCTCCGGCGTATCGCCACCGAGGTTAAGCGTCAGCGATACCGAGCGAGGCGGTGATCGACAGCTCCTGTCCTGCGGATTTCGGCAGGCAAAGGGCCGATGCTCTCGACGATCGCGCGCAGGCGCTCGGCGATGGCGGCAGCCACTTCGGCGGGCGTATCCGGCATCACGACGACGAATTCCTCGCCGCCGAAGCGGCAGGCGAGATCGGCGCCGCGCACCGTCGAGCGGACGCGATGCGCGAATTCGCGCAGCACCTCGTCGCCGGCGTCGTGGCCGTAGGTGTCGTTGACGCTCTTGAAACGGTCGATATCGGTGATGCAGACCGACAGCGGCCGGCCGCGCGCCATCGGCGCGATCGAAAAGCAGCTTCAGATGATTGTCGAGATAGCGGCGATTGTGCAGGCCGGTCAGCCCATCGGTGACGGCAAGCTCGATCGTCTGCTTGACGCTGGCGCGCAGCCGGTCGTTGCAGTGCTTGCGGCGGATCTGCGTCAGGCTGCGGGCAACGAGCTCGTTCGGATCGACCGGACGGATCGAGATAGTCGGTGACGCCGAGATCGAGCGCGCGGACGACCATGTCGTCGTGCGCCCTGCTCGGCGATGATCAGGATCGGGATGATAGCGCGTGCGCTCCAGCGAGCGCAGCTGCGAGCAGAGCCGCAGCGGATCGTAGTCGTCGAAATTCGAGTTGACGATGACGAGATCGAACGCGTTTTCGGCCGCCTCGAACAAGCGCCGCCTGCGGATCGGACATCGCGGTCACCTCGGCGATCGGCTTCAGCGCCTCGATGATGCGCTCCTGCGAATTGCCGCGGCCGTCGACCAGCAGAATTGGCCGGACTCGTCCGGCGCGTCCGTCGCCGCGCCGAGATATCGTCGCAGGCCGATCGTCTGGCGCCGTCTCGGCGCGGAGGCGCAGTTCGTCGCTGACCTTCTTCAGCCGCACGAGGCTCTTGACGCGCGACATCAGCTGCAGGTCGTTGACCGGCTTGGTCAGGAAATCGTCGGCGCCGGCCTTCAGGCCGCGCACACGGTCGGACGGCTGGTCGAGCGCCGTCACCATGACGACGGGAATATGCGCCGTGCTGGCGTTCGCCTTCAGCCGCTCGCAGACCTCGAAGCCGTCGATGCCCGGCATCATGATGTCGAGCAGGATGAGATCGACCTGGCTGCTTCTCGCAGATCGCCAGCGCCTCGTAGCCGTCGGCTGCCGTCAGCACGTCGAAATACTCCGCCAGCAGCCGCGCTTCGAGCAGCTTCACATTGGCCGGTATATCGTCAACGACAAGATATACGCGCGGTCATAAACGTCTTTCAGCGATACGGCGCTCAGGCGTCGCCCAGATAGGTCTTGATCGTTTCGATGAATTTCGGAACCGAGATCGGCTTGGAGACATAGGCCTCGCAGCCGCCCTGGCGGATGCGCTCCTCGTCGCCCTTCATGGCAAAGGCCGTGACGGCGATGACCGGGATGACGTGCAGTTCGTCGTCTTCCTTCAGCCACTTGGTCACCTCGAGCCCGGAAACTTCCGGAAGCTGGATGTCCATCAGGATCAGATCCGGCCGGTGTTTGCGCGCAAGATCAAGCGCTTCCATGCCGTTGCGGGTC
Organism: uncultured Alphaproteobacteria bacterium; assembly: GCA_963838565.1. Taxonomy (GTDB): domain Bacteria; phylum Pseudomonadota; class Alphaproteobacteria; order Rhizobiales; family Rhizobiaceae; genus Rhizobium. Next base: position 64,903 of record CAWIRO010000023.1, read on the forward strand.
TGGATCGTCGTATAGCCGGACGCCTCGATCAGGTCGCGAAAGAGCTTCATGTTCAGCTCGTTGTCTTCTACAATCATCACCTGTTTGGGCATGGCACGCTTGTCCCTACGTCCGGCTTGCAAGCCGGTTGCGTCCATATAAAGTCTGCAGGCGCGCGATGACTCCATGAAACCGATAGCTGCAAGCTACCGGTATTTGGTTGAAAAAAAGGTAATCACCCAGCGAAATGCAAAGCAACTTCAAGACTTCCAAACAATTGGCCGACCGACCCGCAGGAAACAGCGATCGCCATTCTCGGCTGGCTGGCAAACGAGCCGGACATGTTCTGCGCGTTTCCTGGCGTTGACGGGCGTGGAGCCGGCCCAGGTGCGCCACGCCATCAACGATCCGGGTTTTCTCGCCGGCATGCTCGATTTCCTGATGAACCACGAGCCGACGGCGATGGCTTTCTGCGAGGCGACCGGCACGACGCCCGAGGACGCTGACCGCCGCATGGCGGCATTTCTCCTCGCCCGGCCTCGATTCCGGAGAATACTGAGCGCGATGGAGACCGAGACGCTCGATATCTCCCATGTCCGGCTCGGCGACCGGCCGCTGATCGTCTGCGATGTCGATGACGTCGTGCTGCAATTCATCGATCCTTTCCAGCGTTTCCTTCTCAGCGCACGGCCACGAGCTTCTGCCGCGCTCCTTCCGCCTTCACGGCAACATCGTCTCTGGAGATGGCGTTGCGCTGGAGGATATCCATGTCAGCCGGCTGATCGACGACCTTCTTCGAGCGCGCAGGAGGAGTGGCAGATCGCCGCTTTCGCTCGCCGTCGAGACGCTCGGCCGGCTCTCCGCCAGATGCCGATATCGTTTTCCTCACGGCGATGCCGCCGAGTCTATGCCGATCAGCGGCGGCGGCTGCTCGACCGGTTCGGCCTTCGCTTATCCGCTGCTGGCCACCGAGCAGCCGAAGGGGCCGATCGTCAAGACGCTGCATGGCGCGCGCGCCCTGCCCGTCGTTTTCATCGACGACATGGCTGCGCAATCTTCATTCGGTGCGCGAGCATGTCGAGACTGCCTTCTGCTTCACCTGATGCCGGATCTCCGAAATCCATCGTTTCGCGCCGGCGGCCATGGATGGCATTCCACGCATCACCGACTGGAACGAAGCGGCGCGAACTGATCGGCCGGCATTTCGACGAGGCCAGCGCCGCTCGAAGCCTCACTGCTGCAAATCCAGCCGCATGAGCGGCCGTCCGTCCTTTCGCCGCGCCACCGGCTCGAAGCCGGCCGCATCGAAGATCGCGGTCGAGCCGATGCAGAGCGTCACCGATTTCGACTGCTTCGTATGGTCGATGGGACAGCCTTCGAGATAGCGCGCACCGTTTTGCTTCGCGTGGTCGATCGCGCCCTGCAGCAGACGGTGACTGAGGCCCTTGCCGCGCAGCGGCGCGACAGGAAGAAGCAGCTGACGGCCCAGACGGAAGGATCAGCGCATCGCCATCCTCCAGCGGCCGCGAAACGGTGCGCGGCGAGTTGAACTGCGGAACGTCGTGGCGCGGACCGACCTGCACCCAGGCGACCGGCTGCGCTCTCCGCATAGGCGAGAATGCCCGGCGGCGGACCGGCGGCGATGCGCGTTTCTGATGTGCGCCTTCCGCTCGTCCGGCCGCATCTTTCGTGCGCACCGCATGCGGCAGCCTGAGGGCGACGCACCAGCAGTCGCAGAAGGCGCCCCGCGGACCGAAAAGCGTTTCGAAATCTGCCCAGCGCTCCGGCGTCACCGGCTCAAAACGCAGATCGATATCCAAGGTTAAGCCTCTCCCGTCTCTTGAGACTCGAAAGCTTAAGGCGTAATCTCCCGATGTTCAATCTTTGTTCTCACCACGATGACGCCAACGCCTGACAAGACACCCGGCTTCTGTCGCGACTGCCTTGCCGAGCAGAAAGGCGAAGCGCGCCGTTGCACGGCCTGCGGCAGCCCGCGCCTCGTCCGGCATCAAGCGAACTCTATCGACCTGACGCTCGCCCATATCGATTGCGACGCCTTCTATGCGGCGGTCGAGAAGCGCGACAATCCGGAGCTTGCCGACAAGCCGGTCATCATCGGCGGCGGCAAGCGCGGCGTCGTCTCCACCGCCTGCTACATCGCCCGCATTCACGGCGTGCGCTCCGCCATGCCGATGTTCAAGGCGCTGGAAGCCTGCCCGCAGGCGATCGTCATCCGCCCGGACATGGAAAAATACGTCAGGGTCGGCCGTGAGGTCCGCGCGCATGATGCAGGAACTGACGCCGCTGGTGCAGCCGCTTTCGATCGACGAGGCCTTCCTCGAGCTCGGCGGCACGGAGCGGCTGCATCACGATCCGCCGGCGCGGACGCTCGCGAAATTCGCCCGCCGCGTCGAAAAGGAGATCGGCATCACCGTTTCGGTCGGGCTTTCCTATTGCAAGTTCCTCGCCAAGGTCGCCTCCGACCTGCAGAAGCCGCGCGGCTTTTCGGTCATCGGCCGCGAGGAGGCCGTGGAATTCCTGGCGCCGCGGCCGGTCACGACCGATCTGGGGCGTCGGCAAGGCCTTCGCGGCGACGCTCGAAGCGCGACGGCATCCGCACCATCGGCCAGTTGCAGACGATGGAGGAAACCGACCTGATGCGCCGCTACGGCACCATGGGCCAGCGGCTCTGCTCGGCTGTCGCGCGGCATCGACGACCGCGAGGTGCATCTCAACGATGCGGCCAAGAGCGTCTCGTCCGAGACGACCTTCTTCGACGACATCTCGCGCTATGACGATCTGGTGCCGATCCTGCGCAACCTCTCGCGAAAAGGTGTCCTGGCGGCTGAAGAAGAACGACATCGCCGGCCATACCGTCGTCCTGAAGATGAAGACGGCGGATTTCAAGTCCCGCACCCGCAACCGGCAAGCTCGAAGACCCGACGCAGCTTGCCGACAGGATCTTCCGCACCGGCATCGAGCTTCTGGAGAAGGAGACGGACGGCACGAAATTCCGCCTGATCGGCATCGGCGTCACCGACCTTTGCGACGCCGGCACGCGCCGACCCGCCGGATCTCATCGACCAGCAATCCGACGCGGCGCGCAGCGGCGGAAGCGGCGATGGACAAGCTGCGCGACAAATTCGGCAAGAAGACCGTCGAGACCGGCTATACGTTCGGCAGCGGCAAGCGCGACGAATAACACTGTCGCAATTCGCGCGTGAGCCAGCCCAAAATCACCAATGCGTGAGGACCGCTTTGAACCTCGAATGCTCAAGGCTTCCTTAAACATCGTGTCCATACTGTCCCGGGCAAGTATTGCGTATTGGTTGGACAACATGTTCTCGCGTTTAGTTTTCGGCCTCGGCTTGCTGTCGGCGACCGCACTCGTGCACACCGCGCTTTGCGGCCGATGCCCGCACGCTGCAGATCTTCGTTTCCAAGGACAAGCAGTCGCTTGCGGTCTATGACGGCGACACGAAGTGGTCGCGACGCTCGAAGGTCTCGACCGGCAAGGCCGGGCACACGACGCCGAGCGGCATCTTTTCCGTTCTCGAAAAGCAGAAGTATCACGAATCCAACCTCTATTCGAACGCTCCGATGCCGTTCATGCAGCGGCTGACCTGGTCGGGCATCGCGCTGCACGAATCGAATTCCGTGCCGCGCTATCCGGCCTCGCATGGCTGCGTGCGCATGCCGGACGACTTCGCCAGGCAGCTCTACAAGATGACGGACCGCGGCGTGCCCGTCATGATCACCGATGCGCGAAGCTGGCGCCGCAACCGATCGCGCATCCGAATCTTTTCCATCCGGATGCGCCGGAGCCGCCACTGCTGCTTTCGGATGTCGCAGCTGCGGCCCGGCCATCGCGCGACACCGGCGGGAAGTCCGTTGCAGTGGCGATGAACGACCGTCGCGCCTCCAGCCTGTAGCGCCGATCGTGGCGACCGGAAAAGCACCGATCCGATCCGCATGCTGATCACCCGCCGCGACGCAGCGCGAGACGGTGATCGATATCCAGACCCTTCTCAACCAGCTGGGCTTTTCCGCCGGCACATCCCGACGGCCTGCTCGGCACGCCGACCATCCAGGCGATCAAGGCCTTCAAGACGCTGCGGCCGACGCTTTTCAACGGCGACAAGAGCCTGATCACCGATACTCTCCTGAGGGCAGTCTATGCCGCGGCAGGCAAGGGCGAGCCGCCGAACGGCGTCATCTGGTGCGCAGGATTTCAAGCCCGTGTTCGAAGCGCCGGTGACGATCGACAATCCGGGATCGCGCTCGGCACGCATTTCTTCACGCTGCACGCCATCGATGCCGAGAGCCGGCACGGCCGACTGGCTCGGCATGACGCTCGAGAACAATCTCTCCCGGGAGACGATGAAGCGGCTCGGCATCACCAATCGAGGAAAGCTCGATCGTGGCGGGCAAGCCGATCGCCAGCGTGCGCTCGAGCCGCATCACGATGCCCGACGAGACCCGCCGCAGGATCGACGAGCTGCTGGCCGCGGGCTCGACGCTGACGATCTCCGATATCGGCCTCGGCCCGGAAACCGGCGACGGCACGGATTTCATCACGATCACCCGCGCTGACCGAAATCCTGATCAGCACGCCGCTAGACCAGCTCGACGTCGATGACGCCGGGCGCGGCGCGCAAGCGCGCGGCGATCTCCGGCGAGATGCGGTATTTCTCGCGGCAGCTCCACCTCGATCTCGCGCTGGCCGTCGTCCTTGATGACGATGAAGGAGACGAGGCCGTCGCCCTTGGCGTTCAGATGCGCCGCGACGGCGCGCAGCGGGCCGGAATCGCGGACATAGACGCGCAGCGCCTTCTGCATCTGCAGCGACTTTTCCTCCAGCGACTGGATCGTCTGGATGCGCAGGCCGATGCCCTCCGGCCGCTCTTCGCCGGTCGCAGTCATGCACGAAGGATTTTCCGGGCTCCAGCACGTCGCGATACTGGTTCAGCATTTCCGAAAACAGCACGGCCTCGAACTGGCCGGACGAATCCGAAAAGACGATGATGCCCATCTTGTTGCCGGTGCGGGTCTTGCGCTCCTGCTTCGAGGTGACGGTGCCGGCAAGGCGCGCATTGGTCGCGCCCTTGCTTCACCGCGGCCGAGAACTCGGCAAAGGTCTGGACACGCATCTTCTGCGAGGATGTTGTTGTAGGTGTCGAGCGGATGGGCGGTCAGATAGAAGCCCAGCACCTGGAATTCCTTGAGCAGCCGTTCGGAGGCAAGCCAGGGCGAAAACGGCGGCAGGCTGATCTTCTCCGGCCCGGATGACAGCGCGCCGCCGAACATGTCGCGACTGGCCGCTCAGCTTGTTTTCCTGGGCGCGCTGCGCATAGCCGAGAATGCGGTCGAGGCCGGCCGCGAGCTGCGGCCCGGTCCATGGCCGAAGCAATCGAAGGCGCCGGCATAGATCAGGCTTTCGAGCACGCGCCGGTTGACCTGGCGCGGATCGATGCGCAGGCAGAAATCCTCGATGCTCGGCGAAGGGCTTGTCGCCGCGCACCTCGACGATGTGATCGACGGCCGCTTCGCCGACGCCCTTGATGGCTGCGAGCGCAGTAGTAGATGCGGTTGTCGCCGGTCTCGAAATGACGGAACGAGGTCTGCACCGAGGGCGCGATGACCTCGATGCCGAGGCGCTTGGCATCCTGGCGGAAGTCGTTGACCTTGTCGGTGTTCGACATGTCGAGCGTCATCGACGCGGCGAGGAACTCGACCGGATAATGCGCCTTCAGATAGGCGGTCTGGTAGGAGACGATGGCGTAGGCGGCGGCGTGCGACTTGTTGAAGCCGTAGTTGGCGAACTTCGCCAGCAGTTCGAAGATGTTGTCGGCCTGCGGCTTCGAGACGCCGTTCTTGACGGCGCCCGTCGACGAAGCGCTCGCGCTGCTGGTCCATCTCCGCCTTGATCTTCTTGCCCATGGCGCGGCGCAGAAGATCGGCTTCGCCGAGCGAATAGCCGGACAGGACCTGGGCGATCTGCATCACCTGTTCCTGGTAGACGATGACGCCCTGCGTTTCCTTCAGCAGATAGTCGATCATCGGATGGATCGATTCGATCTCTTCCTCGCCATGCTTGCGGGCATTGTAGGTCGGGATGTTCTCCATCGGGCCCGGGCGATAGAGCGCCACCAGCGCGATGATGTCCTCGATGCAGTCCGGCTTCATGCCGATCAGCGCCTTGCGCATGCCGGCACTTTCCACCTGGAACACGCCGACCGTTTCGCCGCGCGACAGCATCTCGTAGGTCTTCTTGTCGTCGAGCGGCATCGCGGCGAGATCGACCTCGATGCCGCGCTTGGCGACGAAATCGACGGCGACCTTCAGCACGGTCAGCGTCTTCAGGCCGAGGAAGTCGAACTTGACGAGGCCGGCCTGCTCCACCCATTTCATGTTGAACTGGGTGACCGGCATGTCGGAGCGCGGATCGCGGTACATCGGCACCAGCTTCGAGAGCGGCCGGTCGCCGATGACGATGCCGGCGGCATGGGTCGAGGCGTGGCGGTAGAGGCCCTCGATCTTCTGGGCGATGTCGAGCAGGCGGCCGACCACCGGCTCCTTCGCCGCCTCCTCCTGCAAGCGCGGCTCCTCCTCGATCGCCTTCGACAGCGGCGTCGGATTGGCCGGATTGTTCGGCACCAGCTTGCAGATCTTGTCGACCTGGCCATAGGGCATTTCCAGCACGCGGCCGACGTCGCGCAGGGCGGCGCGCGCCTGCAGCGAACCGAAGGTGATGATCTGCGCCACCTGCTCGCGGCCGTATTTGCGCTGCACGTAGCGGATCACCTCTTCGCGGCGGTCCTGGCAGAAGTCGATGTCGAAGTCGGGCATCGAGACGCGTTCCGGATTGAGGAAGCGCTCGAAGAGCAGCGAGAAGCGCAGCGGATCGACGTCGGTGATCGTCAGCGCATAGGCGACCAGCGAGCCCGCGCCCGAACCGCGGCCCGGACCGACCGGAATATCCTGCTGCTTCGCCCATTTGATGAAGTCGGCAACGATCAGGAAGTAGCCGGGAAACTTCATGCGCTCGATGACGCTGAGCTCGAAATCCAGCCGCTCGCGATAATCCTTTTCCGTCATAGCCGGGCGACATGCCGAGCGTCTGCAAGCCGCATGTCGAGCCCCTCCACGGCCTGGCGGCGCAGCTCCAGCGCTTCGGCGCGTTCGGCCTCCTCCGGATCGTCGGTCGCGCCGGTGAAGCGCGGCAGGATCGGCTTGCGCGTCTTCAGGACGAAGGAGCAGCGCCGGGCGATCTCGACCGTGTTTTCCAGCGCTTCCGGCAGATCGGCAAAGAGCGTCGCCATTTCCGCGCGGCTTTTCAGATAATGATCCGGCGTCAGGCGGAAGCGGCTGTCGTCGGAGACGATGGCGTTGTGCGCCACGGCCATCAGCGCGTCATGGGCATCGTATTCGTCGCGCGTCGGGAAGAATGCCTCGTTGGTCGCCACCAGCGGCAGATCGTGCTCGTAGGCAAGCTCGACGACCCTCTGCTCGTGGCGCTTGTCGTAGGTTCCGTGGCGCTGCAGTTCGACATAGAGCCGGTCGCCGAAGAGGCGCTTCAGCGCCAGCAGCCGAGTCTCAGCCTGCGCCGGCATGCCCGTGCCTTCAGCGCCATGTCGACCGGACCGCCGAGCGCACCGGTCAGCGCGATCAGCCCTTCGGTGCCGGCCTCCTCCAGCCAGGAAGCGCGGATATGGATCGCCTGGTTGCTCTCGCCGCCGAGATAGGCGCGGCTGACGAGATCGACGAGCCGCTCATAGCCTGCGTCCGTCGCGGCAAGCAGCGACGATCGACGGCAGCTTGAGCCAGATGCCTGCTGGCCGCCGCGCTTTTCGGTCTCCAGCGCCGTCTTCCATGTCGATCGACAGCTGGCAGCCGATGATCGGCTGCAGGCCTTCATCCATCGCCTTCTGCGAAAATTCGAGCGCGACGAACAGATTGTTGGTGTCGGTGATGCGCGATCGCCGGCTGGCTGTCGCCAGACGCCTTGTAAAGGATCTTCTTCAGCGGCAACGCGCCTTCGAGAAGCGAATAGGCCGAATGGACACGCAGATGCACGAAACCCGGCGTACCGCCGATGATCACCGCTCCTTGCCGCATCCGCCATGTCATGCCCTTTCCAATCGCCCAGAATGAATCGGCTGCATTGTCGAGGTTGACGGCAGCGATGTCCAGAAGTAGTCCCCATATTCGGACCGCCTGAAGCGATGCGGTCCCCTGAAAATTACATTGCCATGAGAATCAGCGAGAAGCTGGCTACGAACATTGCGATGGAGGTGAATGCTGCGATATCACGGATCATGTCAGTCATTTGGCTCTCCTTACTTGTTATGTTTTTAATTTGTTCTGCTATTGTTCTATTGTCAACAGGAATCTTTTCCGCATAGTTAACAGCGGAAAGCCGGAGAAAAATCATGAAGACCGTTGCCACTGCTCTCTGCTGCGCATTCTTGGCAACCGCCGCCTCGGCGGAAACCATCGATCCCGCACGCATCATCGATGCGGCCACCGGCGACTGGAATCAGGATGGGCAACAGGACGTGGCAATTCTTGCCGCACCGGCGGAGGACGGCGAGCAGATCGGCATCTACATCTATCTTCGAGACCAGGACCATCAGCTCCTGCGGCTTGCCGTGAGCGCGCCCGACAAGATCTCGGGCAGCACCGACGCTGACGGCGCATTCGGGCAGGAGCCGTCGATCAAGGCGATCGGCAAGGCGTCGATCGCCGTCCGCTCACAGAACAGCGCCATCGGCCGCGACCGGTGGGATCAGACATTGACGCTCGTCTATCGCGACAAGCAGTTTATCGTCGCCGGCTATACCTACAATCACTACGATACGCTCGACCCCAGCGCCGGCGGTTCCTGCGATTTCAATGCCTTGACGGGAAGCATGCAGAAGGACGGCAAGAGCGTGAAGGCCGCGCCGAAGACCATCGCCATACAGGACTGGACCGGCGAGACCGGTGTGGCGATCTGCGGAAATTGATCCTGATCTGCGAGTCCGTCAGAACTCGACGACCTTGCCGTCGCTGATGGTCACGCGGCGGTCCATGCGGCGGGCGAGCTCGTGGTTGTGCGTGGCGATCAGCGCCGCGAGGCCGGACTGGCGCACCAGCGCCTCCAGCGCGTCGAAGACGTAGCTCGCGGTTTCCGGATCGAGGTTGCCGGTCGGCTCGTCGGCCAGAAGCAGCAGCGGCGCATTGGCGACGGCGCGCGCAATCGCGACGCGCTGCTGCTCGCCGCCCGAGAGCTCGGCGGGGCGGTGCGTCGCCGCGATGGCCGATGCGCATATAGTCGAGCAGCTGCTTTGCGCGTTCGCGCGGCCTCCTTGCGCGACAGGCCGGCGATCATCTGCGGCATCATGATGTTTTCGAGCGCCGAGAATTCCGGCAGCAGGTGGTGGAACTGATAGACGAAGCCGATTTCGCTGCGGCGGATCGCCGTGCGCTTCTCGTCGCCGAGTCCTTCGCAGGCATGGCCGTTGATCATGACTTCGCCGCCGTCGGGATGTTCCAGCAGGCCGGCGAGATGCAGCAGTGTCGATTTGCCGGTGCCCGATGGCGCAACCAGCGCGACGATCTCGCCGCTATGAAGAGAAAAATCGGCGCCCTTGAGGATCGACAGCAGCGTTTCGCCCTGGCCGTAGTGACGCTCGACGCCGGAAAGCTGGAGAACGACGTTCGCGTTTCATTGAAATCAGCATTCCTTATTCGTAGCGCAGCGCCTGCACCGGATCGAGGCGCGAGGCGCGCCAGGCCGGGAAGATGGTCGCGAGGAAGGAGAGCGTCAGCGCCATGACGACGACCGAAATCGTTTCGCCGAGATTCATCTCGGCCGGAAGCTGGCTGAGGAAATAGAGCTCCGGATCGAAAAGGATCGTGCCCGAAATCCAGGAGAAGAACTGGCGGATGGATTCGATATTGAGGCAGACGATAACGCCGAGCAGCACGCCGGCAATCGTGCCGACGATGCCGATCGCCGCACCGGTCATGAAGAAGATGCGCATGATCGCGCCGGACGTCGCGCCCATGGTGCGCAGGATGGCGATGTCGCTGCCCTTGTCCTTCACCAGCATGATCAGGCCGGATATGATGTTCAGCGCCGCGACGAGGACGATCAGCGTCAGGATCATGAACATGACGTTGCGCTCGACCTGAAGGGCGGAGAAGAAGGTCTGGTTGCGCTGGCGCCAGTCGGTGATCGCGATCTGGCGGCCTGCCGCCTCCTCGACCTTGGGGCGCAGATTGTCGATGTCGTCGGGATTGTTCGACGAAGAGCTCGATCGACTGGACGAGCCCTTCGGCATTGAAATAGAGCTGCGCTTCCTCGAGCGGCATGAAGATGATCGAGGCGTCATATTCCGACATGCCGATCTCGAAGATCGCCGGAGACCGTGTAGGATTTGACGCGCGGATTGACGCCCATCGGCGTCACGTCGCCTTCCGGCGACGATCAGCGTGATCGTGTCGCCCGGCGTGCAGGCCGAGCTGGTCGGCCATGCGCGGAGCCGATCGAGCACGCCCGTGCCCGGAGGCGAAGCCCACCATGTCGCCGGACTTGATGTTATCGGAGATCGTCTTGAGCTTGGTCAGGTCTTCGGCGCGGATGCCGCGCACCAGCGCGCCGGTGCCGGCGCCCGCCTGCCCGGAGGCGAGCGTCTGGCCCTCGACCAGCGGGATCGCCATCTTGACGCCCGGGACGCCGCGAACTTGTCGCAAGGTCGGCATAGTTGTAAAGGGACCATCGACCGGCTGGACGATCATGTGGCCGTTGATGCCGAGGATGCGCGAGATCAGCTCGGTGCGGAAGCCGTTCATCACCGCCATGACGATGATCAGCGTCGCGACGCCGAGCATGATGCCGATGAAGGAAAAGCCGGCGATGACCGAGATGAACGCTTCCTTGCGGCGGGCGCGCAGATAGCGCCACGCCACCAGGCGTTCGAAGGTGGAAAATGGCCTGCTCGCCGGACCCAAGCCGGATTTCGAACCCTGCTGGTCCACTGCTGCCTCTGCCATTTCGCCTCCGTTCAGCCTTACGCCAACGAGCTTGTTGATCGCCGCCTCGATGGTCATCGTTTCGCGGGCGCCGGTCTTGCGGTCCTTCACTTCGACTTCGCCGTTCGCGACCGCGCGCGGACCGGCGATGATCTGGACCGGCACGCCGATCAGGTCGGCGGTCGCGAACTTCGTGCCGGCGCGATCGTCGGTATCGTCGTAGAGCACATCCTTGCCGGCCTTGCGCAGCGCTGCGTAGATCGTCTCGCAGGCCGCGTCGCAGGCAGCGTCGCCCGCCTTCATGTTGATCACGACCGCATCGAAGGGCGCGACCGATGCCGGCCAGATGATTCCGTTCTCGTCATGCGATGCTTCGATGATGGCGGGAACAAGGCGTGTCGGGCCGATACCGTAGGAACCCATGTGAACGCAGTGTTCCTTGCCGTCCGGCCCCTGCACCTTGGCGCCCATCGGCTCGGAATACTTCGTGCCGAAATAGAAGATGTGGCCGACCTCGATGCCGCGCGCGGAGAGACGGTCGCCTTCCGGAACGGCGTTGAAGGCCGCCTCGTCGTGCATTTCGGAGGTCGCGGCATAGAGCGAGGTCCACTTGTCGAAGATCGCCTTCAGGCCGGCGACATCGTCGAAATCGGTGTCTTCGGCCGGAATGTCGAAGTTGACGAAATCCTTGTGGCAGAAGACTTCGGATTCGCCGGTATCGGCGAGGATGATGAATTCGTGGCTGAGATCGCCGCCGATCGGGCCGGTGTCGGCGCGCATCGGAATGGCGCGCAGGCCCGAGCGCGATCGAAGGTGCGCAGATAGGCGGCGAACATCTTGTTGTAGGAATGCTCGGCGCCTTCGCGCGTCAGATCGAAGGAATAGGCATCCTTCATCAGGAATTCGCGCGAGCGCATGGTGCCGAAGCGCGGACGGATCTCGTCGCGGAACTTCAGCTGGATATGATAGAGATTGAGCGGCAGGTCCTTGTAGGACTTGACGTAGGAGCGGAAGATATCCGTGATCATTTCCTCGTTGGTCGGACCGTAGAGCATCGGCCGGTCCTGACGGTCCTTGATGCGCAGCATCTCCTTGCCGTAGGCGTCGTAGCGGCCGCTTTCCTGCCAGAGCTCGGCGGACTGCAGCGTCGGCATCGAAAGCTCGATGGCGCCGGCGCGGTTCTGCTCCTCGCGGATGATGTTGTTGACCTTGTCGAGCACCCGCTTGCCGAGCGGCAGCCAGGAATAGATGCCCTGCGACTGCTGGCGGATCATGCCGGCGCGCAGCATCAGCCGGTGGGAGACGATTTCCGCCTCCTTGGGGTTTTCCTTCAGGATGGGCATGAAAAAGCGGGACAGACGCATGAGCGGATTCCGGAGCAGTTGAGATTCCGCATCGCATAGCGGAATCGAACGGCACATCGTTGAATGATCGGGAGCGTTCATAGCCGCTTCGCGGCAGGAAGGAAACCCGCCAGCGTCGACGCCGAGCAGACCTCTCCGGAGACGCACAGTTCGCGGCCGGAAACATGCCGAAAGCAGGCGTGAAAAAGCGCGTATTTAAAGGACTTGCATCAAAATCTTGTCAACAGAAAAATTTTGCTCGAGTGTAGCAAAAATGCAAAAAAAGCTGATGACAAAGCCCAATCTTTGAGCTAGTTTTAGCTCACAAAACAGGCAGGGAGATTAAATTCTTGTCGAATTCGCGGTCAAGTCTTGGGAGGATCAGATCTTAGGCGCGCTCGTCGCAGCCCCGGCAACGGTTAAGGATCACGCGATACTTGAAAACAAGGCTTTTAGCCTTGTTTTTTTTTGGCTTTTTCGAGCGTCATCCTCAGCAGAAAATCCGGCCTGCCTTCCGTTACGATAAGGCCTCGATTGCCGTTGCGCACAGCTCTTTGCCGCAATTGCTGTGACGCGCGTGTGACAGGGCTTCGCTATTCAGCAGAATGACATCTGCTCAAAGTTCGAGCAAAAGCTCCAACTGCTCAATGGAAGCTCGGGCCGAATCTGCGGAAGGGCGTCGAAGCCCCAGCCGAAATAGGTCGACGAGACGTACCAGGCGCCGTAGACGACGGCCGAGATGACCGTCGTCAGCGAGAAGACGAAGAGCGCCCGAAACCGCGTCGGCGCGCTCGGAACGGTGCCGAGCACGACGTCGTTGTCCTCCGCCTGGGTGCGCAGGCCGATCGGCAGGACGGCGAAAAGCGTCATCCACCAGATGATGAAGTAGACGGCAAAGCCCTGGAGAAAGATCTGCAGCATTCGTGTGTCCTCGAGGCGCCACTGCGAACATCGCAACAGACGCGCTTATAGAGCGGAATGACGGACAGCTCAAACGGTCTCCGGCCGCTCTGCCGCAGTCAGGTACTCTGACGCAGCAGCTGTCAGACCTGTTCCAGCTCGATCAGCGTACCAAAGAAATCCTTCGGGTGCAGGAAGAGCACCGGCTTGCCGTGGGCACCGATCTTCGGCTCGCCGCTCGCCGAGCACCCGCGCCCCGGCTGTCGACAAGGCTGATCGCGCGCCGCAAGGATATCGGTCGACCTCGTAGCAGATGTGATGCATGCCGCCGGACGGGTTCTTTTCGAGGAAGGCCGCGATCGGCGAATCTTCGCCGAGCGGCTCCAGCAATTCCACCTTGGTGTTCGGCAACTCGACGAAGACGACGGTGACGCCATGCTCAGGCAGAGCCTGCGGCGCGGAAACCGATGGCGCCGAGCGTATCGCGATAGCTCTGCCGTCGCCGCAGCAAGATCGGGAACGGCAGATGGCGATATGGTTCACGCCGGCCGAGCATGCGATCAGACCTTTGTGATGAACACTGTGACGACCGGCTTCTTGCCCCAGATCTGGTTCGCGGCGGCGCGGACCGCACGGCGCACCGCCTCCTGCACCATGTCGAGATCCTTGCGGCGGGCGCGCGGAATGCTTTCGATTGCGCCGACGACGGCGTCAAAGAGCGTGTCTTCCATCTCCTCGCCCTCGTCGTCGAAGACCGGCAGGCCGATCGCAACGAGATCAGGATCGCCGACGATGTCGTAGCGGCTGTCGAGCACGACGTTGACGGCGACATGGCCGACATAGGAAAGCTTCTTGCGCTCGCCGATGCCCATCTCGTCGAAATCGCCGATCAGGCTGCCGTCCTTGTAGATCCGGCCGTGCGGCGCCTCGTCGATGACTTCGACCGGACCAGGCGCGAGGCGCAGGATATCGCCGTTGCGCACACGCGGCACGATGCTGATACCGGATTGTTCGGCCAGTTCCTTATGCGCGGTCAGATGCGTCGCCTCGCCGTGCACCGGCACGACGATCTTCGGCCGCGTCCAGCTCGTACATCTGCTGCAGTTCGTTGCGGCGGGGATGACCGGAGACGTGGACCAGCGCCTCGCTGTCGGTGATGATGTGCACGCCCTGTTCGACGAGGCCGTTCTTGATGTCCTGAATCGCCTTCTCGTTGCCGGGAATGGCGCGCGAGGAGAACACGACGATATCGCCGGCGGCGAATGCGACGTTGCGCATCTCGTCACGCGAAAGCTTGGCGAGTGCGGCGCGCGGCTCGCCCTGGCTGCCGGTCAGGATGACGACGACCTTGTCGCGCGGAATATAGCCGATATTCGTCTTCGGCGATGAACGGCTTCACACCTTCCATCAGCCCGATATCGCGCGAGACGTCGACGACGCGCTTCAGCGAACTGCCGAGCAGCAGAACTTCGCGGCCGGCGGCCTCGGCAGCCTCGGCAATCGGTGCGGATGCGCCCGACATTGGAAGAGAAGGTGGTGATCGCCACCCGGCCTTCGGCATTCTCGATGATCTTGCTCAGGCTTTCCGAAACGTCCTTTTCGGACGGCGACACGCCGTCACGCAGCGCATTGGTGGAATCGCACATCAGCGCCAGCACGCCTTCGTCGCCGAGCTGCCGGAAGCGGGTCTCGTCGGTCAGCGGCCCGAGCGAAGGCTCGTGGTCGATCTTCCAGTCGCCGGTATGAATAACGTTGCCGAGCAGGCGTGCGGATCATCAGCGACATCGGCTCGGGGATCGAGTGGTTGACGGCAACGCCCTCGATGCTGAACGGCCCGACATTGATGGTATCGCCTGCCTTGAAGATCGTCACCGGCACTTCGCCGATTGCGTCCTTCTCGAAATTGCGCTTGGCTTCAAGCAGGCCCGCCGTGAACGGCGAGCCGTAGACGGGAACATTGAGCCCCGGCCAAAGGTCGGCCAGCGCGCCGTAGTGATCCTCATGCGCATGCGTGATGATGATCGCCTTGAGGTTCTTGCGCTCGCTCGGCGAGATAGCGGATATCGGGCAGCACCAGATCGACGCCCGGCAGGTCCGGACCGGGAAAGGTGACGCCGCAATCGACCATGATCCACTGGCGGTTATCCGCCGGGCCGTAGCCGTACAGCGCGAGATTCATGCCGATCTCGCCGACGCCGCCCAGGGGCAGAAATACCAGTTCGTCCTGTTTTGCTCATAAGTTCCGCTATCCAAAAAACACATCTCCGGCGGCAATCTGCATCATCTTGCCCGCGCCGGTTTCAAGCATCAACAAGCCATTATCATCAATCCCGACGAATTGTCCGGAAATCGAGCGGTCCGGCAGATTGACCGTGATCTTCTCACCTATGCCGCAGGCGACGTCGCGCCAGCGGGCAGAGATTTCGCGAATGCCGCGCCCTTCGTTCCAGATGTCGAGCACTTCTGCCATCGAGGCGAAGAGATGGGCGAAGAGCTCCTCCGGAGCGAGCCGCGCTTCCATGCTCGCGCAGACACGTTACCGGGTAGAGCGGATTGTCGGGCATGACAGAGACATTGACGCCGATCCCGATTACCAGCAGCCTGACGGCCATCGCCCAGCCGTTCGCCTTCGACGAGAATTCCACAGCGTCTTCTTGCGGCCGATCAGGATGTCGTTCGGCCACTTCACCTCAAGCGGCTCGTCGCCCGGCGGCAGAACCATCCGGATCGCCTGATGCACGGCAACGGCGATCGCCAGCGGAAGGGACGGCAGGCGCTCCGTCGGCGCCGGGTCGATCAGGAGAAGAGAAGCATAGAGATTGCCCGCGTTCCGAGGCCCAGGAGCGGCCGCGGCGGCCGCGGCCACTCGTCTGCTTTTCGGCGGTCACCCAGAGGAAACCGGCGTCGCCTGCCCGGGCCCGGGCAAGGCATTCGCTATTGGTCGATGGTGTCTCCGACAGTGTCTCGTGCCGGAAATCGCCGAGCGATATCCGGCGCCGCATGGGAGACGCCATCAAAAGAGCGTCGCGCGCCGCGAGCTCGGCCGCACCGCCGATCGGACCGCCGATGAAGACATAGGCCAGAACGAACAGGCCGGAGAGGCCGAAGACAAGGCGAAGCGCGCCGGAAACGCGGCCAAACTCATCCGTCGCTTCATCGAACCACATCAGCTTGATGACACGCAGATAGTAGTAGGCGCCGACGACCGATGCGAGAAGGCCGATGAGGGCGAGCGCATAGAGCTTGGCTTCGATGGCCGCCACGAAGACGAAGTACTTCGCGAAGAAGCCTGCAAGTGGCGGAATGCCTGCGAGCGAGAACATCAGCGATCGTCAGGATCGTCGCCATGAAAGGGTTCGTGTTCGAAAGGCCGGCGAGTTCGTCAACCGCTTCGACGACCGTGCCGTCCTTGCGGCGCATCGACATGATGATCGCGAAGGTGCCGAGCGTCATGACCAGATAGATGAGCATGTAGAGCATCACGCCGGATACGCCGGCTGGGTTGCCGGCGGCGAGCCCGACGAGCGCGAAGCCCATGTGACCGATCGAGGAATAGGCCATCAGCCGCTTGATGTTCTTCTGGCCGATTGCGGCAAAGGAACCGAGCAGCATCGAGGCGATCGAGATGAAGATGACGACCTGCTGCCAGTCGGCGATGATCGGCTGGAAGGCGGTGATGACGATGCGCGTCATCATGGCCATGGCGGCAACCTTCGGCGCGCTGGCGAGGAAGGCGGTGACCGGGGTCGGGGCGCCTTCGTAGACGTCCGGCGTCCACATATGGAAGGGAACGGCCGAAATCTTGAAGGCGATGCCGGCAAGGATGAAGACCAGCCCGAAGATCAGGCCGAGCGACCGCGCGCCTTCGACGGAAAGCGCCTGGGCGATGTCGGCGAACTGCGTGTGGCCGGTGAAGCCATAGACCAGCGACATGCCGTAGAGCAGCATGCCCGAAGAAAGCGCACCAAGAACGAAGTACTTGAGGCCGGCTTCCGAGGACTTCAGGTTTTCGCGGTTGATCGCCGCGACGACGTAGATCGCCAGCGACTGCAGTTCGAGGCCGAGATAAAGGGCGATCAGATCGTTTGCCGAGATCATCAGCAGGACGCCGAGGGTGCAAAGGACGATCAGAACCGGGAACTCGAACTTGTCGAGCTGATTTTCCCTGGCGTGGCCGATCGACATGAAGAGCGCCACGAAGGAGCCGATCAAGCGCCGTCATCTTCATGAAGCGGGAGAAGCCGTCCGCCCGGTAGACACCGCCATAGGCAACGCCTTCGGCGGGCACGAAGATCAGCCATAGCGCCGCAGCCGCAAACAGGATCATCGCGAGCACGCTCACCATGCGGCCCGACCGTTCGCCCGCGAATACGCCGATCATGAGCAGGACAAGGGCGCCGACCGCGAGGATGAGTTCCGGCGCGGAAAGATGCAGGCTTGCAAGGAGTGTATCAGCGGTCATTTCCAAAAGGTCCCGTCATCATTTCACAAGCAGTGCGGCGCTCGGCAGGGCGTCGCACTGCCGCGCGGTAGTTGTTTATTAGCAGATCCACAGACGCAGCCGACGCATCAAAGACCGGAGCAGGATAGATACCGAAGAAGATGATCACCGCCATCAGGGGGTAGACGATGAACTTTCTCGCGGATGGAAATATCCAGCAGATCCTTGATCATTGGCTTTTCGAGCGCACCAAAGATCATCCGGCGATAGAGCCAGAGCATGTAAGCAGCCGAGAGGATCACGCCCGTGGCCGCGAAGACTGCGACCCAGGTGTTGACGCGGAAAATGCCGACCGTCGTCAGAAACTCGCCGACGAAACCAGATGTACCCGGCAAGCCGACATTGGCCATGGTGAATACCATCAGAGCGGTGGCATATCGCGGCATGGTGTTGACCACGCCGCCATAGGCAGTGATGTCGCGGGTATGGGTGCGTTCATAGATGACGCCGACGCAGAGGAAGAGCGCGCCCGAGATGATGCCGTGCGACAGCATCTGGAAGATCGCGCCCATGAATGCCTTCCTGGTTGACGGCGAAGATACCCATCGTCACGTAGCCCATGTGCGCCACCGACGAATAGGCGATCATCTTTTTGATGTCGGTCTGCATCAGCGACACCAGCGATGCGTAGATGATGGCGATTACCGACAGAGCGAAGATGAGCGGCGCGAAATGTTCCGAGGCATTCGGAAACATGGCAAGCGAAAACCGCAGGAAGCCGTAGCCGCCGAACTTCAGGAGCAACGCGGCAAGGATCGACGGAACCGGCCGTAGGAGCCTCGACGTGCGCATCCGGCAACCAGGTGTGGAACGGCCACATCGGTACCTTGACGGCAAATGACGCGAAGAAGGCAAGCCAGAGCCATGTCTGCATTTCCGGGGAGAAACGATGGCAAGGAGTGCCGGAATGGACGTCGATCCAACCTCGATATAGCACGCGATGATGGCGATCAGCATGAAGACGGAGCCAAGCAGCGTGTAGAGGAAAAACTTGAACGTCGCGTAGATGCGCCGCGGTGCCGCCCCACACGCCGATGATCAGGAACATCGGGATAAGGCTGGCTTCGAAGAACACGTAGAAGAGGACGACGTCGAGCGAGGCGAAAACGCCGATGATCAGCGTTTCCAATACCAGGAAGGCGATCATGTAATCCCTGACGCGCATCGTGATCGCATTCCAGCTCGTCAACACGCCGAAGGGCATCAGGAAAGCCGCGAGGACGACGAACAGAACCGAAATTCCGTCGACGCCGACATGGTAGGAGATCCCGTCGGCCAGCCAGCTGTATTGCTCCGACCATCTGGAAGGCGGGGTTGTGACCGTCGAAGCCGAACCAGACGACCAGAGAGAGAAGGAAGGTCGCAGACGGTCGTCACCAGCGAGATGATCATGACGTTCTGCCGACCGGATCGGCCCGTCGTCGCGCATGCAGCAACAACAGCAACACGCCGACCATCGGCAGGAAGATGACCGTTGAAAGAATAGGCCAATCGGTCATCAGATAGAACTCCCGAGCATCATCCAGGTAACGAGCGCCGCAATGCCGATCAGCATGGCGAAGGCGTAGTGATAGAGGTAACCGGTCTGCAGACGGACCACGCGATTGGTGACGTCGATGACGCGGGCGGCAACGCCGTTCGGGCCGTAGGCGTCGATGACGCCGATGTCACCCTTCTTCCACAGGAAGCGGCCGAGCGCCTTGGCGGAACGGACGAAGAGGAAGTCGTAGAGCTCGTCGAAGTACCACTTGTTGAGCAGGAACTGGTAGAGCACGCGGTGCTGCTGCGCGAGAATGCGCGGCGTCGACGGCGACTTGATGTACATGTACCAGGCCGTGACGAAGCCGATGAGCATGGCGATGAACGGGCTGAGCGCCACCCACACCGGAACGTGGTGGAACTCTTCGAGCAGCTCGTTGTCCGGCAGCGTGAAGAGTGCGCCCTTCCAGAACTCGGCATATTCCTCGCCGTAGAAGCGGCCTTCGAACAGGACGCCGGCGAAGACTGCGCCGATCGCCAGAAGGTAGAGCGGCACAAGCATGACCTGCGGGGATTCGTGAACGTGGTGCATCACCTCATGCGAGGCGCGCGGCTTGCCGAAGAAGGTCATGAAGATCAGGCGCCAGGAATAGAAGCTCGTGAACAGAGCCGCGATCACCAGCAGCGTGAAGGCAAAGCCGCCGACCGGCGAGTGCGAGGCATAGGCAGCCTCGATGATCACGTCCTTGGAGAAGAAGCCGGCGAAGCCGATCGGCGTGAAGGGAATGCCGACGCCGGTCAGCGCCAGCGTGCCGATCGATCATCATCGCGAAGGTCATCGGGATATGCGTGCGAAGGCCGCCCATGTGGCGCATGTCCTGCTCGCCATCGACGGCATGGATGACCGAGCCGGCGCCGAGGAAGAGCAGCGCCTTGAAGAAGGCGTGCGTGAAGAGGTGGAAGATCGCCGCGCCATAGGCGCCGACGCCGAGCGCCACGAACATGTAGCCGAGCTGCGAGCAGGTCGAATAGGCGATGACGCGCTTGATGTCGTTCTGCACGAGACCGACGGTTGCCGCGAAGAAGGCGGTGATCGCGCCGATCGACGGTCGACGACCGTCAGGGCATCTGTGCGACAGCTCGAAGAGCGGCGACATGCGGGCGACGAGGAAGACGCCGGCGGTGACCATGGTCGCGGCATGGATGAGCGCCGAAACCGGGGTCGGGCCTTCCATGGCGTCCGGCAGCCAGGTGTGCAGCAGGAACTGCGCCGACTTGCCCATCGCGCCCATGAAGAGCAGCAGGCAGACGGCGGTCAGCGCATGCGCCTTGTCGAGCTGCATGCCGAACAGGTTGAGAACGATCTGGCCGCCCTCACCGCCGCTTTCGCGCCGGCAGAGAAGCTCGCGGCGTTGGCGAAGATCGTATCGAGGTTGATCGAGCCGAACAGGACGAAGACAGCCGGCGATGCCGAGCAGCGAAGCCGAAGTCGCCGACGCGGTTGACGATGAAGGCCTTCATCGCGGCGGCGTTCGCCGACGGCTTCTTGTACCAGAAGCCGATCAGCAGATAGGACGCCAGGCCGACGCCTTCCCAGCCGAAGAACATCTGCAGCAGGTTGTCGGAGGTCACCAGCATCAGCATGGCGAAGGTGAAGAGCGAGAGATAGGCGAAGAAGCGCGGGCGATGCGGATCGTGGTGCATGTAGCCGATCGAGTAGACGTGCACCAGCGCCGAGACCGTGTTGACGACGACAGCATGACGGAGGTCAGCGTATCGATGCGCAGCGACCAGGACGACATCGATGCCGCCGGACTGGATCCAGCGCAGCACGTCGACCTTGATCGGTCCTCCCTCGAGATGCCCAGGCCGACCGTGAAGAAGACGTACCAGGACAGGACGGCGGCGATGACCATCAGACCGCAGGTGACGTATTCCGATGCCTTGGCACCGATCGCACGGCCGAAAAGGCCGGCGATGATCGCGCCGATCAGGGGAAGAAAGACAATAGCCTTATAGAGGAACATGAGCCACTCAGCCCTTCATCATGTTGACGTCTTCGACGGCGATCGAGCCGCGGTTGCGGTAGAAGACGACGAGAATTGCAAGACCGATCGCCGCTTCGGCGGCGGCGACGGTCAGGATGAACAGTGCGAAGACCTGGCCGACGATGTCGTTCAGGAACGACGAGAAGGCGACCATGTTGATGTTGACCGCAAGCAGGATGAGTTCGATCGACATCAGGATGATGATGACGTTCTTCCGGTTCAGGAAGATGCCGAAGACGCCGAGCGTGAACAGGATGGCGCTGACGGTCAGGTAATGGGAAAGACCGATTTCCATGTTCTTTGTTCCTTGTCCCTGCCTCTAAAGGCCCTGGCCCGGCTTGACCTTGACCACCTCGACGGCGGTCGCGGGCGTGCGGGCAACCTGTCTGGGAATATTCTGCCGCTTGATGTTGGTGCGGTGCTTGCAGCGTCAGCACGATCGCGCCGATCATGGCGACCAGAAGGACGAGGCCGGCGATCTGGAAGAAGTAGATGTAGTGCGTATAGAGCACGTCGCCGAGAGCGGCCGTATTGGTGCGCTCGGTGATGGCCGGGATCGGCATGGCGACGGTCTTGGCGACTTCGGGCGAGATCACGCTGCCGCCGACGACGATGATCAGTTCGGCCGCAAGGATCAGGCCGATCAGCGCGCCGACCGGCGCATATTCGAGGACGCCCGCCCGCAGTTCGGTGAAGTCGATGTCGAGCATCATGACGACGAAGAGGAAGAGAACCGCGACCGCGCCGACATAGACGACGAGCAGGATCATCGCCAGGAACTCGGCGCCGAGTCAGCAGGAACAGGCCCGCGGCGTTGAAGAAGGTCAGGATCAGGAACAGAACGGAGTGAACCGGGTTCTTTGCCCAGATGACCATGAACGCCGACGCCACCGCGACGAAGGCGAAAAGATAGAAAAATAGAGCCTGCAGACCCATGATTGGTGCCTTTTTCATCTTCCCCCGGGCAGCCGGGAGTTCCCTGCCCGATGGAGCTCCGCGATGCTTCCAGCCACGCAACAGCTCCGGTGCATGTTGACCGCGGGAGGCGAGTGCCCGCCGCGCGGCATTTCAACTCCAATCAGCGGTACGGCGAGTCCATCGCAATGTTGCGGGCGATTTCGCGCTCCCAGCGGTCGCCGTTGTCGAGAAGCCGCTGCCTTGTCGTAGTAGAGCTCTTCGCGGGTTTCGGTGGCGAACTCGAAGTTCGGGCCCTCGACGATCGCATCGACCGGGCAGGCTTCCTGGCAGAAACCGCAATAGATGCACTTCACCATGTCGATGTCGTAACGCACCGTGCGGCGCGTGCCGTCGTTGCGGCGCGGGCCGGCTTCGATGGTGATCGCCTGGGCAGGACAGATCGCTTCGCAGAGCTTGCAGGCGATGCAGCGTTCTTCGCCGTTCGGATAACGGCGCAGCGCATGCTCGCCGCGGAAGCGCGGGCTGACCGGACCCTTTTCGAACGGATAGTTGATCGTCGCCTTCGGCTTGAAGAAATAGCGCATCGACAGGAAGAACGCGCCGACGAATTCCTTGAGGAACAGCGAGCTGACGGCTTGGACAAGCTAGCCATCTTCAACCTCCAAATTCTGCCTGGAAACCGAAGCGGCGGACATCATCATGCCCATCCCATCAGTTTCAGCACGAATGCAACGATGACGACCATGGCGAGCGACAGCGGAAGGAAGACCTTCCAGCCGAGACGCATCAGCTGGTCGTAGCGGTAGCGCGGCACGAAGGCCTTCACCATGGCGAACATGAAGAACACCAGTCGAGGCCTTCAGCATGAACCAGATGATGCCCGGTACCCAGTTCAGGAACCAGACATCGACCGGCGGCAGCCAGCCGCCGAGGAAGAGGATCGTCGTCAGCGCGCACATCAGGCAGATGGCCGCATATTCGCCGAGCATGAACATCATGTACGGCGTCGAGCCGTATTCGACCATGAAGCCGGCGACCAGTTCCGATTCCGCTTCCGGGAGGTCGAAGGGCGGGCGGTTGGTTTCGGCAAGCGCCGAAATGAAGAAGACGATGAACATCGGGAACAGCGGCAGCCAGTACCAGTCGAGGAACGAGCCGCGGCAGGCCGAGCATCGTGCCGAGGCCGTCATGCTGCGAATCGACGATGTCGGTCAGGTTCAGCGAGCCGACGCAGAGCAGCACGGTGACGATGACGAAGCCGATCGAGACTTCGTAGGAGACCATCTGCGCCGCCGAGCGCAGCGCGCCGAGGAACGGATATTTCGAGTTCGAAGCCCAGCCGCCCATGATGACGCCGTAGACTTCAAGCGAGGAGATCGCGAAGACGTAGAGGATGCCGACATTGATGTTGGCGATCACCCAGCCGTCGTCGAGCGGGATGACAGCCCAGGTCGACAGCGCCAGAAGTCACGGAGACCAGCGGTGCCAGCAGGAACACGCACCTTGTTGGCGCCGGCCGGAATGACCGGCTCCTTGAAGACGAACTTCAGAAGGTCGGCGAAGGACTGGAACAGGCCGAAGGGACCGACGACGTTCGGGCCGCGGCGCAGCTGCACCGCCGCCCAGATCTTGCGGTCGGCAAGCAGGACGTAGGCGATGAAGATCAGAAGCGCGACCAGCAGCAGAAGCGACTGGCCGACCATGATGAGGCGCCGGCCAGACATAGGTCGAAATGAATGCGTCCATGTGTCCCCTGCCCTTATTCCGCCGCAGCTTTGAAGTTGTTGCGGGCCAATGCCGAGCATTCGGCCATGACGGCCGAGGCGCGTGCTATCGGGTTCGTCAAATAGAAGTCTTTGACCGGAGAAGCAAACCCGGATTTGTTCATCTTACCGGCTTTTTTGGCCAGTGCGGCAATTTCGGCGCTGTCGGCTTCCGCGATCTCGTCGACGTCGGCGAAATGCGGGAACGCGGCATAGAGTTTCGAGCGCAATTCGCGCAAGCGAATCAAAGGGCAAGCTTCTTGCCGAGCACGTCGGAAAGCGCGCGCATGATCGCCCAGTCTTCGCGGGCGTCGCCCGGTGCGAAACCGGCGCGGTTGCCCATCTGGACGCGGCCTTCGGTGTTGACCCAGGTGCCCGACTTTTCGGTGTAGGCGGCAGCCGGCAGGATGACGTCGGCATCGTGCGCGCCGTTGTCGCCGTGCGAGCCGATATAGACGGTGAAGCTTGGCGGTCTTGCGCGGAGAAATCGAGTTCGTCGGCGCCGAGCAGGAAGAGCACGTCCATCGACGGTCAGCATCTCGGCGGCATTGACGCCCTTGGCACCCGGCACGAAACCGAGGTCGAGGCCGCCGACGCGCGAAGCGGCGGTGTGAAGCACGGCAAAGCCGTTCCAGCCGTCCACGACAGCACCGACAGCGTCCGCGAGCTTGGCGGCGCGGCCAGAACGCCGGCACCGTCAGCACGCGACAGAGCGCCCTGCCCGACGATGATGATCGGCTTCTTCGCCTCGGTCAGGACCTTGGCGAAGGCATGACTTGCCGTCGACCAGCTCCGTTCAGCGTGTCCGGACCGGCACCGAGATATTCGTACTGATAGCGCAGTTCGGCCTGCTTCGCCGATCACGCCGATCGGGAAGTCGCCCCGGCGCCAGCGCTTGCGGATGCGGGCGTTGAGCACGGATGCTTCGAAGCGCGGATTGGCGCCGATGATGAGCAGCGCGTCGGCCTGTTCGATGCCCTGCGATCGTCGGGTTGAAGATGTAGCTCGCGCGGCCGAGCGACGGATCAAGCGCCGCCCCATCCTGGCGACAGTCGATGTTCTCGGAGCCGAGCGACTTCATCAGTTCGGAGAGCGCATACATTTCCTCGACGGAAGCGAGGTCGCCGGCAATCGCGCCGATCTTGTCGCCGCTCGTTGCGGCGACGGCGGTCTTGATCGCGGCGAAGGCTTCGGCCCAGGTCGCGGGCTGCAGACGGCCGTCCTTGCGGACATAGGGCCGGTCGAGACGCTGCGTCTTCAGGCCATCCCAGATGAAGCGGGTCTTGTCGGAGATCCACTCTTCGTTGATCGCTTCGTTGACGCGCGGCAGGATGCGCATGACTTCGCGGCCGCGGGTATCGACGCGGATCGCCGAACCGAGCGCGTCCATGACGTCGATCGATTCGGTCTTGCCCAGTTCCCACGGGCGGGCCGTGAAGGCGAAGGGCTTCGAGGTCAGCGCGCCGACCGGGCAGAGGTCGACGACGTTGCCCTGCAGCTCGGAGGTCATCGCCTGCTCGAGATAGGTGGTGATTTCGGCATCTTCGCCGCGGCCGATCAGGCCGAGCTCGGAGATGCCGGCGACTTCGGTGGTGAAGCGGACGCAGCGCGTGCAGTGAATGCAGCGGTTCATGACCGTCTTGACGAGCGGGCCGATGTACTTGTCTTCGACGGCGCGCTTGTCTTCCTGATAGCGCGAGGAGTCGATGCCGAAGGCCATCGCCTGGTCCTGCAGGTCGCATTCGCCGCCCTGGTCGCAGATCGGGCAATCGAGCGGATGGTTGATCAGCAGGAATTCCATCACGCCTTCGCGGGCCTTCTTGACCATCGGCGTGTTGGTGAAGACTTCGGGCAGTTCGCCGTTCGGGCCGCCGCGGATGTCGCGCACGCCCATGGCGCAGGATGCCTGCGGCTTCGGCGGGCCGCCCTTCACCTCGACAAGGCACATGCGGCAATTGCCGGCGACCGACAGCCGCTCGTGGAAGCAGAAGCGCGGAACTTCAGCACCGGCCTCTTCGCACGCCTGCAGCAGCGAGAAATGATCCGGGACTTCGATCTCGTTGCCGTCAATCTTCAGTTTTGCCATCGTCACTCAGTCCTGTTTCCTGTTCGCCGGATGGCGGCAAACAAACCCATTCTGCAACATTGCCACTGCCATGCAGGATTTTGTCCCCGCAGGCACCGGTGTCGCCCAAATTCTCTGTCCGGCTTCGGCAACCGAAACCGGGTCCGCGGCTGCTTGGGCCAGCCGCAAAAGGTCAAGTCCGCTTGCGGCCCTTCGCAACAAGCGCCTTTGCCTGACCGGTCCAATCGTCGCGCGCGATACGGCCGTCGAAGCCGAGTTCGGCGTCGATTTTGGCGATATCGGCATCCGTCCAGGCCGCAATCTCGGCAAAGGTCCGAATGCCTCTTGCATTCAACACCTGCTCCAGCTTCGGCCCGATGCCGGCAATCCGCTTCAGGTCGTCGGCCTTCTTTGCTCGCACCGCCGGCTTCCTTCGGTGCCGCAGGCTTGCCTTCGGAGCGCCGGAGGCCTTCTGCTCCGCCGTCGGGACAATCGAAAGCTTCGCCTTCTTCACCGCTGCCGGCCGGATATGCTCCGGGTTGATCCGCACTTCCGGCTTCGGCTCTTCCGGCGGCGTGTCATCGAGCGCTTCCGCCAGTCTGTGCGTAGCCTCGAACGCACCCTGCATCGCGCCCAGGAATGCGCCCGCCATCTGCGTCGAGAAGCCGAAACCGATCGCCGTTGCGGCCGCCATCGCCGCGACGGGAGGCGCCATCAGCGGATGCACCGGCAACGTTCGCTCCAGCATCTCTACAGCCAGACGGCCGAAGTCGGCCGAGAGATCGGTCGCGCCTTCCTTCCATGCACTGTCGGATGCCTTTCATCTTTCTTACTCCGCAGCTTCGAGTACCGCGCCGTGATCCAGTGCGCTCGCCGTGTACTGGTCGATACGCGCCTCGATCTCCGGACGGAAATTACGGATCAGACCTTGCACCGGCCATGCGGCAGCGTCGCCGAGCGCGCAGATGGTGTGGCCTTCGATCTGCTTCGTCACCTGGAAGAGCATGTCGATTTCACGCTTGTGGGCGTTGCCCTTGGCCATGCGCTCCATCACGCGCCACATCCAGCCGGTGCCTTCGCGGCACGGCGTGCACTGGCCGCAGCTCTCGTGCTTGAAGAACGCAGAGATACGGGCGATCGCCTTGATGACGTCGGTCGACTTGTCCATGACGATCGAGGCGGCCGTACCGAAGGACGAACCGACAGCGCGCAGGCCGTCGAAATCCATCGGGCAGTCGATGATATCCTTGGCCGGAACGATCGGGCACGATGCGCCGCCGGGAATGACGGCAAGCAGGTTGTCCCAGCCGCCGCGAATGCCGCCGGCAGTGACGATCGACGAGCTCGCGGAAGGTGATGCCCATTTCCTCTTCGACGGTGCACGGCTTGTTGACGTGACCGGAAAGCATGAAGAGCTTGGTGCCGACATTGTTCGGACGGCCGATGGAGGAGAACCAGGCCGCGCCACGGCGAAGGATCGTCGGCGCGACGGCGATCGACTCGACGTTGTTGACTGTCGTCGGGCAGCCGTAGAGACCCATATTGGCAGGGAACGGCGGCTTCAGACGAGGCTGGCCCTTCTTGCCTTCCAGGCTTTCGAGCAGAGCGGTTTCTTCGCCGCAGATGTAAGCGCCGGCGCCGTGATGGACGAAGATGTCCATGTCCCAGCCGTGCTTGTTGTTCTTGCCAAGCAGACCGGCATCATAGCACTCGTCGATCGCGGCCTGCAGCGCTTCGCGCTCGCGGATGTATTCGCCGCGAACGTAGATGTAGGCCGCGTGCGCGCCCATTGCGAAGCTCGCGATAAGGCAGCCTTCGATCAGCGTATGCGGATCGTGGCGCATGATGTCGCGGTCCTTGCAGGTACCCGGCTCCGATTCGTCGGCATTGACGACGAGATAGTGCGGACGGCCGTCGCTTTCCTTCGGCATGAAGGACCACTTCAGACCGGTCGGGAAGCCTGCGCCACCGCGGCCGCGAAGGCCGGACGCCTTCATCTCGTTGATGATCCAGTCGCGGCCCTTTTCGAGGATCTGCTTGGTGCCGTCCCAATGGCCGCGGCTCATCGCGCCTTTCAGGGACTTGTCCTTGAGGCCGTAGATGTTGGTAAAGATGCGGTCTTTATCTTGTAACATACTTCACCTCTTACCGCGGCTTCTTGCCGAAGACCTTGATATATTCCGCTTCGCCGCCCTTGGCGAGCGCCTTGGCCTGCTTGACCCAGTCGTCGCGCTCGATGCGGCCCTTGAAATTCAAGTATCCATCGACCCAGTCGCGTTCGGCCTTCTTCCAGCCCGCGACCTGCGCGTAGGTGAAGATGCCGAGTTCATTCAAAGTGCCTTCGATCTTCGGACCAACGCCCGAGATCAGCTTGAGATCGTCCGGAGCGGCCGGCTTTTCGATGCCGGCCGGACGGTTCTTGTCGGTCAGCGACGGCTTTGCA
The DNA here is from genome assembly GCA_963838565.1 of uncultured Alphaproteobacteria bacterium. GTDB lineage: Bacteria > Pseudomonadota > Alphaproteobacteria > Rhizobiales > Rhizobiaceae > Rhizobium. The sequence continues at coordinate 93,361 of CAWIRO010000023.1, forward strand.
GCAACCGGAGCGCCCTGCCCCTTGCTGCCCGGCGTCGCAGCTTCGGAAACGCTTGCCGCCGTTCCGAAATCGGCTGCGCTTCCACGGCCTTCACATTCCTCGCCGCAGCCTTCGGCGCCGTAGCCGGCGTCTTCAGCGTCGGATTGGTCTCAGCGTCCGTGCTCTTCGGCCGGCGCGGCCTCGGAGGGCGGCACGCTTACGGCATCGTCACGCCGACTTCTTGGCGGAGGCCTTCGCCTTCGGCTTGGGGTCCGCCGTCAGAAGCGTCGTCGGCCCGCCTTCGGGCGACGAGAAATGACGGTCGATCTGCGGGCCGGGCTTGATGCTTGCGCCGTTGCCGGCGTTGAAGGTGTCGATGATCTCTTCCAGGCGCTCCGGCGTCAGGTCCTCGTAGGTGTCCTTGCCGATCATCACCATCGGCGCGTTGACGCAGGCGCCGAGACATTCGACCTCTTCCCAGGAGAGCGTGCCTTCGGCGTTCCTCTCGAAGGGATGATCGTGGATCTTGCTTCTTGCAGAGCTTGATGAGGCCTTCGGCGCCGCGCAGCATGCAAGGCGTCGTACCGCAGACCTGAACGTGTGCGCGCGTTCCGACGGGGCTGAGCTGGAACTGCGTGTAGAAGGTCGCGATCTCGAGGACGCGGATATAGGCCATGCCCAGCATGTCGGCGACCTTCTCGATCGCCGCGCGGGTAATCCAGCCGTCCTGGTCCTGCGCCCGCATCAATAGCGGAATGACCGCCGATTGCTGACGGCCCGCGGGATATTTCTTGATCGTCTTGTCCGCCCAAGCCGCGTTTTCGTCATTGAAGGCGAATGCGGCTGGCTGGAATTGATCTTCGGCTAGTCGACGAACAGACATTCTTTCTCACGCCTTGTCAGTTTAGGGTCCCACACCGGGAGGCAGCCAGAGACTGCATCTCGCAAGCATAGGCCGACTGGTCTTTCTGCATAAACACAACGAACTTGTTGCCGTTCGGAACGGCAGCCTTGATTTCATAGCCCTGGGACAACAGCACGCCCATGGAGGTGTTGGCGGCCGGAGGCGCTACCTCATCAGGTGCGCCCAGCTTCCGTCCGAATCCCTGATTGTCCTGAGCTGACGCTCCGGATGCCAAAAGGAACAAGGCTGCTGAAAGCGCGGCAAGCTGCATCAGCGGTCCACCTCGCCGAACACGATGTCGAGCGAGCCGAGAATGGCCGTCACGTCAGCGAGCATGTGGCCCTTGCAGAGGAAGTCCATCGCCTGCAGGTGGGCGTAGCCCGGTGCACGGATCTTGCAGCGGTACGGCTTGTTGCTGCCATCGGCGACGAGGTAGACACCGAATTCGCCCTTCGGCGCTTCGACGGCCGCGTAAACTTCGCCAGCCGGGACGTGGTAGCCTTCGGTGTAGAGCTTGAAGTGGTGGATGAGCGCTTCCATCGAACGCTTCATCTCGCCGCGCTTCGGCGGAACCACCTTACCGTCGATCGACGAAACAGGGCCTGTCTTGGCGCTACCCATCAGGCGTTCGACGCACTGCTTCATAATGCGAACCGACTGGCGCATTTCGATCATGCGGATCAGGTAGCGGTCGTAGCAGTCGCCGTTCTTGCCGATCGGGATATCGAATTCGAGATCCGAGTAGCACTCGTAGGGCTGCGAACGACGCAGGTCCCAGGCAGCGCCGGAACCGCGAACCATCACGCCCGAGAAGCCCCACGACCAGGCATCCGCCAGCGACACGACGCCGATATCGACGTTACGCTGCTTGAAGATGCGGTTGTCCGTCAGCAGGCCTTCGATATCGTCCAGAACCTTCAGGAACGGGTCACACCACTTGCCTATGTCCTCGACGAGTTCCGGCGGAATGTCCTGGTGAATGCCGCCCGGACGGAAATAGGCCGAGTGCATGCGTGCGCCACAGGCGCGCTCATAGAACACCATGAGCTTTTCACGCTCTTCGAAGCCCCATACCGGCGGCGTCATGGCGCCGACGTCCATGGCCTGCGTCGTCACGTTCATGATGTGCGACAAGATTCGGCCAATTTCCGAGTAGAGAACTCGAATCAGCTGACCGCGAATCGGAATTTCGAGCTTCAGCAGCTTTTCGACGGCGAGCGCGAAAGCGTGCTCCTGGTTCATCGGCGAGACGTAGTCGAGGCGATCGAAATAGGGAACGGCCTGGAGATAGGTCTTGGTCTCGATCAGCTTCTCGGTGCCGCGGTGCAGCAGGCCGACATGCGGATCGACGCGCTCGATGATTTCGCCATCGAGCTCGAGCACGAGACGCAGAACACCGTGCGCGGACGGGTGCTCCGGTCCGAAGTTGATCGTAAAGTTGCGAACGTTGTGTTCGGTCATGGCGATGAGCTCGCGTTCTCAGATAAACAGTGATGAGCGGGCACTAACCCGCAGCACGCCTTCGAATTACTGCTTCGCCTTCTCATCGCCCGGCAGCACGTAATCAGTGCCTTCCCATGGCGACAGGAAGTCGAAGTTACGGAATTCCTGCTTCAGTTCGACTGGCTCGTAGACAACGCGCTTTGCAGTGTCGTCGTAACGAACTTCGACGTAGCCCGTCGTCGGAAAGTCCTTGCGCAGCGGATGCCCTTCGAAGCCATAGTCGGTCAGCAGGCGGCGCAGGTCGGGATGACCGGAGAAAGGAATGCCGTACATGTCCCAGGCTTCGCGCTCGAACCACTCGGCACCCTGGTAGACCGCAGTCGCGGACGGCACCGATTCACCATCGGCAACGGCGACCTTGACGCGGATGCGCAGGTTCTGCTTCGGCGACAGCAGGTGATAGACGACATCGAAACGCTTCTCGCGCTGCGGCCAGTCGACGCCGCAGATGTCGATCATGCTGACGAAGCCGCAACGTGCATCGTCGTGCAGGAACGTCAGGAGCGCCAGAATTGTTTCCGGCGTCGCGATGACGTTCAGTTCGCCATGGCTGATCGAGGCATCAGCGAAGAGATCCCCGCGCATTTCGCGGAGATATGAAGACAGTTCGCTCAAGGCTTCACTCATGACAGTTCTCCGCCCTTAGCGTTCGATCGTTCCGGTCCGCCGGATCTTCTTCTGCAAAAGCAGCACGCCGTAAAGCAGCGCCTCCGCCGTGGGGGGACAGCCCGGCACGTAGATATCGACAGGAATAACGCGGTCACAACCGCGCACGACCGAATAGGAATAGTGGTAGTAGCCGCCGCCGTTGGCGCAGGAGCCCATCGAAATGACGTAACGCGGCTCAGGCATCTGGTCGTAGACCTTGCGGAGCGCAGGCGCCATCTTGTTGGTCAGCGTACCGGCAACGATCATGACGTCCGACTGGCGCGGCGAGGCACGCGGAGCAACACCGAAGCGCTCCATGTCGTAACGCGGACCGGAGACCTGCATCAGGCCTTCGACGGCGCAGCAGGCAAGACCGAACTGCATCCACATCAGCGAGCCCGTACGGGCCCAGGTGATCAGGTCGCGGGTCGAGGTAACGAGGAAGCCCTTGTCGGCCAGCTCGTCATTGATTTCGCCGAAGAACGCGCTGTCGCTGCCGATCGGCTTGCCCGTTGCGGGATCGATGACGCCTTTCGGGTGCGGCGCGACGAGCGCCTTATCGCTTTGGGCTACTCCCATTCCAGGGCTCCCTTTTTCCACTCGTAAATAAAGCCGATGGTCAGCACGCCGAGGAAGACCATCATGGACCAGAAGCCGAACCAGCCGATCGCGCCGAACGACACCGCCCACGGGAACAGGAAGGCGACTTCGAGATCGAAGATGATGAAGAGAATCGACACGAGATAGAAGCGGATGTCGAACTTCACGCGAGCATCGTCGAACGCATTGAAGCCACATTCGTATGCGGAAAGCTTTTCCGAATCCGGCGCCTTGAAGGCCACGGCAAACGGCGCAATGAGAAGCGCCAGGCCGATGACGAGGGCGATTCCGATGAAAATCGCGATCGGAATATAGGAACTGAGAAGTTCAGTCATCATGTTCATCCCTGCTTGCCGGATGCACCTGGCGGGCGCAACGGGCAAATGCCCAGCAAGCGAACGTGCGTTGCAACACGCCGTGGTTAGCGCAGGCGGAGCCGTGGTGCAAGACTTTTAGAAAGCCAATTAGAACTGTCACGAGGCGATGTTATCAAGGCCGTGAGAAATCCGTACAAATTGCGACGGCCGCATGGCAGCAAACCGAAAGGCGCACGGCTTTGAAAAGAATGGCGCGAGTGACGGGGCTCGAACCCGCGACCTCCGGCGTGACAGGCCGGCACTCTAACCGACTGAGCTACACCCGCGCATCGTGAAGGAAAGGCCGGACGCCTTGCGGCACATCTCAAAATGGCGCGAGTGACGGGGCTCGAACCCGCGACCTCCGGCGTGACAGGCCGGCACTCTAACCGACTGAGCTACACCCGCACTTCATTTCAAGTCATCCGGAGCTTTCGCATCCTTGTCAAAACGGCCTAGCCGCTTCGATGAGCGGCTAACTAAGGGGTTCGCCTATTAGTGTCAAGCAGGTTTGGAGACAAAACCGTGACAGTCCGGAAATTGTTTTCAAAACAAAGTCCAGCGCCCCGAAGAGAGCGTCGGACAGCCAGACGTTCCGGCGCATGTCCTGTTGTCGGCAGCGGCTTCAGGCCCTTCCGGCATATTGCTCGTCGCTGACCTGCTCCATCCAGTCCGCAACGCTGCCGTTGAGTGATTCCTGGATCGCGATGTGCGTCATCGCCGTGTCCGGGCTAGCGCCATGCCAATGCTTTTCGCCGGGCGCGAACCAGACGGTGTCGCCCGGCCGAATCTCTTGGATTTCTCCGCCCCAGCTCTGCACGAGCCCCCTGCCTGACGTAACGATGAGCGTCTGCCCCAAGGGATGCGTATGCCAGGCAGTGCGCGCTCCTGGCTCGAAGGTGACGTGCGCAGCCCTCACCCGCGCCGGCTCCGGTGCTTCGATCAACGGATCGAGCCGCACGGAGCCGACAAAATAGTCAGAGGAAGCCTTCGCCGATGGCCGCGAGCCGGCTGTCTTGATTTCCATGATGTAGCCTTCTTCGTTGATTGATCCGCACGCTCCTGCGGAACGTAGGTTATCCGTGACCTCATTTGAAGTGAAGCACGGAGCCGCCGTTACGGTGTCATTCTCCCCTCCCAACCGTTCGGATCGCGTTCTCGAAGAAGTGACGCCGGCGCCCTATTTCCTCTTCTGCAGGCGCTTGCCCGCCCCGTGCCCGGCTGATACTTGCCGTGTCAGCTTTTCATTACGAATGGAGGATCCCCATGAAACAGCATTCTTTCGGCCGCATGCCGTTTTCGGTGACCAATGTCGGCTTCGGCGCATGGCAGATCGGCGGCTCCTGGGGCGATGTCAGCGAGGCTGACGGCCGGGCGGCGCTCAATGCCGCGCTCGACGCCGGCATGACCTTCATCGACACAGCCGACGTTTATGGCGATGGCCGATCGGAAAAGATCGTCGCCGATGTGCTGAAGAGCCGTGGCGGCGCGCGCCCGATGGTGGCCACAAAGGCCGGGCGCCGGCTCAATCCTCATGTCGCCGACGGCTACACCAAGGCCAACCTCGAAGGCTTCATCGACCGCAGCCTGAAGAACCTCGGCGTCGACAGCCTCGATCTCGTCCAGCTCCACTGCCCGCCGACGGAAGTGCTCTATCGCCCGGAGGTCTTCGACGGTCTCAACGAGCTGCAGAAGGCCGGCAAGATCAAGGGCTACGGCGTCAGTGTTGCAACGGTCGAGGAAGCGCTGAAAGCGATCGAGTTTCCGGGCGTCGTCAGCATCCAGATCATCTACAACATTTTCCGCCAGCGCCCGGATCATCTGTTCTTCAACGAAGCCCGCCGCAAGAACGTCGCCGTGATCGCGCGCGTGCCGCTCGCAAGCGGCCTGCTCTCCGGCAAGATCACCCGCGACACCAAGTTCGCAAGCGACGACCACCGCAGTTTTAACCGCCACGGCGAAGCCTTCGATGTCGGCGAGACCTTCGCGGGCGTCCCGTTCGAAGTTGGCTTGCAGGCTGTCGAGGAGGTGCGCAAGCTGGTGCCGCAGGGCGCCACCATGGCCGCCTTTGCGCTGCGCTGGATCCTGATGAACGATGCGGTCACGGTGGTTATTCCCGGCGCGCGCAACGCCGAACAGGCGAAGGCCAATGCGGCGGCCGCCGAGCCTCGCGCCGCTGTCGCATGATGTGATGGAAGCGACCCGCGAAATCTACGAGCGGCTGATTGCGCCGCATGTTCATCAGCGCTGGTAAAGGCGCGCCTTCGGAATCGAAAATGGCCGGGCATTGCACCCGGCCGTTTTCATTTCGGTCGATGCCCTTAGTTCGTGCCAGTCGAGATTGACCGGGAGGAACAGCGTCTCGCCGGAGGAGTCGTTGACGCCATCGTTGTCCGTGACGGCATAGGCCTTGCCGGATGCGTCGAAGGTGAAGCCTTCGAGCTTGTCGAGGACGTAACCGTTGGTCGCGGTCTTCAGCTCGGTGAGGAAGTCGTGGGCTTCGTCCTTCTTGACGACCGGCAGTTCGCCGCCGAGCTTGGCGGGCTTCAGGTCGGCAATCGCCACCTTGTAGAGCTTCTTCAGCTTGGCAGCATCGCCGACGAGGTTGTCGCGTTCGATGATGTAGACGCTGTCGCCGTGGGCGGAGATTTCCGAAAGGCCGACCCAGCCGTTCTCGGACTTGTCGAGCGGGTAGCGCACGGCACCCCATTCCTTGCTCTTCGGATTGTAGGATACGAGCTTGACGAAGCCCTTCTCGTCATCCTTCCACTCGCGCTGGACCGCCATCCACAGCGTTGCATCATCGCCGGAACCGATGATCGTGACACCTTCGAAACCGTAGCGGATCTCGTTGTCCGTCAGTTCCTTCGGCAGCGCGATCTCTTCCTTGATCTCGCCCTTCGGGTTGACGTGGTAGAGCGCGTGCGGCAGCAGCTTTTCGCTGTTGCCTTCGGAGGCGAGCCAGAACCAGCCCTTCTCGTCGACGGCGATGCCCTCGATGTCGAGCTTCTGGGCGGCAGCGCCGTCGCGCTTGACGGTCAGCGTCTCGGTGATCGACGGCAGGCTTCTGTGTCGCGTCGATCGTGTAGATCGTCGGCTGCATGCCGAGAACGCTGTCGCTGACGGCATAGAGCTGGCCGGCCTTTTCCGGAACGGCGGCGAGGCCCGAAAGCGCCGCAAAGCCGACCGGATTGCCGTCCTTCTCGGCTGCGACGATCTGCGGATAGGCCTTCTCGCCTTCGGCAAACTCGTAGATCATGACATGCGAACGCGGGCCGCCATCCTCACCGAGATCGACTTCGTTGGCGGTCGCAATGAGGTTGCGCGACGGAATGGCAACGGCGCCTTCCGGCGAAACGCCCGAGGGAAGGATCTGGGAGAGTTCCGGTTCGGCACCGGTGTCCTTGTAGACACCGACGACGGAAGCCCGCTCGGAGAGCAGGAAGAAATATTGCTGGCCTCCGAAGGTCGCTGCTTCGAGGCCTTCCGGCTCGACGCCCTTGGCGGACAGAGCGGCCATCCGGATAGTGACCAATCTCGGCAACGGCGCGCTCGAAGGCGGCGCCGGATTCGTAGAGAACCTTGCCGGTCTTGTCGAAGATCGTGAAGCCGCGGGAGCCGCCTTCATAGTCGCCTTCGTTGGCGACGACGAGGCGGTTGTCATCCAGCCATTTCACGGCGTCGGGTTCGCGCAGGACGCCCTTCATCTCGCCGGTGAAGTTCAGCGCGCCGTCCTTCTTCGTGTCGATGCCGGAGAGATCGGTGCTGCCGGCAGAGAAATGCGTCTTCACCTCAGCGGTATTGCCGTCGATGATGACGATTTCGTTGTTTTCCTGCAGCGTCAGCGCGATCTCGTTCTGGCTATTGAAGGAAACGAATTCCGGCTCCGGATCTTCCGGCGCGATGGCAGAGAGGCCGGTCAGCGTAACATGCTTGATCGTACCGCAATCGACCGTACCGTCCTTGACCTTGAAGATCACGAGATCGCCTGCCGGCATCTGCGGGATCTTGCCGTCGTTGACGTCTTCGTCGCGCTCGTTTTCGATGGCGATGGTGCCGAGCGTCTTGTCCTTGTTCAGGGCGATCGAATCCGGCTGGCCGCCGAGGTCGCAGGTGTTCTCGATCTTCTTGGTGGCGACGTCGACGATCGCCAGACGGCCGGACGGCTTTGCCTTGCTCTCGCCGGTGTTGACGGCGACGAGCGCCTTGCCGGCTGCCGACGTCACGGAGGTCGGCTCGCCGTCCATCATCAGCGCGCCACCGGCCTTCGGCGCCTTGGCGTCGGTGATGTCGATGAAGCCGATCGCGCCGAGCGGGCTGTCGCTGTAGATCAGCGTCTTGCCGTCATCGGTAGCGGTGACGATTTCGGCGCGATGTCGTCGAAAGCTTGTCCTTGCCGGCCGGCAGGTTCGAGGCAACCGGGAAGGACGCAATGCGATTGAAAACAGGCTCCGCAGCGGCCGGGAAGGCAACGGATGTGAGAAGCACGGCAGCAAGCGCTGCCTTGCGCGATGAAATGGTCATGAAATCCCCCATGTGTCGAATATTCGAAACATGGGCTTTCTGCGGGACTGCTATGACAGGCGCATGACAATGGCGCGTCTTGCACATTTGCGTTAGGCAACTGTAGGCGCATCGTGACGCGAAACCCTGCAAGGCCCGCAGAAATGGGAAGGGTCCGGCTTGCGCCGAACCCTTCCAAAACCTGGACTGCCGGTCTCGTTACCCGGCGGCCAAGCAAATCTCATTAGCCGTTGACAGCGTCCTTCAGGCCCTTGCCAGGCGTGAACTTCGGCACGTTGCGAGCCGGAATATCGACTTCGGCGCCGGTGGACGGGTTGCGGCCCTTGGTGGCAGCGCGATGAGAAACGGTGAAGCTGCCGAAGCCGGCGAGACGAATGTCGCCCTTGTTCTTCAGTTCAGCCTGGACAACGTCGAAAACAGCGTCGACAGCGGAAGCAGCGTCAGCCTTGGTGAGGCCAGCCTTTTCGGCAACTGCGGACACGAGTTCATTCTTGTTCATGTTTCCACCCCTTTCAATGGTTCGAAACGACTCAATCTGTAAGCCAGGCACAGAATAGGTTGCATCAGGCCCGCCGCAACCCAAAAGCCCTGCAAATCAAGGAAAAGCAAGCGCTCTCTGTGACGTTTTCACAAAAAAGGCTGGCGTTTTGCGCCAGCCTTTTACGAGTTTTGCTAGCAATTTGACGTCAATGTGGCAGATAGCGCTCAGTGAGCGATGGTTGTACCTGTGTCATCACACGCCGTCGACCGTTGCGATGACCGGCGTTTCAACCGTTCCATCCCATTCGATCGGCTCGGGCCTGCGTACCAGCGCATGCTTGATCACCTCGCCCATGCGGGATACCGGAATGATCTCCATGTTGTTCTTCACGTTGTCCGGAATCTCGGCCAAATCCTTGGCGTTTTCTTCCGGAATGAGCACCTTCTTGATGCCACCGCGAAGCGCTGCGAGCAGCTTCTCCTTGAGACCGCCGATCGGCAGGACGCGTCCGCGCAGGGTGATTTCACCCGTCATGGCCACATCCTTGTTGACCGGGATACCGGTCATGATCGAGACGATCGCGGTTGCCATGGCAACGCCGGCCGACGGACCATCCTTCGGCGTCGCACCTTCCGGCACGTGCACGTGGATATCGCTCTTGTCGAAGCGCGGGGGCTCGATGCCGAAATCGATAGCGCGCGAGCGGACGTAGGATGCCGCCGCCGAAATCGATTCCTTCATGACGTCCTTCAGGTTGCCGGTGACGGTCATGCGGCCCTTGCCGGGCATCATCACGCCTTCAATCGTCAACAGTTCGCCGCCGACTTCCGTCCAGGCTAGACCGGTAACGACACCGACCTGATCCTCGCGCTCGGCTTCGCCGTGGCGGAAGCGTGGAACGCCCAGGTAGTCGTCGATGTTCTCGGCCGTCACGTGAACGGATTTCGTCTTGCCCTTGATGATCTCGGTCACCGCCTTGCGGGCGAGCTTCATCAGTTCGCGTTCGAAGTTACGCACGCCGGCTTCGCGGGTGTACTGCTGGCTGATCGCCATCAGGGCATCGTCGTTGACCGAAAACTCTTCCGGCTGCAACGCATGTTCCTTGATAGCCTTCGGCAGCAGGTGCCGCTTGGCAATCTCGCGTTTTTCGTCCTCGGTGTAGCCGGCGATACGGATGACTTCCATGCGGTCCATCAGCGGCGCCGGAATGTTCAGCGTATTCGCCGTCGTGATGAACATCACGTCCGACAGGTCGTATTCGACTTCCAGGTAGTGATCCATGAAGGTCGAGTTCTGAGCCGGGTCCAGCACCTCGAGCAGAGCCGAAGACGGGTCGCCGCGGAAGTCCTGGCCCATCTTGTCGATTTCGTCGAGCAGGAAGAGCGGATTGGACTTCTTCGCCTTCTTCATCGACTGGACGACCTTGCCGGGCATCGAGCCGATGTAGGTGCGGCGGTGACCGCGGATTTCGGCCTCGTCACGGACGCCGCCGAGCGCCATGCGGACATACTCACGGCCGGTCGCCTTGGCGATCGACTGGGCGAGCGAGGTCTTGCCGACGCCCGGAGGGCCGACGAGGCAGAGAATCGGGCCCTTGATCTTGGTCGCACGAGCCTGCACGGCAAGGTACTCGACGATGCGTTCCTTGACCTTGTCGAGGCCGAAGTGATCGGCTTCGAGGATCTTCTCGGCATTGTTGAGGTCCGTCTTGATCTTCGACTTCTTGTCCCACGGAATGCCGAGCAGCCAGTCGAGATAGTTGCGGACGACCGTCGCTTCGGCAGACATCGGGCTCATCTGCCGCAGCTTCTTCAGCTCGGCGTCGGCCTTTTCGCGCGCTTCCTTGGAGAGCTTGGTCTTGGAGATGCGCTCTTCCAGTTCGGCCATCTCGTCGCGGCCTTCTTCGCCGTCGCCGAGCTCCTTCTGGATCGCCTTCATCTGCTCATTCAGGTAGTATTCGCGCTGGGTCTTCTCCATCTGGCGCTTGACGCGCGAGCGGATGCGCTTCTCGACCTGCAGAACCGAAATCTCGCCTTCCATGAAGCCGAGCGCCTTTTCGAGGCGGGCCTTGACGCTGGTCGTTTCCAGCATCTCCTGCTTCTCGGTGATCTTGATCGACAGGTGCGAGGCAACCGTATCGGCGAGCTTGGAATAGTCGTCGATCTGGCTGGCGGCGCCGACCACTTCGGGCGAAATCTTCTTGTTGAGCTTCACGTAGCTCTCGAACTCGGACACGACGGAGCGGGACAACGCTTCCAGTTCGACCGGATCGTCGTGCGGCTCTTCGAGCACGTGACCGAGGGCTTCGTAAAAATCCTCGCGGCCTGTATAGGCATCGATCTCGGCGCGGGCGCGGCCCTCGACCAGAACCTTCACGGTGCCGTCGGGCAGCTTCAGCAGCTGCAGAACGTTTGCGACCGTGCCGACATTGTGAATTGCGGAAGGATCCGGATCGTCATCGCTGGCGTTGATCTGGGTGACCAGCATGATCTGCTTGTCGGAACCCATGACCTCTTCCAGCGCACGGATCGACTTTTCCCGTCCGACGAACAGCGGCACGATCATATGGGGGAAGACCACGATGTCGCGCAGGGGCAAAACAGGATAGGCAGTGCTGCTCGCTACAGACGTTTTCTTCGTCATTCTTATTTCCTTTCCATCGTCCCGTCTCCGGGCTCTCTGGCGCGGCCGCATGCGACCGGCCTGTACTCTCACTCGGGCTACAAGTGGAGGTTCTGACTACGCTTTTCAAGCCACGCTAATGCTTGCATTCCCAAGGTTGTAGTAGCTCTATACCATGGTATGCCACAATGAAGCGCATAACCGGACCGGCACTTACCGCTTCCGAACCAGCTCAATACAAGGCCGGGAAACCCGCTGCGGAATCATTCCATCATTGCCAAAGGACGGCGCTTTCCGCAACGTCAGCAACAGCGTTTTTCAAACCCTATCAATAACTCTTAACAGGACCGTTCACCGTTTTTCAAATAGAAAGAGGCCTGCCTACCGGCAAGCCCCCAAATCTAGCCATAGCAAAGAGCAGGCATCAAGCCGAGGCGTTTGCCTTTTCGTCCTGCCGGTCCGCATAGATGTAGAGCGGGCGAGCGGAGCCGCGCGCGACTTCCTCGGAAATCACGACCTCTCGAACGCCTTCCAGCGCCGGCAGTTCGAACATCGTATCGAGCAGGATCTTCTCCATGATCGAGCGAAGGCCGCGGGCACCCGTCTTGCGGATGATCGCCTTGCGGGCGATCTCGCGCAGGGCGTCCTCGTGGAAGGTCAGCTCCACATCTTCCATCTCGAACAGGCGCTGATACTGCTTGATGAGCGCGTTCTTCGGCTCCGACAGGATCTGGATCAGCGCATCCTCATCAAGGTCTTCGAGCGTTGCCAGAACCGGCAGACGGCCAATGAATTCCGGGATGAGGCCGAACTTTACCAGATCTTCCGGCTCGAGTTCGCGCAGCACTTCGCCGACGCGGCGGTCGTCCGGAGCTTTCACGGTCGCGCCGAAGCCGATCGAGGTCTTCTCGCCACGGGCGGAGATGATCTTGTCGAGACCTGCGAAAGCGCCGCCGCAGATGAACAGGATGTTCGTCGTGTCGACCTGCAGGAACTCCTGCTGCGGATGCTTGCGGCCGCCCTGCGGCGGTACGGAAGCAACCGTGCCTTCCATGATCTTCAGAAGCGCCTGCTGCACGCCCTCGCCCGACACGTCGCGGGTGATCGACGGGTTATCGGACTTGCGGGAAATCTTGTCGACTTCGTCGATGTAGACGATGCCGCGCTGGGCGCGCTCGACGTTGTAGTCCGCAGCCTGCAGAAGCTTCAGGATGATGTTTTCGACGTCTTCGCCGACATAGCCGGCTTCGGTCAGCGTCGTCGCATCGGCCATCGTGAAGGGGACGTCGATGATGCGGGCGAGCGTCTGGGCAAGATAGGTCTTGCCGCAGCCGGTCGGGCCGACCAGCATGATGTTCGACTTCGCCAGTTCGACTTCGCCGTTCTTGGAAGCGTGCGCCAGGCGCTTGTAGTGGTTGTGAACGGCGACCGACAGGATCTTCTTCGCCTGACGCTGGCCGATGACGTATTCGTCGAGAACCTTGATGATGTCCTGGGGCGTGGGAACGCCATCGCGGGACTTGACCATCGAGGATTTGTTTTCCTCGCGGATGATGTCCATGCACAGTTCGACGCATTCATCGCAGATGAACACGGTCGGCCCGGCGATTAGCTTCCGGACTTCGTGCTGGCTCTTTCCGCAGAACGAACAATACAGGGTATTCTTGGAGTCGCCGCCGTTGCTGCCGCTGACCTTGCTCATATCACTTTCCTTCCAGCACGCCGCATTTCAAGGTGAAATCGCGGTCCACTCAATGGCCCGCCGGCCTGCTCCCACCGGAGCATCAGCCGGCCAAGGCTTTAAGGGGTAAGAAACCGGTACCCAACCAAATCATGCCCGGGTTCCGGCGGCAACGAACTCCCCTTCGAATGCCGAATGCTATGTCATAAAATATTCAACATAGCATTAACTGTCACTATTAGCGTCTTCGCTACCGGATGAAACCCCTTGTTCAATCACAATTGGGATAGAACTGTGGCGGCAAAAACACCATCCCTATTAATTACTAGCCGTCTCGCCTTCCATTTCGATGCGCGACGTCAGAACCTTATCGATCACGCCCCAGCTTTGAGCCTCGTCGGCATCCATGAAATGGTCGCGATCAAGGGTCTTTTCGACTTCTTCGTAGGTGCGGCCCGTGTGCTTGACGTAAACTTCGTTCAGGCGGCGCTTCATCTTCAGGATGTCGCGCGCGTGGCGTTCGATGTCGGATGCCTGGCCCTGGAAGCCGCCGGAGGGCTGGTGAACCATGATGCGGGAATTCGGCGTCGCAAAGCGCATGTCCTTGTGGCCGGCGGCAAGAAGCAGGGAGCCCATCGAAGCCGCCTGACCGATGCAGAGCGTCGAAACGGCAGGCTTGATGAACTGCATCGTATCGTAGATCGCCATGCCGGCAGTGACGACACCGCCCGGCGAATTGATGTAGAGCGCGATTTCCTTCTTCGGGTTTTCTGCCTCGAGGAAGAGAAGCTGGGCGCAAACGAGCGTCGCCATATGATCCTCGACCGCGCCCGTCAGGAAGATGATGCGTTCCTTGAGCAGGCGGGAATAGATGTCGTAGGAGCGTTCACCGCGATTGGTCTGTTCCACGACCATCGGCACGAGGGCCATAGCGGTATCGACTGGGTTTCTCATGTGCGTCCTTTGTCAACGTCTTGCCGGCCGGCGCCGGGAATCAAAGAAAAATGCCTCATCCCTACATAGAGTGTCCCTGCCCTCTTCTTCAAGACGCGCATAAGGATAACGTTAAGAAGCGGACCCAAGACAGGAAGAACGTATAGAGGCTATCTCCTAACCGCCGCTTCACCGCGAGAGCCCGGCAAGAGCCATCACAGCTTTTCTCCGCGACATGATAAACGAACCCCTAAACGCCTTCGGACGTTTACCTTGTGGAAAGCCTAATGGCGAATATAAGGCGAGCGAAGCCCCGCAATTAATCAACTGGCGAGCTTCGGCAGCGAGAATACCCCGCATTTAAGGGGTACTGCCGTGTTTAATGTCGCTACAGGATTATCCATCTGGTGTTCGGAAGCCATGACGCTCGCCTTGCTGCTGTTCATGGCATGGCGACAAAACACCCGCAACAAGGCCTACCTTTATTGGGGTCTCGGCTTTCTGCTGAGCGGCACCGGTTTTGCCATGGTTGCGCTGCGCGGCGAAATTCCCAATATTCTGTCGATCGAGGCGGGCAATGCGATCGCCCTGCTTGGCCAGAGCGCCTGGGTCGCAGGCTTCATGGCCCTCGACCGCAAGAAGATCGAATGGTGGGCGCTGCTGCCGCCCGCGATCTGGCTTGCCGGCGTCTATCTGCCATGGGTCCACGACGACTACGGCAACCGCGTCATCCTCTACAATCTTGCATCAGCAACCGGCGCCACCGGCCTTGCCATGGCTGTTTGCGGTACGGGCACGCGCCGTCGAGCGCACGCGTCACCAACTTGCGGCCGTCTTCGTCGTCCAGGCGTGCCTCTGCTTTGCCGTGGCTGTGACGATCGCCGTGACCGCAGCAAGCGACAAGCAAGCGACGAACTACGGCGGCGCGGCTGCCATGGCGAGCGCCTTCCTGTTGACGATCGCCTTTGCATTCACCTGCCGCATGATCATGGACCGTTCGGAAAGGCATTTGCGCGCTTTGAGCCTCACGGATTCACTGACCGGCGTCTGGAACCGCCGCGGCCTCTTCGCCCAGTTCGACGCACTGCAGGAGAAGGCCCTTGACGCCGAGCGCCAGGTCGCCGTGCTGCTCTTCGACCTCGATCATTTCAAACGCATCAACGACCGCTTCGGCCACCAGGCGGGCGATGCCGTTCTTTCCGCTTTCGCCAGGACAGCGCGCCAGTTCGTGCCGAACAACGTCTTCGGCCGCATGGGAGGCGAAGAATTCGCGGCCTTTGCAATCGTTGCGGACCAAACGGAAGCCGAAGCGCTTGCCGAAGTCGATCCGCGCCGAGTTCTGCCGCTTGCCGGTCGCAACCGGCGAGGCGATCGTCCCTGCAACCGTCAGCATCGGCATTGCGATCAGTTCCGCGGCCGACGCCAACATGGACAGGCTGATTTCCGCCGCCGACCGGGCGCTCTACGCGGCAAAAGCTGCTGGCCGAAACTGCAGCGTCATTTTCGGCGCGGAAGAAGCAGCCGCCCCTCCCTCGCCGGAAACGGACAAGAACGCCGGCGAATTGGTGCCTACGGTCGACGACCAGGTAGACGCGCTTCGGCGGCTGGGCTCGCTCGCCCGGGCCGGCTGATGTTCGACCTTTCCGATCCATCTTTCCGGGGCCTGGCAAATCCGCTAAGCCTCGCAGCATGATCATAGCGCCCTTTCTCTCGATCGATCCCGCTACACGCCGCGTATCCCTCGACAGCAGCGATCCTGCCTTCTATGGCAATCCGAACGCCGTCTATGCCGCACTTCACAGCCATTGTCCGACCTTCTATTGGGAACAGCAGAAGCAGTGGTTCTTCACCGGCTACGACCATGTGAACGGGTTGCTGCGCGACCGGCGCTTCGGCCGCCAGATCCTGCATATCGCGACACGCGACGAGCTCGGCCTTCCGGAGCCCGAGCAGCATCTTTCGAACTTCGATCTCGCCGAGCGCTACTCGCTGCTCGAACTCGAACCGCCGGAGCACACGCGCCTTCGCACGCTCGTGAACCGCGCCTTCGTCTCGCGCCATGTCGAGAAGATGAAGCCGGAGCTTGCGGAACTCGCAAACAAGCTCATCGACGGCTTCAAGGACAAGGGCGAGGTCGAGCTGCTTTCCGCCTTCGCCGATATCATCCCGGTCACGATGATCGCCCGCATGATCGGCATTCCGGAAGAGATGGGGCCGCAGCTTCTCGCCTGGTCGCACGCCTATATCCGCATGTACCTGTTCGGCCGCACGCGCGAGGATGAGGACGGCGCCGAGCGCGCCGCCAAGGAATTTTCCGATTATGTGAAGACGGTGATCGCCGAACGCCGTGCCGAACCGCGCGACGACCTGCTGACGCACATGATCCACACGGAGCACAAGGGCCAGTATCTGACCGAGGACGAGCTCGTCTCGACGACGATCGTGCTGCTCAATGCCGGGCATGAGGCAACGGTGCACCAGATCGGCAACTCGGTCCGCGTCATTCTGGAAAGCGGCTATGATCCTGCCGAACTCTTCAAGGACGAAGCGACGACCGAGCGCACCGTCGAGGAAACACTTCGCATCTGCGCGCCGGTCCATATCTTCCAGCGCTGGGCATTGGAGCCCGTCGAAATCGACGGCATCTCCTTCAAACGCGGCGACAAGGTGAGCCTGATCCTCGCCGCCGCCAATCTTGACCCGTCGAAATTCACCGATCCGCTGACCTTCAAGCCGGACCGGAACGAAGCAGCGAACCTTTCATTCGGCGCCGGCATTCATTTCTGCATCGGCGCACCGCTCGCCAGGCTCGAACTCAATGTCGTGCTGCCGATCCTTTTCGAGCGACTGCCGGGCCTTAGGATGGCGAAGACACCGACGGTGAAGGACGTCTACCACTTCCATGGGCTGGACCGGCTGGACCTTGCCTGGTGACGATCGTCCGCCGCGGCCTCAGGTCGCGGCCAATCCGCGACCGCTGCGATTTCGCTGGTGTTGGAGATTTCGCGCAAGATCGAGCCGAAGACGCCTTTCAATATTGGAAAGCGATCCACCTTTAAATTAGCTAAATATAAGGTAATCGGCAGACACGATTTGCCTGCCGTCAACGCAGTAACACTTCGGGATTAACTCGCCTGGATGGAAGAAACGCAAAAACTGCTTCAGAGAAGCTAGCGGAAACTACGCTCTGGCGGCCTTCCTCAACCGTAACGGCCGGTGATGTAGTCTTCGGTGCGCTTGTTCTTCGGCGCCTGGAATATCTGCGAGGTCGGTCCGTATTCCACCAGCTCGCCGAGATACATGAAGGCGGTGTTGTCGGAGATGCGGCTCGCCTGCTGCATGTTGTGGGTGACGATGACGATGGTGAAATCGGTCTTCAGCTGGGCGACCAGTTCCTCGACCTTCGCCGTCGAGATCGGGTCGAGTGCCGAGGTGGGTTCGTCGAGGAGCAGGACTTCCGGCCGAAGGGCAACGGCGCGGGCGATGCAGAGACGCTGCTGCTGGCCGCCGGAAAGGCCGAGGCCGCTTCCCTTCAGCTTGTCCTTCACTTCTTCCCATAAGGCAGCCTGCCGGAGCGCCTGTTCGACGCGCATGTCCATCTCGGACTTGGAGATCCGCTCGTGATGACGGATGCCGTAGGCGATGTTGTCATAGATCGACATCGGAAACGGCACCGGCTTCTGGAACACCATGCCGACGCGGGCGCGCAACTCGTTCATCGAGTAGCGCGGATCGAGGATGTTCTGCCCGTCGAGCTTCACCGTGCCGGTTGCCCGCATCTTCGGATAGAGCATGTAGATGCGGTTCAGGATGCGCAGCAGCGTTGACTTGCCGCAACCGGAAGGGCCGATCAGAGCCGAGACCTGCCGCTCGGGAAAGTTGAGGCTCACATCGCGGATCGCATGCGTGTCACCATAAAAGAAGTTGACGTTTTCCAGCGTGAGCTTGTCGGCCGCCATCGGCTTTGGCGTCCTGCGGGCGTCGAAGGAATTGGATGACTGCATCTTCATTTGCCACCTTTGCGGTTCAGAACGGCGCGGGAGACCACGCTCAGAACAAGGACGACCGCCGTCATGACGAAGGCGCCGGCCCAGGCGAGCGCATGCCATTCGTCATAAGGGCTCATGGCGTACTGGAAGATGACGACCGGAATATTCGCCATCGGCTCGGACATGTCCGTGCTCCAGTACTGATTGTTGAGCGCGGTGAAGAGGAGCGGCGCCGTTTCGCCTGAAATGCGGGCGATGGCGAGCAGCACGCCGGTCAGGATGCCTGCGGCGGCAGCGCGATAGAGCACGTTGACGGTCACCTTCCAGCGCGGGATGCCGAGCGAAAGCGCTGCCTCCCGCATGACGTCCGGCACCAGCCGCAGCATCTCGTCCGTGGTGCGAACGACGACGGGCAGGAAGATGAAGGCGAGCGCGATGCCGCCGGCATAACCCGAGAAATGCCCCGTCTGGCGCACGACGAGTTCATAGACGAAGAGACCGATGATGATCGACGGTGCGGAAAGCAGGATGTCGTTCACGAAGCGGATGAGATCGCCGATCTTCTTGCCGCGGCTGAATTCCGCGAGATAAGTGCCCGCCAGAACGCCGATCGGCGTGCCGATGACGACAGCGAGCACCACCATCATCAAGCTGCCCATGAAGGCATTGGCGAGGCCGCCGTCTTCGCCAGGCGGCGGCGTCATTTCCGTGATGAGCTTCGGGCTCAGCGCCTCGAAACCATTGATGAGCGTCGTCCATAATATCCAGACGAGGAATACGAGGCCGATGACCGTCGCAAGGGTCGCAAGCGTCAGCGCGATTGCGCTCTTTGCCTGCCGGTAGCGATAGAGGGAGCTGGAAACGGCCATGCTCATTCCCCCTTCTGTTTCGCGATGCGCAGCGAGCATCAGCTTGGCAGCGGCAAGCACGATGAAGGTGACGACGAAAAGGATGAAACCCAGAGCGATCAGCGACGACAGATAAATGTCGGTATCGGCTTCGGTGAATTCGTTGGCGATCGCGGCGGCGATCGAGTTGCCGGGCTCCATCAGCGAGACGGCGATATTGTGCGTGTTGCCGAGCACGAAGGTGACGGCCATGGTCTCGCCAAGCGCGCGGCCGAGGCCGAGGAAGATGCCGCCGACGACGGCGGTGCGTGTATGCGGAATGACGATGTCGCGCACGACCTCCCAGCGGGTCGAGCCGAGCGCATAGGCCGATTCCTTCAGTTGCTCCGGCACGACGAGGAAGACGTCGCGCATCACCGACGAGATATAGGGAATGATCATGATCGCCAGCACGATGCCGGAGGTCAACATGCCGATGCCGAGCGGCGCGCCGGTAAAGAGCAGGCCGATGACCGGCAGCGGGCCGAGCCAGTCGATCAATGCCGGCTGGACGTAATCCGACATGAAGGGCGCGAAGGTGAAGAGCCCCCACATGCCGTAGATGATGCTGGGGATGCCGGCGAGGAGCTCGATTGCGCCGCCGATCGGGCCTCGCAGCCAGCGCGGCGCCACCTCGGTGACGAAGACGGCGATGCCGAGACTGATCGGAACGCCGATGATCATCGCAAGCGCCGAAGTGACCAGGGTGCCGTAGATCGGCACGAGACCGGCGAAGCGCTGCGCGACAGGATCCCATTCCGTGCCGGTGATGAAACCGAAACCGAAGGTGCGGAAGGCAAGAAGCCCGCCCCATGCCATGGAGATTGCGGCTGCGAGAAGGGCCACGAGAACGAACAGGCCGCAGCCCATTACGATCCATGAGAAAATGCGGTCGCCGGCCGCGCCGTCACGCCGATTCGCGCCCGCGCTTGCCGCAGGCAGCGATGCCGATGCTTCGCTCATATTCAAACGCTCGACTTGCTTTTGAGGGGGCTTCAAAGGCAATCGGGGCGGAGAGCGATCGCTCCCCGCCCCGCTGATGGTCGGCTTAGCCCTTGAAAGAGGCTGTCCAGTAGTCTTCGATCTGCTTGACCAGGCTCGCCGGCAGCGGCACGTAGTCGAGCGAAGAGGCTTCCTTCTGGCCGTTTTCGAGCGCCCACTTGAAGAAGGCGAAAGCAGCCTTGGAGCGAGCGGCGTCCTTCGGCTCCTTGTACATGATCGCCCAGGTGGTTGCCGTTACCGGCCAGGCCTGCTCGCCCGGTGCGTTGGTCATGATCAGGTAGAAGTCCTGAGCCTTGGCCCATTCGGCGCTGGCAGCAGCGGCCGAGAAAGATGCAGCGTTCGGCTTCGGATACTGGCCGGCGGCGTTCTGGATGAGAGCGTAAGGCAGTTTGTTCTGCAGGGCGTAGGCGTATTCGACGTAGCCGATCGAATCCTTGACGCGGGTCACGTAAGCAGCAACGCCTTCGTTGCCCTTGCCGCCGATGCCGACCGGCCAGTTGACGGCGGTGCCTTCACCGACCTTGGTCTTCCAGTCGCCGTTGACCTTGGAGAGGTAGTTCGTCCAGTTGAACGAGGTGCCCGAACCGTCCGAACGGTGGACGACGGCGATCTGCGAATCGGGCAGCTTCAGGCCGGGGTTGAGGTCGGCGATGGCCTTGTCGTTCCACTTGGTGACGTTGCCGAGGTAGATGTCGGCGAGAACCTTGCCCGTCAGCTTCAGCTGACCGGCCTTGATGCCCTTGACGTTGATGACGGGAACGATGCCGCCAACGACGAGCGGGAACTGGCCGAAGCCGCCGGCCGTCAGGTCTTCAGGCTTCAGCGGCGCGTCGGAGGCGCCGAAATCGACCGTTGCGGCCTTGATCTGGGCGATACCGCCGCCCGAACCGATCGACTGGTAGTTCAGCTTGTCGCCGGTCTGCTTGTTGTAGTCTGCCGACCACTTGGACAGGACCGGGTAAACGAAAGTGGAGCCGGCGCCGGTGATGTCGGCGGCGGAAGCGGAGACTGCGAAAACGGCAGCCAGGCCCGCACCGAGGCAGGCCGAAAGAAGTTTCTTGGTGAGCATTTAATCTCTTCCTGAATGGAACAAAAGAACGACGAGAGCGGCCCCATGGAGGGGGTATCCACTTGTGCTGGGGCGCTAAAATTCCCGTCACAGGAGGCGGGCTAGGCGCCTTCCATTACAGATTTATGACAATTCCACGACAGCCGCGAGACGATGCGGCGAAGCAAACACCGCTGCAAATGCGCCAGCTCAATAAATCAAAGGCTTAACAGCAAGCAGTTGGAAACATTACAGAAATTTAATGCGGGACTGCGTTGGTTTGCCGCAGTCCCGCATGTGGCAATCAGTTCCGCGAGACACCATAGCGGGGTGCCGGACGGTTGTGCGAGACATTAGGCCCAAGCGCCAGCCGGGCGGCGGTAAACGCATCCCAGTCGGCATTGTCAGGAAGTGAGGGAATGGTCACGAGTTCGCCCTGGTCGAAGCCTGCAAGCGCAGCATCGACCATATCCGTCACATCCATGACCATCGACGGCGGAAGCTGGTCGACGGACCGGCCGGCACGTTCGAAAATCTCGGTCCGGGTCAATCCCGGAAGCACGGCCTGGACTTTCACGCCCTTTGGTCCCGCTTCGGCATTGATAGCCTGTGTCAGATTGAGCACGAAAGCCTTGGTGGCACTGTAGGTGCCGTTGAAACGCTCGGCGATCAGCGCGACGACTGACGCTATGTTGATGATTGCGCCCTTGCCGCGCTCCGCAAAGGTTTGCGCCGCCGCGATGCCGAGGCGGTTTACGGCGACGACATTCAATTCGATCATCGTTTCGAGATAGTCGATGTCATCTTCCAGCAGCACGCCCTTCGGACCGACGCCGGCATTGTTGACGAGAAGCGTGATGCTTTCGTCCTCGCGCAAGCGCTGTTCGACCTTGCGGACATCTTCGCGCTTGGTGAGATCGGCCGGCAGCACCTCGGCCTTGATGCCCTGCTCCGCCGCCAGTTTTTCGGCGAGCGCATTCAGGCGCCCTGCATCGCGGGCAACGAGGAGAAGATCGTAGCCCCGCTGTGCGAGGCGATCGGCATAGGTCGCGCCGATCCCCGAAGAGGCGCCGGTGACAAGTGCAGTTCCAAGAGACGAGCGAGACATGTTCAATCCTTTCCGAGATTGGCATTTAGTGGTATATGCCACTATATTGCTCCATCGCGGATTTTTCGCAAGAGCGATAGATGACAAATTTCGGCGAGAGGCGATTGACTGATCGTCAACAAGCCGGAGACATCGGCTCAGGAGAACGGTTATGGATGAGAAGAAACCAGATTTCGAAAGCTGGGCCCATTGCAGCAACAGCGCCCTGCGCCGCGCCACGCGCCAGCTTGGCCAGCTCTATGACGACGTTCTGGAACCAAGCGGGTTGAAGGCCACGCAATATGGCCTGCTGAGCCAGATTCACTTCAATGGCAGCCCTTCCCTGAAATCTCTGGCCGATGGACTGGTGATGGATCTTTCAGCTCTGGGGCATACGCTCAAGCCCCTGGTTCGGGACGGGCTGGTGGAACTTGTACCTGATGAAAAGGACCGGCGCGTGAAGCGTGCGAGATTGACCGACGCCGGTGCCGCAAAATGGGAAGAGGCGCATCTGCTGTGGCTCGAGGCGCGGTCCCGGTTCGACAACGCCTTCGGCGAAGACGAGTCGGCAGCACTGCGCGACGCGATGAACCGCATCGCGTCGCGGGATTTCGCAAGGAAATTCGCTGCCGGCCCGGAAAAGCAATAACAGACGCTCTGCGTCTCAAACCCGGATCACATAATCCTTGCGAGTCGTTTCAACGACTTCCCAGGTTCCCTTGAAGCCTGGTCTCAGGATCATCCGGTCGCCTGCCTTCAGATGCACCGGCTCGCCGCCGTCCTCGGTCACGATGGAGTGGCCGGAGAGAACGCTGAAATATTCCCACTCGTCGTAGGAGATGCGCCACTTGCCGGGCGTCGCCTCCCAGATGCCGGAATAAAGGCCGCCTTCGGCCTCCTCCAGGTTCCAGGTGCGGAATTGCGGATTGCCGGCGATGATGCGGTCGGCCTCGGGCGCACCGAATTCCGGTTCGACTCCCGTTAGTGCTGAAGGTGATGTAATTCGCCATGGGACCTCAGATCTTCGCGAGCGACTGTTCGAGGTCGGCGATGATGTCTTGCACGTCTTCTATGCCGATCGAGAGCCGGACGACATCCGGGCCGGCGCCGGCGGCTATCTTCTGCTCGTCGGTCAGTTGACGGTGCGTGGTCGAAGCCGGGTGGATCACCAGCGAGCGCGTATCGCCGATATTGGCGAGATGGGAAAAGAGTTCCAGCCCCTCTACCAATGCTTTGCCCGCCTCGTAGCCGCCCTTGACGCCGAAGGTGAAGACAGAGCCGGCGCCTTTGGGCGAATAGCGCTGCTGCAGGGCATGGTTCGGGTCATCGTCAAGACCGGCATAGTTCACCCAGGCGATCTTGCTGTGCGCCTTCAGCCATTTGGCGACCGCAAGCGCATTGTCGCAGTGGCGCTGCATCCTGAGCGGCAGCGTCTCGATGCCGGTGAGGATCAGGAAGGCGTTGAAGGGCGAGATTGCCGGGCCGAGATCGCGCAGGCCAAGGACGCGGGCCGCTATCGCGAAGGCGAAATTGCCGAAGGTCGCATGCAGCACCATGCCGTTATATTCCGGGCGCGGGCTTGAGAGCATCGGATAGTTGCCGGACTTCGACCAGTCGAAGGTGCCGCCATCGATGATGATGCCGCCCATGGAATTGCCGTGACCGCCGAGGAATTTCGTCAGCGAATGCACGACGATATCGGCCCCGTGTTCGATCGGGCGGATGAGGTAGGGCGTCGCCATCGTATTGTCGACGATCAGCGGCAGGCCGTGCCTGTGCGCCACCTCGGCGATCGCTGCGATATCGACGAAGGTGCCGCCGGGATTTGCAAGGCTCTCGATGAAGATTGCCCGCGTCTTTTCGTCGATCTGGCTTTCGAAGCTTGCCGGGTCGGCGGCATCTGCCCAGCGCACTTGCCAGCCGAAATTCTCGAAGGCATTGCCGAACTGGTTGATCGAGCCGCCGTAAAGGCGCGTCGCCGCGACGAAATTTTCGCCCGGCCGCATGATCGTGTGGAAGACGATGACCTGCGCTGCATGGCCCGAGGCCACGGCAAGTGCCGCCGTGCCGCCTTCGAGTGCGGCCACACGCTCCTCGAGCACGGCCTGCGTCGGGTTCATGATGCGCGTGTAGATATTGCCGAAGGCCTCCAGGCCGAAGAGCGAGGCCGCGTGGTCGGAATCGTCGAAGACGAAAGCCGTCGTCTGGTAGATCGGCGTCGCCCGCGCCCGCGTTGCCGGGTCCGGCTGCGCGCCCGCGTGAATTGCCAGCGTGTTGAAACCCGGACCGTTCTTCGCCATGTCGTCCTCCCTCTGTTATCGATGGCGGAGCATAGCCTACGAGGCGCAAATGTTAACCGCTTTGCGTTTCAACCGTCGGACATCCAAAGAAAAATCCGTGCGCTCACGCGGCAAGGCGGGGGATTTCGATTGCCGGACAACGGTCCATCACGACCTTGACGCCACCCGCTTCCGCCTTCGCCGCCGCGGCATCGTCGCGCACGCCGAGCTGCGACCAGATCACCTTCGGCAGCGTGGGGAGAGCCAGCGCCTCGTCCACCACTCCCTGGAGATATTCGGAGGCGCGAAACACATCGATCATATCGACCGGCACCGGAATATCGGCGAGCCGGGCATAGACGAGCTGTCCCTGGATCTGCTTGCCGGCCTGCCCGGGATTGACGGGGATGACGTTATAACCGCGCGACAGGAGATAGCCCATCACGCCGTTGCTCGGCCGCGCCGGATTGGGCGATGCTCCGGTCAGCGCAATCGTCTTTACCGATCTCAAAATTCCGGCGATGTAGTCGTCAGGATAACGGTCGTGATTCATCGGCCTTTTCTCCAGTCGCTGTTATTTGCAGTGAAAGTGAAACCGGCAGTTCTTTCAGGCGTATATATAGGTATCCGGGTTCCCAAGGAGGAATGTCCCATGAAAAAACTCGCTCTCGCCATCGCGCTGGTCCTTGCCGCCTCGCCCGCGCTGGCGATCTCCCGCTACAATTCGTTGTCCATGACCTGCCAGAGCGCGCGGGCTGCCATTCACAACGAGGGCGCTGTCATCTTCCGCTGGACTTCGCCGCGAGGTCTGCCGATTTACGCTCGTTATATCCGCAACAGCCGTTACTGCGACGCTCACGAATATGCGGAGTGGAAGAACATACCGACGAGAGACGATCCCACATGCCCGGTCCTCATCTGCGAAGATATAGACAACCTTAAAGGGTTGTTCTTTGTTCCGGACAACTATTTGTAGTGCCATGACGGTTCGCGAAACCAGTTTTGCCGGAGCCGGAAAGCTGCGGCTTCCGGCCTTTGGTGGCGCTAAATGCTCCGAATTGCTACTTGGATTTGCACAAAACGAATATAGCAAAATTATAGAATAGTCTCTACATTTCAGCAGTATAGGCAGGTTATTAGTCTACTCCTCCCCATGAAGCTTCTTTCGTCTTCTTTTTGTTCCTGTTCTGTTCTCGCATCCATTAGAAGCATCTCATAGTTGAATCGGTAAAGTGGAAATGAACGCATTTCGAGCGCCGTCTCAAAGCATATTTTTGCAATGCGCCGATGCTCGAAATGAGTGTGCCGATTTGCCGTTTTCGGCCACGACGCCAGCCTCCGGTTGTAAAATACGCTTGCAAGATTGATTTTCCAGGCGACACGGTTCATACCCCGCTCGCTGCCTAAATTCGCCACCCATCTCGGTCCCCCTCGTGCCCCTCGACGTCATCCTGCTTGTTCTCTTCGGCGCGTTTCTTCACGCGACATGGAACGCGATCATCAAGGCGGGGACGAACAAATCACTTGATGCGGCACTCGTTTCGGCTGGCGGCGCCGTGGCGGCGCTGCCGTTCCTGCCCTTCTTGCCTTTGCCGCAGCCTGCGGCCTGGCCTTTCATCGGCGGCATCGGCCCTGCTGCAATTTGCCTATTTTCAGCTGGTCGCGGCGGCCTATCGGGCGGGAGATATCGGCCTGGTCTATCCGCTGATGCGCGGCTGCGCGCCGCTTCTCATCGCCGCCACAAGCGGCTTCGTGCTGAACGAGAGTCTTTCGGACGGCGCGCTCATCGGCACGATGACGATCTGTGCCGGCATTCTGACGCTTGCTTTCGAGGCGCGACGACGGCAGCAGGCACGCCATCATGCTCGCGCTCGTCAACGCTTGCGTCATCGCGACCTATACCTATGTCGACGGCATCGGCGCGCGCCTGTCCGGCAACGCGGTTTCCTATACGCTCTGGATGTCGCTGCTGCCGCCGGTGCTGCTCTTCGCATGGGCAATCTCGCGCCGCGGCGTCCTCGCCGTCGTGATCCATGTCCGCGTCAACTGGTGGCGCGGCCTCATCGGCGGCTCGGGCTCGATCGCTTCCTACGGTCTGGCGCTCTGGGCCATGACGCAAGGCGCCCGTCGCAACCGTTGCCGCGCTGCGCGAAACCTCGATCCTCTTTGCCCTCATCATTTCCGTTCTGGTGCTGAAGGAAAAGGCGAGCCCCTGGCGCTACCTCGCCGGCGTCGATCATCGCGCTCGGCGGACTGGTCCTGAAGTTGGGGTAACTACTCACCCTTCCATTCCGGTTTCCGCTTGCCGAGGAAGGCACCGATGCCCTCCACCGCGTCGGCGTTCAGCATATTCTCGACCATGACCTCGGCCGCATAACCATAGGCCTCGTCGACCGGCATTTCGAGCTGGCGGTAGAAGGCTTCCTTGCCGATCCTCAGCGCAGCCGGGGATTTCGAGGCAATCACCGAGGCATATTTCGTCACGACCTGCGTCAGATACTGCTTGGGCACGATACGGTTGACGAGGCCGAAATCCTTGGCCGTCGAAGCGTCGATCGTCTCGGCGGTCAGCAGCATCTCCATAGCCTGCTTGCGGTGCGCGGCGCGCGAAACGGCCACCATCGGCGTCGAGCAGAAAAGGCCGATATTGACGCCCGGCGTGCAGAAGGTCGCGGTGTCGGTGCAGATCGCCAGATCGCAGGAGGCGACGAGCTGGCAGCCGGCGGCCGTCGCCAGACCGTCGATCTCGGCAATCACGGGCTTCGGCAGGCGCGCGATCTCCAGCATCAGATCGGCGGCAAGCGCGAAGGTTTCCTCGAAGAATGCCACCCCGCCGTCCGCATCGGCGCGATGGGCCGTCAGCTCCTCGAGGTCGTGCCCTGCGGAGAAGACATTGCCGGTCGAGGCGATGACCACGACGCGGACATTCGCTGTCTCCTGCGGCCTTCTGAAGTTCGCCCATCAGCGTTTCCAGGACGCGATCGAAAGCACGTTCGACCGGCGGATTGTTGAGCGTGAGCCGCAGTACGCCGTCGGCAAACGAGCGGCCGAAGCAGGAGCGCGCCCTCTCCTGCTTTGGCTTCCTTCCGGAAGGATACGACTTCGGCCATGGTCTCAACTCCTCACATTGCGATTTCGTGCGAACAGTTCTGCCATAGGCTATCGGCAATTTCGAGGAGAAGCGATGCAACCGGTCATGACGATCGAGGAGGTCCACGGGTTTCTGGAGACCGATTTCCCGCAGATCCACACGGACGGCCGCGTCTTCACCGTGACGGAAATCGCCCCCGGCACCGCGTCGATGCGGCTTGATCCTTCCGACCGGCATCTGCGCCCCGGCGGCACGGTCTCCGGCCCCGCCCTGTTCACGCTGGCGGATGTGACGGCCTATGCCGCAGTGCTTGCCCATATCGGCCCGGTTGCGCTCGCCGTCACCACCAGTCTCAACATAAACTTCCTGCGGCTGCCGAAGCCGCGGCCGACGACGTGCACCTGCAAGATCCTCAAGCTCGGAAAGCGGCTCGCCGTGATCGAAGCCTCCATTTTTCAGGAGAATCCGGCCGAGTTGGTGGCGCATGCAACGGCGACTTATTCGATTCCACCGCGATAAATTTGAGGTATCATATTACCCCACAATCAACCAGTTGATTTTGCTTGGTATTTTTTCCGGGAGGGCAAATCGGCGATATTGACCGGCAAAGCCTTTATCTCTATACACCGCGCCAGAACGCAGCCTTTCCGGGCTGCTTTCTTTTTGGCGTGCTTCCGAGCCCGCCAAATCAAGCAACAAGAAACGCCCTTCGCTTTCGGGCCAAGGGATCCAAAAGAGAGTAACTACTATGGCAACCTTCTCCCAGAAGCCTGCAGAGGTGGAGAAGAAGTGGGTGATCATCGACGCCGAAGGGCTCGTCGTTGGCCGTCTCGCTTCTGT
>CAWIRO010000024.1:0-19667 GCA_963838565.1 uncultured Alphaproteobacteria bacterium
CGTCTCATGCGTGTTCGGATCTCCCGGCTCCGCAAAAAGCACCGTCAGTCCGAGGAAGATCAGGCCGAGGCCCGGTGCGGCCTTGATCCTAGCTGCGCAAGATAGCAGGAATCATTCCGCCGGAACCTGCTTCGACAAACTTGCCTGCAGTCGCTCGTTTATTCTGCGCTTGAAGAGCAGCAGGAGATTGCAAAGCTCCGGCTCATTGACGCGCGTGACCGCTTCGTCGCACGACACCCACTCGATCGTGCGCTCGCCCTTCTCCTTGAAGTTCTTGGCGATATCCGAGGCTTCCAGAACATAGACCTGAACCTTGCAGATCACTTTCAGCCCGTCCTTCAGAACCTTCGGATAAGTAAACGAGCCAAGCGGTTCGCGTCTCGACAGTCCCGCGCACGCCTGCTTCCTCATAGGCTTCACGGGCTGCAACTTCGTAGGAATGCTTGCCGCTCATCGGCCAGCCCTTGGGGATTACCCAGCGGCCCGTATCGCGGCTCGTCATGAGCAGGACTTCCACCGTATTGGTCTTCTTTTTTACCCGGTAGCAGAGGGCAGCATACTGCAGTCGCGGCGGGCGCCGGAACATGAGCTGCACATCAGAAGCCAGGCGGGAAAGAAGCGTCAATTCTCGGGTCACCTTTTTAAGTCTACCTCACGATTTACTATTATTAGCACCGGATTGGACGCAGTCCATTCGCGGTTCAACAGTATAGAATAAAATTTACAACTATAAGTAAAAAATTATTTCGCTGCCGTTACGTGGATTCAATCAAATCGGTGTTCTGATTCGCTTTGCACAGGCGTTCAATATGCTCTCGGTTTGCTTGCCAATCAATGGCAGGATCAATTGTTCCACTAGTTTGTTCAAGATATGACGACCATGCATCTTCCGCCGCTTAACGCGATCCGCGCAATCGACGTCGTCTGCCGTCTGGACAGCATTTCGCGGGCCGGAGAAGGACCTAAGCCGGCAAGCGCCTATCTCGAGCTTGCGCGCTGAAGTTCCCAGTAGGGAACCGGTCCGTAGAGCTCGGCCAGATAGTCGATGAACAGCCGCACCTTGGCCGGCAGGAACTGCCGGCTGGGATAGACCGCCGAGAGCGCCACGTTGCGCGAGCCTTCATAGGCGGGCAGCACCTGCACGAGCTGGCCATTCTTGAGTTCTTCGCCGATATCCCAGGTGGAACGCAGCGCGATGCCGAGCCCGGCGATGACCGTCTCGCGAATCACCTCGCTGGAATTGGTGATCAGCATGCCCTCCGGCCGCAGGCTGATGCGCGCCGTCCGGCCCTTCGAGCCGCCAGATGTCGTTGTTGTGCGCCGGCAGGCAGCGGTGGTGTCTTCAGATCGTCGATGCTCTTTGGCATCCCATGTGCTTCGACGATAGGCCGGCGCTGCGCAGAGCAGTCGGCGCACCGGCGCCAGCCTTCGGGCGACGAGGCTGGAATCGGTGAGTTCGGCGATGCGGATCGCCAGATCGAAACCGCCGCCGACGATGTCGCTGAATTCGTCCGTCAGCACGAGGTTGATCGCAAGCTCCGGATGCGCCTCCATGAAGTGCTTTCAGATGCGGCGCGATATGCATGCGGCCGAAGGAGGTCGGCGCTGAAATCTTCAGCGTGCCGTGCATCTGCGCCGAGCGCCCGGAAATATAAAACTCTGCCTCCTCCAGCCCGGCGAGGATGCCGAGGACGCGATCGTAAAAGCCCTGTCCGGCCTCGGTCAGCGAAATCTGCCGCGTCGTGCGCTGCAGCAGCCGCGTGCCGAGCCGGTCCTCCAGCCGCTTGATGCGCTTGGAAACGACGGCCGGCGAAAAGCCGAGCGCACGCCCGGCAAGCGACATGCTGCCGGTCGAAACGACCTTGGCAAAGATCTCGAGATCACCCAGATTGGTCATGTTGGCTACATACTTTTTCCGCTTTTGGCATAAGTGCTTAGCATTTGCGCCGCCTTCGGGAAAGTGCTAAGCCGATCGAAGTCGGCTGTCGCGGAGGATGTGCCGGTCTCGCCGCCATTCTTGGGAGGAAGCGCGCCATGTCAGACGCCATCTCGTTTCTCGCTCCGCGCGCCGACGTGCTGGCCCGCCGCGCCAGATCGTCGCCGATCTGGCCGATCTGCTGCCGCCGGAATGCCTGGTTCACGAGGCGCGCGAACTGGTGCCGTTCGAGACCGACGCCTTCGTCTCCTATCGCCGTGTGCCGCTTGCCGTCGCCTTGCCGCGCACCACGGCCGAGGTCGCGGCGGTGATGAAATATTGCCACCGCTACGGCATTCCCGTCGTGCCGCGCGGCGCCGGCACCTCGCTCTCGGGCGGCGCCATCCCGCAGGAGGATGCGGTCGTGCTCGGCCTGTCGAAGATGAACCGCATTCTCGAAATCGATCTTGCCGAACCGCGCGGCCGTCGTTCAGGCGGGCGTCACCAATCTCAACATTTCCGAAGCCGTCTCGGCGGACGGTTTTTTCTATGCGCCCGATCCGAGCTCGCAGCTCGCCTGCACGATCGGCGGCAATATCGGCATGAATTCCGGCGGCGCCCACTGCCTGAAATACGGCGTCACGACCAACAATCTGCTCGGCGTCAAGATGGTGCTGTTCGACGGCACGGTGATCGAGCTCGGCGGCAAGGCGCTGGATGCGGCGGGCTACGATCTGCTCGGCCTCGTCTGCGGCCCCGAAGGCCAGCTCGGCATCGTCACCGAGGCGACGGTGCGGCTGATCGCCAAGCCGGAAGGCGCGCGCCCCGTGCTCTTCGGCTTCGAACGCTCGGAAGAGGCCGGCGCCTGCGTCGCCGATGTCATCGCTGCCGGCATCATCCCGGTCGCCATCGAATTCATGGACAAGCCGGCGATCGAGATCTGCGAGGCCTTCGCCCATGCCGGTTATCCGCTCGATGTCGGCGCGCTGCTGATCGTCGAGGTCGAGGGCTCGGAAGCCGAGATGGACGCGATGCTTGAAGAGCATCGTCGAGATCGCCCGCCGGCACGGCGTCAAGACCGTGCGCGAGTGCCAGTCGGCGACCGAGGCGGCGCTGATCTGGAAGGGCCGCAAATCCGCCTTCGGCGCCACCGGCCGCATCGCCGACTATATCTGCATGGACGGCACGGTGCCGCTCAGCCAGCTTTCCTATGTGCTGAAGAAGACCTCGGAGATCGTCGACCACTACGGCCTGCGCGTCGCCAACGTCTTCCACGCCGGCGACGGCAACATGCATCCGCTGATCCTCTTCAACGCCAACGATCCGGAAGACGCAGCGCGCGCCGAGGCGGCCGGCAACGACATCCTGAGGCTCTGCGTCGATGCCGGCGGCTGCCTGACCGGCGAACATGGCGTCGGCATCGAGAAGCGCGACCTGATGCGGCATCAGTATTCCGAGGCCGATCTCGCCCAGCAGATGGCCGTGCGCGCCGCCTTCGATCCGCGGTGGCTCCTCAATCCGTCCAAGGTCTTTCCGCTCGAAGGGCGTCGCGCCGCATGATCGATCTTCTGCCGGCAAACAGAAGAGGACGCGGCCTCGATCATCCGCGACCATGCGGCGCACGGGCAGGCCGCTGGCGATCTGCGGCGGCAATACGCGCTCCGGCTTCGGCAATGCCGTTGCAGCGGAAGACCGGCTGCGCTCGACCGGTCTGTCCGGCATCGTCGTCCTACAATCCCGGCGAAATGGTCATGACGGCGCGCGCCGGAACGCCGCTTGCCGAGGTCGAGGCGGCGCTTGGCGGAGAACGGCCAGATGATGGCCTTCGAGCCGATGGATCATCGCCCGGTCATGGGCACATCGGGCGAGCCGACCATCGGCGGCGTCTTTGCCGCCAATGTCTCCGGTCCGCGCCGCTTCGTTGCGGGTGCGGCCCGCGACAGCCTGCTCGGCGTGCGCTTCGTCAACGGCAAGGGCGAGGTCATCAAGGCCGGCGGCCGGGTGATGAAGAACGTCACCGGCCTCGATCTCGTCAAGCTGCTCGCCGGTTCGCACGGCACGCTCGGCCTTCCTGACGGAAGTCACCTTCAGGGTGCTGCCGCGGCCGCAGGCGGAGGCGACGATCGTCATCTCCGGCCTCAACGATGCGCGAAGCGGCCAATGCGATGGCGCGGCGATGGCGCTGCCGGTCGAGGTCTCGGGTGCCGCGCATCTGCCGATGACCGTCACGTGGAAGTTCCTCGGCGGCACGCTGCCCGAGGGCGAGGCGACGGTCCTGCGCATCGAAGGCCTGCACGGCTCCGTCGACGTCCGGGCGAACAAGCTTGCAGCGGCGATGGCGGCGTTCGGCCCGGTCACGCGCTTGGAGCACGGCGAGAGCGTCCGCTCTGGCGAGAAATCCGCGATGTCGCTGCCTTATGCCGATGGAACGAAGCGGCCGGTCTGGCGCGTCTCCGTCGCCCCGGGCATCGGCCATCAGCTCGTCGCCGCACTTCGCCTCGAAGCCGGCGTCGATGCCTTCTACGACTGGCAGGGCGGCCTGGTCTGGATGCGCATGGAAGCCGATCCGGAGGCGCGAGCTGATCCGCCGCTACATCAAGGCGCTCGGCGGCGGCCACGCGACGCTGATCCGGGCAGCGCCGAGGCACGCGCCCAGGTATCCGCCTTCGAACCGCAGCCCGAGGCCGTGGCGCTTCTCTCGGCAGCGCGTGAAGGAGAAATTCGATCCGGCTGGGATATTCAATCCGGGCAAGATGGCGGAAACGCTGAGCAAATGCAAACCAACTTCACCGCCGAACAGCTCGCCGATCCGCATGTCGCCGAATCCGAAAAGATCCTGCGCAAATGCGTGCATTGCGGTTTCTGCACCGCCACCTGTCCCACCTATGTGACGCTCGGCAACGAGCTCGACAGCCCGCGCGGCCGCATCTACCTCATCAAGGACATGCTGGAAAACGGCCGCGCGGCGGATGACCGAGGTGGTCACCCATATCGACCGCTGTCTCTCCTGCCTCGCCTGCATGACGACCTGTCCGTCCGGCGTCGACTACATGCATCTGGTCGATCATGCCCGCGTCCATATCGAAAAGACCTACAAGCGGCCGTTCATGGACCGGCTGACGCGCGCCATCCTGGCGGCCGTGCTGCCCTATCCCGGCCGTTTCCGCCTGGCGCTGAAGCTTGCGCAGCTCGGCCGGCCGTTCACGGGCTTGATGCGGGCGCCTTCCCTGAAGCCTTTGCCGCCATGCTCGCGCTTGCGCCGAGGCATATCCCGGCCCCGTCGCCCTTTGCGCGACCCGGCAGTCCATGCGGCGAAGGCGGAAAAGCGCGGCCGTGTCGCGATCCTCACCGGCTGCGCACAGCCGGTGCTCGATCCTGCCATCAACGAGGCGACGATCAGGCTTCTGACGCGCTTCGGCGTCGAGGTCGTGGTGCCGGCAGGCGAGGTCTGCTGCGGCTCGCTGGTGCATCACATGGGCCGCGAGGAACAGGCGCTTGCCAGCGCCCGCGCAATGTCGATGTCTGGACGCGGGAGATCGAAAACGGCGGGCTCGACGCGATCATCATCACCGCCTCGGGCTGCGGCACGACGATCAAGGATTACGGCCATATGCTGCGGCTCGACTCCGCCTATGCCGAAAAGGCTGCGCGCGTCTCGGCGCTGGCAAAGGACATCACGGAATATCTGGCGACGCTCGATCTGCCTCCGCATATGCCAAGGGGCATCACGGTCGCCTATCATTCCGCCTGCTCCATGCAGCACGGCCAGAAGATCACCATGGCGCCGAAGCAGCTTCTGAAGGCGGCCGGCTTCACCGTCCGCGATCCGGCGGAAGGCCATCTCTGTTGCGGCTCGGCCGGAACCTACAACATCATGCAGCCGGATATTTCCGCGACGCTGAAGGCGCGCAAGGTGAAGAATATCGAGGCGACGAAGCCGGATGTCATCGCCACCGGCAATATCGGCTGCATCACCCAGATCGCCACCGGCACGGCGATCCCGATCCTGCATACGGTGGAGCTGCTCGATTGGGCCTATGGCGGCGATGTACCGCAAAAATTAAGAGGTTTGCCGTTAACGTGAGCCCGGCCGGTTTTCGGCCGGTGACGGAGTTTGGCACATGCGGCGTATAACGATACTGCTTGCAGGTCTGCTCGGCGCGGCAGGAGGCTGCGCACGCCGACAGCCGGTTCTTCTGCTCGGCGGACGATAGCAGCGCGCGCTTCACCATCGAAAGCGGCTTTCGGGACGAGGCCGGACATAAGCTCAATCATTTCCGCGGCGCGCTGATGGTCAAGAACGACGCGGTTCCCGACGCTTTCAAGAAACGCGTGTTCGACTCCAGCAAACTCACGAACCGCTGGTGGCATGACGGCGACTTGCGCCTCGAGATATTCGATAGCGACGACGACGCCAGCGCTCAGGCTCTGAGCCTGGTCATTCTCGCCAGAAGGCCGCGGAAAGAGCTTTTCGGGCACCTACGGATTGACGATCACCGGCGGTCAAACGCCGTTTGCCGCCAGCGGCAAGGTCAGCTGCGGCTCCAAGTGAGCCGCGACCTCCAGTCGGTCTTACCAGTGAAAATGGCGCCACTGGCGCCATAGCCATCTCACCTGACACCAATATGAAAAGGGCGGCAAAACGCCGCCCTTCATCATCATCAAGCAAGCAGCGAAGGATCAGCCGCCAAAGATCGTGCGCAGCACGTCGATGCCCTTGTCCTGGAAGGCGACGTTGCCCTGCTTGTTGCCGGGACCGATGACGATCACCTTCGTGCCGACCGGCGCGCGCGTAGTAAAGATGCGTCGACGTCGTCGTTCATCATGCGGATGCAGCCGGAAGACATGTTGAGGCCGATCGTCCAGGGCTGATTGGTGCCGTGGATGCGGAAAATGGTATCGCGGCCGCCCTGGTAGAGATACATGGCGCGTGCGCCGAGCGGATTGTCTTCGCCGCCTTCCTGGAAGGCGGGAATGATGTGGCCCTTGGCGGCTTCGCGGACGACGCATCTCGGCCGGCGGCGTCCAGCTCGGCCATTCGGCCTTGCGGCCGATCTTGACGACGCCCGACCAGCCGAATCCGTCGCGGCCGACGCCGATGCCGTAGCGCGTCGCGCGGTTGTTCGCCTCGACGAAGTAGAGATACTTGTTGTTGGTATCGACGATGATCGTGCCCGGCGCTTCGTTCGTCACAAGCCGCACGAGCTTGCGCTTGAACTCGCGGCTTTACGAACTTCGGATCTGCGCGACCGCGGACGACGGGTGCGGCGTCGCGGGCGGGCTGAGCATGGAGCGAGGCGTTGATGTGCAACAGAAAACGCAATGCCGGCGGCCGCAAGGCCGGAGGCGACTTTCAACATATTGATTCCCCTCAAAAGCAAAATCGGGCTGAAGCTACATGAACTTCAGCCCGATTCAAGATCAGTTGTCGCCGGATCACAGCAATTTTCGAGATCCGCGCCGCCGGCTGTTCTTGCCGAAGCCAGGAGCGTAAAAGCGCAGCCGTTACATGACGATAACGCGGGTGCCGACTTTGACGCGTTCGTAAAGGTCGACGACATCTTCGTTGCGCAGGCGGATGCAGCCGGACGAGACGGCGCTGCCGATCGTCCAGGGGGCATTGGTGCCGTGGATGCGGTAGAGCGTCGAGCCGAGATACATGGCGCGCGCGCCGAGCGGGTTCTCCGGGCCGCCATCCATGCGCGCCGGCAGGTAGTGGCCCTTGGCGGCTTCGCGGCCGATCATTTCGGAAGGCGGCGTCCAGTCGGGCCATTCCGTCTTGCGGGTAACCTTGTGGACGCCGGCCCATTCGAAGCCCGGCTTGCCGACGCCGACGCCGTAGCGCCGCGCCTTGCCGTTCGCCATGACCAGATAGAGAAAGCGGTTGTTGGTATCGATGACGATCGTGCCCGGCTTTTCCTTGGTCTCGTAGTCGACGATCTGCGGCAGATACTGCGGCTCGATCTGATGCGGATCACCGGAAGGTCGGGGCGAACGCCGGCAACTGCTGTGGGGCGGCGGCGGGCTCAGGTGCAGGCGCACGGCGGAAGAAGGGCAGGCGCGGGATGAAGCTGCGCCATTCCGGCGGCAGGGCGCTGGTAGACGACAGGGCGAACGCTGCCGCCGCCGAGCTGGTTGACCCAGGGTGCGGTGAGGTCGGGGCTGAGAACGACGGGCGGACGGTTCGCGTAGCGGTCGTCGCCAAGCGGCCGGGGAGGCAAGCAGGCCGATCAGGCCGGCGGCAAGTCAAGACGGATTTCATCATCGGACGGACTCTCTACAAATGACCGAAAATGCGCTAAGGCGGGCATGTCCGCCTGCACAAGATGCTGCCATCATCGCCGCCAGCGAATGGTAAAGATCGATTCATTAAAAGACGGCCGGCGGAATAAACTTTTCGTCAGGGTTACTCGTTCGGTTTGGAAACATGGTTAGCAAATGGTAAAGCCGGATTCTGACGAAGAAATGGCGGGGAAGAATGAGCGACAACGGGACATCATCACCGGCGAGGACGGCAAGAGCCGCTGCCACTGGCACGCCAATCTCCCCGACTACATGCGCTATCACGACGAGGAGTGGGGCAGGCCGGTCACCGACGACATCCGCCTCTTCGAGAAGATCTGCCTCGAAGGGTTCCAGTCCGGCCTCTCCTGGCTGACGATCCTGCGCAAGCGCGAGAATTTCCGCGCCGCCTTCGCCGGTTTCGATTTCGAAAAGGTGGCGCTCTTCGACGAGCGGGATATCGAGCGCTGCCTCGCCGACGCCGGCATCGTCCGCCATCGCGGCAAGATCGTCTCGACGATCAACAATGCCAGGCGCGCAATCGACTCTGAGGACCGAATTCGGCTCGCTCGCCCGCTATTTCTGGAGCTATGAGCCGGCTCCAACGAACGCCCCGCCGTCGTCGACCGCCGACGCATATCGCCGCCAATCCGACGACGCCCGACCTCGGTGATGATATCGAAGGATTTGAAGAAGCGCGGCTGGACCTTTGTCGGTCCGACCACAGTTTATGCCTTCATGCAGGCAATGGGTCTCGTCAACGATCATATCGAAGGCTGCTTCTGCCGCGCCGAAGTGGAGGCGATGCGCGCGGCATTGGTGCGCCCATGAGAAGCTTCATCGGAATGGCTTCGGCGCTCCTTCTATGCGGCGACCTGCGGCATTTGCCCAGGACGCCGCAGCTCGATCCCGGCGAAAAGCTGGAGAAGCTCCAGTTTCCGGCGGTCACCATGCAGATCAAGGGCTGGACCAAGTTCGGCAACAGCCACGTCTACACGTTGCCGGTGCGCGCCGGCCAGCACGTGAAGATCAGCTTTACGACAAAGAGCAAATACGCGTTTCTTGCGATCTTCGACCTCTCCAAGCCGGATGACGAGGCATTCTTCGGCACGGATGAGGACGGCACGACGCTTGATGTGACCG
The DNA here is from genome assembly GCA_963838565.1 of uncultured Alphaproteobacteria bacterium. Taxonomy (GTDB): domain Bacteria; phylum Pseudomonadota; class Alphaproteobacteria; order Rhizobiales; family Rhizobiaceae; genus Rhizobium. The sequence goes on from CAWIRO010000024.1 coordinate 9,341, forward strand.
TGAAGGAAAACACCACCTGGTTGCTGCGGCCCTATTATTCCAAGGTCTCGCCGCGCCGCGGGCTGGGAGCGCCCTATACGCATGCTGATCGAGCCGCAGGCGGCCGGGCAGCCGCAGCCCGCAAAACCCGAGGAACCGCAGCGTCCGTCGCTCTTTCCCGGCGGCGCCCTCAAAATCCGGTACCGGCGGAATAGCTCAGCGCAATCCCGTCGATCAGGCCGCCAAGTTCGCCGAGATGGGCGATCTTGCGGAAACGCGGCGCCTCCTTCGGCTCGTCGACATGCTCCAGCACCCAGGTCAGTTCATGCGGCACGAAGACGCCGTAGCTTCCGGCGGCAATCGCCGGCACGATGTCGGACTTGAGCGAATTGCCGACCATCATCGCCCGTTCCGGACCATCGCCGAGCTTTGAGAAAATCCGCCGATAGGTGACGGCCGTCTTGTCCGAGACGATCTCGACGGCATCGAAGAAATCGCCGAGGCCGGATTGGGCGAGCTTGCGCTCCTGATCGAACAGGTCGCCCTTGGTGATCAATACCAGCAGGTAGTTTCCGGCAAGAGCTTCCAGCGTTTCGCGCACATGCGGCATGGTCTCGACCGGATGCGACAGAAGATCGCGGCCGGTATCGAGGATCTTCGCGATCACGCTCGCAGGCACCTTGCCTTCGGTGATCTCGATCGCCGTCTCGATCATCGACAGCGTAAAGCCCTTGATGCCGAAACCGTAGTGGCTGAGATTGCGCTTCTCGGCTTCCAGCAGCCGCTCCGAAATCTTCGGACCCTCGGCGAAATCGGCGAGCAGCCGCGTGAAGTGCTCTTCGGTCAGCCGGTAATATTGTTCGTTCTGCCAGAGCGTATCGTCGGCATCGAAGCCGATCGTCGTCAGCGCGTGCGTGCTCATCTCAAGCTCCTGCAACCTTTGAAGCGGCAATCTATTGGGCGGCTGTGTCGAGACAAGGGCTTTTGCTTTTTCCTCGCAATATGCTGCAGCGGCGTTGAAATGGCGCAGGCTGGCATTACGTAAAAGCCTGCCTCACCCTGCAGCCAGCTTCGGCTGTGCCTGACCGTGCAGGCCAATATTCAAAGAATAGAAGTTCAGCAGCCCGCAAGCGGCCGCATTTCGGCCGACACAAGGAATTTCTCCATGCGTTACAATCAACTCGGAAATACGGGACTTTTCGTCTCGGAAATCTGCCTCGGCACCATGACATTCGGTGAAGCAGGCAGCGGCACCACCTGGGGCGCCATCGCGGACGTGGACCAGAAGGCGGCCGACCAGATCGTCGAGCGCTCGCTCGCAGGCCGGCGTCAACTTCATCGATACCGCCGATGTCTATTCCTTCGGCGAATCCGAAAGGCTGCTCGGCCAGGCGCTGAAGAACCTCGATGTCCCGCGCAAGGACGTCGTCATCGCCACCAAGGTCTATGGCGTCATGGGCGACAAGCCGAACGATCGCGGCGCCTCGCGCGGGCATATCATGGATTCCGTCGAGGCAAGCCTCAAGCGGCTGCAGACGGACCACATCGATCTCTACCAGATCCATGCGACCGATACCGTGACGCCGATCGACGAGACGCTGCGCGCTTTCGACGATCTCGTCTCGCGCGGTCTCGTGCGCTATATCGGCGTCTCGAACTGGCAGGCATGGCGGATCGCCAAGGCGCTCGGCATCTCCGAACGCCGCGGTTTTGCCCGCTTCGAAACCGTCCAGGCCTACTACTCCATCGCCGGCCGCGATCTCGAACGCGACATCGTGCCGCTGATGAATGAGGAGAAGCTCGGCCTGATGGTCTGGTCGCCGCTTGCCGGCGGCTTGCTCTCCGGCAAATACGGTCCGGGCGCGCCCGGCAACGGCGAAGGCCGCCGCGCCAACTTCGATTTCCCGCCGGTGGACAAGGACAAGGCCTGGGCCTGCGTTGCCGTCATGCGCGAGATTGCCGAAAAGCACGGCAGCAGCGTCGCAACCGTGGCACTCGCCTATGTTCTCGCCAAGCCGTTCGTCACCAGCGTCATCATCGGCGCGAAGCGCATCGATCAGCTCGACCAGAACCTTGCCGCCGTCAAGCTGAAGCTCGATGCCGACGACATGCAGAAACTCGACGAGGTCAGCGCGCTGGCGCCGGAGTATCCGGGCTGGATGCTTGCCCGCCAGGGTGCCGGCCGCCGCCCGGAACCTTTCGAGCCGAAGGCCTGAGAACTGAAAACGGAAACGCCGGTGCGTGAGGCACCGGCGTTTCTTTGACTGAGGCTGCTTTACTTCGCGTGGGCTTTCAGCCAGGCGTTCATTTCCGCAATCTCCGCCTCCTGCGCCTTGATGACCGCTTCGGCGAGTTTGCGGATTTCCGGATCCTTGCCGTATTGCAGCTCGATCTTCGCCATGTCGATCGCACCCTGATGGTGCGGGATCATGCTGCGGACGAAATCGACGTCGGCATTGCCGGTCATTTCGACCATCATATCCTTGTGCATCTTGGCGTTCGCCTCGGCGAAAGCGTGGCTTGAAGGGCTATGGTCGCCCATCGGCTTGCTCATGTCCATCTGCCATGTCCTGCGGCAAATGCCGGGACGGCGAAGGCGAAAGCTGCGGTAAAGGCGAAAATTTTCAAAGACATGGGACTTCCTTCCTCTGTCTGACAATAGGTTCTTGTGCGCGGCAGATGCCGCGCGATCGGTACGCGGAAAGACTGTCAGACGAGTCGGGGAGGCGGCGGCTGCGGAGCAGTGCGATGATCGGCGAGCGCTTGCGCTACGGCAGGCGATGGATACGCGAAGCGAATGCCTTGCGCTTGTGTCGATCATGAGCGCAGGCGGCATGACAAGGCATACCGTGCAGAAGGCCATATGCGCCGTGTCGCCTGTTGCGCAGGGGTCCTTGGCCGAGCCCGTCTTGGCAGGCGCAGACATATCCATGCCCGCCATATCGTGATGCATTCCGGCCACGACGGGCTGCTGCATCGACGCGCACATGGGGCAGCCCGCCAATGCGGACATCGCGCTGTAGAACAGCCAGCCGAAAAGCATCGTTGTGATGGCAATGAAGCGCATGGGCAGAAGGTAGGCGAATGCCCATCGGAAACCAAGGCCCGTCAAAACACTTTCAAAGCTTGGCTGCTTTTCGCAACGCCTCGTTGATCCGTCCCTGCCAGCCTTTGCCCGTCGCCTTGAAGGCCTCGATCACGTCGGGATCGAGCCGCAGCGAGATCTGCCGCTTCGGTTTTTCGACCGCGGGCCGCCCGCGCGACCGGCGGATGCTTCGGCAAGTTCAGGGAAGACTTCGGCAAAGGGACGGGCGTTCTTGAAGTCCTCTTCGGTCCATTCGGGATTGTCGAGCAATCCCTGCTTGGAGCCTCGCTTCTTAAACTCGGTCTGCGGGTCGTTTTCGCGGGGATGTCATAGAGCCTCCTTTCGCTCCGGTGGCAGGTCGCATCGAAACGACAGATGCCTCGGCACCCAGCTTGCAAAGATGACGGCAATATGTCCCGTAAAGAAGCGCGGATTCCATGATCCGTCCATGCTTTGCTGCGAAGATCGCAGCTCAGGAAGAAACCGCTGATCGAGATCGGCAAAATCGAGCCCATGCTTGTCAATATTTGCGAGCCGCTTCGGTTCATCCCAGACAATTCTCATCCGCAGAATACCGCAAATTAAAAGTGATACAATAAATCATTGATTGCATCGACGATATCTGCAATTCAGCAAGCGGCAATCACCCATGGACGATCTGGTAATCGGGCTTTCCTCGCCGATCGGCGCGACCGGCCATGACCATTCGGCCTTTGCTTCTGGCGGCGCGACACCGTGCAGCAGGTCGGCGGTCTTCATGGATCTTTCCGTTGCGGTCTATCACCGCATAGGAGATGTCGGTGACGAGGCAGCTGCGGCAGGGCAGGGCCTGCAATCCCGTCACGTGCGCTGCGATCAGCCGGGAAACCGTATCTTACGGCATCCCCGGTTCGGGCCGGCCTCGAAGCGGCGTTTCACGCCCCGGCCTATCTGCGAGAGCAGGTTTGCGGAGACGACGAAATCGAGATAGGGCACCGACCGCAGGAAGCCGAGCGGCTCCACGTCTTTCCCGGCCGCGAGATCGTCATAGCCGGAGAGATCGCGCTCGATGAGACGGACATTGCGTAGCCCTTTCGCTTTCAGCCAAAGGCGCACCGAAGCGACGTGAACGAGATCGACGAGAACGACCGTATCGAATTCTTCGAAAGCTCGCCGATCGGCACATCGCGAAGCAGGCCGGAGCCGAGCACGACGGCGGTGCGCTTCTGGCGAAGGCCATCCATCGCGGAAAGTATCGCAGCACGGCTGTTGTTCTCGTGCTCCGCCCACTGCCGGCTGCAGCGCCTGGCGCGGGACCAGAGATTGACGGAATAGCGGATGAACTTGCGGTTCGCCTTGCCGGTGACGGGCAGGTCGCGAGATAGAGAAGCGCCTCGTGATCATGGTCGTTCCCGTTCCCGCAATTCGGTGAGCCGTCCCTCGATCTTCGACTTCTCGCCGCTTCAAGTCCCTTCGCCCTTGCCGCTACCCTCCCAATCCGCTAGGAAACCGCCACTGTCACGATTGAGCGGAATGCGTTGGAAATGAACGACAAGCAGAAGAAACCACAAAAGCTCAAGGCTCGCCTGCCGCGCGGCTTCGTCGACCGTTCGGCCGCCGATATCCGCGCCGTCAACGAGATGACCGCGAAGATCCGCGAAGTCTATGAGCATTATGGTTTCGATCCGGTCGAAACGCCGCTCCTCGAATATACCGATGCGCTCGGCAAGTTCCTGCCCGACAGCCGACCGCCCGAACGAAGGCGTCTTCTCGCTGCAGGACGACGACGAGCAGTGGATGAGCCTGCGCTACGACCTGACGGCGCCGCTCGCCCGCCACGTCGCGGAGAATTTCAACGAGATCCAGCTGCCCTACCGCACCTATCGCGCCGGCTATGTGTTCCGCAACGAAAAGCCGGGTCCGGGCCGCTTCCGCCAGTTCATGCAGTTCGACGCCGATACGGTCGGCGCGCCGGGCGTCCAGGCCGATGCCGAAATGTGCATGATGATGGCCGATACGCTGGAAGCCCTCGGCATCAAGCGCGGCGATTACGTCATCCGCGTCAACAACCGCAAGGTTCTGGACGGCGTGCTGGAGGCGATCGGCCTCGGCGGCGACGACAAGGCCGGACAGCGGCTCAACGTGCTGCGGGCGATCGACAAGCTCGACAAGTTCGGTCCGGAAGGCGTGGCGCTGCTGCTTGGCCCCGGCCGCAAGGATGAAAGCGGCGACTTCACCAAGGGCGCCGGGCTTCGATCAGGAGCAGATCGACAAGGTGCTGCTTCTTCGTCGGCATCAAGGACTATGCCGACGAGCGCCGCTCGCGCTTGGTCAGACACTGTTGCTGCGATCACGTCGAAGGTGCGCCGAGCTGGCGTCGAGGAACTCGAACTTCGATGCGGCAAGCTCGTTACTGCAGCGCCGGCTACGACTCCGACCGCATCAAGATCGACCCCTCCGTCGTCCGCGGCCTCGAATATTACACCGGCCCGGTCTACGAAGCCGAACTCACTCTTCGACGTCACCAACGAGAAGGGCGAGAAGGTCGTCTTCGGCTCGGTCGGCGGCGGCGGGCGGTATGATGGCCTCGTCTCCCGCTTCATGGGCCAGCCGGTTCCGGCAACGGGCTTCTCGATCGGCGTCTCGCGCCTGATGACGGCGCTGAAGAACCTCGGCAAGCTCGGCCAGCGAGGATGTCATCGAGCCGGTGCTCGTCACCGTCATGGACGGCGATGTCGAGGCGATGGGCCGCTACCAGCGCATGACGCAGGAGCTGCGCGCCGCCGGCATCCGCGCCGAGATGTTCCAGGGCAACTGGAAGAAATTCGGCAACCAGCTGAAATATGCCGACCGCCGCGGCTGCCCGATCGCCATCATCCAGGGCGGCGACGAGCGCGCGCAGGGCGTCGTGCAGATCAAGGACCTGATCGAGGGCAAGCGGCTTTCCGGCGAGATCGAGGACAATGCCGAGCTGGCGCGAAGCGCGTGTGGCGCAGGAGATCGGTGCCGGAGGCCGACCTCGTCGCCAAGGTGAAGGAAATTCTGGCCGCGCAGGCGGAGGATCGGAAGCGAGCGGCGAATGCGCTGAGTATGACCCCTCCCCAACCCCTCCCCACAGGGGGAGGGGCTTTGAGCGGCATCGCCCTGCTCAACGCGCGCGTTTGCTCCTGCGCGAACCTACCTCGATGTCTGCTCGGCGAGTGCTCGCGAGTTAGCCCCTCCCCCTTGTGGGGAGGGGTTGAGGGAGGGGAATCTTGTCTTGGGAGCCAGCCCATGCCCCTGATCAACCTCCCCGACTTCGCCGATGACCTCCTGGCCGAATTCGCCGGCCGCAAGACGGAGCGCGATCGACACGCCGGTCATCCAGCCGGCCGAGCCCTTCCTCGACATCGCCGGCGAGGATCTGCGCCGCCGCATCTTCATGACGGAGAGCGAGACCGGCGCAAGCCTCTGCCTGCGCCCGGAATTCACCATTCCCGTCTGCCTGCGCCACATCGAGACGGCGACCGGCACGCCGAAGCGCTATTCCTATCTCGGCGAGGTCTTCCGCCAGCGCCGCGAGGGCGCCAACGAATTCTACCAGGCCGGCATCGAGGACCTCGGCGACATCGATATCGCCAGCGCCGACGCCCGCGCCATCGGCGATGCCACCGGGATTCTCGACGCGCGCTGCTGCCGGGCCAGCGCCTGTCGGTGACGCTTGGCGATCAGGCGGTCTTCGAGGCCGTGGTCAGGCGCTCGGCCTGCCGCTCGGCTGGCAGAAGCGACTGATCCATGCCTTCGGCAACATGATGCAGCTCGAAGCGCTGCTGGCGAGCCTCGTCAGCCCGCAATTCGTCACCGACCTCGACGACGATGTCGCCAGGCTGATCGCCTCCGGCGACGAGGCGGCGCTCGTCGCCCATCATCGACGGGACGATGCAGGCGACCGGCTATTCCACGAATGCCAGCCGCTCGCCCGCCGGAGATCGCCCGACGGCTGAAGGAAAAGCTGATCCTGTCCGAAACGCGCGCTCGACGACGCGCGCGCTTCCACGTGCTGCGAGGAGTTCCTGTCGCTCGAACGTGCCGCTCGTCAAACGCTTCTGCCGCGCTTGCCGGTTTTGCCGATGCGCCGGCCTGAAGCTCGGCAATGCGCTCGTCGCGTTTCGATGCGCCGCGTGGCGGCGCTCGGCAATGCCGGCGTCGATCTTTCCTGCCATCGACCTACCGCGCCGCCTTCGGCCGCCCGCTCGATTATTATACCGGCCTCGTCTTCGAGGTACGGTCATCGAGGGCTCCACCGCGGTTCTGGCCGGCGGCGGCCGTTTCGACCGGCTGCTGACGCTGCTCGGCGCCAAGGAGCGCATTCCGGCCGTCGGCTTCTCGCTCTGGCTCGACCGCATCGAAACGTGAAAGGGCAGCCGCATGACCATCACCATCGCGCTTCCCTCCAAGGGCCGCATGAAGGACGACGCTTCGGCGATCTTCGAACGCGCCGGCATGAAGATCGTCGCCGTCGGCAACGACCGCTCCTATCGCGGCCGCGTCGAGGGCTGGGATGATGTCGAGATCGCCTTTCTCTCGGCCTCCGAGATCTCCCGCGAGATCGGCAACGGCTCGATCGATTTCGGCGTCACCGGCGAAGACCTGTCCGCGAAGGACCTGGCCGAGGCCGACAAGCGCGTCGAATTCTGCGCCCGTCTCGGCTTCGGCCATGCCGATGTCGTGGTCGCCGTGCCGGAGATCTGGCTCGATGTCGATACCATGGCCGATCTCGGCGATGTCGCCGCCGATTTCCGCGCCCGCCACGGCCGCCGCCTGGCGATCGCCACGAAATACTGGCGGCTGACGCAGCAGTTCTTCTCCAGCCAGCACGGCATCCAGCTCTACCGCATCGTCGAAAGCCTCGGCGCCACCGAAGGCGCGCCCGCCGCCGGTTCGGCCGACATCATCGTCGACATCACCTCGACCGGCTCGACGCTGCGGGCCAATCACCTGAAGGTCCTCTCGGACGGCGTGATCCTGCGATCCGAGGCCTGCCTCGTCCGCGCGCGCAAGGATAATCATGCCGATGAGCCGTCTGTCGCGAAGATCGTCGAAGCTGTTCGCGGCGCCCTCTGAAAACTCTTAGAGTTCAAACAGAAAACCCGCCGTCTCGCGACGGCGGGTTTCTTACGCTTGGGAGGCAGTGTTCGCTTAGGCAGCGACCGAGTGCGTGCTGCGGCGCGCGTCGATCGAGTAGGCGCCTGCGCCGTTGGTGGCCAGCATGATGTAGGCGCCGGCCAGCGTGATGTTCTTCAGGAAGTTCACGAAATTCAGGCCGTTGATCCAGCCATTTGCGGCCGCCGGGAAGTCAGGAACGTTGACGGTCGGCAGATGGAAGACAACGCCAGTGAACACACAGAAGACGGCCAGCAGCCAGCCAGTGTAGCGGACCTGATAGCCGATGAGCACGGAGATGCCCATGACAAGCTCAAAGAGGCCTGCGAAATAGGTGAGGGCGGTTGCAGCAGGAAGGCCGGAGCCGGCAATCATGCCTGCGGTGGCGGAAGGATCAGTCACCTTGCCGAAGCCGGCGAAGATGAACATGAAGGAGAGCAGAATACGGGCGAGAAGGATGAGGACGTTGTTGGTATTCGACATGGACGTGATCTCCGTTGAATTGCTGTGGAGGTCCCTGTGCTCGGCACCGTTTGAACCTCGTTGAGCGCTTTGTCGCCTTTTTTGATCATCGTGAAAAGATAAACGAACGCGGACGCTTTGTTCACTAATCTGAAACAACCGTTGGAGCTCGTGGCTTGTGTTTTGCTCGGCCAGGTCTTTTATGTTCGGCCGCCCATCCCCAGGAGAAATCGCATGGCAGACCTTTCCGCATTTCCAATCACCAAGCGCTGGCCGGCAAAGAACCCGGACGTCATTCAACTTTATTCGCTGCAAACGCCAAACGGCGTGAAGGTGTCGACCGCACTGGAAGAGCTCGGCCTGCCATACGAGCCGCATTACATTTCTTTCGGCACGAACGATCAGAAGTCCCCCGAATTCGTCTCACTCAATCCGAACGGCCGTATCCCGGCGATCATCGATCCGAACGGCCCGGATGGAAAGCCGATCGGCCTCTTCGAATCCGGCGCGATCCTCCTTTATCTCGCCGAAAAGACCGGCCAGCTGATCCCGGCGGACGCCGCAGGACGCTACGAAACCATCCAGTGGGTGTTCTTCCAAATGGCCGGGGATCGGCCCGATGTTCGGCCAATTCGGCCACTTTTACAAGTTCGCCGCCGACAAGGTCGCCAATAATTCCTATCCGGTGGAGCGTTACCGAGACGAAGCCAAGCGGCTGCTCAGCGTGTTGGAAACACGTCTGGAGGGACGTCAATGGATCATGGGTGACACCTACACCATTGCGGATATCACGACATTCCCGTGGATTCGCGGCGCCGATATCTTCTATGGCGGCAGGGAGGTCCTGGACTACGCAAAGTTCCCCTCCGTCATGGCATGGCTCGAGCGCTGCATTGCTCGCCCGGCGAGCGCCAAAGGCTTGAACATCCCGGTCAAGCCGGAGTAATCGGCGGAAAGAAAAGCCGGTCCAGGACCGCAGGACCGGCTTTTTTGAAGACTGCCTATTGCCGGGTGGCGATCTGGTGTCCTTGTTCCAGCTTGAAGCGCGGGAAGACGAAGACGCCTGCCATGATGCCGCTGAACTTTTCCTCAAGTCCGCTCGACTCGCCCATGCAGAAAACCGGCTGCCTGAAGCCGATTCGGCATCAGGATCGTGGTGGAGAAGCAGAAGGATGACGAAAGCGTTGCGGCTTGCTCGAAAAGGGCGAGGACATAGGCACGATCTTTCCGATCATAGCAGCGCAGCAGGCTCAGAAGACCGCATTCCTGCTCGACAGGCCATGCAGCATACTGCTCCAGTCGCCGAGACGGATGACCCCGCTCGCAAAGTCGCCAGTCCAGGCTCTCGGAGACCGAAAGCTGCGCAAGCATTTCCTGATTGTGATGCGGCAGATCCAGCGAGCCATGCATGCGGGCGACGGCAGCGGTTGCTTTGGCGATCTTAAACAAGGGGCTTTCCCGGTCGGGGGCGCGGTTCTATGCCGCGCACTCGTGTGGTCTGACGGAACGATCTTCATGCTGCTCCGGTCTTCATGTCCGGGCCGTCAAAGCGCTGCCCGCAGGCGGCGCCCCGCTAAAATGCATTACTCGAAATTTTGGCTCGGAAGGCCACCTGGCCGACTTTGCCGGAAGATCGCCTTCGCCGACGGGCGAAGAATTATTCTGACGCGTTCAAAATTG
>CAWIRO010000025.1:0-49579 GCA_963838565.1 uncultured Alphaproteobacteria bacterium
GCAGCCGGGCTTTTTCGTGTTGCAACGGCAAAACACTGCATCTATACGTCTCGCATTCGCCCCGGACCCGGTGAAATTCCGGGTGGCTCTTCTGGCCGCCGATCCGCCAGACAACGCACAACATTCTCCATATGTTGAGCCGGATTCAGTCCGGTCGCGCTGAACCTTGTGAAAAATCCGATATGAACAAACTCTCCGCTTACAAGCGCGAATGGTTCTCGAACATTCGCGGCGACATTCTCTCCGGCATCGTCGTGGCTCTTGCCCTGATCCCCGAGGCCATCGGCTTCTCCGTGATTGCGGGCGTCGATCCGAAAATCGGTCTCTTTGCCTCCGTCGCCATCGCCTGCGTCTCGGCGATCGTCGGTGGACGTCCTGGTATGATTTCTGCGGCTACGGCTGCGACCGCGGTCCTCATGGGATCGCTCGTCCGGGAGCATGGCCTGCAATATCTCTTCGCTGCCACGATCCTGATGGGCGTCTTCCAGCTGATCGCCGGAATGCTGAAGCTCGGCCGCCTGATGCGGTTCGTATCGCGCTCGGTCATGACGGGCTTCGTCAATTCTCTCGCGATCCTGATCTTCATGGCGCAGCTGCCCGAACTGATCGGCATGCCGTCGACCACCTACGCAATGATCGCCGCCGCGTTGGCGATCATCTATCTCTTCCCTTACGTGACCAAGCTTGTTCCGTCTCCGCTTGTCGCAATCGCGGTCTTGACTATCGCCTCTATAGTCTTGGGTCTCGATGTCCGCACGGTAAGCGATCTCGGTGAATTGCCGACAAGCCTGCCGGTGTTCACCATCCCGCAGGTGCCGCTGACCTTCGAAACGCTGCGGATCATCTTCCCTTATTCTATCGGCCTCGCTGCCGTCGGCCTGCTGGAGTCGCTGCTGACCGCCCAGATCGTGGACGACATGACCGACACGCAGAGCAACAAGAGCCAGGAGTGCTTTGGGCAGGGTGCCAGCAACATCGCCTCCGCCCTGATCGGCGGCATGGGCGGCTGCGCCATGATCGGCCAGTCGGTGATCAACGTCAGCTCGGGCGGACGCGGGCGTCTTTCGACATTCGTCGCCGGATCCTTTCTGCTCGTCCTGCTTCTCGTGCTCGACGATATCCTGCGCGTGGTGCCGATGGCGGCGCTGGTCGCGATCATGATCATGGTTTCGATCGGTACCTTCTCGTGGCGCTCGATCCTCGACATCCGCCGCAACCCGCCGTCATCGTCGCTGGTCATGCTGGCGACCGTTGTCACGGTCGTCGCGACGCATGATCTGTCCAAGGGCGTGCTGGTCGGCGTGCTGCTGTCCGGCGTCTTCTTCGCCGGCAAGGTCGCGAGGCTTTTCCACGTACGCTCCGCACTGCAGCGAAGACGGCAGTACGCGGACTATGCCGTCGACGGTCAGTTGTTCTTCGCCTCGGCCGAGAGCTTCCCGCAGCCTTCGATTTCGAAGAGCCGGTGCAGGCTCGTGACGATCGATGTCAGCGCGGCGCATTTCTGGGACATCACCGCGGTCGGGCGCTCTGGACAAGGTCGTCCTGAAGTACCGCCGCCGCGGAATTGATGTCGATGTCAAAGGGCTCAATGCGGCGAGCGCGCACATGCTTGACCGTTTTGCGCTTCATGACAAGGAGGGAGCTGCCGCTGTCTCCGGTGCAGCCCATTGAACAAAAAGCCCGGCATCGCTGCCGGGCTTTCTCTTCGAAGCTCTGAACCTTACTGGTTCGCCGTCACCTTCACGCCAAGCACGTTCGGCAGTGTGTCCGGTGCGCCCATTGCCGCGCCCATGATGGTGGGGAAGGGGACCGGCTGCGCGGGAGAAGCGCTGACGACGAAGTTCTTCGGATCGTCGAGATAGGTGTTGATCGCCGCCGAGAGCGCATTCTGCAGTTCGGGGATGTTGAGCTGCGCCAGAGCGATCGGCGCCATTGCCTTCAGCCCGTCTGCCATCTGCTTTGCCGAGATGTTCTGCTGGGCACCTGCATATTCAAGGGCGCGCTTGGTGATCGATGCATCGTCGAAGCGGATTTCGGCGCCGCTGAACGAAAGCTGCTGCACGAGGCCGAGCATGGCGAGGCCGAGTGCCTGCTGCGCTTCTTCCTTGTTCGGGTTCGTCTCGGAAGCCTTGGCTGCTTCCTGCAGCGACTTCACGAATGGAAACGTGTAGCCGGAGATTTTGAGGGCGAGGTTCAGGCGACCGATATTGGTGAAATCGAACGCGAATTCCGAAATGTCGATCGTTCCAGGGCCGAGGTCCCATGCACCCTTCATCGTGATGTCGCCGTTGACGTGCTGGAGGGCGAGCTTTTCGATCGCTTCCTTCGCTTGCGGATCCGGCGCATCGCTGAGGTCGGCCTTCATGCCTTTGAATGCTCCGTCGAAATCGAATCCGGATTCATCCTCGCGAAGCGTCACGTTCATCTCGCTCTCGCCGAGGGAGAAGACTTGCTTGCCGTCCTTGACCACCTTGACCGGGCCAACGTGAGCGGTTTCGCAGAGCAGCATCGAGTTCGAGCCCGTCGCCGCTCGCGTCGGCCGGGATAGAGATGCCGCCGATCGTCAGTTCGGAAGCGGTGATCGTCGCGCCGTCTTGGGTCGTGTTGATGTCCGGGAATGCGGCTTCCTCGATGTAGTAGCCGCCATCCTCGTCCTCTTCGACGCCGGTCAGCGTGATGTCGCCGATGGTGAAGGCCTCACCGCCGTTCGGTTTGACTCTGGCGTTCTTCAGCGTCACCGTCGTGTCGTTGACATCGACACCATCCGCAGCGATCGTTCCGCTCTGGACACTATAGGCGGCGTTCAGCTTCTTCAGAAGATCCTGCCCGTCGAGCGCGAATGCGGAGCCGGCGAGCGACAGAAATGTAGCGCCAGACAGCATCAGCCGGGTTGTCCGGTAAAAGGTCATGCGGTAAATCCTTTGGTGGCGGTTGGGAATTGCAGCGAAATTACTACGTCTCAAACGCGGTTTATATTTGCAGGTCTCTAAATTTCCGTTGAAGTGGAATGCAACGAAGTCCAAATCAGCGGCGATAATAGGTGCTGACCTTGTGATCGCCTGTGCTTCGGGAACGTCATCCACAGCCCAAAACCCTTGATTCCTTGCCGTGAAGCGCCTTCTGGGCTAGGCAGAGCCTATGGGACAAGAGATTTTGCCGCCCTCCGGCGGAGACGACGACAGTATTCAACCGGTTGATCTGAAGGCCGCGCTCGAAGAGCGTTACTTGGCCTATGCGCTGTCGACCATCATGCACCGCGCGCTTCCGGACGTGCGCGATGGCCTGAAGCCGGTTCATCGCCGCATCATTCATGCGATGAGCGAGATGGGCATACGCCCGAACTCGGCCTTCAAGAAATGCGCCCGCATCGTCGGCGACGTCATCGGTAAGTTCCACCCGCATGGCGACCAGTCTGTCTACGATGCGCTGGTGCGTCTCGCGCAGGATTTCTCCCAGCGTTATCCGCTCGTCGACGGCCAGGGCAACTTCGGCAATATCGACGGCGATAATGCCGCCGCCTACCGCTATACCGAAGCGCGCATGACCGAGGTCACGGCGCTGCTGCTCGAAGGCATCGACCAGGACGCCGTCGATTTCCGCCTGACCTACAACGAGGAAGACCAGGAACCGACCGTTCTGCCCGGCTCCTTCCCGAACCTTCTGGCGAACGGCTCCTCCGGCATCGCCGTCGGCATGGCGACCTCCATTCCCGTCGCACAACGCCCATGAGCTTTGCGATGCGGCGCTGCACCTGATCAAGCATCCGGACGCGACGGTCGAAAAGCTGGTCGAGTTCATTCCGGGCCCGGACTTCCCGACGGGCGGCATCATCATCGACAATCGCGAAAGCATCATCGAAAGCTACCGCACCGGCCGCGGCGGCTTCCGGGTGCGTGCCAAGTGGCAGATCGAGGATCTCGGACGTGGCGGCTATCAGATCATCGTCACCGAAATTCCCTTCCAGGTGCAGAAGTCGCGGCTCATCGAAAAGATCGCCGAGCTGCTGATCGCCCGCAAGCTGCCGCTGCTCGAAGACATCCGCGACGAGTTTGCCGAAGACGTCCGTGTCGTGCTGGTTCCGAAGAGCCGCAGCGTCGATCCGACGATCCTGATGGAATCGATGTTCAAGCTGACGGAGCTGGAAAGCCGCTTCCCGCTTGAACATGAACGTTCTGTCGATGGGCCGCATTCCGCGCGTCATGGCGCTGAACGAGGTGCTGAAGGAATGGCTCGATCACCGCCGCGAGGTCCTGCAGCGCCGCTCGCGCTTCCGCCTTGCCGCGATCGACCGGCGCCTCGAAATCCTCGGCGGCCTGCTGATCGCCTATCTGAACATCGACGAGGTCATCCGCATCATCCGCGAGGAGGACGAGCCGAAGCCGGTGATGATGGCGCGCTGGGCGCTGACCGACAACCAGGTCGAGGCGATCCTCAATATGCGGCTGCGCTCTCTGCGCAGGCTGGAAGAGTTCGAAATCCGCACCGAGTTCGACGAACTCACCACGGAGAAGGCCGGCATCGAGGCGCTGCTCGCCTCCGACGAGAAGCAGTGGCAGACGGTCGCCTGGGAAATTGGCGAGGTGAAGAAGAAGTTCGCCAAGGCGACCGAGCTCGGCCGCCGCCGCACGCAGTTCGCCGAGGCGCCCGAGGCCGACGAGCAGGCCATCCAGCAGGCGATGATCGAGAAGGAACCGATCACCGTCGTCGTCTCCGAAAAAGGCTGGATCCGCGCGCTGAAGGGTCACATCTCCGAGACCGCGACGCCTGCACCTTCAAGGAAGGCGATGCGCTGAAGATAGCCTTCCCGGCGCAGACGACGGACAAGATCCTTGTCGTCACGACCGGCGGCAAGGTCTTCACGCTCGGCGGCGACAAGCTGCCCGGCGGACGCGGTCACGGCGAGCCTCTGCGCATCATGGTCGACATGGACAACGATCAGGATGTGCTGACCGCCTTCGTCCATGATCCGGCGCGCAAGCAGATGATCGTCTCGACCGCCGGCAACGGCTTTGTCGTGGCGGAATCGGAAATGGCCGCCAATACCCGCAAGGGCAAGCAGATCATGAATGTTTCCATGCCGGACGAGACCAAGCTTGTCGTCCCCGTCAGCGGCGATCACGTCGCCGTCGTCGGCGAAAACCGCAAGATGCTGGTCTTCCCGCTGGCGCAGGTGCCGGAGATGGCCCGCGGCAAGGGCGTGCGCCTGCAGCGGTACAAGGACGGCGGCATTTCCGACGTCCGCTGCTTCGCGATCGCCGACGGCCTTGTCTGGGAAGACAGCGCGGGCCGCACATTCACGAAAAACAAGGAAGAGCTGACCGAATGGCTGGGCGACCGCGCTATCGGCGGGCCGCACTGTCCCGAAGGGCTTCCCGCGCAGCGGCAAATTCGACGGCTGACTGCGATAACAAATTGGCGATCCGCTCTTGGCGAGCGGATCGCATCCTCTATCTCACCCCTGTTATCAAAAAATAGGAACGGGTTCATTCCGAAGGCGGACGGAATGACGTTGGGCATCGCTCTCCGGGCGACTGCCCACAGGGAGGAGCATCAATGTCTTGCAATACCATCAAGCTGCATGTCGACCATACCTACAATGTCCCGCCTTCTGTCATCTACGACGCGTGGCTTAACCCGCAGATCGCCAAGCGCTTTCTTTTCGCTACGGAGCAGGGCCATGTTGTCCGCGCCGAAATCAACCCCCGTGTCGGCGGCCGCTTCCTCATCGTCGACCGGCGCCTCACTGGCGATGCCTGCCATTCGGGGATATTCCTGGAGCTTCGTCGGCCGAAACACATAGTCTTCAGCTTTTCCGCCGAGGAGCACGACCACAATGCCGACCGCGTCGACATCGACATCGAACCGCTCGGCGAGGGCAGCCGGCTGACGCTCACCCACGAAATGTGCGCCGAATGGGCAGCCTTCGAAGAGAAAACCCGTCAGGGCTGGAAGCATGTGATGATAGGCTTGGAACGGGTGCTGGAGCAAACGAACCGCTTAGCCAGCTAAGGGAACGCTGAAATCACGCAGAAAGCGCGTAGCGCCTTCTTCGTCGATCTCGCCGGCGGCTACCGAGAGGACGAAGGCTACAATTTGTGCGTTCTCGGCTTCAATAAGATAGCCGTTTACATACAGAAAGGTGAACGCCGCGAGGTAGCCGGTACGCTTGTTGCCATCGACAAAAGGATGGTTTCGTACAATGCCGTTAAGATAGGCAGCGGCGAGGACAAAGATATCGTCCTCGCCATATGCGGCCTTGTTGAGCGGCCGAGCGAGGCCGGTCTCCAAGGCATTGGCGTCGCGCAACCCCGTCAGCCCGCCGTGTTCGGCGAGTTGCTCATCATGGATTTTTTCGATTGCTTCGCGGCTAAGCCACTTGAAACGCGGTCATTTGGCGAGTTCGCGCAGCGCAACCCGATACTTCTCCATGCCAATTCGGGCAGCGCGCAGCTGTTCTGCCAGGTCCGGAGACTCCGGGATCAACTGAATGCTGCCATCGCTTTCGCGAAGCTCAAGACTATCGCCGCTGCTCAACCCAAGCCGCTGCAATACCTCCTTCGGAATGATGACGCCTTCGGAATTGCCGATCTTGCGGATGGTGATGTTCATGATCTTATCCTTCGTGATAACGGAGTTATAACATGAAGGACTAAAGGCATCAAGCCGCGCCTATTGCGTTGCCTGCCGAAGGCCGCCTCCACGCGTTATCCACAGCGAGTGCACCATAATCGCGGCGATCAAAATGGCGCCGCCGACGAGCGTCATCGTCGCCGGTGTTTCGGCAGAAGATGAACCAGACCCAGATCGGCGCGAGCACTGTCTCCAGCAGATAGAACATGCCGACCTCCGGCGCGGAGAGGTAGCGCGGGCCGGTTGCCAGGCACCAGAAGGCCACCGGCATCATGATGGCGCCGTTGAAGATGATCCAGGCGGGATGCTCGATCGAAACGCCGGCAGGCATGGCCATGCCGAAGCCGAGGATCGCCGGAAAGGTTGCGGCAAGAAGCGGCACGAAGCCCATGTCGCGCCGCGAGGCGCGGCCGACGGTGATAGCCGCGGCAAGGATGAGCGCGCTCAGCAGCGCCATCGCATCGCCGAAGAGGTGGCCGGTCGATATGCCGTCATGCACGATCAGCCCGACGCCGAAAATCATGGCGGCCATCGCCAACAAGGTGGAAACCGGTGGCCGTTCCTTGAGGAAGATCCAGGAAAGCAGAGCGCCGAACATCGGGTTGAAGGCGACGATGAAGACGACGTTCGCCGTCGCCGTATTGAAGACCGAAAGCATGAAAGTCAGCGTCGACAGGCCATAGAGCAATCCGGCAACGATGCCGTGCCGGCCCGGGATCAGGACCGGCCATTTCCCTTGAGCGACCCGGATCGCCACGACGATAAGCAGAGTTACCAGAACCGTCGCGATGCTGCGAAAGCCGAGGATCGACCACATGTCTCCGTCAGCGAGACGCACGAGCGGAATGTCCATGGAAAGAGCCAGGCCGCCAACTGTCGTCAGGGCGAGGCCTTTCCGATGATCGGAAAGGGCGGGGAGGAGCATTTAGTCTTGCGTGCTTTCGGGCATTGAGGCGGGATCGAAACGTTCCCAGCCGCGCGGGGTCAGGTGTTCCTGCGGCTGGAAGCGCGTCTTGTAGTCCATTTTGCGCGATCCCTGAACCCAGTAGCCGAGATAGACATGTGGAAGACCCAGCGCCTGGGTGCGCTTCACATGGTCGAGGATCATGAAGGTGCCGAGCGAGCGCCTGTCATAGTCCGGGTTGAAATAGGAATAGACCATGGAGAGGCCGTCGCTCATCGAGTCGGTCAGCGCGGCAGCCAGGAGTTCGCCCCGAGGACGGGCCTCGAGACCCGAGCCTTCTTCCCGTTTGCGGTATTCGACGATCTTGGTGTTCACATGCGTATCTTCCACCATGATCGCATAGTCGAGCACCGTCATGTCGGACATGCCGCCTTGCTGGTGGCGGTAGTCGAGATAGCGGCGGAAGAGCGAATACTGCTCGCTGGAAGGCTGCGCCGGAAATTCGGTGGCAATGATGTCGGCATTGGCGGCCAGCACCCGCTTCATCGACTTTGTCGGCTGGAACTCCTGCGCGAGGATGCGCACGGAGACGCAGGCGCGGCAGGCTTCGCAGGCGGGACGGTAGGCGATGTTCTGCGAACGGCGGAAGCCGCCTTGCGTCAGGATGTCGTTCATCTCGGCAGCACGCGGGCCGACGAGATGCGTGAAGACCTTACGCTCCATCTCGTGCGGCAAATACGGGCATGCAGCCGGAGCCGTCAGATAAAACTGCGGTGATGGCGAGGCCTGCGTATTCATCTGCCGGAAGGGTGTCCCTTTGCGCTGTTTCGTTTATAACAGCATGACCTAAGAATAAAAAACGTCAACAGCGCGGCTGAGCTGTCCTCGTTATCCTGTTTCTGCTTTTTTTGATATGGCGCCGCCAACCGGTGGGCAAAGACCGGTCGGCAGATTTATTGCGCCGTCTCAGGCCGTGCGTACTGTAACCGTTCCGACGAGGAGGTCGTGGATGAGGCGGCTGCGCTCGGTGAAAAGGCCGGCAAGCAGAATGAGCGGCGTCAGCACCGAGTTCAGGATCCAGAACAGCGCCAGATGCACGATCGCCGTGAGGAAATCCATCGGCCTTCCATCGACGCGGACCATTGCGATACCCATCGCCCGCATGCCCAGCGACGCCTGGCTCGGTCCGCCGACCGTCAGGCCGAAATAGATGCCGGCAACCAGCACGAAGAGTGCCGGATACAGAAAGAAACCGAGGCCGAGCGTCAGGATGGACAGGAAAAACAGCACGACTGCCGCAGGAATGCAGAGCAGCAGCACGATGATGTAGTCGAGAATGAACGCAAAGACCCGCCGGCTGAGCGTGCCGCTATAGGCGCGCCAGTCCTCCGGTGCGGCATAAAGCGGGTTCGGGTTAAGGCTCATTGAGGTCTCCTTTGGAAAACGATGCCACAGATATGGTGTCGGCGGCCGGAGATACAATAATGCGTGAAACTCACCGCTTGGCGAGCTGCCTGGCGACCTCGATCGCAAAATAGGTCAGGATCCCGTCGCAGCCCGCGCGCTTGAAAGCGAGCAGCGTTTCCATCATCGCCCGTTCGCCATCGATCCAGCCATTCATCGCCGCGGCCTTGATCTGCGTGTATTCGCCGGAAACCTGATAGGCGAAGGTCGGAAGGCCGAAGGCCTCCTTCATCCGCCAGCAGATGTCGAGATAGGGCAGGCCGGGCTTGACCATCAGCATGTCGGCACCTTCCTCGACGTCGAGAGCGGCGTCGCGGATCGCCTCGGTGCCGTTGGCGGGGTCGATGTAATAGGTCTTCTTGTCGCCCTTCAACAGACCGCCGGTCGAGATCGCCTCGCGGTAGGGACCATAGAAGGCCGAGGCGAATTTCGTGGCGTAGCTCATGATGCCGACATTCTGATGCCCTGCAGCGTCGAGCGCGCGGCGGATCGCGCCGATCCGCCCGTCCATCATTTCCGACGGCGAGATGATGTCGGAGCCGGCATCGGCCTGCATGACGGCAGCGCGCGCCACCTGATCGACGGTCTCGTCATTGACGATCTCGCCGCCCCGCAGAATCCCGTCATGGCCATGGCTGGTGAAGGGGTCGAGCGCAACATCCGTGATCACGCCGATATTCGGAACGGCCTTCTTGATGGCGATCGTCGCCTGATTGATGAGGTTGTTGGCTTCGAGGCTGTTGGAGCCCGTCTCGTCGCGCAGTGTCATCTCGATGTTCGGGAAGGTCGCGATCGCCGGTACGCCAAGATCGGCCGCTTCCTTTGCCGCTTCCACCAGCTTGTCGACGCTCATGCGGTTGACGCCGGGCATGGCCGGGATCGGTTCCACGATGCCGGAACCGGGGATCACGAAGACCGGCCATATCAGGTCGTCCACGGTCAGGCGATTTTCCTGCACCAGCCGGCGCGTCCAATCCGCCTTGCGGTTCCGGCGCATGCGGCGGTGTCCGGTGATTTCGTCGACGAGATGGGTCTTGTCCTGCATTGTCTTTGGTCCCTGACCATTCTATTTCTCGGTGCGCTCATTATCATGACAGCCCGGAAAACCAAACCGGGCGATTGGCCGCGGCTGTAAAGGTCGCTGGTGGAGCCCCAACTGGAAACCTAAAGTCTGCGCCATGGAACATGATTCTCCGACAATGCCGAAGCGGACGCTGACGGACATTCTCTTCATCCTCTTCCTGAGGCTGGTCGCGATCTCCTGCTTCTGGTTCGGCCTGCAATACTGGGCGATGCTCGTCGGCTATTCGCTGGTGGGGGCAGGGCGCTTCGATCTCCTGAGCCTGCCGTGGAAGGTCGCGGCCACCAGTCTTGCCGTTCTCTTCCCCGTCGCTTCACTCGGCCTCTGGCTGACGGTTTCGTGGGGCCCGGTCATCTGGGTGCTCGCAGCCGGCGGACAGATCCTGATGTACGGGCTGCTGCCCGAGACCTTCGGCGCCAACAGACTGATCATTCTGACGCATGGCGTGGTTGCCCTTGTCTATCTGGCTTTCCGCCTGGCGCTCTGGCTGGAAAACCGCCGCCAGCGCCGCAAAGTAAGCGTTGATTTACCCTGATACAACGCGAGGTTTCCGGTAAGGGGCTGTTAAGCCTGCAGTTTAAGTAGAATTTTATTTGTATTCGATAGGGTCTCACTCAAGGCGGGAAGAAAACCAACACCGCCAAACAAAACAGTGAGGCAGTCATCATGAATACGAAAATCAAGCCGCAGGCGGTATCGAGCTTCCGTGACCAGCAGGACCAGGACATCCGTGATCTTTACATGGAATCCCTTCATCTTGTTGAACGTCTTCACCGCCGTCTTCTGGATGTCATCAAGGACGAGTTCGACCGTCAGGGCCGCAGCGACGTCAACGCCATCCAGGCTCTGCTCCTTTTCAACATCGGCAATTCCGAGCTGACCGCCGGCGAGCTGCGCTCGCGTGGCTACTATCTCGGCTCGAACGTTTCCTACAACGTCAAGAAGCTCGTCGACCTCGGCTTCATCAACCATCAGCGTTCGCGCATCGACCGCCGCTCCGTCCGCATCAGCCTGACGGACACCGGCGCTGAGATCGCCGAAACGGTCGCCAAGCTCTACGAGCGTCACATTGCCTCGATCGACAAGGTCGGCGGCATCGGCACGGACGAGTTCACCCAGATGAACAAGCTCCTGCAGCGCCTCGACCGCTTCTGGAACGACCAGATCCTGTATCGCCTCTAAGGCGAAGACCTCCTCCAAGGTCGAAGAAAACCGGATGCGTCCCTGCGCGTCCGGTTTTGCCGTTTGCGGCAGGCGTGTCATCTTTGCAACGCATCGCAGCCAAGCGCTGCCGCCTGTATCCAGGCCGTTTTTTAGCCGCTATTAACCAGCACGGTTTAAAGATCGATATGGCTTTGTCCGTGCCGCTCCCTGCCGGCGGCAGGTAATACTGGACGTTAAGCGACACGAATTGGCCATATTGGTGTGACAGCGGAATGCACCGCAAACGGTGCTTTCCGACGCAGTAGTTCACGGTGGTCCCACGCTTCCGGCTCGCAATTTTGTGATGGCTGGACGCGCAAAAAGTGTGACGCGCCGGAAGACGGAATGATACTGGACTGCGTTATGGCGCAGTGAATCGCAAAGCCCGCGGTTTCCTCTCAGGCTGCGGCATTCAGTGGTTGGGAATATGTCGAAGAAAAATCGAATTGAAGCTCTTTCGCGCCGCGCATTTCTAGCGTCTGCCGCAACCGTTGGCGCCGGCGCAATCGCCGCCCCGGCTTTCGCGCAGTCGGCGCTCGATGCGCTGATCAACGCACCGCGCCGCGGCGATTGGGACGACCAGTTCGACGCCAAGGCGGCCTCGCGCACGGCGACCGCCGTGGTTTCCAATACGCCGATCCTCAGCCCGCAATCCGTTCCGAGCATCCAGCAGGCAATCGCGCAGTATCAGCAGATCGCGTCCGCAGGCGGCTGGCCTCAGGTCAACCCCGGCGAACAGCGCCTGCAGCTCGGCGTCACGGACCCGTCGGTCCAGGCGCTGCGCCAGCGTCTCGCCATCACCGGCGACCTGCCGCAGGAAGCCGGCATGTCTTCCGCCTTCGACTCCTATGTCGACGGCGCGGTCAAGCGCTTCCAGGCCCGTCACGGCCTGCCGGCCGACGGCGTTCTCGGCGAGTTCACGCTGAAGGCGATGAACATTCCGGTCGATGTCCGCCTGCAGCAGCTGAACACCAATCTCATCCGCCTTCAGACGTTCCCCGAAGATCTCGGCCGTCGTCACGTCATGGTCAACATTCCGGCCGCCTATGTCGAGGCTGTCGAAGACGGCAGCGTCGCGACGCGTCATGCGGCCGTCGTCGGCCGTATCAGCCGTCCGACCCATCTGGTCAACTCGAAGATCTACGAGGTCATCCTCAATCCTTACTGGACGGCGCCGCGCTCGATCGTCGAGAAGGACATCGTGCCGCTGATGCGCAAGGATCCGACCTATCTCGAGCGCAACAACATCCGCCTGCTCGACGGCAAGGGCAACGAAGTGGCCCCGGAAACCATCGACTGGAATGCCGAGAAGGCGCCCAACCTGATGTTCCGTCAGGATCCGGGCAAGATCAACGCCATGGCGTCGACGAAGATCAACTTCTACAACAAGAACGACGAGTACATGCACGACACGCCGCAGCAGGGCCTGTTCAACAAGCTCATGCGCTTCGAGTCGTCGGGCTGCGTCCGCGTCCAGAACGTCCGCGATCTGTCGAACTGGTTGCTGCGCGACACGCCCGGCTGGACGCGCCAGCAGATGGAGCAGGTGATCGCCACCCGCGTCAACACGCCGATCAAGCTCGCCGAGGAGGTTCCGGTCTACTTCGTCTACATCTCCGCCTGGGGCATGCCGGACGGCGTCGTGCAGTTCCGCGACGACATCTACCAGATGGACGGCAACGCCGAACTGGCGCTCGACACGACCACCGGCATCGAGCAGCCGGTTCAGTAAGGCTGGTGGCTTGTTTAAGAAGTCGCGCTGAGAACGCGCGCTTTTTGAGGCGCGGTTTTCATTCCTGTGCTTGCCAGGAAGCTCGGCTCGCGCATACCTGCTGCATCAAGTGAGTCCGCGCCCAATGCTTGGGCGCGCTGATTCCTGTGCAGCAGGTACGGCGCGGTCTGCTCCAAATTCACGATCTCGCTGAGCGCATAGTTGCGCGCGCTTTGCCTAGCAAATGTCGTTCTTCGTATTGCCCTTGGCAGGACGGAAGGCTAATACCTTCGCGCATTCCAGTTGAGGAGCCCGCCCATGACAAATGCTTCCACCGAAACCTTCTTCAATCGCTCGCTTGCAGACACCGATCCGGACATCTTCGGCGCGATCGAAAAGGAACTCGGCCGCCAGCGGCATGAGATTGAACTGATCGCTTCGGAAAACATCGTTTCCCGCGCGGTGCTGGAAGCCCAGGGCTCCATCATGACGAACAAGTATGCGGAAGGTTATCCGGGCAAGCGCTATTACGGCGGCTGCCAGTTCGTCGATATCGCCGAAGAACTGGCGATCGAACGCGCCAAGAAGCTGTTCGGCGTCAACTTCGCCAACGTCCAGCCGAATTCCGGTTCGCAGATGAACCAGGCCGTGTTCCTGGCGCTGCTGCAGCCGGGCGACACCTTCATGGGCCTCGACCTGAACTCGGGCGGTCACCTGACGCACGGTTCGCCGGTCAACATGTCCGGCAAGTGGTTCAACGTCGTTTCCTACGGCGTTCGCGAAGGCGACAACCTGCTCGACATGGACGAAGTCGCCCGCAAGGCCGAGGAAGCACAAGCCGAAGCTCATCATCGCCGGCGGCACCGCTTATTCCCGCATCTGGGACTGGAAGCGCTTCCGCGAGATCGCCGACTCGGTCGGCGCCTACCTGATGGTCGACATGGCCCACATCGCCGGTCTCGTTGCCGGCGGCCAGCATCCGTCGCCGTTCCCGCACTGCCATGTCGCGACGACGACGACCCACAAGTCGCTGCGCGGCCCGCGCGGCGGCGTCATCCTGACGAATGACGAGGATCTGGCGAAGAAGTTCAACTCGGCCGTCTTCCCGGGTCTCCAGGGCGGTCCGCTGATGCACATCATCGCCGCCAAGGCGGTCGCCTTCGGCGAGGCGCTGCAGCCGGAATTCAAGGACTACGCCGCGCAGATCGTCAAGAACGCCAAGGCGCTTGCCGAAACGCTGATGGCAGGCGGCCTCGACGTCGTCTCCGGCGGCACCGACAACCATCTGATGCTCGTCGACCTTCGCAAGAAGAACGCGACCGGCAAGCGCGCCGAGGCAGCGCTCGGCCGCGCCTACATCACCTGCAACAAGAACGGCATTCCGTTCGATCCGGAGAAGCCCTTCGTCACCTCGGGTGTGCGCCTCGGCGCTCCGGCAGGCACGACCCGCGGCTTCAAGGAAGCGGAATTCAAGGAAATCGGCAATCTCATCGTCGAGGTTCTCGATGGCCTGAAGGTCGCCAATTCCGACGAGGGCAATGCCGCCGTCGAAGCCTCCGTGCGCGACAAGGTCGTCAAGCTCACGGGCCGCTTCCCAATGTACGATTACATCGGCTAAGGATAGCGCATGCGCTGCCCATTCTGCGGATCGGAAGACACCCAGGTCAAGGATTCACGCCCGGCGGAGGACAACACGTCCATCCGCCGCAGGCGTATCTGTCCCGATTGCGGCGGCCGCTTCACGACCTTCGAGCGCGTGCAACTGCGCGAACTGATGGTCGTCAAGAAGACCGGACGCAAGGTGCCTTTCGACCGCGACAAGCTGGTGCGGTCCTTCGAGATCGCGCTGCGCAAGCGCCCGGTTGACCGCGACCGCATCGAAAGGGCCGTGTCCGGCATCGTCCGGCGCCTCGAAAGCTCCGGTGAGGTCGAAATCAGCTCCGAGGCTATCGGCCTTCAGGTGCTCGAGGCCCTCAAGAGCCTCGATGATGTCGGCTTCGTTCGCTATGCTTCGGTCTATCGGGATTTCTCGCATGCCGAGGATTTCGAAAAGGTCATCTCCGAAATCAACGCCAAGATCGGCCGCGACACGCTGGAGACCTGAGCGATGAGCGCCGGGCCGCACGACGAGCGTTTCATGGCGGCGGCAATCCGGCTCTCGCGCTGGCATACCGGCCAGACCTCGACCAACCCCTCCGTCGGCTGCCTGATCGTTCGCGATGGCGTGATCGTCGGCCGCGCCGTTACTGCGCTCGGCGGCCGCCCGCATGCGGAGCCGCAAGCGCTCGCCGAGGCAGGCGAGCTTGCCCGCGGCGCCACCGCCTATGTGACGCTCGAGCCCTGCTCGCATCACGGCAAGACGCCGCCCTGCGCGGAGGCCTTGATCGCCTACGGCGTCGCCCGCGTCGTCATTTCCGTCACCGATCCCGATCCGCGCGTCTCCGGCCGTGGCATCGCTCTGCTCGCGCGCTGCGGGCATCGAGGTAGATGCCGGCGTGCTGGAAGAGGAGGGCCGGCGCTCGCTTGCAGGCTATCTCATGCGGCAGACGAAGAACCGCCCCTATGTCACTCTCAAACTTGCCGTTTCGGCTGACGGCATGATCGGGCGGGAAGGCGGAGGGACAGGTCGCGATCACCGGGCCGGTCGCCCGTGCGCAGGTTCATGCTCTGCGTGCCGAAACCGACGCCATCCTCGTCGGCATCGGCACGGCGATTGCCGACGATCCGGAACTGACGGTGCGAACACCGGGTCTCGAGGATCGTTCGCCGATCCGCATCGTGCTTGATCCGCGGCCTGGATCTGCCGCTCGACCAGCAAGCTGGTCGCAGGTCGGCGCGGGCCGTGCCGGTGATCGCCGTTGCGAGCGAAGGGGCCTTCCCGCAGGAGGGGGGCGAAGCTCGCGCCGAACGCACTTGAAGCCGCCGGCGTCGAGATCCTCCACTGCGATCCTTACCATCCCGAAGTGCTGCTGCCGGCACTCGCCTCGCGCGGCATCTCCTCGCTGCTCGTCGAAGGCGGAGCGAAGACGGCGCGGCTTTTCCTCGATGCCGGCCTGGTCGATCGCATCCAGCTTTATCAAGGCCCGGGAACGATCGGCGAGGGAGGTATTGAATCGCCGCTGCTGAAGACCGACATGCCATCGGGTTTTGCTCATAAGGGCACGTTTATTTTCGGCGAAGACCGCCTGGACGAATACGAAAGAGAGCTTTGATGTTCACCGGAATTGTCACCGACGTCGGCACGATCGAATCCGTTTCCCCCATGAACGAGGGCGTGAAGCTCCGCGTGGCCACCGCTTACGATCCGGCGACCATCGACATGGGTGCATCGATCTCGCATTCGGGCGTTTGCCTGACGGTGACCGGCCTGCCGGACGAGGGCAGCAACGGCCGCTGGTTCGAGGTCGAGGCCTGGGAAGAGGCGCTGCAGGCTGACGACCATCGCGACCTGGAAGGAGGGCACTCGCGTCAATCTCGAGCGCTCTCTGAAGATCGGCGACGAGCTCGGTGGCCACATCGTCTCCGGGCATGTCGACGGCAAAGCCGAAATCCTCTCGGTTACCCCTGAAGGCGACGCCACGCGCTACCGGCTGCGCGCGCCCGAGCATCTCGCAAAATTCGTGGCACCCAAGGGCTCAATCGCGCTCGACGGCACGTCGCTGACCGTCAATGCCGTCGACGGAACGGATTTTGATGTCCTGCTGATCCGCCACACGCTCGAGGTCACGACGTGGGGCGAGCGCCAGGCCGGCGACTTCGTCAATTTCGAGGTCGACACGATGGCACGCTATGCGGCTAGGCTCGCTGAATTCCCTTCCGCGAAAGCAGAATGATTTCGCCGTGATAGTCGGTGCGCGCCACCTCGCGAAAGCCGAGCTTTTCGGCAACGCGAAGTGATGGCCCGTTCTGCGGGTCGATGATGCAGGTCATTTCCTTGTCGGGAAAATGCTGCTCCGCCCATGCGATCATGGCTCTCAGCGCTTCTGTGGCATAGCCGCGCCCCTGCACCGATGGCATCAGCGCCCAGCCGGTCTCCAGCGTGCCTTCGGTTGACGGCTGCATTTCGCGGCGCATCTCGAGGAAGCCGCATTCGCCGACGAAGCGGCCGGTCTCCTTGTCTTCGATGGCCAGGAAGCCGAACCCCATGTGGTGCCACATGCCCGTTCCACGCAGCAGCCGCGCCCAGCCTGTTCGCGCGTGTTGGGAACGCCACTAATGTAACGCACGACGTTCTCGTCCGCCCAGAACGCGGCATAGGCATCGAAATCGCTCATGCGGAGGGGGCGAAGCGTCAGCCGCTCCGTTTCGAGGGTGGGAATACTGATCATGAATATCGTTCTCTGAAAACGCGCACGCTTCACGCGCCGGGTTCGCCGTCCCAGTAGTCGAGATTGCTCTCCTCGCGCCCGACGAAGCGGAAGCGGCCGGATTGCGAGCCGTCGCGGTCAGTCTTGGCAAGAAATTTCCCGGAGTCGGGGTACTCGACGATCTCCGTCTTCGCCATCGTCGAAACGCCAAGATAGATCAGCGTCGTGCGTACCGGTGTTGAGGATCTGATGTGCCGTTTCCTTGCCCCCGGCCGGTGCGCCGAGCGTGTCGCCCTTCTTGATCGGATAGCGTTCGCTTCCGAAGCGATATTCGCCTGTTCCCTCGATCACGAAGAACAGTTCATCCTCGACATGGTGATTGTGGAACGGACAGCTCGATTTGCCGGGCGGCACCTCGTTGTAGCTGATTCCGAGATTGGAAAGGCCAAGCAGGCGGCCGAACGAAGCATCGGCGCTCTCATAGAGTGCGCCCTGTGTCCAGCGCTCGAGCGTCAGATCGGCAACATTGAGAACCGGTTTGATTTCTCGTGGCATGTCTTCTCCCCTTTGCGGGATTAACAGACCACCAATCCGAGTCGGTTTTCAATAGGCTTCGGCAGAATTGTGGAAAGGAGGCGGCGCAGCGAATCTGCGCCGCCTCTTGCCGATCACTCAGTAAAGAAGGTGATGCTGCCGTCAGCCGCCTGTTCGGCGTTGATGACGTCGTGGACATTCACGCCCTGACTGGCGAGTTCACGGCTCAGCATCCTGTTGGCGCCGATCGATGCCTGGATCTGGTGAACATCCCGTGCCGAGCGTGGCGGAGCGGAGCGCGGACCAGCCATCGAGGATCCTCCCAGGTGTAGTTCTGCTGGACGTTGAAGTCGTTGCCGTGGAAATTGCGCAGCGTCTGGTCGATGCCGCGTGTGGTGTTCATGCCAAGGCTTTCCGCACGGCTGACGCCGGCAAGCGCGAGGGAGGAGAGGGCGGAAACGATGGCGATTTTAGCAACGCGGTTCATGATGGTATCCTTTCATCTGCTGCGACGGTCGGCTGTCTTGCAGGGGATCGTCTGCGTTACGCTTTTGGAGTTGGGTCTGCTGCAGTGCAAAATCAATGGCTAACATCCTGAAATGTAATTACAAATTATTCATTTTGATTGCCCTTGATTTGCCGTTTTCAAGGCGCTCGCGAGAGCTCGTGCCGAATGGCCGCCCCCCATTTCTGCTATCCTGTTGCAGTGATTTCCGGATTTGCATTTCAGCCATGATCCGAATTTGCTTGCCATTCGTCGACAGGCGTGTTTTGACCGCGGCCTGCCAGATGGCAAAGTCCTCAGAAACCGAAGGTGATGCATGGCGCGAGACAACGCTCCCCATATTTTGATCGTCGAAGCACGCTTCTACGACGACATGGCAGACGCACTTCTGGAAGGTGCCACCTTCGCTTTGAAAGCGGCCGGTGCGACCTACGAGGTCGTGACCGTTCCGGGTGCCCTGGAAATTCCGGCGGCGATCGCCATGGCGCTCGATGGCGCCGACAATGGCGGCACTCACTATGATGGCTATGTCGCGCTCGGTATGGTCATCCGCGGCGAGACCTATCACTTCGATATCGTCGTCGAACGAATCCTCGCGCGCATTGATGGATCTCGCCGTTAGCGAATCCCTTGCCATCGGCAACGGTATCCTGACGGTCGAAAACGATGAGCAGGCTTGGGCGCGCGCCCGCCGCTCCGACAAGGACAAGGGCGGATTTGCCGCTCGGGCAGCTCTCACGATGATCGAGCTGAAGAAGAAATTGGGTGCATACGAATGAGCAATGAAAATCCGGAGCGTCAGGTGAAGACGGCGAACCAGCGCGGGGCTGCGCGGCTGGCTGCTGTTCAGGCGCTCTATCAGATGGATGTCGGCGGCACCGGTGTTCTGGAGATTGTCGCCGAATACGAGGCGCATCGCCTCGGCCAGGAAATCGACGGCGAAACCTATCTCAAGGCCGACGCCGCCTGGTTCCGTTCCATCGTCTCCGGCGTCGTGCGCGAGCAACTGCGTCTTGATCCGCTGATTGCCTCCGCCCTCCAGGATGACTGGGCGCTTTCGCGCCTGGACAGCACGGTGCGCGCCATCTTGCGCGCCGGCGTCTTCGAACTGCTCGACCGCAAGGACGTGCCGGTGGCCGTGATCGTCACGGAATATGTCGAGATTGCCCAGGCCTTCTTCGCGGATGACGAGCCGAAGCTCGTCAATGCCGTACTCGACCGCATCGCCAAACAGGTGCGCGGCGAGGCAAAGAAGTAAGCCTTCCGTCCTCTACCGGACCATTTCCCTCTTTCTGCTGCACTGCAAGGGTTTTCGCCCCTCGCAGTCTTGACGTCCTGTTTTCCGGCACGCACTCTCCGGACGCAAAGCTAGAACGTTTCTGATGGAGAGAAGACGATTCGGCTGCGCTCGCGGCCGGGCGGAGGAGCGTTCCGGCGCAATTGGAGGAGGAGCGAAATGACCATTCTTATATGCGTGATAGCATGCGGTCTGCTCTCGGTGGCTTATGCCATCTGGGCAACCCGCTCGGTGCTGGCTGCCGATCAGGGGAACAGCCGCATGCAGGAAATTGCGGGCTATATCCGCGAAGGCGCCCAGGCCTATCTGATGCGCCAGTACAAGACGATCGCGATCGTCGGTATCGTTGTTTTCATCGCAGCTTGGCTGCTTCTCTCCGGCACGGCTGCCATCGGATTTCTGATCGGCGCCGTTCTTTCCGGTGCTGCCGGCTTTATCGGCATGCACGTGTCCGTTCGAGCCAACGTCCGCACGGCGCAGGCCGCGTCGCATAGCCTTTCCGCCGGCCTCGACATCGCCTTCAAATCGGGAGCGATCACCGGCATGCTCGTTGCCGGTTTGGCGCTGCTCGGCGTGTCCATCTATTATTTCATCCTGACGGTCTTGCTCGGCCATGAAAGCGGTTCTCGCGAAGTCATCGACGCTCTCGTCGCGCTCGGCTTCGGCGCGTCGCTGATCTCGATCTTCGCCCGCCTCGGCGGCGGCATTTTCACCAAGGGCGCCGATGTCGGCGGCGACCTTGTCGGCAAGGTAGAGGCGGGTATTCCAGAGGACGATCCGCGCAATCCGGCAACGATCGCAGATAACGTCGGCGACAATGTCGGCGACTGCGCCGGCATGGCGGCCGACCTTTTCGAGACCTATGCCGTCTCCGTCGTCGCTACCATGGTTCTCGCCTCGATCTTCTTTGCCGGCGCGCCGATCCTGCAGTCGGCGATGATCTACCCGCTGGCAATCTGCGGCGCCTGCATCATCACCTCGATCATCGGCACCTTCTTCGTCAAACTCGGCAGCAACGGCTCGATCATGGGTGCCCTTTACAAGGGCCTGGTGGTCACCGGCCTCCTGTCGATCATCGGGCTTGGCGCGGCTACGTCGCTGACGGTCGGCTGGGGTTCGCTCGGGCAGGTTGGCGGTGCTGACGTCACGGGCACCGGTCTCTTCTTCTGCGGTCTTGTCGGCCTCCTGGTGACGGCGCTCATCGTCGTGATCACCGAATATTACACCGGCACCAACAAGCGCCCGGTCAATTCTATCGCGCAGGCCTCGGTGACCGGCCACGGCACCAACGTCATCCAGGGCCTCGCCGTCTCGCTGGAATCGACAGCGCTGCCGGCGATCGTCATCATCGGTGGCATTATCGCTACTTACCAGCTCGGCGGCCTCTTCGGCACCGGCATTGCAGTCACCGCCATGCTTGGTCTTGCCGGCATGATCGTTGCGCTCGATGCCTTCGGTCCGGTGACCGACAATGCCGGTGGTATCGCCGAAATGGCCCACCTGCCGCCGGAAGTCCGCAAGTCGACGGACGCGCTCGACGCCGTCGGCAACACGACGAAGGCCGTGACCAAAGGCTATGCGATCGGCTCTGCCGGTCTCGGCGCGCTGGTTCTTTTCGCGGCTTACTCTTACGATCTCAAATACTTTGCGGCCAATGGCGACAAGTTTCCTTACTTCGCCGGCATAGGCGAAATCTCGTTCGATCTCTCCAATCCTTATGTGGTGGCGGGATTGATCTTCGGGGGGCTCATTCCCTACCTCTTCGGCGGCATCGCCATGACGGCCGTCGGCCGTGCAGCCGGTGCGATCGTCGAGGAAGTCCGCCTTCAGTTCAAGGCGAAGCCGGGCATCATGCAGGGCACGGAAAAGCCGGACTACGGCAAGGCCGTCGACCTTCTGACCAAGGCCGCGATCCGCGAGATGATCATCCCGTCGCTGCTGCCGGTCCTTGCGCCGATCGTTGTCTATTTCGGCGTTCTGCTGGTTTCCGGCTCCAAGGCCTCGGCCTTCGCCGCACTCGGCGCATCACTGCTCGGTGTTATCATCAACGGCCTCTTCGTCGCCATTTCGATGACTTCGGGCGGCGGCGCATGGGACAACGCAAAGAAATCCTTCGAGGACGGCTTCGTCGATAAGGACGGCGTTCGCCACATGAAGGGTTCGGATGCACACAAGGCGTCCGTCACTGGCGATACGGTCGGCGATCCCTACAAAGATACCGCCGGTCCTGCCGTCAACCCTGCGATCAAGATCACCAACATCGTCGCGCTGCTGCTGCTCGCGGTTCTGGCTGGCTGACCGCGTCGTACAGACCCATGAAAAAACCCGCCGGAGCGATCCGGCGGGTTTCTCTTGTTGGTTCGATCCTACTGGATACTTGCTGGGTTCTGCGGATTGCCCGAAGGCGTTCCGAACAGGCCCTTCGCCGCATTGGCTGCGCCGCCGGACAGAACCTGCTGAAGGAAGGTCAGCTCGCGGCCGCCGGTCGGGGTCACGCGCGAAATCGTATCGAAGACCTTGCCGTCCTGGAGGGTGTAGTTCGCGCGGCGTGTCACGACGCCGTCCTTGTCGAAATAGATGGCAAGCACGCTCTGATCCACGACCTTCAGCTTCTGGAAGGCGACGGAACGGGTGCGCTTCTGCGAGATATAGTAGAAGACCTCAGTATCGAACGTCGCCGTGGTCGAAGGCGTGCCGAGCGACAGGAGCACCTGTTCGCGGCTCGAACCTTCGGGAACGAGATTGAGGGATTGCTGGTCGACGATATAGCCGCCGTTGAGGACGGTGCCGGTCTGGCAGCCTGTGAGGCCTGCTGAGGCAATTATGATGGCAATGGCTGCGCTGCTGAAGAATTTTATGTCAGACTTGAAATACCGTTTCTTCAACGACATCTACTCCCTTAAAGTATCGATAGGCAGCTTCGGGCCCTGCAATCACCGCTGATGCAAAACCTTTGTGGCCTTTCCGGGGTCGAATTCTCCCAATTCGCCGGGATCGAACCTACAAGGGCACTGTTCCGAAAGTGGCCACCTTCGGCATTGCAATTCGCGCTTGCTTCGGTAAACCAGCTTTCGAAATCATGCAACACGGCCCACGCCACTCCGCGTGAAGAATAAGGCTTTTCCGGAAGAAACTATGATCTTCGGGCTCTTTCGTAAGAAGAACAACAATCAGGCGATCGTCGATCGGCAGTACTCGACACTGACGGCAGCAGCGCGCATGCCGGAATTCTATGAGAGCATGAATGTTCCAGATACGGTGATGGGCCGTTTCGAGATGCTGTCTGTGGTGATGATCCTCTTCTTCCGGCGTACGCGTTCCTCCGGAACCAGCGGTCAGGAGATCGCCCAGGAGATCGTGGATGCCTTCTTTCAGGATATCGACCATTCGATCCGCGAACTCGGGCATCGGCGACAACGGCGTGCCGAAGCGGATGAAGAAGCTCGCCGGCATGTTCTATGGCCGGCTCGAGTCCTACTCGGCAGCGATGGATGCCGGCGATCGTGCGGCTCTTGCTGCGGCTCTCAGCCGCAATATTCACCCTGGAGCAACAGCATAACACGCCGGATATGACTGCGCTTGCCAGCTGGATGTTCGATGCCGAAGCCGATCTATCGGCCCAGTCCGAAGACCGGATATCCACCGGCTCGGCGACGCTGCCGCTGGCCGCGTAAGGAGGAAGCTATGAGACATCGCAACGACGACATTCCGTTCTCTTACCTCGTCAAGGTCGGCCATATCTCCGCAAATCCCGTCGAGGTGCACCTCGAGGCGGACGGGACGGAGCTGAAGGCGCTTGCCAAAGTCTGGGACATTCTTTCCGTCGATGATCTGCGTGCGGACCTCCAGATCAATCGCTGGAAAAAGGATGGCATCCGTGTGAAGGGCAGGGTGCAGGCAAAGATCGTTCAGGCCTGCGTTGTCACGCTCGACCCCGTGCCTTCCTCTATCGACGAGCGGTTCGAACAGATCTTCGTGCCCGAGACTTCGAAGCTTGCCCGCCACCCGGCCAACGACGCCGGCGAAATGGTTCTCGATCCCGATGGACCGGATCTGCCGGAGACCTTCACCGGCGACACGATCGACGCAGGCGAAGTGGTCACGGAATTCGCCGCGCTCGCGATTGATCCCTATCCGCGTAGAGAGGGTATTGAGTTCGCCGACCATATCGAGGATACCGGCGAAAACGATAAAAAACCCTCCGCCTTTGCGGCGCTCAAGGACTGGAAGAAGGACTGAAGACCCCGTTGGGTATTTGACACAATTCAGTTGTAAGCGACACGAAAACCGGTATTTTGGCCGAAATTTTCGCCCCGCGGCGAAAGAAAAAGGATCAGGGACGCGTGATCAGAATATCTCTCGACCTCATGGGTGGCGACTTCGGTCCCCAGGTTGTCATCCCCGGCGCCGCCAAGGCGCTGGAAAGGCATCCGGATATCTCATTCGTCTTCTACGGACTGAAAGAGCAGTGCGATCCGGTTCTGGCCAAGTTTCCGAAGGTCCGCGAAAACTCCGTTTTTCACGATTGCGAGCTCGCCGTTCGCATGGACGAGAAACCGAGCCAGGCGCTGCGCCGCGGCCGCTATGTTTCCACCATGTGGCGATCCATCGAAGCCGTGAAGACGGGCGAGGCCGATGTAGCCGTCTCGGCGGGCAACACCGGCGCGCTGATGGCGATGGCAAAGTTCTGTCTGCGCACGATGGCCAATATCGAGCGCCCGGCAATCGCGGCGATCTGGCCGACGCTGCGGGGTGAAAGCATCGTTCTTGATGTCGGCGCTACGATCGGCGCTGATTCTCAGCAGCTCATGGATTTCGCCCTGATGGGCGGCGCCATGGCGCGCGCCCTCTTCGAACTTGAACGTCCGACGATCGGCTTGCTCAATGTCGGCGTCGAGGAAATGAAGGGCCAGGAAGAGGTCAAGGAGGCAGGCCGGCTGCTTCGCGAGGCCAATATCGATTCGCTCGAATATTCCGGTTTCGTCGAAGGCAATGACATCGGCAAGGGTACCGTCGATGTCGTCGTCACCGAGGGCTTTTCGGGCAACATCGCCTTGAAGGCGGCGGAAGGTACGGCAAAGCAGATCGGCGAATATCTGCGCGCGGCGATGACGCGCACCCTGCTTGCCAGGATCGGCTATCTCTTCGCCAAGGGCGCCTTCGACATGCTTCGCGAAAAGATGGATCCAAGCAAGGTCAATGGCGGCGTGTTCCTTGGGCTCAACGGCATCGTCATCAAGAGCCATGGCGGCGCAAATCCTGATGGCATCGCGGCTGCCATCGAAGTCGGCTATGACATGGCCAAGAATGGCCTCAATCAGAAAATAGAAAACGATCTCAAGAAGTATCATGCCAAGCGGCTGCCCCCGAAGGGGCCGGAAGCGGCATGAACGACAAGGTTTAGGCAGAATGATCCGTTCAGTGGTTCGCGGGTTCGGAGCGGCACTTCCGAAACGCGTAATGACCAATCGTGAGATGGAAGATGTCGTTGACACTTCGGACGAATGGATCGTCCAGCGCACAGGCATCCGCCAGAGATATATCGCGGGCGATGACGAAACGACGTCCTCGCTCGGTGAGCAGGCTGCGCGCGCCGCGCTTGACAGTGCCGGCCTGACGCCCGCTGACATCGACCTGATCATTTGCGCGACGTCGACTCCTGACAACACCTTCCCGGCGACGGCAGTCAACATTCAGAACCGGCTCGGCATGCACCACGGCTTCGCATTCGACGTTCAGGCGGTCTGCACCGGCTTCGTCTATGCCGTGACGACGGCAGATGCCTATATCCGCGGCGGCCTCGCCAAGCGCGCGCTGGTGATCGGCGCCGAGACCTTCTCGCGTATCCTTGACTGGAACGACCGCACAACCTGCGTTCTCTTCGGCGACGGCGCCGGCGCGATCGTGCTCGAAGCGGCTGAAGGGCAGGGCAGCACTGCCGATCGCGGTATTCTGACGGCGCATCTTCGCTCCGATGGGTCCCATAAGGACAAGCTTTTCGTCGATGGCGGTCCATCGAGCACTGGCACAGTTGGCAAGCTGCGCATGGAAGGCCGCGAAGTCTTCAAATATGCCGTTGGCATGATCACCGATGTGATCCAGGCTGCCTTCGATTCGACGGGTACGACGGCCGATGATCTGGACTGGCTCGTACCTCATCAGGCGAACCGCCGCATCATTGATGGCTCCGCCAAAAAGCTGAATATCGCCCCAGAGAAGGTGGTCGTCACGGTCGATCTGCATGGCAACACGTCCGCCGCCTCGATTCCGCTTGCGCTCGCGACTGCGGCAGGCGACGGGCGTATCAAAAAGGGCGACCTTGTGATGCTGGAGGCTATGGGCGGCGGCTTCACCTGGGGGGCGATGCTGTTACGCTGGTAGCGGTAACGAATCCCGAAAAAGTGGCGACGAACAAGAGCTTGACCGTAACACGCAAGACAAATAGTCTTTGCTCGCTTTCATAAAATATTTTGTAGAATGGGGCGGGGAAACCATGACCGGAAAGACAGTGACGCGAGCAGACCTGGCGGAATCGGTATTCCGGAAGGTCGGTCTCTCTCGTACCGAATCGGCTGAACTTGTCGAAACGGTGCTCGACGAAATCTGCAACGCCATAGTACGCGGCGAAACCGTTAAGCTTTCCTCGTTCGCCACCTTCCAGGTCCGCGACAAGAACGAGCGTATCGGCCGAAATCCCAAGACCGGCGAAGAGGTGCCGATTTCGCCCCGCCGTGTGATGACCTTCAAGGCGTCGAATGTGCTCAAGACCCGCATTCTCAAGGCGCACGCCATGCGCAAAATCAAGCAGAAGCCTGCAAATCCGGCTATGTAATGCCGCGGACGAATAGGCCGCCTCCTTATCTCTGATCGATATCTCCCTATCTTTTTCTTCAGTTGCGCTTTCCGACTTGTGGGCTGTGCGAAGACGTGACTTGAATTCGACGCGTCAAACCGTTGAAATATGATGAGTCGCGGTTTGGACCGCCACGCTAGATGGTGTAGGGAGTACGACGTTGGACAAGAGCCCCGATGCTTTCCGTACAATCAGCGAGGTTGCGGACGACCTTGATCTTCCGCAGCATGTTCTCCGTTTCTGGGAAACGCGCTTTCCGCAGATAAAGCCGATGAAGCGGGGCGGCGGACGCCGTTATTACCGGCCGGAAGATGTCGATCTTCTGAAGGGCATCCGGCATCTTCTTTATGACCACGGTTACACGATCAAGGGCGTTCAGAAGCTCTTGAAGACCAACGGCAACAAGTTCGTGGTGGCTGTTGCGCAAGGCGATCTCGCCAGCGTCGAGGCGCTGGCGGCAGGTGCCAAGGACGGCGGTTCGGGCGAACCGCGCGTCAGCATTGCAGACGAGGATCAGCTGGTCGGCCGCGCAAAGCCGCCGATTACGCGCCGCTTCTTCAATTTTGTCAGTGGCGACGATGATCAATCCGAAGTTTCGATCGGAAAATCGAGCGTCAGCAAGGAGGATAGGGCGCTGCTGCAGGAGGCGCTTTACGACCTGCTGGAATGTAAACGCCTTCTCGATCAGGTACGCTAGACGACAAAATCCGGAGCGGCTCTTGCCCACAGCTGCCATTTATTCTAGCTGTTGCTAACATAATGGCGGGATGCTGGGGAAAGCGGATGATCGTCGATGGTGTTGACAGTGCACCGCACCATTCCGATATTTGCATCGTGGGCGCCGGCCCGGTCGGTCTGGCGCTTGCCTTTCGATGTGCCGAACTTGACCTTTCGGTCTTAGTGATCGAAGCAGGCAATAACGGCCACACCGGCAGGGCCGGTTCTCTCGGCCCGATCAGCTTTTGCAACCACCATCATGTCGAAAGCGTCGATTCCGTCAGCAGCGGCATAGGCGGCACTTCTCGCCTATGGGGCGGCCGTTGCGTCACGATGGACGATCTCGATTTCGCTGTCCGGCGCCATGTCCCTCATTCGGGCTGGCCGATCCCGCATTCGGAACTAAGCACGCATTACGAAGAGGCATTGCGGTTCCTCAATTGCGGTCCGCTGGCGGCACTTCCTCAGGTCGCTCCCGGCGGCAGCGTGACATTGGATTCGCTCGAGCAGTGGAGTGCGGAGCCTGATCTCGGCCGTGCCTATCGCGAGCAGCTTTCCTCTACACCGAACATAACGGTGATAAAGAACGCCACTGCTACCCGCATTGCGCTTTCCGGCGGCAGCGGAGAAGTCCGGCATCTTGACGTTAGGGCAGGCACGCGATCCTTTAAGGTGAGGGCCGAAGCCTATGTGCTTGCTGGCGGCGGCCTTGAGAACACCCGGCTCTTGCTGGCGGCGCAGCGAACGTCGCCGCAGCTGTTTGGCGGCGCGCATGGCCCTCTGGGACGTTTTTATGCCGGCCATCTGACGGGCTACCTGAGCGTCATCGAATTCGACAATCCGCGCTACGACAACCTGCTACGGTTTGAAAAATCTCCTGCAGGAAATCCTGCTCGCCGCCGCCTCGCGATCCAACCCGACGTACAACGGGCCAATCGACTGCTGAACTCGGCGTTCTGGCTGGAGAGCCTGTCCATTTCCGATCCGAACCATGGCAGCGGTGCGTTATCGCTCGTCTATATCGTTTTTGCGCTGACCGGACTTTATCCTCGGATCGCAAAAGGGCTGGCACCGGCGGCTGTCGCGAGCCAAACGCGCCGCTACGACAAGCACTGGCGCAATATTTCCGGAGATTCCGGTGCTCTCCACGGCGCTGCAAAGACATTGGTGCAGATGTTGGTGCGCAGGTTCCGCAGGCAGGCCGGGGCCGTTCGCAATCCGCGCCGGCGATATCTGCTTCGCTATCATGCGGAGCAGGCGCCTGATCCCAAAAGCCGCGTTTCGCTAGACCCGCAAGATCGAAGCTTGCTTCCTGGCCTTCAGATCGACCTCCGCTTCGGCGACCAGGATTTCAATTCCATCGTCCGGTCGCATCAGCTGATAGATCAGTGGTTGCGCACAAACCGCATCGGCCATCTCGACTATATCCACCGTACCGGCGAACGCAGTAATGCGGTCCGCGCCCAAGCACTGGACGGCTACCATCAGATCGGCTTGACGCGTATGTCGACGAATCCACAAGAGGGCGTGGTCAACCCCGATTGCCGCGTCCACGATGTAGACAATCTCTATGTCGCCGGCAGCAGCATCTTCCCGACCGGCGGGCAGGCGAATCCCACACTTCCCGCAGTGGCTCTCGCCTTGCGGCTGGCGGAACACCTTGCGCGCGTCAAGCGCCGCCAAGCCTCCTCAGCGCCTGCTCCAGATCAGACAGTTGAAAGGGCTTCTTAAGGATGGGGAACGTTCGCTCTCCGCTGCCCTCGGGCGGTTCGTCGTAGCCGGTCGCAAACACATAGGGCTTACCCCGCACATCAAGGCGTTTTGCGACCGGAAGCGAACTACGGCCAGCAAGCGACACGTCGAGAATAGCCGCGTCGAATTCGGTGCTCTCGGCTTTCGCCAGCGCCTGGTCGAGATCGCCCGCAGTTGCCGACACGCGATATCCGATATCTCCGAGCATGTCTTCGAGGAGCATCGCGATCAGCGCATCGTCCTCGACGACGAATATGTCCTTGATGATTCTCGTCACCCGCTCTCCCTCCAAGGGGTTGAAAAGATAGTGTGTCGAGCGAGCAGGCGTCGTCAAGGTGGAATTCGCAATGATGAAGGAAACCGCATATTGCCGCCTTGAATCCGATATGCAAAACCTGAAAGGACGCCTCTGGCGCAAGGGGTTATCTCGTCCCGGAAGTGTGGCGCCGACAACGACGTCGCCCTCATAGGCAACGGAGGGCACTTGCTGCTCCATTACATAGGTGCGTACTTCACCCGGCAACACGATGGAACCCATCGGTGCGGGATCGACAAGGACAGTACTCTGCGCGAAGGCGGCAGAGGAGACCGTCAGCATTACTGCGGCCGTAGCCAGCATGGGCCCGCGCATGGCGCTGCGGCTCGCGGCAGGCCGACCTTGGCAAAGCCGCCTGCATCTGGTTAGAGAGGATCGCACGAAAGGACTGACGCCATCAGAACACCAGCGACAATCCCGATCCTCCAGCCGCGTCGTTGAACGTCCGCCGCCCTTCCTGCTTTCAAAGCCTCATTTGCAAGGAATTTTCTGTGTCCACTCCTAATGTGCCCGGTAAACCCTACGACGCTTTCCTCTTCGACATGGACGGCACGCTGCTCAATTCCATAGCGGTTGTCGAGCGCGTCTGGGCCGATTGGGCAACGCGTCACGGCCTTGAGCCTGAAGTCTTCCTGAAAACGATACATGGCATCCGCGCTGCGGACGTTATCCGCAATTTGGCGCTTCCCGGCGTGGACCCGAAGCATGAGGCCAGAGAACTCCTGGCCGCGGAAATGGACGATGTCGACGGCATCGTCGAGATCCCCGGCGCAATCCGCTTTTTGGCGCGCGTCCCCGCCGGCAAATGGGCAATCGTCACCTCCGCCCCGATCGAGCTCGCCAAACGCCGCCTGGCAGCCGCCGGCATTCCGATGCCCGAGGTCATCGTCAGCGGCGAGGAGGTCTCTGCAGGCAAGCCCAGCCCGGAATGCTACTTGCTCGGCGCCAAGCGTTTGGGCGTCGATCCCAAGCGGTGCCTGGTCTTCGAAGACGCCGTTGCGGGCATACTTGCGGGAGAAGCCGCAGGAGCCGACGTCACCGTCATCACCGCCACACATACCACACCATTCGAAACGCCGCATTTCTCGATCGCGGATTACGAAGCGTGGAGCGTCCAGCCAATCGGCGAAGTACCGGAATAGCGATGGTCCAAGCCTGAGAGGCATCTCGGCTTTTTGAGCGCAGCAACGGCTTTTTCCGCTTGCATTAGACGCGGCGAAAAACTAAACGAAGCAAGCCGTTTCGGCAGGTCGGGGCGTAGCGCAGCCCGGTAGCGCACTTGACTGGGGGTCAAGGGGTCGCTGGTTCGAGTCCAGTCGCCCCGACCATTTATCAAACGAGGCAGTCCGGCATTCCCCAGTCGCCGGCAGCCGTTTTTGAGCAGAAAATGTAGGTTTGTGCCGGAACTCTCCGAATGGACCTCTGCGTGCTGAAATTTTGCTACCTCCTCGTGGAAGACGAATACGCTGACCGCATGTTTGCTCAGTCGTGACTATCGACCACGTCCCGTCGCCTTACGAGCTTGAGGCTCTTATCCGGCTGAATAATGTATGTTTCCTCGACCCATCGGCCGGTCGGGTCGATAAACTGATGCGGAAGAACGGAGCCGGGCGGCGATTTGCTCAGTCTCGCCTGTGGCTGACCACCATATGTGATGCTTCCACGTATCGGCTCGATCCCTTCGGAAGCGCCGGTGCAGCCGGATAACGCGAGCGCAACAATCAAAATCGTCTGTGGAATTTTCATCATTGGCGACCTCTGAACGTTTTGCCACCCGCCGCGAAGCTCTTCGCTCCGAGAGCCCTGAGGCACGAAAAGCAAACGGCTCTCTACTTCTATGCGGCAAAGAATAAGCTTAATTGGCGCTGTTATTATCCAGCTCTACCGCCAAGGCGCAAAGGACGGCGCAAAACTCGCCGCCCTTGCGAAGGCTTATCTCTAGCCGTCACTTTTGCTCCACGGAAATGCCGTCCTGCCCGATGCGGAGCTCGACGCCATCAGGCTTGCGTTCCTCGTGGACACGGCGCCAAGGCCGACCACGATGA
This sequence comes from uncultured Alphaproteobacteria bacterium, assembly GCA_963838565.1. Lineage (GTDB taxonomy): Bacteria > Pseudomonadota > Alphaproteobacteria > Rhizobiales > Rhizobiaceae > Rhizobium. The sequence goes on from CAWIRO010000025.1 coordinate 31,320, forward strand.
CGACCAAGGCGCCAATGATGAAGTAGAGGCCATTGCTGCGGGTCAAGATCAATCCCCAACGTTTTGATAATGCGGAGAAAACGCGCAACGGTCGGGTGGGTTCCGCACGTGGCGGATGTCAGTCGTCGTTGGAGGCATTGAGATATTCGGGACGGATGCCGTCATCGCTTTCCGTGCGCGCCCGAAGACGTACGCCGGGACCGCCTTCGTCCTGGCCGCCGCTTGCGATAAAGATGACGCCGGCTGCTTCCAGCGCGTGTTTGGCGGCAAGAAAGGCGCGAGGCTCGCCCACCCCGTCGCCGTCTTCAAGCGCTTCGATGATATCCGGCGTCAGGCCGGACGCGACCGCGAGCTCATCGATGCTCATTCCAGTCATGGCGCGTGCGCCGCGTATCTGCGCTCCTGTGATCATGGTTGAAGTTTAGCGCGACTAGAGCCGTTCTCAAGTGCCTAATTTAGGTGCCGGAGCGAACCAGATTGCACCGGTGCCGATGTTCGAGCGCGGCGCATCCCCAGACGATGCCGAAGAGCAGATAGACATGCCGCCAATGGTCGATGATCGATGACATTGCCGATCGCCGCGTGGCCGAGGAGGCAGATCCAGGCGATCATCAGGTAGGGCTGCCACGGCCGGTCGAGCGAGGAGGTTCCGGAAGCCGAGGTAAAGCGTCCAGATGAACATCGACGACATAGCTGACGAAACCCAGCCAGCCGTAGGTCGTCAGCGACTTCAGCCAGATGTTGTGTTCGTCTTCCGGAAACATCGTGCCGAACACCATCGGCCCGATGCCGAGCGGCCTTTCCATCATCATCTGGAAGCCGATGCGGTGGCGGTCGAAACGGCCGAGATACTCGCCGTCGTATTGCTGCACGAGCTGGGCGCGGGTGCTGAAGAGATCGCGACCTTCGGAAACTGCAGCGCGATGACGAGCGCCGCGACCATCAGCGATGATCGCCGACAATGAAAGGATCGAGGATGCGCAACCGAAAGGCGCCGCTTCGCTCCTTCAGGAGCATGACGAAGATGAGCAGCACCACGCCGAGCAGGAAGAGGCCCCAGGCGGCGCGCGAGAACGACAGGAACACGCCGAGCGCGAGGATCAGCAATGGCGACGGCCCGCAGCGGCGAGGTTCTCAGATCGCGCGTCAGAATGCCGTGAACGAGATAGAGCGACGGCGCGACGAGGAACGGGCCGAAGACGTTCGGATCCTGAAAGGCGCCCTTGGCACGGTCGTAGAGCGTGAAGACTTCGCGCGCCGGGAAACGCATGGAAATAGCCGAGAATACCGAGCGACGAGGTGATGACGGCGGCGAAGACCCAGGCATTGAAGATCAGCGGCAGCCGCTTGGCGCTGTCTTCGATGATTGCGGCGTAGAAGACCGAAGTCAGCGCCAGGAACGTCGAGACCGCGATATACATCGGACCGCCGGTCATGTCCTTCATCTGCGTCAGCGACAGCATGCCGCCGACATTGAAGGTCAAGAGCAGGGTCAGCAGGATCGCGACGTAGCGCGAAATGCGAAGGCCGAGAATGAACCAGATGCCGATCAAGCCCGGCCATCCAGAGTTCGTAAGGTGCGGGCTCGTCAATGACGAAGCCGGAGAGGAAGACGCCGAAGGCGACCATGGCCGAGCCGATGAGGCGCAACGTCGGCGCGCTGCGGCTGGGCGACGCGGGAATATGTCGCCTCGATCGCGCTCAATAGGCGTTTTCCGTGTTGAGCAGCCGGATCGGCGTCAGGAACAGGATCTTGAGATCGAACCAGAGCGACCAGTTCTCGATGTAGTAGAGGTCGTAGGCGGTGCGGAACTTGATCTTGTCGTCATTGTCGACCTCGCCGCGCCAGCCATTGATCTGCGCCCAGCCGGTCACGCCGGGCTTGACGCGGTGGCGGGCGAAATAGCCTTCGACGACATCGGCGAAAGCGCGGTCGCGCGCCTGGGCCAGCACTGCATGCGGCCGCGGGCCGACGAGGGAGAGATCGCCCTTCAGGACGTTGAAAAGCTGCGGAAGCTCATCGATCGAGGATTTGCGGATGAAGCGGCCGACCGGCGTGACGCGCGGGTCGCCCTTGGTCACCGCCGCCTTGGCGCCGTCGGGTCGCTCAGGTGGGTGTACATCGAGCGGAACTTGAAGACGTTGATCATCTCGTTGTTGAAGCCATGGCGCTTCTGCATGAAGAAGACCGGCCCCTTGGAGGTCAGCTTGATGGCGATTGCGGTCACGACCATCACCGGCCAGAGCAGGACGAAGTGCCAGCGATCGCGAAGAACGAGGTCGAAGCCGCGCTTGGCAACCGAATCCCAGTCGCGGATCGGCTTCTTGAAAATGTCGAGCATCGGCACGGAGCCGACATGGGAATAGGCGCGCGGACGGAACCGCAGGCGGTTGGCATGTGCTGCAAGGCGGATATCGACCGGCAGGACCCAGAGCTTCTTGAGGAGCTCGCAGAATGCGGCCTTCGGCGCTGAGCGGCAGCGCGATGATCAGCATGTCGATCCGGGTCAGCCGCACGAATTCAACCAGCTCGGCAACTGTGCCGAGCTTCGGATAGCCGGCGACCATGACCGGCGAGCGCTTCTCGCCGCGGTCGTCGAAGATGCCGCAGATGCGGATGTCGTTGTCGGCCTGCTGTTCGAGCGATGCGGATCAGATCCTTGGCCGGTTCGCCGCCGCCGACGATGACGGCGCGGCGCTCCATGATGCCGTTGCGCGCCCAGTTGCGAATGCCGTAGGCGGCCAGGAAGCGCGCGCCAAGCAGGAAGAGCGCGGCAAGCAGGAACCAGACGATGTGCAGGTTTAGCTGGCGTCCATGGGAGATCGCGAACGAGCGAGAAAATGACTTCGTTCCAGCAAAGGCAGCCGTCCAGGCGCCGATGATGCGCGGCAGCAGCCGAACGCGGGTCCGAAGCGCCGGGATGGAATAGGTATCCGCACAGCTGCAACGCCACAACGCCCAGCGCCGCCGCAATGGCCGCCATACCTGCACGAGCAGCAAAGCTTTCGCTGCCGTCCCCGGGCCAGATCAGGAAAGCGATGAGTCCGATCGCAAACAGCGAGGCGAATTCGAACAGCCGCAAGCTGGCCGATGATGATGGACGGCGAATGCGGTACCTTCGCGGAATTGTTCGGCGATCTGCCGGGCGTAGGGATTGATCTCGTCTCGGACGGTTTCCCTGCTCGCCGCCAGCGTCGATCTCGGAAACCTGCTTGCGCAGCGCTTCCACGTCGAACTGATCGTTTTTCTCTGATTTGGTTCATGGGCTTCAGCCGCTCGTTGTTCCCAAACGGCATTAGCAGAAAGGCCCTAAGAAAGATTTACGGATGCCTCATAGCTTTCGGAGGCTGGCGATCTCTCGACAAGCTGGTAGTACAATTTCAGGACATCTTTTGCCATCGACGGAGGCAGAGAAGACGGACTTCACCGACTCGATCGAAGGCATCACCGCGTCATGCCAGCCGGGTGTCGTCAGCGCTTCGGCCATGACGCGGGCAAGGTCATCCGCGTCATCGGGCGTGACCAGGGCAGGGCTGTTCTTGCCGAGCACCTCCGGAATGCCGCCGACGCGGCTTGCGATGATCGTCTTGCCGGCCCCGAGCCCTTCGAGGACGATATAGGGCATGGCTTCGGCACGCGACGGCACCACAAGGTTCCGCGACATCGCGAAGGCTTCGTGCACCCTCATCGCCGGCAGCATGCCGATACGCTTGCCGAGGCCGCGCTCGACCATCATGTCGCGGTATCTTTCGCGGTCCGGCCCGTCGCCGATCATCAGCGCCGAGAGGGGGCGGCCGATGAGCCGCTCGGTCTTCGCAAATGCATCGACGAACAGATCGGGACCCTTCAGGTCCCGAAGCATGCCGACATAGATGAAGTGCACGGCATCGGATCGTGTGGGAATGATCTCGAAATCGCGCTCGCCGATGCCGTTGTAGATCAGCCGCGTCTTGGTTCGCGGACGGCCGACCTTCGTCTCATAGGTGTCGCGTTCGTATTCGCAGATGAAGACGAGCGCATCGGTGAAATATTCCTGCAGCCGCTCCATCCGGAGCACGAACTGTCCGGTGAGCGACGAGCGGGAATAGTGCAGGCTTCCGCCATGCGCGGTATAAAGGCGGGCAACGCGATACCTGTTCACCCGCAAGGCTGAGCCGACAAGCCGCGCGAGCACGCCGCCTTTGGCGCCGTGTCCGTGCAGCACATCCGGCCGCAAACTTTTGATTTTCTTGTAAGTTTCCCATATTGCGCCGATATCCGGAGGCGCGATGGAGCGCCGGATCGGCATCCGCGTCAGGCCGAGCGAGAGATAGGGACGGATATCGTCGAAAAGCGCGTCCTCGTGCTCGCCGCCGGTCGAGCTGTCGCAGAGGATGCCGACTTCATGGCCCGGCCTTGCTGTGCTCCTCGACCAGATCGCGGACATGGCGGAATATTCCGCCGACGGGCGACCTGAAGCAATGGATGATGCGGAGGGGCTTCTGTTCTGCCATCAGCGTCAGAACAGCCGTTCGCGGACATAGATCGTGTCGCCGGCAATGATCGGGTCGGAGATGTTGACGCGGCCGGTCAGCACCTGTCCGTTGATCTTGCGGGTGACGTCGACCATGCGTCTGGTTGGCGCGCGGCGGTGAAGCCGCCGGCAACGGCGATGGCGTTCTGCACGGTCATGCCCGGCACATAGGAATATTGGCCCGGCTGGCCGACTTCGCCCATGATGAAGACCGAGCGATAGCGGTCGACCTCGATCGTCACGTCGGGATCGCGCAGATAGCCCTGCTGCAGCTTCTGGGCGATCTGTCCCGAAAGTTGCGGGCAGGGTACGGCCGCGCGCAGGCACCTGTCCGATCGAGCGGGAAGGCGATATAGCCGGCCTGATCGACCGTGTAGGTGTTGGTCAGGCTCGGCTGTTCGAAGACGGTGATGCGCAGGCGGTCGCCGCTGTCGAGCGTATAGGGCTGGATCGTCGCCTCGTTGAAGGCTTTCGGCGCGGGCTGATAGGTGGTGCAGCCGCTCATTGCCGCCGTCATGGCGACAAGGCTCAGGGCCAGAAGCGTCTTGGGCTGGGCGAAAGGCATCCGCATATGCTCACAGGAAACGAAGTCGATGGCCGCCGTTATCAATCCGTTAGGGTTAATGCCGGTAAAGGCGCGCGTGATTTTTCTGGATTTCGCCCGATCAGTCCATGGCTTGCTCGGGTCCGGTCAACATTAACCGTTGGGTTACCATGGTCGTTTACGCTTACGCGCCATGTTTGTTGCTTGGAGTACGAGCATGTCCGGCGTAGCGCGGTGATCAGGATGTGGACATCGACCTCGGCCAGCTCGTTCGCGCCGTCTGGGCGCGCCGGCTGAGGGTTCTGGCGATCACGCTGATCGGGGCGGGCGTCGCCTTTGCCGGCGCCAAGATGATGTCGCCGCAATACCGCGGCGAGACGCGTCTGCTCATCGAACCGCGCGCACCGGCTTTCGCCAACACCCAGCAGTCGAACGACGGCAATGCCGGCCCGCTGCTTGACGAACTGAACATCGCCAGCCAGGTGCAGCTTCTGCAATCGGCCGATCTCATCAAGAAGGTCATCAACGAGCGAGAAGCTCTATGACCTGCCGGAATTCGACGATGCCGCCAACGGCTCGGCGCATGAGCGACATCCTGGTGACGCTGCATCTCAAGAAGAACCCGCTCGAAAATCCGCCCGAAGAGCGTGTCATCGACGCGTTCACCGAACGCCTGCAGGTCTATCAGGTTCCCGGTTCGCGCGTCATCGGCATCACCTTCACGTCGAAGGACCCGAAGCTCGCCGCCGCGCATTCCGAATGCCATGGCGAATGTCTATCTCGTCGACGCAGAGCGGCGCCAAGCTCGATTCCAATTCCGAGGCCACCCGCTGGCTGGAGCCGGAGATCGACAGCCTGCGCCAGAAGGTCAGCGACGCCGAACAGAAGGTTGCCGAATACCGGGCCTCAGCACGGCCTGCTGCCGACCAAGGCGGCAGCAACTTTTCCGACCCAGCAACTGAACGATATTTCCGCCGAGCTTACCCGCGTGCGCGGCGAAAAGGCCAATGCGGAGGCGCGCGCCCAGGCGGTGCGCAATGCTCTCGCCTCGGGCGAGGCTTCGGATACGCTGCCCGACATCATGTCCTCGCAGTCCATCCAGCGGCTGAAGGCGACCGAATCCGGCCTGCAGTCGCAGATCTCCGATCTGCAGCACGACGCTGCTCAACAATCATCCGCGGCTGAAAAGCCTGCGCGCCCAGCTTGCCGACATCACGCACGCAGATCCGCCAGGAAACGCAGAAGATCCTGGCCAGCATCGAGAACGAAGCGAAGGTCGCCGATCTGCGCGCCAGCCGAGCTCGAGCGCCAGTCCGGCACGTTGCAGGCAAACAGCGCCCAGGCCGGCGAGGACGAGGTCGGCCTCAATGCGCTGCAGCGCGAGGCGAACGCCCAGCGCCAGCTGCTCGAAACCTATCTCGTGCGCTACCGCGAGGCCGCCTCCCGCGCCGACAAGAATTCGAGCCCAGCGGACGCCCGCATCGTCTCGCGCGCCATCGAGCCGGTCGATCCATATTTCCCGAAGGTCGTGCCGATCGTCATCGTTGCGGCCGTGGCGACGCTGATCATGAGCTCGATCGTCATCATGCTCGCCGAGCTTTTCAGCGGCCGCGCCCTGCGCCCGGTCGATGGCGGCGTCATGCCGAGCGGCGCGGATCGAGGACGAACAACAGGTCGCCGCCGCGCCGAAAGCCAGGCGCGATGTCACGCCCAGCATGCTTTCAGCACCCGTCGAGGAAGAGCGGGCGGAAGAGGCGTCTGCAGAGCCGCCTGCGCCTCTGGAAGATGAGAATGAGTTCTTCGATCGGCTCGGTCGCGGACTATCTGATCGGCAGCCGAGCGCCGCTCGCGATCGCCATATCACCGACCGGTGACGACGGCTCCGCCGCAACCGTTTCGCTTGCCCGCAGGCTCGCCGATGCCGGCCGGCGCGTGGTTCTCGTCGACATGACCGGCTCCGGCTATCCGACCGAACTGATGGCGGAAGATCCGAACGCGCCCGGCGTCACCGATCTGCTTTGCGGCGCTGCCGCTTTCGGCGATACGATCCATGGCGACCGTTATTCCGATGCCCATCTGATCCCGCAAGGTACGAGCGACGTGCGCCAGGCGATGCGCGGCGCGGACCGGCTTTCGCTGCTTCTCGATGCGCTCGTCTCCGCCTACGATCTCGTGGTCGTCGAATGCGGTGCGGCCGATGTTGCCGGCGTCTCGCGGCTGACGCGCAGGAAGGATGTCGAAATCATCCTTTCGATGCCGGAAGTGATCGAAGAGGAGTTCGTCTTCGCGATGACGGCATTCGAGAAGGCTGGTTACGAGCGCGTCGTGCTGATGTCGGGCGGCGAGACCGTGGTAGAGGACCTGTCACGCCACGCGGCCTAATTGGGTCCTACGCTACGACGCCGGCGGAATGTCGATGCTAAAGGTTGCGCAGATGGCGAGGCCCGATTGCCAGAGGTCACGAAAGGCGGCAGCACTGCCGCCTTCTAGTTCGATCGCAACCGGGGCTCACGCAGCAACATGAAAGGTTTTTTGACGAGCCGTTCAGCAGACGTGACGAAGCAAGAAATCAGCAGCACACAAGAGACCGAGGCGCAGAACAGCAAGCTCATCGAAGCCGGCGAAGCGGGCGGTAGTGCCGTGGCCAACGACTGCACGATGGAGCGGCCGAGGGTGGAATGATTGAGGTATAGGGCGTAACTCAGGTTCCCGAGATATCGGGCCATTTTCCGCTGGAGGTCGCTGAGTTGGGCTTCGAATGTGTCCGAATGGGCGATGCACAGCACCATGAGACCTACAGCCGTCAGCCAGAGCAGGACGGCTGCCGTGCCGATCCCCCACAAGAGATTCCTGCCAACGAATATTTCGACAAGGCACATCAAACCCGCGAGAAGGAGTGCGCCGGTTTCGGTCACGGAGCGACTGCCGCGCAGCCTGAGCCACAGCAACATTCCCAGCGCGAAGAATACGCCATAGCGCATGAGAAAAACCTTCGAAGGAAAGCGCGAAAGCGCCGCGAATAATCCCTTGTCGAGCAGAAATGCCACGGACCAGACCACGAGATAGAGTGTGCTTATGGCGCAAATGATTTTCGCGAGGCTTTCCAAAGGAACACGCGGCGCAAAGACGATCGATAATCCCCACCGATCAGATAGAAGACCGCTTCGACGACGAGGGACCACACGACGCCATCGACGTAAGGTCCGATTGGGGAAAGAACCGAGGAGCGGATGAGCCGTGGGACCAGCGACGCAACGTCTTCGCCCGCAAACGACAATGCCGCAAATGCGATAAGGCTGGAAATCCACAGGGCCGGCAAAATTCGGACAGCCCGCAGGTGAATAAAACGCAAGGCGCCCGCCAAGCCGCGTGCGCCTTCGGCACTCATGGAGATCACGAAGCCCGAAATCACGAAGAAGATTTCCACACCGACATCGCCGACCCCATCGAAGCACCAGAGGAATGGGAAGACGTGCCCGTCCGCTTCAGGCAGCTCGAATGTCGCGAAATGGTACAGAAGAACCAGTACGGCAGCATAAATTCTGATTAGATCTATTGCATAATAATGTGTTTTCTTCATGCCTCAGACTGTCATCGCTCCAGACTAGTAGTAGAAAGAATATAGATTTGAATTGATTTAAGGCATTTTTATATTTCATACTGATGTTATGTTGTCTATGAAAATATTTATACCCATCATGCAGATGGCAAATTGTGAGACATATAGCGTGATTTCTGGAGTAATTGGACGCATTGCCGCGGCGGTGGCACTGGCCGGACTGGTGTCTTTCTGGGTGAGTCCGGGATGGTACGTTCTCCTCGCTTCGTCCGATGCCGAGCACAGGGACTTTAAGGACATCGCCTATGGAGCCGATCCCAGCAATCGAATGGATCTCTACAAGCCGCCCGGCGAGGGACCTTTTCCGGCGATCATCTATGTCCACGGCGGCGGGTGGTGGAACGGCGACAAGAAATTTCTTACCGACGATACAATAGATTACATGGTGTCGAAGGGAGCCGCGGTAGTCGCTATCAACTATCGCAATCTGATCGAGGCAAAACGCGACGGGATATTCCCGCCTGTGCTGGCCCCGCTCGATGACACCAGATCTGCCTACCAATACCTCCTGAAGAATGGAAGGAGCATGGGTGTCGACAACACACGGCTTGCCGTATGGGGCGATTCAGCGGGCGGATTCAATGCACTTTGGCTCGCGTTGTCCGTCGAGAAGGAGCACTCTTCACCGATCAAGGCTGTCGGCGGAATCGATGCGCAAACCACTATCGATCCCTTGGAAATGCGCGATTGGGTCAGCCCGTCGATCAACTACGGCGGACATGCCTTTGGCCTGCCGGAGGCTGATTTTCAGTCATTTCTGACGCAGCGGAGTAAGTTCCTCGATGCAATCATGGCGCTGTCGCCCTCATATTTGGTGGGCGCGAACTCGCCTCCAATCGTGCTTTTGTATTCCAAAGGGTTGCAGGACCAGTCAACCGATCATATGTCGCTCGTTCATAGTCCGAAATTCGGGGCTGGATTTGAGAAGGCCGCCAAAAAAAACGGGCACGCTATAACCCTTCTCGATGGTGCAGCACGCATTCCGACGCGCTATAGCGACTTCTTTGATTTCCTAATTGACCATGTCACGAAATAGGTGCGCCCAAAACGGCGCGCCTAGGTCGCGCTGTTTGTGAGGGTCGATCGGCATCCAAGCGAAGGCTTCCCGATTCTAGCGGCTTTTAACACGACTGGTGGACTATGCGCGATTGCACCACCTAGCTCCCGATCTTTGCCCGGATGCGCTGGGCGAATTTATACAGGCCGGGGCGGGCCTTGATGGTGGCCTTGCTGCGTGTGATCGCACGGTGCGCCAAGCCTGCGATGCTTCCGATCCGGGAGACCGGCAGCACCACATCGTGGTGATCCGGTTTCGACCGGCGCCCAGGAACGCTTGTAGATCTGATCGCCGAGGCCGAAGTCGAACAGCGCGACGCCCTTTCCATGCATGCCGGAAATCATCTGCCAGTAGAGGAATTCGCCCGGGCTTGCTTCCGCCGCCAGGCGCTCGTCGATCGAGCTGAACTGGCAGATCACATGATCGCCCTTGCGCGAGATGCCGGATAGCGCGGCGATATGTCCTTCATTCTCGCCCTTCAGGCGGATCGCGTGCATCTGGAGTCCGAAGTCGTCGCCGTCTACGCAATATCGATCAGACCGTGCAGGAAGGCCCGCGTTTCGCTCATCCGCAAAGACGTCGGGCAGCCCGAGCGCCCTGAAGCGCTCGGCTCTTCTGCGCAAAGAACTGGTCGAGAAAGGCGTGCTGTTCGCTCGACGGTCCGCCGTCAATATAGTCGAAGCCGCCTAGGGCCTCGAGCCGCTTCGACTGAACGCGAAATTTCTTTCGGCGGCTCTTGGCGTTCAGTTGCTTGAGCGTCGTCTCGAAAGTTTTCAAGCAGCGGCAGCTGATAGGCATGGTTCTGGTTCTGCACCGTGGGCAGTAGGCCGAGCGGGTTCTTCCGGCCGCGCCATTCCAGCGGAATGTTCTGCAAAAGCAGCAGATCGGCCCTCCCGCGAAGCGCGTGTCGAAGGCTTTCGGCAAAGCGGCGGGGATCGAGACTGTCGATGCCTGTCAGAAAGCGTGTCGAAAAAAGCCCGGTATTGATGTTGCTGTGATCGGCGCCGATGAATTTCGCGATCCGCACGCCGTGGGAATGTACGATTTCGACAGGGAGGATGAAAGCCGTTTCGCGCGTGGCAGGTTCCGCGCAGGATGGCGAGCGGCCGCCGGTAGGCGCTGACCCATGCGTTGCACCAGTCGTAGCCTTGATGGAGCGACGCCAGACTGTCCCGCTCCAACGCGCGCCAATCCTTTTCCAGCGGAGCCATCGTATCGAAGACTTCGACCTCGAGTTCGGCGATCGCGAGTTTCGTGCTCAGACGACCGGAGGCTCGAAATGCTCGCATCGGCTTTCCCCGCGTCGTCGAGCGGCTGTTGATGGGCATCGAGCTTTTGCGTCTGCACGCGTCTTCTCCGGTCAAGATGGCTTGGCCGGAAGCATAACGGACGAGCGACTTCATTTGGCTTAAGCGGAAGTGGTGCAGTCGGCTTTTCCGCGGATCACGGTTATTCCGGCGTTAACGCCTCTCACTTCTGCCGTCGGACCGGCCATCCATTTGATGATCAGCATTGCCGGCAGAACCCAGAGCAGGCCCGTGAGCGAGAAATAGAGAAGGTGGGCCCACCACGGCGCGTCGCCGAGCGTTGCGACCGCGATCGTGTTCGCCAGCAGCGCATAAAGAAGCACGAGAACGACGATGAGGATCGTGCCGATGAATTTGCGCAGGCGGACGGGCATGATTATCTTCCGGACTGGATGGTTCGAACCGGCGCGACGGCATGCCGCAAAGGTTCGGGGCTTGTTTTGCATGAGCCGGTGGGGCAAATCAACTGCCGGAAAGAAGGAGCAGTCATGGCCGTCGCGAACTTGACCACGGAACAGGCGATCTTGAGCGAGGTCCGCAAGCAGGACCGGAACCGCCGTGCGCTGCGCCTCTGGCTCGGCTTCGTGCTGCTCGCACTCTTCTGTCTCGTGCTCGTCGGCGGCGCGACGCGGCTCACCAATTCCGGCCTCTCGATCACGGAATGGCAGCCGATCCATGGCGTCATCCCGCCGCTGACTGCCGCCGAATGGGAGGAGGAGTTCAGGCTCTACCAGCGCATTCCCGAATTCCAGCAGCTGAACAGCGACATGACGGTCGAGGAGTTCAAGGGCATCTTCTGGTGGGAATGGGCGCATCGGCTGATCGCCCGCGGCATCGGCGTCATCTTCGCTCTGCCGCTCATCTATTTCTGGCTGACCGGCCGGATCGAGAAGCGGCTGCGCTGGCCGCTCGCCGGCATTCTGGCGCTCGGCGGCCTGCAGGGTTTCATCGGCTGGTGGATGGTCTCTTCGGGCCTTTCCGAGTCCGCACCGACGTCAGCCAGTACCGGCTTGCGACGCATCTCGTCATGGCCTGCCTGATCTTTGCCGCCTGCATGTGGATCATGCGCGGCCTCTCTCCGCATTCGGACGACCCGGCGCCGGCCAAAAGCTCGCGCACCTGGGCCGCCGTGATTGCGGTCTTCTCGCTCTTCCAGATCTATCTCGGCGCGCTGGTCGCCGGCCTCGATGCCGGTTTCTCCTACAATACCTGGCCGCTGATGGATGGCGCGATCATCCCGTCCGATCTTCTCATCCAGCAGCCCGCCTGGATCAATTTCTTCGAAAATCCGAAGACCGTGCAGTTCATCCATCGTCTCGGCGCCTACACGCTCTTTGCGCTCACCTTCATCAACATGGTGATCGCGCTCCGCGCCGCGCCTCAAACCACCCACGCCCGCCGCGCCGTCCTGCTCTTTGCGCTCGTGACGCTGCAGGCGGCGATCGGCATCGCCACGCTTCTCATGCAGGTGCCGCTGCACTTGGCTCTCCTGCACCAGGCAGGCGCGTTGGTCGTCTTCGGGTTCGCGGTGGCCAACTGGCGCGGCTTCTACGGCGAGTTTCCGCGCGAGACGGTGATCGCGGAAAGGGATTGAGCGGCCCGCAGCGTTGGCACTTCACAGGCCGCGGGGCAAGGCCGGGTCCAATCCTATCGCCCGGATAGCCGCGTTTTTACCGCAAGATTCGTCGAGCGCCGGTATGCCGACGCCAGACGCGGCGATGAGCAGAAGCAGGTGAGCCCGAGCGTACTCTCCTTCGCATAGCCCGGCGCAATGAGTATCGTATTCGGCATGCTGGCCGAAAGCGGATCGACCGCTATGCCGCCAAGACGCCGAAAGGCTTTACGAGGCCAGCATCAGATCCATGTTCTGGACAGCCGCGCCCTGAGGCGCCCTTGCCGAGATTGTCGAGCAGCGCCACGAGGTTGACCTGGCCAGCGCCCGGCGTGCCGAACACGAAGAGCTTCATCGTGTCCTTGCCGGCAAGCTCGACGGCATCGATGCGGGCAAGCGCGCGGCTTTCCTCGAGCGGAACGACCGTGACGATATCCTGGCCGGCATAATGGGCCGTGAGAGCCGCGTGGATGCTTTCGAGCGTCGCATTGCCCGAAAGATCGTCGAGATGCAGCGGCACCTGCACGATCATGCCTTGCGGGAACTTGCCGACGGAAGGCGAGAAGATCGGCGCGCGGTCGAGCTGGCCATGGATCTTCATCTCGGGCACATGCTTGTGCGTGAGCGGCAGGCCATAGAGGAAATGCGGCGCAGTGATCGCGTCCGTCGCGGCTCGGGTCTTCCATCTGCGCGATCATCTGCTTGCCGCCGCCGGTATAGCCGGAGACCGCGTTGACGGTGACCGGGATAGCCGTCCGGCAGGATGCCGGCGGCGCGAAGCGGCCGGATGAGGGCGATCGCGCCCGTCGGGTAGCAGCCGGGATTGGCGACGAAGCGGGCCGCCTTGATCTTCTCGGCCTGCTCCTTGTCCATTTCGGCAAAGCCGTAGGCCCAGCCGGGATTGACGCGGAAGGCCGTCGACGTGTCGATGACGCGGACATTGTTGTTGCCCGAAACCATCTGCACCGCTTCCTTCGAGGCATCGTCGGGCAGGCAGAGGATGGCGATATCGGCGCCGTTCAGCATGTCCTCGCGCATGGCGGCATTGCGGCGCTCGGCTTCGGGAATGGACAGAAGCTCGACATCGCGGCGGCCGGCCATGCGCGTGCGGATCTGCAGACCCGTCGTGCCGTGTTCGCCATCGATGAAGATTTTCGGTGCCATGATAATCCTGCGCTTTCAATGAGTTCGGATTGCTTCCGGAATCAGTCTGCCATGAAGTTGAATCAGTTTGATAACGGCTTAGCGTGCCGCCGCGCGCCTCTCGGCGCGGAGCCCCAGCATATACATCGCGACCGTCGCCCCTGCAATGGCAGTGATATCCGCATGATCGTAGGGCGGCGAGACCTCGACGACGTCCGCGCCGCGGATATCGAGCTGCTGCAGGCGCTGCAGGACCGAAAGGATCTTGGCGCTCGACGGTCCGCCCGCAACCGGCGTGCCGGTGCCCGGCGCATAGGCCGGATCGAGGCAGTCGATGTCGAAGGTGAGATAGGACGGCGCGCCCTCGGTGTGCGCGATGATCGTCGATGCGATCTCGGCGGCACTCATCTCTTCGACCTCATGGCCGTAGAGAATCCGGATGCCGAAATCCTCCGGCGCATGGGTGCGGATGCCGATCTGGATCGAGCGATCCGGATCGATGATACCTTCGCGGACGGCGCGCGCCACGAAGGAGCCGTGGTCGATGCGCCGGTCGTCGTCGAGCCAGGTATCCTGATGCGCGTCGAACTGCACCAGCGCCAGCGGGCCGTGCCGGGCGGCATGCGCCTTCAGGATCGGCCATGTCACGAAGTGATCGCCGCCGAGCGTCAGCAGGAAAGCACCGCTGTCGAGGATCGCGTTCGCCTGCCGCTCGATCGCCGCCGGCGTCTCCTGGTGATTGCCGTAGTCGAGCAGGCAGTCGCCGTAATCGATCACCGCCATTTCGGCAAAGAGATCGCGGTTGAAGGGATATTGCGGATCGTTGTCGAAGATCGCCGAGGCGCGGCGGATCGCCTGCGGCCCGAAGCGCGTTCCCGGCCGGTTGGAGGTCGCCGCATCGAAGGGAACGCCCCACACGACGGCGTCGGCGCCGCTCAGATCCTTGGTGAACCGGCGCCGCATGAAGGAAAGCGCTCCGGCAAAGGTCGGATCGGTGGCGGCGGAGGTGAGACTGGTTGCCGTGAAGGCGTGATCGATCGACTTGGTCGCCAAGATTTGCTCCTCTGAGTGGCTGGATCAACTAAGCGGATCGGCGATGGACTTCAAGAAAGCGGGAGAAGGAAAAGGCCGGGCGGCGCCGGCCTATCGTCCGGCGAACGTCAACCGGGCAGCCGGTCCGCCAGAACCTCCGGGTTCTTGATCTGCGGTGGCGTTTCAAACAGTTCTTCCGCACGCGCCATCAAGGCAGCCGCTACCTTGCCGTTCAGATGGGCCTGCCTGCCGGCTTCATTGTTGAAAGCGTCGAAAATCGCGAACGTATTATGATCGTAGCGCACGGCAAACCAGGCGATCGTTTCGGGTTCGGCCGCGACAAGCGCTTGGGCGCTCTTCAGAAATTCCGCGACTTCGTCTTCCTTGCCGGACCTGGCTTTCAGTTCGACATACAGTGCGAGCTTGGTCATCCTTGCCTCCTCTGGCTTGCGCGTCTAAGCGCGGACGACCAAGCTAACATCAACTCGCGACAGAATTGAGCTGATCAAGAAAGCTTGACGCGATCAGGAAGCCTTGGCTTCAAACGTCGGCGGGAAGTCGCCGAGAGCCTTGGCCTCGTTGATGCGGGCGCCGATATCCTCCTCGATGATCGTTTCCAACTGCGCGAAGCTGTCGATGACGTAGTAGATCGGCTGGACGATATCGATGCGGTAGGGGGTTCTCAGCACCGTCATCAGATCGAAGGGCCGGAATTCGCATTCCTTGCCTTCCATTGCCGCCCGCGTCTCGTTGGGAGAGGAGACGATGCCGGCGCCGAAGCAGCGGCGTCCCTGCGGCGTATCGATCAGGCCGAACTCGACCGTGAACCAGAAAATCCGGAACAGATGCCAGGAATAGCCCTTGCCAAGCCCGACGGCTTTCTCGCCGAAGCGGCGAACGAAATTGGCATAGCTCTGGTTGGTCAGCAGCGGACAGTGGCCGAAGACCTCGTGGAAGATATCCGGCTCCTCGATATAGTCGATGTGCTCGCGGCGGCGGATGAACGTCGCCAGCGGAAACTTGCCCTGAGACAGCAATTCATAGAAGCGCGACGGCGGGATGAGGGCCGGGACGCCTTCCACGCCGAAGCCGGTGGTTTCGTTGAGGCGGCGATTGACATCACGAAGCTGCGGAACCTTGTCCGGCTTCAGCCCGAGCGTGCTTCGCGCCGTCCAGATATTCGCGGCAGGCCTTGTCGGCCAGCAGCGTCATCTGGCGCTGGTAGAGCTCGCTCCAGATTTGGTCCTCTTCTTCTGTGTAGTGATAGATGCCCTCCGCATCCGGCAGGTTCGCCGTATAGGTGCTTTCCTTGGTCATGAGCGGCCTCCCGTCGTTACGTCCAATGAGCCGGGGTACTCCAGCCGCCGGCTGCCGGATCACCATTATATCCCCGAAAATGCGGGTAAACATTTCAGGATTGCCGGATTATGGTTGGAAAATGGGAGAATAATCCGGGAGGAGGGGCGAAGATGAAAGAAAACTTGAAAGCCGCCCGCAAGCTTCTGCAACTCGTGCAGACTGGAGACGGTTCATCGCTCGCCGAGCTGGCGGAGAAGGCCGGCATGTCGCAAAGCACCGCCTGGCGCAAGATGCAGGAACTGGAGGCCGAGGGCGTCATCCGCAAGCGGGTTGCTCTTCTCGATCCGGCAAAACTCGACCTCAAGCTTTGCATCATCGCCCATGTGACGCTGGAGGACCACCACGAGGAGGCGATCGAAGCCTTTGGCAGCGTCGTGCGCGAGCGGCCGGAGATCATGGAGTGCTATGCGCTGTCGGGAACGTTCGACTACATGCTGAAGATCAGGGCGCGCGACGTCGAAGCCTACGAGGCTTTCATGACCCGCCACCTGATGCGCAATCCGCATGTCCGCAACGTGGTTTCCAGCTTTGTCCTGCGCGAACTGAAGTCGACGACCGAACTGCCGATCTGAGCCTCCCGCCTAAGACATCCGGTCTTCTTACTGGTGCCGCGATCCACCGGTTTGCTGACTTGAGACTTTCCATCATAAGCTTTAGCTTGTTGCTCCGGCGGTTTGCGAAGCGTCGGCGTTGTCGATCAACGTTGCCGCAGGCGAGCAACAAGAGGAGTGCTCCTTCATGTTCGATCATGTGTCGATTGGCGTCAAAGACCTCGAGCGGGCGCGGAAGTTCTACGATGCTGCTCTGACCCCGCTGGGCTATGAGCGCCTGTCCAATTTCGACAATACGATAGGCTATGGCGAAGACAGAGCACGCTTCTGGGTGAGCCAGGTCGAAAGACCGGTTCCAGCGGATCGAGGATCCGGCCTGCACTTCTGCTTCGTCGCTCCCAGCGAAGCGGCTGTCGATGCCTTTCACGCGGCGGGCCTGGCAAACGGCGGCGAGGATAACGGGCAACCGGGAATTCGGCCGGACTACGGGCAGTTCTACTATGCTGCCTTCATCATCGACCCGGACGGCTATCGCCTCGAGGCCTATTTCCATAAGGGGGAGTGACGGCGGTGTCGGGCGCCGCGACGGTGATGTCGCCGCTCTTGATTTCAGAGGGACATGATCAACGAAAAAGGCCGGGCAAAACCCGGCCTTCCCCAAATCCGTATTCCGAAGCGATTAACGCTTGGAGAACTGGAACGAACGGCGGGCCTTGGCCTTACCGTACTTCTTACGCTCGACGACGCGGCTGTCGCGGGTCAGGAAGCCACCCTTCTTCAGGACCGAGCGCAGGCCCGGTTCGAAGTAGGTGAGGGCCTTGGAGACACCGTGACGAACGGCACCGGCCTGGCCGGAAAGACCGCCGCCGGCAACCGTTGCGACGATGTCGAACTGGCCGTCACGGGCAGCAGCAACGATCGGCTGACGCAGGATCATCTGCAGAACCGGACGTGCGAAGTATTCCGTGAATTCCTTGCCGTTGACGACGATCTTGCCGGAGCCCGGCTTGATCCAAACGCGCGCAACGGCGTTCTTGCGCTTGCCGGTCGCGTAGGAACGGCCAAGCGAGTCGACCTTACGGACGTGAACCGGAGCAGCAGCTTCGGAAGACGTGCCGAGATCCTTCAGGGAGGAGAGGTCAGCCATTCTTAGGCGCTCCTTACGTTCTTTTTGTTCAGCTTGGCGACGTCGAGGACGGTCGGCTGCTGTGCTTCATGAGGATGGTTGGAACCGGCGTAAACGCGGAGGTTCTTCATCTGGCGACGACCGAGCGGGCCACGCGGAACCATGCGCTCGACGGCCTTCTCGAGGACGCGCTCCGGGAAGCGGCCTTCGATGATCTGGCGAGCGGTACGCTCCTTGATGCCGCCGGCATAACCGGTGTGCCAGTAGTAGACCTTGTCGGAGTACTTCTTGCCGGTGAATACGACCTTGTCAGCGTTGATGACGATAACGTTGTCGCCGTCGTCAACGTGAGGGGTAAAGGTAGCCTTGTGCTTGCCGCGCAGACGCATAGCGATA
>CAWIRO010000026.1:0-230285 GCA_963838565.1 uncultured Alphaproteobacteria bacterium
GTGCCGGGCTTTTTAGATCTGTGTCGAAGAGGAACTCAGTCCTTCTTCGCCGGCGGGATCGGGCGGATCGCCAGTTCGCGCAGCTGCGTCGGCGTTGCCGGGGTCGGCGCGCCCATCAGCAGATCCTGTGCCTGCTGGTTCATCGGGAACAGCGTGATTTCGCGCAGGTTCTTCGCGCCGACGAGCAGCATCACGATGCGGTCGATGCCGGACGCCATGCCGCCATGCGGCGGTGCGCCGTACTGGAAGGCGCGGTAGAGGCCGCCGAACTGCTCCTCGACCTCCGCCGGCGACTTGCCGGTCAGTTCGAAGGCCTTGACCATCGATCTCCGGCTACTGGTTACGGATCGAGCCGGAGGCGATCTCGAAGCCGTTGCAGACGACGTCGTACTGGTAGGCCTTGATCGTCAGCGGATCCTGGTCTTGCAGCGCGTCGAGGCCGCCCTGCGGCATCGAGAAGGGGTTGTGCGCGAAGTCGATCTTCTTTTCTTCCTCGCTCCATTCGTAGAACGGGAAGTCGACGATCCAGCAGAGCTCGAAACGGTCGCGGTCGATGAGGTTCAGCTCGTCGGCAGCGCGGTTGCGCGCTTCGCCTGCGAACTTGTAGAACTTGTCCGGCTCGCCCGGCTACGAAGAAGCAGGCGTCGCCGTCATCGAGGCCGAGCTGGTTGCGGATCGCATCCGTGCGCTCTTCGCCGATGTTCTTGGCAAGCGGACCGGCGCCTTCGAGCTTGTCACCTTCCTTGCGCCAGAAGATGTAGCCGAGGCCGGGCTGGCCCTGGCTCTGCGCCCAGGCGTTCATGCGGTCGCAGAAGGCGCGGCTGCCGCCGGTCTTGGCCGGGATTGCCCAGACCTCGACCTTCGGATTCGATGCGATCATGTTGGCGAAGACCTTGAAGCCGGAGCCGGCGAAGTGCTCGGTCACCGCTTCCATGACGATCGGGTTGCGCAGGTCCGGCTTGTCCGAGCCGTACATGCGGATCGCGTCGTCATACGGGATGCGGCGGAACTTCTGGGTGACAGGCTTGCCTTCGGCGAATTCCTCGAAGATGCCGCGGATGACCGGCTCCATCGTGTTCCAGACGTCTTCCTGCTCGACGAAGCTCATTTCGAGGTCGAGCTGGTAGAATTCGCCCGGCAGGCGGTCGGCGCGCGGATCTTCATCGCGGAAACACGGCGCAATCTGGAAATAGCGGTCAAAGCCGGCGACCATCAGCAACTGCTTGTACTGCTGCGGCGCCTGCGGCAGCGCATAGAAGGTGCCGGGATGGATACGGCTCGGGACCAGGAAGTCGCGCGCTCCTTCCGGCGAAGAGGCCGTCAGGATCGGCGTCGAATATTCGGTAAAGCCGACATTGCCCATTTCGCGACGCATGGCCGAAATGACCTGCGTGCGCTTGACGATGTTCTTGTGCAGCGTTTCGCGACGCAGATCGAGGAAGCGGTACTTCAGGCGAACGTCTTCCGGATAGTCCGGCTCGCCGAAGACCGGCAGCGGCAGTTCCTTGGCGGCGGAGAGAACTTCGATCTCCTGCGCGTAAAGCTCGATTTCGCCGGTCGCCATCGCCTTGTTGACGGTGTCTTCCGTACGCGCCTTGACGAGGCCATCGATGCGGATAACCCATTCGCCGCGCACGGTTTCAGCCATCTTGAACGCCGGAGAATCCGGATCGGCGACGACCTGCGTGATGCCGTAATGATCGCGAAGGTCGATGAAGAGAACGCCGCCATGGTCGCGAACGCGGTGGACCCAGCCTGAAATACGGACGGTCGAGCCGACATCCGACTTGCGGAGCGCTGCACATGTGTGGCTGCGGTAGCGATGCATGATTTCAATTCCCGGTATCTGCTGAGACGGCTGCAAGGGCAAAATCCACCCTCAAGCGCCGACAAGAAAATCGGGCGGACAAGCGCATGGACGGTCTGATTTGTCAAGGGTTGGCGCGCCGAGCCTGTGGTTTGCGAGGGGTTTATGGCAGTGGTGCAACCGCGTCATCGCGAAAAGCCATGCGGCAGTTTTGCCCCTCGCACCATATTGCTGAAATTCACAGTCAACTTTAAAGAGGGCCGGTATCGTTCTCGCGGAGCCTCGACATGCCCCTTCTCACCCGTCGCAATCTGCTGAAGGCATCCGCCGTCGCGGGCGCTTATGGCATCGGCATAGGCGCCGCAGGCAAATTCGGATTTGCAGGGGCGGAGCCGCAGCCGCAAGTGCTGAAGGCAATGAAAACGACGGCCAGCATTAGCGACGCCGGTGTCACGAAGGACATCATGACCTGGGGCGAAGGCGGCATGCCGCCGGTGCTGCGGATGACCAAAGGCAAGCCCTATGCGGCACGGCTCACAAACACGCTCGACGAGCCGACGACGATCCATTGGCATGGCTTGCGTATCGACAACAAGATGGACGGCGTGCCGTTCATGACGCAGCCCTACGTCTATACGGGCGACAGCTTCGACTATGCCTTCACGCCGCCGGATGCCGGCACCTTCTGGTATCACCCGCATTGCAACACGCTGACCCAGATGGGCCACGGCATGACCGGCATGATCGTCGTCGAAGATCCGGCGGACCCACAATTCGATGCTGAAATCGTGCTCAATCTGCGCGACTGGCGGCTCGGCGGAGATGGGCAATTCATCGCCCCCTTCCGCCCGCGGGATGCGGCTAAGACGGGCACATACGGGACAGTGCGCACCGCAAACTGGCAGCAGGAACCGCAATACGATGCGCCCGCCGGCGGCCTTGTCCGGCTGCGGATTGCGATCACCGATGTCACCCGGATCTTCTCCCTGAAGATGGAAGGGGCGGAGGCGACCGTCATTGCGATCGACGGCAACCCAGTGCCGAAGCGCTTTCCGCTCGAACTCCTGCAGATCGGTCCCGGGCAGCGGCTGGACCTTGCCGTGCGGATGCCGGATAGGGAGGGTGCGGTTGCAACGCTGGAGGATATCCGCGGAACCACGCCGAAGACGATCGCCAGCCTGCGCGCCGTTGGACAAACGCTGAAACGCGATGCGGGCGATCTCGGACCGCTTGCCTCAAACCCGGTCCCGCAAGCCGATCTTTCTTCGGCTGAAAAAATTCCGCTGGTGCTTAGCGCCACGGCGGAAAGTGCGCCCGTCGAGAGCATCTGCGGCACGCTCGGCTACAGTTTCTGGGCGATCAACAAGGTGCCGTGGCCGGGGGATACGCCCGATCCGACGGCCCCTCTCGCCGAACTGAAGCTTGGCAAAAGCTACATCTTCCAGCTCGAGAACGTGACGCCGCACCTGCACCCGATCCACCTGCACGGCATGAGCTTCACCGTCATTTCGTCCTCGACGCGCGAGGTGATGCCGCTCGTTTCGGATACCTATCTTATTCAGCCCGACGAAAAGGTGCAGCTCGCCTTCGTGGCCGACAATCCCGGAGACTGGCTGCTGCATTGCCACATCATCGAGCACCAGAAGACGGGAATGACGAGCTATGTGCGGGTTGTTTGAGGAGTTGCCTGCTGAACGCCTAGATTGTATGTGATTGCGCGTAGCCCAATTTCAGCGACCAGCCTCATGAGCTTTATCCAGAACGAGCGAACGAAATTAACTGCTGCTTATTTGAATGGGATAGCGATCGCAGTTTTCGCGGTTGGCTCATTCGCCCCGACGATTACGAACTTGAATGGCGCGGTCGGCTCTCCCTTGGTAACCGGCGCCGCAGCGCTAAGTTGTCTTTGCGCGTCCGGTGCATTACATTTCATGGCGAGGAGAGTGCTGAAAGGCTTGCGGCATGACGATTGATCAGTTCATCAATTTTCTGATTATGCCGGCCGGCGGCCTGCTGCTGGGCGTCATAGCGCTTTACGCCACGCGGAACGAGCGACAGCGGAAGCACAAAATACATCCCGGCGAATAAGGCCCTGCTCAAGAGCCCTCCACGTATTGACATATCCCGCGTAAAGGAGAAGGAAGATTAATCGACCTTTTCCTTGCGAATGAATTGACATGATCGAAACAACCGCCGATTTGGCGGCCGCCTGCAAAGAGCTGGCCAAGTCTGAATTTATTACAATCGACACCGAATTCCTGCGCGAGACGACATTCTGGCCGGAGCTCTGCCTGATACAGATGGCGAGCCCGACGACGGAGGTCCTTGTCGATCCGCTGGCGAAGGGCATCGATCTCGCACCCTTCTTCGAGCTGATGGCCAATACGGATGTGCTGAAGGTCTTCCATGCGGCGCGTCAGGACATCGAAATCATCTTCCATCGCGGCGGGCTGATCCCGCATCCGATCTTCGACACGCAGGTCGCCGCCATGGTCTGCGGGTTCGGCGACAGCGTGTCCTACGACCAGCTCGTCAGCCGGATCAAGAGGCGTGCAGATCGACAAGTCATCGCGCTTCACGGACTGGAGCCGCCGGCCGCTTTCCGAAAAGCAGCTCGACTATGCGCTGGCCGATGTCACGCATCTGCGCGACGTCTATCTCTATCTCAAGGCCGAACTCGAACGCGAAGGCCGCTCGTCCTGGCTCTCGGAAGAGATGGACATTCTCGAAGCACGCGAAACCTACGACCTGCATCCCGACGATGCGTGGCAGCGTTTGAAGATGCGGCTGCGCAAGCCGCAGGAGCTCGCAATCCTCAAATATGTCGCCGCCTGGCGCGAGCGCGAGGCGCGCTCCCGCAACGTGCCGCGTTCGCGCGTCCTGAAGGACGACGCGATCTACGAGATCGCCCAGCAGCAGCCGAAGGATGCCGAGGCGCTGAGCCGCCTTCGCACGATTCCAAAGGGTTGGGAGCGTTCCGCTGGCGGCAGCGCGCTTCTCGAAGCCGTCAATACGGCGCTTGCCCTGCCGAAGGCGGAAATGCCGCATGTGCCGCGCCACACGCAGGCGCCGGAAGGCGCCGCCGCTGCAGTCCGAACTGCTCAAGGTCCTGCTGAAGCTGATCTCCGAGAAGCACGGCGTTGCGCCGAAAGTCATCGCCAACAGCGACGACCTCGACAAGATTGCGGCGGAGGGCGAGAAAGCCGAGGTCGCGGCGCTTCACGGCTGGCGCCGCGAGCTGTTCGGCGCGCCTGCGCTGCAACTCATCAAGGGCGAGATTGGACTTCGTTTCGTCGGCAAGAAAGTGGATACCGTTTCGCTTTGATGGCTGCCGGTCTCTGATCCGGCCCCGAAATCGCTTGACCGAAGCGGCTTGCGTGGAAAAATGCACGCAAATGTCCAAGCAGGCCGCATGTCATGAGAGAAATTTTTCCAGCGCTGATCTGGCTCCTCATAACGGCTATCGTGGCTGCGAGTGGCGTGGTCTATGGCGTCGTCGTTTATCCCGGCGAACCGCTTGTCATCGGTGCAGTCTTTGCGGTTCTCGTCGGCATGCCGATCCTGGCCTTCGAGCGGAAAGTCTTCCTGCGCACCCTTCACCGGCGGCTCCAGAAACTTCCAGCAGTCGCCTTCATCATCTCGGTCCTGGTGATCTACGAAATCCTGATGAGCATCGGATATGCGCTGGCGGGCTTGCTGCTATCGGCGCTCGGGCTGCTCAAGCCCTCGTCCATGGCCGACGTGCTGATCATGCCGTTCAATGTCTTCCTCTATGCACTGGCGGTCTGCGCCGTCATCGTCTTCGTCCTGCGTGTGCGCGAGCTGCTCGGGCGCGACGTTTTCACTCAGCATGCTGATCAGCCGCTACCGCAATCCGGTCAAGGAGGAGCGCGTCTTCCTCTTCATCGACCTCGCCAATTCGACCTCCTTCGCCGAGAAGCATGGCGACCTTCGTGCGCAGCAATTGCTGAACTCCCTGTTTGCCGCTTTCGCCGAACCGGTGCGACGCAACAAGGGCGCGATCGACGACTATGTCGGCGATGCCGCGATCGTCACGTGGCCGCTCGCGCGCGGACTCAAGGATGCGCCGCTGCGTACGCTGCATCTTCGACATCCTCGACCGACATCGAGGCCGATGCGGGAAGCTGGCTGAAGCAATATGGACAGGTGCCCCGCCTGCGCGCAGCACTTCACGGCGGGTTCGTCATCACGGCGGAAATCGGCGTCGACCACCACAAGATCACCTATTTCGGCGACACGGTGAATACGACCGCAAGGCTTGAGGGCCTTTGCAAGACGCTGAACCGGCCGGTGCTGATTTCGAGCGAGCTTGCACAACGCATGACGTTGCCCGAAATGATCGACATCGAGGATCTGGCGTCCATGCGGTCAAGGGCCGCGGCCAGGGACTGGGCGTCATGGCGCTGGTCCAGGGCACTGCCCGCATCGGATGCGTCACCAAAGCTTCATCCAGACCGTCAATTCGGCGTTATCAATGCCCTGCTAAGCGAAACCGCCAATTCATTGCTCTGGGGATTCATGAAAACTGCTCTTTTCACTTCCGTGTCTCTTTCGTTCCTGATTGCGACCTTTGCTTACGCCGACAGCAGGCCTTTCAGGCCAAGCTCGCCGGCCATGCGATCCTGCCTGCCAACACCATCGTCCCGGCTCCGGCCGATGCCCCGGCCTTCCTGAAGACTTCCGGCAAGTTCACGACGCCGGATCGCAAGCGCACCGAAGCTCTCGGCACCGTTCCTGGCAAGGACGGCCAGCGCGTCACCGACGTCAAGCTGCCGTTCGATGGCCAGCCGATGCAGGGCTTCTCCGGCATCAAGTCCATGTCCGACGGTACGTTCTGGAGCTCTCCGACAACGGCTTCGGCGCCAAGTCCAACTCTTCCGACTCGATGCTCTTCCTGCATCAGCTGAAGTTCGATTGGGACGCCGACAAGGTCGAAGTCCTGAAGAACGTCTTCCTCTCCGACCCGAACAAGAATCGCCCCCTTCCCGATCGTCCTCGAAGGTGCCGACAAGCGCTATCTGACCGGCGCGGATTTCGACATCGAATCCATTCAGCCGGTTGCCGACGGATTCTGGCTCGGCGAAGAGTTCGGTCCCTATCTCCTGAAGTTCGACACCGACGGCCGCTGACCGACGTCATCGCCACGACGGTCGACGACAAGCCGGTCATGTCGCCCGACAACCCGCTCATCCAGCTGCCGGCCAATCCGACTGCCAAGCCGATGCCGGCGTTCAACCTGAAGCGCTCCGGCGGCTTCGAAGGCCTCGCCATGTCGAAGGACGGCTCCAAGCTCTACGGCCTGCTGGAAGGCCCGCTCTACCAGGATGACGGCAAGATGGAATCGGTCGATGGCCACACCGCGCATCCGCATCATCGAATTCGACGTCGCGTCCAAGAAGTGGACCGGCCGCAGCTGGCTCTATCCGTTCGAGGACAAGGGCGCTTCGATCGGCGACTTCAACATGCTGGACGACACCACTGCCCTCGTGATCGAGCGCGACAACGGCGCTGGCACCAAGGACAAGGCCTGCGCCGATCCGAAGCAGCCCGAAGCCGGATTGCTTCGAAGCTCCGGCCGAAGCTCAAGCGCGTCTACAAGATCGAGTTCAATGATGCCAATGCCGGCAAGGCCGTGCGCAAGATCGGCTATATCGATCTCCTGAACATCGCAGGATCCGGACAACAAGAAGAAGGCTGGAAACAAGCGATGGCATCTACGACATGCCGTTCGTCACGATCGAAAATGTCGACCGCGTCGATGCCACCCACATCATCATCGGCAACGACAACAATCTCCCCTTCTCGGCCGGCCGCGCAGTCGACAAGGCTGACAACAACGAGTTCAGCCTGCTCGAAGTGGGCGAATTCCTGAACGCGAAGTGAGATCGCAGGAGCAATGATATGGGGCGGCGTTTCGGCGCCGCCTTTTGTTTTTGCCTCTGGTCAATGATGGGGCGGCTGTTGCGAGACGTTGATGAGCAGCATCGCCTTAAACGGTGGCACGACTACCTGTCCCCGTTCAGGAATGAGGCCGGGACCCGAACTGCCCGACGGTCCTAAAACGACTTCGGCGCGGCACTCAGCAGGTTCAGCTTGCCGCCGTTGATCGTGTAGAGGCTGAGCTTGCGTTCGACATTGCCGCCGGGGCTCAGCCGGAAAAGCCCCGTTACGCCGCGAAAGCCGGTCTTGCTCGTCAGGTTCTCGGCAGTAAGGCCGGTAGGTCCCTTCACGCGGATGATGCCGGCGGCGATGGCGACGGAATCGTAGCCATAGGCAGCGTCCGTCGAAAGCGTGCGGCTATAGTGGCGCTTGTAGCGATCGGCGATCAGGCTTGCATCATCGTGCTCGACCATGGCGATCATGGCGCCCGCGACGGCTGGATCGCCATAGGCCTGCGACGGCCAGGCGCTGGTGCCGACGAGAGCGAGGTTTGTCTGGCCGCTTGCCTTGATCGCGCCCGCGATCGTCGGCACGATGACACTCTTGCCGAGGACAACGACCGTATCGGCCTGCTGCAGCTGAGCCTTCGATTTCTGCACCGCATCGGCGGCGGCGGCATCGCTGAGGTCATAACGCGCGATCCCGACATAGGCGCCTCCGCCTGCGCGGATGGCATCCGCGAGCCGGGTCTCATATGCGGGGGGAAAATCCCTCGGAGCGAAAACCATCACCTTCTTGTGGCCGCCCGCGGCAGCCGCGCGGATGCCTTCGAGCGCGCTGTCGAGTTCATCCGAGGCGAAGTTGTAGACATTGCCGGTGGTTGCCGGAACGTCATCGCCAAGGTTGACGAGCGGCGGGCGCTGGTCGGAGGGCATGGCGGCGATCGCCGACGTGACCGCAGGCGAAGCGTAGCTGATGAGCAGCACCGAATTGCGCGCCTTGGCGGCGCAGACGGCGGCCGGCACGGCTCCCGGACCGCCCGAAACATCGATGACCTTGACGAAGACCTGGCCGTTGCCGAGCTCGCCGACGCCGAGCGCCGCACCGTCGCGCACATCGCGGGCGGCGCCCTCGTAAACGCCGCTTGCAGCCTTCGGCAGAAGCAGCGTGATCTCCGCGCCGGTCTCGCCGAAAGATTCTTCGACCTTGCTTGATGGCGGCTTGATGTCGGAATTCTTCACGGCATTCAGGCCGTCCGAGCCCGACTGGCAGCCTGCGAGGAGGCCGGTGACGAGAAAAAGTGAGAGCGGCAGCAAACGAGCCGCGCGCCGGGACTTGGCCACGGCCGCCAGAACAACGTCCGAGGGCTTGCCGCGTAAACCATACGCGGGTTCGGTCTTAAGCTTCATATGCGGCGTCACTGCTTTCCCCCGAATGCGGCATTCCGGCCTTTGGCGGCCTGTTAGAAGGCGCTCATTTCTGCACCGGGCGCGGGCGAAAATCAAACCCTTCTCCCAAACTTGGTTGACGGCAAAACTAAAGTTTTATCCGTCTTTGAGCGGAATATTTGTACTTAGGTTATCCACGCTTCCATACGGCATATTTATAGGTTTTCGGTACATTTCTCTCGAACAGGGAGAACTAAAACCCGATGAAGCGCAGCACAAAATCTAAAAATACTTGGTGCTTTTACTTTCGCATCTTTCGCATCACTGCTTTCCGGCTCACATGCACTTGCACAAACGCCGATATCGCAAATCAGCGCTACATCCTATGCACCGATACTTTCCGCGAATACTGCTTATACGCTAGCGCAGGCAACGAGCATGGCGGGCGTTTTCAACCTTGTCAGGACAGCCGCCAGCGATATTTCGAGCGCTGTCCAGACGATTAATCTCGCCTCAGTGGCGCAATTGCGACAGGTGGACAACGCGGCCTTCACGGCGGAAACGACCGCCTCCATCAAGCCGGCCATGCCGCCCAAGGCGAGCTCTCCGAACGACGCCGTCTTCGGCTCCGTCACCATTCCGTTCAAGCGTCTTGCCGCGGTCAAGCGCTTCGCACCCTCGCTCGCCGAAATGGAGAGCGGCGCAGCCATCAAGTGCGGCAAAAAGGGCTGTTCGAATGCCACCGAGGTCATCAAGGCGGCACTCGACCAGACGGCGCAGGCTTCGATCCGCGACAAGCTGAATGCGGTGAACGTCGCGGTCAACCACTCGATTCGCTATCGCCGCGATATCGACACCTATCAGGTGGCCGACTACTGGGCGACGCCTTCCGAGACGCTTTCGCGCCAGCAGGGCGATTGCGAGGATTTCGCGATCCTGAAGATGGCGGCGCTTCGCGCCGAGGGCGTCGATATGAAAGACATGTCGATCGTCGTGCTCTTCGACCAGAAGCGCCACTTCTACCACGCCGTCCTTTCGGTCGCGGTCAACGGCAACTACTTCATTCTCGACAACATGCGCGACCAGGTGCTGCCCGACAGCCGCCTTCCCGACTACCAGCCGCTTTTTTCGATCGCCGGCGGCAAGGGATATCTCCACGGGCTGCGCGCCGGCAACAAGCAGGTTGCCTCCAGCATGCCGCTGGAAAAGGTCGCACCGGGCGAAGGCGCGGCATACTGAAGACGAGCTCAAGGCTTATGACGATGAAAGCGGCTGCAGGATGCGGCCGCTTTTTCGTTTAAGGCATCAATGCATCAGTAGCGGGAGATGTAACCGATCAGCATCGACTTCTCGTGCGTCGGCGCCAGCGCGAGATTGATCTGGCCGCGCATCGACTGGGTGCCGACGCCGATGCTGAAGCCGGTGTTCAGCGTCTTGCCGCGGTTCAGGTTCAGCGTGGTGATCGCTTCCTCGATCTGGGTGTCGATGGAAAAGCGCAGGCCCTTGGTGAGCTGCGCCGTGTCGCCCAAAGGCAGGCGCTGGCGCAGCATCGAGAGGAACGGATCGTTGAAATACTGGATCTTCTTTTCCTGCGTCAGCAGGATCGTCGGCGACGGCGAAGCCTGAATGATGGCGTTGAGATTGGCCATCGAGGCGATATCCTCGACGGTGTCCAGGCGGCGCAGCGCCCATTTGAGGCTGAGAACGCGCAGCAGCGAGGCAAGATTGCCGGATTCCGGCAACTGCGACGCCGTATAGTGGACCAGATCGGCGGTGCTCATCTTGCCTGCGGAGGACATGCGGCCGAGGCCGTCCCAATAGATACGCTCCAGGCGGATGCCACGGCGCTCGCCTCCCCGGCCGGCGACGGCGCGAAAGCGCGGCTCGATTTCCTCGGCGCCAATGATCGGCAACGATCTCCTCGACCGGCTCGGAATTCATCGGATCGGTCGCGCGTGGCTTGGCAATCAGCATCTCACCGCTCCGTCAGCGCTTCTGAACGCGCCTTGTTGATCGGCTTCAGCAGGTAGCTGAGAACCGTCTTGTTGCCCGTCATGATTTCGACGGAGGCGACCATGCCCGGGATGATCGGATAGAGTTTGCCGTCGCGCTGCAGCTCCGATTTGTCCGTCTTCACCTGAACCAGGTAATAGGTCTCGCCTTTGTCCTTTTCGACCAGGCTGTCGGCGGAGATGTTTTCGACCACGCCTTCAAGCCCGCCGAAGATCGAGAAATCGTAGGCCGTGATCTTGACGACCGCCGGCTGGCCGCGGCGGACGAAAGCGACGTCGCGCGGCGAGATCTTCGCTTCGATCAGCAGCGTATCGGCTGTCGGCACGATGCCGGCGATGACGCGGCCGGGATCCACATAGGCGCCGATCGTGTTCACTTCCAGCGTGTTGACGATGCCGTCGACCGGCGAGCGGATATCGGTGCGCTTGACGCGGTCGGAGGCGCCGCGGATGGTCTCATCGACCACCGAAAGCTCGGCAAGCGTCGTCGCCTTGTCGGTCAGCGCCTGCTGGCGCAGTTCAAGCGCCAGATCGCCGAGCTGCAGCTTCGCCTCCTGCACGGCGGCCTCCAGTCGATCGAGGCTTTCCTGATAGACCTTGAGCTGACCCTGCTGGTCCGTCAGGTCGCGCTCGACCTTCAGAACTTCAGTCTGCGCCACAAGCTTCTTCTGGGCGAGCGGACTGATAAGGTCGTACTGGCGCTGAGCACCGTCGATGTTGTCTTGCAGGCGAGCGATGTTGGCATGCGCTTCGTTGAGTTCGTTCTCGCGCTGCTTGACACGCTCCTGCAGAACGCCGAGCTTGTTTTGATAGCTCGCGCGGTCGGCGGCAAAGAGGCTCGCTTCGTTGCTGCAGACGTCCTTGGCGACGGCGAGAACTTCGTCCGGGCAAACGTAGGGCGTCTCGTACTGGCCCGCCTCCTCCAGCTTCAGCCGCGCGACCTTGGCGCCGAGCGCGCGCGCCTTGGCGACAGATTCCCCGAGCGTCGATGTCGTGGTCGTATTGTCGAGCTGCACCAGCAGCTGGCCCTTGCGGACAACCTGGCCGAGCGTGACGGCAATCTGCTGGACGACGCCGGGTTCGGACGACTGGATGATCTGGGTCTTCGAAACCGGGAATGACCTTGCCTTCGCCGCGGGCGATCTCGTCAATGCTGGCAATCGCCGCCCAGCCGACGAAGCTTGCAATCAGCAGCGCGCAGAGCGCCAGGATGGCGCGGGCGAAAAGCGGCGGATGGTCGAGACGATTAGCCTTCATTGCTGCCCCGCCGGTCTGCGCTGCATGGCCTCGATCACGGCCTGCTTCGGGCCGTCGGCGATGATGCGGCCCTTGTCGATGACGATCAGGCGATCGACGAGCTCGAGCATGCTGTGGCGATGCGTCGCGATCAGCAGCGTCGTCTCGCGGCCGAAAGCGCTCGGACAGCTTGGAAATCAGGTGCCGCTCGGTGGCAAGGTCCATCGCACCGGAGGGCTCATCCAGGAAGACGATCTTCGGCTTTGTCAGCAGCAGCCGGGCGATCGTCAGCGCCTGCTTCTGGCCGCTCGACAGATTGGTGCCGCGCTCGCCGACCGGCATATCGAAGCCGCGCGGATGGTTGGCGACGAACTCTTCGACGCCGGTCATGCGCGCAACGTCGAGAAGTTCCTCGTCGGTCGCGTCGGCGCGGCCGATCAGAAGGTTTTCCTTGACGGTGCCGGAGAACAGATCCGAGGACTGGCCGGCAACGGCGACGGCCGCGCGCACTTCCGCCATGTGATATTGCCGGATATCGACCCCATCGATCAGCACGCGGCCGCTTGCCGGAGCAAAGAGGCCGTCGAGCAGGCGGCCGAGCGTCGTCTTGCCCGAACCGATGCGGCCGATGATGCCGATCTTCTCGCCGGGCCTGACGTTGAAGGACAGCTGGTTGATGACCGGATAGTCGGAGCCCGGATACTGGAACGAGACGTTCTGGAAGCTGAAGCTGCCCTGCTGGATCTGGCGGTTGACGAAACCGACCGTGGAAGGCCGGTCGTCGGGCTGCTCCATGATCTTGTCGAGGATGCGCAGCGACATGGTCGCCTGGCGGAAACGCGCAAGCGTCATGGCGATCTGGCCAAGCGGCGCGCCGGCGCGGCCTGCCAGCATCACGGTCGCGACGATCGCGCCCATGGCGATGTGGCCCTCGAGCGAATTCGTAGGTGCCGGCGATGACGATCAGGACGCTCACCATCTGCTGGATGAACGTCGTCATGTTGATGGCGTTGGTCGAGATATGCTTGATGTCCTCGCTGGTGCGGCTCGAATATTTGGTCAGCTCCTGCCAGCGGCGCAGCATCGTCGCCTCGGCGCGAAGGCTCTTCAGCGTCTCTATGGTCGAGATCGTTTCGACGAGCAGCGACTGGCGGCGCGAGGCTTCGTTGGCGGCGGTCGCCATGCGCTTGCCGATCTGCGCCTGCGCCCAAAGCCCGATCGCGACGGACAGGACGAAGGCAACGGCCGGAATGACAACCAGCCAGCCGGCAATCAGATAGATGACCGCAAGGAAGATGAAGACGAAGAGGCTGTCGATCAACACGCCGATGGTGTTCGACGTGAAGAATTCGCGGACGAATTCATACTGCGTGACGCGGTTAGCATATTCGCCTGTCGACAGCGGGCGCGATTCCAGCGTCGAATTCAGCACCTTGTCGAAGATCAGCTGCGAGAGCCGCAGATCCGCCTTCCGGCCGGCATAGTCGATCAGCGACGAGCGCGCCGTCTTCAGCAGGAAGTCGAAGACATAGGCAAGCGTGATGCCTGCCGCGAGAACCCAGAGGGTCGCTTCCGCCTTGTTCGGAAGCACGCGGTCGTAGACATTCATCGTAAAGAGCGGCGAGCCGAGCGCGATGAGATTGATGAACAGCGCCGCCACCATGACGCGGACATAGGTTCGCCAGTAAGGTACCAGCGTCGTTGCCAGCCAGTGTCGCTTTTCGATCTCCACCGCATTGCCGACCAGCGCCTCTTCCGAAGCATTCTGATAGTAAAGCGTAAAGGCGAAGGCCATCTTCGGCTTCAGCGCCACGAACTCTTCGGGCGTGAGCCTGATCGACGTGCCGGTGATCGGGACGATATCGGTGACATAGGAGCCGTCTTCCGCCACTTCCAGCAGCGGCAGAACGCCGCCATCGGCAAACGAGACGATGGCTGGACAATCGAAATTGCCCAGGCGGCATTCGCGTTCCTGGTGCCTGATGACCTGAAGGCCGATGCGCTCGGCCATCTGCTCGACGTCGTCAAGCTCCAGCGATTCGGTGATCTCGTCCGGCAGGCCGGAGAAGAGTACCGTGTCGGAGCTTGGCCGGCCATAGAACGCGGCCACGGACTTGAAAGCGGCCTTGAACGTCTGGAGCGGGGTGCCGCTTGCGGTCTCGAGTGCTACGTTCAGCATTGTTCCATGGCCGTGTCGACTACTGCTGTCGAATTGGCGCTAGAAGGTCCAACGGCATGCCGGCTTTTTGATGCGAATCAAGCTCGACGTATCCCGGATCTGCGACGCCCGCGGGGACAACAAACTCTTCCCGCGCATAAGATTGTGCCTGCTCCACCGGCTTCAGCTTCATCGTCTGAAGCAGATTGCCGGAAGCGGCCAGGATTTTGTACTCGGCGAAGACCGACGCGACGCGCGCCGTATCGGCGAGAACCCTGGTGTTGAAATTGGTGTTCTGCGCATCGAGCACGTCGAGCAGCGAACGCTGGCCGACGCTGAACTGCTGCCGGTAGGACGAAACGAGCTGGGCGTTGGTCGTCGCCTGCTGGCCGAGGATGCCGGCAAGCTGTGCCGCGGCTTACGCGCTCATTCCACGCGGAGCGGACGGACTCCTCGACTTCGCGCTGCACCTGCGCCAAGCGCATAGCGCTGCTCGTCGGCCCGGCGGATCTGCTCCTGCTCGCGGGCAACATCGATGCCGCCGCGATACAGGTTCCAGCGGGCGACAACTTGCACCTGGTAGTCGTTGGTATTGCCGTTATCGCCGTCGATGTCGTCGCCGACCCGGGCGGTGCCTTCGAGGTCGACCTTCGGCATGTAGTTGGCGCGCGCGCCGCGCACGCCGGCATCAGCCGCATCGATATCCGCATTGGCGGAATAAATACGCGGGCTGTTCTTGGCGGCGACGAAGACGGCGTCGTTCAGCGTCTTCGGCACGAACTTGGCGACGGAAGGCGGCGTCTGCGCGCCGGTGATCGGCTCGCCCACGACCTGGAGGAAGCGAATCTTCGTCGCTTCCAGCTCTTCCTTGGCTTCCTGCAGACGGGCGGCCGCAGCCTGCTGGCGCTCGACGCCCTGCAGACGGTCGGCATCGGTCAGCGTGCCGCCCCTGATGCTCTGCTCGATGTTGCCGAGGATCTGGTTGTGGAAGGCCAGATTGTCCTGGGCGGCCTTAACGATCTGGTTCTGCAGGATATATTCGAGATAATCCTGCGTCACCTCGAGGGCGAGCGATTCGGAACGCTCAAGCACGCGGAACGAGGCGCCATCGACGCGCGATGCCTGCTGGTCCACCTGCGCCCGGCGGCCGCCACCGTCGAAAAGCGTCTGCGTAACAGTGAGGCCGACGTCGCCCGGAGACAAGTAATCACTGTTCGGAGTTCAGCGTTCCGGTCGAAGAATTCGACAGCCGGCGGCGGCCACTGCCCGCGTCCAGGTCAATAGAGGGCAAGTAAAGCCCGCGTGCCTGCCGAAGCTCAAACTCGATTGCTTCACGATCCTTCGCAGCCTGCAAGATCTGCGGGTTCGTCTTCATGGTTTTTTCGATCGCCTGCTGCAGCGAAATAGCATTAGCGTCAACGCAAAATGCAAAATTCATAGCAACAGTCGCAGACAGGGCTGCGAAAATTCTTTTGCCTCTAAACAAGACCGATGCCCTCATCACCTGTGATTAATCCGACTACCTATCCACCGGATTCCTCCTCCCGGTAAACAAGTAGCATTAAGTTATCGATACTCCAACTGGCCTGCGGCAGCTTCCCACAAAGACAGTTAACTCATAAGGTTTCGCGCACTAAAGCAAGAATTTTACGGGATTTTTTAATCGGATCTTTTTGTGCTAGCGGTTAGCTAACGGCTCACCCTTTGTGAGTATTTGACGCCATGAATTTCGTTAACCGCTACTCCCTAGCCTACTCGTAAAACCCGCCTTGCCACGCGCCGCAATCGGCGCGTTGTGCTGCGTGGCCGGCTCTATCGGATTTTTACTTATCTTAAACCTTCTACTCCCGGATAAACCATTTTTGGTAGGATTTGTGAGTATCCCTGTAATTTCGTTTGTTGTTGCATTTCCGCTGCTGCTGGCACTGCAGCTGCGAAACGCGGAGCTTGCGGCGCTGCGCGCCAAGATGAACCACGCCGCACGCCACGATCCGGTGACGAACGCGCTCAACGGCACCGCCTTTGCGGCTGCGATGACGCATTATGTCGATCGCCGCCGCAAGATCGCGACGGATGCCGGCGGCATCATGATCGCCGTGGTCGTCGAGACGCTCGACGCGGTCAGCCGCCGCTACGGCCCGCAATGGGCCGACACTGTGATGCAATCGCTGGCCGAGATCATCAAAAGCTCGGTCAGAAGCGGTGATCTCGTCGCCCGGCTCGCCTCCAACGAGCTCGGCATCTTCCTGCCCGGCGCCAGCCCCGAAAACGCCCAGGACATCGGCGCCCGCATCCGCAAACGCGTCTCTTCGGCAGCCTTCGAAACCGCCGAAGCCCCCCTCGACCTCAAGATCAAGCTCGGCGGCGCCCTCTTCGAGGGGACCGAGGATTTCAACCGAATCAGGCAGCTTGCGGACGAGATGGCATTCGACGGCGCGAGCGAGGACGGCGAGCCGATCGCCATCGCCAGATTGCCGGCAGCCTGACGCCGGAAAGCAGAAAAGGCGCTTTCGCGCCTTTTCCTTAGCTTCAGTTCGACCCTATCAGCCGACGTGCGGCGCAGTCGTTGCGTCGTGCTTGTCGTCGTAGAGGATCTTGACCGCTTCGGTGGTGTTCTGAAGAACCGCCACGTCGTGCCAGGCGCCGTTGTCGTTGACGCTGACCACGGTATTTGCACCGCTGACCGTCGTCTTGACGCTGGAGAGCGCTTCCGCCTCGCTTGCCTGGTGACCGAGCAAGGAGTTGAGCAGGTTCGATACGTCGAGCGTATCGCCTTCGCTTGCCTTGTAGTCGGTGATCACGTCAGCCAGCTTCACATCCTTGAAGGCGTCGGCATCGAGGACGAAGGTGTCGGCCCCTGCCCCGCCGGTCATCGTGTACATGCCGGCGCCGCCATGAAGGTGGTCGTCGCCGTCAGTGCCGATCAGCGACTAGGCGCTGCTGCTGATCTCGCTGCCGCCGAGCGTCGTGTCGAAGGCGACTTCGACGAAGTGCCGGTCGAGCCGTCCGTCAGTCGTGTAGCTGCCTTCGGCGAGGATCGACTGGCCGTTGATCTCGAGCATCGGAAGCCGAGGCGTCGAGCGAGATGCTGGTGATCGAATGATCCGCCAGGCTCGACAGTTCGCCGTTGTCGGTGATGCCGTTGTGGTTCAGGTCCTGCCAGACGGTGAGCTTGCCGAACGCCGCATCGGCCGCGTCGATCTTGCCGTCATGGTTGGTGTCGAGCGTCGCAAGCGCCGCCAGACCGTCCACATAGCTGCCACCGGCAAAGTGCGGCGAGAAGATCTCGCTGCCATTGTCGATCTTGCCGTTGCCGTCGACATCGAGCGCGAGGATGCCGTCACTGCCGGCCGTCCAGGCGATCTGGTCCTTGTGACCGTCGGCATTGATGTCGAACTGGACGCCGTGGTCGAGCGAGGTCAGCGCGACGCCGTTGTGGTCGAGGTCGAGGATGATCGGGTCGGTGGCGTTGTTGTAGCTCCTGATATCGGAACGTGATGGTAGTGAACTGTTCCTGGCTGGTGATGTTGCTCACAATACCCACAAGCGAACGCGTGTCCTTGTCATTCCAGTTCGTATCGTACCAGATTTCAGCGCGACCGAGTTCAGAGTTGAAAACCAGCACATAGGTATCAGTTGCGTTGTCGCCCGCATCTGCGTTTTTAATGGTGTCAGTCGTCTGGTCGGCCGCCGAGAGGATAACGACCCGATCATCGTCGTTACTGCGGATATCCCCAAAACTGTCACGCGAAGAAACCCCTATCGTGCCGAGGAAGCTTAGCTTGTCCGTGCCATGGACGAAGTCAGTGATGGTATCAGTGCCGGTACCGCTCGATATGCGGAATTCGTCGGCTCCGTCCCTAGCAGGGTAAGCGTGTCCTGCACCGGCACCTCCGATGGGCTACACTAGCGCCGCTGCCGCCGGTTATCGTGTCAGCACCGGAAGAACCGGTGATCAAAGCCCTCGGTCTGGTTCGACAAGTCGAGGGTGACGGCCGCAGAAATGCACCTCCGAATGCTAACAACGAGCGTTGCGGCGTAGTAAAGTGGCGCCATCGAGCGTGTCTTTGCCGGCGCCGCCATCGAAGAAAGTCTGTTGCGGTCATCTGCGTCGCCATAAGAGTATCCTGTCGTTCGCCACCATAATATCGTCATCTCCGCCGCTAGGGTGATTGAGCGCCGCAGCTCGTCGCCGTCGCCTCGATCGTCGGCACCGTACCTTCTCCATAGTCGACCGATCCGCCACGAGCGATCGTCATGGCGACGTCATCGCCTGCTTGCGAGCGTGTCATTGATGATCGCGATTGATGTATGAGCTTGACTCCAGACACGGCATCACGCCGTTGTAATCAGATTCAGCCATTGCGAGTCGCAACTGACCGTTTCGGAGGTTACCGTTGCTGGTGATATTCAACGTAGTTCCGAACGCCTCAATCGCACTGAACGCGACATAAGACGATTGCTGTGCGCCGGCACCATCCGTTGCGGTGACTCTGTAGTGTAGAGGCCCGATCTCCGTTCCATAGTAGATCAAATCCTGGATTGCCTGTGACCGAGGATCCCAGAATAGCCAGCTGTCGGATCCGTCGCAGTCACTTTTCGAGAATGCGTATGTGATGGGTCCGTGCGCCTCCGCTGAACAATGAGGCTACCGCGAAATTGATCGCATTCGGCAAGTCGTCATTGTCCGTGAACGCGTAACGTCCCGTCGGCGCTGGTGGATTTTGCGGCTGCGATGGGCGACGCATCATCGGCGCCCGTGATCGTGAAGCTGACGTCTTTCGCCGTCCCGTCGGCAGACTTGATGGTGAAGGTTTCCGTCTTCTGCTCACCGGCCTGCAGGTACTGAACCGCCGCATTCGACACCGAGTAGGTGTAGCTGCCGTCAGCCGCCAGAACCAGAGAGCCGAGGTTGCCGACCGTACTCGTCACCGTCGTCTGGAACAACGACTGGTCGTGGTCTGCATCACTCGACCGAGATTGTACCCGTGGCTTTCAGCAAGCCGCCGTTTACGCCAACGTCCTCCGTCACTGCCGAAACCGTCGGCGTGCCGATTGTTGCGGCATCGTTGGCACCGGTGATCGTGAAGCTGATCGCCTTCGCCGTGCCGTCGGCCGAGTTGATGGTGAAGGTTTCCGTCTTCTGCTCGCCGCCCTGCAGGTACTGAACCGCCGCATTCGACACCGAGTAGGCGTAGCTGCTGTCGGCTGCCAGAACCAGAGAACCGAGGTTACCGGCCGCGCTCGCCACCGTCGTCTGGAAGGACGACTGACCTTGGTCGACATCGCTTACCGAGATCGTGCCGTGCCCGTCAGATTGCCGCCGGTTACACCGACGTCCTCAGTCACCGCCGAAACAGTCGGGGCGCCGATCACCGCTGCATCGTTGGTGCCCGTTACCGTCCAGGAGACAGAGGCAGGTGTCGTGACAGTACCGTCGGAGACGCTGTAGTTCACCGTTACCGTCGTCATGTGGCCGGCCGCCAGCGACTGGTAGGCCGCATTGCTCGGATCGAGCGTGAAGGAATGTGTCGTCGGATCGTAGATCACGCCGGCCGGCAGAGTGCCCGGCAGGCCGGTGACCGAGAGGGTCGTGCCGGCATCGACGTCGCTCGCCTTGGCAAGCGCGTCGAGCGTGACGCTTGCGCCATCCTCCGTCGCCGTACCGGTGACTGCCCCGCCGACAACCGGCGCGTCGTTGACCGCGGCCACATTGATGGTCAGCGTGTTGGGCGTCGCATCGAGATTCACGCTGCCATTGGCCGTGCCACCGTTGTCCTGCACCTGGAAGGTGAGGGAGGCATAACCATCGCCGTTGGCGTTGGCGGCCGGCGTGAACACCAGATGGCCGGCGTTGATTTCGGCGATGCCGATGAACTGGCCGGCGATGACGGCGGCGCCGTTCAGCGTCAGGCTACCGGCACCCGGCAGCGTCGTGATCTTGACGCCAGCCAGCGTGTTGGCCGGGTTGTCGTTGACATCGGAGAAGCCGAATTGGCTTGCCATCAGCACCAGCGAGGTGTCTTCGTTGATCGTCACGGTGCTGTCAGCGCCCGCAGGTGCATCGTTGACCGGTGTGACCTCGATCGTAATCGTCTTGTCAGCCGTCATCGCAGCCGCCGCTGCCGGTGTTGCCTAGGTCATCTACGTGAAGCTGAATCGTGGCCGTGCCAGCAAAATTGGCGTCTGGAATGAACTTGGCGCCCTGGAGTGCGGCCTGCAAGATCGCGGGGCTGGCGGAGTAGTTCGTCCCGTTGACCAGTGTAAGGTTATAGCCTGGGAGATACAGGCTTCCGTGCGTTACGTTGACCCTAAACGCGGCATTACCGCCGTCGTCGCCGAGTGAAATCGCGTTCGCCCCCGAGAAGACGAATTGCGTGTCCTCGGCTGTGCTTACGGCGACCGGTGCGGTGATCGTAGGTGCGTCGTTGACCGCGGCCACATTGATGAGTCAGCGTATTCGGCGACAAGTCGAGATTGCTGCCGCTGCCGTTGTCCTGCACCTGGAAGGTGAGAGAGGCGTAACCATTGCCGTTGGCGTTGGCGGCCGGCGTGAACACCAGATGGCCGGCGTTGATATCGGCGATGTCGATGAACTGGCCGGCTGTGACGGCGGCGCCGTTCAGCGTCAGGCTACCGGCACCCGGCAGCGTCGTGATCTTGACGGCAGCGAGCGTGTTGGCCGGGTTGTCGTTGACATCGGAGAAGCCGAATTGGCCTGCCGTCAGCACCAGCGAGGTGTCTTCGTTGATCGTCGCGGTGCTGTCAGCGCCCGCCGGTGCGTCGTTGACGCCTTGTACGCCGACGTCGATCGTCTGCGTCCAGGACTGCGTGTCGGTATGCACGCCGTCCGTCAGCGTTGCGGTATCGGTCACCGTCGCCGTCACCGAAAGCGTGAAGTGGCCGTTCCAGTTGGCCGGCGGGGTCATGGTGAGCGGCGTCGTGTTCAGCGCCGCGATCTGGGCCGGATCGGAGATGATCCAGGTGCCGTTGTCACCTGCTGCACCCACCGAGAAGGTCGCGCCCGCCGGGAAGCCGGACAGCTTGACGACCAGCGTCTCGGAACCGTCGGTATCCGTGAGCGCAATGTTCATCTTGGACAGGGTGACCGCATGATCCTCCTGGCCGTTGTTCGGCACGCTGAATGCGTGACCGTCAATGTCGCCACTGCTGCTGCCAGACGCCGACCAGGCTTCCATCCTGCAACTGCACGAGCGGGCTGCCGGTCTCATCGGGATGGGTCGAACCGGACGAGGTGAGCGTGAAATGCCCGCCGAGCGGCGTGCCGTCGGCAGCGTAACGCTGGCCGATGACGGAGTGGTCGTTGAGATTGACCGACGAATTCCAGGTGACGACGAAGGTGCCGTCAGCAAGGGCGGTCACCGACGGTGCATCCTGAGTGCCGGTGACGGTGGAGTGGACGACGGCTTCGCCTCCCACCTTGCCGCCTGCGGCATCAAAAATCTGCGCCTTGACGGCATTGGAAGCACTATCGGCCCAGACGACGACAAAACCGCCTCCTGCCAGCGCCGTCACGGATGCGGCGGTCGCATTGCCGCCGGCGTTTACGTGCGTTTCGCCGCCTTGAGGTGTGCCGTTTGCGTCGAACCGCTGCATGTAGATGCCGGTTCCGTCACTGCCCTGACCGTTCCAGGTGACGACGAAGCCGCCATTCGAGAGCGTCGTGACATCGCTGCCCACCTGGTTGCCGTCCGTTGTCGTATTGACCTGGAATTCACCGCCTACCGCATGACCGGCGGCATCGAAACGCTGGCCGTAAATGCCGGTGCCGCTGCCGTCCTGGTCCAGTGGAAGTCCAGGTAACGACGAAACCACCACCGGGAAGATCGCTGATGGCGCTGTTTGTCTGGGCGCCGGCAGTATAGGTGTTGATATGGATCTCCGGCCCATTGGCAGTGCCGTCGGCATTGAAGCGCTGGGCGTAGATGCCGAATTACCGTCGTCGCCGGCGCGTCCGTCGGACGTATAGGTGACGATAAAGCCGCCATCGGCGAGAGCATGGGCGCTGGCTTGATCCTGTCCGCCGGTGACGTCGGTGTTGACGCGGAACTCGCCGCCGACCTTGTTGCCGGACGCATCATAGCGCTGCGCATAGATGCCATTCGTGGAGTTGGAGTCCTGCATCGTCGACGTCCAGACGGTGACGTAACCGCCGCCTGCGAGCGCAGTCGCGCTGGCATTGAACTGGTCCGTATTCCAACTCGCTGATCTGGAACCCGCTGTCCGCCTGGAAATCGCTGCCAACCGCTGCCGGCGCACCGTTCTGGATGGTGAATGTCGGCGCATCGGCATCCGGCGCGATGTCGATCGTGACATGCGCCGTCGATGTCCCGCCGTTGCCGTCCGAAATGGTGTAGTCGAAGCCCGCAACGCCGCTGAAATTGGCCGTCGGCGTGAAGACCGGATTGCCATTGTTGAGATCGACCGTGCCGTGCAGAGCGTTGCTGACGGAAGAGACCGTCAGCGTATCATGCTGATCGACGTCGGTGTCGTTGCCGGTCAGCATGGCGCCGGTGAACGTGATGGCTCCATCCTCGTTCAATGCAAAGCTGTCGGCCGTTGCCACCGGCGTGTCGTTGGTGCCGTTGACGGTGATCGTCACCGTCTGGCTGGCGGTGGCCCCATGCGAATTGGCCACCTGAACCGTGAAGGTTTCCTGGCCCGTCTCTCCGGCACCCAATGCCTGCGTATCTGCATCGCCATTGTTCAGGACATAGGTCCAGCGGCCGTCCTGGTCCTACGGCTCAGCGACCCATAGGTGCCCGCCACCTGCGTCTCGCTGGTTGCGGTTTGTCCAGCACTGGCCACAACCGACCAATGGTCATTGGAGGCGTTGTCGTCGCTGTCAACGTCGGTCTTGGCAAAGATACCCGTAGCGGCCGGGACGCCATTGTCGACGGTGCCGTCAGCGTGGTTGCCAGCTTCCAGGACCCACCCCTCGCTGCCGCCGATGCGCGTTCTCCAGCGAAATGTTCAGAGTGGTCGCCGCGCCGTTGTACAGGGGGTTCTGAACGTATTGCGAGAGCTGAATATAATAGACGCCCGGCGTCGCGATTGTCGTGTTGAGTAAGGAATCCAAGGCAATTGCCGCTGCCAGGATCGGTGCCGGCGTCGTCGCTCGACTGAATCAGATTGCCCTGCGCATCATAGAGGCGGACATAGCTGTCGAAGCCATAGGTCGGGCGCATCGACGTCGGCAACCAGACGGCTACCGGGTTCCGTGACCGTGACCTTGAACCACTCGTATTGACCTTCGCCCGTAACATTGACGGTGACGTGCGGAACGGTTCCGGAGTCGGTCACGTTGCCGTTCGGCGTTACCGCAAACAGGCCGTCAAGGTTCTGCGCGGTCTCAAGGCTGCCGTTGCCGCTGGCGCTACTGACGACATTGCCGATGCTGCCCGCGATCACGGGTGCATCATTGGTGCCGGCGATGGTGACCTTGATTTCCTGCGGCGTGCCGTCAGCCGATTTCACCGTCAGCGTGTCATAGACCGTGTGACCGCCGGCCAGCGCCTGAACGTTCGCTGCCGCGTTGTTGAGCGTGTAACCCCATTCGCCGCTCGTCTCGTTGAAGGTGAAGGTGCCGTAGGTGCCGGCAAGCGAGGCCGAGGCCGGAGCCTGGAAATGCGCTTCCCCGGTATCGACGTCGGCCACCGTCAGCGTGCCACCCGTCGTCAAACCACCGTCTTCCGTCGCGCTGCCAGTCGCCGTTCCCGTAATGACGGCCTCATCATTGGTGCCGGTGACCGTCACCTTGATTTCCTGCGACGCCGTACCGTCAGCCGACTTCACCGTCAGCGTGTCATAGACCGTCTGACCACCGGTCAGCGCCTGAACGTTCGCTGCCGCGTTGTTGAGCGCATAACCCCATTCGCCGCTCGTCTCGTTGAAGGTGAAGGTGCCGTAGGTGCCGGCAAGCGAGGCCGAGGCCGGAGCCTGGAAATGCGCCTCCCCGGTATCAACGTCGGCCACCGTCAGCGTGCCACCCGTCGTCAAACCACCGTCTTCCGTCGCGCTGCCAGCCGCCGTCCCGGTGATCACCGCGGCATCATTGGAGCCGACAATGTCGAAGGTCAGCGTGGTCTGAGAGGTCGCACCGTGGGAATCCTGGACCGTGTAGGTGAAGGTTTCCGTCCCGTGCACACCTGACGCCAGCGCTTTGGTCGCATCATAGGCACCGTTGAGCCTATAGGTGTATTCGCCGTCGGCCGCCAAGTACAGAGCGCCGTAAGCGCCCAGGATCGTGCGTCTGGCCACTGCTCGCCACTGGCTTTTCGGCAGCGCCATCCAAACCTGCGCTGGAAACGTGCTTGGTGTCGCCTTGATCGACATCGGTGTCATTGGCAAGAACATTGC
This sequence comes from uncultured Alphaproteobacteria bacterium, assembly GCA_963838565.1. Lineage (GTDB taxonomy): Bacteria > Pseudomonadota > Alphaproteobacteria > Rhizobiales > Rhizobiaceae > Rhizobium. The sequence continues at coordinate 24,883 of CAWIRO010000026.1, forward strand.
CTTCGGCGCGGGTATCCCCGCTCACACCGACGCCTTTTGCGATCAGCGCGTCGCCAGCGTTATTATCCGCAATCGCCACCGGCGCGTCATTGGTGCCGGTGATCAGGATGCTGATGACCTGCGTGTCCTTGGCGCCGCTCTTGTCGGTGACCTCGACGGTGTAGTCCAGGCGCGTCTGGTAGCCGGCCGGCAGGAAGTCGAAGGTCTGGCTGCCGGAGTCGAACGTCCAGTGCAGCGTGCCATCCGAATTGCCGTTGACGACCGGATCGGCCGAAAGGTGCAGGAAGTTGACCGCGCCAGCAGCTGCCGGATCGTAACCCGCGCCGCCGCCGGCGACGGAGAGCACCTTGGCGGTGACGACATCCGTCATGTCGGCGTCGTGGACCTTCAGGTCGCCCTCCGTGTGGAGAGCCGCATTTGTTTCCGTCAGGCTGCGGGTGACCACGTCCTGGCCGACAAAGCCGTCGATCCCCGTCGAAACGCTTTCCCCGGCCGGGATGCTGATCACAGGCGCATCATTGGTGCCGGTGATCAGGATGCTGATGACCTGCGTGTCCTTGGCGCCGCTCTTGTCGGTGACCTCGACGGTGTAGTCCAGGCGCGTCTGCCAGCCGGCCGGCAGGAAGTCGAAGGTCTGGCTGCCGGAGTCGAACGTCCAGTGCAGCGTGCCGTCCGAATTGCCGTTGACGACCGGATCGGCCGACAGGTGCAGGAAGTTGACCGCGCCAGCAGCTGCCGGATCGTAACCCGCGCCGCCGCCGGCGACGGAGACCACCTTGGCGGTGACGACATCCGTCATGTCGGCGTCGTGGACCTTCAGGTCGCCCTCCGTGTGAAGAGCCGCATTCGTTTCCGTCAGGCTGCGGGTGACCACGTCCTGGCCGACAAAGCCGTCGATCCCCGTCGAAACGCTCTCCCCCGCCGGAATGCTGATCACAGGCGCATCATTGGTGCCGGTGATCAGGATGCTGATGACCTGCGTGTCCTTGGCGCCGCTCTTGTCGGTGACCTCGACGGTGTAGTCCAGGCGCGTCTGCCAGCCGGCCGGCAGGAAGTCGAAGGTCTGGCTGCCGGAGTCGAACGTCCAGTGCAGCGTGCCATCCGAATTGCCGTTGACGACCGGATCGGCCGAAAGGTGCAGGAAGTTGACCGCGCCAGCAGCTGCCGGATCGTAACCCGCGCCGCCGCCGGCGACGGAGAGCACCTTGGCGGTGACGACATCCGTCATGTCGGCGTCGTGGACCTTCAGGTCGCCCTCCGTGTGAAGAGCCGCATTTGTTTCCGTCAGGCTGCGGGTGACCACGTCCTGGCCGACAAAGCCGTCGATCCCCGTCGAAACGCTCTCCCCCGCCGGGATGCTGATCACAGGCGCATCGTTGGTGCCGGTGACATTGATCGTCAGGGTCGCCGTCGAAGAGGCGCCATTGGCGTCCTTCATCGTATAGGTGAAGACGTCGTTGCCATGCGCGCCCTGCGCCAGGGCCTGCGTCGCGGCGAGCGTGTTGTCGAGGTGATACGTCCATGTGCCGTCACCGTTGATCGTCACCGTGCCGTATTTGCCGGCGACAGACGCATCCACATGGCCGGACACATCGCCCAACTTCAGGCCCGACGCAACACCGGTCACCGTCTTCGTGTCGCCGGTATCGACGTCGGTGTCGTTGGCAAGGACATTGCCGGAAGCATCCGCGTTGCCGGCAACAACATCATTGCCAGGGCCAACACCCGATTCGACCACTGCAGAGCCAGTGTTCACATCATTATCTGCGTCAGGCCGGTCGTTGGCGCCCGTCACATCGATCGTCAAAGTCGTCGTCGAGGTCGCACCGTTCTTGTCCTGCACCGTATAGGTGAAGACGTCCGCGGCGTGCGCATCCTTGGCCAAGGCCTGGGTGTCGGCATCGAAGTTGTTGAGGACGTAGGCCCAGGTGCCGTTGGCCGTCAGGGACAGGAAGCCGTACTTGCCTTGGACCGGGTTGAACAGACCAAGATGGCCCGATACGTCGCCTGCCGGAGTACCGGCTGCAACCCCGACCACCGTGATCTTGTCGCCGGCATCGACATCCTTGTCGTTGGAAAGCACATTGCCGCCGGCAAGGGCATTGCCAAGATCAATCCGGTTGCCAGGGCCGACGCCCGCTTCCTTGACCGAGCCCATATCGGCCGTAACGTCAGGCTTGTCATTGGTGCCGGTGATGCCGATCGTCAGGGTCGCCGTCGAAGAGGCGCCATTGGCGTCCTGCATCGTATAGGTGAAGACGTCGCTGACCGACGCACCCTTGGCAAGCGCCTGGGTATCGGCATCGTCATTGTTGAGCTTGTAAGACCAGCTGCCGTCGGCATTGATCGTCACCGAACCGTATTTGCCTTCGATCGCCGTGTTCACGGCGCCCGAGACGGCGCTGGCCGAGCTGCCGGCGGCAACGCCGGTCACCGTCTTCGTGTCGTTGGTATCGACATCGGTGTCGTTCGTCAGCACGTTGCCGGTCGCCGACGCATTGCCGGCAAGTTCCGCATTGCCCGGACCAACGCCGGATTCAACCACGGCAGCTCCCAGGTTCACGTCAACAACAGCAATCGGCGCATCGTTGGTGCCGGTGACATTGATCGTCAGGGTCGCCGTCGAAGAGGCGCCATTGGCGTCCTTCATCGTATAGGTGAAGACGTCGTTGCCATGCGCGCCCTGCGCCAGGGCCTGCGTCGCGGCGAGCGTGTTGTCGAGGTGATACGTCCATGTGCCGTCACCGTTGATCGTCACCGTGCCGTATTTGCCGGCGACAGACGCATCCACATGGCCGGACACATCGCCGAACTTCAGGCCCGACGCAACACCGGTCACCGTCTTCGTGTCGCCGGTATCGACGTCGGTGTCGTTGGCAAGGACATTGCCGGAAGCATCCGCGTTGCCGGCAACAACATCATTGCCAGGGCCAACACCCGATTCGACCACTGCAGAGCCAGTGTTCACATCATTATCTGCGTCAGGCCGGTCGTTGGCGCCCGTCACATCGATCGTCAAAGTCGTCGTCGAGGTCGCACCGTTCTTGTCCTGCACCGTATAGGTGAAGACGTCCGCGGCGTGCGCGTCCTTGGCCAAGGCCTGGGTGTCGGCATCGAAGTTGTTGAGGACGTAGGCCCAGGTGCCGTTGGCCGTCAGGGACAGGAAGCCGTACTTGCCTTGGACCGGGTTGAACAGACCAAGATGGCCCGATACGTCGCCTGCCGGAGTACCGGCTGCAACCCCGACCACCGTGATCTTGTCGCCGGCATCGACATCCTTGTCGTTGGAAAGCACATTGCCGCCGGCAAGGGCATCGCCAAGATCAATCCGGTTGCCAGGGCCGACGCCCGCTTCCTTGACCGAGCCCATATCGGCCGTAACGTCAGGCTTGTCATTGGTGCCGGTGATGCCGATCGTCAGGGTCGCCGTCGAAGAGGCGCCATTGGCGTCCTGCATCGTATAGGTGAAGACGTCGCTGACCGACGCACCCTTGGCAAGCGCCTGGGTATCGGCGTCGTCATTGTTGAGCTTGTAAGACCAGCTGCCGTCGGCATTGATCGTCACCGAACCGTATTTGCCTTCGATCGCCGTGTTCACGGCGCCCGAGACGGCGCTGGCCGAGCTGCCGGCGGCAACGCCGGTCACCGTCTTCGTGTCGTTGGTATCGACATCGGTGTCGTTCGTCAGCACGTTGCCGGTCGCCGACGCATTGCCGGCAAGTTCCGCATTGCCCGGACCAACGCCGGATTCAACCACGGCAGCTCCCAGGTTCACGTCAACAACAGCAATCGGCGCATCGTTGGTGCCGGTGACATTGATCGTCACAACCTGCGTGCCCTTGCCGCCGTCGCCGTCGTCAACCTGAACCGTGTAGCTCAGCGTGACGGTCTCATCCTTGGCAAGATAGTCGAAGGTCTTGTCGCCGGCCGCAAAATTCCAGGCGATCGTGCCCGTCTGCGAACCCGCGTCCTTCGTGACAGTACCCGTATGCATCAGCGCAAGAAGCGCCTCGTTCGACGGAAGGCCGCTCGAAACGCCGCTCACCGTCACGCCCGTCACCGAAGCCGTATGACCGGTGTCGTTCAGGTCGACATCCGTGAACGACAACGTGCCCGATGCCGTTTGGTCCGTCGTTGAACCCGTCTGGCCAGCAAGCTCCGTCAGCTGCGTGGCGGAAGTCTCCGCCGCAATCACCGGCGCATCATTGGTGCCGGTGACATTGATCGTCACAACCTGCGTGCCCTGGCCGCCGTCGCCGTCGTCAACCTGAACCGTGTAGCTCAGCGTGACGGTCTCATCCTTCGCAAGATAATCGAAGGTCTTGTCGCCGGCCGCAAAATTCCAGGCGATCGTGCCCGTCTGCGAACCCGCGTCCTTCGTGACAGTACCCGTATGCATCAGCGCAAGAAGCGCCTCGTTCGACGGAAGGCCGTTCGAAACGCCGCTGACTGCCACGTCCGTCACCGAAGCCGTATGGCCCGTGTCGTTCAGGTCGACATCCGTGAACGACAGCGTGCCCGAGGCTATCTGGTCCGTCTCCGAGCCCGTCTGATCGGCAATCTCCGTGAGCGGCGCGCCTGCACCCGTCGTCGTGATCACAGGCGCGTCGTTGGTGCCGGTGATCGTAATGGTGATCGGCTGGGTAATCGTGCTGGTGCCGTCGAACAACGAGATCGTGAACGTCTCGGTCTTGGTCTCGCCTGCAGCGAGATACTGGATAGCGCTGTCCGCGACGCTGTAACTCCAACTGATCGCGCCGGTCGCCCCACCGGTCGTGTCCTGTTGCACGGCGGCAGTCAGTGTTCCGAGCGCGCCGTCGGAGGCAGATACGCTTGTTACCGTATGTGTGTCCTTGAGATCGACATCAGTGAACGAAAATACGCCCGAAGTCTGCTCAACTGTCCCGGCTTCGACCGCGGCAAGTTCCGGCTTTGGCTCATCCACCGGAGGGAGACTTGCGCCATCTTCCAAGACGGAACCATCAAAGGAACCGGAGAAGATCGCATCGTCATTGGTGCCGGTAATGGTGATTGTGACATCTTTGGTGACGGTGCTTGTGCCGTCGAACAACGAGATCGTAAAGGTCTCTGTCTTGGTCTCGCCTGCAGCAAGATACTGGATAGCGCTGTCCTCAACGCTGTAGCTCCAGGCTATGCCACCGGTCGCTCCACCGGTCGTGTCCTGCGTTACGGAGGCATTCAGCGTTCCAAGCGCACCTTCCGAAGCCGAAACCGCGGTGATCTGATGCGTATTTGTGAGATCGACATCGGTAAAGGAAAAGGTGCCGGACGTCTGTTCGACGGCGCCGGTTCTCCTTGGCCGCAAAACGCTCCATCTGCGGCTCGTCATCGATCGGAAATGCCGTTGCATCTTCCACCACCGAACCGGTCGAAGAACCGGAAATGACAGCATCGTCATTGGTACCGGTCACCGTCACCGTGACGACCTGGCTGCTTGTGCCGCCATCACCGTCGTCGACCTGAACCGTGTAGCTCAGCACTACCTTTTCACCGGCAGCAAGGTAATCGAAGGTTTTATCCTGGGCCGAGAACGACCACGCAATCGCGCCGTCTGCCGAACCCGCAGCTTTGCTCACCACGCCGATATCCAGCAGCGATGTCAGATCTTCCGGCAGACCCGCCGTCACGCCGGACGTGACAACGCCCGTGACCACGGCAGTATGACCGACATCGTTCGAGGTCGACATCCGTGAACGACAGCGAACCGGAAGCCGTATGCGCCGTTTCCGATGCTGTCGCCGCAGCGATTTCATCAAAGGAAACATTCGGGTCCGCGGCCGTAAAGACAGGTGCGTCATTGGTGCCGGTGACCGTGATGGCGATATCCTGTGTAACGGCATCGCCGTCGCCATCAGTCACGGTATAGGGGATATGTAGGACAGCGGTCTCGCCTGCGGCCAAGGCATCGAAAGTTGTGCCGGAGACGATCGTAATGGAATGACCGTCCTTGCCCACAACGATCTGCGGCACGCCAAGCTTTACGCCTTCGGGAGCATCGGTAATCGTCGCGGTGCCAAAGCTGACAGAGCCGCCGTCTGCGCCAACGGCATAGTCGGTTCCGGCGGTCAATGTGACAAGCGGCGACTGATTTTCGGTGATGGCGCCGGTAACATCGTGTGCCGTCGGGCCATCGTCGTTGATGTCGACCGAGGCGACGCCGGTTGCGGAATCACCGTTCTTGTCGGTGACCGTGTAGCTGAACTCGAGGCGGAGCGCGTCGGTTGCGCCGGCCTGGCCCAGATCGGGGTGATCGAGCGGGCCGGACTGGGTGAAGGTGAAGGCGCCGGTCTCGATGTTGGTGACCTTGAGGACGAAGACCGGGGTCGCGCTTCCTTCGACGGTGCCGGTGATCGTCAGGCCGTCGGCCGAGACGGTGACCGTGACAGGCTTTCCATCGGAGGTCAGGCTGTTCGGCGTGCCGTTTGTGCTGCCTTCTTCATCGAGGTTAATCGTGTTGGTGAGTTGAACCCTCGTGATGACGCCGTGGTCCGTGCCGCCGTTGAAGCCGAACTGGCCGTTGACGGTCTGCTCTTCGAAGCCGCCCTCGCCGGTCGCCGTTTCCGTCAGCGTCAAGAGCTGTGTCGCCGTGATCGTCGGGACGCCGTTGGTCAATTGCTCGCCGCCGCCGAGCGTCGGGTCCGCCTGCTGCGTATCGGCCAGAAGCTGCGCCAGTTGGGTCGGGGCGTTGTTGCCCGGCTGAAGCGTGTCCTGGAACTCGGCGCCGGAGCTCGGCGCTGCCGGGCTTGCGGTGTCGGTGCCGTCCGGACCGGCGGCGACGTTGATCTTGCTGTCGTTCAGCGCTGCGATGACGGTGTCGCGCGGCAGTTCGACGTCTCCAAGCATGAAAGTCGGGACGTGCAGGGCGCCGTTGACGATGACGATTTCCGTTCCGTCCGCCTGGACAAGCACCAGGTTGCTGCCCTCGATGCGGATGTCGTCGAGCGCGGCGCTAGCCGGAAGATGAGCAACATTGTTCTGGTCGGGAACAACCTCGTTCGGGTTGGCGTTGGCTGGCGCCGGCGGGGCGGCGGCCTCCACGCGGCCGGTCTTTGGGGTCTGCTCGCTGCTCGCGGCCTGAGCGAGCTCAACACGCTCGACTTCGGCAGGCTTTGCATCTTCGCGAATGTCCGAAAGAAACTCGTGCGGCGCGTTTTCGCCGTCGACGTTCGAAATGCGCAGATCTTCGTTAGACATGACTTTACCCCAAATGAACAACTGGGTGCTATCAATTACGCGGCAGGGCTAATTGCAATACTTCCTTAACCGCCCAGACATAGCCGATTATGCATCCCCCCAAAAATGTTCAGCATGGATTAACCCTGGCCATGGTTTTTGAGGGTAGAACGCTAAAATTTGAATAAAATTAATAGATTAGCGCGGCCGGTCTTACCCCTCAAAAAGAAGGGGCGGCCCAGCTTTCGAGAGCCGCCACCGGTCATTTCCGATATCTCGATTCGCCGTTTCCGGGTGCTGCCTCGCCCTCCGAGGAGGGTCAGCGGCTGGGCGCCACGAGGCAGAAGAAGGCACCCTGCGGGTCGATGGCATTGATGACCCAGCTGCCGCCGGGCACCTCCATGGGACCGAAGATCACCTTGCCGCCGCCCGCATTGACGCGCTCGATGGCGCTGTCGATGGCCGGCACGTTGAAGTAGTAGCCCCAATAGGACATCGGCACATCGGCGGGTTTGGTCATCATGCCGCCGATCTGCTTGCCATGCTCGGCGAAGATGCGGTAGGCGCCCATCTCGCCCATGTCGAAGTCGTGATCCTTCGTCCAGCCGAAGATTTTCGAGTAGAAGGCGAAAGCTTCCTCCATGTTGCCGGACATCAGTTCATGCCAGCCGATATGGCCGGGCGTGTTCTGGGGACTTCCGGCGGCGGGTTTTCCGGCGGGATCGGCGTCATGATGCAGAGGACTGCGCCGTGCGGGTCGGCAACGACGGCGAAGCGGCCGATGGTCGGGATATCTTCCGGCGGGCGGCGCACCTTTCCGCCGTTCGCCTCGAAATCCTTGGCGGTCTGGTCGACGTCATCGACGGCGACGTAACCGGTCCAGTTCGGCGGGATGCCCTGCCCTTCGAGTTCGGCCGGGAAATCCATCATGCCTGCGACACCCACGCCGTTCGCCTCGAAGATGGTGTAGGGAGGCAGGTCCTCGATCTTCATTTCCTTGGTCGTCCACCCGACGACGGAACCGTAGAAGCTGGCGGCCGCCTGAGTATCGGGCGTCATCAGTTCGTACCAGATGAACTTTCCATGCGTATCGGAAGCCATGATCTTTCCTTTCACGCTTTGTTGATTGAGTGCCGTATGTCATTCCTGATTACGGCGTGCGTGCGTAATGCGCCTCCATGAACTGCTTCCAGCTGCCGTCCGGCTGCTTGGCTGCCGAGGTGAAGCGTGCGGTGATCGTCATCGATGAAGGTGATCTGCTCGCGGTAATCCTGCTCGGCGCCCTCGGACTGGAAATCCGGGCCTCTGGTGTAGAGGCTGAGCACCTTGCCGTCCGGAGAGACGTCGCCCTCATAGACCCACATGTGGTCCATCATCGAGCCGATCCAGCTGCCGACATATTTGCGCTTTGGCGGCGTTGTAGCCGAGCGTGAGCATGGTGGTGGCTGCGCCGCCGCCCGGCATTTCGCCATTGCCTTCGGCAACGAACCAGATGCCGTGCAGCGAGCGCACGATCTCCGTCCATTGCTGGTCGCCGGTCATTTCAGGGGCGGTGACATCCCAGACGCCAACCAGCTTCTCGAGGAAGCGGTGCTCCTCCAGCACTTTCGCATTCTCCATCATCCTTCTCCCTTGGGTGATGTTCGCAGGTTTCAGTGACGGGATTGCGTCTTCGGAGCGTCCTCATATTCGTCGTGGCGCTTGACGAAATCCATCGTGCCATCCTCGTTGCGGCCCTTCGGCGCGCGATCGAGGATCATCAGCGTGCCGATCAGTTTCCTCGAGACCACGGGCATAGCTAGAGTAGGTGTGGAAGATTTCACCCTTCTCGTTCTTATAGAAAGCGCTGAGGCCGGGCAGTTCGTCATTGGCGTCGGCGGGGTCGATCGCGGTGAAATTATAGAACACCTTGTCCTTGGCGAGGTCCTCCGGGCTGAAGGAAACGTGGTAGTCGAAATTGAAATCGCTGCCGAAGGACGAGACCCAGGGGAAGTTCCAGCCCATGCGCTTCTTGTAGGCGTCGATCTTGGCAAGCGGCGCGCGCGAAACGGCGACCCAGGTGACGTCGTGATGGTTGAGATGCGGCAGCGTGCCATCGACATGATCGGACAGGAAAGAGCAGCCGGGGCAGCCGGCATCCCAGTCCGGACCGAGCATGAAATGGTAGATCATCAGCTGGCTGCGGCCGTCGAAGAGATCGGAGAGGCTTTTCTTTCCCTCGGGCGTGTCGAAAACATAGTCCTTGTCGACCTTGACCCAGGGCATGGCGAGGCGCTCGGCATTGACCCTGTCTCGCAGATGCGTTGCTTCCTTCTCCTTGCAGAAGCAGCGCCCGGCGGGCTTCGAGCCATTCTTCACGGGAAACGACTTGATTCTGCATCGTGTGCGCCCTCCTCCAGCGCGACCGATTTCCGGCACATTCTCGTTTTCCTTGACTAAATACATTGATATCAATAGAAATTGGACATGTCAAACGCGATCGAGATTCCCTTTTCAACGACGCTGCTGGTGCGCGACACCTGCCTGTGCCTGCATGTTCAGCGCGCCGCGCGGGCGCTTGCACGGCTTTTCGACGACGCCCTTCGCCCGGTCGGGCTTACCAACGGCCAGTTCTCGCTGATGATGTCGCTGAACCGGCCGGAGCCGCCGCCGATGGGGCCGGTCGCCGATCTTCTCGCCATGGACCAGACGACGCTGACGGCGGCACTGAAGCCGTTGCAGCGCCGCGGTTGGGTAAATGTAGTGCAGAATCCGAAAGACAAGCGGGGGCGGCTGCTCAGCCTGACGCCGGAGGGCAAGGCGGTGCTCGCCGCCGCGTTGCCGATCTGGGAAAGCACGCATGCCGCGATGGAAGAGAAACTGCCCGGCGCCAGTGGCGACCGGCTGCGGAATGAACTGCAGGCGCTTGCCTAGCGGAGCGGCTATTCGTGGATCCTGGCGAAATCCTTACGTCCAAAGCCGATCCGGACCCTTGGGAAGTCGCAGAGCGCCTGAGCCCCAGTCGTCGAGAGCCGGATGCGCCAGCACTGGATTCCTGTGACAAGCACAGGAACGAGGAAGAACTAGGAGGCGGCGTGCGCAAGGGCAAAGGCTAGGTTTGCCGCCCGCTCATCTGACCCTTGGGGTCGAGCCAAGGTCTCGACCCGTCTTAGGACCCCCGACGGCGGAGAAGGGAAGTTCAGCCAGATCAGGCGACCGTGACCGGAACTTCGGTCGAGGTGCGCATGGCGTGGCTGTAGGGGCAGACAATATGGGCCGCGGCGGCGAGCTTTTCGGCTTCGGCCTTGTCCATGCCCGGAATGTTGACCGTCAGCGCCACTTCGATGCCGAAGCCGCTGCCGTCTTCGCGCGGGCCGATGCCGACCTTGGCGGAAACGGTCGTGTCTTCTGGAATCTTGACCTTCTGCTGGCCCGCGACAAATTTCAAGGCACCGAGGAAGCAGGCGGAATAGCCGGCTGCGAAGAGCTGTTCGGGATTGGTGCCGGTCGCGCCGTCGCCGCCGAGTTCCTTCGGAACAGTCAACGTCACGTCGAGAACGCCGTTTTCGGAAACGGCGCGGCCTGCGCGGCCACCGGTGGCGGAAGCTTTGGTCGTATAGAGGATAGGCATGTCAGTCTCCTTTGTTTGCGTTGGGGCTGGATTTTGTATAATGCACAATTAAATTGTACGCAAGTGAATTTTGCAAATTGCATTCGAAATCTGAAAAGAGGAGAATTGCGCCTCAAAGGAACAGGATCATGAAAGCGCAGACGGCAAAGACGATGGAAATTCCCGACGAGGAGAAGCGGCTGGAGAAACAGCTCTGTTTCGCGGTCTACGCGACGGCGCATGCCTTCACGCGCGCCTACAAGCCGATCCTCGACAAGGTCGGCCTCACCTACCCGCAATATCTGGTGATGCTGGTGCTCTGGGAAAAAGCCGAACTGCCGGTCAAGACGATCGGCGAGCAGCTGGACCTCGATTCCGGCACCCTGTCGCCGCTGCTCAAGCGGCTGGAGCAGACCGGCCTGATCAAGCGCACGCGCGATTCGCGCGACGAGCGGCAGGTGATCGTTTCGCTGACGCCGAAGGGCCGGTCGATGCAGAGCGAGGCGAACTCGATCATGACGGCAATCGGCCAGGCGGCCGGCTGCACGCTTGAAGAGATGGCGGAAATCCGCGGAGCCCTGCAGAAACTGCGCGCAAACCTGAACGCGTCGGTGTGAAAGATCGCCCGCGCCTCTCAGCGCGGGCGGCAGAAACTATTCGGCAGCCTGATAGGCAGGGGCGCTCAACCGCGACGTCCGCGGACCCAGCGCAGCGAGAAGCACGACTGCGGCCGCAAGCAGCGCCGTGAAGGCAACGCCCGCGAGATAGGACGACGTTGGAGCGATACCGAGTCGGAGCAGTGCAAGCTCATTTCAGGATCAGCGGTGGGACATGAGCTTTTCGGCGATCTCGGCGACCCGTGCGACGGAAATCCCGCGGCGCTGCTCGACCGCGAGTGGGTGGTCGGTGGGCTCGAGGTCGATCGCGGGCGCGATGTCGTCCCGGAGGCGGAGGCTCGCCTTCAGGTTGAGGGTGTCCGGGTAGGGATCGAGCCGCGACCGGAGCCATCCGAAGAACGGCCCGTGGCGGCTGCAGTCGGGCTCGTCCCAGACCCGGAGGATCGTCCTCTCGCTGGCGTCCGAGACGGACACCCAGACGCTGAAGCGCAGGGTGCCGTCGAAGTTGGTTACCGGAATTTCGATGACCCCACGGACGAAGGCTTGCCCGTCCACGGTGCAGAAGTTGCGGGAGATGAGGGTCCGCGCCTCGCGCTCGGCCTCGGGGACGGCGTTGTAGTCGTCCGGTGCCGCCATTCTCCAGTCGAATGGGAGGGTGTCATGTCGCTCGCCGCAGCATGAGCAGGTCCAGGCGTAGTTGATCATGAGAGAGACCCTTTGGTGAGACCTACCGCTGGACGGCTGCTTGGATAGGGATCAGAGCCGGCTGGCAATGACTGATCAGGCGTTTATACAATCATTCGCTAAGAAAGCTTTCATAAAATCTTGCGATCCAGAAGGTGTTAAAGCTACTCAGACTAAGACGGAGCAGTCATGTCTTTCCCGGATGATGAAAACGGCGATGTTTTTAGGCGGATGGAAGCCTGCTTGGCCAACCGGGACTTTCGGCGGCGCTGCGGCGGCTGCGCAAAGCGCTCGACGACGAATTGTTCGTGACCGCGTCATCGACCGGTTGAAGGCCTATTGGTCGCCGGAACAGATTGCTGGTCGTCTGTGGGCTGATGGCGTCAGTCTCGTTCGTCTCTGCGCAGAAACGATCTATCGCTTCATTTATGGCAAGGAGGATTACGGTCTCGGTCTTTACCGCTATCTTCCGGAGGCGCGGCGCAAACGCCGCCCTCGCGGATCCGTCGGCCACGCAACAGCATGTTCCCAGCCGACTGCAGGATATCGCAAAGACCTGATTTTATTGGCAATCGAACCGAGTTCGGCCATTGGGAAGGCGACCTGCTGATCTTCAAAAGAGACCTTGGCGACAGCAACATCACCTCACTTGTCGAACGCAAGAGCCGCTATACGGTGATGATCAGGAACCACAGCCGGCATTCCAGGCCGATCATGGACAAGATCGTCCAGGCCTTATGCCTTTACCTGCGTTTGCGCGCAGCAGCTTCACCTTCGACGCGGCACTGAATTTGCCGCTTCAGCGGACTGCAGCCGAGCGGGCCATCCGGCCGCCCGCCGCCTTCGACCCCGCCAGCTGGCAGGGCGAATTCCACATCGGCCTATGCGACAATCGGTGCCGCCGATTCCGCTCCCGACCGAGCCGGTGACAATCCTCTACCGGCGCGTCAATCGAGCCGATGGAAGGTCCATATGGTTCCGCCTGCTGTTCGTTGAAGTTGCCAGGTGCGGCCCGAAGCGGCGGGCTGCAAAATGGGCATTTCCAAGGCGACCGTCTGACCAGAACAGCTGTCCAACAGCATTTTCAACATATTGAAATAGCATACATTTTTCGCGTCTCACGAAATGTGTTTGGAATATTAACCAACGTGAGCTAAAAAGTCATGCGCGACGTGATTTGGGCTGGACTATCACAATAGGAGGCACCTACCGTTGAGGGCGCGACATGCATTGGGCAAATCCATAACCGGAATTCTATTCGCCGGACTGGCTGCAACAGGGTGCACCACCGCAGCCAAAACGACACCCACACCACGTCCTTCCGCGTCCGCGCGGCCGGCCACAGCTCACTCAGGCAAGGTAACCTACAACTACACCGCGCAAGATCGCGACTGCCTGAAACGCGTCATGTACTTCGAATCGGAGCATTCGGATCGCGATGGCTACATGGCGGTCGGAACCGTCGTGATGAACCGGCTGACCTCGGGCGCCTATCCCAATTCGATCTGCGGAGTGGTCGCGCAGGAAAGACAGTTTGCGCCCGGCGTGATGACCCGGGTTGTGGTCGCGCAGGCCGAACCGGACCTTAATTCCGCAGCGGATGGAATTCTGCGCGGGGAAAGGCACCCCGGCGTCAAGGACGCCATGTTCTTCCATACCGCGGGTCTGAGGTTCCCCTATCGCAACATGCACTATGTTGCTGCGGCAGGCGGCAATGTCTTCTATGAAAAGCGCTCGACCGACGGAACGCTCCAGACGCCTGCGCCGTTGCCCGGCTATGACGTCGCGATGAACTACCTTCCCGCCAGAATAACTATCTTCCGCCAGCAGCCTGCGAGCCCGGTTCAATTCACGACCTGGGAACCATCCGCAGGCTCTGCACAGGCCGATGTCCAGCTGCCACAGACCGGCCCCATCCCGCGGGTCATGCCGGTTGCGCAGAACCTGCCGGAAACGACGTGGGCACCGGATTTCACCACGACGTCCGCAATTCCGGCTGCCGCGTCCGGCGGCTGCAGGGACGATCATGCCGCCTGAAGGAACGCCGATCGCGCTGCCGACGCCCCGCCCGGCATACAACAGCGCAGCGCTCGCTTACGCCAACCTTCCGGTTGGCGGCTGAGGAGGCCATCAGCGCTGTCCAAGCAACTCCTGAAACGAAAAAACTCCTCCGGCGGACCGGAGGAGTTTTTTGTTCAGGTCATCTTGCGGCATCGCGCTTTTGCGCGATCGCTCCTCACTGCCAAACGACGATCGGCGTCCTGGTCGGCACGCGGTCGTAGAGGTCGATGATATCCTGGTTCATCAGGCGGACGCAGCCGGACGAAACGGCCTTGCCGATCGAGCGCCATTCCGGATTGCCGTGCAGGCGGTAGAGCGTATCCTGGCCGTTCGAGAAGATATAGAGCGCACGGGCGCCAAGCGGATTGAGGAGGCCAGGTTCCATGCCGCCGCGCTCGATCGAATATTTCGCAAGCTCCGGCTGGCGGGCGACCATCTCGTTCGGCGGCTTCCAGCGCGGCCATCTCTGCTTCCACTGGATGACGCCGCTGCCGGCCCAGGCAAAGCCTTCGCGGCCGATGCCGACGCCGTAGCGCATCGCCGTTCCGCCCGGCTGGACGAGATAGAGGAAACGCGACGGCGTATCGACGACGATCGTGCCGGGCGGCTGGCCGGTCGGGTCGACGACCTGCTGGCGATAGTAGCGCGGATCGATCTGCTGGTAGGGAACGGCAGGGATCAGGAAGCCGCCGTCTTCGATCGGGCCGTACATCACCTCAAGCTCGGCATCTGTCGGCGCAGGCGTCGTCTGGAAGAGGCGTGGAACACGGAAGATCGACGGGCTGGACGCCCGGCGCCGAAGTGGAAGCGCAGCCGGCGAGCGCGGAAGCCGCAGTCAAAGCCGAAAAGGAGAGAAAGCTGCGGCGGGAGAGAGGTTTTTCGAGACTCATGCGCGGGACGGATTTCCTTTTGTCGCGGGATGGCTGCCATGCGGCAGCCGCCCGGTTGGTTCATTCAACGCCGGTGGCTCGCAGAAATCTATCTGCCATCGTTAAATAAACCATACCCTCACGAACTCGTGTCCCCGCGCGGGCAGACGATATCGCCTGCCCTGTTGCGCTGCTACATCACAACGATCTCCGCCCTTGGCCGGAACGCGGTTGTAAAGGTCGACGACATCCTGGTTGAGCATGCGCACGCAGCCCGACGAGGTCGCCTTGCCGATCGACTGCCAGTCCGGGGTGCCGTGGACGCGATAGAGCGTATCCTTGCCATCCTTGAAGATATACATGGCGCGGGCACCCAGCGGATTTCCGAGGCCCGGGTTCATGCCGCCGTTCTCGGCCGAGAAGGCGCGGATATCGGGCTGGCGCGACACCATGTCGGCGGGCGGCGTCCAGCGCGGCCACTTCTGCTTCCACTGGATGACGCCGCGGCCGGACCAGGCGAAACCCTCGCGCCCGATGCCGACGCCGTAGCGGATCGCCTTGCCGTTCGGCTCGACGAAATAGAGATGACGGCCGCGGGTATCGACAATGACGGTCCCTGGCTTTTCGTGTGGTCGGGTAGTCGACTTCCTGACGGAGATATTCAGCACTGACGCGGCTGACCGGGATGGCCGGCAGAACGAAATCGCCATCCCGAACCTCGCCGTACATCGCCGCATTCACCGGATTGGTGACCGGCAGGCCATAGGTCTGGTTGAATTGCGTCGAGTAGAGATCGCGCATCTGCGGCACCGGCGGATCGGGGATAGGCTTCACCTTGCGCGGATCGACGCCCGGCGGCTGATAGAAGACCGGAGACGTCTCCTGCACAAAACGGTCCGGATCAGTTGCGCCCGTATCGGGAATGAGAATATTGCAGCCGCTGAGGCACACCGCCGCCACGGCAAGGCCGGCAAAGGGGAGCACCCGGCGCGAGAAATCCATAAATCCACCCTTTATCCAGGATCAGCTGAGCGATATCTGCCGGAAGATATCGCATTTGCGGCTGGCGTGAAGCTGGTGTCGGCACCGAAGCTTCACCGGGTCAATGGCGCGAAATCAGGAAACGAGCAGGACGCCGTGGCCGTACACGGCCGTCAGGTCGCGGACGAGCTGCGTCTCATCTTCGGTCAGCTTGCTCACGTCGACAAAGCGCCAGTTGCGCTCGTAGAGCGCAAAGGCCTCCTTTGCCGGAAGGGGGCACGTGGGGTCGCGATCCAACAGAAGCGACTTCAGCTGGGGGTAGTCGTTCGGAATGATCTCGTCTGCCACTCGCGCCATCATGCTCCCAGTATAGTCCATCGGGCTCAAAATTGAAGGCGCGCCTATGCCGCCACGCCATGGAAAAAGGGGATGCTCTGTGCGATCTGCTCGGGCAGCGCCGAATTGTGGTTGCCGGCGGCCGTACCGGTCTCGATGCGAATGCCGGCACCGCGGGCGCGGCTGGCGAGCAGGCTGGCGCGGTCGTTGAAATGGTCCTCTTCGGTGGCGTGCGTGACGCGGACGGGGCATTTGAAGCTCTGCGCATAGCAGAGCGCCGAGCGCACCTCGAACTCGTGCTTGTTGGTGTCGTCGAAGCGGATGTCCTGCGGGTAGCGGTTGAAGAAGCGGAACGCGTCGGGATTGCCGGACATCGGGGCGGCGGCGCGGAACTTGTGCGTGCTCATGGCCGCCAGCATGGTCAGCGTGCCGCCGACGCTGTGGCCCGCGACGAAAAGGCGGTTCGGATCGACGCCCGGCAGATGCGCAAGCCGGTCGGCGGCGGCCAGCACGTCGCTCACTTCGTCGTAAAAACCGGAAAAATTGCCCATCTGGCCATTTTCACCGCGGACGGAAGGCATGAGCACGACAAAGCCCGCATCCGTATATGGCTTCATGAGCTGCCAGTGGCCTATGCCCATGGCATTGCCGCCATGGAGGAAAAGCACGCCCGGCATTGCATGACGCTTGCGTTTGTATTTGTTGACCCAGGCCGCAAGTTCGAGTTCGCCGCCGGCGCCCGAGCGGTAGAATATCTGCTCGCCATCCGGCGGTGCGACCAATGGCTCGTATTTGTCCGGCGCGGGCCCCTTCCGAAGCAGCTTCGTGCGGAAGCGGTGGCGGACCTTGGCATAGTCATGCTTGATCAGGCGCGGCTGATCCGGAACCTCGAAGGCGGAGGCGATGCGAGGCAGCACGAGGGCGCCCGCGATCCCCGCAAGTACGGCGCGGCGTTGGCGGAAGAAGTCATTTCGATCATCAAAGGACATGGCTCACCACGAATAGACCCGACCTCGAAATGTCTGCACCGGAACTCGATGACGGCCAATACACATTGCGTTGAAAGTGTGATCCTGCGTCACTGTCGCGCAGGAGGGCCTATGCCACGGCTGCCGTCGATCATCGCGACCAGTGTTTCAAGCCGGTCGGCCTCGTAGGACGGCTTGTCGGGGCGAAGCCTGGAGATGCGCGGAAAACGCATCGCCACGCCGGATTTGTGCCGGGTGGAGCGATTGATGCCTTCGAAGGCGACTTCGACGACGAAGCCGAACTCCCTGTCGGCCCGAACGGCGCGCACGGGACCGAAGCGCTCGGTCGTGTTGTTGCGGACGAACTTGTCGAGCACCTCCAGCTCCTGCGTCGGTGAAGCCGAAATAGGCCTTGCCGACAGGCACCAGCTGCTCGCCATCCGGCATTTCGGTCCAGACGCCGAAGGTGAAATCGGAATAGTAGCTCGAGCGCTTGCCGTGGCCGCGCTGGGCATACATCAGCACGGCATCGACATTATAGGGATTGCGCTTCCACTTGAACCACGGGCCTTTCACGCGGCCCGCCTGATAGATGCTGTCGCTGCGCTTGATCATCACGCCCTCGATGACCGGATCGGGCGGCGAGCGACCGCAGGTCGTCCAGTTCCTCCCATGTCGAAAAGGAGACGAGCGGCGAGAGATCGAAGCGATCGTGGGGCGCCTGTTCGATGATTTCCGAAAGGCGGTCGCGGCGATCGATGATAGGTATTGCCGCGCACGTCCTCCTCGCCGTCGAAGAGCAGGTCGTAGGCGCGGATGAAGGCGGGATATTCCTCCAGCATCCTGGCGGTCACCGTCTTGCGGTTCAGGCGCTGCTGAAGGTCGGAAAAGGTTCGCGTGGGGCTGTTCGAGCGCGCCGTGCCGCCGACCAGCAGTTCGCCGTCGAGCACGCCGTTGAAGCTGATCGACTTCCAGGATATCCGGAAAGGCGCCGGAGATGTCGTCGCCGGAGCGGGAATAGATCTTGCGCGTTTCGCCCGAGCGCGAAAGCTGGACGCGGATGCCGTCCCATTTCCATTCGGCGGCATAGTCCGCCGGGTCGAGGTTGGTCGAGATCGTTCTCCTCCACCGGATGGGCGAGCATGACGGAGTGGAAGATCGCCGGCGTCGCCAGCATCGGCTTGCCGCCCCTGCCCTCCAGCCATGCGAACAGCGACTCATAGGGCGGCTCGAGGCCGTGCCAGAGGGTTTCGATCTCGGTGACGTCCTTGCCGCCGAGATCGGCCAGCGCCTGCTTGGCAAGCCGCGCCGAGACGCCGATGCGCATGGCGCCGGTGGCGAGCTTGATGAAGGCGAAGCGGCCGGACGGATCCAGCCGGTCCAGCGTATCGCGGACGAAGCTTCTGACTTCGGTGCGGCCGAGCGAATTCATGCGGGTGACGACTTCGCCGAGGCGCGGCTGGGCGAGTGCGGAACGGTCGATGTCCTTCTCGTTGTCCCAGACGAGCGAGATCGTTTCGGCCAGATCACCGACATAGTCGTAGGAATAGCGGAACAGCACCTCGTCCAGGCGCTCGAGCACCAGATCGCGGAGCATGGCGGGCTTGACGTCACGCACCTCCAGCGTGCCGGCGATGGCGGCAAGGCCATAGCCGCGGTCCGGATCGGGCGTGTCGCGGAAATAGTCCGTCAGCAGCTTCAGCTTGCCGTTGCGGCTGGGGGTGAGAACGAGACGGTCGAGGAGGTCGGCGAAGGCTTTCATGGGAGGCCCTCCGACTTGTGGATGAAGACCCCTCCCCAACCCCTCCCCACAAGGGGGAGGGGCTACGATGTGGCCCGCCTCTCGCTCCAATGCAACGTCGCTTCGGGCTGCGTCGTTGCGAATGGAATACGGCGGGCGCGGCATCTAAGCCCCTCCCCCTTGTGGGGAGGGGTTGGGGAGGGGTCTTTGCGAACAATCCAGCACATTTCCCTCAATCCCCCTCATCCTCGTAGCCCACCAGATGAAGCGGCTTGGCCTTGATGCCCTGCAATTCGCACCAGCGCACCAGCGCCTCCTCGCGGCCGTGCGTGACCCAGACTTCGGCGGGGTTGAGTTCCGTGATCGTCTCGGTCAGTTCCGGCCAGTCGCAATGGTCGGAGATCACCAGCGGCAGTTCGACGCCGTGCTGCTTGGCGCGCTGGCGCACCATCATCCAGCCGGAGGCGAAGGCGGGAAGCGGTTCGTTGAAGCGGCGCGCCCAGCGATCGGCGAAGGCGGACGACGGCCCGACGACGACTGCGCCCTGGAAGGCGGCTTTGTCGCGGCTTTCGATCGTCGCCGGCTGCAGGTCGCCGAGATCGATGCCCTGCCCGGCATAATAGTCGCAGAGCCGTTCCATCGCGCCGTGGATATAGATCGGCTCGTTGTAACCGGCATCGCGCAGCAGGCGGATGACGCGCTGCGCCTTGCCGAGCGCATAGGCGCCGATCAGATGCGTGCGCTCGGGAAACTGCCGCAGCGAGGCGAGCAGCTTGCCGATCTCGTCCATCGGATCGGGATGGTGGAAGACCGGAAGCCCGAAGGTCGCTTCGGTGATGAAGACATCGCAGGGCACCGGCACATAGGCGGCGCAGGTCGGGTCCGGGCGGCGCTTGTAGTCGCCGGAGACGACGATGCGGGTGCCGTTCTTCTCGATGGCGATCTGCGCGGAGCCGAGGACATGGCCCGCCGGATGGAAGCTCACCTTGACGCCGTTCACGATCCAGCTCTTCGCCGAAGCTCGCGGCCTGCTCGCTGCCGCAGAAACCGTCGCCATAGCGCAGGCGCATGATGTCGAGCGTCTGGCGCGTGGCGAGAACATGCCGGTGGCCGGGGCGGGCATGGTCGGAATGGCCGTGGGTGACCAGCGCCCGATCCACCGGCCGCACCGGATCGACAAAGAATCCGCCCTCCGGGCAATAAAGCCCTTCGGGGGCCGGATAAAGCAGAGCATCGGGTCTCATCATCAGCGAAAAGATAGCGGGAAACGTGCAGAGAGCCAGTGGCGCCGTCGCCAATTCCATTTACCGGCCATGCCGGGGGCTGGGTCGTTTGTCCGTCTTGGAAACCCAGATTACTTCACGGCAAGGATTTTGTGCAAAAACAGACATCCGAATTGACACTTCATGCCTGCTGGCGGCGGTTGAAAGGCCCTTCGAATGTATCTGCGGCGCAACATACTCGGCCTTCTCGGTACCGCTTTGGCGCTGCCGATGGCCGGACCTGCCTTTGCGGCATCGAAGCCACCGGCATTGCGCGGCGCGCTGGATGCCTCCAGCGTAGCACGGAACGGGCTGCAGGCGATGATCGACGATGCAGCGCGCAGCAACACGCCGCTTTATCTTGCCTGCCGGGACCTATCAGGCCTCGAACCTCGTGCTGCCGGACAATGCGCGCATCAGCGGCGTTCCGGGCGCATCGCGTATTCTGCATCGAGGCAATCTCAATTCGGCGGAAGGCGCACGGCGGATCGAGCTTTCCGGCATCGTCATCGAGAGCAACGGCGGCATGGCAGAGGAGGAAAACGGCGGGCTTGTCCAGTTGACCGGCGTGGACGACCTGCAGATCGACAACTGCGACATCCGCGGGAGCAGCAAGCACGGCCTGCGCCTGGAGCGCTGCGGCGGCCGGATCGAGCGCAGCCGCTTTTCCGGTGCGGCGCAGGCCGGCATCTTTGCGGTCGATTCCACCGGGCTTTCGATCACCGGAAACACAGTGGCCGAATGCGGCAATGGCGGCATTCTCGTGCATCGCTGGGAGAAGGGCGAGGACAACACCGTGATCTCCGGCAACCGTATTGCGCGCATCCGGGCCGATGACGGCGGCACGGGGCAGAACGGCAACGGCATCAATGTCTTCCGCGCCGGTGGGGTGATCATCGCCAACAACCATATTTCCGACTGCGCCTTCACCGCCATCCGCGCCAATTCCGGCGACAACGTGCAGATCACCGGCAATCAATGCCTGCGCTCCGGCGAGACGGCGATCTATGTCGAATTCAATTTTCAGGGCGCCGTCGTTTCCGGCAATCTCGTCGACGGTGCGGCGAACGGCATCTCGATCGCCAATTTCAACGAAGGCGGAAGGCTTGCGGCCGTCAGCGGCAACATCGTGCGGAACCTGACGCTCGACGGCCCCTACAAGCACGAAGTCGGCTTCGGCATCGGCATCGCGGCGGAGGCCGATACGATCATCTCCGGCAATGTCATCGAAGGTGCGCCGCTCTGGGCGATGCAGCTCGGCTGGGGACCGTATCTGCGCAATCTCGCCGTCACCGGAAATGTCGTGCGCAAGGCGCCCGTCGGCTGCGCGGTGTCCGTGGCGGACGGCGCCGGCACGGCAGTGATCACCGGCAACGTCTTTGAGGAGATGACCGACGGCGCGATCTTCGGCTTCGAGTGGGACAAGAAGGTTTCCGGGGACCTGACGAAGAGCCGGAAGCGAACGCTATCCGCAGCTCACGATCGAGCAGAACCGCACCGGATGAGACGCATCAAAAGCTTTCATTGATCCATAAGGGTCAGCCGCTTTCGCCTCGCCCGCCAGCGCTTTAATTTGATGCGGATACAAGGGGATCAGACATGCTGACAATCTATGGCGTTTACCGTTCGCGCGCCTCGCGCGTCTACTGGATGGCGGAGGAGCTCGGCATCGAGTTCAGGTCCGTGCCGGTGATCCAGGCGAGGCGGCTTGCAAATCCGCTGGCGCCCGACGCGCCGCTCAACACGCTCTCGCCGGAATTCCTGGCCGTCAATCCGATGGGGCTGATCCCGTCGATCAAGGACGGCGAGCTCGTGATGCATGAGTCGCTGGCGATCAATCTCTATCTCGCCCGCAAGCATGGCGGGCCGCTTTCCGGCCAAACCGTCGAGGAAGACGGTTTGCTGACGATGTGGACCATCTGGGCGCTGGCGGAGCTCGAGCCGCATACCGTGAAGATCGTCCTGACCTATGACAACGAGCACGAAAACACCGAGGCCGGCAAGGGAACGATCGACGTCGCCTGCCGCTCCATGAAGCGGCCGCTCGCCGTTCTGGAAAAGCACCTCGCCGACAAGGAATGGATCGTCGGCGATCGCTTCACCGTCGCCGATCTCAACGTTGCGGAAGTGCTGCGCTACGGCCAGACGGAACAGGCGCTGTTCGACGCGCATCCGAAGGTCGATGCCTGGCTGAAGCGCTGCCAGTCCCGCCCGGCCTATCTCGCCATGCAGGCGACGCGCTCGAAAGAGCCGGTCTAAATAGCTGACGGATCAATACCCGCGTCACGACTGGTTGGATTTCCAATCGAGCCCGATGTCGAGCGTCGGCGCGCTATGCGTCAGCCAGCCGACCGAAATGAGGTCGACGCCGGAGGCGGCGATTGCGCCTGCCGTCTGCGGCGTCACGCCGCCCGGAGGCTTCGGTGATCGCCCGGCCGGCGACGATTTCCACCGCCTCGCGAAGCTCATCCGGCGTCATGTTGTCGAGCAGCACGGCATCGACTCCGATCTCCATCGCCTCGCGCAGCTGCTCAAGCGTATCGACCTCGACTTCGATCTTCACCATATGGCCGGCGCCTGCCTTGGCGCGGCGAATGGCTTCTGCGACGCCGCCGGCGATGGCGACATGATTGTCCTTGATCAGCACGGCATCGGAAAGCGCAAACCGGTGGTTCACGCCGCCGCCGGCGCGCACGGCATATTTCTCGAGCGCGCGCAGTCCCGGCGTCGTCTTGCGCGTGCAGGCGACCGAGGCCTTGGTGCCGTCGATCGCGGCGACGATCCCAGCCGTCACCGTCGCGATGCCGGAAAGGTGGCCGAGGAAATTCAGCGCCGTACGCTCCACCGGTCAAGAGACCACGTGAGGAACCTTCGATCGTGGCGATGACCTCGCCGGGTTTCACGGCCGCGCCGTCGCTGACGTGACGCGTCATGACGATCGCGGGATCGACAAGCTGAAACGCAAGCTCGGCGGCGTCGAGCCCGGCGATCACGCCCGGCTGGCGGGCCGCCATGACGACCGTCGAGCGATGATCTTCGGGGATGACGGCGGCCGAGGTGATGTCGCCGGCAAGACCGAGATCTTCGAGCAGGGCGTTGCGGACGAGCGGCTCGATCATCAGCCGCGGCAAGGGAACAAGCGTCATGTCAAGCACTCCTGGCAATGGGATCGGATGCGACAGCTCGCGCAAAATTCAGCACCTGAGGAAGGCTCATCCTGCGGCGTCTGGCCTGCGCAAGCTTGAGCGGGAAATCGGTGCGGGCATGGGCGCCGCGCGATTCCGTCCGCAGTGCCGCAAAGGCGGCGATCAGCAGGGCGACGATGGCAGGGTCGGTTGCCGGTCCCTCGCTTCTCGACGAGCGGCAGGAGCGCGCCGATTGCGCCGTGGATCGTGCCGCCGTTGCGCAGGACGCCGAGATGGCCGGAAACGATCGTCCGGACCGGCGATGCGTCGGGCTGCGGCGGCAGCGGTTCGATCGCCGTCGGGCGCAAGCATACGGCTGTGCCCGCAATGTCTCTGGCTGCGCGCATGCCCATGACCGCGGCTTCGAGCAGCGAATTGCTGGCAAGCCGGTTGGCGCCGTGCAGGCCGGTCGATGCCGCCTCGCCCGCGACCCAGAGGCCGGGGACGGAACTGCGGCCGTTCTCGTCCGTGGCGACGCCGCCCATGTGATAGTGCACGGCCGGGCGCACCGGGATCAGCTGCCGCGCCGGATCGATCCCGGCTTCGCGGCATAGCCTGTCAATCAGCGGAAAGCGCATCGGGAAGCGATCGCCCAATGCCTCGCGGGCATCGAGAAAGACCCGGCCGCCGCGGGCGATTTCGGCGCTGATCGCGCGCGCCACCACGTCGCGCGGCGCAAGTTCTGCGGCGGGCTGATCGCGCCATGAAGCGCTCGCCGCGTTCGTTGACGAGCGACCGCGCCCTCGCCGCGCACCGCCTCGCTGACGAGCGCCAGCGGCCTGCGGCTTCGATCGGAGCGCCGTCGGATGGAACTGCACGAATTCCATGTCGGCCAGATCGGCGCCTGCCCTTGCCGCAAGGGCGATGCCCTGCCCGAAATTGCCGACCGGATTGGTCGTCGCCTCGTAGAGGCCGCCTATGCCGCCGGTTGCAAGCAGGACATGCGGCGTCGGCAGGATGAAAGCCCTTCCCTTCGAGTGCGCAGAGGACGCCGCCGATCGCACTCGCCGTCAGAAGCAGACGCCGGACCTCGAAATCTTCCAGCACCGTGATCGATGGCGTCGCAGGAGACCGCCTGCACCAGCGCGCGAACGATGGCAGCACCCGAGCCGTCGCCCTCGGCATGCACGATGCGCGGGCGGCGAATGCGCAGCCTCCAGCCCCAGCGAAAGCGCGCCCTGCGGCATTCCTGTCGAAGCGGACGCCGGCTTTCTCCAGCGCGGCGATCATCGCCGGCGCTTCGGCGATGATACCGGCGGCGACCTCGGGATCGCAAAGCCCGTCGCCGGCGGCAAGCGTATCGGCAAGGTGCAGCTCTGCGCTGTCATCCGCGCCGATGCTCGCGGCGATGCCGCCCTGCGCCCAGGCGCTCGACGTTTCTGCGCCGAGCGCCCCGCGGGTGATGAGCACGACCGGCTGCGGCGCAAGGGTCAGCGCCGCCATCAGCCCGGCAATGCCGCTGCCGACGATGACGGGACGCGCCGGCAAGATGCGTCGAGGATCTCGGTCATATCGCCAGCATCCTTTCCACGGCACGGCGCGCCGCAACGGCAATAGCCGGATCGACGGTGACTTCGTGGCGGTTTTCTTCGAGCGCCGCGCGGATGTTGCGAAAGCGTGATCCGCTTCATGTGCGGGCAGAGATTGCAGGGCCGGATGAACTCGACGTCCGGATGATGCACGGCGACATTGTCGCTCATCGAACATTCGGTGAGCAGCACGACGCGGGCCGGACGCTTCTTGCCGACATAATCGGACATGACGGCGGTGGAGCCGGCGAAATCCGCTTCGGCGACGACATCCGGCGGACATTCCGGATGCGCGAGCACGGTGACGCCGGGATAGTTTTCCCGGAGCTGGCGAACGTCGTCGGCGTTGAAGAGCTCATGCACCTCGCAATGGCCATGCCAGGCGATGATTTCGACATCGGTCTCGCTGCGCGACGTTGCGGGCGAGATATTCGTCCGGGATCATCAGCACGCGCGGCACGCCGAGCGATTCCACCACCTGCTTGGCGTTGCCCGAGGTGCAGCAGATGTCCGAGGCGGCCTTCACCGCGGCCGAGGTGTTCACATAGGTGATGACCGGCACGCCGGGATGGGCCTGCCGCAGCAGCGCGATATCCTCCGGCGTGATCGAATCGGCCAGCGAGCAGCCCGCGCCCATATCGGGAATGAGCACCGTCTTTTCGGGATTGAGCAGCTTGGCGGTCTCGGCCATGAAGTGGACGCCGGCAAGCACGATGACATCGGCATCCACCTCGATCGCCTTGCGCGCCAGCGCCAGGCTGTCGCCGACGATATCGGCCACGCCATGGAAGATCTCCGGCGTCTGGTAGTTGTGGGCGAGAATGACGGCGTTGCGGCGGCGCTTGAGATCGAGGATCGCTTCGACATCATCCTCGAAAGATCAGCCATTCGGCCTTGGGAATGACGCGGCTGACGCGGTCGTAGAGAGAGGATGCGGACACGGGAGAATTCATGGCCGGCTCCTTTATACTCTAAATGAGTATATCATAGGCAAAGTAGATATTCTCAATATGAGCATATGTCAACCGCGGGAGAGCGGAAATTTCGATCCGGAAAGAGCGCGTTCTTCGAGAACGGCATGCGCGGTAAGCGGAAGAGCTTGGCCGGGCGGCCGCCGGTTTCGCTTGCCGTCTCGCCGGTTTCCTCGACCAGTTCCTGCTGTTCGATCAGCCGGCGGAAATTCGGCTTGTGAAGCGTCAGCCCCGCCAGCGCCTCGACGGTGCGCTGCAGCTGCAGCAGCGTGAAGCTCTCCGGCATCAGTTCGAAGACGACCGGGCGATACTTGATCTTCGCCCGAAGCCGGGCGATGCCGGTCGCAAGAATCCGCCGGTGATCGGCAAACATCCGCCGGCCGGGATTGTCCGCTGTCGCGCACCCGCCTCGGCCACGAGACCGGCCTCATAAAGCAGCTCGTAGCGCTGCAGCACGAGATCTTCGTTCCACGCCGCGCCGTCGAGGCCAAAGGCAAAGGCGATCCGGCGCCGGCGATGCTCCTGCCGGGCGGCATCGGTTGTCTGCCCAGACTGCGCAGCCGCTCGACAAGCTCGTCGAGAACCGGCGGCTCGCCCTTGCGATGGTCTTCCCAGGGAAAATATTCGTACCAGCCATGCCACCGGCCCCGGCGCCGGATGCTCCCGCACAAGCCCGAGATAGCTGATCGAGATCGTCCGCCCGCCGAGGATCTCGTTGTTGCCGGTCGCGGTCGGCGAAGGTGTAGAGCTGCTCGAGATAGCCGACGGGATGGGCCGTCTGCTCCTGAATCCACTCCCGCAGGCCCGCTCTGCAGCGTGCGGTGGCCCATCTCGAAAGGAACCCGAAGGCAGCGCTTCGCCGGTGCGGACCGTCATGACGCGCGGATCGTCATTGGTTACGGCGGCGAGGACCGCGATCAGTTCTGCATGGGCAACGCCGATGGGCACTGTGGAATCTCATCCTCTGCGTGTGTGGTTGTTCGACAGCTTTGCCACACGAACCATGCAAAGCCAATGGACGGGTGAACGCGCCGCCCGTGTCCTCCGCCTCAAGAAAAGAGCTTCAGCGTTCCGACCATCTCCTCGCGAATCCACGCCTTGAAATCTCTGACCTTCTTCGGCTCGCGCGCGCCCTCGGCGGTTATGAAATAGTGGCCGAAGCCGGTTTTTGCGCGGATGCCGAAGGGAGCGGCGAGCTGGCCGGCCTGCAGCGAATAGTCCGCGAGCGTTTGCCAGGCGAGCATCACGCCCTGCCCGGCGATGGCCGCGTCGAGACAAAGCGAAGCGTCGTTGAAGACGTGGCGCGTTGCGAGCGTCGAGCCCGCAAGGCCCGCCTCGCGCATCCAGACCTCCCAGCTGAACATCGCGCGGCCATCGATCACGGCCGGCAGCTTCAGGAGGTCCGCAGGCTCCTTCAGATCTTGCGCCGTCTGCGGCGTGCAGACCGGGAACACTTCCTGCTCGAGGAGCAGTTCGGCCTTGACGCCCGGCCACTGCCCCGCTCCGACGCGGATGCCGATATCGACGTCGGAGGTCGAGGGATTGACGAGGTTCGTCGTCGCATCGAGCCGCAGCTGAATGTCGGGAAAATGCCGGGCGAAGCGATCGAGCCGCCAGACGAGCCAGCGAGCGGCAAAAACCGGGGCGACGGAGATCGTCAGCGTCGTGTCGTCCCTGCGCTGGGCAATCGAGACGGCCTCCGACATGCGGGCAAGGCCCTCCGTCAATGCCGCCAGCACCGGCGCACCGGCTTCCGTCACCGCCATGCCTTTCGGCGTCCGTTCGAAAATCAGCTGATTGAGCTGCGCTTCCGCCTTGATGACCTGCTGGCTAACGGCGCCGATCGAGACGCCGAGCTCCTCGGCGGCAAGCTGCAAGGAGCCGAGACGCCCGACCGCCTCCAGCGCACGCAGCCCGTTCAAATGCACCGAGTTCAAGTTTCGCATATAGGTTTTCTATAGCGCGTCACGCGTAATCTCAATTGAAAGAGAGGGCCGCGAAACGATATTCAAGACATCAGTTCAGTCGGAATTCCATCCGGCGCAGCTACCATCTGCTGCGGCGGCTGGCTGTTCCGTCCGTACCGAAAGCGAGGCACATCATGTCGTTGCTAAAGTTTTTCTGGAACGAAATCATTCCTGCTACCGAGATGACGGCCGACGATCCGCTCGCCCATCCCGAGATTGCGGCCATGTCGCAGCGGCAGCTTGCCGACCTGCCGTCCATCTATCCCGCGCCGAAGCCGACGCGTCATGAGGACCGGCCGCTACCGAAATGTGCGTGATTTTGGTGGGTTCTTCCGTGAGAAGCGGAAATGTGGTGTGCGGCGACCGGCCCTCAGTCTTCCTCATCCCTGTACTGGCCGACTGTCTATGGCGCAGGAGACTCATTTGACGCCGCACGAGAGTCACTCACGTGCGGACGCGGCCGTGCTGGAATCCTGTGACAAACACAGGAAGGAGGGCGGCGGGCGACGCCATCTGCAGTAAAGCCTCTATTTGAAACAGAGAGCCAGCCGCTTGTTCGTCAGCCTCGAGAGCTGCTGCAGGCGTCCGTCGAGGCGCTCTCCGGCGAAGTCTTGATATTCCGACGGCACGACGAGTTCGAGGTCGATTTCCGGATCGAACGACTTGCGGACCATCAGGTTCTTCACCACGCCCGGCATCGACGCCGAGAAGAGATAGACGACACGCAGTATGCCACCGAGAAGCTTGGCGCGCTCGGCGAATTGCGGACCGGCAATCGTGGCAAGCGGCGCCGTGGACCCGTCGTCGTTCAGTCCCTCGAAACGGTAATAATTGGCTAACGCGATAAAGGCCCTGCCGGGATGGCTGATGCCGACGAAGGACGAATGGGCGATGAGGTTCAACGCCTGCAGGCCGCGGTAGTCCGGATGCGCCCGCCAGCTGATGTCGGCGAGCAGGCATGCTGCCTCACGGTAGCGCGCTTCCTCTTCCGTTTCCACGATGCCGAAAAAAGGCATCACATAGCCGGTCCATTCCGCAAGCTCGCGGGCATGCTCGGGCGAGCGGGCCCGCAGGATCGCGAGCTCGGCGGCAGCCGAAAGCAGCGGATCGGCATGGCGTTCGCCCTCCGTGAGCAACGAATAGAGATAGCCTTCGCGGACGCCCTGCGCGGAAAAGGAAATGATGGCGGGCTTCATCGCGCTCAGCACCTCCTTCATCGCCACGGCACCGAAGGGGAGAAGCACGCGGCGATGTTTCGAAACCGCCTGGAATGCGGGATCCTTCGAATCCCTGACCACTTCCACCTGCTCGAGCAATTGCATCATCGCGTCGAGCGAGACCTCGTAGCCCTGCATCATGTGAAGCGGGTAGTGGGTGAGTTCCATGTGCAGCTTGGCGATGTTACGCCAGGTGCCGCCAACGGCGTAGAAGGTTCGGCCCGCCCCCTTTTCCAGCATTTTGGCGGCGCTTCGAACATGCTTGCGTGCAAAAGTATGGGCTTTGGCGAGAGAGCCGCCGGCATATTCCGAAAGGCGCAAGCCTCCGAGCGGCAAGGTGATGCCTTCGCCGATCTCGCGCTCCTTGATGTCGATGAGTTCCAGCGAGCCGCCGCCGAGGTCGCCGGCGATACCGTCAGGATGGTAGAAGCCGCTGATAACCCCGAGCGCGGAGAACTTGGCCTCCTCCGCCCCGGACAGTACCCGGACCTTGCGCTGGAGGATCGTCTCTGCCTTGTGAATGAAATCGGGCCCGTTGGAGGCTTCGCGCGCGGCAGCCGTTGCCAGCACGTACATGGTTGCGGCGCGGGCCTGCTCAGAGAGAGCCTTGAAGCGATGGAGAGCGGCCAGCGCGCGAGCGACGCTTCCTTCATCCATCTTGCCGGTCAATGCGATGCCTTTGCCAAGGCCGCAAAGCACCTTTTCGTTGAAAAGGATAGCCGGCGACCGGGAGAGGCCCTCGTAGACGACCAAGCGGATCGAATTCGACCCGATATCGACAACGGAGACCGGGGCTATCCCTGGAAGGCGCCCCTGGGCTTCTGATTCAACCATGCAGGTCCAGTTTTATCTCTTGGTCCAGCCGGAAAGCAGACTGGCAATCAGCTTTGGCGCGCTGGATTTCAAGGCTTCACCGCGGCCGGACAGGCTGGGGTTGGTCATGAAATACTGCTGCGCGTTGAACGGCTCTTCGCCCTTGCGCACTTCCATGCGCCGAGACGTGCCGTCGGGCAATATCTCGTAGCTCTGCTGATTGTCAATGATGTTGCCCAGCATGATCTGGGACAAGACCTGCTCATGCACCGTCGGATTGGTGAGCGGAACAAGCGTCTCGACGCGGCGGTCGAGGTTTCTGCGGCATCAGGTCGGCGGAGCCGATATAGACGAGCGCGTTGTCGGACGGCAGGCCGTAACCGTTGCCGAAGCAGAAGATGCGGCTGTGTTCCAGGAAGCGGCCGACGATCGACTTGACGCGAATATTGTCCGACAGGCCCGGCACTTGCGGGCGCAGGCAGCAGATGCCGCGAACGACGAGATCGATCTCCACGCCGGCGCGGCTTGCCGTATAGAGCGCGTCGATGATTTCCGGATCGACGAGCGCGTTCATCTTCATCCAGATCGCCGCCGGCGCGCCGCTCCTGGCATGCGCGATCTCCTCGTCGATGTGACGAAGAATGCGGTCGCGCAACGTGTAGGGCGAAACCGCGAGCTTCATGCTTTCTTCCGGCTCGCCGTAGCCGGTGATGAAGTTGAAGATGTTCGCCATGTCGTGGGCGATCACCGGATTGCAGGTGAAGAAGGAAAGGTCGGTGTAGATCTTCGCGGTGATCGGATGGTAGTTGCCGGTGCCGAGGTGGCAATAGCTGCGGAGCCTGCCCTCCTCGCGGCGAACGACCAGCGACATCTTTGCATGCGTCTTGAGTTCGATGAAGCCGAAGACGACCTGCACGCCGGCGCGCTCGAGGTCGCGCGCCCAGCGGATGTTCGCCTCTTCGTCGAAACGCGCCTTGAGCTCGACCAGCGCCGTCACCGACTTGCCGGCTTCGGCGGCGTCGATCAGCGCGCGGACGATCGGGCTGTCGTTGGAGGTGCGGTAAAGCGTCTGCTTTATCGCCAGAACGTCAGGGTCGCGCGCAGCCTGGAGAAGAAACTGGACCACCACGTCGAAAGAACTCGTAGGGGTGATGGACCACCATGTCCTTTTCGCGGATGGCGGCGAAGCAGTCTCCGGCGTGTTCGCGGACGCGTTCGGGAAATCGCGCATTGTAGGGCGGAAACCGGAGATCGTCGCGCGGCGCCTTGGTGATCTCCGACAGCGTGTTGAGCGCCAGAAGGCCCGGCAGAACGGCGACGCGATTGTCCGGAACGTTCAGCGCCTGCACCACGAAATGACGCAGCGATGCGGGCATTTCGGAATCCGTTTCGATGCGGATCACCTTGCCGCGGCGCCGGCGCTTGAGCGCGGTTTCGAAGAAGCGCACGAGGTCTTCGGCTTCTTCCTCCACTTCGATATCGCTGTCGCGGATGATGCGGAACGTACCCGAGCCCTGCACCTCGTAGCCCGGATAGAGGCGGTGGATGAAGATGTTCGCGACGTCTTCCAGCGTGATGTAGCGGATCGTCACGCCGTCGTCCGGCAGACCGCACGAAGCGGTCCAGCGCCGGCGGCAGGCGCAGCAGCGCCGTCATCGGCTCGCGGCCATGCTTGCTGGCGAGTTGCAGGCCGATCGAGAAGCCGAGGTTCGGAATGAAGGGGAACGGGTGGGCCGGGTCGATCGAGAGCGGCGTCAGAACCGGAAAGATCGCCTGTTCGAACTCTGCCGCCAGCCACTGCCGGTCGGCGTCGCTGAGGGCGCCGGGACGTACGAACAGGATGTCTTCCTTGGCGAGATACTGCTGCAGAACGGCGAGCGAAGCCTGCTGCTCCATCTGCAGATTGTCGATCTCCCGCAGAATGGCGTCGAGCTGTTCAGCCGGCGTCTTGCCGTCCGGCGTGCGGATGACGATGTTCTGGCGCACCTGCCCCTCGAGGCCGGCGACGCGCACCATGAAGAACTCGTCGAGGTTGGCGGCCGAAATCGACAGGAAGCGGACACGCTCAAGCAGCGGATGCTCGGTGTTCAGGGTTTCCTCAAGAACGCGGCGGTTGAACTGCAGCCAGGAGAATTCGCGGTTGATGAAGCGTTCGGGACTGCTGAGCAGCATCTTCCAGCGGAGGGACCGGCGCCGGGGTTGCAGGAAGGGCTTCCTGCTGCTCTGCGATTGCACTGTCCATTTTCCCATCCCCTTTCATTCGCTTAAGCGAGTATATCAGTTTCACGACGGAACTGTGACGTCAATCAAGCGGGTCCGGAATTACCGAGTTCATTCAATACCTCGGCGGCAAGGGACCGTGTGATTTTCGTACCCCGCGCAAGGGCCAGCCGGTCGAGCCGTTCGACGATCGTCTGCGCCGCGTTCAGCGACCGTTCCATCCGGTTGACGATATAAGTGACGAGTTTGTCATCTATATAAAGCTGGCGGTCGGCGAAGAGCTTGACGATAACCTGCGATAGCAACTCCTCGTCGGGTTCGCCGATTTCGACGACCGTCGCCGCCTTGAGCCTTGAGCGCAGGTCCGGAAGCTGAACCGGCCAGGACATCGGCCAGAGGCGGCTGGTGATCAAGAGGCTGTTGCCGTTTTCGCGCACGCTGTTGATGACGTGAAAAAGCTCGGTGTCGTCGAAGCCGAGACGGTCGGCATCCTCGAAAAGAACCGGACCGTTGGCGGCAGCAAGCGCGGCACCGGATCCGGATTTCGGGTGAATGCGTTCGGCCCCGCTCGCTCCTCCCAGATTGTGGCCAAATGCGATTTTCCGGAACCGACCGGTCCGGCGAGAACGACGACCGGCGATGGCCATTGCGGCCAAGCGTCGACGATCGTCACGGCAGCGCTCAGCCGGTCGGAGATCAGGAGATCGTCGCGGCTGCTCGCAGCATCGTGAGAAAAGACCAGCGGGAGCTGCTCCCCCGCCTTGCGCTTCACGTCGCTCATTTGGAATCGACTTTTGTCTTCCGGGCCGCACCAGGTTGCGAATGGCCCGCATAAAGATCGCTCTGAAGGTAACGCGAGATCGCAAAACGGACAAGCACGCCGACGGCGGCGGCGGCCGGGACGGCAACGAGCAGGCCGACGAAGCCGAAGAGCGCGCCGAACGCAAAGAGCGCAAACATCAGCCAGACCGGATGAAGGCCGACGCTATGGCCGACGAGTTTCGGCTGCAGGATATTGCCTTCGAGGAACTGACCGCTGAAGAAGACGGCGAGCACGGCGCCGATCCAGATGTAATCCGGCCAGAATTGAACGAGCGCAACGCCGACGGCGAGGACCAGTCCGACCAGCGAGCCGACATAGGGAATGAAGCTGATCATGCCGGCAAAGAGGCCGATGAGCAGGCCGAAGTTCAACCCGACGAGCGACAGGCCGGCGGCGTAATAAATTCCAAGGATCAGGCAGAGGGAGCCCTGCCCACGAACGAAACCGGCAATCGCGTGATCGATTTCGCTGGCAATCTGGCGAACGTCGTTGACATAGTCGCGCGGGATCCACTGATCGACCTTGGCGACCATGCGGTCCCAATCGAGCAGCATATAGAAGGCGACGACCGGCGTTACGACCAGCAGCGAGATGACATCGACGATCGCCTTGCCGGAATTCCATATCTGCGCGAAGAGGCCGGTGAGGAAGCCCATGCCTTCCGAGAGTACTGCGGAGAAATTGTCCTTGATCGTACCAAGCTGGTTCTTGATCCAGTCCGGCATCAGCGGAATCCTGCGCATCGGCGATGTAGGCCTGCAATTGGCTGATATAGCCCGGCACGCGCTGCGCGAAATCATTGAACTGGTTGATCAGAACCGGAATGAGGATCATCAGCGCCAGCGCGAAGACGATGACGAAGGCGATCAGTATGACGATCGTCGCCATCAGGCGGCTCAGACCCAGGCGCTGCAGACGGTCGGCGACTGGATCGAGGAAATAGGCGATCGCCATGCCGGCAATGAAAGGCAGCAGGATGGAGCTGAAGATATAGAGAAAGATGACGAAGAAGACGAAGACGCCCAGCCAGAAAAAGATCTGACGCTTCAGACTAGCCCCGCTGACCTGATTTGGCATCGTTTTCCCCGTTCGTCCGCCCCTTGCGCGATCGCTTCGCACCAGTACGTGAAGCACATAGGATGCAGGCCGGAACATGGTCAACCCTGCTGCGAAAAATCCCGTCCTCCCCTATGGAAAGAGCAGGAAATTAGGGCTTTTCTCCATGCTGCGCCTTGCATAAAGCGCACTCTCATGCAATTGCGACCGGCATGTGAGCGGTTAATATACCGCCCGAAGACAGCCATCGGAGATCAGCATGAGCCAGTCTGGAAAAAACGGCCTGACCTATAGCGACGCAGGCGTCGATATCGATGCCGGCAATCTTCTGGTGGAGAAGATCAAGCCTGCCGTGCGCTCCACGCGCCGCCCCGGCGCCGACGGCGAAATCGGCGGCTTCGGCGGCCTGTTCGACCTCAAGGCCGCCGGCTTCACCGATCCGGTTCTCGTCGCCGCCAATGACGGCGTCGGCACCAAGCTGAAGATCGCGATCGACGCCGATTATCATGAGACGGTCGGCATCGACCTCGTGGCGATGTGCGTCAACGATCTCGTCGTGCAGGGCGCGGAGCCGCTTTTCTTCCTCGACTATTTCGCGACCGGCAAGCTCGATCCGGATCAGGGCGCGGCGATCGTCGGCGGCATTGCCGCCGGCTGCCGCGAGGCGGGCTGTGCACTGATCGGCGGCGAGACGGCGGAAATGCCGGGCATGTACTCTTCCGGCGATTACGATCTCGCGGGCTTTGCGGTCGGTGCCGCCGAGCGGGGCCAGCTTCTGCCTTCCGGCGACATTGCCGAGGGCGATGTCATCCTCGGCCTCGCCTCCTCCGGCGTTCACTCGAACGGCTTCTCGCTGGTGCGCAAGATCGTCCAGCTTTCCGGCCTGGGCTGGGACGCGCCGCGCGCCTTTCGCCGAAGGCAAGGCGCTCGGCGAGGCGCTGCTGACGCCGACCCGCATCTATGTGAAGCCGCTCCTCAAGGCCATCCGCGAAACCAAAGCCATCAAGGCGCTGGCGCACATCACCGGCGGCGGCTTTCCCGAGAACATTCCGCGCGTGCTGCCGAAACATCTCGCCGCCGAGATCGATCTTGCCGCCGTCAAGGTCCCGCCGGTCTTCTCGTGGCTCGCCAAGACGGGCGGCGTCGAAGCCAAGGAAATGCTGCGGACCTTCAACTGCGGCGTCGGCATGATCGCGGTCGTCTCGTCTGAAAACGTCGCAGCGGTCACCGCCGTTCTTGAAGCCGAAGGCGAAAAGGTCGTCACCCTCGGCCGCATGATCGCCCGCGCGGAAGGCACCGCCGGCACGGTTTACAAGGGCACGCTCGCCATATGACCATGCCGCGCAAACGCGTCGTCGTCTTCATTTCCGGCGGCGGCTCCAACATGATGGCGCTCGTTGAGGCAGCGAAAGCCGAAGACTTTCCGGCAGAGATCGTCGGGGTGATTTCCGACAACGCCACTGCCGGCGGCCTCG
This sequence comes from uncultured Alphaproteobacteria bacterium, assembly GCA_963838565.1. Lineage (GTDB taxonomy): Bacteria > Pseudomonadota > Alphaproteobacteria > Rhizobiales > Rhizobiaceae > Rhizobium. The sequence goes on from CAWIRO010000026.1 coordinate 60,441, forward strand.
CGAAAGCCACTGCCGAAGGCATCCCGACCTTCGCCTTCGTCCGCAAGGACTATGCGAGCAAGGAAGCGCACGAGGCGGCGATCTTCGAAGCGCTCGACCGGCTCTCGCCGGATATCCTGTGCCTCGCAGGCTACATGCGACTGCTGAGCGCGACATTCATTCAGCGTTACGAAGGCCGGATGATCAACATCCACCCTTCCCTGCTGCCGCTTTTTCCCGGGCTGCATACGCATCAGCGCGCCATCGACGCCGGCATGCGGATCTCCGGCTGCACCGTGCATTTCGTGACCGAGGGCATGGATGAAGGTCCGGTGATCGGCCAGGCGGCTGTGCCGGTCTTGCCGGGCGATACGGCCGATGCGCCTCGCCGCTCGCGTGCTCACCGTCGAGCACCAGCTTTATCCGCAGGCGCTCCGCCTCTTTGCCGAAGGCAAGGTGCGCATGGAAGGCGGCAGGGCGATCGGCGCGGGTGCATCCGCGCCGGCGTCATGCCAACTCAGATCATTTCCCTGATCGCCTGATCGCTTCAGGCGGCGAGCGCCTGAAGCTGATGCAAGGTGCCGTCGCTGTAGACGAAGCGCCCGCCGCGGAAGGTGGCGCGGATGCGATGCACATCGCCCGGCTCGACCACGACCAGTCGGCACGCTGGCCGATGGCGATCTCGCCGCGATCGGTCAGACCTGCGGAGCGGGCGGCATTCCGTGTCGCCATCGCGACCGCGACCGGCATCGCAGTGTATCTCCGCGATCTTGAAGATGCCGGGGACGAACGCTGCCGGGTGATAATCGGCAGCGATCACCGTCAGAACGCCGGCCTTGGCGGCATCGAGCGCGCTCAGATTGCCGGACATGGACTGGCCGCGAAGCGCATTCGGCGCTCCCATGAGCGTCCAGAGCCCGCGGCGGCGGGCTTCCTCGGCGGCCGGCAGCGTGACCGGGAACTCGCTGATCGTTACGCCGAGATCATGCATCTCGGCGACCTTTTCGACGCTGTCGTCGTCATGCGAAGCAAGCGACAGCTTCTGCTTCAGGGATAGCGCGACGATCTCCTTCAGCTTCGCCTCGATCTCGGGATTGTTGCGCAACGCGATGCGCTTGGCGACCATTTCCGCCGCCATCTCCTCGGAGATCGCGCGGCGCTCGGCGATGCTCAATATGTAGCTCTGGATGTTGTTGTACTGCCCCTGCCCCGGCGTATGGTCGGTCAGCGAAACCATGTCGATTTGACCGGCTTCGAGGAGCGTTTCGAGGGCGGGCGCGGCTCCCAGATTGGTGATCTCGTAGCGGGCATGGACGCGATGATCGACCAGCAGATTGTCGCTTGAGGCGGTTGATCCCTTCGATGACGGCGCTCGTCGTCTCCAGCGAGCGCACATGGCCGTAGACGCTCTCGGTCGCGAAGGAAATCGCCGCATAAGCCGTCGTCACGCCTGCTGCCGCGAGCTTCTTGTCGAGCTCGTGAATGCCGAAGTCGATCGGCATCATGGCATTCGGCCGCGGCGCGATCTCGCGTTCGATCATGTCGCCGTGCAGATCGACGAAACCCGGCATCAGCAACCGTCCGCCGCCGTCGATCGCGGCGTTGGCGACCGGCTCCGCTCGTATCTCCGCAATCGCGCCGTCCTCGATGCGCACCGAACCCTGGCTCACAACTTCTTCGGGAAGAACGAGCGTGAAATTGCTGAGCCACATAGACTTTTCTCCTGACGGCATGCGATTATCGACAAGCAGCAGCGCATAGGCCTGCTTCGTGACAACTGGATGAAGGATTCGACGCTCTTCCGGCGCTTTTCCGGCTAACGAAGTTTATCCCTGTTCATCGCCGCCCATTGCAGCAGGATGATCGTCTTCATGTCGCTGATTTCGCCGGTTTCGATCATGGCGATTGCCCTGTCCAGCGGGATTTCCAGCACTTCGATGTCCTCGTGCTCGTGGTCCAGGCCGCCGCCGTCGGAAACGCGGTCGGCGGTATCGATCCGTGCGGCGAAGAAGTGCACGACTTCGGTGTTCGAACCCGGCGAGCTGTAGGCTTTGAAGAGAAAATGGACGTCCCGGATTTGGAAACCCGTTTCTTCCACCGCTTCGCGGCGGATCGCGGCTTCCGGCTCCTCGCCGTCGAGAAGCCCGGCTGGTGTCTCGATCATGAAGGCTGGTTCGCCGTGAAGGTGGGGCGCCAGACGAAACTGTTTGACGAGGACGACGGTAGCGCGCTTCGGATCGTAGAGCAGGATCGTGGCGGCAGGCGTGCGGTGATAGACCTCGCGGTGGAGGCGATGCGTGACACCGCTCGAGTCCGTGTAGTCGAGCTTCATAGGTGCTGAGGCGCGTCCAGCCTTCGGAGAGCGTCGTTTCCCCGACGATCTCCACCTTTGCCTTGGCGAACTTCGTCATGCTGCGCCCTTGCGCAGCCAGACCTTGTTGTCGTGGACCGCCGCACCGCCATAGGGCGCGACGGGATCGGCGCCGGTCAGCACGTTGATGCCCTCGCCGTCGACATGCGCCTTGTTCGGCCACAGGCCTTCGGCGATCAGCACGCCGGGTTTGACCTCGGTCGTAACGCGGGCATGCAGGCGCACTTCGCCGCGCAGGTTTCCGACCTGGACGAGATCGCCGTGGGCAATGCCGTTCGCCTCGGCATCCCCGGGGTTGATCATCAGCTCTGGGCGCCCCTCCTTCTGCCGGGACGTCTTCGTCTCCGCGAAGCTCGAATTCAGGAAGTTGCGCGCCGGCGAGGTGGCCAGCCGGAAGGGGTGTTCGGCATCGGCCACTTCGATGACGTCCACCTGATCCGGAAAGGCCGGCAGCTCGATATGCGGACCGAGCAGGCCCACGGATTCCGGCGGGCGGTTGGGAGCCGGCTGGTTCACCCAGTCCGGCCGGAAGCGGAACTTGCCGTCCGGATGCGCAAAGCCATTGAGGTAGTGCGCCTCTTCGAAATCGGGCTGGCGGTCAAACCATTTGTGCTCGAGGAAGTGGTCGTAACCCGGCAGGCCGCTTGTTTCGAGAATGCGGTCGACCATTTCCCGTGCGGTGAAGCCGAAGCCGGGCCGATCGGCGACGCCGAGGCGCTTCGCCAGTTCCTCGATGACGAACAGGTTGGTGCGCACGGTCGGCGGCGGTTCGACGAGCTTCGGGCCGAGCAGGATATGGTTCTGCCCGCCGGCGCGGTAGATGTCGTCATGCTCGACGAACATCGTGGCCGGAATGACGATATCGGCCATCTCGGCCGTCTCGGTCATGAACTGCTCGTGCACGGCAACGAAGAGATCGTCGCGCGCAAAGCCACGCTTCACCAGCCGCTGCTCGGGCGCGATGTTCACCGGATTGGTGTTCTGGATCAGCATGGCGGTGACCGGCCCGCGATGGCGCAGCGCCACGGGATCGCCGGTCAGCGCGCGGCCGATCTGCGACTGGTCGATCATCCGGATATCGGGATCCTTCATCGACTTGCCGGTCAGCTCCGCATTGTTCATGCGGAAGATATCGCTGTTCGAATGAAAAGCGCCGCCGCCCTCGTATTGCCACGAGCCGAGCACGGTGGCGATCGAGGCCGCGGCATGCATGGCGACCGCACCGTTGCGCTGGCGGGTGAAACCGTAGCCGAGGCGGAAATAGGTCTTCTTCGTCGTGCCGACGAGCCTTGCGAAGGCTTCGATCTCGTCGACCGAAAGGCCGGTGATCGCGGCAGCCCATTCCGGCGTCTTCGTCTTGAGGTGCGCTTCGAGACCTGCCGGATCGTCGGCATATTTCGCCATATAGGCCCGGTCGGCATAGCCGTCGCGGAAGGCGATGTGCATGACGGCGCAGGCGAGTGCGGCATCGGTGCCGGGCTTGACGATGAGCGCCATGTCGGCCTGCTTCATCGTCGGGTTGTCGTAGATGTCGATGACGACGATCTTGGCGCCGACGCTCCTTGCGCGACTTGATCGCGTGCGTCATCACGTTGACCTGGGTCGCGACCGCATTGGTGCCCCAGATGACGACGCAATCGGTGCGGGCCATTTCGCGCGGATCGGGACCGCGCAAGCGTGCCCGTCGCCATGGTAAAGCCGGTCCAGGCGGGATTGGTGCAGATCGACGAGAAGAAGCCGGAATAGCGCTTGGCATGGCGCAGGCGATCGATGCTGTCGCGCTGCACCCAGCCCATGGTGCCCGCATAGTAATAGGGCCAGATCGCCTCGCTGCCGTCCTTCGCTTCGGCCTTGACGAAGGCTTCGGCGATCTCGTCCAGCGCGTCGTCCCACGAAACCTGCTGCCAGCGCCCCTCGCCTTTCGCGCCGATGCGGCGCAGAGGGTGCATCAGCCGGTCCGGGATGATAGAGACGCTCGGCATAACGCGCGACCTTGGCGCAGATGACGCCCGACGTGTAGCTGTGATCGTTTGCGCCGCGCACGCGGCCGATGCGGCCGTCTTCCGTGATGTCCACCTCCAGCGCGCAGGTGGAGGGACAGTCGTGCGGACAGGCGGTGTGCCCGATCCTTGATTTGGCGTGAGTGGGGGTCGCAATGTTCATGTGATTTCTATATGCCAAGCGGCAAGCGGCCAAAAGCCGGAAAAAGCGCCGATCAGGCGAATTCATACAGGCATCAACGAACATGAACTACCGCCACATCTACCATGCGGGCAACTTTGCCGATGTGCTGAAGCACGCCGTTCTGGCGCGCCTCATCCGCTATCTGCAGAAGAAGGACGGCGCTTTCCGCGTGCTCGATACGCATGCCGGCATCGGGCTCTACGATCTCTCCTCGGAAGAGGCGCAGAAGACCGGCGAATGGCGCGACGGCATCGGCAAGATCATGGAGGCAGAGCTTGCACCGCAGGTGGCCGAGCTGCTGGAGCCCTATCTTTCGGTGATCCGCGAACTCAATCCGGATGGCGGCATGCGCTTCTATCCCGGTTCGCCGAAGCTTTCGCGCATGCTCTTCCGCCCGCAGGACCGGCTCTCGGCCATGGAGCTTCATCCCGAAGACTTTGCTCGGCTGCACCGCCTCTTCGAAGGCGATCACCACGCCCGCATCACCGAACTCGACGGCTGGCTGGCGCTCGGCGCTCATTTGCCGCCGAAGGAAAAGCGCGGCATCGTTCTCGTCGATCCGCCATTCGAGGAAGACGGTGAATATGAGCGGCTGGTCGAGGGCCTGGTAAAAGCCTATCGCCGTTTTCCGGGCGGCACCTTTTGCCTCTGGTACCCGCTGAAGAAGGGCGCGCCCATCAAGGAGTTTCACGAATCACTGCAGGCGGCTCGAGATTCCAAAGATGCTGTGCGCCGAGCTCAGCGTGCGCAGCGACCGCGGGATCACCGGTCTCACCGGTTCCGGCCTCATCATCGTCAATCCGCCTTTCACGCTGAAGGACGAGTTGCATGCGCTGCTGCCGGCGCTGAAGGATCATCTGGCGCAGGACCGCTTCGCCTCACAGCGCGCCTTCTGGCTGCGCGGCGAGGCGAAGGCCGCAAAGGCTGATTGACCGCTTGCCGCGCTTGGGAAATAGTCCGCGCCGAAAACCGCTTTCCTGAAGGTGAAACATGAAGCTTCTTTTCTCCCCGTCATCGCCCTATTCCAGCAAGGTGCGGATGGCCGCGCATTATCTGGATCTCGACGTCACCGATATCCGGGTCGACACCAATGCCGGCCCAGCGATCCTCGTCGACAACAACCCGCTCGGCAAAATCCCGACGCTTCTGACCGATGACGGGCTCTCGGTCTTCGACAGCGTGGCGATCATGCATTATTTCGACCGGCTCAAGAAGGGGAGGCTCTATCCTTCAAAGAACGGCAAGCGAACCGAGGCCGAAATTCTGGAGGCACTCTGCGACGGCATCTGCGATTGCCTGCTGGCCATCGTGTATGAGCGCCGGTCGCGCGAAGAAGAGAAAGTGCATCAGCCCTGGATCGACAAGCAGTGGAAAAAGGCCGTCAGCGGACTTGAACCATATCAGCGCACATCCGCCGAAGATCGGCAAGAAGCTGAACGGCGGCCACTTCGCGCTTGCCGCAACGATCGGCTATCTGGAACTGCGCTTCAAGGGCCAATGGGAAGCCGAGCATCCGGAGCTGATCGACTGGGCACGGCAAGTTCGAAAAGAAATTCCCTGCCTATCGGGAACTCAAGCCGCAGGGCTGAGACAGCAAAAAAGCCGGGCACGAGGCCCGGCTTTTCAAGGTGTCTTCGGCAGACTTAGAACTTGACGCCGATACCAACCTTGACGCTGTGTTCGTCATAGCCGCGCGATACGCTCGTGGCGCCGAGATCATAGTCCTTGTCCTGATAGTCGCTGAAGCGATATTCGACGCGTGCCGTAATGTTGTTCGTCACGAGAGCTTCAGCGCCCGCGCCGACAGTGTAGCCGTAGGCCGTCTTGCTGTCGGAATCACCAAAGCCGCTAACCTTGTTGTTCGCCGCAGCGACACCAGCCGTTGCATAGAGCAGGAACGGGTTCAGGTCGTAGCCTACGCGGCCGCGGACGGAGCCGTTGAAGCGGTTCTTGTTGGTGACGCCGCCCGAGGTGCTGTCGAGACCCGAATAACCGAGATCAGCTTCGACACCATAGACGATCTGGCCGCTCTGCCAGTTGTAGCCAGTGTAAAGCTGGCCGCCGAGCGCGTAGCCGTCGCGATCGTGACGCGAAGTGGCCGCATTGTAGGTGCCGGCACCGCCGAGATAGAAGCCTTCCCAGTTGCCGGCCGGCGTGACCGGCTCATTCTGAGCAACCGGAGCTTCCGGGACCTGGTCGACCGCATCAGCGGCATTGGCGGCAGAGACGCCGGCGATCACGAAGGCGGACGCCATCAGGCTAGCAATAAATGTACGCATACTTATTCTCCTTTCGCTCTCGCGCCCTTCGTAAACTGTCCTATCGTCGAAGCATTCGCGAGAAATTACTAGATGTCCCTCTCGGATCGAGGCTGAAAGTGGAGCCCAATTGCGGATTTGAAAGAGCCAAATTGTGAAATGATTGTGGCAGAGGCGTGGCTGAAATTCGATGTTGCTATAGCGCAACAGACTATTTATTAACCATAACGAGTTCGTTAAAGCATGAATACTTATTTTACGAACTTTGTTTCTTAAATAATACATAGAATAACGCGGCCAACGAACGCAACGATCATGCCTATTTATATAATTTGGCCCTGGCCCCTATATAGAACGCACTCAGATTTGCAGCACCAGAAGGCACGATTTTGAACGAGAAAAGACTTAAGGCGGCACTCATAACAGGCGCCGCCAAAAGAATAGGCCGGGCGATCGTCGAGGATCTGGCAGACAAATGGTTTTTCCGTTGCCATTCATGCCAACAGCTCGATCGCCGAGGCCGAGGCGGTTGCGGCGGAATTGCGGCAGAAAGGGCCATCGGGCGATTTCGATCAAGGCCGATCTTCGCGAGATAGATCGAAACCGCGCAGTTGGTTAAGCGGGCAAACGCTGAGCTCGGGCCGCTCGATTTGCTGGTCAACAACGCCTCCGTCTTCCGCCAGGATTCGGCACGCAGTTTCGACGCGGCCGCCTGGGAAGAGCATTTTGCGGTTCATGTTCGCGCGCCCTCGATTCTTGCCGCCGAGCTTTGCCGCGCAACTGCCTGACGAGACGGACGGGCTGATCGTCAACATCATCGACCAGCGCGTCTGGGCGCTCAATCCGGGCTTCTATTCCTACACGCTGTCGAAGTCGGCGCTCTGGACGGCGACGCAGACGATGGCGCAGACGTTTGCGCCGCGCATTCGCGTCAACGCCATTGGTCCCGGTCCGACGGTGTCGCAGCGCGCGGCAGATCGGAAGAGGACTTCCAGGCGCAGGTCGACGGGCTTATCATGAAGGCGGGGCCGGGATTCGCGGAGTTCGGCAGGACGATCCGCTTTCTCTTCGAAACGCCCTCGATCACCGGCCAGATGATTGCCCTCGACGGCGGCCAGCACCTCGCCTGGCAGACGCCGGACGTGGCGGAGATTACGGAATGAACGGACGGAAGCTGCCAGACGGCGGTATTCTTTACGACGAGACGGACGACAGCGAAGACGATATCGAGGTGGAAAGCGATGCTTCCGCCTCGCCGCTTGCGGCTGCGATCGACTGGAACGAAGGCGGCGGCAACGAGAGCGGTTTGCGCGGCGCGGAACTGATCGGCGAATTCGTCAAGCGGCTGCCGAACAGCCCCGGCGTCTACCGCATGTTCAATGCCGACGGCGACGTGCTCTATGTCGGCAAGGCTCGCAGCCTCAAGAAGCGCGTCGGCAATTACGCGATGGGCCGCGTCCATTCCAATCGCCTCGCGCAGATGGTGCGGCTGACCGCGCATATGGAATTCGTGACGACGCGCACGGAGACGGAAGCGCTGCTTCTGGAAGCGAATCTTATCAAGCGCTTGCGGCCGCGCTTTAACGTGCTTTTGCGCGACGACAAGTCTTTTCCCTACATCCTCATTACCGGCGATCATCGCGCACCGGCGATCTTCAAGCATCGCGGCGCGCGCGCTCGCAAGGGCGATTATTTCGGTCCTTTCGCCTCTGCCGGCGCAGTGGGCCGCACGATCAACTCGCTGCAGCGCGCCTTCCTGATCCGCACCTGCACGGACAGCGTTTTCGAGACGCGCACGCGCCCCTGCCTGCTTTACCAGATCAAGCGTTGTTCCGGTCCCTGCACCCGTGAGATCAGCGACGAGGGATATGCGGAGCTGGTGCAGGAGGCGAAGGACTTCCTTTCCGGCAAGAGCCAGAAGGTGAAGGCGCATATGGCGGAGGCGATGAACGCAGCTGCCGAAGACCTCGATTTCGAGCGCGCCGCGATCTATCGCGACCGCCTGGCCGCACTGTCGCATGTCCAGAGCCATCAAGGCATCAATCCGGCAGGCGTCGAGGAGGCGGACGTCTTCGCGATCCATCACGAGGGCGGGGTTTCCTGCATTCAGGTGTTCTTCTTCCGCACCGGCCAGAACTGGGGCAACCGTGCCTACTTCCCGAAGGCCGATCCGCAGCTTTCGAGTGCGGAGGTGCTCAGTGCCTTCCTTGCGCAGTTCTATGACGACAAGCCGGTGCCGAAGCAGATCATGCTCTCGGAAACGGTAGAGGAAATGGAATTGCTGGCGGCAGCGCTCTGCGAAAAGGCCGGGCACAAAGTCTCGATCCTCGTGCCTCAACGCGGCGAAAAGCGCGATCTCGTCGATCACGTTGTCGCCAATGCCCGCGAGGCGCATGGCCGAAAGCTCGCCGAGACCGCTTCGCAATCGCGGCTGCTCGAAGGCTTCAAGACGACCTTCGGCCTTTCCTATGTGCCGCAGCGGATCGAGATCTACGACAACTCGCATATCATGGGCACGAATGCCGTGGGCGGCATGGTCGTCGCAGGGCCGGAAGGCTTCGTGAAGAACCAGTACCGCAAGTTCAACATCAAATCGACCGACATCACGCCCGGAGACGATTTCGGCATGATGCGCGAGGTGATGACGCGGCGCTTCTCGCGGCTGATCAAGGAAGAAGGCATTCCGGACCGGACGCAAGCGGTCTCGAGCGCGGAGGCTGCGGACATGCCCTTCCCCGCCTGGCCGGACGTGATCCTCATCGACGGCGGGCAAGGGCAGATGACGGCGGTGCGCGCCATCCTCGAAGAGCTCGGCATAACCGACAGCGTGACCGCCATCGGCGTCGCCAAGGGCGTCGACCGCGACGCCGGGCGCGAGCGTTTCTTTCCGCCGGGACGCGAAAGCTTCACGCTGCCGCCGCGCGATCCCGTGCTTTATTTCATCCAGCGCATGCGAGACGAAGCGCACCGTTTTGCAATCGGCTCGCATCGCGCGCGCCGCAAGAAGGAAATGGTCAAGAACCCGCTCGACGAGATCGGCGGCATCGGACCGTCGCGCAAGCGGGCGCTGCTCCAGCACTTCGGCACGGCAAAGGCTGTTTCGCGCGCGGCACTTTCCGACCTCATGGCGGTCGAAGGCATTTCGGAAACGGTCGCAAAGCAGGTCTACAACCATTTTCACGACGATGCCGCGAAATAGGCGGCTGCGGTCGCAAATTCCACGCAAAGGCGGCAGAAAAGCAGAAAGAATGTTGACGATTTGCGGTCCGCACCGTCATCTACGGGCACATAAATTCAGAGAACGGTTTCATGGCATCGCGCGCATATAGTATCCCCAATTTGCTCACCTATGGCCGCATTCTCGCGGTGCCGTTGATCGTTCTCTGCTTCTTTTTCGAGGGAAAGCTAGCGATCAGCAACACGGCGCGATGGGTCGCGCTCTGGATCTTCATCATCGCCTCCCTCACCGATTTCCTCGACGGCTATCTGGCGCGCATCTGGAACCAGACTTCGAATATCGGCCGCATGCTCGACCCGATCGCCGACAAGCTTCTGGTCGCCTCGATCCTGCTCTTGGTCGCAGCCGATCAGACGATCGCCGGCTGGTCGATCTGGGCGGCGATCACCATTCTCTGCCGCGAAATCCTGGTTTCGGGCCTGCGCGAATATCTTGCCGCCCTCAAGGTCAGCGTTCCCGTCACGCGGATCGCCAAATGGAAGACGACCGTGCAACTGGTGGCGATCGCGTTTCTGCTCGCAGGTCCCGCTGGCGACGAGATATTCCCCTTTACGACCCAGACCGGTATCGGCCTTCTGTGGATCGCGGCATTGCTGACGATCTACACCGGCTACGACTATTTCCGCGCCGGTCTCAAGCACATCGTGGATAACGAAGAATGACGCGTCTCGTCTATTTCGCCTGGGTGCGGGAACGCATCGGCAAGGGCGAGGAAGAAATCGACGCTTCCCTCCTCCGTCGTCACCGTTGCCGATCTTCTCAATCATTTGAAGACGCTCGGCGAGGAATATGAGACGGCGCTTCAATATGAGAACGTCATTCGCGTGGCGCTCGACCAGGAACATGTCGAACATGACGAACCGATCGGCGGCGCCAGAGAGATCGGCATATTTCCACCGATGACGGGGGATGATCGGATGCGACCGGGCGCAAAACCTCCGCCCCTCATTCCTGTGCTTGTCACAGGAATCCAGCCAAGGCGCGTCCGCGCCGTGAATGACTTTTTCTCTTTGGCAAAGGCTTCTCCCGCGCCCAAGGACTTGGGCGTACTGGATTCCTGTGACAAGCACAGGAATGAGGGAGTATGTTTCGACATCACTGCTCGTCAGCAAACAGCGAGAATGTTGTGAGCGTCACTCCCACCATCCGCGTCCAGCGCGAAGACTTCGACCTGCAGACCGAGATCGACCGGCTCACCAAGGGCACGCCCGGCATCGGCGCGGTCGTGACGTTTTCCGGCCTCTGCCGCGACGAAGGCGGCACACTCGCCGCACTCGAACTCGAGCATTATCCGGGCATGGCCGAGGCGGAGATGACCCGTATCGCGCAATTTGGCCATCGAGCGTTTCAACCTGCTCGGGCCTCACCGCCATCCACCGCTTCGGAAAAATCGCACCGGGAGAGAATATCGTGCTGGTCATTGCCGCCGCGCCGCACAGGCAGGCGGCATTCGATGGCGCCAACTTCGTCATGGACTTCCTGAAGACCTCTGCGCCCTTCTGGAAAAAGGAACACGGCGCGGACGGCGCGGCAGGCGATTGGGTCGCCGCCAAGGATGCGGACGACGCTGCGCGCGACAAGTGGAAATGATCACGAGAATGACGCGCTCGCGCCTGCTCATCACCAGCAGGAAGACGAGCAGCGAGAAGATGACGAAATCCCGCCAAAGGTAGGGAGCCGTAAGCCGTCCACAGGGTTTCGGCAAAACCGATGCCAGCAGCGCCGCCTGCGGATTTCAGCGGATCGGAATAGCCGCCGGCTGCGGCGATCATCAGTATCTTGAGACCGAACAGCAGGCCTGCGCCGAAATCCATCGAACCGTAGTAGAAGGTCGTCAGGATACCACAGCATGTGGCGAAGAAGACCGCGGCGACATAGGCAACCAGAAAGACGCGGCTTGCGCTGATGCCGCAGAGTTCGGCGGCCAGCGGATCGTCCGTCACCGCGCGCCAGATGCGGCCCCAGGCGCTGCGCCGCAGGACAAGGCTGCCGATCGCGATCAGTGCGCACATCAAGCCCGTGTTGATCAGCTGGATGTAGGTCAGCGTCACCTTGAATGACGCCGTCGCTCCAGAAGAACGACGGTGCCGTTCAGAAACGGCGAGAGCCAGAGTTCCCGCGTGTCCGACGCCAGCCGCGCCGTCTCCATGAGCAGGAGCGTCACGCCAAGCGCGGCAACGATGACCGCATTCGGCGAGCGGCGCACCAGCGGCTGCATCACCGAGCGGCCGATCCAAAACCCCGCACCGAGCGAATAGATGAACGACATGACGGCGCCGATCGCAAGCGATGCGGGCAGGACGAGCCACAGGCGGTTATAGGCGAAATCGGTAAACAGCAGCAGGATCTGCCCCGCGAAGGCGAAGACCGCACCGTAGGTGATATCGGCGCGCTTGGTGACGCCAAAGGCGAGCGCATAGCCGAAGGCAAGCGCGGCATAGAGCGCTGCCAGCGGCACCGCATTTGCCAGTTGCTGCAGAAGATAGCCCATCAAGGAACTCCGGATCGCCTCACAAATAATAACTGGCAAAATCTATTTTACCAGTTATATTTTCCCCATGAGCTTTGCCTGGACCGCACATCGTTTTTCCGGCGGCGCGCTGGCGCTGGATGTCGCCAACAGCGTTATTATGCGCCATGATGCGTCGCGCAGCATCGACCGCTTTGCGGCGGATGAACAATTGCAGAGTTTTCCGGAAGCGGCTGCTGAATTCTGCGCCGAGCGCGCCCTCTTCGGCGAGGTGCTGCCGGTGGCGCCGGAGAACAGGCAGAATTTCATTGCGCTACGCGAAGCGACGGACCACTATTTCCGGCAGTCGTGTCTTGAGCGGCAATGACGATCGCCTTCTTGCAGAGCTGCTTGGCAAACTTGCCGAGACGCTGCGCAACGCAGCGCCCAACGGGCTCGAGGCCGCTACCGCCCATTCGGTACTCCGGCTGATCGCGATGCCCGATCCGGAGCGGATGAAGATTTGCCGCAATTGCGGCTGGCTGTTCATCGATCGCAGCAAGAACAAAAGCCGCGCCTGGTGCGACATGGCCGTCTGCGGCAACCGCGCCAAGGCGAACCGGCATTACCGCCGCAAGAAGAAGGAGGACGCGATATGAAGGTCAAGGCTGATCGCGGCTCTGATGGCGAGCGTGGCCTCTGCTCGCCAGCTGCCAGCGCGAAATGGAAAAGATGGTCGAGGTGAGCGGCCATATCTTCGTGTTCAACTATCGCGTCGCAAGCGCGACCTATCTCGTGACGCTGAAGAAAGACCGCCGCCATTCCGGATGGCACGGTGGCGGTCGCCGAATTCGAGAATCCGGCCGGCGGCGATCCGATCGTGATCAACGAGAAGGTCTTTCCGGCATGGGACAAGATCACGCTTCAGAGCCCAAACGTGCACTGCATCCGCAAGGACCGGCCCTATTCGGTGCAGATCCGGCTGGTCGATGCGGAGGGAAAGACGCTGCAGGAATTGAAGACGCAACTGGTCTCGGATGTCGATCAATCGATCCTGCCGAGCAAGCCGCTGGTCGTCGGCGCCGCTCTACACACAGAACCCGGAGGTCTTCAAACCGGACGGCAACGATCGACTTTTCCAACACCGACAAATGCCCTGCGGCGGTAAACGAAAAAGCCGGAGCGAAGCCCCGGCTTTCAGAGTCAATTCAAGGCGTTTCAGCCGCTTGGCTGAAATCCGGTCTCAGCCGACGATTTCGGTGTCGGAGAACCAGTACTTGATTTCCTGGGCAGCGGTTTCCGGAGCGTCCGAGCCGTGAACGGAATTTTCGCCGATCGACAGGGCGTGGACCTTGCGGATCGTGCCTTCGTCGGCGTTTGCCGGGTTGGTCGCGCCCATGATTTCGCGGTTCTTCAGGATGGCGTTCTCGCCTTCGAGAACCTGAACGACGGTCGGGCCGGAGGTCATGGTTTCAACGAGTTCGCCGAAGAAGGGACGCTCCTTGTGAACGGCGTAGAAGCCTTCGGCTTCGCGCTTGCTCATCCAGACGCGCTTGGAGGCGACGACGCGCAGGCCGGCATCTTCGAGCATCTTGGTGATGGCGCCCGTCAGGTTGCGCTTGGTTGCATCCGGCTTGATCATCGAAAAGGTGCGTTCAATCGCCATTGGGTCAAATCCTCTGCTTCATCGGAGAAAAGTGGGCGGTCTTTACCCGCCCCAAGCCCGGAAAACAAGGGGGAAGCGGCAATTTCACGCCGCTGTCACGGTGCGGCCCCTGCCTTCATGAAGGTCAAGGCAGCGCTCGAACCAGTCCATCACCGGGTCGTCGGCGGAGAGCATCGACGAGGCCGGCGGTGACGCGCAGCCATTGCAGCGCGCCGAAGACGATGTAGTCGGCAAAGAGCGGCGTCTCGCCGCCGATGAACGGCTGGAACTTCAGCATGTGGCGCATCGGCTCGAGCTTGGCCGGAAAGGCGGCCTTCTCCGCCTCGCGGTCTGCGACGACCTCTTCCAGTGTTCTTGCCGAGCCGCTGCTCGCGGCTGTCGCGGAAATAGGCCTTGTCGCCCTCGTCCAGCACGGCGTGAATATCGAGCAGTGCCATGCGCATGATCGCCGGATGGATCACCGTCTGCGAATAGCCTTCGACCAAGCGCGACAGCGCCTTGCCGCCCTCGCCGCTGAAGAGCGAGGGACGATCCGGATAGGCCTCATCGAGGTAAAGCGCGATATCGCAAAGCTGTCGGACACCAGATGGCCGTTGTCGTCCAGCACCGGAACCGTCGGCGAAAAGCCGCCGCCGATCTGCGCGGATGCGGGCATAGGTCGTCGGAATCTCCTCGAAGCTCAGCCCCTTGTGCGCCAGCGCCATGACGGCTTTCCAGCAATGCGGAGAAAAGAAATTTTGCGGGTCGGCACCGCATAGGGAATAAAGCGCTCTGGTCATAGCATGCCTTTTTAAAGAGAGTCTGCGTCTATTTCACGCGAGATAGGCCTCGCGATCAAATCAGGAATTTTCATGGCCGTCATCGTTTAGACGTATGGGCCGCTTCAAGGTTGCATTAACCGTACTTCAGCACTTCATAATAAATCCGGCCAACTCCGCTGGAAATTCAAGCAATTTTAAAATCTTTGAAGACATAACGTTACGCAAGGCCGCAGCCGGACAGGGCTGACGCAGCGAGGGATGGTCATGCAGAATGCAACCAGAAATGCAGTGCAGCACGAGGGCGCCCGCCCCGCTCCTGCCACTGAGGCGCAAAAGATCGCGCAGCATATGGCGCGGCTTAACATCGCGGGCCTGCCGCGAAATTACGAACTCTTCTATGAAGCGGTCGCCGGTCACAATGCGGCGCTCGCACAGCGACATTGCCGCGCTCGGCTCCCATCCGCAGCAGGCGAAGCTCGACGCGCTCGGCCTGCAACATCGTCTCGTCAGCCATTGCGGGCTTGCTGCCGAAGCCGCCGGCAGCGAAGCCGGCAAACTGCTGCTCGAAGCCGCGGAACGTCTTTCCGAAAGCGTCAAGCAGAAACGCTCCTTTTCACGCGCCGCGGAAGCCCTGCTGAAGTCGATTTCCGGCAGTGGCGACCAGGGCATCGGAACCTTCATGAGCGAGATGGAATATCTCGCGGCGTCGCTTAAGAGCGTCCTTTCGTCCGAGACCGAACTCGAAGCAAAGCTGCGAGCCGCTGTCGAGCGGATCGAGACGCTGGAGCGCGGAATGTCCGCCGTGCAATCGGCATCGGTGACCGATGCGCTGACCGGCCTGCCGAACCGCATCGCGCTGACCAAGGCAATCAACGAACTTTACGAGCGCGAGGAAGGTGCAGCCGGCAGTGCTTTGATCATGGTCGATATCGACGACTTCAGGCAGGTGAACCAGAAATACGGCCTGCAGGCCGGCAACAAGCTGATCGAAGAAGCTCGCCGGGCTCTTCCGCAAGTCCATCAAGAAGAACGATCTCGTCTCGCGCACCGAAGGTGACGAATTCGGCTTCCTCTTTGCCAATGTCGGCATGCGCGATGCGCTGGCGATCGCCGAACGGCTGCGCAATTCGGTGGAAGACAACATGGTCTTCGCGACCTCCGAAGGCGGTCCCGGCAGGCTCACCATTTCGCTCGGCATCGCGCTGAGTTCCGATGCGGCGACGGCAGCGCAGCTTCAGGCCAATGCCCGCGTGGCTCTTCTTGCCGCCCAATCCAATCGCCGCCAGCCGGTGCAGGCTTTCGGGCGCTAGCGTTCGCCCGAGCGCTCTTGCCTTGATCGCGCGTTTCGGCCAAAACGCCGCGCATGATCACGATTACCGATATCTCTGCCCGCATCGCCGGGCGCCTTCTCCTCGACAATGCCAGCGTGACGCTTCCGGCGGGCACGAAGGCCGGTCTCGTCGGGCGCAATGGCGCGGGCAAATCCACGCTCTTCAGGATCATCACCGGCGATCTCGGCGCGGAGACCGGTTCGGTTTCCATTCCGAAGAATGCCCGCATCGGCCAGGTGGCGCAGGAAGCGCCGGGCACGGAAGATTCGCTGATCGAGATCGTGCTCTCCGCCGACAAGGAGCGCGCGGCCCTGCTTGCCGAATCCGAAACGGCGACCGATCCGCACCGCATCGCGGAAATCCAGATGCGGCTCGTCGATATCGACGCGCATTCGGCCGAGGCGCGGGCTGCAAGCATTCTTGCGGGCCTCGGCTTCGACCAGGACGCCCAGCAGCGTCCGGCCTCCTCGTTTTCCGGCGGCTGGCGCATGCGCGTGGCGCTGGCATCCGTGCTCTTTGCCGAGCCGGACCTGCTGCTGCTCGACGAGCCGACCAACTATCTCGATCTCGAAGGCACGCTCTGGCTGGAAGACTATGTGCGGCGCTATCCGCACACGGTCATCATCATCAGCCACGACCGCGACCTTCTGAACAACGCCGTCAATTCGATCATCCATCTCGACCAGAAGAAGCTCACCTTCTATCGCGGCGGCTACGATCAGTTCGAGCGGCAGAAGGCCGAAGCCGACGAGTTGCAGACGAAGGCCAAGGCCAAGAACGACGCGGCGCGCAAGCATCTGCAGAGCTTCATCGACCGCTTCAAGGCCAAGGCTTCCAAGGCCCGCCAGGCGCAGAGCCGCGTCAAGGCGCTGGAACGCATGGGCACGGTCGCCGCGGTGATCGAAGATCATGTTCAGCCGATCACCTTCCCGGAGCCGGAAAAGCAGCCCGCATCGCCGATCGTGGCGATCCAGGGCGGCGCTGTCGGCTATGAGCCCGGCAAGCCGATCCTCAAGAACATCAGCCTGCGCATCGACAATGACGATCGCATCGCGCTGCTCGGCTCCAACGGCAACGGCAAGTCGACCTTCGCGAAGTTCATCGCCGGCCGGCTCTCGGCCGGAAAGCGGCGATATCAAACTCGCGCCGAACCTGAAGATCGGCTTCTTCGCCCAGCACCAGCTCGACGACCTCATCCCGAACGAAACGCCGGTCGAGCATGTGCGCCGCCTGATGCCGGCCGCAGCCCGAGGCCAAGGTGCGCGCCCGCGTCGCGCAGATGGGGCTTGCGACGGAAAAGATGGCAACGGCCGCCAAGGATCTCTCCGGCGGCGAGAAGGCCCGCCTGCTGATGGGCCTTGCCGCCTTCCACGCGCCGAACCTGCTCATCCTCGACGAGCCGACCAACCATCTCGACATCGACAGCCGCCGCGCGCTGATCGAGGCGCTGAACGACTATGACGGCGCGGTCATCCTGATCTCGCACGACCGCCACCTGATCGAGGCGACGGTCGATCGGCTCTGGCTGGTCAACAACGGCACGGTTTCGAATTTCGACGGCGACATGGAGGACTATCGCAACCTCGTCGTCTCCTCGGGCAAGAAGAAGGAGGAAAAGCCGCAGCAGCGCTGACGAGCCGCCTCGCAAGGCCGACCAGCGCAAGGCCAATGCCGACAAGCGCGCCTCGCTCGCGCCGCTCAGGAAAAAGATCAACGAAATCGAATCCTTGACGGCAAAGCTGGAGAAACAGATTCAAGCGCTCGATGCGGAGCTTGCGGATCCGGCGCTCTACGAAAAGACGCCGGCGAAGGCGACGGAAAAGGCCAAGCAGCGAGCCGAGGCGGCAGCAAAGCTCGCAACCGCCGAGGAACAGTGGCTCGAGCTTTCCGCCGAATACGAGGACGCCATGGCGGGCTAGCCGCGGAGCCTCTTCACGTCGTCACGTTGAAATTCAACAGGATGCGCTCCCCGCTCGCAGTGTCGTCAATCTTAAGGTGACAATCCCGCTTGTCCGGCGATAACATTCTGATAAAACACCGGCCAATTAATCATACTTTTGAACGAAACACCCGAACGCGAGCAAGCCCATGTCCCCCATCAATCTCGCCATCGTCGGCGTCGGCAAGATCGTCCGCGACCAGCACCTTCCCTCGATCGCCAAGAACCCGGACTTCAAGCTGATCGCGACGGCGAGCCGCCATGGCACCGTCGACGGCATCCAGAGCTTTACGAGCATCGAGGCCATGCTGGACGCCGTGCCTGCGATCGATGCGGTGTCGCTCTGCATGCCGCCGCAATATCGCTACGAGGCTGCCCATAAGGCGCTTTCCGCCGGCAAGCATGTCTTCCTCGAAAAGCCGCCGGGGGCCACGTTGAGCGAGGTCGCCGACCTCGAAGCGCTGGCAGCCGAAAAGGGCCTCTCGCTTTTTGCAAGCTGGCATTCGCGCTATGCGGCCGCTGTCGAGGCTGCAAAGGCCTTTCTGGCCTCGAGCGCGATCAAAAGCGTTCACGTCATCTGGAAGGAGGACGTGCGCCACTGGCATCCGAATCAGGATTGGATCTGGCAGGCGGGCGGCCTCGGCGTTTTCGATCCCGGCATCAATGCGCTGTCGATCGTCACTCACATCCTGCCGAAGGCGATCTTCCTGACGAGCGCGACGCTGGAGTTTCCGGAAAATCGGGACGCGCCGATCGCCGCCGATCTGCATTTCAAGAATGCAGATGATGTCCCGGTTCACGCCGAATTCGACTGGCGGCAGACCGGCAAGCAGAGTTGGGATATCATTGCCGAAACGGCAGCCGGAAAGATGGAGCTTGCGGAAGGCGGCTCGAAGCTTTCCGTCGATGGCGAACTGAAATTCTCCGCTCCGGAAGAGGAATATCCGGCGCTCTACCGGCGCTTTGCCGAAATCGTCAAGGCCGGCAAATCGGACGTCGATCTCGCGCCGCTCCGCCATGTCGCCGACGCCTTCATGCTCGGCAAGCGCAAATTCGTGGAAGCGTTCCACGATTGAAGATTTCCCCTTCTCCCCTCGGGGAGAAGGTGCCCGAAAGGGCGGATGAGGGGCGGCGGCACGGCACGAAGTCTATCGCCCCTCGCCTCTCCTCAGGGCGTTCGTCGCTGTGCTCCTCACTCCCCCTCATCTGTCCTTCGGACATCTTCTCCCCAAGGGGAGAAGAATGAGATCCGCTAGGCCTTCTTCTCCCAGCGGCCGTCGGGTGTCTGCTGCCAATAGGTGAGGCTGTGCCCCTCGCCTTTCAGCTTCTTCCATTGGGCGCGGGCGCCTTCGAGCTGTTCCTGGTCGTATCCGTCGAACATGAAGACGATGCGCTCATAGGCATCGACCGGCGGCGGCTCGGCGCCGTCGACAATGAAACGCACGGTCGCGGCGTTGGCATTGTCCGGCGGATGCCGTCAGCAGCACCGGCTGGTCTTCGGCAAGTTCGGCCTCGTCCGTGCCGTGCGGCAGAAAGCTGTCTTCACGGAAAGTCCAGAGATGCGCGTCGAGCGCATCGCTTCGCGCCGTTTCCTTCACCTGGATCGCGACACGCCAGCCGCGCTCGACGCTCTTGTCGACGAGCGGCGGCAGCGCGTCCTCCAGCTTGGATTCGGTCAGATGATAGAACAGGACTTCCGTCATTTCAGCGATCAGGCTTCGTAGTTGTCGCGGACCAGGCGGTCGAGCAGGCGGACGCCGAAGCCGGAGCCCCAGGACTGGTTGATCTCATCCTGCGGCGAGCCCATTGCGGTGCCGGCGATATCGAGATGCGCCCAGGGCGTATCCTGCACGAAGCGCTTGAGGAAGTGCGCGGCCGTGATCGAGCCGGCATAGCGGCCGCCGGTGTTCTTCATGTCGGCGAACTTGCTGTCGATCATCTTGTCGTATTCCTTGCCGAGCGGCATGCGCCAGAGCTTCTCGCTGGTCGAGAGGCCGGCCGCCGTCAGCTGCCCGGCCAGAGCTGATCGTCGTTGGAGAACAGGCCGGCATGGACATTGCCGAGCGCCACGACGATCGCGCCGGTCAGCGTCGCAAGATTGATCATGAACTGCGGCTTGAAGCGGTCGTTGCAGTACCAGAGCGCATCGCAGAGCACGAGGCGGCCCTCGGCATCGGTGTTGATGACCTCGATCGTCTGGCCGGACATCGAGGTGACGATATCGCCCGGGCGCTGGGCATTGCCGTCCGGCATGTTCTCGACGAGGCCGATGATGCCGACGGCGTTGACGGCCGCCTTGCGCGCGGCAAGCACGTGCATGAGGCCGGTGACGGCGGCGGCGCCGCCCATGTCGCCCTTCATGTCTTCCATGCCGGCCGCCGGCTTGATCGAGATGCCGCCGGTATCGAAGACGACGCCCTTGCCGATGAAGGCGACCGGACGCTCCTTGGACTTGCCGCCCTTCCACTGCATGACCGCGAGGCGCGGCGGACGGACGGAACCCTGGGCGACGCCGAGCAGCGCGCCCATGCCGAGACGCTTCATCTCGCGCTCGGTCAGGATTTCGACCTCGACGCCGAGCTTTTCCAGCTCCTTTGCCTTCGCGGCGAACTCGACCGGACCGAGCACATTCGGCGGCTCGTTGACGAGGTCGCGCGCCAGATTGACGCCATCGGCGACGACTTCGGAATCGGCAAAGGCTTTCTTCGCATCAGCCGCGTCGGCCGTGACGATGGTTACCTTGACTGCCTTGGCGCTTGCCTTGTCGTCGTCATCGTCCTTCTTCGTCTTGTAGGTGTCGAAACTGTAGGCGCGCAGCAGCATTCCGAGCGCGAAATCCGCGGCAGCTCGTTGCGTCGACGGTAGCGCCTGGCGCATCGATGAAGATGGTCGCCTTGTCGACGCCCTTGATCTTCGAGGCAGCCGTGCCGCCGGCCTTCAGCCAGTCATAAGCCGTAAGGTCTGCAGCCTTGCCCAGACCAATGACGATGATGCGCTCGGCCGGCGACCCCTCGGGGCGACAAGATCGAGCGCGCTCATCGGCTTGGCCTTGAATTTCGCAATTTTCGCGGCCCTTGCAACGACCCCTGCAGGGTCGGCAATCTCAGCTCCCGCCGCCAAATCTGACTCGCTGGCCTTCAACAGAATTGTCAGTCCGCCGCTGATCTTGGCCGACTTTGAAAATGAAATATCGAACTTGGCTGACATGTTTTCTCCATTCGGATTCTGCGGAATCCTGTCCGGCGCGGATAATTTCGGGTTTCAGCGCCTAAAACAAGGCTTGATCTAGAAGCCATGGACAAATCCGCCGTCCCGAGTCAAAAAGCCATCCCGCATTCGCGATGCAGCGCCGCGAAACCATGAGAAGAATGTCAAACATGACCTCCGCTATTGCGGAGCCCGGCTATCCGGCTCCAAAATTCGCTTTCCGCTCACCGCCGCGGATAGTTTCGTTGTCCTCTTCTGCCTCTGGTGGGTGCTGCTTGTCATATTCCATGCCTTCCCGCAGATCGACATCGCAGCGTCCCGGCATTTTTTCGTCGTTGATACCTGCAAGAGCCCGGAACGTCGCCGCGCAACATCTGCGGACACTTCCCGTCCCGTCAGACGGCATTCCTGGACACCGCTCAGAACGATCTTTTTCCGATTGCCGTATGTTGTCGCGATCGCGCATGCTGCTGCATGCTGATCGCATGTTACTGGCATCACGGCGCGACGTTCAACGCACCGCGGGCTCGAAACCTCAAAGTCGCTCTCGCGTCTCTCCTGTTGGGGCCGGGCCTTATCGTGAATGTCATTCTCAAGGAGCATTGGGGCCGGCCGCGACCGATCAGCACGCTCAATTTCGGCGGCACGCTCGATTTCGTGCAGGCCGGATCCTTTGCCGGAAAGTGCATGTCGAACTGCTCGTTCGTCTCCGGAGAGGCCGCAAGCGCCGGCTGGCTCCTCTGCCTCCTCGTGCTGATACCGCAGCCGGCACGGACCGGGCTGTTTTTGCCGATTTTGGCAATCTCGATCCTCACGCCGCTGATGCGGCTGGCCTTCGGCGCGCACTTCCTTTCCGATGTCGTGCTCGGCTGGCTGCTAGCCGTGGTTGTTTTCGCCGGCGTCTATGCGCTCGCCAATTCATCACACCGCGCAAAAAATTCTGAAATTTGAATGAATTTGTGATGGTTGCTTGTCGCAAAAGCGCGGCAAACAGCTTAGATGGTTCCAGCTGCGGATGTGTCCGCTTTGCAGGTGCGTTCAAGGGCAGGCATGAAACTACTTGAGACTTACATATTGCGGCGTGTCGGCCAGATGTTTCTCGTAGCGCTGCTGCCGGTGCTCGCGATCATTTGGACGACCCAGGTTCTGCAACGCATCAACCTGGTTACCGACAGCGGTCAGTCGATCGGCTCGTTCGCCATGCTTGCGACGTTGATCCTGCCGTCGATCATTCCCGTCGTGTTGCCCTTCGCGCTCGTGATCGGCGTCACACAGACGCTGACGACGATGAACAACGATTCGGAACTGGCCGTCATCGATGCTGCCGGCGCCAAGCGCAGACGTCATCATCCGTCCGATCCTCCTGCTCGCGGCAGTCATCAGCGTCTTCTCCTTCTTCGTCGACAACGTCGTCGAGCCGAAGGCAAAGACCGGGGCGCGCCAGATGATTGCGGCGACCTATGCCGATCTCCTCTCAACGGTGATCGAAGAGAAGAACTTCCGCAAGATCGACGAAGGTCTCTACGTGCAGATTTCGGAGCGGCTGGCGGGCCGCGTGCTGAAGGGCCTGTTCGTCGTCGACGAGCGCGATCCGGCCTTCGACATGATCTACTATGCGACGCGAAGGTGCCGTCGACGACAAGGGCACGTCGCTGATCATGCGTGACGGCGAGGTTCAGCGCAAAACCCGCGACGGCAATGTCTCCGTCATCAATTTCGACTCCTATTCCTTCGATCTCTCCGATCTGACGGAGAACCGCGGGCAGGCGACACTGCGCGCCAGCGACCGCGATCTGACGTTCCTGTTCAATCCCGGATCCGACCGACAAGGACTATATTGCCAAGCCGGGAACATACCGCGCCGAACTCCATCGCCGGCTGACCGACTGGGTTCTGCCTTTCGTCTTCGCGCTTATCTCTCTGGCGATCGCGGGCGACGCACGGTCGCATCGTGAGGCGCGCCTGCATCCGATGGTAGCGGCTCTTACCCTTGCCTTTGCATTGCGCTGGGCGTCATTCTATGCAGCCAACCAGATCGACACCGATCCGTATTACATCGGCGTTCTGTATGCGCTTCCAATCGTGAGCGCCGGCGCAGCGATCCTCTCGCTCGGCCTGCACAAGCGACTGTCCATTCCAGCCGCCGTGAGCGAACGCGCGACCGGCATGTGGCGACAGGATCGAACGGCTGCTGCCTTCCGCGGCTGGAAACAAGACACCGGGAGGCCGTCCATGATCTTCGGGACATTGGGGCGCTATTTCTTTCGCCGATACCTTGCGACTACGATCTGGTTCTTCCTGGGCGTCATCGTCGATCGTCTTCCTTATCGATTTCAGCGAGACGGCAGGACGAATGTCCGGTCTTCCCGGCTATACGTCACCGGCGGCTTGCTGATGACGGCCGTGCGGCTGCCGCTCATCATTCAGCAGACCGTTCCGTTCATTGCGCTTTTCGTCGGAATGACGGTGCTGATCGGCTTCAACCGCAAGTATGAGCTGGTGGTGGCGCGCGCGGCCGGCATTTCGGTCTGGCAGTTCATGTCTCCCTTCCTGCTGGCGCGCTTCCTGCTCGGCGTGCTGACGATGACGGTCATCAACCCGCTGGCGGCTTGGGGGCAGCGGCAGGCGGCGTTGGTCGAGACAGACTGGCGTGGTCGGAAAAGGCGCTCAAGCAGCAAACCGCAGATCCCATGGCTCCGCCAGATCAGCGGCAGGGACGACGTCATCATCGGCGCGCGCACGATTCAGGAGAACGGAACGCTGCTGATCGATGCCGTTTTGATCCATTTCGATTCGGAGCGGTCAGCGTCATTCTGCGTCAGGATGCAGCCTCGGCAAAATTGGAAAATGGTTACTGGCTTCTTAAGAACGTTGTCGAACGCCGGCCCGGCGAAATCGCCGTTCGCAAGGATACCGTCGAACTTCGCACCAATTTGAAGCAGGATTTCGTCCAGGAACGCCTGACAGCGCCTGAAACCATTGCTTTTTTTGATCTTTCCCACCGAATAGCGGTTGCCAAATCCTTCGGCATACCGACCAAGGCGCTGGAGACGCAATTCCACTCATTGTTGTCCCAACCATTGCTGCTTGTGGCGATGACTCTCATTGCTGCAACAGTGTCTCTAAAATTTAGCCGGTTCAACCAGTCGAGGTCAGTGATTCTGGGTGGAATCCTTTCTGGCTTCGTGCTTTATGTGGTCACCGCGCTTGTTAAAGCATTCGGAAGCAGCGGAGTCGTGCCGCCTTTCGTGGCGACCTGGATTCCGGTAGTCGTCGCGTTGGCTCTCGGCGCAACTATTCTGCTTCATCAGGAGGACGGCTAGTGGCGGCAGGCGACCGCAAGACTTTTAGTAAACAGTTGGTTGCCCTGCTCGCCGGGACGACTTTGCGTTAGCTATTCCGGAAGCATTCCTGCCGCCTTCGCGCAGCAGAATACGACGACGCAGAGGCTGCAGCCGAAGATCGATCCCGAAGCGAAAATGATGCTTTCGGCCAATGAGCTGGTCTACAACAGGGACCAGCAGATCGTTTCGGCCGTCGGAGGCGTGCAGATCAATTACGCCGGCTACAAGATGGTGGCCCAGCGTGTCGAATACAACCAGAAGACGGGCCGGATGATGGCGATCGGCAATGTCGAGCTGATCAGCCCCGATGGCAACCGCATGTATTCCGACAAGGTCGATGTGACGGACGATTTCGCCCAGGGCTTCATCAATTCGTTGCGTATCGAGACCGCGGACAATACCCGCATCGTCGGCCGAAAGCGGCCAGCGCGTCGACGACAATTTGATGATTCTCAACAAGGGCGTCTACACGGCCTGCCTTCCCTGTGCCGAAGCATCCGGAGCGACCGCCTTTCTGGCAGGTCAAGGCCGAGCGCGTTATTCAGAACGGCCAGAAGCATACGATCCGTCTGGAGAGAGCGCGCTTCGAGCTGCTTGGCAAGCCGATCGCCTACGTTCCCTGGATCGAGGTTCCGGACCAGACGGTCAAGCGAAAGTCCGGCTTTCTGTTTCCGCGCTTCAGCACGTCGCAGAATCTCGGATTCGGCCTTACCGTTCCTTACTATTACGTTTTCTCGCCGAGCATGGACGCGACGGTTACCGGCACCGGCTATACGAATCAGGGCTTCCTTCTCGACACCGAGTTCCGTCAGCGTTTTGAAAACGGCACCGCATACACTGCGCGTTGCCGGCATCAACCAGCTGCAACCCCGAAAGCTTCACCGCCGGCACAAGCGACCACGAGGCCGACAGCCGCGGAATGATTGGCGTCCCAGGCAGAGTTCAAGATCAATCCCCGCTGGACGTTCGGCTGGGATGTGATGGCTCAGAGCGACAATAACTTCTCGCGCACCTATCAACTCCAAGGCTTCGATCGAAACGACCCACACCAACCAGGTTTACCTGACGGGTCTCGGCAAGCGGAATTACTTCGACATCCGGTCGTTCTATTTCGACGTGCAGGATGCCGATCCGAACAACGTGGCGGAAAAGCAGCAGGCGATCGTCTATCCGGTGATAGACTATCATGCGGTGGCTCCGCAGCCGCTCGCAGGCGGCGAACTTTCGCTCGACGTCAACTTCACGAATATCTCGCGCACGCACGAGGACTTTTTCGTCAACCCTGTGGGCGAAAATCGCTTCCCGGGCCTCAAGGGCCAGACCTCCCGCCTGACCGGCGAACTGCAATGGAAGCGTACTTTCGTGACACCTCAGGGCGTGCTTATTACGCCCCTGCTTGCAGCGCGAGGCGACGCGCTCGCGCTCAACATGGACGATCCGAACTCGCTTGCACCTTACGACGGCAATTTCGACGACGGCGATGCTGCAACGCGCGGGATGGTCACCGCCGGCCTAGAGGTGCGTTATCCGATCCTGATGACCACGGCTAACAGCACGCATGTCTTCGAGCCGATTGCACAAATCTACGCGCGTCCCGACGAGCCCTTGGCAGGCGCGCCTGCCTAACGAGGACGCGCAGAGCTTCGTGTTCGACGCTACGACGCTCTTCGAGCGTGACAAGTTCTCGGGCTACGACCGCATCGAGGGCGGCACGCGCGCCAATGTCGGCTTCCAGTACACCGGCACGTTCGATAACGGCTACAAGCTGCACGGCATTTTCGGCCAGTCCTATCAGCTTGCCGGTCAGAACTCGTTTGCCACGGACGATCTCGTCAATGCCGGCGCCAATTCGGGTCTGGAGACCGACCCGTTCCGACTATGTCGGCCTTGGCGGCATCGAGACGCCGCAGGGGCTTTCTTTCGCCGCCTCCTACCGTCTGGATGAGAAGGATCTCGCTTTCCGCCGCGGCGATCTAACGACCGGTTTCCAGAACGACACGTTCCAGAGCCAGCTTCTTTACACCCATGTTGGCGGCTCAGCCGGACTACGGGTTTGACGAAGACCAAGACGAAATCCAAGCCAAGGGAACGTTCAAGTTCAAGGACTATTGGTCCGTCTTCGGCGGCGTCGCCTGGGACCTCAACAACGATGTCCTCGTCAGAAAGACGCTCGGTCTCTCCTATGAAGACGAATGCACGATCTTCACGATCGCCTATACTTCGAAACGCGATACAAGCGACGAATCGGCAAGCGACTGGAGCATCGGCGCCAGACTTACGTTCCGCACGCTCGGCGATGTGAACGTCGGATATTCAGGCGATATCGACAAGAATATCTACAATAACTGATTGCCAATTGAGCGGCGAAGGAAAGCGGGCCTTTCTTTCGCCGCAACACTATGCAGGACATTGCCGTCAATCGGGTTATGAGGCATAGGAGTGTCGCTCGGAGAACGGCTCTCCGACGACCTCGGCAAAGCTGTGTACACGCGTACTTGCTGCCGCAGCGTCTATGGGAAGGACTGACATATGATTGGCGCAGGAAAGACTGTCACATCTCTGTTGGCTGGAGCTGCATTGTGCATGCTCGCGGCGCTTGTTCAGCCGCAGGGCGGCTCCGCATTTGCGGCCAGCGAGGTCAAGGCCGTCGTGAATGGCGTGGCGCTCACGACAGGCGATGTCGCAAAGCGCCAGGCGTTCCTGCGTCTTCAGCATCAGAAAGCCGACGCGAAGGCAGCCGAAGAATCGCTCGTTGACGAAACTCTGAAACGTCAGGAAATCGCCCGCGTGCGAATGTCCGTCTCCAAGGAGGACGTCGATGCGTCCTTCGCGCGCTTTGCGACCGGCAATAAGCTCACGACCGAGCAGCTCACGCAAATTCTCGACAAGGCCGGCGTCGGCGTCGATCATTTCAAGCAGTTCATTGCCGTGCAAATGAGCTGGCCGCGTGTCGTCAACGCGCGATACGGGTCGAGTGCTCGCATGTCGAGCAGCGATCTTGTCAGCCGCATGATGGAGAACAACAAGCAGAAGCCGGTTACCACCGAATATATGCTGCAGCAGATCATCTTCGTGGTGCCGCAATCGAAAAAGGGCATCACGGCCAAACGCAAGAGCGAAGCCGAAGCCTCGCGTTCGAAGTATCCGGGTTGCGATCAGGCGAAGGTCTTTGCTGCAACAATGCGTGATGTTTCCGTCCGGGACCTTGGCCGCATGCTGGCACCCGAGCTTCCGGCCGAGTGGAAGCCATTGGTCGAGCAGGCCAAGGGCAATACCACGGCGACCCGCGTGACGGACAAGGGCGTGGAGTATCTCGCAATCTGCAGCCAGCGTGAAGTGTCGGATGATACGGCCGCCGAGATCGTGTTCCGCCAGGAAGATCTCGACAAGGCGAAGGCAAACAAGAGCGCGCCGGAAAACGAGAACGCCACCAAATATCTGGACGAGCTGCGCAAGAAGGCGCAGATCATCTATCGCTGACCGCCGTGGCTACACCGTTTTTGCGCCCGCTTGCACTGACGCAAGGAGATCCGGCCGGCATCGGCCCAGACATCACCTTGATGGCCTGGCTGAGGAGGCGCGAGCTTGGCCTGCCGCCCTTTCTTCTGATCGGTGATCCCGATGTGCTGGCGGTGAGAGCGCGGCAGCTCAGATCTTTCCGTCGCAATAGCCGAAGCGAGCGCCGCAACGGCTGCGGATGTTTTTGCCGATGCTCTGCCCGTTCTGGCTGTTCCTGCCGGCGTCCAAGTGGCCGCGGGCGAACCGCATGTCGCGACAGCGCCAGGTACGATCGCCGTCAATCGAAACGGCCGTGTCGCTGGTCCTCAAGGGCGAGGCAGCCGGCGTCGTCACCAATCCCATCGCAAAGTCCGTTCTCTACGAGGCCGGCTTTAAATTTCCCGGTCATACCGAGTTTCTGGCCGATCTTGCTGCCCGCGCGACCGGCAAGCCGGTCAGACCGGTCATGATGCTTGCGGGTCCAAAGCTGCGGGCGATCCCGGTTACCATTCATATCCCGATCAAGGACGTGCCCCAGGCGCTCAGCGGTGAGTTGATCGCGGAAACCTGCCGCATCGCCCATTCCGACCTCAGGCAGCGCTTCGGGATAGAGAGGCCGCGCCTCGCGGTCGCCGGCCTCAATCCCCATGCCGGCGAAAGCGGAACTATGGGCCGCGAGGACGAAGACATCATCCATCCCGCCATTGAGCTTCTGCGTTCCGAGGGCATTGATGCGATCGGCCCCCTGCCCGCGGATACGATGTTCCACGACGAGGCACGCGCCCGGTACGATGTCGCGGTCTGCATGTATCACGACCAGGCGCTGATCCCCGCCAAGGCGCTCGGCTTCGACGATTCCGTCAATGTGACGCTCGGGCTGCCTTTCGTGCGGACGTCGCCGGATCACGGGACTGCCTTTGGTATTGCCGGCAAGGGCATTGCGCGTGAGCAGAGCCTGATTGCAGCCCTGAAGCTTGCTGCCCATCTCAGCCGCTCGGCGGAACAGCGCTGATGGCCGCACTTGATGGCCTGCCGCCGCTTCGCGACGTGATCCAGCGTCACGGCCTTGATGCACGCAAGGCGCTTGGGCAGAACTTTCTTCTCGACCTCAACCTGACGCAGAAGGTGGCGCGCACTGCAGGATCGCTCGAAGGCGCTACGGTTTTCGAAGTGGGGCCCGGGCCTGGCGGGCTCACGCGCGCCATCCTGGCGCTGGGCGCGAGAAAGGTGATCGCCGTCGAGCGCGATCCTCGCTGCCTGCCCGCGCTCGCCGAAATATCGGATCACTATCCCGGCAGGCTTGAGGTGGTCGATGGCGATGCGCTGAAGACCGATTTCGAAGCGCTGGCGCCGGAGGGGCCGGTCAAGATCATCGCCAATCTTCCCTACAATGTCGGCACGCAACTGCTGGTGAACTGGTTGCTGCCGAGGCAGTGGCCGCCGTTCTGGGAATCGCTGACCTTGATGTTTCAAAAGGAAGTCGGCGAGCGCATCGTCGCGGAACAGGGTGACGACCACTACGGCCGGTTAGGCGTGCTTTGCGGCTGGCGCACCGATGCCCGCATGGCCTTCGACGTATCCCCGCAAGCATTCACGCCACCGCCGAAGGTGACGTCCACGGTGGTGCATCTGACGCCGAAGGAAAACCCTATCCCCTGCTCCGTCGCCAATCTCGAGAAAGTCACTCAGGCAGCCTTCGGCCAGCGGCGCAAGATGCTGCGCCAGAGCCTCAAACCGCTTGGCGGTGAGAGCCTGCTGAACAAGGCGGGCATAGATCCGCAGCGTCGCGCAGAAACGCTGTCCGTCGAGGAATTCTGCCTGCTTGCAAATTCGCTCAAGTCTAGAGAGCGGGGGTTTCTTCCAGCAGTTTGGCGACGAAATCGAAAACGCCGTGTCGCCGGTCGCGGCGCAGACGCTCGGCCTTCACGATCGACTGGACGGAGTCGAAGGCCGTCTCGAGATCGATCATTGACGATGACATAGTCGTATTCGCGCCAATGCGCGATTTCAGCGCGGGAATTGGCAAGGCGTCTTGCGATGACCTCTTCCGAATCTTCGGCGCGCCGGTGTAGCCGCGATTGCAGTTCGGTCATCGTCGGCGGCAGAACGAAGATCGACACGACGTCGGCCGACATCTTCTCCTGTAACTGCAGGGCGCCTTGCCAATCGATGTCGAAAAGCATGTCGCGGCCTTCGGCCATCGCTGCCTCCACCGGCTCGCGCGGCGTACCGTAGAAATTGCCGTGCACTTCGGCCCATTCCAGCAGCGCATCGGAATCGCGCAACCGCTCGAATTCGCGAATGCTTATGAAGTGGTAGTGGATGCCCTCGACCTCGCTCGGGCGCTTGTCGCGAGTCGTCACGCTGACGGAAAGGCCGATCTGGCTATCCTGCGCAAGCAGCGTCCTTGCGATCGTCGATTTTCCTGCGCCCGAAGGCGACGAGATGACGAGCATCAGACCGCGGCGAGCGATCGGAATGGGCGAGGCTTTCGCCGGTTTCATGTCCTACTCCAGATTCTGGACCTGTTCGCGGAACTGGTCGATGACGACTTTCAGTTCGATGCCGGCGGCAGTGACCGCCGATGCATTCGACTTCGAACAGATGGTATTCGATTCGCGGTTAAATTCCTGTGCAAGGAAATCGAGCTTGCGGCCAACTGGACCGCCGCGCCCCAACAGATCGCGTGCGGCCGCAACATGCGCCTTCAGCCGGTCGATCTCTTCGCTAAGATCGGCCTTCGTCGCGAGCAGCGCGGCTTCGGCATGCAACCTGTCGCGGTCGAGCGCGCCCGACCCGTCCATCAACAAGGCGACCTGCGCTTTGATGCGTGCCGAAATTTCCTGCGGCGTGCGCGATGGATCGCGCTCAATTGTATGCGTCAGGCCCTCGATGGTCGAGACGTGATTGAGCAGCACGCGGGACAGTGCTGCACCCTCCTGCTCCCGCATGAGCTTGAGGTCGGAAAGAGCGGTCAGCAGGCCTGTCGGTGATATCCGCATCGCGCGCCGCAATCTCTTCCTCGCTGTCCTCCGTCTCGCGAAACTCGACGAGGCCTCGGATGGACAGAAGCGTATCGAGGCGCAGCGGCGTCGGGATCGATGATCCCCGCGAGCTGATCGCGCAGTGCAAGCACGTTGGCCAGCGTTTCCTGATTGAGGACCGCCTCGAAACGGTTCTCGCCTGCCGAAACCGAGAGATTGGCCTGCATGTTGCCGCGGCTGAACTGTTCGCCCGCGACACGGCGGACATCAGTTTCCATGCGCTCGAGGCCGGGCGGCAAGCGAAGCCTGAGGTCGAGCCCCTTGCCGTTGACCGACCGCAGTTCCCATGCCCAGCGCCAGCGGCCGCTCGTTCCTTCGCGCCGGGCAAAACCGGTCATGGACTGCAAAGCCATCCGAGCCTCCGAAATCAGTTCGTCTTCTTCTTCTGTTGAGCCGGTGCGTCGGCCTGCGACCCTCCGGCTGGCCGTCGACCGCGATATTCGGATCGACGCCCTTGTCGGTTTCGAGCTTGCGCCAGCGCTTGACGTTGGCATTGTGCTCTTCAAGCGTCGGCGCGAAAACATGGCCCCCAGTGCCGTCGGCAACGAAATAGAGATCCGCCGTTTTCCACGGGTTGGCAACTGCTTCCAGTGCATCACGGCCAGGATTTGCGATCGGCGTCGGCGGCAGGCCCTTGATGACGTAGGTGTTGTAGGGCGTCTCCTTCTTCAGGTCCGACTGGTAGATCGGCCGGTCAGCCGGCTTACCGTCGCCGCCGAAAAGACCGTAGATGATCGTCGGATCGGACTGCAGGCGCATGCCTTTGCCGAGGCGGTTGAGGAAAACGGATGCGACGTGCGCTCGCTCGTCGGGAACGCCCGTCTCCTTCTCGACGATCGAAGCGAGCGTGACGAACTCCTCCTTGGACTTCAATGGGACCGAAGGATCGCGCTTCTCCCAGATCTGGTCGACAAGTCTCGTCTGCGCCGCAGCCATCTGGTCGATGATCTCGGCGCGCTTGGTGCCGCGGGAGAACTTGTAGGTATCGGGGCGCAGGCTGCCTTCGGGCGGCAGCGCCGTCGGCAGCTCGCCTTCGAGGACGGCATCCTCGCTCATGCGGTTGAACATCTGGCGGACCGTCAGGCCCTCCGGGAAGGAGATCGAATAGAGGATCGATTTGCCGGACTTCAGCAGTTCCATGATGTCGTTCATGGAGGCCCTGGCCTTGATTTCGTATTCACCGGCCTTCAGGCTCTCGCCTTCGTTCAGGTGCGTGGCCGTCAGGTACCGGAAGATACGAGCATCGGAGATGATGTTGTTGCGCTCAAGGTTGGAGGCAATTTCCGAAAGGCCTGCGCCGTTGCGCACAATGAAATTGGTGTTCGTCTCCAGCGGACCGGGCTCCTGATAGCTGGAGATTGCGTAATAGAAGGCGAAGAGGCCGGCGGCACAGCCGAGCACGACCATCGTCATGAGGAAGTTCAGGAAGATGACGACCTGGCTGCGCGCCTTCCTGGAACGCTTCGGCGGCTCCGGAACGCGCTCCGGGCGCAGCGCTTCGTTGGGCGACTTCGGAATGATCCGCCCGCTCTGCGCCGGCTGGCCGCTGTGGTCCGCCGATTCGTTGCTCTGGTTCGTATCGCTCACGGCAATCCTCTGACTTGGCCCTGCCCGCTGTTTTAAGAAGCAATACGGCAAAAAACAGGTGAGGCCACCCTCTCGAAAGGCGCCCGCCCGTTCTCCCGCAGCCTCAAAAGCCGCGTCAGGCTGTGTAGCGGCGCAGCACCAGCGATGCATTCGTACCGCCGAATCCGAAGGAATTCGACAGTGCCACATTGATTTCTCGCTGACGAGCCTTGTGCGGAACAAGATCGATTGCGGTTTCCCGCTCGGGATTGTCCAGATTTATCGTCGGCGGCGCAATGTTGTCACGGATCGCGAGCGTTGCGAAGATCGCTTCGATGGCGCCGGCGGCACCCAGCAGATGGCCGGTCGCCGACTTGGTCGAAGACATCGAAATCTTCGATGCTGCATTGCCGACGAGGCGCTCGACGGCGCCAAGCTCGATCGTGTCGGCCATGGTCGAGGTGCCGTGCGCGTTGATGTAATCGACATCTGCAGGCGTCAGTCCGGCGCGCTTCAGCGCCATTGCCATGCAGCGCTGCGCACCCTCGCCATCTTCCGACGGCGCGGTGATGTGATAGGCGTCGCCCGAGAGGCCGTAGCCGACGACTTCGGCATAGATCTTCGCGCCGCGCGCCTTGGCATGTTCCAGTTCTTCGAGAACGACGATGCCGGCGCCCTCGCCCATGACGAAGCCGTCGCGGTCGCGATCGTAGGGGCGCGATGCCCTCTGCGGGTCGTCGTTATGTTGCGTCGAAAGCGCCTTGCAGGCCGCAAAGCCTGCGAGCGAAATGCGGCTGACCGGCGATTCCGTGCCGCCCGCGACCATCACGTCGGCATCGCCAAGCGCGATCAGACGGGCCGCATCGCCGATGGCATGCGCGCCGGTCGAGCAGGCCGTGACGACCGAGTGGTTCGGACCCCTCAGCTTGTGGCGGATCGAGACCTGGCCGGATACGAGGTTGATCAGACGGCCGGGAATGAAGAACGGCGAGATCCGGCGCGGGCCCTTGTCGCGCAGCGTATAGCCAGCCTCGACGATGCCTTCGATGCCGCCGATGCCGGAGCCGATCAGCACGCCGGTCGCGATTTGGTCCTCATCGGTCTCCGGGTGCCAGTTGGCGTCGTTCAGCGCCATGTCGGCGGCTGCCATGCCGTAGATGATGAAGGGATCGACCTTGCGCTGTTCCTTCGGCTCCATCCAGTCATCCGGTTGAACGTGCCCTCCGTGCCGTCGCCGACCGGAATGCGGCAGGCGATCTTGGCGGGAAGATCATCGACCTCGAATTCGGTGACGAGGCGGGCGCCGCTCTGGCCGGCGAGCAGCCGCGACCAGGTGACTTCAGTTCCGCATCCCAAGGGTGATACCATGCCGGTACCGGTGATGACGACCCGTCTCATCGACAGCTTCCCCGCCTGTTATTTTCACTTGAATAAAGCAATGCACAAATAAAAAGGGCGGACTCATGGCCCGCCCTTTGAAAATCACACAGGATTAAGCCTGCGCCTTTTCAATGAACTTTACTGCGTCGCCGACCGTCAGGATCGAGTCTGCTGCGTCGTCCGGAATTTCGACGCCGAATTCTTCTTCGAATGCCATGACCAGTTCGACCGTATCGAGCGAGTCAGCGCCCAGATCGTCGATAAAGCTGGCGCTCTCGACGACCTTGTCGGCATCGACGCCAAGATGATCAATAACAATTTTCTTTACGCGTTCTGCGATATCGCTCATGTCGGTTTCCTCGACCTTATATCCTGATCAGAATGCCTTCCGGCACCCTACCCTGTTTCAGCCTACCAGCGCCCTCTCGGCACTTTCAGCAAACTCGTTTGCCCGGGCTTCTAAGATGTTCCACGCTGGCAAAAAGCCCGCCGGTGCGCCTTGTTTTCCGGGACGACTGTGACAGTCATGGCCCGCTTAACACGGTTTATCTCTGCCGCAAAGCCTGAAAATCAACCCTGTTCGATTGCTCAACACGCTATTCTGCCGAAAAACGGGGACAGGGCCAGTTTCCCGTTTCAGATCATGGCCATGCCGCCGTTCACGTGCAGCGTCTGGCCTGTCATATAGGCTGCTTCCGAGGAAGCGAGATAGGCAACGGCCGAAGCGACTTCGGCGCCCGTGCCCATGCGCTTCATCGGGATTGCCCCCATGATCGCTTCCTTCTGCTTGTCGTTCAGCTTGTCGGTCATCGCGCGATTCGATGAAGCCCGGAGCGACGCAATTGACCGTCACATTGCGGGTTGCGATCTCCTGGGCGAGCGACTTGGTGAAGCCGATCATACCGGCCTTGGAGGCGCAGTAGTTCGCCTGCCCCGGGTTGCCGGTGACACCGACCACCGAGGTAATGTTGATGATGCGGCCGTAGCGGCGGCGCATCATCGGATGCGTCAGCTCGCGCGTCAGCCGGAACATCGCGGTAAGGTTCACCTCGATGACGCTGTCCCAGTCCTCGTCGCTCATGCGCACGAAAAGGCCGTCCTTGGTGATGCCGGCGTTGTTCACCAGAATATCGACGCCTTCGAGCTCGGCTTCCGCCTTGACGCCGAGCGCCTTGACCTCATCGCGGTCGGAGAGGTTCGCCGGGAAGATCTTGACGCGATCGCCAAGCTCGCCCGCCAGCGTTTCGAGCTTTTCGACGCGCGTACCGTGAAGACCGACCGTGGCGCCCTGCTTGTGGAGAATGCGGGCGATTTCCTCGCCGATGCCGCCGGATGCGCCGGTGACGAGAGCCTTGCGGCCAGAAAGATCGAGCATGGAGGCGTTCCTTATATCTGGTGAAACCAATCAGGCCATGAGGGCGGCGACGGCCGCGTCGATGTCGGCAGGCGTATTGACGGCGATACCGTTGACCGTCTTGTCGATGCGGCGTGCAAGGCCCGTCAGAACCTTGCCGGAGCCAAGTTCATAAAGCGTCGTGACGTTGTTTGCAGCAAACCATTCCACCGTTTCGCGCCAGCGGACCTGACCGGTGACCTGCTCGACGAGCAGCCCGGCGATTTCGCCGGCGTCCGTCACCGGCGCGGCGCGGACATTGGCAATCAGAGGCACGACCGGGTTGGACTTCTTCACTCCGGCGAGCGCTTCGCGCATCGCGTCTGCGGCAGGGGCCATCAGCTTGGAGTGGAAAGGCGCGGAGACCGGCAGCAGGATCGCGCGCTTGGCACCCTTGTCGGTCGCAAGGCCCGCGGCCCTCTCGACGGCCGCTTTTTCACCGGAGATCACCAGTTGGCCGCCGCCATTGTCGTTGGCGATCTGACAGGAGCCGATCGCGGATGCCTCTTCGCATACAGCCAGTACGTCTGCATGTTCGAGGCCGATGATTGCCGCCATCGCGCCAACGCCGACCGGAACGGCTGCCTGCATCGCATTGCCGCGAATACGCAGCAGGCGCGCAGTGTCGGCGAGCGAGAAGGTGCCGGCGGCACAGAGCGCCGAATATTCGCCGAGCGAGTGGCCCGCGACATAGGACACCTTGGACTTGAGGTCGAGACCCTTCGCCTGAAGGACGCGAACGACCGCGATCGACACCGCCATCAGCGCCGGCTGGGCGTTTGCCGTCAGCGTCAGCGTATCTTCCGGACCTTCGAACATGATGACGGAGAGCTTTTCGCCGAGCGCATCATCGACCTCTTCGAAGACGGCACGGGCCTCGGCAAAGTTTTCCGCAAGTTCCTTGCCCATGCCGACGGCCTGGCTGCCCTGGCCGGGAAATGTGAAAGCGACGGTCATTGAATGTCCCTTATTATGTCATTTGGGCTATTTCGCCTCCAATTGACGTTCTTGCCGGGAAAGTCAATAGCGCTGACAGGCTCTCCAGGGCCTTTGCAGGTGCGAAAAATCAGGATTTTTCCCTTGCGCTCGCACAATTCCTGCCTAAATTCGCGCCGCCCTCCCCGGACACGTCCGCTCATCCCGTTTTTCAAGGTTTTCCAATGAAGTTTAACAAACTAGGCCGCACTGATATTTCCGTTTCGCAGATCTGCCTCGGCACCATGACCTGGGGCACACAGAACACCGAAGCCGACGCTCACGAGCAGATGGATTACGCCGTCGAGAAGGGCGTCAACTTCTTCGATACAGCCGAACTTTATCCGACGACGCCGGTCTCGGCGGAAACACAGGGGCGCACCGAGGAATACATCGGCACCTGGTTCGAAAAGACCGGCAAGCGCAAGGACATCGTTCTCGCGACCAAGGTCGCCGGCACGGGCCGCGACTACATCCGCAATGGCGAAGGTGCCGATGCCAAGAACATCCGCCTCGCGCTCGACGCCAGCCTGAAGCGGCTGAAGACGGACTACGTCGATCTCTACCAGATCCACTGGCCGAACCGCGGCCATTTCCACTTCCGCCAGAGCTGGACCTACGATCCCTTCGGGCAGGACCGTGAAAAGGCGATCGCCAATATGCTGGACATCCTGGAGACGGTCGGCGAATTGCAGAAGGCCGGCAAGATCCGCGCCTTCGGCCTCTCCAACGAGACGACCTGGGGCACGCAGAAGTATCTGACGCTCTCCGAGCAGAAGAGGCCTGCCGCGCGTCGCCAGCGTCCAGAACGAATACAGCCTGCTTTACCGCCATTTCGATCTGGACATGGCGGAGCTTTCGCATCACGAGGACGTCGGCCTGCTCGCCTATTCGCCGCTGGCAGCCGGTCTTCTCAGCGGCAAGTATCAGAACGGTGCCAAGCCCGCGGGCTCGCGCGGCTCGATCAACGGAAACCTCGGCGGCCGCCTGCAGCCGCTGCAGGAAGCGCCGACGAAGGCCTATGTCGAGATCGCCGCAAGACACGGCCTCGACCCGTCCGCCATGGCGCTCGCCTTCTGCCTGACCCGCCACTTCATGACCTCCGTCATCATCGGCGCGACGACGATGGAGCAGTTGAAGATCGATTTGAGCTCGGTCGATGTGAAGCTTTCGAGCGACGTGCTGGCGGAAATCGAGAAGGTGCACCGGCAATATCCGATGCCGATTTAACGAGAATGTTGCGAGGTCGCGCTGGAAATGCAGCGCGACCTCGCGACTGCCGCGCTCCTGATTAAACCAGGACAACGGATCTCCCTTCCGTATGCCGGCAAACGTCGCGCAGACCAGGATTGATCCAAGAAGGCCAAGGCTCCGGCCCTTGCCGCCCGAGGCACCCTGATCGGGTGCTTCTTTCAGTACGTAATACCAAAGTGTCCGTCAGAAATCCGCATAGGCGCCCCCCTATTCTCAAACCTGCCTTCTGGCTGGCGGCTGGACGGAGGGCGGCTTCCCCGGAAATCGTTTGGAGCGGAAGCGTTCCAGCCTCCCGTGTCTCCGCTCCCGACCGTCTCGGAACGCTTTTCCTGCTTGGCGCTCGCCGCCCTCGGCGCCGGTCACTGAGCCGTAAGCACGGATGCTACGCTGGCCTTGGCAACCGGCGGCGGATTCCACTTTCCCGTCAGAGCCTCAGGTTTGGGTGCGTAGAGCCGCATTGTCAGATTGTAGGGTCCTTCGGGAGTTGGCAGCCAGTTCCATTCCTTCTCCTTGCCCGGGCTCTCGCGCTGGAAATAGAGATCGAGCGAGCCGTCGGGATTGTATTGGAAAGGCATCCAGCTGCTGACAGCGAAGCGGTTGATGGAATTGGCGACCTGAAATCCCTTGTCGTCGTATAGCGTCACCGACCAGAAGGCCTGGACCGGCGGAATTTCAGCTTTCTCGAAGTGGATCGTGTAGTTGCTCCCGCCATGGAGCGTCTGGCCGCTTTCGTCCGCCAGATTGAACGGATAGATGGCATCCTCGGGCAGGTTGGCGCCGAGACCCTGTTGCGAAATGATGGCGCGCTTCAGATAGTAGTTGCCGTAGACACCCATCGTGTCGGTGTTCATCGACCAGCCATTGACGACGCGGGCTGAGCGTCTGGAGTTTCCAGGCCATGAGGGCTTGAGCATCCTGCGGCACCGTCGCGAGTGCCTTCTGGACGATCGCATCGGCCTTGGAGAGATCGAAGCTCTTGCCTGGCTCGATGCCGATCCGCTTCATTCGGGCAATCATGGGCTGATCGGTGATGTGCGGAGGATGGAGCTTCAGGAGTTCGGCAGCGTAAGCGAAATAGGCTCCTGCCGAGGCGGTATCGACCTGGGTCTTGGGCGGTGTCTTCATGTCGACCGACGGGTCGATCTTCACTTCGACCGGTTTTGGCTCCTTGCCCCACTCCGAGAGCAAGGTGATCTTGTAACCATCCTGGATCTTATGAACAGCGTCATAGTCTGGCGGTCCGTCGGTCTTGGTCCGTCCGATGACCCAGACGTAGGGCGTCGGCGCGTCGATCCTTTGCGTTCCTTCCGGCAGCTTGAATTCATCGAATTTCTCACGAAGCTCGGGCCGCCAGCCGGGAGGGGTAACCAGGAAGTGGCCGGCCCCGGTTCCGGTTGTCCGCCAGCCCGGCGCCGCAAACACATCCGTCCACATGTCGAGCATGGGCAGCAGGTAGTAGCGTCCGCCGGTGTCTGGCGCCGAAACGACAACGGGCTCTTTCGTCAAATCAAGCCAGGCGCTTGAATACAGCGTGTCGAAATTCGGGCGGACCACCACCTTCATGTCCGCCGGCGGGAACTCGAGGATGTTGTTGAACCGATTGGGCGGACCGCCGATCGCGCCCTCTTTGGCTTCGGCGTTGGTCAACTGCTTCCGGGTGATGTCCATCGACAGCAGGGGGTAGAAATACACGTAGGCGTCCACACCTATCGCATGAGCTTCTTCTTCGGTGATTGCGTCCGCCGCATGCGCTGCGGCGATCGGGAGAGCCGGGAG
The DNA here is from genome assembly GCA_963838565.1 of uncultured Alphaproteobacteria bacterium. GTDB lineage: Bacteria > Pseudomonadota > Alphaproteobacteria > Rhizobiales > Rhizobiaceae > Rhizobium. The sequence continues at coordinate 100,054 of CAWIRO010000026.1, forward strand.
ACCTATAGCCAGAAGAACGATCGGGCTCAGCTTGCAGAACAGATTTCTATCGTCAACTATTCCTGGTGCACGCATTGAATCTTCCTTATTCGTTAAGGTCGGGCGACCTGCTTATTCCCCTGATAGTTGTATTGTTGTAATGGTATTCTTGATTGCTTATGGAATGCAGATAGCTGCCTCGTTTCCTCAGCAACAATATGAAGGACCCGATCGAAGCAGCGGTGTCCATATGAAACGATGCGGGTGTCCGCCCCGCAGTCGGTAGCCGTTAGAACGGAAGACCAAGGACGACCCGTGCCCAAACGCTCAAGAGGCGGCGTACGCTCTCATCTCGTCCATGAAACTCCCCCGTGCAATTTATCCCACACGTCGAAGACCAACACAAGTTGCAATACATAGCTGCCAGGTATCCTAGCGCGCAGAGTGCATCCTTCTTGGTCGCGGATGCTCTTGCCTTTCCGTCAAAAATCCGTATAAGCGCCCTGTTCGCAAACCCGGTCTTCTGGCTGGTGGCTGAACGGAGGGCCGGTTTCCCTTGGAAATCGTTCGGAACGGAAGCGTTCCAGCCTCCCGTGTCTCCGCTCTCGACCGTCTCGGAAACGCTTTTCTTGCCTGGGCTTCGCCCAATCAGGAGCAGTCGTTGAGGCTTAGCCGCCGAATTTCGGGTTGAACCAACGCAAGAAAGGCAAAGCTGTCATGGCTCTTTATGAACATGTATTCCTTGCCCGGCAGGATATTTCCGCTCAGCAGGTCGATGCCCTCGTCGAACAGTACAAGGGTGTGATCGAAGCAAACGGCGGTAAAGTCGGGCGTATCGAAAACTGGGGCCTCAAGTCCCTCACCTACCGCATCAAGAAGAACCGCAAGGCTCACTACGCCCTGATGGACATCGATGCACCGGCAGCTGCCGTCCAGGAAATGGAACGCCAGATGCGCATCAGCGAAGACGTCCTGCGCTACATGACGATCGCTGTCGAGAAGCACGAAGAAGGCCCGTCTGCCATGATGCAGAAGCGCGACCGCGACGACCGTCCGCGCCGCGATGGCGACCGACCGTGGCCCGCGCCGCGACTTCGGCGACCGTGGTCCTCGTCCGCCGCGTGAAGGTGGCTTCGGTGACCGTGAAGACCGTCCGCGCCGTCCGCGCGAAGACCGTGCATAAGGAGATCTGATAATGTCTGAAACTTCCTCCGCTCCGGTCCGCCGCCCGTTCCATCGCCGCCGCAAGACCTGCCCGTTCTCCGGCGCGAACGCTCCGCGGATCGACTACAAGGACGTCCGTCTCCTGCAGCGCTACATTTCCGAGCGCGGCAAGATCGTTCCGTCCCGCATCACGGCTGTTTCCCAGAAGAAGCAGCGCGAACTCGCCCAGGCGATCAAGCGCGCCCGCTTCCTCGGCCTGCTGCCGTACGTCGTCGCTTAATCGCCTGACGCGATCTGACACTCGAGGGAAGGCCGACAATGCCTTCCCTTCTCCCTTCCGCGATGGGCGCGGATCGGAACCCTGTAAAACCCATGTTGAGGCGGTCTTCTCTGAATTTGATTCAGGAAACATCCTCTAACTGCTTGATGAAGCAGGACAGCGACCGTGAAGACAACTGAACTTTAAAACGCTGCTGACCGGCGCGCTCGCCGGATTGACCGCCGCACTTCTGGTGCTCGGCGCGAGCATGCAGTCGTCGTTCAGCGCTCGTGCTCTACGCGGCGTCCGCGCTTCCCATCCTTCTCGTCGGCCTCGGCTGGGGCAATGCTGCGGCAATCTCGGCCGTCGTCGACCGCCGCCGTCGTCGGCGCCGTCGCCATCTCGCCGTACCTTCGCGCTGATGATGACGCTGGTGACGCTGCTGCCTGCCGGCTGGCTCAGCCATCTTGCCAATCTCGCCCGTCCGGCCTCCGAGCTCGGCGGCCCCGAACACCTGATGGCCTGGTATCCGCTCTCCGATATCCTGCTGCATCTCTGCGCGCCTGGTGACGCTCGCCGTTGTCGTCGATCGGCGTACATGATCGGCTACGGGCCGGAACTCATCGGCCAGATGGTCGATGCGCTGTTCGGTTCGCTTGCAGCAGCAGGAGCCGCAGTTTCATCCGTCGATGCCAGCGCCACCGCGCAGACCAAGTCGCTGCTTCTGCTGATGCTGCCCGCTCATCCAGGGCGCGCATGTGGGTGGTCATGCTGTTTGCGGCCTATTACATCGCCACGCGCATCGTGCATGCGTCCGGCCGCGCGCCTGCGCCCGCGCGAGGATATTCCCTCGGCGCTGCGCATGAACCGCAACGCGATCTTCATCTTTCTCGCCGGCCTTGCCGCCACCTTCTTCGGCGGCGTTCCGGCGATGATCGGCGCAACCGTCGTCGGCACCTTCGGCGCCGGCTTCCTGCTCTCCGGCTTCGCCGCGCTGCATTTCCGCACGCGCGGCAAGGATTGGCGGCTGCCGGCGCTCATCCTCTGCTACCTGGCATCGCTCATCCTGCATGTTGCCAGCCTTCTTCATTCTCGTCCGTCGGTCTGATCCGATACGCGCAAGGCGATCGCACTGACCCCGAACAAGGATGCCGATGCCCCCAAACCGACAGACAAGAAAATCTAAAGACACGAAAGGAAAACGAAGATGCAAGTCATTCTTCTCGAACGCATCTCCAAGCTCGGCCAGATGGGCGAAACCGTAAAGGTTCGCGACGGCTTTGCCCGTAACTACCTCCTGCCGCTCGGCAAGGCGCTGCGCGCCAACGCTGCCAACAAGACGCGCTTCGAAGCCGAGCGCGCGACGCTCGAAGCCCGCAACCTCGAGCGCAAGTCGGAAGCCCAGACGGTCGCCGACGTTCTCGACGGCAAGTCCTTCATCGTCGTTCGCTCCGCCGGCGAAACCGGCCAGCTCTACGGCTCGGTTGCTGCCCGCGACGTCGTTGACATTCTCGCCGCCGAAGGCTTCAACATCGGCCGCAACCAGGTTCACCTCAACACGCCGATCAAGGCGATCGGCCTGCACAAGGTCGAGCTGCAGCTGCATGCCGAAGTCGAAATCCAGGTCAATCTCAACGTTGCCCGTTCGGCCGACGAAGCCGAGCGCCAGTCAAAGGGCGAGAGCGCTCACCTCCGTCGACGCCATCTACGGCGTTGACGAAGACGCCCTGCGTCCGGAAGATTTCTTCGATCCGGAAGCAGACGGCAACGCCGAAGACGAAGCATAAGCTTCAGAAGCTTTCCTCCGAAAGCGAAAGCCCGGCTCGTGCCGGGCTTTTTCGTTCGTCAGTTGGCTGCCATTGATCCAGACCGGCTCGCAATGCCGTCATTGATGGTCTAAGCGAGGCTCATCGGATGCCGTCATTGACCGCGTACGGCTGCGAGGTTCCCCTGCATGGCGCGGATGACATTCAAGGTCGTCTTGAGATCGCTTTCCGGAATGCCGGCGACGACGCGGGCGCGCAGGTCCGCAGCAAGTTCCTCGACCTCGGCGGCAACTGCCCGGCCCGCGTCCGTGATGTAGATTTCCTTCGCGCGGCGATCGGAGCCGGCGACGCGGCGCTCCAGGAAGCCTTGCCCTTCCATAGCGTCGAGAATGCGGACCAGCGTCGGCGTTTCGAGTTCCAGCCGCTCGGCCAGTTCCCGCTGGTTGATGCCGTCTTTCCGGTTCAGGGCAAAAAAGACTCGCGCGCGCGGCAACGTCATGTTGTGCTCGCGCACGATCGAACCGAATGTCGCTTTCAATTTGCGACTGAACGCAGCGATGTCCTCGATGAGTTCACGTCCAAGCAGCTTATTCGACATATATTCCAGCCCATTTCGTTAGTGTGCTAATTATATCTCTGATTCCGGCTCTTTTTTCAAGTGCCAAACTCCATGCATTCGGGCTAAAATATTCAAGGTCAGATGCGTTCAGTGAGTCGCGGCCCGCCGCCCGTGTCCTGTCGGTGACACCGGCGATATTTTCTCCTAGGCGCCTATCCGCGCTGTGGAGAAGTCGAACAACGTGCAAAGCGTAAACGGATTTAGCGGCAGGCCCAAAGCTGTTGCTGAGCAGCACTTGCATTTGCCTTGGCGAGCATTCAAACCCGGTTACGGAAAAGACAGAACGGATCACGATGAACGACGCCGCGCGAAAGATTGCCGCCGTTGCTCCCGCAGAGCAGCATTACCGCGAAGCACCCAACAATATCGAAGCCGAGCAGGCGCTTCTGGGTGCCATTCTGATGAACAACGACGCCTACTACCGGGTGTCCGACTTCCTGAAGCCAATTCATCTCTACGAGCCTCTTCACCGGAAGATTTTCGAGGTTGCCGGCGACATCATCCGCATGGGCAAGATCGCCAATCCGGTGACGATCAAGACCTTTCTGAAGGCCGACGAGAAGGTCGGCGACATGACGATCTCCGAATATCTCGCGCGCCTTGCCCGCGAGGCGGTGACGATCATCAACGCCGAAGACTATGGCCGCGCGATCTACGATCTGGCGCTGCGCCGCGCGCTGATCACCATCGGCGAAGACATGGTCAACATCGCCTATGACGCGCCGCTCGACATGCCGCCGCAGACGCAGATCGAGGATACCGAACGCCGCCTCTTCGAACTTGCCGAAAACGGCCGCTACGACGGCGGCTTCCAGGCCTTCAACGATGCGGTGGCGCTCGCGATCGACATGGCGGCCGTCGCCAAGGAGCGCGACGGCGGCCTCTCCGGCATCTCGACGGGCATCCACTCGCTGGACTGCGAAGATGGGCGGCCTGCAGCGCTCCGACTTGATCGTCCTCGCCGGACGTCCGGGCATGGGCAAGACCTCGCTTGCGACCAACATCGCCTACAACATCGCTGCGGCCTATGAAGGCGAAGTGCAGGCTGACGGCAGCATGAAGGCGAAGAACGGCGGCGTCGTCGGCTTCTATTCGCTCGAAATGTCGTCGGAACAGCTCGCCACCCGTATCATCTCCGAGCAGACGGAAGTCTCCTCCTCGAAGATCCGCCGCGGCGACATCAACGACGCCGATTTCGAGAAGCTCGTCGCCTGCTCGATGATGATGCAGAAGGTGCCGCTCTATATCGACCAGACCGGCGGTATCTCGATCGCGCAGCTTTCGGCCCGCGCCCGCCGCCTGAAGCGCCAGCGCGGCCTCGACGTGCTGGTCGTCGACTATATTCAGCTGATGACAGGCTCGGGCAAATCCAGCGACAACCGCGTGCAGGAAATTACGCAGATCACCACCGGCCTAAAGGCGCTCGGCAAGGAACTCAACGTTCCGATCATCGCGCTCTCGCAGCTCTCCCGTCAGGTCGAAAGCCGCGACGACAAGCGCCCGCAGCTCTCCGACCTTCGTGAATCGGGCTCGATCGAGCAGGACGCCGACGTGGTGCTCTTCGTGTTCCGCGAGGAATATTACGTCAAGAACATGGAACCGCGCGATCCGGCCGATCCGAAATATGCGGAATGGGAAGCGCTGTTCGACAAGGTGAAGGGCACGGCGGACGTCATCATCGCCAAGCAGCGTCACGGACCGACCGGCACGGTCAAGCTCGCCTTCCAGTCGGAATTCACGCGCTTCGCAGATCTCGCCGACCCCTCCTTCATCTCAGTACGAAGAGCATTGAGAAGGGCGGCTTCGCGCACCCGTTCCTCTACAGCATCGGCCCGAAAATCGGATTCGATTTTCGGAAGCCGATGCTGTAGATTCAAGGAGATAGAGCGTCTTTGTGCGTCCATTCGGACGCACGGCGCTCTAGTGGCCCGCGGGAGCCGCCCGATAGGCTTCCCGGCCGGCGACCCATGTGCGCCGCACCGCCGGTGCGGCGCTTTCCGGCCACTCGACCAGCACGATATCGGCCCGCTTGCCGACTTCAATCACGCCGCGATCGTGCAGGCCCGGAAGCGCGCGCCGGATTGCCCGACACGAGAGGCCAGAGCGCATGGAGCGGTCCGACTCCATCGGCCAGCAGCCGCGCCAGGCCGAGCAACATCGCCGGATAATAATAGTCCGAGGCGAGAATGTCGCAGAGGCCCTCGCGGATCATGTCGGCTGCACCGATCGAAGCGATGTGGCTGCCGCCGCGGGTCGCGTTCGGCCCGCCGAAAACGATGAAATCGCCGGCCTCGCGGGCGGCCCGCGCCACCCTCCTGTTCATCGGGAACTCGCTGACCCCCGCGCCCGCGTGCGCGGAAGAAATCGCGCGTTTCGATCTGGCTGTCGTCGTGCGAGAACATCGGCGCGCCAGCCGCCCGGCGAGAGCCCGCCACCTCCTCGATCGCGCCGGGCACCTGCGGTCGGCGCTCCCACATGTCGCGGACGAGCGAGACCATGTCCGGCAGCGGGGATTTTCGCCCGCTTGGCACGTTCCGCCATCTTCGCGACGAAAGCGGGCGTTTCCGGATCGACCATCGGGAAGGCCGGATCGAAGTCGAACGGCCGCTCCTGCAACGGCACCGAGGGATCCAGCATGACCATCGAGGTATGATCGTTGAAGGCGACCGAAGGCAGGCGCGATCCGGAAAGCGCATCGCGGATCAGGTCGATCGCTTCGAAGCAGAAGGTTTCCCAGCGCAGTTGCACGCGATTGTCCACCGTCAGCCGCGGGGTGAGCGTCTCGAGGGCGGAAACGACGGCGCGACCGTTTTCCACCGATCGCAGCCCCGGCTCCCAGCTCAACGTCAGCGCATGATAGGCCGTCGCGATGCCGTTGGCCGCAAGCTGGCGGTCCGTGTCGAGCAGGGCGGCGGCGACTGGGAGCATGGTGCCCGGCCGCGGCATGAGCTGCCGCTCGAAGGCGTCGCCATGGACATCCACGAAAGCCGGCGCGAGGAGATGACCGCGGCCGTCGATGACGTCCGCCCCGTCGCGCGCGCCGTCGATCGCCGTGATCCGGCCGTCCTCGACACGCACGGAAGCGGGCGCCAGACGGTCGCTGAAAATCACGGTCGCGCCCTCAATCAAAATTGCCGGATTGTTCTGCATGGGTCTCATTCCATAAAAAATAAAAAGAAGAGGCGCAGCAGCCATGTCACCTGACAGGCTGCGCGCCAGCTGCCGCTTCTATCCAGCCGATGTGACAGATTTGAGAAGGTCCCTGTGCACCGATACCTAAGGCGGCACCGGACAATTGGCGCGCCGCAAGACAAGGCGCGCCTCACCCGGGACATCACCTCTTAAAAGATTGTGCAGTGCGAAGGTTTTTCGCGCGCCGGCCTTTTTCCCGTCCAGGAAACGGTTAAGGATCGCCAGGACATGTTCCGATGACCGAAGAGCCTCGATGACCGATTTCGACAACGACCTCCCCCTCCCTGACGATTTCGACATCGCCCCCGTCCGGCTGACAGTCGATCTCGGCGCATTGGTCGACAACTGGCGGGACATGGCGCGGCGATCCGGCAAGGCGCGCACCGCGGCGGTCGTCAAGGCGGATGCCTACGGCATGGGCATCGAGGATGCCGGCGAAGCGCTGTTCCTGGCCGGAGCAAGGGATTTCTTCGTTGCGACTGTGGATGAAGGCGTCACACTTCGCCTTTATGCGCCGGATGCGCGCATCTTCGTTCTCGCCGGCATCTGGCCGGGCACCGAACGGCGCTTCTTCGAGAACGACCTTGTACCGGTCATCTCGTCCGAAGAGCAGCTTGCCTTCTGGATGGCGGTGCTTGCGGATTATGGCGATTATCCCTGCGCGCTGCATGTCGATACCGGCTTCAACCGGCTCGGCCTGCACATCGACGAGGCGCTTTCGCTTGCCGAGGATGTCTCCCGCCCCGCAAGTTTCGCTCCGGTTCTCGTCATGAGCCATCTCGCCTGCGGCGACGATCCAGCCTCAGCCGATGAACAGGCAGCAGCTTGAATCATTCCGCAAGGTTAGCAGCGCTTATGAAGGTATCGAATCAAGCCTGGTAGCTTCCGCCGGCATCTTTCTCGGCGACGACTACCATTTCGACCTGACCCGCCCCGGCATATCGCGTCTATGGCGGCGAGGCCGTGAACGGCATGGCCAATCCGATGCGGCCGGTCGCGACCGCGGAAGCCCGCGTGATCCAGGTGCGCACCGTACGCGCCGGCGAATCCGTCAGCTACGGCCACGCGCTCCAGCTCACGCCGTGACAGCCGCCTCGCCATCGTTTCCGCCGGTTACGCGGACGGCTACATGCGCAGCCAGTCGAGCGGCGGCGTGCCTCTTCGCCAGGTCGTGCCGCAGGGCGGTCAAGGCTTCATTGAGGGCTACAAAGTGCCGGTCGCGGGCCGCATCACCATGGATCTCACCATTTTCGACGTCACCGACCTGCCGGAAAACCTCATCCGCGCCGGCGACTATATCGAGCTTTTCGGCAAGAACATCCTCGTTGACGACGCGGCACGGGCGGCAGGCACGATCGGCTACGAGATGCTGACCAGCATGGGACTGCGCCACGAGCGGAAATACGTGGCGGAAGCGGATATAGCGTGCCGTCAGCCGACGACTTGAGCGGCGCGTTCCGCTGATCGTACGGCCCGAGAAGGACATATCCGGCCCCAGGCCGATCTTCGCCAGCGATCAGAAGGCAGACCGTGCGATCTAATGGCGAGTACCCGTCCATGCTGCCACTCGGGCACCTGATGGGAAAATCATTAGTTTTGATCGGTCGCGCAAGCCATTATCTACAGCAAATCTGATTCGAGCGCGCCGACGCTCATGGACGAAAGCAATCATTGATGGCGAAGGCCAGAACACAATTCATCTGCCAGAGCTGCGGCACGATCCACACCCGCTGGGCCGGCAAGTGCGAAAGCTGCGGCGAGTGGAACACCATCGTCGAGGAAGACCCGATGGGCGGGATCGGCGGCGGCCCGGCAAGGACGCCGAAGAAGGGCCGGCCGGTGGCGCTGACCACGCTCTCCGGCGAGATCGAGGAGGCGCCGCGCATCCATACCGGCATTTCCGAGCTCGACCGGGCGCTCGGCGGCGGCTTCGTGCGCGGCTCGGCGGTGCTGGTCGGCGGCGATCCCGGCATCGGCAAGTCGACGCTGCTGATGCAGGCGGCGGCCGCCCTTTCGCGCCGCGGCCACAAGATCATCTACGTCTCCGGCGAGGAGGCCGTGGCGCAGGTGCGGCTGCGCGCCCAGCGCCTCGCGCGCCGCCGATACCGACGTGCTGCTCGCCGCCGAGACCAATGTCGAGGACATTCTGGCGACGCTCGCCGAGGGCAAGCGGCCGGACCTCGTCATCATCGATTCCATCCAGACGCTGTGGAGCGAACTGGCCGAATCCGCACCCGGAACGGTGACGCAGGTGCGCACCGGCGTGCAGGCGATGATCCGTTTCGCCAAGCAGACGGGAGCCGCCATGGTGCTCGTCGGCCATGTCACCAAGGACGGCCAGATCGCCGGTCCGCGCGTCGTCGAGCACATGGTCGATGCGGTGCTCTATTTCGAGGGCGACCGCGGCCATCACTACCGCATCCTGCGCACGGTCAAGAACCGCTTCGGCCCGACCGACGAGATCGGCGTCTTCGAAATGTCGGACAAGGGCCTGCGCGAAGTCGCCAATCCATCGGAACTTTTCCTCGGCGAGCGCAATGAGAAATCGCCGGGTGCTGCGGTCTTTGCCGGCATGGAGGGGACGCGCCCGATCCTTGTCGAGGTGCAGGCGCTGGTCGCGCCGACATCGCTCGGCACGCCGCGCCGCGCCGTCGTCGGCTGGGATTCCGCGCGGCTTTCGATGATCCTTGCGGTGCTCGAAGCCCATTGCGGCGTGCGGCTCGGCCAGCACGACGTCTATCTCAATGTCGCCGGCGGCTACCGCATCACCGAACCGGCGGCCGATCTCGCGGTCGCGTCCGCGCTCGTTTCCTCGCTTGCCGGTATTGCCCTTCCAGCCGATTGCGTCTATTTCGGCGAAGTCAGCCTGTCGGGCGCCGTCCGTCCGGTTGCGCACACCGCTCAGCGCCTCAAAGAAGCCGAGAAGCTGGGTTTTTCTGCAGCGCTGCTTCCGTCCGCCTCCGCCGATTTGCCGAAGGGCTCGGGCGGGCGCTGGAGCGAGATCGAGAGCCTGCCGGATCTGGTCGCGCGCATTGCCGGGTCGAAGGGCGCGCTACGACGTGTGGAAGACGAGGTTTGATCCTTTCATTGCCGCAAACGGTGATGATATAGGATGCACACGAATGAGGCCCGACCGAGCCGCGGACAGGCGGCGGTCCTGGAGTTGAATTTATATGCCCATTACGATTTTCGACGGTATTGTCATCGGCGTCGTGCTCTTCTCCGCCGTTCTGGCGATGGTCCGCGGTTTTTCGCGCGAAGTTCTGTCGATCGCAAGCTGGGGCGGCTCGGCTGCCGCGCCTACTACCTCTACCCCTACCTCGTGCCTTACGCGAAGAAATACACCGATGACGACCGCATCGCGATCATCGGCTCGGCCGCCGTCGTCTTCCTGGTCGCGCTGATCGTCATCTCCTTCATCACCATGAGGATCGCCGATTTCATCATCGACAGCCGCATCGGCGCGCTCGACCGCACGCTGGGCTTTCTCTTCGGCGCTGCGCGCGGCATACTTCTTCTCGTCGTGGCGGTGGCCTTCTGGAACTGGCTCGTCGACGCCGGTCACCGGCCGGACTGGGTCAACAACGCCAAGTCCAAGCCGTTCCTCGACTCGATGGTCGTGAAGCTGCAATCGGTCCTGCCTGAGGAATTCGCGCAGATGGTGCGAGCCAGCGTGCTTGACAAGGTCCAGCCGCAGGCCCAAGGCACCGAACGGCAATGCGCCGGCCGCCGAACAGGCCCCGGCGGACGATGCCGGCGCCTGCAGGCAGCGCGCAGCAGCAGTCGAATTGACACAGTGTTCAACAGCTTGACCCGCCGTCTGGCAATCGCCATTTGAGCGGGACGTGAATTAAGGTCCGGCCGGGCATTCCGCTCCGCCGGACCTCCGCCGTTTAAAATGCATGCATCCGGCATCATGCTATGGAAAGCCGATCCATTCTTGTGAGAGCAAAGGCCCGCATCAATGAACCAGTCCTATCCCTCCACGCTTCGACGATGAACTCGACGGCGATACGCTGCACGAGGAATGCGGCGTGTTCGGCATTCTCGGCCATCCCGATGCCGCGGCGCTGACGGCGCTCGGCCTGCATGCTCTCCAGCATCGCGGCCAGGAAGCGGCCGGCATCGTCACCTTCGACGGCAAGCAGTTCCACACCGAAAAGCGCATGGGCCTCGTCGGCGACCACTACACCGATCCCGCGACGCTCGCCGAAGCTGCCCGGCAACATCTCCATCGGCCATACGCGCTACTCGACCACCGGCGAAGTGGCGCTCCGCAACGTCCAGCCGCTCTTTGCCGAACTCGAAGTCGGCGGCATCGCCATCGCCCATAACGGCAACTTCACCAACGGCCTGACGCTGCGCCGCCAGATCATCGCCGACCGGCGCCATCTGTCAGTCGACCTCCGATACCGAAGTCGTGCTCCACCTGATCGCCCGCTCCAAGCAGACCTCCTCCTCCGACCGCTTCATCGATGCCATCCGCCAGATGGAAGGCGGCTATTCGATGCTCGCCATGACGCGCACCAAGCTGATCGCCGCGCGCGACCCGATCGGCATCCGCCCGCTGGTCATGGGCGAACTCGACGGCAAGCCGATCTTCTGCTCGGAGACCTGCGCGCTCGACATCATCGGCGCGAAATACGTCCGCGACGTCGAGAACGGCGAAGTCGTCATCTGCGAAATCCAGCCGGACGGTTCGATCACCATCGACGCCCGCAAGCCGGTCGCGCCGAAGCCGGAGCGGCTCTGCCTGTTCGAATATGTCTATTTCGCCCGCCCCGACTTCGGTCGTCGGCGGCCGCAGCGTCTATGTCGCGCGCAAGAACATGGGCATCAATCTCGCCAAGGAAGCGCCCGGTCGAGGCCGATGTCGTCGTGCCGGTGCCGGATGGCGGCACGCCGGCGGCGCTCGGCTATGCGCAGCAGAGCGGCATTCCGTTCGAATACGGCATCATCCGCAACCACTATGTCGGCCGCACCTTCATCGAGCCGACGCAGTCGATCCGCGCCTTCGGCGTCAAGCTGAAGCATTCCGCCAACCGGGCGATGATCGAGGGCAAGCGCGTCGTGCTGGTCGACGATTCGATCGTGCGCGGCACGACCTCGCTGAAGATCGTCCAGATGATCCGCGACGCCGGCGCCAAGGAAGTGCATATCCGCGTCGCGAGCCCGATGATCTATTTTCCGGATTTCTACGGCATCGACACGCCGGATGCCGACAAGCTGCTCGCCAACCAGTATGCCGAGCCTGAAGGCGATGTGCGACTATATCGGCGCGGATTCGCTGGAGTTCCTGTCGATCGACGGGCTCTACCGCGCCGTTGGCGGCGAAGACCGCAACACGGCCCGCCCGCAGTTCACCGACCATTATTTCACCGGCGACTATCCGACCCGCCTGCTCGACAAGGAACGGCACCAGCAATGTGCGCAAGCTTTCGGTAATGGCCAGCAACGGCTGATCACGGCGCCCGGCATTTCCTCATCGTCCATCCGCGAGGGGCTTCATCGCACCCCTCTCGCCTTCGTGCAGACAGGAACACGGACATACATGACACATCAATCTCAAGGGCAGGATCGCACTCGTCACCGGTGCATCGCGCGGCATCGGCTATTTCACGGCGCTGGAACTGGCAAAGGCCGGCGCCCATGTGATCGCCTGCGCCCGCACCGTCGGCGGGCTCGAGGATCTCGACGACGCGATCAAGGCCGTGGGCGGCACGGCGACGCTGGTGCCCTTCGATCTCGCCGACATGAACGCGATCGATGCGCTCGGCGGCTCGATCTTCGAGCGCTGGGGCAAGCTCGACATCCTGGTCGCCAATGCCGGCGTGCTCGGCGTCATCTCGCCGATCGGCCATATCGAGGCGAAGGTCTTCGAGAAGGTGATGACCATCAACGTGACGGCGACCTGGCGGCTGATCCGCTCGGTCGATCCGCTGCTGGCGCGCTCCGACGCCGGCCGCGCGGTGATCCTCTCTTCGGGTGCTGCCCACAAGTGCCGGCCGTTCTGGGGCGCCTACTCCGCGTCCAAGGCCGCCGTCGAGGCGCTGGCCCGCACCTGGGCCGGCGAAACGCAGCGCACGCCGCTCCGCGTCACCAGCGTCGATCCGGGCGCGACGCGCACCGCCATGCGCGCCCAGGCCGTGCCCGGCGAAGATCCGGAGACGCTGCCGCATCCTTCCGAAGTCGCCAAGGCGATCCTGCCGCTCGTCGGTCCGGATGTGACGGAGACGGGCAAGCTGTTCATCGTGCGCGAGAACAAGCTCGTCGATTACCGGCTGCCGGAATAAGGCGCGGTACGTTTCTTCGCTGCAACGGCTGGAAACAGATGCGGCAAATGCCGTTTCCGACGGGCATAGCGCATTGAGGTCGACCGGTCCCTGAATGCCGTCCAGCGTGCCGTTGTCGGCAAATTGCCATATCGACCAGTGGCCGCAATCCTTCCGGTCCGGCTCCTTGCGATGCTTCGCAGCCACAGATAGTGATCGGGGAAGCGCGCTTCATTGCCTTTCAGGTACTGATCGAAGAATTCCTGGTTGAGATAGAAGATCGGCTTGTCCGGAATAGGTGCCCTTCAACTCGGTGAAGAATGCGTTGATCTCGGCGCCATTTCTTCGAGCGTCGGGACCTTGCCGCAATTGCCGGTGAACTCGAGATCGACGGCGATCGGCAGCGTGCCCGGCTCCACGGGAACGGTCGCCAGGACATTCTGCGCCTGCTCCCTGCCCGGGCGGCAGAAGGTGAAGAAGTGATAGGCCCCGCGCACGATGCCGGCGTCTTCGGCAGCCTGCCAGTTCTCCGCAAACCGTCGGTCCCGGTGATCGCCGCCTTCCGTCGCCTTCATGATCGCAAAGCGGACATTCGGCTGCGCGGCGAGCCTCTTCCAATCGATGCTCACCCTGATGATGGCTGACGTCGATTCCCTGGATGGGATAGTCTTCGAGTGACGGAGGAGTGAAGCGAACCATTGCGCGAATCGTATGCCAGATACAAGCGGATGCGACTGCCAGAATGGCGATGCCCGATGACTGATCGGCACATGATTTTCCTCACGTCTGCATCCTTTTCGGCACTCGGCGCTTTCTAGCACGAGATTTGCGTCGCGGTGGATGACGCGCCCCGGCCCTGCGCTTGCGCTTCGGGCGTTCGTCGCTGCAATCGATTCACTGGATCGATTGCTCCGGCTGACGCCGGACCGCTCCTCACCCCCTTGACCAAACATCGTTCCCGCGCCATAAAACCCGCCATGAAAACGGTTATCTGCATTATCTGCCGGATTATTATTCGCTAGCGCTCATCGCTGGCCTGGCCGTTTTCGTCTCCCAAATAGCCAAGATGAGAAACGCCCCGGCCAGCCGGTGCGCGGTATTTTTCGGATCATTGCATTTGGGAGAATGGAATGGGCGGACAGCCGGAACTGAAGCTGTACAACACGCTGACACGCGAGAAGACGGTCTTCACGCCGATCGATCCCGCAGAATGTCCGCATGTATGTCTGCGGCCCGACCGTCTATGATTTCGCCCATATCGGCAATGCCCGCCCGGTCATCGTCTTCGACGTGCTCTTCCGGCTGCTGCGCCATGTCTATGGCGACGAGACACGTCACCTATGCCCGCAACATCACCGACGTCGACGACAAGATCAACGCGCGGGCGCTGCGCGACCATCCCGGCCTGCCGCTGAACGAGGCGATCCGCGCCGTCACGGAAAAGACCGAGACGCAGTTCCTCGACGACGCCAAGACGCTCGGCTGCCTCGAGCCGACCGTCCAGCCGCGCGCCACCGACAACATCGCGCAGATGATCGAGATCATCGAGAAGCTGATCGCCAAGGGCCATGCCTATGCAGGCGGGCGGCGAAGTGCTGTTCGACACCAGGTCGATGGCGGATTACGGCCAGCTTTCGAAGCGCAATCTCGACGAGCAGCAGGCCGGCGCCCGCATCGCCGTCGATGCGCACAAGAAGAACCCGGGCGATTTCGTGCTCTGGAAGCTGTCGACCGACAACGAGCCCGGCTGGGAAAGCCCCTGGGGCCGCGGCCGTCCGGGCTGGCATATCGAATGCTCGGCGATGAGCGAGCGCTATCTCGGCGAGGTCTTCGACATCCATGGCGGCGGGCTGGACCTGATCTTCCCGCACCATGAAAACGAGATCGCCCAGTCGCGTTGCGCCCACGGCACCGATGTGATGGCGAATGTCTGGATGCACAACGGCTTCCTGCAGGTCGAAGGCCGCAAGATGTCGAAGTCCGAAGGCAATTTCGTCACCATCTACGAATTGCTGCACACCGAGAAATTCGGCGGCCGCAAATGGCCGGGCGAGGTGCTGCGGCTTGCCATGCTGATGACGCATTACCGCGAGCCGATCGATTTTTCGATCAAGCGGCTGGAGGAGGCGGAGCGGCTGCTGTGCCAAGTGGCCGGTCGGCAGATGCCGGCGACGCGGCGCCGGATCCGACCGTGCTCAACGCACTTGGCCGACGATCTCAACACGGTCGCGGCGGTGCAGGCCCTGCATGCGCTGGCCCAGGCCGCCAATGCGATCCGGCGCTGCTGCCGTCTTTGCCGCAAGCGCCGCCCTTCTCGGCGTCGTGCCGAAGGAAACGGAAGTCGACGAAGCGGTCGCCGTCGGCGATCGACGCGCTGCGTGCGCGCATGCGTCTTGAAATGCTGAAGGCCAAGAACTTCGCCGAGGCCGACAAGATCCGCGACGAGCTGCTCGCCAAGGGCATCCAGCTCAAGGACGGCAAGGATGCGGCGACCGGCGAGCGGGTGACGACCTGGGAGGTGAAGCGGTGAGGTGCAGCGTTATCAGAAAAGACCCCTCCCCAACCCCTCCCCACAAGGGGGAGGGGCTTACGGCGCCGCATCGCTTCGGAATAACGCGCCTGCCGACCATGCAGCAGCGCTCCGATGTTGCCGAAGAGCGGTGTCCGCGGCGCCACAAGTCAGCCCTCCCCCTTGTGGGGAGGGTTGGGAGGGGTCTTCTTCACGCATCGCTTGCGCAGACGGGAGGAAGCCTGCCGATGACCATCTACACCGGCGGCTGCCAGTGCGGCGCCGTCCGCTTCCGGGTCGAGGGCGAGCTTGGCGCATTCGTCGATCTGCCATTGCCGCATGTGCCAGAAGGCGTTCGGCAGCTTCTATGCGCCGCTGGTTTCGGTGCGCGGGGCGGATCTTGTCTGGACGCGCGGCGAGCCGAAAAAGTTCCGCTCGTCCAACTTCGTCGAGCGCGGCTTCTGCGGCGATTGCGGCACGCCGCTGACCTACGAGGCGCCGGATGGGCTGGCGATCGCCGCGGCGCCTTCGACGATCCGGCCGCTCCTGCCGCCGACGATCCAGTACGGCATCGAGGGCAAGCTGCCGTTACGTCGACACCTGCACGAGCTGCCCGGCCTGCGGACGGAGGACGATGTCGAGGCGGCACGAGTTCATCCATCGAGATCGTCTCCTACCAGCATCCCGATCACGACACGACCAGACTGGCCACCCGGAGCACAGCACATGACGAACACCATTCGAACAGGCGGGTGCCAGTGCGGCGCCGTGCGCTTCCGGATCAGCGGCAAGCTTGGGCGTCCGTCGATCTGCCATTGCCGCATGTGCCAGAAGCAGTTCGGCGGCTTCTTCTCCGCGCTCGTCACGGCGCCGGACGAAGGATGGAATGGACGCGCGGCGAGCCGAGCTATTTCCAGTCCTCGGTCAATATCGACCGCGGCTTCTGCAGCGATTGCGGCACGCCGATGACCTACCGGCATCCGGGCGGGCTGGAGCTTGCCATCGGCACCTTCGACGACCGCAGCGATCTCGCGCCGCAGATCCAGGTCAATTACGACTGCCCGCCTGCCCTGGGTCGAGACGATCTTCGACGCAGCCGGTGCACCAGGACCCCGATTACTATGCCCGGCAGGAGCAGATCATCTCCTTCCAGCATCCCGACCACGATACCGAGACCTGGCCCGCGAAAGGCTTGAAGATATGACTGAAGTGCTGCGCACGCTCTATCCCGAAATCGAACCCTATGCCTCCGGCCATCTCGATGTCGGCGACGGCCACCTGATCTATTGGGAGCGCTCCGGCACGCCCGGCGCCAAGCCTGCCGTCTTCCTGCATGGCGGCCCGGGCGGCGGCGATCTCGCCGGTCCATCGCCGGCTCTTCGATCCGAAGCTCTACGACGTGATGCTGTTCGACCAGCGCGGCTGCGGCAAGTCGACCCCGCATGCCGAGCCTGGAAGCCAACACGACCTGGCATCTGGTCGCCGACATCGAGCGGCTGCGCGAAATGGCCGGCGTCGAGAAATGGCAGGTCTTCGGCGGCTCCTGGGGCTCGACGCTGGCGCTCGCCTATGCCGAAAAGCATCCCGAGCGGGTCTCCGAACTCGTCGTGCGCGGCATCTATACGCTGACCAAGGCCGAGCTCGACTGGTACTATCAGTTCGGCGTCTCGGAAATGTTCCCGGACAAGTGGGAGCGCTTCATCGCGCCGATCCCGCCGGAAGAGCGCCACGAGATGATGCTCGCCTATCATCGCCGGCTGACCGGCGAGGACCGGGCGATGCGCCTCGAGGCCGCCCAGGCCTGGAGCATCTGGGAAGGCGAGACGATCACGCTGCTGCCGGAGCCGTCGACGAGCGGCAAGTTCGAGGAGGAGGAATTCGCCTATGCCTTTGCGCGCATCGAGAACCACTTCTTCGTCAATGCCGGCTGGCTGGAGGAGGGGCAGCTGCTCCGCGACGCCCACAAGCTCAAGGACATTCCGGGCGTCATCGTCCATGGCCGCTACGACATGCCGTGCCCGGCGAAATATGCCTGGGCGCTGCACAAGGCCTGGCCGAAGGCGGAATTCCATCTGATCGAAGGCGCGGGCCATGCCTATTCGGAGCCCGGCATTCTCGATCAGCTGATCCGGGCGACGGACAAATTTGCGGGAAAGCTAACGAGTCGCCTTCGAGGCCGACGGAACCGAACATCATGACACGCGAACGCATCTACCTCTTCGACACGACGCTCCGGGACGGGCAGCAGACGCCCGGCATCGATTTTTCCGTCGAGGACAAGATCGCGATCGCCGACGATGCTGGACGAGTTCGGCCTCGATTATGTCGAGGGCGGATATCCCGGCGCCAATCCGACCGACACCGACTTCTTCGGCGAGAAGCGCACCGGCCAGGCCCGCTTCGTCGCCTTCGGCATGACGAAGCGGGCCGGCGTTTCGGCCTCCAACGATCCGGGACTTGCGGCGCTGCTGCAGGCAAAAAGCGATGCGATCTGTCTTCGTCGCCAAGAGCTGGGACTATCACGTCCGGGTGGCGCTCGGCTGCACCAACGAGGAAAACCTCGAATGCATCGCCGAAAGCGTCGAAGGCAGCCGTCGCCGCCGGCAAGGAGGCGATGGTCGACTGCGAGCATTTCTTCGACGGCTACAAGGCCAATCCCGCCTATGCGCTCGCCTGCGCGAAGACCGCCTATGACAGCCGGCGCCCGCTGGGTCGTGCTCTGCGACACCAATGGCGGCACGCAGCCGCCGGAGATCCGCGACATCGTCGAGGCGGTGATCGCCGCATGGCGTTCCCGGCGACTATCTCGGCATCCATGCGCATAACGACACGGGCCAGGCGGTCGCCAATTCGCTTGCCGCCGTCGAGGCCGGCGTGCGCCAGATCCAGGGCACGCTGAACGGCATCGGCGAGCGCTGCGGCAATGCCAATCTGGTGACGCTGATCCCGACGCTGGCGCTGAAGGACGCCTATAACACGCGCTTCGAAACCGCCATCGATGCCGAGCGGCTGCTGAACCTGACCCGGCTTTCCCATGCCTTCGACGAGCTTCTGAACCGCTCGCCGGATCACCAGATGCCCTATGTCGGCGCCTCGGCCTTCGCCACGAAGGCCGGCATCCATGCCTCGGCGCTGCTCAAGGATCCGCGCACCTACGAACATGTGCCGCCGGAAAGCGTCGGCAATTTGCGCAAGGTCATGGTGTCCGACCAGGGCGGCAAGGCGAACTTCATCAACGCGCTGAAGCGCCGCGGCATCGAGGTCGCCAAGGACGATCCGAAGCTCGACCGGCTGATCTCCATCGTCAAGGAACGCGAAGCCATCGGGCTATGCCTATGAGGGCGCGGATGCGAGCTTCGAGCTGCTCGCCCGCCGCACGCTCGGCACGATTCCGGAATTCTTCTCGATCGACAGGCTTCCGCGTCATGGTCGAGCGCCGCTTCGACTGCCCACGGCACGCGTGAAGATCGTCTCGGAAGCGGTGGTAAAGATCGCGCATCGACGGCGAGACGATGATGTCGGTCGCCGAAGGCCGACGGCCCGGTCAACGCGCTCGACCTCGCGCTGCGCAAGGATTTCGGCAAGTACCAGCACGAGATCGACGATCTCGAGCTCGCCGACTTCAAGGTGCGTATCCTCAACGGCGGCACGGAGGCGATCACCCGCGTTCTGATCGAATCCACCGACAGCGAGCGGCGTGCGCTGGTGGACGGTCGGCGTGTCGGACAACATCATCGACGCCTCCTTCCAGGCGCTGATGGATTCGGTCATCTACAAGCTGATGAAGAACCGGCAGCTGGCCGGCAAGATCGCGGCGGAGTGAAAACGGCGAGGTTCAAAACCGCTGCACGTTCATTCACCGAAATGAATTGGCCTATTCACGGCGCTTGGGTTAATCGGGTCCATAACCAGAACAAATATGGAAACACCCCGATGTCGCCGACGCCAGCCGCGCCGATCGTCAAGAACGAAGACAGTCCAGCGCGGCTTCGCCTTCGCGCTGACGGCCTATCTTCTGTGGGGCTTCCTGCCGATCTACATGAAGGCGCGTGGCGCATATCTCGCCGGCGGAGGTCATCGCGCATCGCGTCCTCTGGTCGTTGCCGCTGGCCGGTGCTCGTGCTGCTCGCTGCTTGGGCGCACGCAGGAGATCCGTGCGCGCTGCGCTCGCCGCGCATGCTGGCGATGGCGGCGCTGACGGCGGCGCTCATCACCGTCAACTGGGGCACCTATGTCTGGGCGATCGGCGCCGGCCATTCGCTCGATGCGGCACTCGGCTATTTCATCAATCCGCTGTTCAGCATCTTTCTCGGCTGCCGTGCTGCTCAAGGAGAAGCTGCAGCCGGCGCAGATCGTCGGCGATCGCGCTTGGCGGCCGTTGCCGTCGTCGTTCTCGCCTTCGACAGCGGCGGCCTTCCGTGGGTGGCGCTGACGCTCGCCATCACCTGGGGGTTCTACGCCTTCTTCCGCAAGACGCTGCCGCTCGGACCCAACCAGGGCTTCTTCCTCGAAGTGCTGATCCTCAGCGTGCCGGCGCTCCTCTACATCCTCTATCTCGAATTCGTCAGCGGCGAAGGTCACTTCTTTCGCACCGGCTTCGCCGATACGGCGCTGCTGCTCGGCTGCGGCATCGTCACTGCCGTGCCGCTGATGATCTATGCCAACGGCGCCAAGCTGCTGAAGCTGTCGACGATCGGCATCATGCAGTATATCGCGCCGACGATGATCTTCCTGATCGCCGATCTTCGTCTTCCACGAACCGCTCGGCACGGCGCGCATGATCGCCTTCCCGCTGATCTGGGCAGGCCTGGTGCTCTATACGTGGTCGATGCTGAAAGGCGACGCCGCGGGCGCTGAGCGAGCCGCGGCTGCTACATCTTCGAAATCACGGCGTCCTCTCCCTCACGGTCGGCAGCGAGCTCCGCTGCCTGCGCCATGATGGCGGGGATGATGCCGGAAATATCGTCGATGACGAGCGGCTGCACCCGGTGGGCGGTGTGGATGAAGCCCTCTTCCGTCATGTGGCGCATCAGCTCCATCATCGGATCCCAGAAACCGTTGATGTTGGCAAACACCATCGGCTTCTCGTGACGGCCGAGCTGCGCCCAGGTCATGATCTCGACGATCTCTTCCAGCGTGCCGATGCCGCCCGGAAGCGCCACGAAGGCATCGGAGCGCTCGAACATCGTGTGTTTGCGCGCATGCATGTCCGGCGTTACAATGAGTTCGTTGAGCTGGCCGAGCGAATGGCGAGTCGCCTCCATGTCGATCAGGAATTCGGGGATGATGCCGGTCACCTGCCCCGCCATTGGAAAGCACGCCGCTCGCAACAGCGCCCATGATGCCCTTGGTGCCGCCGCCATAGACGAGGCGGAGGCCGTATTCGGCGATCTCCTTGCCGAGTGCGCGCCCGGCAGCCATGTAGGACTGGATCGCGTCCGGGCCTGGAGCCGCAGTAAACGCAGATGGATCGAATTGAATGAGATTGTTCGTTCATAGGGGCAAACAACTATTCCATGCCTCATGCAGTCAAGAAAAATGACGGAAAAGCTGCGCGTTAAGCATGCGTAATTGCTTTGAATGCTTGTGAAAAGCAACGGGAATCGCTAGCAATTTTTGATACACCGGCAAATTTTGCCGCCTGGGGAGACGTAATGATGAGAAACCGTGCCGGCTTGCTGGCCTTCGCAGTGCTTGCAATTGCAATCCTTTTGATGGTCTTCGTGGTCATGCCCCGGATCGGCGACGACGCATCGAAAATCGGCGATGCCATCAATCAAGCAGGCTCCGAAGTCAAGAACACGGTTGAAGAATCCGGCAAGACCGCGCGTAACGCGGCTGCCGACGCGGCAGCTACGACCGAGAAGGTCGGTCGTCTTGCCGCCGATGCAGGTCAGTCTCTCACGCAACTTAAGGCGCTCTTTGCAGACGGCAAGGGTCCGACGGCCGAAGCATTCGGCGCCGCCAAGACAAAGGCGACAGACTCGCTGAAAGCGCTCGCCGATTTCGCAATTCCCGAAGGCTCCGATCCGGCAACGACGGCCACCGTCGCGAAGGCCAAGGACGGCGCCGCAAAGGCGCTCGCAATCGTTCAGAACCTGCCGGAAAATATCGCCGACGCGCTTGCCGCAATCGCAAGAGCCGAGGCGGCACTCTCCGGCGTGGCCGAGAGCCAGCCCACGGCGAACGCAGCCGCAGCCGAGGCCACTGCCGGACCCAAGCTTCCCGCTTTCGACGTTCTGCGCGTCGAGCCGGATGGCTCGACCGTGATCGCCGGTTCGGCCGCGCCGAACAGCAAGCTTGAGGTGTTCGACGGCGACAAGCTGGTTACGACCACCGATGTCGGCCCGAGCGGCGATTTTGCCGCTGTTCTCGACAATCCGCTACCGCCGGGCGACCACCAGCTCGTGCTCAGGGCAACTGGCAAGGACGGCAAGAGCCAGACCTCCGAAGAGGTCGCGACCATTTCCGTGCCGAAGGACGGCAGCGGATCAGAACTGCTGGCCATGGTTTCCAAGCCGGGCGCGCCAAGCCGCATCATTACCGCGCCGAAGGCCGAGACACCGCCGGCTGCGCCCGCGACCGGTGAACAGGCAGCCGCCTCAACGCAGTCGCCTGCCCTGGCAGCCGGCTCGCCCGACATCGCCGATACAGCACCAGCAATTCCAGCCGCACCGCAGGCAGATGCCAGCGCAGCACCCGTCGGCACGTGCCGACGTGATGGTCAATGCCGTCGAAATCGAAGGCAAGAAGATCTTCGTCGCCGGTACCGCCAAGGCCAACGCCATGGTGCTCGCCTATGCCGACGACAACCTGATCGGCAAGGCGACAGCCGGTGGCGACGGCCATTTCGTCATCGACGGCGTGATGGACCTTTCGGTCGGCGATCACAAGATCCGCGTCGATGTCGTCGACGGCAGCGGCAAGGTTCTCGTTGCGCGCCTCCGTCAATTTCAACCGCCCGGAAGGCGACCAGGTCACGGTCGCCGCACAGTCCGCCAGCCCGGCTGCAAACGGCACAGCGGCGATGGTTTCCGCTCGACGAAGGCGAGCTTGGCAAGCTGAAGGCCGATGCAGGCAAGGCATTCGCGCTGCTGAAGGGCCTTTTTGCCGACGGCAAGCTGCCCAGCGACGAGCAGCTTGCGGCTGCGCGCTCTGCAACGGAATTCGCGCTGCCGCTCGATCGTCGAATTCCGCCCGCGCAGCGGATGCAACGCCTGCGTTCAAGCAGACGGCGGGCACGGCGTCGCAGGTCGGCTTCCGGCGCGCTCGCAATGCTCCGTGCCCTGCCGAAGGACGCGAAATCGGTCGGCGCTGCGCTCGACAAGCTCGGAACGATGATCGATGGATTTGCCCCCGCACCAAAGGCGACCAGCGCACCGGCTCCACAACGAAGTCGCCACCAGCGACCCAAGCCAGCCGAAGACGATCGAGCAGGCGCCGCTGACGGCAAGCAACAACACGGTCATCATCCGCCGCGGCGATACGCTCTGGCAGATTTCGCGCCGCGTTTACGGCCTCGGCGTTCGCTACACGACGATCTACATCGCCAACGAGGACCAGATCACCAATCCGGACCGCATTCTGCCCGGCCAGATCTTCGGCGTGCCCAAGGACGCTTTGCCGAACGCCGAGGAGCTGCATCGCAGGCGTCTTTCCGGCCAGCATCTCTCAGACAGCCTCATCCGGCTGCCGCTACCTTTGCCGGGAGAGATGCCACTGCAACGCGCGCTCACCTGCATACCCATCGCGCCTCAACGGGCGAGGGCTAGGGACGGCGCGGCTTTGCCTGCTCGATGCCGACCTTAGCATTGTATTCGTCCGTCCGTTGTCCTATCTGGCGGGAGCGGCGATCCTGTCTGCGGAGGCTCAATCGAGCATCTCCGCTTTTTGCACTTTTGCCGTATCGAAACGCCGCATTCGCGGCCAAGCCCAACCGGGCTGGAGATAGGCATGGCACACGGCAAGACAGTCTCGGATTCCAAACCTGCTGCGCACGCTCTTCAATCTTTGGCCCTACATGTGGCCGACCGACCGTCCGGATCTGAAGATGCGCGTCGTCTGGGCGTCGGTCTACCTGCTGGTCTCCAAGTTCGTGCTGCTGCTCGTCCCCTATTTCTTCAAATGGTCGACCGATGCGCTGAACGGCAGGATCGATCTTGCCGGCACCCTGCCGCCGCTTCTTGCCGGCGCCATCGCGCTCGTCATCGCCTACAATCTCACCCGCCTGATCCAGCTCGGCCTCAACCAGCTGCGCGATGCGCTCTTTGCCAGCGTCGGCCAGTATGCGGTGCGCCAGCTCGCCTACAGGACCTTCGTGCACATGCACGAGCTGTCGCTGCGCTTCCATCTGGAGCGCAAGACCGGCGGGCTGTCGCGCATCATCGAGCGCGGCACCAAGGGCATCGAGACGATCGTGCGCTTCACGATCCTCAACTCGGTGCCGACCCTCATCGAATTCCTGCTGACGGCCGTGATCTTCTGGTGGGGCTACGGCTTCTCCTATCTCGCCGTCACCGCCTTCACGGTCTGGGCCTATATCTGGTTCACGATCCGCGCGAGCGACTGGCGCATCGCCATCCGCCGCGCGATGAACGACAGCGATACCGACGCCAACACCAAGGCGATCGATTCGCTCCTCAACTTCGAGACCGTCAAATATTTCGGCAACGAGGAGATGGAGGCCAAGCGCTTCGACAAGTCGATGGAGCGCTACGAGAAGGCGGCGACCGAGGTCTGGACCTCGCTCGGCTGGCTGAACTTCGGCCAGGGCGTGATCTTCGGCCTCGGCACGACGGTCATGCTGGTGCTTGTCGGCGCTTGGCGGTGCAGCGCGGCGAGCAGACGATCGGCGATTTCGTCTTCGTCAACGCCATGCTGCTGCAGCTTTCCGTCCCGCTCAACTTCATCGGCTTCGTCTACCGCGAAATCCGCCAGGGCCTGACCGATATCGAGCAGATGTTCGACCTGCTCGAGGTCGAAGGCCGAAGTGAAGGATGCGCCGGATGCGACGCGAGCTCGAGATCGGCCAGGGGGCGATCTGCCTTCAAGGACGTGCATTTCGCCTACGATCCGGCGCGCCCGATCCTCAAGGGCATCTCCTTCGAGGTGCCGGCCGGCAAGACGGTCGCGGTCGTCGGCCCGTCCGGCGCCGGCAAATCGACGCTTTCGCGCCTGCTCTACCGTTTCTACGACATCCAGAGCGGCGCGATCACCGTCGACGGCCAGGACATCCGCGACGTCACGCAGAAGAGCCTGCGTGCGGCGATCGGCATGGTGCCGCAGGATACGGTGCTCTTCAACGACACGGTCGCCTACAACATCCGCTATGGCCGCCCGTCGGCCAGCGAGGCCGAGGTCAAGGCGGCCGCCGAAATTGCGCAGATCGCGCATTTCATCGACCTGCTGCCGGAGGGCTTCGAGACCAAGGTCGGCGAGCGCGGACTGAAGCTTTCGGGCGGCGAAAAGCAGCGCGTGGCGATCGCCCGCACCATCCTGAAGGCGCCGCCGATCCTGATCCTCGACGAGGCGACCTCGGCGCTCGACACGACGACGGAGCGGGAAATCCAGGCGGCGCTCGATGTCGTTTCGAAGAACCGCACGACGCTTGTCATCGCCCACCGGCTTGTCGACCGTCATCGGCGCCGACGAGATCATCGTCTTGAAGAGCGGCGAGATCGCCGAGCGCGGAACGCATGCGGCTCTGCTCGAAAAGAATGGCCTCTACGCCTCGATGTGGAACCGCCAGCGCGAAGCGACGCAGGCGGAAGAACACCTGAAGCAGGTGCGCGAAAGCGACGACATGGGCGTTGTTGCGCGGCTGGCGCCGGCGAGCGTGAGCGGCGAAACCGCCACTGCTGCCGTTTTGTTGTTTAGAACCATGTCATAGAAGGCCAAGCCATGAGCGGCGGCATTGCCCCCGCTAGACGTTTTTCTGTAACCAGCGGGAACGAAAAAGCGCAAGGAGACCAGCGTCCATGAGCTTGCTCAATACGGTTCGCAACACGATCGTTCCGGTGCACAAGGAAGGTTATGTGTTCGTCGCTGCCTTCTTCGTCGCCTCGCTGATCCTTGGCTGGATCTTCGAGCCGCTCTTCTGGATCGGCCTCGTTCTCACGCTCTGGTGCGCCTATTTCTTCCGCGATCCCGAGCGCATGACGCCGCAGGACGACGATCTCGTGATCTCGCCCGGCCGATGGCAAGGTCTCTTCGGTCCAGATGGTGACGCCGCCGGCCGAGCTGAACCTCGGCCGCGAGCCGATGCTGCGCATCTCCGTCTTCATGAACGTCTTCAACTGCCATGTGAACCGCGCGCCGATGCGCGGCCGCGTCGTCAGCATCAACTACCGGTCCGGCAGCTTCGTGAATGCCGAACTCGACAAGGCGAGCGAAGACAACGAGCGCAACGGTCTCGTGATCGAAACACATCACGGCCAGATCGGCGTCGTGCAGATCGCCGGCCTCGTCGCTCGCCGCATTCTCTGCTGGGCAAATGCCAACGAGCCGCTGGATGCCGGTGAGCGCTTCGGTCTCATCCGCTTCGGCTCGCGGCTCGACGTATTCCTGCCTGCCGGCGCCGTAGCCGCGCGTCGCAGTCGGTCAGACGGCGATAGCCGGCGAAACCGTGCTGGCCGAATTCGGCTTCGCCAAGGGACCGGTCATCAGCCGCCGCAGCTAGAACGAATGGAGCGCGATATGGAGACGCCTTTCCCGCCCTTCGAACCGAACGGCCCGAACGATTCGGCGCGCGGCCCGCGGCTGCGCGAGATTCCGCTGCGTCTCGTCGTTCCCAATCTCATCACGATCCTGGCAATCTGCGCGGGCCTCACCGGCATCCGGCTGGCTTTCGAGAACCGCTACGAGCTGGCGGTGATCATGGTGCTGCTGGCCGCCTTTCTCGACGGCATCGACGGGCGTGTGGCACGGCTGATGAAAGCGACGTCGAAGTTCGGCGCGCAGATGGATTCGCTCGCCGACATCGTCAATTTCGGCGTCGCGCCCGCTCTCGTCGTCTATGTCTTTGCCCTCGACAGCGCCCGCTCCATCGGCTGGATCGCGGCTCTGATCTATGCGATCGCCGCAGGCCTGCGCCTCGCCCGCTTCAACGTCATGGCAGAGCGGGAAAACCGGGCGCCCTGGCAGTCGGAATATTTCGTCGGCGTCCCGGCGCCTGCCGGTGCCATGCTGGTGCTGCTGCCCGTCTATCTCGGCTTCCTCGGCTTGACGACGGACCGCACCTTTGCCTATATCTCGTCAGCCTATACGGTCCTCATCGCCTTCCTGCTCATCAGCCGCCTGCCCGTCTGGTCCGGCAAGTCCGAAGGCAACCGCCTCCGGCGTGATCTGGTGCTGCCGATGATGCTCGGCGTGGTGCTCTATGTCGCTCTGCTGATGAGCTTCACCTGGGAAATCATGGTGTTCACCGTCGTCGTCTATCTTCTGTCGCTGCCCTTCGGGGCACGCAGATGGAAGCTGAAATACGGCACGCTCACGATCGAAGAGCCCGGCGACGGCGACGACGACATCGGCCGCCATATCTGATCTAGCTACTCTCTCGGTAAGTCACCACGAACGCGAGGCATTGGCGTCAAGCCTCGCGCAATGTGGTCGGCGTACACAATTCCTGATTAGCCATGCCTCTATTTTGTCGCTGTTGGAGGCGAAAAGAGCGAACAATAAGAAGTCTAGGGTAGCACGTAAGGAGAGTATCGTGACCTCGAATAAGACTGGCTCGGCGGAACAAACGCACAAACCGGATCTCACTACACATTACCGCCCGCTCGGCCTCAAGGCGGTGCTGGCAGCCGCGCTAATGCTGAAGAGCAAGCCGCCCCTCGTCAAGCGGGCTTGAAGAAGCGAACGAGCAGGCTGATCGCCAGCAGGCCCATGACGATCCCTATAATGACATCCAGAACCCGCCACGCGGCGGGTTTTGCAAATACCGGCTGCAGCAGACGCGCACCGTATCCCAGCCCGAAAAACCACACAAACGACGCGATCGCAGCCCCTGCCCCATAGGCGATCCGATCCGGCCCCTCGTAAGCGGCTGACAGGCTGCCGAGCAGCACGACCGTATCCAGATAGACATGCGGATTGAGGAAAGTGAAAGCAAGGCAGGTTGCGACCGCCGCTTTCAGACCCAGTCCCTGCGGCGTGCCTGCCTGCATGGCGCCGGGATGCAAGCGAGCGGCGGAAGGCCATGACGGCATAGGTACCGAGAAAGATCGCGCCGCCGAGCGTTACGACCGAAATCAGCATCGGCGACCGCGAGACCAAAGTTCCGAGACCGGCGACACCGGCGGCGATCAGCAGTGCGTCCGACAGCGCGCAGATCAGGCAGATGACGAAGACATGCGAGCGCAGCAGCCCCTGGCGCAGCACGAAGGCATTCTGTGCGCCGATGGCAATGATAAGGGATGCGCCGAGGAAGAAGCCCGAGAGGGCGGCGGAGATCGAGAACATTGGTTTCCGGAAATGCTGAATGCTGTGGAGGTGTCAGAAGAGGCTGAGCTGGCCGTCGCCGGGCTTTCCTGCCGGGCGGTTTCGGCGGCTTCTCGATCACGACCGGCGTCTGCAGATCGGCCCCCATGTTGGCAACCTTGTTGACCTTGTCGGAAACAGGGATCGCTTCGAAGAAATCCTCTTCGGCAGGCTGCATCAGGTCGGCGACATCGCGCGGCTCCTGCGTCTTGCAGTCGAGCCAGCGGGAGAAATCCTCCGGCTTGATGACGACCGGCATGCGATCGTGGATCGGCGCGATGGAGGCGTTTGCGGCCGTGGTCAGGATCGCGCCCGTATCGACTTCCGAACCGTCGGCCGAAGACCAGGTTTCCATCAAGCCGGCGAACGCAACCACGCCGCCACGCCGGGGCTTGATCCAGTAGGCCTGGGGTTTCTCGCCGCTTTCCTTCGACGGACGGTGCCACTCGTAGAAGCCGGAGGCCGGGACGAGCACCCGGCGATGGCGCATGGCGGCGCGGAAGGATGCCTTGCCGATCGCGGTTTCGGCCCGCGCATTGATGAGCAGCGGAAACGCCTTCGGATCCTTCACCCAGGATGGGGTGAAGCCCCAACGCACCAGCACGGCACGGCGGTCCGGCAGATTGCTGCCCTTCTCCCGAGACTCGCCGGAAACGACGACGAGAATCGGCTGCGTCGGCGCAATATTATAGCGCGCGGGAAAATCCTCGAGCTCCAGCAGCCCAAGCAGTTCCTTCAGCTCTTCCGGGGTCAGGGTCAAGGCATAGCGTCCGCACATCGGATTGTCTTTGCACCCTGTTTCGCAGTGGTCAAGGCTAGGGTCAGGACCTAGCTGCGCGGCCCGAAGAGGATGATCGCCGTTCCCGCAAGGCAGACGGCCGCGCCGCCGATATCCCAGCGGTCCGGCACCCGGTTTTCCACCAGCCAGAGCCACAGAAGCGACGCGACGATATAGATGCCGCCATAGGCCGCGAAGGTGCGCCCGGCCGCCTCGCTCGGGACCAGTGTCAAGAGCCAGGCGAAAAGGGCAAGCGAGATCATGCCCGGCGCGAGCCACCAGATGGGCTTACCCATCCGCAGCCATGCCCAGAATGCGAAGCAGCCGGCGATTTCGAAGAGCGCTGCAAAAGCGTAGATGATGTAGGTCAGAGCGCCCTTCCCTTCGAATCGGCGATTGAATATTCAAGACAAGAATACGGCAATCCTTGGCTGAGTGTAGAGACGGCATGTCATGACTTCAAATCCAAGAGCAGCGTCTTCGGCCATCCTCGAACGCGACGGCCGCTTCCTCCTCGTGCTCCGCCGCAATCCGCCGTCGGCCGACATGTATGCCTTTCCGGGCGGCCGGGCCGAGGATGGCGAGACGCCGGATCAAACGGCGCTGCGCGAATTCGAGGAAGAGACCGGCATCCGCGCCTTCAATCCGCAGCTGTTTGCGACCTACGACCTGAAGACCCATGCCGCCGACGGCAGCACCAGCAGTCATTTCTTCCTCTCGGTCTTCACCGTGGAGGCTGACGGCGAATGCGGTGGCCGTGGCTTCAGACGATGCAGCCGCTCTCGGCTGGTACACCGTCGAGGAGATCCGCCGTCTGCCGGTGCCCCAGATCGGTGCTTGAATGTGCCGAGCGGCTCGCGCGGGCGACAATAACGCCGTGGAAACTCGCAAGCCTGCCTTGTTCCGGCCATGGCGCAGGGTATCAACTATCATCATGATTCCCGTTCGACGCGTTTTCTTGTCTCTCGCCGTCTGTGCCGGTTCCGCAATGACGGCTTCCGCGTGGGCGCAGGACAAGAAGCCGCCGGTGGTGCCCGAACCCGTACCAGCAGCGCCCGTCGTCGTGCCCTACGACGACAAACTTTCGCGGCTGGCGGAGGTGATCGGTTCGGTGCACTACCTGCGCACGCTCTGCAAGGCGCAGGGCAGCGGCGAATGGCGAAACTGACATGCAGCGGCTGCTTCGATTCGGAGACGAAGGACGAGCCGCAGCGGAAGGAAAAACTGACGGCCGCCTTCAACCGCGGCTACCGCGCTTTTGCTTCCGTCTATACCGATTGCACTCAGTCCGCCATCGTGGCAGAAGAGCGCTACCGTAACGAAGGTGCAACACTCGCCACAGAAATTACCTCGCGCTTTGGAAATTGACGTTTAATTAACCTGTTTTCACTCGCGGACGTGTCGTTTTGGGAAAAGGCTGATAGAGTTGTTAACTAGGCAGTAAGGCATGCAGTTTGAGGAAGAGATGATGGAACCAAGCCTCAATGACATCGACGACATGATCGTCCACGAAAAGATGCAGGCGGCTCTGGAATACCAGAACGAAGCCTGGGCCGACGGCATGGCGGATGGTATCGAGCCGGAAATCATTGCCGATGCCGCCATCGCTCATGCGCTGCGCGAAACGATCCGCCTGTCATGGCGAGAAGGGCGCCGAAGCCCTGCTTGAATTCGCTGCGCGAACGTATGCTCGGCGGCGAATTTTCTCCGAACCGCACCCTGCAATAATGGAGAATCTCATGCGAACCGGTAAGGACACCGCATCGCGACCTTCGATCGCGCCGCTTCTGCTCGCTGTTCTGTCTAGGCGCCGGCGTGTTCTGGCTGGCCCCTTCGGCATATGCGCTTTCCGAACTGCAAAAGATCCCCGGGCAGCCCGATCCGCAGGCGAGCGACCAGAGAAACGCCCAGACAGAGCCAGACGCCGCGCTGACCACGTCGCCCGGCGTGCCGATGCCGGATCCGCTGGTCAACAAGCGATAGCGGCCAGGGCGCCGACAAGACGCCGGGCGCCGAGCGACGATGCGAAGCCGGTCGAAGTGATCTACGACATCAGCAAGGTGCCGGAGCCGGTGCGCCGCATGCGCGAGCAGATCGTCGAGGCAGCCGCATCCGGCGATCTCGAGCGGCTTGCGGCCGCTGATCGGCACCGGCGCCGACACAGACGCAGGTGACGGTCGGCGAGCCGACAGACGATCCGATCGGCACGCTGAAAGACCTTTCGGGCGATCCCGACGGCGACGAGATTCTCGCGATCATGCTCGACGTCGATCTCGACCGGCTTCGTGCATGTCGGCGCAGGGCACGCCGGACGAAATGTATGTCTGGCCCTATTTCGCCGAGAAGGACCTGAAGACGCTGACGCCGCCGGAGCGCGTCGAACTGCTGCGCATCGTCACGGCCGGCGATCTCTCCGACATGCAGGAATTCGGCGGCTACAACTTCTATCGTCTCGGCATCACGCCGGACGGCAAGTGGAAGTTTTTCACGGCCGGCGACTGACGTGCCGCGCTTGCCGCTTGCCGCGCACGCGCTGCGAAGATCCTACCTGTCTGCATGCTCTGACGAACCAACGCGACAGGTTTCGCCATGCCAGCCGTATTTCTGAACGATCGCGCGCTCATCCGCGTCAGCGGCGCGGACGCCGAATCCTTCCTGCAGAACCTGATCACCACCGATATCGTCTCGCTCGACGCCGACGAAGCGCGGCCCGGCGCGCTGCTGACGCCGCAGGGCAAGATCCTGTTCGACTTCATGATCTGGCGCGATGGCGACTGACTTCGTCATCGAAACGGACGCCGGCCAGCGCGAGGCGCTGTTGAAGCGGCTGACCATGTACAAGCTGCGCGCTGCCGTTGCGCTTGCGCTCGGTACGAAGAGCAAGGCGTTACGGTCTCCTGGGACGAGGAAGCGCCGAAGGCGTGGCGCGACAGCCGCTTCGCCAAGGCCGGACGTGACGGCTTACCGCGCCGCAGCGGCAGATCACGGTCGGCGAATGCGAATCGCTCTACGATGCGCCTGCGCATCGAGCACGGCATCGTGACCTCCGGCGCGGATTTCGCGCTGCAGGACGCCTTTCCGCATGACGTGCTGATGGATCTGAACGGCGGGCTCTCCTTCAAGAAGGGCTGCTATGTCGGCCAGGAAGTCGTCTCGCGCATGCAGCATCGCGGCACAGCGCGCCGGCGCGTCGTGATCGGTCACCGCCGACACCGATCCTGCCGGCAACGGGAACCGAAATCACCGCGGCCGGCAAGCCGGTCGGCACGCTCGGCTCCGTCGTCGGCGACACGGGGCTCGCGATCGTCCGCATCGACCGCGCGGGCGAAGCCATCGCAGCGGCACGCCGCTGCTGGCCGGCGAGACGCCCGTTTCGCTGACGCCTGCCGCGCCTGGTCCGGCCTCGCCTTTCCCGGCCAGCGCCGACGAGGCGAGCGCGTGACGTCAAGGCGCCGCGTGCCTGGCAGCGCATGCTTTCCGGACGGCGGCTCGATCTGCTCGACCCCTCGCCGCTCGATGTCGAACTCTCCGATATCGCCCACGGCCTTGCGCGCGTTGCCCGCTGGAACGGCCAGACGTCCGGCGACCATGCCTTTTCCGTCGCCCAGCACAGTCTCGTCGTCGAGGAGATCTTCCGCCGGCAGTTCAACGATGCAGCGCCGGACGAGTGCCATGATGGCGCTGCTGCACGATGCGCCGGAATATGTGATCGGCGACATGATCTCGCCGTTCAAGTCGGTCGTCGGCGGCGGCTACAAGGCGGTCGAGAAGCGGCTGGAGGCGGCCATCCATCTGCGCTTCGGCCTGCCGCCGCATCCCTCGCGCGGAGCTCAAGGACAAGATCAAGAAGGCCGACACGATCGCCGCCTATTTCGAGGCGACCTGCTTGCCGGCTTCTCGCCGGCCGAAGCCCAGAAATTCTTCGGCCAGCCGCGCGGCATCAGCAGGGACATGCTGATGATCGAGCCGCTGCCGGCGCTCGAGGCGCAACGGCTGTTCTGCGAGCGCTTCGAGGCGATCGAGGCGGATGCGGCAGGAGCGGTGAATCCGTGACGCCGCATCATCGTTTCGCCGCTGTCGCGCATCGCCGAAATGGCCGTGCGCCAACGGCGCCGCGAAATGATCAGCCTGATGGCGAAGGAACAGGCCTTTCACCGGCCCGGCGTGATCGCCGCCGACCGCCATCTGCTGCTGGCATGAACGATATCACCTTCAAGGGAACGGGCGACCTGGTCGCGCCCGAGGAAGCGCATGTGCGCCAGATCATCGATTTTGCCGCCGCGTGGGATCAGCGGCGCCGCTGCTCATCCATTGCTGGATGGGCATTTCGCGCTCGCCGGCTGCCGCCTTGATCGCCGCGCTGTCGCTTGCTCCCGACCAGGACGAGACGGCGCTTGCGCGAAACGCCTGCGCAGCCGCCTCGCCCTATGCCACGCCCAATGCCCGGCTCGATCGAGATCGGCGACGCGCTGCTTCAGCGAAATGGCCGTTTGGTGGCGGCCGTCAAGGCGATCGGACGCGGCGCGGATGCCGACGGCAATGCGCCGTTCGTGCTTCCGGTCACTGCGGACGTCGCCGGTTGACGCCCCTGCGGCCCGCTCCATCTAGGCAATTGCGACAGAAACAAGGGCATCGGCAGACAGCATGGAACAGGCAACAGACGTCATCGTAGCAACCCGCACGGCACTCAGCCAGGCAAGCGAACTCGCCGTCCAATACTCTTTCTCGATCGTCGGAGCGATCATACTGTTGATCGTCGGCTGGGTGCTGGCGAGCTTCGTGAGCCGTTGGGCCTTCGAAGGCATTTCGCGGGTGCGCGGCATCGATCAAACGCTGGCGCGTTTCTTTACGAACGTGCTGCGCTATGCACTGCTGATCCTGGTCTTTGTCACCGTCCTCGCTCAGTTCGGCGTGCAGACCGCGTCGATCATCACCGCTCTCGGTGCCGCGGGCCTGGCGATCGGCCTGGCGCTGCAGGGAACGCTGCAGAACATCGCCGCGGGGATCATGCTGCTCATCCTGCGCCCCTTCGGCGTCGGGGATTATATCGAGACGAGCACAGTGTCCGGCACCGTGCTTGAAATCGGCCTCTTCGCCACGGAATTGAAGACCAGCGACGGGCTCTATCGGCTTGCACCGAATTCGACCCTCTGGAACACGCCGATTACCAATTTCAGCCGGGAACCGACCCGCCGGGACGAGTTGAAGGTCGGCCGTCGCCTATGACGAGGATGTCGACGCCGCCATGGAAAGATTGATCGGCTTCGCCAAAGCCGATCCGCGCATTTTGAAAACGCCGGCACCGGCTGCGTTCATCGACAGCATAAGCGGCACGACGATCAGCCTCACACTTCGCTACTGGACGAAGACCGGCGACTGGTGGAGCGTGAGCCGCGACATGGTCAAGCGCGCCAAGCTTGCCATCGATCAAACCGGGCATCTCATTCCTTTGTCCGGCGATGCAGAGCAATCCGGACTGCCGGCCACCGACGCCGAGACGGCAGCCGAAGAAGCGGCAACGACAAAACGAAAAATCCGGCGATAGGTGGTGATCCATCAGCGGAACGTTTTGACTCTCCATCGGTTAACCTCCCAAGGAGAACGACCGATGCCGTTGCCGAACTATCGCGATACGTTTCTGCAGTGCCTTCACACCCTGAAGGGGTTGACAGGACAGTCGGACGAGTACGTGCGGTTCCGCTGGCAGGCGATCTATCTGACACGCGGCCGCTTCTCCTATTTCTTCCGGGGCGCTCTTGACGGTCAGGCAATCGGCTTCTCCGGCCAACAGATGGACCTGACAAATGGCGAGGTCAGCATCATTCCCGTCCGCTCCGTCGGCCTTTACGGAGCGACCTTCGGACTGAACGAGGCGATCACGGCCTATAGCGGTCCCGAGAAGTCGGTCATCGAAGTCGCCCATGCCTTCAACGAGGCAAGCGAGATGACCTATGAGCCGGAGTTCTTCTATGTCCGGATGGACCTGCTTCACAGCGCCAACGACAGCCGGATGGGCTTTACGAGCGATCCCCGATTGAGAGAAAATACCAACCTGATCTTCGTCGGACTCGAAGATCAGTGACGGCGAGTCTGCTGGAGGAAAGCGATATCGCCCGCTGGGTCGCACGCGAAAAGCCGATGGCTTCGACGGACTGGTACGCCGAACGCTTCTACTACAGCTGAAGAAGGCGGCTACCGGCTTCAGGATCGTTTCACTCGATGACGGCACAGGCGAGCCTTGCGCCGGCATCGCCGGACGGCTGGCTGCGATAATCATCCGAATTTGCATGGATCATCAGCGAGCGGCCGCGAATGCCGTCCTCCTTGCCGTCGAGGCTCACCATGCTGTCGAACACCTGAGCACGCAAAACGCCATCCTGGCCGACATACTGGTTCGGCATGTCGCCGGCGTGGGGACCCTTGGAACTCAGCATGCCATGCTCGGCTTTCGCGGGATTGAAATGGCCGCCGGCAGATTCATGATGGGTGGCCGCGTCGCATTTGCCGATCTCGTGAACGTGGAAAGCCACCCATCTGTTTGCGGGAAGGCCGGAAACCTCGAGTTCGATCAGTACCCCACCGGTGGCCGCAGCCGTCAGCGTCGCACGGCCATTCTCCTTGCCGTCCTCGCCGACGAAGTTTGCCGTGGCCGTCTGCTTGTCCTGCGCAACAGCGGTCGAAGCCGTAGCGGCAAGAACGAGCGCCGCGATCTTAACTATGCTTGCCATCGGATTTCCCTCCTTGTTGTGGCCGAATTGTTTTTCAACGCCCTGTTGAGGAAGGTGTTCCTGCTGCAGATCATGCAAACAAAAAAGCCGGCCAGCGGGCCGACTTTATTGATAGCCTCAAATCAGGCTCAGGACCCGATATCGGGATCGTACTGGCCGTAAGTCCGGCGGTAGAGTTCGGAGGGATGATCGCTCGCCCCGACCGCGTAACCCTGATCATACGACGTGGCATCGCCGAAGCTGTTCTCGCCAAGTCCCATCATGAGCGCGAGAACGTCGGCGGAGGCGGTGGAACGGGACTGGCGCGCCGTCTGGTCGTCACCGAACCGCTTTAGAATGCCGGGTTTCTCATCAGCTGCACGCTCCCCGCGGCTCAATACGCCGTCGCCATTGGTATCCAGCCGCGAAAGGGTTGCCAAATAGGCATAGGACGTTTCTGAAACAGATGAAACATGCGTCATACAAACCTCCGTTCACGCCTCTTTTCCGGTGATGTTTGTACGCAATACGATGTGGGAAGATCCAAACTGACTCGGTGGATAAACTGATTTGCGAGTCGGGTCAATAAGCTGTTAACTTCTTATTAATCAAGATTGACAAAGCCTTTAGGCGAGGCAGTCCGCCTCGTTTTCTCGCACGCATCGGTGATAACCAAGCTATTGCCGGCAACCGATTATTAATCTGGCC
This sequence comes from uncultured Alphaproteobacteria bacterium, assembly GCA_963838565.1. Lineage (GTDB taxonomy): Bacteria > Pseudomonadota > Alphaproteobacteria > Rhizobiales > Rhizobiaceae > Rhizobium. The sequence goes on from CAWIRO010000026.1 coordinate 136,487, forward strand.
GCAGCTAATAATAGCAACTGTTGCCACAGCAGGATCACCGTTTCCGATATTGTTTCAATTGATTATTTCGCAGATTTTCAGAAAGGCTTTTGCATGCCCGGTGCAAAGCGCAGAACTTCCTTTTCGGACTTGGGTCTATCGGCCTCAGCAATGACTGAGCATGCAGGATATTGCCCCCTGGATGCGGAATCGCTGTTCTCGCAGCAATGCACCCAAGCCGTAAATAAAGACGGGTCCGTGGATGCGCAGCGCCTGATGGATCTGGTCATAGAGACGTACCGAAGGCATGAGCGACATGCGAGATGAAGAGCGTCGGAAGCCCTGCAACGTGAAAACCGGGCATTGAAGAGCGAAGCCGACAGGATCGCCGCCGAATTGGCCGAGCGAGCGACGATTTTCGCCCTCGTTCTCGACAACCTGCCACTCGGCCTCAGCGTGTTCGATTCGGAGCAGAGGCTCACGCTCTGCAATGATCCGGTTTCGTCAGCTCTTCGGCTTCTCCGAGAATCAGGCTGTTCCCGGCGTAACGGCGCTGGCTCTCAGCACCATGGTCCAAGGAAAGGAGAGGAGGCTGAGTAAATCCGCGCGCCACTCCTGGAAGGCCCTCGCCGCGCAGCCCAGACAAACGAAAATCCGCCGACGCGAATGGCTGATGGACGACGGCCGCATCGTCCTCAGCGTCGTCACCGTCTTGCCGGACGGCAGCAACATCGCAATCCATTCCGATATTACCGAAGAGCGGGAGGCCGCCGAGCGGATCGCCTATCTTGCCCACCACGATCCGCTGACCGGATTGCCGAACCGCATCCACTTCCGCGAACAGGTCGATGCCGCCCTTAGCGAGCGCGCGCAGGACGAGCAGATTGCCCTCGTGCATCTGAACCTCGACCGCTTCAAATCGATCAACAATACGATGGGCGTGTCCACCGGAGACATCGTTCTTCGCCAGGTTGCCGAGCGCATCCGCTCATCCGCAGGCAGCGAGAATATGCTCGCCCGCCTCGGTTCCGATGAATTCGCCATCCTACAGAGCAGAAGGCAGCAGCCCTGGAATGTGACGGCTCTTGCAGACCAGATCCGCCGCGAACTTTCCGAGCCCTTCTTTCACGGCGAAAAGCAGATCGAACTCAGCGTCTCGATGGGAATTGCGGTCGCTCCCGAGGACGGCGCCGAGACCGACGTGCTGCTTAGGAATGCCGGCGTAGCCCTCTTCGCATGCCAAGGCGGACGGACGCAAACACGAGCGTTTCTTCACAAGCGAGATGGCATCCCGGATGCAGGCCCGTCACGCGCTGGAAGCGGATCTTCGACTGGCGATGCAGAACGAGCGAATTCGAACTGCACTACCAGCCGCTCTACGATCTGCGTCAGCGGCGCATCTGCGGCTTCGAGGCGCTGATGCGCTGGAAACATCCAACACGCGGCCGCGTTCCGCCGATGGAATTCATTCCGCTCGCGGAAGAGGTCGGGCTCGTCGTCGACATCGGGCGCTGGGTGCTGAAAACGGCATGCAGCGAGGCAGCACGCTGGCCGGAAGACATCAAGTTCGCCGTCAACGTCTCGGCGATCCAGTTCACGAGCAGCGATCTGCCTGGCCGGACGTCGATGAGGCGATTGCGGCAGGCTGCGATATCGCCGGCGCGTCTGGAGCTCGAGATCACCGAAAGCGTGCTGATGGAAAATCTCGATGAGGCGCTGCCGATCCTGCATGCTCTGAAGGAGCGCGGCATCCGGATCTCCATGGACGATTTCGGCACCGGCTATTCGTCGCTGAGCTATCTGAGCAGCTTTCCCTTCGACAAGATCAAAATCGACAAGTCGTTCGTCAGCGGCATCGCTGACAACAAGGAAGCCTATGCGATCATGCATGCGATCATCCTGCTCGGCGAAGCGCTCGGCATGCGGGTCACGGCAGAAGGGGTCGAGACGGCCGAGCAGAAGAGCCTGCTCGAAGGCGAGGAATGCGACGAGATCCAGGGCTATTACATCAGCCCGCCCAGCCCAGCCTCGGACATCGCCCGCCTGCTTTCAACATATCTCCCCGAGACTGCGGCGAAAGCGAGCTGAGAGCTTCGTTGCAACTCGCGTCCTGAAGCTTTATGCGGAATCTTCGCATTTTCCAAAAGTTCGGTGACCCGCATGTTCGAAGCCAAGGCCTTTTCCCCTTTCGAAAGCCTCGCGGCCGAGCTCATTCCCCATGCCACCGAAGGCGATGACGGGTCGCATGACCTTGCGCATATCCTGCGCGTCTTCAGAAACGCGATGCGCATCCATGCAGAGGAAGGCGGCAGCGGCAGGATACTGGCCGCAGCCGTCCTTCTCCATGATTGCGTTGCGGTCGAGAAAAGCTCGCCGCTGCGCTCCAAGGCTTCGGCGCTCGCGGCGCAGAAGGCGTCCGGCATTCTGCAGGCGCTCGGCTGGGAGGCGGATGCGATTGCGGCCGTTGCGCATGCGATCACCGCCCACAGTTTTTCCGCCAACGTCACGCCGGAAACGGTGGAAGCGAAAATTTTGCAGGATGCCGATCGTCTCGACGCAATCGGCATGGTCGGCGCGGCGCGCTGCTTCTATATCGGCGGACGCATGGCCTCGGGCCTCTATGATCCATTCGATCCGGCTGCGGAAAACCGCCCGCTCGACGATCGGCGCTATGCCATTGACCATTTCCAGACAAAGCTGTTCAAGCTTGCCGATGGATTTCAGACGGCGGCGGGGCGCACGCTTGCCGCCGCAACGCGACAAGCGTCTGCGCGACTTCCTCGCGGCATTCATGGACGAGATCTAGGAGAACGGAATGCGCGTCAGCGATCTCTTTATCTATCCGCTCAAGAGCGCCCGCGGCATCGCCTTCCTTTCTCAGCGATCGACGCCTTCGGACTTCCCGGCGACCGCCGGGCGATGGTGACGGATCCTGACGGTCATTTCATCACGCAGCGCGAATTGCCGGCGCTCGCCCGGATCGACGTCCGGCCAGAGCCGAGCGCTTTCCGGCTGATGATGGCCGGAAAGCCGGATATCGCCGTACCCTCGCCGCAGCCGGACCGCCGGATGGATGTCGTCGTGTGGAAGTCCCTGGTGAACGCCGCGGTTGCCGACGACGAAAGCAATGCGCGGCTTTCCGAGTGGCTCGGACGCGACGTGAAGCTGGTCTTCTTCGACGATCAGGCGCAGCGCATCGCCAATCCCGAATGGGCGGGCGATGCGACGCCGGTGACGTTTGCCGACGGCTATCAGATCCTGGTGACCACGACCGGCTCGCTGAAAGCGCTCAATGCCGACCTTGCGCACATGGCGAAGGCAGCGTCGGCATGGAGCGCTTCCGGCCGAACATCGTCATCGATACCGATGAAGCCTGGCCGGAGGACCGCTGGGCAGCAATCGAGATCGGCGGCATCCGCTTCGATCTCGTAAAGCCCTGCGCCCGCTGCATCATGACGACACAGGATCAGATGACCGGCTCGCGCGACGTTCCCAACCCGATGCCGGCCATGGGCCGCATCCGCATGTCGGCGGACCGCCGTGTGCCCGGCCCGATTTTCGGCTGGAACGCGGTACCGCGCAGTACCGGCCGGATCGCGATCGGCGATGCCGTTACCGTCATCGAGGAACGGCCGGAAGGCTGGGCGTTCAAGGTGCGCGCGGCGGGCTAACCTGCGAGGGCGCCGCAGGAATGACCTTGTTAGACGGATCGAGCGCCTTCAGAGCGGCCTGAATGAAACCGTCGCGGGCAGCGGCAGCGTCGATGCCGCGCGGTTCGTAGACGTGGCGATGCAGGAAAAAGCCCGTCAGGCGAAAGGCCGCGCTCAGACTATCGAAATCGGCGGCCTGGTTGCCTTCGGGCCGAGAAATGGCGGGAAGGACGAACATCTTGTCCGCCCAGGGGGCGCCGGCAGCGCGGCTGACGGCGCGGCCGGATTTCGGCGAGACATAGGCAAGATCGGTCCGCGCGCCGGTCGCGGCGCATTCGGCAAGATCAAGGCCGAAGCCGAGATCGTTCAGGACGGCAAGCTCGAAGCGGACGAAGAGTTCGCCGGCGTCGGCTGGATTGTGGAGATTGTCGAGGATGACCTCGAGCGCATCGTAAAGATGCGGATGCGGATCGCGCTCCGGCAGGAGCCGCAGAAGCGCACCCATCGCCTGCACGCCGTAGACGGCGGTCGCCGTCTCCATCAGCCGGGCGGCACGCAGCTGCAGCGGCTCGATGCGGAATTCGCCGAGATGCTCGTCGAGGCGGGCGCGCCAGATGACATCCACCTCGTTGCCGGGCTGCAGCACCGGCTGCATCGCGCGCGAGCGGCCGGAGCGGACGAGGCCGAGATGCCGTCCGCGGTCACGCGTCATCACCTCGGCGATGACACTCGTCTCGCCGTGGCGTTTGACGCCAATAATGATTGCATGATCCTGCCATTGCATCGGCGAACGTACCTTAAGCCTCAGGAATCGATCCTAAAGCAAGGCGGCGTCGGCCTGGCATGTCATGACGCCGGGTCCAGCTCGGCGAGTCGGGAGAAGCTTCTCAAGGAATTCACGCATCGCCCTTTCGTCGAAGGGCTTTACGAGAAGCGGGACATGCTGAAGATCCGGCGGGAAATCCTGCGTGTCGGAATAACCGCTGACAAAGCCGAAGGGAATGCCGACTTCGTTCAAGATGCCGGGCAAAGCCGAAGCTCATCGCCTCACCGAGATTGACGTCGAGCAGCGCGAAATCATAGCTCTCCGCTTTGACTGCAGTCCATCGCCTGATCGAGGCCATTGACAATATCGATCGCTCTCCACGCCGACGGCGCGAAGCATATCTTCCGCTTCCATCGCGATGATGAGACTGTCTTCAAGGACCAGAACACGGCTTGCGCTCATGATCTCCACGCCCCTCGCTGAGCGCCGTCTGTGGCGCACACCGCCTGCCTAACCCGCATCTTTACCTCTGGCGCCCCGCATGGCCCGGTTGCCGGGCCGAATCCTGCCACCCGGTCTGAATAGCCACTTTCCCGCTTGGTCGATAAGAAGCAAAACAGGAGGAAAGTGGCATGACCGACCTTAGTTTTTGTTCGACTGATTTGCATTTAAAAAAGACATGGTCGACTGCGATTATATGAGCGGTCGCTTGGTTTCGCCAAGCCCTTCCCAGCCGGCAACCTCTTTCAACCCTTCCCCGTTCAGCACTTCGCAGCCGCGCTCCTGCCAGCGGATCAGGCTTCGCTCCGCCAGTTTTTTCAAGCGTCTTGTTGGTATGGACGATCGAAAGACCGAGCGTATCTGCAATATGCTGCTGGGTGATCGGAATGAACTTTCGGCCATTGAAGAGATCGAGCCGCTTGCCGCGCTCGAAGAGGAAAGCGATCAGATAGGCCGCCCGCTCCAGCGCGGTGCGCCGGCCGATGCTCAACAGGTGTTCATCGAGGATCCGCTCCTCCTGCGCCGCGATCCAGGTGATATCGAAAGCCAGCGAGGCGTGCTTGTTGTAAAGCGTCATGAGCTTGTCGCGCTCGAAGACGCAGAGCGCGACTGGAGACAGCGCTTCGACGGAATGCTGCATTTCGCCCACAATCGTGCCCTGCAGGCCGATCAGATCGCCAGGCATGACGTAGTTCAGGATCTGGCGACGGCCGTCTTCGAGCGTCTTGTAGCGAAAGCCCCAGCCGGAGAGGACCGTGAAGAGATGGGCGCTGTGAGCGCCTTCGACGAGGACCGTTGCACCGGCATCGACCGCAAGCTCACCCTTCTTGAACCACGAGACGAACTCCAGCTCGTCGCGGCTGAAATCCCTGAAATGCGGCAGCGGCCGCAAGGGACACTGCTCGCATGGGGTCTTGAATGAATGTGAGTTGGTCTTGCCGTCGCCATTCCCGCCCTTGCGCTCGCAAAAACCGGCGCTCCATGAAGGTAGCGCCGTTTGGCAAGCTAATGCAAATGGCGCGGTTTTGTTCCGCCAACGGTGCGGATTTTTTTGCATGGAAACAAGGCGCTGGCGTCCAGCCCGACGAAAACGCTTGCCATCGCTTCAGCGCGGAAAGTCGAGCCCCATTTCGCGGAAGCGTTCGGGATCATCGCCCCAGTTTTCGCGAACCTTGACGAACAGAAAGAGATGGACCGGCTGCTCGAGGATTTCCGAGAGCTCCTTGCGGGACGCCGAGGAGATCGCCTTGATCGTCTCGCCGCCCTTGCCGAGCGCGATCTTCTTCTGGCTGTCGCGCTCGACATAGATCACCTGCTCGATGCGAACCGAGCCGTCCTTGCGCTCTTCCCACTTTTCCGTTTCGACGTGCGAGGAATAGGGAAGCTCCTGATGCAGGCGCAGGAAAAGCTTCTCGCGGGTGATTTCGGCGGCGAGCTGGCGCATCGGCAGATCGGAAATCTGATCTTCCGGATAGTACCACGGGCCTTCCGGCAAGGTCTTCGACAGATAGTCCATGACGTCGTCGCAGCCGGAGCCGTTCTCCGCGGAGATCATGAAGGTCCGGTCGAAGGCGATCTTCTCGTTCGCGGCGCTGGCGAGCGCCAGAAGGTCTTCGCGCTTCACGCGGTCGATCTTGTTGAGCACGAGGATCTTCGGCTGCGGCACATCCTTGAGACCTTCCAGGATCGCTTCGGCATCGCCGCGCAGGCCGCGCTCGCTGTCGATCAGGAGCATGATGAGATCGGCATCCTTGGCGCCGCCCCAGGCCGACGTGACCATGGCGCGGTCGAGCCTGCGGCGCGGCTTGAAGATGCCGGGCGTATCCATGAAGACGATCTGCGCATTGTCGTGGATCGCGATGCCGCGCACGATGGCGCGCGTCGTCTGCACCTTATGGCTGACGATCGATACCTTGGCGCCGACGAGGCGGTTCACCAGCGTCGATTTGCCGGCATTGGTCGGGCCGATCAGGGCGACGAAGCCGGAATGCGTTTCGCCATTGGTTTCAGCGGCGACATCATGCGCCATATCGTTTTCTTCGGTCATTGTCCCGTCAATTTCCGGCAGAGGATTTCTGCCAAATGCCTTCGCGCTCCAGCATCTTCGTCGCGGCGACCTGCTCGGCCGCACGCTTCGAGCGCTCGACGCCCGTTTCCGGCTGAACGCCGGCAACTTCCACCGTCACCGTGAAGCGCGGATCATGATCCGGCCCGGTGCGTTCTTCAACCCGATATTGCGGCGTGACGCCGAATTTCGCGTGCGACCATTCCTGCAGCTCGGTCTTGGCGTCGCGCTTTGCGCCGTCGGCGCGTGCCGCCCGCTTCTCCCAGTATTTGCAGGATGAAGCGGCGGGCGACTTCCAGGCCGCCGTCCAGATAGAGCGCGGCGATCAGGCTTTCGACGACATCGGCGCGCACATTCATCATGCGCTTGCCGGTGAGTTTCTTTACGTCGGCGCCTGTGCGGATAAAGAGATGCAGCCCCAGTTCGTCGGCCACCTCGGCGCAGGTATCGGCGCTGACCAGCTGGTTCAGGCGTACCGACAGTTCACCCTCCCCGGCCGTCTCGAACGTCCGGAAAAGCAGCTCGGCGACGCAGAGGCCGAGCACTCTGTCGCCGAGGAATTCCAGCCGTTCGTAATTGCCGCCCTTCTGCGAGCGGGCGCTGGCATGCGTCAAAGCGCGGTCCAGGCGCTCCTTTTCGGCGAACTCATGGCCGATCAAAGCTTCAAGCCTTGTCCGGTCCGCCGCCGAGAGCGTCTGCGCTTTGCTCATTCAACAACCTTGAAGAGGCGATCCCAGCGCATGTTGGCCGGCCATTTCCAGATTTCGCGGAACGAGGTGTCGTTGCCGAGCGAGAAGAAGATGACGCTGGCGCGGCCGACGAGGTTTTCCGCCGGAACGAAGCCGACATCGAAGCGGCTGTCGAGCGAGTTGTCGCGGTTGTCGCCCATCATGAAATAATGGCCTTCCGGCACGATGAATTCCTGGGTGTTGTCGCCGCGGGAAACCGGCGACTGGTCCAGCGTGTCGTAGGTCTTGCCGTCGTCGAGCGTTTCGCGGAATACCGGTACGTCTTCACCCGGATCGAGCTTGTAATCCGAGGTAAAGCTGCCATCCGGCACCTTCGGAACGGGCTTGCCGTTGACGTAGAGCACGCCATCCGTCACCTGAATGTGGTCGCCCGGCAGGCCGACGAGGCGCTTGATGTAATCGATATCCGGGTTCGGCGGGAAGCGGAAGACGACGATATCGCCGCGCTTCGGCTCGCTCGCGAAAATGCGGCCGCTGAAAATGTTCGGCGAGAAAGGCAGCGAGTATTTCGAATAGCCGTAGGCGAACTTGTTGACGAAGATGTAGTCGCCGACGAGCAGGGTCGGCATCATCGAACCGGAGGGAATGGTGAACGGCTGGAAGAAGACCGTCCGGATCACCATCGCCAGCAACAGTGCCTGAATAATGACTTTGATATTTTCCCAAAGGGCGTTCGGCTTGGTATCGACTTTTTCGGACACGCAGTCTTGTTCCTTCAAGGCGCCGCCGCGGGCGCAATTCTTCTGTTGCTTCTCTCTAGCGGCTTCGACCGGTGGCGGCAATGGCGCGAACATTAAAAGCGACGAGACGCTCGCCCCTCACGCGCCGTTCAGGCAGGGCTTCTATGATCACAAATGCCTGAGCCAAGCGGATAGTCATCCGTTATCGTCAAATGAATCGCCGCCTTGTGCCCGGCAGGCAGCATGGATTGAAGCACGACGGCAGCGCCCCCTGTCAGTTGCATTGTCGGCTTGCCGCTCGGCAGATTGACGACGCCCAGGTCCTTCCAGAACACGCCTTGCGCCATGCCGGTGCCGAGCGCTTTCGAGCAGGCTTCCTTGGCGGCGAAGCGCTTCGCATAGGATTCGGCGCGGTTGGCGCGCCGGTCGGAACGCGCCCGCTCGATCTCGGTGAAGCAGCGGTGGGTAAAGCGATCGCCGAAGCGCTCGAGCGACTTTTCGACGCGGCGGATGTCGATGAGATCGCTGCCAATGCCGATGATCATGCGAAGCCCTTCTGTCGAAACGAAATCATACGGTCGGCATATCCTGCGCCGGATCGGCAAGGCGCAGGCGCGCTCGCTCCATCAACCTTTCGCGGCGGCGGGACTGGAAACCCTTCACGGTGTAGAACGTCAAGGCATAGAGCACAACGGAGGTGACGACCGCCGGCGGAATGGCGCCGACCAGCATCGGCTCCAGCACCGGCCTCCAGAGTTCGGTGAAACTAAGCTTGTGGAAGAGTTCGGCGAGATCGATCGACTGGCCTGCCAGATCGCATCCTTGCGGCTGAGCAGCAGATGACCGATTTCCCAGGTGATGCCCCAGATGAAGGGATAGGTCAGCGGATTGCCGAAAGCCGCGCAGCCGAGCGCGGCAGCCACCATGTTTCCGGAGAGGAAGATAGGTGATGCACGAAAGCCATGACGAAATGCACGCCGATAAACGGCGTCCAGGAGACGAAGACGCCCGCAGCAACGCCCACCGCAACCGCATGCGGCGAGGCCGTCAGGCGCAGGATGCGCATCGTCAGATAACGCAGCGGGCGCAGGAAACCCTTGCGGGGCCACAGCAGCTCCCGCATCTTTTCACGAAATCCGGCAGGTTTTCTACGGCGAAACAACATGGCGGTTATTTAGTGCAGCGCACGCCGTCATGACAAGAGCGGCAAATGATACCACTCGAAAGACAGCCGTCAGTCCTCGCGTGCGAGAGCTTCTTCAGCCGAAGGGCGCCCGTTATGCATGGCGTCCCTCCTCATCTTGCAAGTATACAAGCCCAGTATCAGCGGTTACGGAACAGACCGCGGTCGACCTGACGCTGACGATACTCAAGATCGATACGGTCATGCGAGCCGTTGAGGTATGCCATTTCGCGTTCCTGCATGGTCGGAGCGCGAAGGGCGCGGGCGATTTTCTTGATAGGTGCAAACATTGCCTTGTCTCATCTTCGTTTACATTCTCGATGACCGGAAGATAGGTGCTGGCAATGCACAATTACCAACGCTCTAACATAGGAGACAGCCATGCATTCAGCGCATCACTCGCCTTTTTGCTGCGCCATTTTGGTCACAAAACGATCATAAAATGTGCAACTTTTCAGCCAAGCCCATGATCGGCTAACAAAAGCTTAGTCGTAGAGCCGCCGAACCGTGGCGATGCAGTCCAGATCCTTCAGTCTGCGCAAGCAGCTGATTGAGCTGGCGCAGGTCCCAGACTTCGACATCGAGCGCCATTTCGGTGAAGTCGGCCGCGACCCGCACCGTGTTCAGCGTGCGGATATTGACGTCGAGGCCGGCAACCGTCTGCGCGACCTTGGCCAGCGTGCCCGGCTCGTTCAGCGCATTGACCATGATGCGGGCCATGAAGCGGGACTTGTTGGCCTCGTCGAGATCCCAGCGCACATCGATCCAGCGGTCGGGCTGATCGTCGAAGCGCTGCAGGGTCGGACGACTGGATCGGATAGATGGTAATGCCCTTGCCCTTCTCCATGATGCCGACGATACGATCGCCGGGCACGGCGCCGGTCGGCGCGAACTGCACGTCGATATTGCTGGATAGGCCGCGGATCGGCCCGATATCGGCATCGGCGTCGATCCCGTCGTCGCGACTCGGCCTTGGTCTTGCCGGGCATCTTGAAGATCATGCCGGCAGCGCTGCGGACGTTGAACCAGCCCTCGTCGCCGATCGGCTTCACGGTGACGCGCTCGTCCTGATGATCGGGATAGACGGCGCGCAGCACGTCGAGCGACGACATCTCGCCGCGGCCGACGGCGGCGATCGCATCTTCGACGTCCTTCTGGCCGAGGCGGTGCAGCGCCGGCTTCATCGCTTCGCGGGAGAAGATCTTGCCGGCCCGGTCGAAGGTGCGCTCCAGAATGCGATGGCCGAGACCAGCATATTGCTTGCGGATCGCCATGCGCGTGGCGCGACGGATGGCGGCGCGCGCCTTGCCGGTGACGACGATCTCTTCCCAGGCGGCCGGCGGCACCTGCACGCCGGAGCGGATGATCTCGACCTCGTCGCCGTTGGCGAGGCGCGTCACCAGCGGCATGATGCGGCCGTTGATCTTGGCGCCGACCGTCGTGTCGCCGATATTGGTGTGAACGGCATAGGCGAAATCGATCGGCGTCGCGCCGCGCGGCAGGGCGATCAGCTTGCCCTTCGGCGTGAAGCAGAAGACCTGATCCTGGAAGAGCTCGAGCTTGGTGTGTTCGAGGAATTCTTCCGGGCTGTCGCCCTCGGCCAGCGCCTCGATCGTATGCCGCAGCCAGGAATAGGCATTCGATTCCCGCGAAAGGATATCGCCATCGGGCGTCGTTGCGCCGTCCTTGTAGAGCGTATGTGCGGCGATGCCGTATTCGGCGATCTCATGCATGCGCTTCGTGCGGATCTGCAGCTCGATACGCTGGCTGGAGGGGCCGACGATCGTCGTGTGCAGCGAGCGGTAGTCGTTCTGCTTCGGCGTCGAAATATAGTCCTTGAAGCGGCCGGGCACGACGCGCCAGCGGGTGTGGACGATGCCGAGCGCGCGGTAGCAGGCCGGGATGTCCTCGACGATGATGCGGAAGCCGTAGACGTCCGAGAGCTGCTCGAAGGAAAGCGACTTCGACTGCATCTTGCGGAAGACCGAATAGGGCTTCTTCTGCCGTCCCTTGACGTACGGCATTCGTCAGGCCGTTTGCGACGAGCAGGTCGCGCAGTTCGGTTTCGATCTTCTTGACCAGGCCTTCGTTGCGCTTGGAGAGCTCCTCCAGCCGCTTGGTGACGGTCTCGTAGGCTTCCGGATTGATGTGGCGGAAGGACAGCTCCTCCAGCTCGTCGCGCATGTCCTGCATACCCATGCGGCCGGCGAGCGGCGCATAGATATCCATCGTCTCTTCGGAAATGCGGGCACGCTTGTCCGCCGACATATGGTCGAGCGTGCGCATGTTGTGCAGGCGGTCGGCGAGCTTGACGAGAAGCACGCGCACGTCGTCGGAAATCGCAAGCAAGCAGCTTGCGCAGGTTTTCCGCCTGCTTGGCCTTCTTGGTGACGAGATCGAGCTTCTTGATCTTCGTCAGGCCCTCGACCAGCCGGCCGATGTCCTCGCCGAAGAGTTCGTCGATCTCGGCGCGCGTCGCCGTCGTGTCCTCGATCGTATCGTGCAGCAGGGCGACGGCGATGGTCGACTCGTCGAGATGCATGTCGGTCAGGATGGCGGCGACTTCGAGCGGATGGGAGATATAGGGATCGCCGCTGGCGCGCTTCTGCTGCCCATGCTTCTGCATGGCATAGACATAGGCCTTGTTCAGCAGAGCTTCATTGGCATCGGGCTTGTATTCTGAACCCGCTCCACGAGCTCGTACTGCCGCATCATCCGGAAGCTACTCCAATCAAAAATAAAAGCGCGCCAATCAACGATTGGCGCACAGATTGGCAATAATATGCCTAAGCAATAAAGGCGCAAGATTGACGATTGGTAATCGTCTCTCGCCTTCTTAGTAGTCGTCGCTCTTTTCCGGCGGCACGAGGCCTTCGATGCCGGCAAGCAGCTCTTCTTCCGACATCTGGTCGAAAGTGATCGTCTCCGGCTGGTCGTCCTGCTCCTCGCCGTCCGCAGCGGCAACACCGCCAGCGGCGATGAGGCTTGCCGGATCGGGCTCGGGCTCGTCGACTTCGACATGCTTCTGCAGCGAATGGATCAGGTCTTCCTTGAGATCGTCGGGCGAAAGCGTTTCGTCGGCGATTTCGCGCAGCGCCACGACGGGGTTCTTGTCGTTGTCGCGATCGATGGTGATCGAGGCACCCTGGGAAATCAGCCGGGCGCGGTGGCTGGCAAGCAGAACCAGCTCGAAGCGGTTCTCAACTTTGTCGATGCAATCTTCTACGGTGACACGGGCCATTGCCTGTCCTTTACGGTCGTGATTTCTGGGATTAGCACGCCGATACAATCAAAAGCGCGGCAAATTCAAGTTTTTCATGCACGGTTCGGGCCGATCTATGCGCGATCCTGCTAAAAATTTCCAGCGGGAATGCGGCAATTCCACCGTCAGTTGCTTGGAATATGCCGAATCGTGCCCTAAATCTTCTCTTATATGAATAATTCATAAATTAAGAATTATTCCTGTCGTCGGTTTAAGCCATTGTTTTTACGCGACATTTGGCGAAAGTAAATTTGGATTACTCTAATTGGATTGGGATGCGATGTTCGACCCACGCGAAAAAATTGCACTCTTCATTGACGGCGCCAACCTTTACGCTGCATCCAAAAGCCTCGGCTTCGATATCGACTATCGCAAGCTCTTGAAGGCATTCCAGAAGCGCGGATATCTGCTGCGCGCATATTATTACACCGCGCTGATCGAGGACCAGGAATATTCCTCCATCCGCCCGCTGATCGACTGGCTGGATTACAACGGCTACAAGGTCGTCACCAAGCCCGCCAAGGAGTTCACCGACTCCATGGGCCGCCGCAAGATCAAGGGCAACATGGATATCGAGCTGGCGATCGACGCCATGGAGCAGTCCGAAACCGTCGACCATCTCGTTATCTTCTCCGGCGACGGCGATTTCACGACGCTGGTCGAAGCGCTGCAGCGCAAGGGCCGCAAGGTGTCGATCATCTCCACGATGGCAACGCAACCGCCAATGATCGCCGACGATCTGCGCCGTCAGGCGGATCATTTCATCGATCTGCTGTCACTGAAAAGCGAGATCGGCCGCGACCCGTCCGAGCGCCCGCAAAAGCCTGTCGAGATCGCTCCGGCAACCGACTTCGAGGGATAATCCTCAACCGAACGCTTCGAAGCACTGGGTGGGCGCCGGCCATTCCAGAGCGCCGGCTTGCCCGTATCCTCGGCTGTTCGCGCCACTAAGGCACACGACGCGACCTTCAGCCTTGGCAGCGGTCAGCCATTGTCCTTCAGCAGGCGGCTCTTCTGCCGGTTCCAATCGCGTTCCTTCTCGGACTCGCGCTTGTCGTGCAGCTTCTTGCCCTTGGCCAAGGCCAGTTCCATCTTCGCCCGGCCGCGGTCGTTGAAATAGATTTTCAACGGGATCAGCGTCATGCCTTCGCGGTTGATGCCCGCGCGCAGCCTGTTGATCTCGCGGCTCGAAAGCAGCAGCTTGCGGCGGCGGCGTGGCTCGTGGTTGAAGCGGTTCGCCTGCAGGTATTCCGGCAGGTAGGAATTGATCAGCCAGATCTCGCCGCCTTCATCCGACGCGTAGGATTCGGCGATATTGGCCTTGCCTTCGCGCAGCGACTTGACCTCGGTGCCCTTCAGAACGAGCCCGGCCTCATAAGTATCGACGATTTCGTAGTTGTAGCGGGCCTTGCGGTTTTCGGCCACAACCTTCTTCACGACGCGCTGGCTGCCTTTGGGGGCCATGACTAATTCCAATTCCTTGCGGGCGCGAAAGCCGCGCCCTCATTTCTCGTCATTATGTAGGGGAACAGCCGAAACTTGTGAAGACGACGCAGCCGCCTTCCGTTTCGAGTCAGTTCAGAAGGCCGGCGTGACGCATGGCGGCATCGATTGCCGCTTCGGTGGCCGGTTCCAGCGTCGAGATCAACGGCGAGCGCACGTTGCGGCTCATGCGATCGAGCTTCGAAAGACCGTATTTTGCGCCGCAGAGGCCCGGCTCCAGGAAGATCGCCTTGTGCAGCGGCATAAGACGGTCCTGGTATTCCAGCGCCTTCTTATAGTCCCCGGCAAGCGTTGCGGCCTGGAACTCGGCACAGAGCCGCGGCGCGACATTCGCCGTCACCGAAATGCAGCCGACGCCACCATGGGCGTTGAAGCCGAGCGCCGTCGCATCCTCGCCCGAGAGCTGGCGGAAATCCTTGCCGCAGGTGATGCGCTGTTCGGAGACGCGTTCAATCTTGCCGGTCGCATCCTTGACGCCGACAATGTTCGAATGCGCCTTGGCAAGCGCACCCATCGTCTCCGGCGTCATGTCGACCACCGAGCGGCCGGGAATGTTGTAGATGTAGATCGGCAGCCTGACCGCCTCGGCGATGGCCGAAAAATGCGCGATCAGGCCCTTCTGCGTCGGCTTGTTGTAGTAAGGCGTGACAACAAGCACGGCATCGGCACCGGCCTTTTCGGCATGCTGGGCAAGCTCGACGGCCTCGCGCGTGTTGTTCGAGCCTGCGCCGGCCATCACCGGGACCCGCTTTGCGGCGGCTTCGATGCAGAGTTCCACGACGCGTTTGTGCTCGGCATGCGACAGCGTCGGAGACTCGCCTGTCGTGCCGACCGGAACGAGACCACTGCTGCCTTCCTTGATCTGCCATTCGACATGCGCGGCGAAGGAGGCTTCATCCACCTGTCCGGCATCAGTGAAGGGGGTAACGAGAGCGGGAATGGATCCCTTGAACATGCACAGCTCCTCACGGCCGATATCCACGCTTCGGCCGCATTCCTCGAATATGGGTTGCGGCACCATAAAGCGGTGAAATCGCCGCGACAAGCGCGCATGGATCCATTTGGGGCAAATTCCGATATCAAATGTGAACGAATTTTACCGGCGTCGGTAAGGCTTCCTTAACGTGCCTCTTGCGAGAGTTAGGGCGTATTTTCCTTGCGAGTCTCCGGATGAAAAGAGCTATCCTGATCCTCTCCGCCCTCGGCCTTACGGCCGCCGCGTGGAGCAGCATCGCGTCGCCGCTTCCAGACGCGGACGTCCCGGTACCCGACGTAAAGCCGATCGGCTTCGTGCCGCAAACCTCCGTGCCGGAATCGATCATGACCGGCGCCATTCCGCGCAGCACAACCGTTGCGCCCGTGAGCGGCAACCTGAAGGCCGGATTGGACGCGCTTTCCAACAAGAATCCTCAGCAGGCAATCTCGATCCGCAACGGGATGGGCAAGGGTACGCTTGACCGGCATATCCTGACGTGGGCAATCGCCATGTCCGGCGTCAAGGGCGTGCCTTCCTACGAGATCGCCGGCGCGGCGCAGGAACTCAAGGGCTGGCCAGGACTTTCCAAGCTTCGCGCCTATTCGGAGCGTGCGCTCTACGACGAAAACCCCGACCCGGCTGCGGTCCTTGCCGCTTTCGGCGACACTGCACCGGAAACGACCGCCGGCGCGATGATCCTCTCGCGAGCACTCGTCTCCGCCGGGAGACAGACGCAAGCCGCAAGATATATCCGCAAGGTCTGGCGCAGCGAAGGGCTGGACAAGGCGACCGAAGACAAGATCCTGGCGGAGTTCTCCGGGCTGCTCGGCACCGCCGACCACAAGGCGCGGATGGAATACCTCATGTATCGCGGCCGGACGGCGCAGGCGAAGCGCTTTGGCGACATGGGCCAGGCGCAGATCGCTCTACAAGGCCTGGTCGGCGGTCGACGAGCAAGGCTCCGCAACGCCGGCGCACTTCTCAACGCCGTCGATAAGAAATGGTCCGACGATCCGGGTTACCTGTTCGCCCGGATCGAATATCTGCGCAAACAGGACAAATATGCCGAAGCCGCCAGGCTTCTGGCGCAGATGCCCTCCAAGCGCGATGAACTCGTCAATTCCGGCGAATGGTGGAACGAGCAGCGCATCGTCAGCCGCGGCCTTGTCGACCAGGGCCAGTTCAAGGCCGCCTACCGCATCGTCGCCAATCACGTCGCCACGAACCCGACGGACGTCGTCGAAGCCGAGTTCCATGCCGGCTGGTACGCGCTGCGCGGACTGCAGGATCCGACGACCGCCGAGACGCATTTCCGCAAGATTCTTCAGGTTTCGAGCGGTCCGATCTCCGTCTCGAGGGCCTGGTACTGGCTAGGCCGCGCCGCGCAAGCCGGCGGCCCGGGCAAATCCAGCGAGTTCTACGCAAAGGCGGCAAGTTTCCCGAGCACCTTTTATGGCCAGCTGGCCGCCGAGCGACTGGGGCGCAAGACGCTCAACGTCTCCTATCCGTCGCCGAGCGAGGAAGACCGGCAACGCTTCCGGTCTCGCGAAGCCGTGCAGGCGATTTCGCGTCTCGAAGACGCCGGGCATGGCTGGCGCGCGGCAAGCCTTTACCTCGCGCTCGCCGACCAGCTTCAAAGCCCCGGGGAACTGGCAATCCTGTGCGGCGCAGGCGGAACGTTCCGGCGACCATCACCTGTCGCTGCAAGTCGGCAAAATCGCCTACTCGCGGGGCATCGATGTCGCGGCCCTCGCCTTTCCGGTCGGCGTCATCCCGGCGAACGCGAATATCTCCGGCTCCGGCAAGGCGCTTGCCTATGCGATCGCTCGCCAGGAGAGCGCCTTCAATCCGGCCGCCGTTTCGGCAGCCGACGCCCGCGGCCTCCTGCAGCTGCTGCCCGGGACCGCCAAGGCGGTCGCCAAGCGCCACAACATCGCCTATTCGAAGGACAAGCTGACGGCGGACGCCGGCTACAACGCCACGCTCGGCGCGCATTATCTCGGCGAGCAGATCGACGCCTTCGGCGGCTCCTACATCCTGACCTTCATCGCCTACAATGCCGGGCCGAAGCGTGTACCGGAATGGATCGGCCGCTACGGCGATCCGCGCGGCAAGTCCATCGACGAGATCGTCGACTGGATCGAGCGCATCCCCTTCCCCGAAACGCGCAACTACGTGCAGCGCGTTATGGAGAACTACGAGGTCTACAAGGCGCGGCTCGGGCAGACGCCGGACATCGAACGCGATCTGATCGGCGGACGGTCATCGTAAAGCCCGTTGCATTGGCTGCGACACTCATTAGATTTCCCGGCGCAACTGCCGGGAGGTCGCGATGCATTCAGACTACAATGATGGTTTTCAAGAGAGGTTCTATCGCTCGTCCGATGGCCTGAGGCTTTATGCACGAGACTACCGCGGAACCGGCGCTGCGGAGAACTCTCTTCCGGTCATCTGCCTGCCGGGTCTCACGCGCAATTCGCGCGACTTCCACCACCTCGCCATCATCCTGTCACAGGACCCTACGACATCCAAGGCGCGTCATCGCACTCGACTATCGGGGCCGCGGACGGTCGGATTGGGACGAGAACAAGCAGAACTACAATCTTGCGGTCGAGGCAAACGACGTCCTTACCGCCTGCTCCGCGTTCGGCATCACGCGCGCCGCCTTCGTCGGCACCTCGCGCGGCGGGCTTATTCTCCATCTGATTGCCGAGATGAAGCCTGAGCTCCTGGCATCCGTCATCCTCAACGATGTCGGTCCCGTGCTCGAGCCGGAGGGACTTCGGCATATTCAAAACTATCTCGCAACTCCAGCAGACGCCGCGCGATTGGGACGATGCCGCCGGATGGCTTCGGGCGTTGCACGAGCCGGAATTTCCAGCCCTCGCCGCCGAAGATTGGCACGTCATGGCCCATGCGGTCTATCGCGAAGTGGCTGGCGGATTGACTGCGGATTTCGATCCGGCGATCGCCGAGGCGATGGTAGCTACGGACTTCAGCAAGCCGCTGCCGGATCTTTGGAAGCAGTTCGATGCCATGTCGGGGACACCGCTTCTGGTCATCCGTGGCGAGAATTCGAAACTGCTCTCCGAGGCAACGGCCGAAGAGATGGTCCGGCGGCATCCGGCAGCGCGGCTGATCACGGCAAGAAACCAGGGACATGCGCCGCTGTTGCATCTTGATGACGTGGCACCAGAAATCAGGCGCTTCCTCCGTTGACCTCGAGGTAAAGTCCACTTCAGAGGTCTGCAGATGAGACAGCTGCCTGCAAACAAAAAAGCCCGGCTCGAAAGCCGGGCTTCCCGATTTGACCGAAGTCAGATCAGATTAGAACGAACGCTGCAGGCGGAAGAAGCCGGTAACGCCATCAACATCGTCGCCATCATCGTGTGTCATTGCCGATGTAGTTGACAGTAACCTTCGTCGCCAGAGTTCTCGACGATCTCGTAGTCGACCGTGACACCAGCGCGCCACTGGCTGCCGCCATCGAAGTTGCCATTCGTCGTCGAGATCGGTCTTGTCGGTGTACTGAACAGCCGGGGTGATAGTCCACTTGTCGGTTGCCTTCGAAGCGTACTGAGCAGCAATTGTCCATTCGCCGTTGTTGTAGTAGTCCGTCGGGCCGCTAGCATAGATACCGGCAAGGCCGAAGCGTGCCCGGACCGATGTCGACATAGACCACGGCACGAACGGCGCCATCTTCGGCGTCGACGTCGTAACCGCCGAGAATTTCCCAGCTGAAGCGCGCCGAACTTGCCGCCGACAGCAGCGTCGATACCGACGTTGTTGCCGCCATCGATGATGACGTTCTTCACGTCGAGGTCGCCATCATCAGTATCACAAAGTCCGTAACGAATCGTTGGTCAGTTCTTCAACAGCGATACCAGCGTAGAAGTCGCCGGAGTCGTACTGGTAACGGATCGCGTTGAAGTTGGTGTTGTTGTTGATGACGTTCCGTTTCACCCGAGAAGTCGGCATCCCACCAGTTGACGAACTTACCAACGCGGAAGCCGGCGATGTCGATGTAAGCTTCATCGATGATCGTCTCGTTTTCCTCGCCCTGGCTGTTGGCCAGACCGTTCGGGCGGAAGTTCGCCTGATAAACGATAGCGCCGGTGAGCGTACCCAATTCGGTGTCGCTCTTGGCCTTGAAGGCTACCTGACCGCGGGTACGGGCAGACCAGTCTTCGCCGCCGCCGTTGTCGGCGAGGTCACCAGCAGACCAGTCGACCTGGAAGCGGATGTAGCCCTCGATCTTCAGGCAGGTTTCCGTGCCCGGGATGTAGAAGTAGCCGGTGCCGTAAGCGTCGCAGACGCGAACGTATTCAACCGGTTCCGGCTCAGCAGCGACGATAGCGTCAGCGGCCTGAGCACCGGAAACTACTGCGAGAGCAGCAGCGGAGCCGAGAAGAAGGCTCTTGATGTTCATTATGACCTCCAATTCAAAGTTTCGATCGGGTCTGGGATTTTTCGCCTTGAGCAGCGTTCCCTGCCCCATCCCCATGTTTCAAGAAGTCGGACGATCAACCGCCCTCGCTTCCGAGGTTGAAAATACAAGACCCCGCCCGTCACGCAATCACCAACTTGCTCGTTTGTGCTATTTGCATCCGCCTTCACAGACCCCTGTTGCTGAAAGGCCACAAGTTTGGCGGGCGCCGGCCGCAATCCTTTATGGATTGTTAAGAAACTGCCGATTTTGCAGGGGTTTAGCGCGACCCCTTGACTATGATGAAGTCCATTCTGTGCCGCATTGATACCAACTTCCGGCCGGATTCGGCCGCTTTCGGTAGGCTGGAATAACGGCAGGACTCAATAACCGATGCGATCGCCGACGGAATCACTTCCAGCCGCTGAGCGATTCTCTTCGGGTGATTCCGGCGCGCGGATGGTTGGTCATGGCATACGCGAGCACAGCCACGCCGGTGGGGCATGCTACGATGGCGGAGAGGAAGTCCCTCATACGCAATCCATTAAGCGCTTGAAACTGCTATGCGCAAATTTCAGCAGCTTTCACGGATACCCGTTAGAATACCCGCCTTTTTTCTCACCAATTTTAATGTGTACAGGCGCGAAGTAGTACTAAGCGGCACTTATGAACAAGCCTGCGAGGAATAGCCTGCCCTGTGGTCTTGCGCCTTCCGTGCAGTGCTTGGCCTTAGACTTTGTCATCGCGGCATGTCCGTCCGCGGTCGGTCGCCTGAACACTTCCATCTCAATCGACGTATAGCAGACGTCCTTGTTCTCCAGCGGCGGCAGGTACGTGATCTCATCGTCTACGAGGCCAGACGAATGGATGTAGACGGCGTGGTCTGAGAGCAACGCCCTCAAGCGCTCGACATCTCCATCCAGCAATGCTTGCTGGCGTCTCTGCGATGCTCTGTCGTGTGTAAAAGAAAACCCCGCCGAAGCGGGGCTGTGAAAATGTACGAGCACCGCCGCAGAGTGGGCGATGCAAATGGATTTAGGAGAGCCTCAAAAGTCGAAAATGTCGCCGAGAAAGCCGCCCTTCTTCTTTTTGTACGGCTGCGAACCTCCGTGGTATTCCCGCTGCGGCTCGCGGTACGGTACAGCGTCACTCGTAGAGCGCTCAATGATCTTGTCTAGCTCGCCGCGGTCCAACCATACCCCTCTGCACTTTGGACAGTAGTCTATCTCGATTCCCTGGCGATCACTCATCACCAGCTCGGATTGATCGATCGGACACTTCATCGCTAACTCCTCTAAACTTGGGAAACCCGAATATGGCGCTCACTGCGCCACACACAAGAGCGGTCGGCGATATCGAGCGTCATCATGTTTCTAGACCGTGCCGGGATGCTCTTGAACAAATGGCCGAAAAGGCGTGACAGAGCATTCCGCCGTGCCCTTGTCGGCTGCCTTTGGGCAGTAGCCGCCGGTGTCTTGGGCGGGAAGCGTGGTCTTGAACCCTGCCCTTTGGCCCACGATCACCACAAAGTGACTTCCTTACCCGAACTCCCAATGCGCTCTATAAGAATACAACCACCCGTCGCTTTTGGTCAGCATCCGGACCTAATCCGAAAATTCGAAGCCGTCTACTCAGGGTCTGACAATGTCAGGTTCTGTGTTGTCATCATCGATTTCCAGATAGCGCATTTTCTCCAGTACCCGGCTCGTCGTCCGTTCAACCGCGATGATCTTTTGGTCCGCTACCCCTGCACGAGAGCCGAGGAACAGCCGACCGCTTTCGATCCTTGGGCTGGAAGGCAGCATTTGAATGGTTCCTTCAGCAACATAACGAAGGGCCATCGGGGTCGGCAGAATGCCTGCACCTATGCCCGCCGCGACGAGCTCGGGAATGACAGCCACGCTCGTACAGATACTTATGTTCTGCGGCTGTATGCCGGCAAGCGCAAACCAGTGGGTGACCTGCCGGTACATGGCCGATGGCGGAGGATTTGAAATGATGGGTTTGTCCCAAAGGTCTTTGGGTTCGACCGCACTCCCCATCTCCCAGGAGGCAGGCGCGACCCACTGTGTCGGCTGGGGGCCAAGGGGCTTGAGAGCGAGTTTCTCGTGACCGAGCGGATTGAGCAGAACGGCAACGTCGATCTTGTCGTCCAGAAGCGAAGCTTCGAGCGTCGTGCTGGTCGAAACGATCCATTCCGGCTGCAAGGAAGGGTGATCCTCCAAAAGACCCGCCAGCAACGGCGCCAGGCAATTGACTGCAAAACCCTCCGCGAGGCCGACACGGATGGCGCCGACCACGGCACGAGCGGGGTCTTGCTGCTGGATACCCTGTATTTCTGCCATGATCGACCTGACGCGGGGTAGCAACAGGCGCCCCTCAGCCGTCATCACCAGACCGCGACTTGACCGCTCCAGCAGTTCAACACCCAACACTTCGCCGAGATCTTTCAAACGCAGGGAAATGGTTGGCTGAGCGAGGTTGAGATGATGCGCGGCGTTCTGCGCGGAGCCGAGCTGGACTGTCCAATAAAAGGCTTCGACTTGAGCCAGCGTTAATCGCATATTTGAAATTCCTATATTCCTATCTTAGAAAAACTCATTTGATTGAAAAAGTAAATATTAGTTAGAAGACCACAGGGAAGCAGGCGACTATCGACCTGCGGGAGGAATCATGACCGACAGAGCAGACATCATCAGCAAGGCTGCAAAGAGGATCCTGCCGATCCTTATGCTTTGCTATTTGGCCGCCTTTCTTGATCGCGTGAATATCGGCTTTGCCGCTTTGACAATGAATGGCGACCTTGGCTTTTCGGCCTCCGCTTTCGGTTTTGGCGCCGGCATCTTCTTTCTAGGCTACGTGTTGTGCGAGCTGCCGAGCAATCTGATGCTGGCCCGTGTCGGTGCGCGGCTATGGATTGCCCGCATTCTCATCACCTGGGGCATTCTCTCAGCCTTGACAGCCTTCGTCTGGAGTCCCGCCAGCTTTTATGTCGTGCGCATATTGTTGGGCGCCGCCGAAGCGGGCTTTTTTCCGGGCATGATCTTTTACATGACCCTGTGGTTTCCGCGCGCCTATCGAGGTTCGATGTTCTCGTCGTTCAACGTAGCAGTGCCGTTGGCCTCGGTCATCGGGGCTCCCGTATCCGGCCTCATTCTGGAAAAATTCGACGGCGTGGCGGGCCTTCACGGCTGGCAATGGATGTTCCTTGTCGAAGGTTTACCCGCAGTCATTATGGGAGTTGTCGTCTTCTTCGCCCTCCCCGACAGACCCGCATCCGCATCCTTCCTCAACGAGGCGGAGCGCCGCTGGCTGGCGAAACGCCTGGACAGTGAGCGCGAAGCCCAGGAGAAGGTGGAGCATTTCTCGGTCGGGCGCGCCTTGGTCGACCCACGCGTTTTGCTGATGTGCCTGATCGCTGTCGGGCTGGTCATCGGAACGACGGGAATTGCCATCTGGATGCCGCAGTTCATCAAGCAGTTCGGCCTTTCCACTACTCAGACCAGCCTTGTCGCAGCGATTCCATTCGTCTTCATGGCCGGCGCGATGATCATCATTGGCCGTCATTCGGACAGGACGGGCGAGCGCGTCTGGCATACTGCCGGACCCTTTCTTGCCAGCGCGGCCGGCTTTGTGATCGCAGCCTTCGCCAGTAACCCATTCGTGGGCGTCATTGGCCTCACGATTGGGGCGGCAGGCATCGGCGGCGCTTCGCCGACGATCTGGATTTTCCCCTCGACACTTTTGACGGGCACGGCCGCTGCGGCTGGCATTGCGCTGATCAATTCGGTTGGCAGCACGGGCGGTTTCTTCGGCCCGACGATTATCGGATGGGTCCGCGACGCAACCGGCGGCTTCCAGGGGGCCCTGCTGTTTCTGGCGGCGGCTATGGCTGTCACGGCGGCTGCCATCTTCCTTCTTGGCTACAGCATGAGAGATCTGATGCAGCCAAAAGCCCCAGACGGTCTCTCCGCAAGGACGCAATCATGAAAATTACGGAAATCCGCCTCTACCATCTTTCGGCTCCCTTACAGGAGCCGATCGGCAACGCGCTCATCTTCTTCGCGAGCCGGCAGACCCTTCTGGTGGAGGTCGTGGCGGGCGGGCTTTCCGGATGGGGCGAGGCATGGGTCGCTCCCGCGACTGCCGCGGCCATGATTGAGGACCAGCTCGCGCGGCACTTGATCGGGCAGGACCCGACGCATATCCGAGCGCTCTGGCAGGCGATGCGCGAAGCCAATGAGGGCGACGGCGGTCATGACGGCGATCGCCGCAGTCGACATGGCTTTGCATGATTTGACTGCGCGCGCCTACGGGATACCGCTGTCGAGCCTTCTCGGCGGTGCTCGACGTGACAAAGTCCTTGCCTATGCCAGTGGCCCGTTCTTCAAACCGGGCGGTCATCCTTACCGGGATTTCGAGCGGGAGATCGACGGGTATCTCAAGGAAGGTTTTCGTGCACTGAAGCTGCGCAGCGGCTTCAGCCCGGCGGACGATGTCGCCGCAGCATTGAGCGCCCGGCGGCAGATCGGCAAGGAGGCAGACCTCATGATTGATTTCAATCAATCGTGCACGCCGCGGCGTTCAATCAGGACGGCCTCCTCGATGGAAGAGGCACGGATCCTCTGGGTTGAGGAACCGGTGACGCCGACCGACCTGCCGGGCTACCGACTGGCAGCAAGCCAGATCAAGACCGCCATTGCGGGTGGCGAGGCCATCATCAATCCCGCTGCATTTCTGCCGTTCCTGGGGGATGGCTGCATGGATGTGCTCCAGCCGGATATTGCCATTTGCGGTGGCCTCACAGGGGTCGGCCAAGTGGTCGCACTGGCCCATATGTATAATCGTCCTGTGATCCCGCATGTCTGGGGAAGTACCGTCAATTTCCATGCCGCACTCCATCTGATCGCAACCTTGCCGCGCCATCGGTCCGGTGGTCTCCAGCCGTTTCCCTATCTAGAATACGATGTCGGGCCAAACCCGTTGCTTGAATTGGCCGGCCGGCCGAAAGTCAATGCCGACGGCACCGTTTCGCTGCCTGACCGTGCGGGTCTGGGGATAGAACTCGATGCCTCTATGTTTGAGGAGTTCATTGTCGCTAGCAAAGTCATTTCGGCTTGATACTCTTGAGCGAGCTCGCTCCGGCACGAGGCTGCAGCTCAGCTTTCGACTGCGATGATGCAATGCGGTGCCGTTAACGCCCAGATATTCGCGTGAAGACGCGAATGGCATCCGCTCCGCGAAATGGGGCTGCTATGGCTTTGAGGACAGCAAGTACGTCACGCTCTGGTATTGCAGGAGGCACCAGCCTTTGAACTGTCGCGGGCTGCCTCCGCATGGGGGATACGCTTATTAGCGAGCATGATAAATACTCGGGAGACCTGCGGGAGCCGGGATGGGGCACGTGGGTTCTGCTCGCAGTCGCGATGCTGGGAGCAGTGGCAGGCGTCATCGGGAGTTTGGGCGTGCTGTTCGACCTCATTTGAGCCAGATGACCTCGGATCGGTACGATACCGCACCGGAATATTGCGAACCTGGCAACGTTCGAGCGATTGGATCGCGTAGCGGGCTTCCTGTCGAGCCCTCGTCGCACATCGCCTTAGCCTATGGCCGGACGATCGGCGTTCGCCACTGGGTCTTGTCCGTGCGGTCTTGGGCATCGTCGAGCTTGCTGCTCAACACCTCGTCAAACGGAGGCCGTAGAGAGGCCTGCCTCCCCGCAGGCCCTGGAGGTCGATCACACGACGGCGCGAGCGAGCGACCGCAGGGGCTGCTGGCAGCGGCTAACAAGGTGAGTTACCCCCGGAAGGAGTGTATGCAAAGCGCCCGGTTACGCCACTATGAAATCGTAGCGGCCGAATTTTCCGTCGCTCGTCGCCCTGACATCGAGCAACAAGGCTGCGTTGAATATCCGGTCACGTTCATTGTCCGGCTCACCGGGAAAATACAGCTGCGTCGTCAGCACGTTTCCGCCGGGCCGTTGGACTTTCAGGTGGTAATGCCGGGTGCGACCAGGATAGACCCCTGGCACGATCGTCTCGAACCACCATTTGCCTTCAGCATCGGTGAATTGATGTCCGCGGAGTTTGTATCCACTATTGTCGTAGGTGCCGCTCTCATTGGCATGCCATAACTCGATCAACGCTTTTGCCACGGGCTGGCAGTTCTTGGTCAGCACGTAACCAGCAAGCGTCATCCTTTCACCGCCCGGTGCATCGCTCGCGAAGTCCTGTTTTTCAGGGCTCTCCGGCGTGAAGTACGGGCCTTCGGTCTGTGCTGGCGTCAGATCGTCGTCATCATCGCAAGTTGGTGTAAGCGACAGCTGCGCAGGAGCGCCGGCTGCATGGCCGAGTCTCGGCAGCACAATCGGCGTGGCAGCGAAGCCGATAAGGAAATGTCGCCGGGTCGGCATGGCGCTGTATCTCCCGAACATGGAAACCAAGATCCTTGCGGCTCCATTGGGCAGAAGTGGGGCGGGACGCTAGCAGAACTTGGGTATTCAGTATGTTGCAGCGCCGCGCGCGGCCCCGCTGCCCCCACGAGAACAACGTATATGTGGGCTTAGAAGGGGACAATGCCCGTCGTTACCATGAAGCCGTTTTTCTTGTGCGAGCTACCGAGCAATTATGCGGGCCGTGTCGACGCGCGTCTCTGGATTGCCCGCATTCTCATCACCTGGGCATTCTCTCAGCCTTAACAGCCTTCGTCTGGAGTCCCGTCGTGCGCATATTGTGGGGCGCCGCCGAAGCTGGCTTTTTACCGGGCAGCAGGGTCGCCGCCCCTTACGCTCCGCAGAGCGTGCGCGCGTTCAGGAGTCCCCATCCGAAGATCGGGTCTTTACCGGGTTCGCCGAGGTCTTCCGCGGCCTGTGTCAGCGCATCGCGAATGGGTCCGGGGGCGAGGTCGGGACTTACCGCTTTCATCCGCGCGGCCGCTGCTGTGACGAAAGGTGCCGCGAAGGAGGTACCGGTTTTTGCGCGCCCGCCGCTGACGGATGCAGCAGTCCACACCGCGACACCGGGAGCTGCTAAGTCGATGTGCTGACCACGCGCCGCACGTCTGTAGGGATTCTTGTTCCGGTCAATCGCGGTGACCGCAACGACCTCCTCATAGGCTGCGGGATAGGACGGTTCGGACCTGGGGCCGTCATTGCCGGCGGCGGCAACCATGATGATACTGCGTTCGGACACGCTCCGCACAGCCTGTTCGAGCAGCAGATTGGCGGGGCCGGCAAGGCTGAGATTGATGACCTCGACCTCACGCTGAGCCAGCAAGTCCAGCGCGCGTACGAGATTATAGGCCTCCGAGCGATCATCCTGATGCCGTGCCCGATAAAATGCATCGACAGCGATCAGCGTCGCGCCCGGTACCAGCCCCGGCGTGCGGCTCGTCGCGGACCCGACAAGAAGCGCGGCGACAGCCGTGCCGTGCTGCTGTCCCGAATCCGGCAGCGTCTCGTCGGCGAGCCGGATGGTCTCGATGTTGCTGCCGGCAAAAACGCTGTGATCGGCGTTGACCGCCGTATCGACCAGTCCGATGCGAACGGCGCTTGCGCAAGTTCCTTCCCGCTCCGCCGGCCAACCTATAACGCTACGCGCCAAGCAATCGGTCCTGCCGCAGGGTGGGTTGGTGCTCTGCTCCGGCCGATAGTAGTGATTGAGGTCGATTACGGCTTGCGGCGCCAAGGCGCCGGCCAGCTCGCGCGCAGCATTAAGCGCCAGGCCGGATGGAATGCGCAGCTTCACCACTTCTGTGTTGAAGGCAGCGAGCTGTTGCCGATCGGCGACTTCGAAGCCGGCCGCCGATAGCTGGTCGAGCTGCGGTGCTGTGAAACCGAAACCGACGATTTCGTCGGGGTCCTGAATCGGCGGCGCGGGAATTGATGCCCGCGCGCGACGCGGAGCACGCGGAGCATTGCCGAACATCCGAAAAAGGCTCCTACCACCTGATTCGGAGGCACTGGAACTCCCTCCAGAGCCCCCGCGGCCGCCGTCATCGTCGTCGCCGCCATCATCGTCATCGGCACGAGCGGATCCCATGCCCGCCAGTTCGGCCGTAAACCAGCCGTCTGCGAGCACCAGGCCGCCAGAAAGCACAAGAGCCAAAACAAGGTGCCCCTTTAGCCATTTGCGCATTTTTCCAAACCTCCTCGATAACGGCCGACTGCCCGATCGACCTGAACCAAATCACTTGGAGTGATAGGGCAATGACGATAGATTGCCAGAAAACGCGCCTGACCGCGCGTTATTCCGATCAGGGGGGAAGACTATCGATCATGACTGAGGGAAAGGAGAGCGTTGAAGATCAATTGATCGCCTTTCTGCCGAACATGCGGCGATTTGCAATATCGCTCTGTGGATCGCGCGACGTCGCCGACGATCTCGTGCAGATGGCCTGCGAGCGCGCGCTTGCCAATACCGAACGGTTCGAACCCGGTACGCGCTTCGACGCCTGGATGTTCCGTATTCTTCGCAATCTGTGGATCGACCAGGTCCGTAGGCAGAAGACGGCAGGTATCCAGGAGGATATTTCGCAGCGGCAGGACATCGCCGGCTCTTCCGGCGAGCGCGTTGTCGAAGCGAAGTTGACGCTCAAGAGCGTCGCTGAAGCGATTGCTGACCTTCCGGACGAGCAGCGCGAGGTGCTCATCCTTGTCTGCGTCGAAGAGCTCTCATACCGCGAGACAGCCGATGTACTCGGTATTCCAGTCGGAACTGTCATGAGCCGCCTGGCTCGAGCGCGAAAAAATCTCGCCGACGCTGTTGGAATAACGGCGGAGACGAGCCGTTCTGAGGTGACGAACGAGGCGAAGGCATGACCAAGACGGATTTCTCCGATGAGACACTGATGCGCTTCGCCGACGGCGAGCTCGATCCCGAGACGACCGCCGAAATTGAGCGCGCCATGGAGATAGATGATGAGCTCGTCACCCGCGTCGCGCTCTTCCTAGAGACACGCGCGGCGGCGCGGACCGCGCTGAAACCGCTCTTGGACGAGCCGGTTCCAGCGGAGCTGACCCAGGCGATCGAAGCATTAGTGGCGAGAAAGAAAGCCTCCGATCAACATGCTGCATCCGTATTGCCATTCCGGCGACGTGCTGCGAACGATCCGGCCGCGGCCCGCCGCTGGTTCACGCCGATCGCCGCGTCGCTTGCCGCCATCCTCGGTGGATTGGGCGGGTACTGGCTGGCGCAATCCGAAGAGCCTGCCTCAGCCGGTCTCCACGTTGCCGGGATCAACGGCTCCACGCTCAACGAAGCTCTGGCGACGGTTGTTTCCGGCGAGGAGCGGCAGTTGGCCGGCTCCAACCAACGTTTCCGGGCAATCGCAACCTTCCGCGACAACACGCAAACGCTTTGCCGCGAGTTCGAAATTGATTCGCCCAATCGCTCAACCGTGGTTTCGGTCGCCTGCCGGTCTGGCGCGCAATGGCGCGTAACGTTCGCCGTCGCGGCTACCGGCGACAGCAGCGGCTACGCGCCCGTCTCTTCCACAGACGCGCTCGAAGCCTACCTTTCGGCTATTGATGCCAAGCCCCCGATAGAAGCTTCCGAAGAGGCGCAGGCGCTCGCCGAAGTTCGTGACGAGACGCAAAAGTAAAGGCGCGAGGAATTTTGGAATAGAACCTCGTGTAGCCCGTTACTCTGCCGGACCGGAGCTACCGGTCCTGTTTTCAAAAGGAGTAGTTGGCATGAAAAGACCCTGGAAACTAAGCACGGCCCTCGTGGCCGGCGTCGCGGCACTGGCAGGCTCTGCTGCCGTACAGGCCAAGGAGTACACCACAATACACCCCGACGTCGGGAAGCAGTCGACCAGCCGCAGTGACGGCGCAATCATCGTTGCTGGTAACAGCTCGTCCAATTCGAGTTCGAACTCATCGAGCAATTCGAGTTCCAACTCGTCTTCGAACAGTTCATCGAATTCGAACTCGAACTCATCATCGAACCGTTCTTCGAATTCCTCTTCGAACAGTTCCTCCAATTCGAGCTCGAACGGTTCCGATGCCTCGTATTATTCGCGTCACAATCGGCGTTCTTGGCGTTGATGACAGCACAGGACAAGGAAACGGGGGCCGGACTATTCCGGCCCCCGTTTCGTTGTCCACCTGCTGAAATTCAACGGGCAGCGCGTGCGAGCTTGCGGTACCAGCCGTGGCCAGCAATGGTGTTCCGGTAGATTGTCGCGCGGCTCATCGCCTCTTCCCTGGTTTCGCCGCGAATTTCCGCCTTGATCGCCGCGCTATCGCGGAGGAACGGGATCACCTGGACAAGCGGCGTTCCCTTCTCGATGACATATAGCCCATCGGGCGCTGTCGCAAAAAACGGAAAGTGGATGTGAGCGGTGTAGGTGTCGGTGTCGACGATACCTGCCACGCATTCGAAGGGTTGCGCTGGCCGGTTGAGCGGCGGCACGAACAGGCAACTCCATCCGGGCGGGGTGCGGATCGACCAGTAATTATGAAACTTGCAAGGCGGGCTCGGTTCCTTCGGATTGCCTGCGACCTGATGCACGCCGTGATTGCTGACCATAACCCGGTCGAACTCCCAGCCCGCCTCGACGCTACTGCCATCCTCCTTGATATCGAGACGCACCGTCGCTGCCAGCGGCAAGATCCAGCCGGTCATCATCGCGTCGAGAAACGGCATGCAGCGTTTGATGGTCAGACCGCTATCGGTGGTCGACTGGTGTTTTGCATCGACCACCGGTAACTTGCGGTACCACTCCGGCAGAACCGATTTGGCGGGCACGGGCGGCGCGATGACCTCGAGGTCTTCCGGCTGGCAAAGGAAGCGGATCCTGTTTGGTTCTTTCTGTCGAAAATGAAACATGCTCGTTCTCCGGTCGAATGATCCGGAAGAACGCGATGGGACCGACTTTATTCCCGCACAGTCACGACGCGCCGCAACCGGATCTGGGATCGCCGAGAGCCTCTATTACAGTTGGTCGAAGGAATTCCTCGAAGGCGGCAAGAAGCGGCTGGCGGGGGATACGGCCCGTGCCGCCACGTCCGACAAGGTGAAGGCGCTTCGCCGCGAGACGCGTGATTTGAAAGAGGTCGTCGCCGAACAGGCGCTCGAACTGCGTCTGCTCAAAAAAAGCATGATCGCGGATGGGGGCGACGAGGAATGCGATATCCCGCCTCCGAAAAACTGGAAATCATCCGGCTGGTCGAACAATCGCATCTGCCGGTGAAGAAGACGCTCGACAAGCTCGGCATCGCCTGAAGGACCGGCTTCGAGTAAAGCCCTCTGTTCGTTCGGGATGCCGCTGAAATGGTCCATGAGTCCGCCATTGGCGTCATACACCTTGCGGCCTTCGGTTTTCTCGACGCGGAAGGCTGATATCCTCAACCTGCTGCACAGGCTGTTGGACGGTAAACCAGCCACCGTTGCTGCCATCGATGCACCGCAGGCCCTGAAACTCACCAACGAGCCGAAGGCGAATGTCGAACGCTACGATGCCTTGCGTCGGGCACGGGTGGTGCGCCATGCGTCATGATCCTGCCAGCGGAGCCATCGTCATCGTGCTGCGCAGCCTGAAGATGCACGGCATGGCACAGGGCCGTCATCGATCTCACCGAGCAGGGTTCCATGGCGAACTTTAGCTTCTTTGGGGATCGCGCGTTCCTAGCGTCGCTTTAATCTCTCGCTTGCCAAGGATGGCAATCAATGCTTGGGGGACGCGCTTGCGAAATTGATAAATTCCCGTGTGAGGGGGCTTGAAGGGACGAGTCATTCGAAGGACCATGTAGACCGCCTTTGTGTACCAAAGTAGCGGTTACAAATCCTTTAAACTCAAGAAGTTGAGCTTTCCCAGTCGTTCTTGAAAGCAATGGCGGAGAAGATGGGATTCGAACCCACGATACGCTTTTGACGTATACTCCCTTAGCAGGGGAGCGCCTTCGACCACTCGGCCACCTCTCCGGTGCGGCCCTGATACGGCCAGTCATTTATCGACGCAAGCGCTTTTTCGCCTCCGTGCACGTTCTCCCTGCATTAGGCTACGCGGCATCCTGCAGGAAGAAGGTAGCCGGCTGCAGTTCCCTCAAGCCAGCAACTGCTTAAGGTCGGCGGCAGGGTCGGCAAGAATTGCCTTGTCGGGATTGATGCCGGTTTCCAGCAGCTTCTTGCCGGTCACATAGGCCTTCGCGTCGTTGATCGCGTCGACGGCGATGAATCGGCCCTTCTTGAAATACCAGACCGAATGCGCGCCTTCGCGGGCGCCGGGGCGCAGCAGGGTTTCGTCGTAGCCGAGGTTGAAGCCGGCGATCTGCAGCTTCACGTCATACTGATCCGACCAGAACCACGGCTTCGGATCATAGGGCTCATTGCCGCCGGCGATGATCGCAGCTGCGGCTTCGGCCTGGTCGACGGCGTTCTGTACCGATTCGAGCCGGATACGGCCGCCCTGCCAGGGCAGCTGCGGCGCAATCGCCGACGGCGAAGATCGAGGGATCGGAGGTGCGGGCGAACTCATCGACGATGATGCCGTTGCCAACTTCCAGCCCGGCCTCCTTGGCGAGCTGGTCATTCGGGACGACGCCGATGCCGACGACGACGAAATCGATGTCGATGGTCGGACCCGTCGGAGAGTTCGGCGGCAACGACATGACCGTTCTTGCCGATAAGTTGCTTGAGGCCGGTCTTTTCGCGGATCGACCACGTCATGCGTCCCGTGAATCACCCGCATGATGTCAGCCGTCTCCTTGGCGGCGACGCGCTGGAGGATCCGGTCGGCCATTTCGATGACGCGTGACTTCGAGGCCGCGATGGCGGGCGACGGCCGCCGCTTCGAGGCCGATATAGCCGCCGCCGATGATAAGGACACGGCGGCCCGGGCGCATCTCGTCGGCGAGCAGATCGGCATCACGCTTGTCGCGGGCGACATAGACGCCTTCGAGATCGCCGCCGACGGCGGCCGGCAGGCGGCGCGGCGTCGAGCCGGTCGCCAGCGCCAGCGTGCCGTAGTCGAGCACCGAGCCGTCCTGCAGTGACGATCTGCTTTGCAGTCGCGATCGATCTGCTCGACCCAGGTGGACAAGACGGATTTCGACATTGTTGTCGGCGTACCAATGCTCCGGGCGGAACAGCAGACGATCGAAGGTCATTTCGCCGAGCAGGTATTTCTTGGTCAGCGGCGGCCGCTGATAGGGCAGGTACTTCCTCCGCGCCGATGATGGTGATCGGCCGCGTATCCTTCAAGCGCCCGCAGTTTGGCGGCCAGCGCGAAACCGGCCTGTCCCGCGCCGATGATGACCAATCTGTCCGTCACGATCCTTACTCCTGATAATTATAGCGGCTCGTCATCCTGATATAGGACGTCGCCCTCACGGATTTCAGGGGTAACGCCTACCCTTGCAAGCGTCAATCACAGCTGACCTTGCACCAGAGATCGGGAGCCAATTCGGTCGGAACTCAGACGATCTCGACCCAGCGGCGCTCGTGGAAGGACTGTGCCATGGCATGCACCGACTTCTCTATCCTGAGACCGTCTTCGAATGTCACGATCGACGACGGCGTCGCCGGAAATGGCACGGATCAGTTCCCGGCATTCGATGATCTTCAGGTCGTTGAAGCCGAGCCCATGGCCGGGCGCCGGGATGAACCGGTCATAGGGCTGGTGGACGGGTGCGGCGAGGATCTTGCGGAACCCCTGTTCGGTGCCCCGGCCGTCCGCCTGATAGAGCTCGAATTCGTTCATGCGCTCCTGATCGTAGGCGATCGAGCCTTTCGAGCCGAAGATCTGCAGCGCGATGCGGCCCTTGCGGCCCCAGGCGGCGCGATTCGCCATCAGCACGGCCGAAATGCCGCCGCCGAGCCGCATCAGCACATTGGCGGCATCATGATTCTCGACGGCGCGGCGCCCGCCCTCCTTCGAGCGGACGATCGGCATAGGGCTTCACCATGTCGGTAATGACGGCCTCGACATGGCCGAAGAGAAACCAGAGCAGCGACAGCGGGTGCACGGCGAAATCGTCGAGCGCGCCATAACCGGCCGGCAAGCTCGCTCTTCCAGTAGAAGAAGCGCCTCCGGATCGGCCATGAAGTCCTCGTCCATCTCGACGCGGACATGATTGACCGCGCCGATCGCGCCTTCGCCGATCAGCGCCTTGATGTGCCGCATCACCGGGTTCTGGATATAGTTGTAGCCGAGCACGGCGACCTTGCCGGAGGCCTTGGCCGCGCTCAGCATGCGTTCGGCATCGGCATAGGCAGGCGCCATCGGCTTTTCGCACCAGACATGCTTGCCGGCCTCCAGCGCTGCGATCGCCATTTCGGCGTGGAACTGGTTGGGCGTGGTGACGGAGACGACGTCGACCTCGGGATCGGCGATCAACTCACGCCAGTCGGCGGTCGCCTTTTCGAAGCCGAATTCGTCGCCACGCGTTCTGCGCAAGTTCGGCATTGGCCTCCGCAAGATGCACGAGGCGCGGCCGCTCGACATCGCCGAAGACGGTCTTGACCGCATTCCAGGCCAGCGCATGGCACTTGCCCATATAGCCGGTGCCGATCAAACCGATGCCGAGTGGCTTCATTCTGCCACGCCTCCTCCATCGTCTCCCGACACTCGCGATTTTTGGAATATTTGGACCGTTTTGACAAGGCGCTCGCCGATGCGATCATTCGCGCAGAACTGAGGAATGCGATTGATCCACGGCTAAATTCATTTGATTAAAAACAGTTCGTGACCGAGTAATTCAAAATCCGTCTATCGTTCGAAATATGGAATATTTGTTTCATTACCTCTCGGAAGGGCGCAGGCATGGACAACGACACCAAGACGCTTGCCCGCGTGCCGCGCGATTTCGAAAGCCTGCGCAGCACGATCATCGAGCGCAAGGATCGAGCATGCCGAAGCGTCTTGCCCAGGTCGCCGCCTTCGCGCTCGGCAATCCCGACGAGATCGCCTTCGGCACGACGGCGAGCATCGCCGCGGCCTCGGATGTTCAGCCGTCGACGCTGGTGCGGCTCGCCCATCATCTCGGTTATGAGGGCTTCTCCGACCTGCAGAGCATCTTCCGCGAGCGGCTGCGCGACCGGACGCTGAGCTACGAGGAGCGGCTCGATCACGCTGGAGCAATCCGGCGGCGAGCGATGAGGACGCCAATCTGCTCTCCGGCTTCCTCTCGGCCGCCAGCCAGTCGATCAACCGGCTGGCCGCGACGATCGAGACGGAGACCTTCGCCAAGGCGGTGGATATTCTCGCCGCGGCCGAGACGATCTATCTCATCGCCAAGCGCCGCTCCTATCCGCTGACGGCGCATATGACCTACGCCTTTTCCAAGCTGAACATCCGCCATCAGATCGTCGCCTCGCCGAACGGCGTCGATGCCGGAGATGGTGCAGTTCGCGACGCCGAAGGACGCGGCGATCGCCGCGAGCTTTTCGCCCTACGCCGCCGACAGCCTGGCCCAGGCGCAGGAACTCGCCGCATCGCGGCGTGCCGGTCGTCGCGATCACCGATTCGGCCTTTTCGCCGCTCGCGGCCTGCGCCACGCACTGGTTCGAGGTGGCCGAAGCCGATTTTGCCGGCTTCCGCTCTCTTTCGGCCTCGATGGCGCTGACCATGGCGCTTCCCGTCGCGATTGCCGAACGGCGCCGCAAGACTGCAGATCGCAAAAGCCGCAAAAGCGAAAATGGAATAAATATTCCGAATTGACAAAATGACGGAACCAATGTTTCATTGATCTGCCAGAGAATTCGCCAGGCACGTGAAACGCCGATCTGCAGAACATCGAGCGGGAGGACATCATGGCACAGACCGAATCCGGGCTCACAGCCGGAGCCGACGCTCGATGTGATCACCATCGGCCGCTCTTCCGTCGATCTCTATGGCCAGCAGATCGGCTCGCGGCTGGAGGATATCGCCTCCTTTGCCAAATCGGTCGGCGGCTGCCCGGCCAATATCGCCATCGGCACCGCGCGTCTCGGCCTCAAATCCGGCCTGATCACCCGCGTCGGCGACGAGCAGATGGGCCGTTTCATCCGCGAACAGTCGGCACGCGAGGGCGTCGCGACGGACGGCATCGTCACCGACAAGGAACGGCTGACGGCGCTGGTGCTGCTTGCGGTCGAGGCCGAAGGCGTCTCGCCGATGATCTTCTATCGCTCCGATTGCGCCGACATGGCGCTCGACGAAGGACGATATCGACGAGAATTTCATCAAATCGTCCCGCGCCGTGCTCGTTTCCGGCACGCATTTTTCCCGGCCGAACACCGAGGCCGCGCAGCGCAAGGCGATCCGCATCGCCAAGGCGAACGGCCGCAAGGTGATCTTCGATATCGACTACCGGCCGAACCTCTGGGGCCTTGCCGGCCATGCCGAAGGCTTCGAGCGCTATGTGAAGTCCGACCGCGTTTCCTCGAAGATGAAGGAGACGCTGCCGGATTGCGACCTGATCGTCGGCACGGAAGAGGAG
Source organism: uncultured Alphaproteobacteria bacterium (assembly GCA_963838565.1). Taxonomy (GTDB): domain Bacteria; phylum Pseudomonadota; class Alphaproteobacteria; order Rhizobiales; family Rhizobiaceae; genus Rhizobium. The sequence continues at coordinate 172,647 of CAWIRO010000026.1, forward strand.
ATCCTGATCGCCTCCGGCGCCGACGACGTGCTCGGCGCGCTGAAGGAAATCCGCCGCCTTTCGTCCGGCGACGATCGTGCTGAAGCGCGGCGCCATGGGCTGCATCGTCTATGACGGGCCGATCTCCGACGATCTCGAAGCCGGCATCGTCGGCCAGGGTTTCCCGATCGAAGTCTTCAACGTGCTCGGCGCCGGCGATGCCTTCATGTCCGGCTTCCTGCGCGGCTGGCTGCGCGACGAACCGCTGAAGACCTGCGCCACCTGGGCCAATGCCTGCGGCGCCTTTGCCGTCTCCCGCCTGCTCTGCTCGCCGGAATATCCGACCTGGGCGGAACTCGACTTCTTCCTGAAGACCGGCAGCAAGCACCGGGCGCTGCGCAAGGACGAGGCGATCAACCACATCCACTGGGCGATCGACCCGGCAACGGCGAGATCCCGCTGCTGATGGCGCTTGCCATCGACCATCGCTCGCAGCTCGTCAGCGTCGCCGACGAGCTCGGCGTCGACCATGAGAGGATCGTCGCCTTCAAGCGGCTGGCGGTCGAGGCGGCGGCGCGGGTTGTCGAGCGGCCGCGACGGCTACGGCATGCTGATCGACGAGCGCTTCGGCCGCGACGCCTTCTTCGATGCGGCCACCAAGAATTTCTCCTGGATCGGCCGGCCGGTCGAATTGCCGGGCTCGAAGCCGCTGCAGATTCGAATTCAGCCAGGATATCGGCTCGCAGCTCGTCGAATGGCCGCTCGACCATTGCATCAAGTGCCTCTGCTTCTATCATCCGGACGATCCGGAGGAATTGAAGAGCGGAGCAGCAGGAAAAGCTGCGCACGCTGTTCGAAGCGGCGCGCAAGGTCGGCCGCGAACTGCTGGTCGAGATCATCGCCGGCAAGAACGGGCCGCTCGACCGACGATACGATCGCGACGGCGATGGAAGAGCTCTACGCGCTCGGCATCAAGCCGGACTGGTGGAAGCTGGAGCCGCAGGCTTCGAGCGCGGCCTGGAAGAAGATCGATGCGGTGATCGCCAAAAATGATCCATGGTGCCGCGGTATCGTGCTGCTTGGGCTGGAAGCGCCGGCCGAGGAACTGATCAAAGGCTTCGAGGCGACGCTCGCCGCGCCCTCGGTCAAGGGCTTTGCCGTCGGCCGGACGATCTTTGCCGATGCGGCGCGCGCCTGGCTTTCGGGCGGGATGAACGACGAGGAGGCGATCGCCGACATGGCCGGCCGCTTCCGGCAACTGACCGAGGCGTGGCTGAAAACGCGCGGGCTTCATGAACAGACCCCTCCCCAACCCCTCCCCACAAGGGGGAGGGACTTAACTGAGGCACCGCCTCACGCCAAAGCGACGTCCTTGCGGACGAGTACGAGTGCGGTGGTTAGCCCCTCCCCCTTGTGGGGAGGGGTTGGGGAGGGGAAAACTAAAGAAGCATTGCGGGAGGACCCGATGGGCAAGACGATCCGATTGACGATGGCGCAGGCCGTCGCGCATTTCCTGAAGAAGCAGATGACGGTCGATCGACGGCAAGAAGGTGCCGATCTTCGGCGGCGTCTGGGCGATCTTCGGCCATGGCAACGTCGCCGGCATGGGCGAAGCGCTCTATCAGGTGCGCGAGCGAGCTGCCGACCTATCGCGCCCACAACGAACAGGGCATGGCGCATGCCGCCATCGCCTATGCCAAGGCGAGCTTCCGCCAGCGCTTCATGGCCTGCACGACCTCGATCGGCCCCGGCGCGCTGAACATGGTGACGGCGGCCGGCGTCGCGCATGTCAACCGCATTCCCGTGCTCTTCCTGCCCGGCGACGTCTTCGCCAACCGCGCGCCCGATCCGGTGCTGCAGCAGATCGAGGATTTCGGCGACGGCACGGTCTCGGCCAACGACGCCTTCCGTCCGGTCTCGCGCTATTTCGACCGCATCACCCGGCCCGAGCAGATCATGACGGCGCTGAAGCGCGCCATGCAGGTGCTGACCGATCCGCTCGATTGCGGTCCGGTGACGCTGTCGCTCTGCCAGGATGTGCAGGCCGAGGCCTTCGACTATCCGGAAAGCTTCTTCGAGGAGCATGTCTGGACACAACGCCGGCCGCAGCCCGGATGCGGACGAGCTGGCGAATGCGATCGCGCTCATCAAGCAAATCCGAGAAGCCGGTGATCGTCGCCGGCGGCGGCGTGCTTTATTCGCAGGCGACGAAGGAGCTTGACCGCGTTTGCCGAAACGCACGGCATTCCCGTCGTCGTCACCCAGGCCGGCAAGTCGGCGATCGACGAGACGCATCCGCTGGCGCTCGGCTCGGTCGGCGTGACCGGCACGTCGGCTGCCAACGCGATTGCCGAAGAGACCGATCTCGTCATCGCCGTCGGCACGCGCTGCCAGGATTTCACGACCGGCTCCTGGGCGCTGTTCAAGAACGAGAGCCTGAAGATGATCGGCCTCAACATCGCCGCCTACGACGCGCTGAAGCACGATGGCCACCCGCTCGTTGCCGATGCGCGCGAAGGCCTGAAGGCGCTGTCGAGCGGCCTTGCCGGCTGGAAGGCTCCGGCAGCGCTCGCCGAAAAGGCACGCGAGGAAAAGAAGCGTCTGGATGGAGGCCGCCGCCAAGGCGATGGCGACCACCAATGCCGCCCTGCCCTCCGACGCCCAGGTGATCGGCGCCGTGGCGCGCTCGATCGGCGGCGAGAACACGCATCGCTGCTCTGCGCTGCCGGCGGCCTGCCCGGCGAACTGCACAAGCTCTGGCCGGCGACGGCGCCCGGCAGCTACCACATGGAATACGGCTTCTCCTGCATGGGCTACGAGATCGCCGGCGGCCTCGGCGCCAAGATGGCGCGTCCGGACAAGGATGTCGTCGTCATGGTCGGCGACGGCTCCTACATGATGCTGAATTCCGAGCTGGCGACCTCGGTCATGCTCGGCCTCAAGCTCAACATCGTCGTGCTCGACAATCGCGGCTACGGCTGCATCAACCGGCTGCAGATGGCGACCGGCGGCGCGAACTTCAACAATCTGCTTGAAGGATGCCTATCACGAGGTGATGCCGGAGATCGATTTCCGGGCGCATGCCGAAAGCATGGGCGCCATCGCCGTCAAGGTCGCCTCGATCGCCGAACTCGAACAGGCGATCGCCGATTCGAAGAAGAACGACCGCACCTCGGTCTTCGTCATCGACACCGATCCGCTGATCACCACGGACGCCGGCGGCCACTGGTGGGATGTCGCGGTGCCCGAGGTCAGCCCGCGCGAGCGAGGTCAACAAGGCGCGCGCGGCCTACGTCGAAGCACGCGCCGCCCAGCGTATCGGCTGATCGATTGCTGTCATTTTTCTGGAGGAGCGGTCCCGCTCTTCCAAACAATGCCTTTAAGGAGACTATTGATGAAGGCCAAACTCGGCATGTCGCCCATCGCGTGGTGGAACGACGACCTTCCTGAGCTCAGCGACGACGTGTCCCTCGAGGAATGCCTGCGGCAGTCGCGCAGCGCGGGCTTTACCGGCATGGAACAGGGCCGCCGCTTCCCCAGGATCCCGAGGTGATGCTGCCCATCCTGCGCGCCGCCGACGTGACGCTGTGCGGCGGCTGGTTCTCGGGCACGCTGGTCGATGAGGAGCTTGCCGCCAACAAGGACCGCATCGCTCCGATGATCGAGCTGTTCAAGGCGGTCAATGCGCCCTGCATCGTCTATGGCGAGGTCGGCCGCTCCATCCAGGGCGACCGCTCCAAGCCGCTCGCCACCAAGCCGCGCCTCTCCGATGACGAGATGAAGGCCTATGCGCGCCGCGTCACCCAGTTCGGCGAATGGTGCGCCGAGCAGGGCATGCCGCTCTCCTATCACCATCACATGGCCGCCGTGGTCGAAACCGAGCCGGAACTCGACGCCTTCATGCGCAATTCCGGCGAAGGCATTCCGCTGCTGCTCGATGCCGGGCACCTGGCCTTTGCCGGCGGCGACGTGCTGCGCGCCATCGACAACCACCACGCCCGCATCAACCATGTTCACGTCAAGGACATCCGCAAGCCTGTGGTGGACGGGCTGGACCGCAGCCGGCAGTCCTTCCTCGACGCGGTGGCGCTCGGCGCCTTCACGGTGCCGGGCGACGGCTCGCTCGATTTCGGCGCCATCGTCCAGCGGCTGGCCGATCACGGCTATGAAGGCTGGTTCGTCGTCGAGGCCGAACAGGATCCGCGCAAGGCTCCGCCGCAGAAAATGGCCGAGATCGGCCATGCCGAATTGATGCGCGTCATGACGGCCGCCGGCTATACGGTGGAAACCGAAGGTTTTCCTAAGGGATAGACGCAACCGCGCAGACCTCTCCCGAAGCAACGGAGGAAGAACGCCCATGCCAAATCTCAAGGTGAAACCGGATGGCACCCATGGCCGCGTCACCCATGTCACGCCGGAAAGCGCCGGCTGGACCTATGTCGGCTTCGACCTGCACCGGCTGAAGCCCGGCGAGACCGCTTCCGGCGAGACCGGCGATCGCGAGGTCTGCCTCGTCTGGGTCAGCGGCAAGGGCAAGGCCAAGGCCGGCGACGAAGGATTTCGGCACGCTCGGCGAGCGCATGAGCCCGTTCGAGGGCGCGCCGCATGCGCTCTATATCCCGCTGGATTCGACATGGTCGGTCGACGGCCGAGACCGATCTGGAACTCGCCGTCTGCTCGGCGCCCGGCGGCGGCACCTACGAGGCGAAGGCCATTCCGCCCGGCACGCATCCGGCGCTCGACGCGCGGCAAGGGCACCAATGTCCGCTATGTCAACAACATCATGCCGGAGGACGACAGCTCGGCGCATTCGCTGCTGGTGGTCGAGGTGATCACGCCGGGCGGCCACACGTCGTCCTATCCGCCGCACAAGCACGATCAGGACAACCTGCCGAACGAGAGCTTGCTCGAGGAGACCTATTACCATCGCCTGAACCCGCCGCAGGGTTTCGGCTTCCAGCGCGTCTATACCGACGATCGCTCGCTCGACGAGGCGATGGTGCTCGAGGACGGCGACGTGACGCTGGTGCCGAAGGGCTACCACCCCTGCGCCGCCTGCCATGGCTACGACCTCTATTATCTCAATGTCATGGCCGGTCCGAAGCGCGTCTGGAAATTCCACAATGCGCCGGAACATGAGTGGCTGCTGAAGGCATAGTTGGGGCACCGCGCTCCGAAACGCGGCTCCCCATCATTCAAATGTCGAGCACCAGGTGCGGCAGGCCGTTCGACGTCTTTCGCGGAGAGACGCCGCTGCCGTCGATCTGCGCATTGATGCGCTGGCGGAACGCCGAGAAGCTCTCGAACGTCACCACATCCACCGGCTCATCGAAATGGATGGTGATCTTGTGGAGCCCGCCGCCGGCCTCCGCGAGCGCCAGAACCTTGCCGGCGAACGGCTGGTTCAGTAGCGGCCGCGGATACGGGATCCGACGGACAGCGCGGCAATCGGATCGGCGTTCGGCCGGGTTGCGAGAGCGGAGAGCGTATTCCAATCACGCACGCCATGTTGTTGGGCAACGAGTTCGAGTGCGGCGCTGTGCGAGATCTGCGGTGCCGCGCGCGGCCATGGCCTGACGCAAGCGCTTCGCCCGGGTCTTCAATTCGTCAATGGCAGGATAGGTCGTCGTCATAGGTTCAGCCTTTCGGGAGGCATGCCGTTTCGACTGCAGAGGGGAGCTCGCATTGCCGTCAGTCAGCATGCACCAATTGGCTGCGACGTGAACTTCGAGGGCTTCACCATGGATTTCCATCCGCGAGCGGCCGGCGCCTCGAACCGGCGCCTGATATGAGGCAAGCGGCTTTCCCTGTCAAGAATGGCCTCAGAATGGGACCGCCCGGCTCGCCCGGGATCGCCGAAATCATAGGATTTTTTTGTCCAGCCACGCATAAGGCTCGAATTCTACTGATCCTGTTCAGTACCCGTCAGCATTCATAGGTTATCCTTCAATCATACAACGAGCGGAGGCTGATATGGCCTTTCAGATGCACTTCAACGATAGCAACAACGAGCAGGAAAAAACCTATCGGGATTTCACGCTCGACCGGCCCGGCAAGATCATCTTCGTGGGCCATCACCTCAGCACCGGCACGCAGGTTCGCTGCCTGATCCGCACGATCAAGCTTGCCGGAGCCGTCCTCGAAGTCAGCCCGACGATCGAGGTTCCGAACCACTTCTTCCTCGAAATCCTCGGCATCCAGGACGAGATCGGCTCGACGGTTGTCAAGCGCGAGGGCGAGCTCGTCACGATCAGCTTCAACATGTTGATCAACGCAGAATTCCTGCACCACGTACTGCGCCTGAACTTCGAAACGAGCGTTTGATCCGCTTCGCGGCTGGACAAATACGCTGCCCGGCGCACATGAAAAAGCATGGGCGCGTTTTGCCGCGCTCCTCGCTTCGGTTTAGGTGTCAGGCAGCCAAGTGGCGCTCGATCTCGTCGACCGGCATATTGGTGTAGTCCTTGGCGAGCTCCGCGGAGATGGCGGATTGCGCATCGGGGCTGAGGTGAGGCCGCAAGGTGCCGAGTGCCTTCGGCGGCGCCACCAGGATGATGCGGCGGGCGTTCTTTTCATGGACCAGCTGATCCAGCTTTGCGGCAATCTGCCTTAGGAAATCGGCCTCCGCCTGGTCCTGCCAGTTCGTTTCCTCCATGGCGCTGGCGCTCGTGCCGTCCGGCGCATGGGCGCGACCCGGCTTGTCGGCGCCGAGTTCGCGGTCCGGTTCGTCCGGGTGGCTCAGGGTTTCCTGCACCCGCAGGTTTATGAGCTGGGAATCGCCGGCGTTCTGCATGATCAAAGCTTTCGCGCCATCACAGACCACGACCCATGATTCCCACGGAACTTTGATGTCAGCCATTTTCGTTTCCTCTTGATGATTGTTCGAAGCCAATTGCTTCATCGACAGAGGCAGAACGTCCGGCAATTGAAAGAGTTCGGAGGAACCACGCATAAACCCATGTGCCGCTTAGAAACAGCAAAATCGGCTTTCGTTAAAATTGTCCCGAGTCAGTTTGACGAATGCGAAAAACATTCATGCAACGCTATGCGATGACGGAACCAGCATGAGCGAGCGTTCCAGGGAGAACGCGTCATGCCCATGCTTCGCGCAACGCATCTGGCGAAAGTCAAATCCGAAGTCTACGAGCACAGGTGGGAACGGTTCTTCGTTCAGCGGCCGGCCCGTATCATTGCCGTACGCCCATGTCTGACAGGCATTTCGATTCGCAGTGCCGAAATCGTCGACATCTCGCAGGGCGGCGCCAGTTTCGTCGTCCGCACGACCGTGGGCCTGCCGACACATTATTATCTGAACATCCTCGGCCTTGCCTATCGCATCGGCTGCGCCGAAGATCAATCGGATAGACAATCGCGTCAATGTTCGCTTCATCAACCTGATCGACCCGGAACGTTGAGACGCGTCGTGCGCGCCGATTTCATGATCGGCAACACCGAGGCGCTTGCAGCGCGCGGCAAGCGGCAATAGGCGTCAGCATCAGGCTTTTCCGCCCTTGAACAACGGCTCGCCAAGCGCCTATTGTGCTGCGCCTTGCAACATAATTCGGGAAAATTGCATCCAGAATGTCCGCCTTTTCGCGCTTCACGCCGCTGATCAGCGCCCTTCCCTCCACCGTTCCCTTCGTCGGCCCCGAAGCCATCGAACGCCAGCGCGGTCTGCACGGTCGAGGCACGCATCGGCGCCAATGAAAACGGCTTCGGCCCCGCCCCCTCGGTTCTCGCGGCCATGCGCGAGCAGGCCGGCGATATCTGGAAATACAATGATCCGGAAAATTTCGAGCTGAAGCGAGGCGCTGGCCGCGCCATCTCGGCGTCGACGCCCGCCAATATCGCCATCGGCGAAGGCATCGACGAGCCTGCTCGGGCAGATCGTGCGCATGGTCATCGAGCCGGGCATGCCGGTCGTCACCTCGCTTGGCGGCTATCCGACCTTCAATTTCCATGTCGCGGGCTTCGGCGGGCGGCTGGTGACGGTACCCTATGTCAACGATCGCGAGGATCTCGACGGCCTGCTGCGATGCGGTAAAGCGCGAGAATGCGCCGCTCGTCTATTTCGCCAATCCCGACAATCCGATGGGAAGCTGGTGGGATGCCGACAAGATCGTCGCCTTTGCCCGCGCTCTGCCGGAAACCTGCCTGCTCGTGCTCGACGAGGCCTATAGCGAGACTGGGCCGGCAAGCTCCATTCCCTCGATCGCTGCGCTGATCGACCTGCCGAACGTGCGTGCGCACGCGCACCTTCTCCAAGGCCTACGGTCTCGCGGGTGCCCGCGTCGGCTATGTCATCGGCGACGCCGGGAACCGCGCAGGCCTTCGACAAGATCCGCAATCATTTCGGCATGAACCGGCTGGCGACCGCGGCCGCACTCGCAGCTCTGAAGGATCAGGCCTATCTCGCCGAAGTCGTCGGAAAAATCCACGCTGCCCGCGAGCGTATCGCCGCAATCGCACGTCGACAACGGGCTTTCGCCGCTGCCTCCGCGACCAACTTCGTCGCCGATCGATTGCGGACGCGACGGCGTCTATGCCCGCGCGATCGTCGATGGGCTGATGCAGCATGGCGTTTTCATCCGCATGCCGGGTGTCGCGCCGCTCAACCGCTGCATCCGCATCAGCGTCGGGCCGGAGACGCGATATGGCGCTTCTGGAGGAAGCACTGCCGAAGGTTCTTCGCATCGCTGGAGCTGAAACGGCAAAAACCGCGCCGGCCTTGTTTCGGCCGGTCGCGGTTTCCGTTCTACTGGCGCCGGCTCGTCCACCGTGCCTCGCCAGTTCCCTCTTTTCGAGGTTGTTATTGTCTCAGTGCATCGTCATCCACTCGCGGGCGGCGCGGAGCGCTGCGGCGAGCTCGCATCTTGTTCATCGTGGCTGCGACGTCGGCGCGAAGCTCGGCGGCGCGGTCGCTGCCCTTGATCGCGGCGATGTTCAGCCATTTGTGGGCGGCGACGAGATCGACCTCGCAACCACGGCCGGTTGCATACATCAGACCCATTTCGCAGAAGACGTCGGCGCTGTTGTCGCCACCCATCGTGGCCATTTCGAGCATTGTGCATTTCAAAGCGTGCCATCGGTTCAATCCCTGTTTAGCCTGTTGTCGTTATCTGCCCTGTTTTACCTTCCAGGCCGTGCCGTCTGTCGCGGCTTTCGGTCCCTTCCGGTCCGGCGGGTTTGCCCCGCTCGTTTGATGGCTTCACTATGCCGACGGCTTTCAAAAAACGCCTAAAATGCATGATTAATTTGAGACAAACAAAGTGCAAACGCTTGGTAAACTTGGGTTTTTGTTAAACATCGGACTCCCTGCAACATTAAGGACTTTTTGCGCGAATTTTACGAAAGATTTAGTTTTGGAAATAAACCTTCGTTCACCACGAAAACGAGTCGCATAACAGACGAAGCTGGAAACAATTCGGCGCGAAAGCAGCCTGCTGGAAACCGGCAAATTTCAGCACGCGCAAAGCATATTTACCTTTACGTTCGCGTTAGTTATTTTCGCCGCCCGACAGGACATCAGGGGAGGAAAGGATGATCCGTACACTTATTCTCGCCGCCGCATTGGCGCTTTCAGCGCAGCTTCGGCTTTGCCGAGGAGCCGATCGTCGGCAACTGGAAGACAGCTCGCGGGCGACACCGCAGTCATCGCCCCCTGCGGCGGCAGCTACTGCGTGACGCTGAAGACCGGCAAGTATGCCGGCAGGAAGATCGGCACGCTTGCAGGGCACCGGCGGCACCTACATCGGCGAGATCACCGATCCCGCCAACGACAAGACCTATAGCGGCTCCGGAACGTGTCAGCGGCAATTCGCTGAAGATGCAGGGCTGCGTGCTGAAGGTTCTCTGCAAGTCGCAGACCTGGACGCGGCTCTAAAACGAAAAGCGCCCGGCAGTGACCGGGCGCTTTTAAATCGGGCTTCCGCGCTTTAGCGGGCGCGCTGACCGAAGAGAATCTTCTGCGCTTCCTTGTCGTCGGCCAGATTGGCCTGACGTTCGCGTTCGGCCTTGCCGACTTCGATACCCTTCAAGACCGCCGGGCGCTGATGCATGCGCTCGAACCAGGCCTTCAGGTTCGGGAAGTCGTTGAGGTCCTGGCCCTGCCGCTCGTAGGGAATGACCCAGCCGATGGAGGCCATGTCGGCGATCGAATATTCGCCGGCGAGATAATCCCGGCCTTCCAGCCGCTTGTTCATGACGCCATAGAGGCGATTCACTTCGTTCGTATAGCGGTTGATGCCGTATTCGATCTTTTCCGGCGCATAGTTGCGGAAGTGGTGGGCCTGACCGGCCATCGGGCCAAGGCCGCCGACCTGCCAGAAAAGCCACTCTTCCACCTGCACGCGCGTGCGCTCGTCCGCGGGATAGAACTTGCCGTATTTGCGGCCGAGATATTGCAGGATGGCACCGGATTCGAAGACCGAGATCGGCTCGCCGCCCGGGCCGTCCGGATCGATGATGGCCGGCATGCGGTTGTTCGGCGCGATCTTCAGGAAGTCGGGCGCGAACTGATCGCCCTTGCCGATGTTGATGTATTTCACCTCGTAGGGAACGCCGAGTTCCTCGAGCATGATGGTGATTTTCCAGCCGTTCGGGGTCGGCCAGTAATAGAGTTCGATCGGTGCCGTCATGAAAATCTCCTTAGCGGGACTAAACACATAAGTAGCGGGAGTGCCGCCTTCAAGCCGTCAATCATTCTGAACGCCAGATGAACCGGGACCTCAGCGCCTGTTCAGCCGGGGCGTGGCAAAACTTATCTCAACGATAGGGCACATACCGGCGCAAGGAACATGGACATGATTATCTGGCAAGACGTTTCACCGTCATTACGCTGTTCGCGGCGGTCTTCGCGATCACATTTTCGGCAGCCGTCGTGCACAGCGGCGGGGGCGGATCGCAATCGCATTTCGGCGCGAGCTACACCTGCCTGCAGACTGGACCAGCCCCTTCTGCACGACAGTGCCATGCGCTAAAAATTCTCCGATCTGGCCGGCCGGCGCGTCGTTTGCTTGTTAAAGACGGCAACCTATAATGCGCCATGAGCAAACGAATCTCTCCTTCCCTCTCGATATTTCCTCACCGCCTGCCTTTCGAACCGCAGAGCTTCGATGATCCGGCCAAGGCTGTCGATACGCTCGACCGAGCTTTACGAGCGCAATACCGCATTCCTGATCGACAGCTTCACCGAACTCGCCAAGGGCGCGCCGATCACCTCGCGCTACCGCGCCTTCTACCCGCAGGTCAGCATCGAGACCACCAGCTTCGGTCACGTCGATTCGCGCCTGTCCTACGGCCATGTCACGCGCGCCAGGCGTCTACACGACGACGGTCACCCGGCCGAAGCTCTTCCGGCACTATCTGAAGGAACAGCTGGCGCTGTTGATGCGCAGCCACGACGTGCCGGTCGTCGTATCGGAATCGTCGACGCCGATCCCGCTGCATTTCGCCTTCGGCGAAGGTGCGCATGTGGAAGCGTCCGCCGCCGCCTTCATCGACATTCCGCTGCGCGATCTCTTCGATACGCCGGACCTCAACACCACCGACGACGAGATCGCCAACGGCGAATACATTCCGCCGCCGGGCGAGCCCTCGCCGCTTGCGCCCTTCACCGCGCAGCGCATCGACTATTCGCTGGCCCGCCTCGCGCACTACACGGCAACCAGCGCGCCAGCATTTCCAGAACTTCGTGCTGTTCACGAACTACCAGTTCTATATCGACGAGTTCTGCGCCTGGGCGCGCGAGCATGATGGCCAAGGGCGGCGGTGACGGCTATACGGCCTTCGTCGAGCCGGGCAACATCATCACGCCCGCCGGATCCAGCCAGCCGGAAACGGACGTCGACGCTCGCCCGCCTGCCGCAGATGCCGGCCTATCATCTGAAGAAGAAGGGCCATGCCGGCATCACCATGGTCAATATCGGCGTCGGCCCGTCCAACGCCAAGACGATCACCGACCACGTCGCGGTGCTGCGCCCGCATGCCTGGCTGATGCTCGGCCATTGCGCCGGCCTGCGCAACAGCCAGCGGCTCGGCGACTATGTGCTGGCGCATGCCTATATGCGCGAGGACCACGTTCTCGACGACGACCTGCCGGTCTGGGTGCCGATCCCGGCGCTTGCCGAAGTGCAGGTGGCGCTGGAAGCGGCGGTTGCCGAAATCACCGGCTACGAAGGCTTCGAGCTGAAGCGCATCATGCGCACCGGCACCGTCGGCACGATCGACAACCGCAACTGGGAACTGCGCGACCAGCGCGGCCCCGTCAAGCGGCTGTCGCAGGCCCGCGCCATCGCGCTCGACATGGAATCGGCAACGATCGCCGCCAACGGCTTCCGCTTCCGCGTGCCCTACGGCACGCTGCTCTGCGTTTCCGACAAGCCGCTGCACGGCGAACTGAAGCTGCCCGGCATGGCAACCGCCTTCTACCGCACGCAGGTCAACCAGCATCTGCAGATCGGCATCCGCGCCATCCAGAAGCTCGCGGCAATGCCGCCGGAAGCGCTGCATTCGCGCAAGCTCCGCAGCTTCTTCGAGACGGCGTTCCAGTAAGCATTACCTGGCCTCTACCGACCCCATGCGATCCGCAACCCTCTGCGGATCGGCGTCGTGCGAGCTGGACATCTGCAGTCCGGCAATGACGGCTGCAAAGACAGCCAGCGCGACGACCAGCCGCACGAGAACCTCTCGAATATCAGTGTCGTAAAGCTCGTCCAGCCTCTGCACCTTTCGTCGTGCGCAGATGAAATTCGCGATGGCGACTTCCAGGATTCCCATGTCCGTTGCTCCTCGATGTGGTCGATGGAGCCTTGTCGAATGCGCGCCCGCCATTTCGACAATGCAGCGCGAACAAAGATTTTTTCCATTGCTGTCGAATTCCGCCTAGTCTCTTCGTCAACAGGCTGTGAGAGGCAGCCAGGAGGACGTCAGCGATGAAATATCTGTGCCAGGTTTGGTTCGAGCCTTCCGTGCTCGAGCGCATGACGGAGGAGGAAAAGAAGGCCCTCGACAGGGATTCGCTCGGATATGACGAGGACCTCGCCGGAAGCGGCCACATGATCCATGCGGAAGCGCTGCAGCCGCCGGAAACGGCCGTGACGGTGCGGGTGCGCAACAACGAGATGTCGGTCACCGATGGCCCCTATGCGGAGACCAAGGAACAGCTCGGCGGCTTCATCCTCATCGAGGCCAAGGATCTGAACGACGCGATCCGCGTTGCGGCGGGTATTCCGCTTGCGAAACTCGGCAGCATCGAGGTCCGGCCGATCCACGATTTCAAGAATGGCTAGGAGGCGACCTATGAAGTTTCTCTGCCAGATCTGGTTCGACACCGAAAAGAGCAAACTCGTGCCCCAGGAAGAGTGGGATGCGCTCACGCAAAAATGCATCGAGAGCGATGATCGCTGGCGTGACAGCGGGCATCTGCTCACCGCCCTCGCCTTGCGCGACCCGTCGACGGCGGTGACGGTCCGCGCCCATAACGGCACTCTATCGGCGACCGATGGCCCCTTTGCCGAGATCAAGGAACATCTCGGCGGCTTCGTGTTGCTCGAAGCCAGGGACATCGACGAGGCGACGGAGATCGCCTCGGCCTTTCCGATCGTGGAATATGCCTCGATCGAGGTGCGACCTGCCTATTCGATCAAGGACGGGGAATGAGAGATGCGCTATGTTTGTCTGATCTATAATTCCGCCGACGTCGACGGCACGCTGACGCCGAAGGAGACCGACGAGATCGTCAGGGCGCATTTCAGCTTCGACGAGGAGCTTCGCCGCGACGGCATCATGATCCACGCGGATGCGCTGGAGATGCCGGAAAAGGCGACGGTGCTCCGGGTTCGCAACAATGCGCTGCAGGCGACCGACGGGCCCTACGTCGAGACCAAGGAACATCTTGCCGGCTTCTACGTCATCGAAGCGCCGGACGATGCGGCGGCAAAGGCGATTGCCGCACGTATTCCTTCGGCGCGTGTCGGTGCCGTGGAACTGCGGCCGGTGCGTATGCTGACTTTACCGGAGTAACGCTTGGAGAAACTGATCGAGGACATCTACCGGTCGCAATCGCGCAGGGTGCTGGCAACGCTCATCCGCCTGCTCGGCGATTTCGACCGTGCGGAGGAAGCGCTGCACGACGCCTTTGCGGCAGCAGCACGCACATGGCCGCGCGACGGTGTTCCCGCCAATCCGTTCTCATGGCTCGTTTCCACGGGCCGTCACAAGGCGATCGACCATATCCGGCGCCGCTCGCGCTTCGATGCCTCGCTGAAGGATATCGAGGACAGTCTTTATGGCGAGGCCGAGGCGACGGAGATCGGCGACATGGAGCTCATTGGCGACGATATGCTGCGGCTGATCTTCACCTGCTGCCATCCGGCCCTTCCGGCCGATGCGCAGATGGCGATGGCGCTGCGCGAAGTCTGCGGGCTGACGACCGAGGAGATCGCGCATGCATTCCTCGTTTCGGCACCGACGGTCGCGCAACGCATCGTGCGCGCGAAGAGCAAGATACGTTCGGCCGGCATTCCTTACGAAGTTCCCGACCTTGACGAACTCCCTGAACGGCTCGACCGCGTTCTGCACGTCATCTACCTGGTTTTCAACGAAGGCTATTCCGCCTCTTCGGGCGCAGAGATCACGCGGGCCGATCTGACCGCCGAGGCGATCCGCCTGGCGCGGCTGGTGGAAGAGCTTCTTCCGCACCCGGATGTCGCCGGTCTGCTTTCGCTGATGCTGCTGCAGGATTCCCGCAGCCTTGCACGGCGCGCGGCGGATGGCGGTTTGATCCTGCTTGCCGAGCAGGATCGATCGACTTGGGATCAGCGGAAGATAAAGGAAGGTTTGAGGCTCTTGCGGCGGGCGATGGAGCCCGTCGAAATCGGTCTTTATACCGTCCAGGCAGCCATCGCCGCCGAACATGCCAAGGCCAAAACGCCGGAGGCGACGAATTGGCCCCGTATTGCCGCCTGCTACGATCTGCTGATCGAAGCACAGCCCTCGCCGGTTGCCGAACTCAATCGCGCCGTGGCGATTGCAATGTCGGAAGGGCCGCAGAGAGGGCTCGAGCTCATCGAGGGGGTAATGGAATCCGGCAAACTCGGCAGCTATCATCTTGCACATTCCGCGCGCGCCGATTTCCTGCGGCAGCTGGACCGCAGGGAGGAATCGATCGCGGCTTACGAACGCGCGCTATCCCTCTGTCATCAAGGGCCCGAGCAGGCTTTCCTGCGAAAGCGGATCTCAGAGCTGACGGCGGCGCCCGAGCGGCAGTGAGATCGCCGTTCCCGTCAGGGCGGAGACGATGATCAACAGGTGTGCGTTGATGCTCGCCTGGGCCAGCGCGGCGAGCGCCGCCTTCTCGCTCGAAGCGCCGAAGGCGACTGCGCCTGCGGTGATCCCCGCCGGATAGGTGCCGACGCCGCCTGGCGCATGGACCGGCAGCACCGACGAAAGCTCGCCGCCGAGCGCGCCGCCGAAGCTTGCCGTCAGCGGCAGAACGCCCATGAGGCTGAGCGCCCAGGCGAGCACGACGACCTTCACCAGCCAGTTCACCGCCGTCATGGCCCAGGCACGTGCGAATGCAAGGCCATTCACCGGCAGGCCATTTTCGATCTCGGAAAGGAAGCGCTGCGCCTTGGCGGGAAAAAGCTTGAAGCTGAAGCGAAGCAACGGTCCGACGCACAAGAAAGGCCGCAACGGGCAGCAAGCAGAAATGCGGCCCACAAAATCCAGGCCAGGACAGCGTTTGGAGCGGCTGCCGCAAGTCCCATGCCGGCTGCGGCAAGCAGCGCGTGCAGATCGAGGAGACGCATGACCAGAAGTGCGGAGGTTCCCCGCGTCAGCGGAATGCCGAACTCCGTGCGCATGAGGACCGGAAAGCTTGTCTCGCCGGTGCGGAACGGCAGCATGATATTGAGCAGATTATGAATCTGCGTCACTCGGAAAAGAGTGCGAAACTGACCTGCCGTCTCCCGCGGGAAGTAGTCGAGAATGCGCCATGTCCGCAGGAAATAGGTGCTGGTCAGCAAGCATAAGCGCCACGAGGATCGGGATGACGCCGACGGCGGCCCATTGAGCGATGATGGCCGACCATCCCCAGAACCACTCGATGAAAAGCGCATAGGCCGCGACGATCGCGACTGTCAGCAGCGTCATGCGATTGCGCGCAAACCAGGATTGTCGGCTAGCGCCAACCGGAGAGTTCATGTACTAGGCTTCCTGACTTCAGCGGCCGAAACGCCGCTCGATTGGCCGTCACGGCCTTTTAGGAGCAATAAGAGTTGCAGACAACGTCCGAGTCGCTTCAAAGCGCAAATGATCTGACCCAATCGCTCGAACTTTCGCTTGTGGTGCCGGTCTTCAACGAAGAGGAAAGCGTCGGCCCGCTCGTCGAGCGCATATGCGATGCGATGTCGGCCTATCCCAGCCGGTGGGAGCTCATCCTGGTCGATGACGGCAGCACCGATGCAACGCTCGTCAACGCCCGCAAGTATGTCGGACGCGAAGGGCTCACGCTCAGGATCGTCGAGCTGCAGCGCAATTTCGGCCAGACCGCCGCCATGCAGGCCGGCATCGACACGGCGCAGGGCCGGCTGATCGCGACGATGGACGGCGACCTGCAGAACGATCCGAAGGACATTCCGTCGATGGTCTCCGAACTGGAGCGTCGCGAACTCGATCTTCTGGTCGGCTGGCGCAAGAACCGCAAGGACGGGCTGCTGCTTCGCAAGATCCCCTCCTGGTGCGCCAATTACCTGATCGGCCGCATCACCGGCGTGAAGCTGCACGACTACGGCTGCAGCCTGAAGATCTACCGCGCCTCGATCATCAAGCAGGTGAAGCTGATGGGCGAAATGCACCGCTTCATCCCCGCCTGGGTCGCAGGCGTCGTCCCGAGCTCGCGCATCGGCGAAATGCCCGTTACCCACCATGCCCGCCAGCACGGCCAGTCGAAATACGGCATCTCGCGCACCTTCCGCGTGATCCTCGACCTGCTGTCGGTGATGTTCTTCATGCGCTACAAGGCGCGGCCCGGCCATTTCTTCGGCTCTCTCGGCCTTGGCCTCGGCGCGATCGCGACGCTGATCCTGCTCTACCTCTTCTTCGACAAATTCATTCTGGGCAACGATATCGGCACACGCCCGATGCTGATGGTCGGCGTCGTCCTCCTGCTGTCGTCGGTGCAGTTGATCACCACCGGCATTCTGGCGGAAATGATTGCGCGCACCTACTATCGCGACGATGCGTCGCCGAACTACATCGTGCGGCAGATTTTCGATGGAAGCGAAGTTTGACAAACCGGCGGGGCGATGCTGAGCGCGCGGCAGGACGATCAGCACCGCGAGCCTGCTCCTTGCAGTCTATTTCCTGCTGAACATCGCGCTTCGCGCCGCCCTGCCGCATTCGCTGGAACTCGACGAGGCGGAGCAATCCTTCTACTCGCAATATCTGCTGGCGGGCTATGGCCCGCAGCCGCCGTTCTACAACTGGCTGCAATATGCCATCGTTTCGGTGACGGGCCTGTCGATCTGGGCGCTGAGCGTTCCGAAGAACATCCTGCTTTTTCTGTGTTACGTCTTCTACGGCCTTGCCGCGCGGGAAGCGCTGAAGGACGAGGTGCTGCAGCCGGTCGCGATGCTGGCGCTGATCACCCTGCCGCAGGTCTCCTACATGGCGCAGCAGGATCTGACGCATACGGTGGCGCTGCTCTTTGCGCAACGTCGCTGTTCCTCTACGGCTTCTTCCGGACACTCGAGCGGCCCGAGCGTCGGCAGCTATCTCGTTCTCGGGCTAGCGACCGGCATTGGCGCTGATCTCGAAATACAATTTTGCGCTGATGCCTGTTCGTCGCGACTGCCGCGCATCCGGCCCGATGCCGAATGGCGGCGCCGGATGCTTCGACTGGCGCATGCTGGCTGGCGATTGATCAGTCGCGCTGGCGTCATCGTCCTGCCGCATCGCGTCTGGCTGCACGAGCAACTCGAACTGGCGTCCTCCGACACGCTGAGCAAGATGGTCGACGGCGGCGAGCGAGACGATGCTTGCAGGCGGGCGAAGGGCCTGCTCGTCCCTTGTCGTCGCGATCATCGCGTTCGCGGCGCTGCCCGTCGCCATTTTCGCCGCCGCCTTCCGCCGGGATTTCATCCGGGCGCTTTCGGCGGGCGATCGCTGGACTCGGCTGATGGAGCGGATGATGCTCGCCAGCCTCGTCGGCATCGTCGTGGTGATCGTCTTGTACACCGGCGCGACCACATGTCCGCGAACGCTGGCTCGACCCGTTCCTGCTGGTGCTGCCGCTCTATTTCTTCCGCGAAGCTGCGAAGCGGCCGGCCGCGATCTTTCGCCGGGCTGCAAGCCGTTTTCTGGGCAGCCGTTGCCGGTGCTGATGGCCTGCGTGCTGATCGCGCTTGGCCGCAAGGGTCGTCGGCGCCGGAGTACATCGGATCGTACAGCGAAGCCGAACGTTCCGTTTGCGGGTTTCGCGCAAGCGCGATGACGCGACAAGCAGCACCCGGCCCTCGTCATCGCCAGCGACACGCTATGTCGGCGGAAATCATGCGGCTGCAGTTGCCGGACGTACCGGTCATGATCTCCGGATTTCCCGGCCGCGGCATTCCGGCGGATGCTGCCGCCGAAGCGGCCGCTGCTCCTCGTCTGGCGCGGCAGGAAGACGGCGACTGCCGCAGGATGCGCCGATGCCGGACGACCTGTCGGCCTGGCTGACGAACAGCGGCATCGAACCGGACGAGATCGGTACGCTGGCGCTTCCCTACCACTTCGGCAGCAGGGCGACAGTTTGCGCTCGGCTACGCCTGGGTTCGACCGGAAGCTGACATGACCGAGCGAGACACGAGCCTTCGATCGATATGCGATGGATTTTCGCCCTGCTCGCCGCCTATTTCGTGGTGCAGGTCGCGGTCCGCATGGCGATCCCGCCGACGCTCGGCCTCGATGAGGCCGAGCAGGTCCTTCCGTTCGCAATGGCTTGCCGCCGGCTATGGTCCCCAGCCGCCGTTCTATAACTGGCTGCAATATTTCGTCTTCTCGGTCGCGGGCGTCTCGCTCGCGACGCTTTCGGTCGTCAAGAATCGTCTGCTCTTTGCGTCCTACGCCCTTTACGGCCTGACGGCGCGGCATGCATCCTGCGCGACACGTGCCCTTGTGGCAATCGCGACGCTCGGCCTGCTGACGCATTCCGCAGGTCGCCTTCGAAATGCAGCGCGACCTGACGCACACGGTCGCGGTGTTCTTTCTCGGCGAGCATGTTCCTCTACGGCTTCGTCCGGACGTCTGAAGCAGCCCGGTCTCGCTTCCTATCTCGTCGCCGGCTCGGCATCGGCATCGGCCTGCTTTCCAAATACAATTTCGCACTCCTGCCCGCCGCGGCCTTCTGGCGGCGCTGGCGGATGCCGCAGATGCGTAAGCGGATCTTCGACTGGCGGCTGGTGCTGACGGCAGCAGTGGCGTTCGTCATCACCCTGCCGCACTCTTCTGGCTGAAGGACAATCTCGGCTTCGGCAACGACACGAACCCTGGAGAAAGCTGACCGACGAGTGGCGATGCGAGCTACTCGCTGCAGGTCGCGATCGGCACCGGCTCGCTCGTTCTCGCCATCATCGGCTTTTGCGCGCGATCGACCGCTGATTGTCTTTGCGCATCGTCTTCGGCAAGCCGTTCTTCGGCCTCACTGCCGGCGTCTTCGCGTGGACGCGGCTCCTCGAGCGGATGATGCTCTTCGCCGCCCTCGGGATCCTGCTCCTGGTCGTCTTCGGCGGCGCGCCGACGTCAAGGATCGCTGGCTGGTTCCGCATCCTCTTCATCGCGCCCCTTTATTTCTGCCTGAAGATCGAGGCAGCGAGATATCGATGCCCGGAGACGCCTTTCGCCGTTTCATGCCGATCGTCGCTATCATCATGATCGCTGTTCCGGCGGCCCTTTTCGGCAGCGTCGCCGCTGCCGCGTCTACCGACCACTACGAGCGGCTGAACACGTCCCTACGCCCAGCTTGCAACGGCACTCTTGCAAAGGGCAAGCCGCGCCCGCGGCTGATCGTTGCCGACGAGCAGCCTGGCTTGCCGGAAATCTCGGCAGGCATTTCCGGGAACGACCGTCATCTCACCGGACTTACCCGGCGTTCAAGGCCGCGATCCTGAGTGTCGAGGCAGACGAGCCGGTGCTCTTCGTCTGGAACGATCGGCGCAGAAGACGACATCGGCGCATGCCGCGCCGATGCTCGTGGATTGGCTCAAGTCACGGCCGAAGCCTGCGGCACTGTCGCACCTAGCCGTCGGTTGATCGATGTGCCCTATCACTACGCCTCTGGCGGCGACAGCTACCGGTTCGGCTACGCATGGATGAACGCGCAGGTTCAGTAGCCGCAGCGCTCACTTCAGCTCCTTCCAGGCAGCATCAAGGGCGATCTTTGCGATCCGCGCCATTTCGTCGACTTCTTCGTGGCTGATCACCAGCGGCGGAGACGCCAGCATGCGGTCGGCGGTGGCCCGCAGGACGAGGCCGTTCGCCAGCGCATGGTTGCGGACCAGAGCGCCGACCGCGTCAGGCTTTTCGAAGCGAGTGCGCGTCTTCTTGCCGGCAGTCAATCTGCAGAGCCGCCCATCAGACCGACGCTGACCGCTTCGCCGACGAGGTCGTGGTCGCCGAGAGCACTCCAGGCTCTTGGCGAAATAGGGGCCGATGTCGTCGCGCACGCGCTCGACCAGCTTTTCATCCTCGATGATGCGCAGGTTTTCCAGTGCCGCCGCGGCGCAGACCGGGTGGCCGGAATAGGTGAAGCCGTGGTTGAAGTCGCCGACCTCGTTGATCAGCACATCGGCGATGCGATCGCTGACGAGCACGCCGCCGATCGGCAGATAGCCCGAGGACAGGCCCTTGGCGATCGGCGCGAAATCGGGCTCGACGCCGAAATACTGATGGCCGAACCATTCGCCGAGGCGGCCGAAGCCGCAGATCACTTCGTCGGAGACGAGCAGGATGTTGCGCGCCTTGCAGATGCGGGCGATCTCCGGCCAGTAGGTCTCCGGCGGGATGATGACGCCGGCAGCACCCTGCACCGGTTCGGCGACGAAAGCGGCGACATTCTCCTCGCCGAGTTCATCGATCTTGGCCTCCAGTTCGCGAGCCACCTTGAGGCCGAATTCGGCGGGCGAAAGATCGCCGCCTTCGCCATACCAATAGGGCTGGCCGATATGGACGATGCCGGGGATCGGCAGGTCGCCCTGCTCGTGCATGTATTTCATGCCGCCGAGGCTGGCGCCGGCGACCGTCGAACCGTGATAGCCGTTCTTGCGGGCGATCACGATCTTCTTCGACGGCTTGCCGACCGCGCTCCAGTAGACACGCGCCATGCGGAACCAGGTGTCGTTTGCTTCCGATCCGGAACCGGTGAAGAAGACATGGTTGAAGCGCGGACCGGCATGTGACGTCACCTTCTCGGCGAGCAGCGTCGTGGGCGTGCGTCGTGGTGCCGAAGAAGGTGTTGTAATAGGGCAGCTCGTTCATCTGCCGCATGACGGCATCGGCGATCTCCTTGCGGCCATAGCCGACATTGACGCACCAGAGCCCGGCAAAACCGTCCAGATACTTCTTGCCCTGGCTGTCCCAGATGTAGACGCCCTCGCCGCGCTGGATGATGCGCGTGCCGTCGGCATTCAGCTTCTTCATGTCGGAGAAGGGATGCAGATGGTGGGCGGCATCGATGGCGGCGAGATTTGAGAGCGGGTAAGTATCGGACATGATTTGCAAAACACCCCCGGAGATTGAAAGGCTCGTCTCAATGAGCTACGACCTTGGCCTTGTCCGAGGGGATTTTCAAGATCATGACGGCTGACATCGTGCACGGCAAGGCTGCGGAGGGCGAACCGCGGATCGAGATCCTGATTGTCGGCATGAACGGCGACCTGCGCGGCAAGCAGATCCCGCTCGACGCCCAGAAGAAAATCTGGGCAGGCGAAGTGCGCCTGCCTACCTCGACGCAATCGCTGGATATCTGGGGCGACGACAATGACGACATCACCGGCCTGTCGCTGACGATCGGCGATCCGGATGGCAACTGCCTGCCCGATGCGCGCAGCCTTGCGCCGATGCCCTGGGCGCCGGAAGGCTCGATGCAGGTGCTCGCCACCATGCACGAATTCGACGGCAGCCCGAGCTTCATGGATCCGCGGGCGATCCTGGCAGCGGTGCTGAAGCGCTACGACGAGCGCGGCCTCACTCCCGTCGTCGCGACGGAACTCGAATTCTACGTGGTGGAGCCGGACTGGCGCGATACCGGCCGGCCCTCTCCGCCGAAAAGCCTCAGCTATCGCGGCGAGCCGAACGGTTTCCAGCTCTACGACATGAGCGCCGTCGATGCGCTCGACGACTATCTGCAGACGGTGCGTGCCTATGCCAAGGCGCAGAGCCTGCCGGCGGATGCGACGACGGCGGAGTTCGGCCCCGGCCAGTTCGAGATCAACCTGCTGCACCGGCCCGATGCCCTGGCGGCGGCCGACGACTGCATCTACCTCAAGCGCATCGCCGAACAGGCGGCGCGCAAGCACGGGCTGAAATCGACCTGCATGGCCAAGCCCTATTCCGATCATGCCGGTTCGGGGCTGCATGTGCATGCCAGCATCATCGACAAGGATGGCCGCAACATCCTCGACGCCAAGGGCGGCGAGCCGAAGCGGCTGAAATCCGTCTGTGCCGGGATGCTCAACACCATGCGCGAGGCGCAGCTCATCTTTGCGCCCTTCGCCAATTCCTATCGCCGCTTTCAGCCGGGCTCCTTTGCGCCGGTCGATCTCACCTGGGGCACCGGCCATCGCGGCACGGCAATCCGCATTCCGGACAAGGACGGGCCGGCAGCGCGCATCGAGCATCGCGTCGCCGGCGCCGATGCCAATCCCTATCTGCTGCTCGCGGCAATTCTCGGCGGCATGCTGCTCGGCCTCGACAACGAGCTCGATCCCGGCGAGGAAACGACGCCGTCGCATGTGCCGGAAAACACGAAGCGGCTGACGCATGATTTCCTGACGGCGGTCGAGGCCTTCCGCGCGTCGCCCTTCATCGCCGATATCTTCGGCGAGCGGTACCAGAAGCTCTACGGCGACACCAAGCGCAAGGAAGCGATCACCTATCTGCGCACGGTCTCGGATTTCGACTACCGGACCTATCTGCCGCGAATTTAGGACCTATGCCGCCGGTTCGCGGCGTTCGGCCTCGCTCCACCTGCGCGGCGAGGCCCTGCTTGACCAGCACCTTCAGCTCTTCGGGATGCAGCTTGATGGAAACATCGCGCTCGAGCGGCAAAAGCTCGCCGTCCATGACGCAATTGGCCTTTGCGCTCAGCTTCGGGAAATGCAGGTGCACTTCGGCCGGATGCATGACCATGACGTCGGCATTTTCGCGCACCTTGCCGCGCAGCATATCGACGGCAAGACGCGCGACGCCGACCGGCTTCAGCGGCTTTGCGGTATAGAAGCCGAGCTCGCCGCTGCGCAGGTTATCGGCATAAAGCAGCGCGTTCTCGCCGAAGGGATTGTTGGAGACGGAGATGGCCGATACGCGGCGCCTCTCGCGCACGCCGAGCGCCTGGAATTCGACCTCGAATTCCGGCGGATTGAGCACGACGCCGAAAGCCGGCGCGGATGCTGGCGCGCATCTTTCCGAGGCGGGAGCGATAGCTGTAGGAGTTGCGGTAGCGCACCATGCGCGCATGAAGCCCGGCGGAAAACTGGTGGATGAAGGGGCGGCCGTTGGCGCTTGCAATGTCGACATGATCGACTTCGCCGGTGGCGAGCACATCAAGCGCCTGCCAGATATCGAGCGGCACCTTCAGCGAGCGGGCAAAGAGGTTCATGGTCCCGGCGGGGATGACGCCGAGGGCGACGCCGTTCTTCCAGGCGATCGAGGCCGCCGCCGAAATGGTGCCGTCGCCGCCGCCCGCAACGATGCCGTCGATGTCGTCGCGCCGGGCAGCGCGCTCCATCGCCGGAACGATCTCCTTTCCGGAAAAGACGATGGCCTCGAAGTCATGCCCCGCTTCCCGAAAGGTCGCCTCCGCCCGCTTTTCATAGGCCTCCATGTCGGTGGTCCTGAAGGTGCCGCCGTCTTTATTGAAAAAACCTACAAGCTTCATCAGGCGTGCCGCTCCCCGCATCGCGCGTCTCAGTCCTGTGTGCCTACATTGGTCTGAGCCTCTTCCATTTCAAGCGCCGCGCGCTCGCTGCGAGACAGGTCCGCGGAACGCACAAACGCAAATATTGCAATGGACGTATGCAGATAGCAGGACGCTGCACTGCGAAAAACGCACTCGACGCTCACGGTACGATCGCTCATAACGCCAACGATGGAGACTCCGCTCTCCACCTCCCGCCCGCCATATAACGGCCGACATCCTCCCACGCTGAAGCTTTCCGGATCGTCTGCCCTGCAAGACATGCCTCAGGAGCTCGCGTGAGCCAGATTGCCGTAGACGATTCCATCGATTCCAGCCCGGTTTCGGAAGCCGCCCTCGCCCATGGCGGTAGCCCTGGTTCAGCTGGCTCTCGCCTGTGGCGGCTTCGGCATCGGCACTGGCGAGTTCGCGATCATGGGCCTGCTGCCGAATGTGGCCGATACTTTCTCGGTAACGACCCCGCAGGCCGGCTATGTCATCAGCGCCTATGCGCTCGGCGTCGTCATCGGTGCGCCGGTGATCGCCGTCCTTGCCGCCAAGATGGCCCGGCGCTCGCTGCTTCTGCTGCTGATGGGCATTTTCGCCGTCGGCAACATCGTGAGCGCGATGGCGCCGACCTTCGAGAGCTTCATCGTGATGCGCTTCATCACCGGCCTGCCGCATGGCGCCTATTTCGGCGTCGCCGCGCTCGTCGCCGCCTCGATGGTGCCGGTGCACAAGCGGGCCCGCGCCGTCGGCCGGGTCATGCTCGGCCTCACGATCGCGACCCTGCTCGGCACGCCGCTCGCAACCTTTTTCGGCCAGTCGCTCGACTGGCGCGTCGCCTTCACGTCGGTCGGCGTCATCGGCCTCGTGACGGTGGCGCTGATCTGGTATCTACGTGCCGCGGATCAGGTGGATGAAGGCGCAAGCTTCCTGCGCGAACTCGGCGCCTTCAGGCGGCCGCAGGTATTGCTGACGCTCGGCATCGCAGCCGTCGGCTACGGCGGCATGTTCGCGATGTTCAGCTATATCGCCGGCGACCACCATGAAGGTCGCCATGCTGCCGGAAAGCATGGTTCCCGTGATGATGATCCTCTTCGGCCTCGGCATGAACGCCGGCAACCTCGTCGGCTCCTGGCTCGCCGACAAGTCGATCATGGGCACGATCGGCGGCTCGCTGGTCTTCAATATCGTCGTGCTGACGCTGTTTTCGCTGACCGCGTCAAGCCCCGTCATGCTGTCGCTCTGCGTCTTTCTCGTCGGCTGCGGTTTTGCCGCCGGTCCTGCCCTGCAGACGCGGCTGATGGATGTTGCAGCCGATGCGCAGACGCTTGCCGCCGCCTCCAATCACTCGGCCTTCAATATCGCCAATGCGCTTGGCGCCTGGCTCGGCGGTCTTGTCATCGCCTGGGGCTACGGCTTTGCGGCAACCGGCTATGTCGGCGCCGTTCTGTCCGTCCTCGGCCTCTTCGTTTACGCTGCCTCGCTACGCCTGGAGCGCAGCGCCCGGAGCGCATGAAGGATCGCTTAGTACGAGACCATTCGGGTGGCGGAATACACATTCGCCACCCCCAGTCCGCCAATGCGCGAATAACCGGTTTCAGCGTCTCACCAAGCGGCGTCCAGTGTGGAAAATTCTTCGTCAGCTTGGCGCGGCAGTGACCTTCGACAGTATCTTTTTGGTACTACGTACAGAATTTGTGCATTCTTGCGCCCCTTGAGCACAATGCGCATCTAACCTGTCTGCAACAAACACAGGAGTTTCCCCATGCGCGCCGTCGCCTACAAGATCCCGCAGCCCATTTCCGCCGAGACCTCGCTGATCGATGTCGACCTGCCGATCCCGGAAGCGAAGGGCCACGACCTGCTCGTCGAGATCAAGGCCGTTTCCGTCAATCCGGTCGATACGAAGGTGCGCAAGCAGTCCGCTCCGCCGGCAGACGAACTGAAGGTGCTCGGCTGGGACGCCGCCGGCATCGTCAAGGCCGTCGGGCCGGACGTCACGCTCTTCAAGGCCGGAGACGAAGTCTATCTATGCCGGTGCGATCGACCGCCCGGGCTCGAACGCGGAATTTCATCTCGTCGACGAGCGCATCGTCGGCCGCAAGCCGAAGAGCCTCGATTTCGCAGCCGCCGCCGCACTGCCGCTGACGTCGATCACCGCTTATGAGACGCTGTTCGACCGGTTGAAGGTTCAGGATCCGGTGCCCGGCGCGGCACGCTCGATGCTCATCATCGGCGGCGCCGGCGGCGTCGGCTCGATCGCCATCCAGATCGCCCGTGCGCTGACCGATCTGACGGTGATCGCCACCGCTTCACGGCCGGAAACGCAGGAGTGGGTGAAGGAACTCGGCGCCCATCATGTCGTCGACCACTCGAAGCCGATCGCGCCTCAGGTTGCCGCGCTCGGCATCGGCGCTCCGGCTTTCATCTTCTCGACCACGAACACCGACAGCCACATCGCCGAAATCGTCGAGGCGATCGCGCCGCAGGGCCGCTTCGCACTGATCGATGATCCGAAGGTGCTCGACGTCATGCCCTTCAAGCGCAAGTCGGTCTCGGTCCATTGGGAGCTGATGTTCACACGGCCGCTCTTCTCGACGCCGGATATGATCGAGCAGCATAAGCTGCTCAACAAGATTTCGGAGCTCGTCGACGCCGGCAAAATCCGCACGACGCTCAGCGAAACCGTCGGCACGATCAACGCGGCCAACCTGAAGAAGGCGCATGCGATGATCGAAAGCGGCAGGATGAAGGGCAAGGCGGTTCTCGCCGGCTTTTGACCCGCACCGCGTGGCCGGAGGCTGCGCGGTGACGGCAACCGCCGATACATCATGCTCACGAATAATGCCGCGCGCGAGTGCGGCATTATGGCACTAACCAACCCCGCCACTTGACTTTTCCGGAACGGAGGAGCAAGGGCTTGCAACACGTGGACGACAAGCGTTTTCCGCGGATATCAACGGAGCCATCAACCCGATGCCAAGCGACAGTAGCAGTCGATTGCCTTTGCCGTACGCGGCCGTCGTGCGCTGACCGACTCCTGTCGGGCTCGCCCGATCGGACGCTACGGCGGATCGACGGAAAGGCGAGCCAATGAACATCAATCGCTTCCCCCTGCGGGCAGGCCATGCCGCCCGTTTCTTCACCAACGACAGCCTGCGGTGCAGTCACCACCGCAGAGCGCGTCGAGCGTCTGAACGCCCTCGAAATTTCCGAGGCAGCGGCTATCCTCGCCACGCTGCCGCAGCAGAAGGCCGTTCGCATTCTCGACAGGCCGGAACTGCACAACGCTGCCGCAATCCTCGCCGAAATGCCGGTCGAGCATGCCGCGCGGCTGCTGAACGCCACCGCGAACGACCGCGTCGCCGACATCTTCCTTGAACTGGACGACGATGCGCGCGCCGCCCTCTTCGCGAGGCTCGACGCGCCCGACTGCGCTCGCCGATCAAGCACCTGATGGGCTACCCGCCGCGCACGGCAGGCGGCATCATGACGACCGAATTCGTCAGCGTGCCGGATACCTGGACCGTTGCGCAGACGCTCGACCATGTTCGCCAGGTCGAGCGCTCTCGCGAGACCGTCTATGCGATCTATGTACTCGATGCGCGCACGCAGGCTGCTGACCATGTCGTGACGTTGCGCCGCCTTATCACCGGCGAGCCGGAGGCATCGATCCTCTCCGTCGCCCAGAAGGGCGGCCTCGTTCGCTGCGATCCGCTGATGAAGCAGGAGGATGTCGCACGGCTGATCCGCAAGCACAACCTGCTGGCGCTGCCGGTCGTCAGCGACGACGGCCACATGCTCGGCATCGTCACCGTCGACGACGTCATCGACACGATGATCGCCGATACGACCGAAGACGCGCAGAAGTTCGGCGGCATGGAAGCGCTCGGCAAGCCCTACATGAAGATCGGCTTCGCGGGCATGATCCGCAAGCGGGCCGGCTGGCTCTGCCGCCCTCTTCCTCGGCGAAATGCTGACGGCAAGCGCCATGCAGCATTTCGAAGGCGAGCTGGAAAAGGCGATCGTGCTGACGCTGTTCGTCCCGCTGATCATGAGCTCGGGCGGCAATTCCGGCTCGCAGGCGACTTCGCTGATCATCCGGGCGCTGGCGCTCGGCGAGCTGAAGCTTTCCGACTGGTGGCGGGTGCTCTTGCGCGAGCTGCCGACCGGCATCGTGCTCGGGTCCATCCTCGGACTCGTCGGTTTCGCCCGTATCGTGCTGTGGCAGCAAATCGGCCTCTTTGACTACGGCCAGCACTGGCTGCTGGTCGGAGTGACGGTGTTCGCCGCCCTGATCGGCATCGTCACCTTCGGTTCGATCTGCGGCTCGATGCTGCCTTTCCTGCTGCAGAGGCTGCGTCTCGACCCCGCCAGCGCGTCGGCGCCCTTCGTCGCCACGCTGGTCGATGTGACCGGTCTGGTGATCTACTTCTCCGTCGCCCTGCTCATCCTCAGCGGGACGCTGCTCTGAACATGCTGACGGGGTCCGATGGGCCCCGTTTTCATTTCGGCTCTGGCAGCTTCAATGGCCCATGAAAATCAAGCCTGGCCGAGCTCACATATTCGGATAGACCGGTCCCTCGCCGCCCTGCGGCGGCACCCAGTTGATGTTCTGGTTCGGGTCCTTGATGTCGCAGGTCTTGCAGTGGACGCAGTTCTGGGCGTTGATGACGAAGGTCGGCTTGCCGTCCTTCTCCACCCATTCGTAGACGCCGGCCGGACAGTAGCGGGTCGACGGACCGGCATAGATGTCGTGTTCGGACGACTTCTGCAGGTCCATGTCCTTGACCTGCAGATGCACCGGCTGGTCTTCCTCGTGGTTGGTGTTCGACAGGAACACCGAGGACAGGCGGTCGAAGGTCAGCACGCCATCCGGCTTCGGATAGGCGATCGGCTTGTGCTTGGAGGCCGGTTCCAGCGACGCCGCATCGGTCTTGCCGTGCTTCAGCGTGCCGAAGAAGGAGAAGCCGAAGAGCTGGTTGGTCCACATGTCGAGCCCGCCGAGCGCCACGCCGAGCGCGGTGCCGAACTTCGACCAGAGCGGCTTGACGTTGCGGACCTTCTTCAGGTCCTTGCCGATGTCGCTCTGCGCGCCATTCGTTCTCGATCTCGATCGACCTCGTCATTGGCGCGGCCGCGGCAATCGCCGCGGCGATCTTGTCGGCCGCCAGCATGCCGGACAGCACCGCATTGTGGCTGCCCTTGATGCGCGGCACGTTGACGAAACCGGCCGAACAGCCGATCAGCGCGCCGCCCGGGAAGGACAGCTTCGGCACCGACTGGTAGCCGCCCTCGGTGATGGCGCGCGCACCATAGGACAGGCGCTTGCCGCCCTCGAAGGTGCCGCGGATCGCCGGATGCGTCTTGAAGCGCTGGAACTCCTCGAAGGGATAGAGATAGGGGTTCTTGTAGTTGAGGTGGACGACGAAGCCGACGGCGACGAGATTGTCCTCCAGGTGATAGAGGAACGAGCCGCCGCCGGTCTTGATGCCGAGCGGCCAGCCGAACGAGTGCTGCACCAGGCCCGGCTTGTGGTTCTCGGGCTTCACCTGCCAGAGCTCCTTGAGGCCGATGCCGAATTTCTGCGGCTCGCGGTCCTTCTGGAGGTCGAACTTGGCGATCAGCTGCTTGGCGAGCGAGCCGCGCACGCCCTCGCCGATCAGGGTATATTTGCCGAGCAGCTCCATGCCGCGGGTATAGTTCGGGCCGGGCTCGCCGTTCCTCTCGATGCCCATGTCGCCGGTGGCGACGCCGATGACCGCGCCTTCGTCGTTGTAGAGCACTTCGGTGGCGGCAAAGCCCGGATAGATCTCGACGCCGAGTTCTTCGGCCTTGGTCGGCGAGCCAGCGACAGACGTTGCCGAGCGAGACGATGTAGTTGCCGTGATTGTTCATCAGCGGCGGCATCAGCGACATTCGGCAGGCGAATGGAGCCGGCCGGACCGAGCAGCCAGGAAGTGGTCGGCGGTCACTTCGGTCTTGAAGGGATGGCCCTCCTCGTCGCGCCAGCCGGGCAGCAGCCGGTCGATGCCGATCGGATCGACCACGGCGCCCGAGAGGATATGCGCGCCGACTTCGGCGCCCTTCTCCAGCACGACGACCGAGAGTTCCGGATTGACCTGCTTCAGCCGGATCGCAGCCGAAAGACCGGCAGGCCCGGCGCCGACGATCACCACGTCGAATTCCATGCTCTCGCGTTCGGGCAGTTCAGTCGCCTCGGTCATTCATCCGTCTCCGCTTGGCCGCGCAAGCGGCCATAACCCCATCATCGGGTCATTCTCTTGTCAAAACCGGAAAGCATTGTCGAGCCGGGAAGCGACAGCCGATCCTCCAATTCGCACAATGATAGTTCCTCCATCCGAAGATTATATGACGCTTACGTTAACGTCAATTACTGTCCGGCTGCAGATGGCAGATCTGCCCTTCCCTTTTCCGTCCGCTGCGTCTTATACAGAAGCCGAACCATCTGGAGGGACATCATGGATCTCGGCATCAAGGGCAAACGTGCACTCGTTCTGGCTTCGTCGCGCGGGCTTGGCCACGGCATTGCGGTTGCGCTGGCGCGCGAAGGCGCGAATGTGCTTCTTTGCGGCCGCAGCGGCGAGCAGCTTGAAGCGAACTGCAAGGCGATCAACGCCGAAGGCAATGGCAAGGCCGACTGGATCTGGGCCGATCTCGCCGACGAGAGTTTCGTCGAGACGGTGACGACAGCCGTGAAGGAAAAATTCGGCGGCCTCGATATCCTCGTCAACAATACCGGCGGCCCGACGCCCGGAACGACCGAGGACATGACGGCGGAAAAGCTCGAGACCTATTTCTTCTCCATGGTGCTGCGGGTCATCTCGCTGACCAACGCCCTGCTTCCGGGCATGAAGGCGCAAGGCTGGGGTCGCATCCTCACAGTCGCCTCGTCCGGCGTCATCGAGCCGATCGCCAATCTGGCGCTTTCCAACACGCTGCGCCCTGCCCTTGCCGGCTGGAGCAAGACGCTCGCCTCGGAAGTCGCAAGCTACGGCGTGACGACCAACCTGCTGCTCCCCGGCAGCATCCTGACCGGACGTCTCGATGAGCTCGATGGCGCAGCCGCCAAGCGCACCGGCAAAAGCATGGAGGAAATCCGCAGCGACAAGGAAGCGCGCATTCCTGCCGGGCGTTACGGCAAGGTGGAAGAGTTTGCCGCAACCGCCGCTTTCCTCTGCAGCCAGCCGGCAAGCTATATCACCGGCTCGCTGATCCGCTGCGACGGCGGCGCGGCGCGGTCGGTCTGAAGGCAGGCCCGAAAAGCGCATATGCGATCATTACGAAATTGTAAGCCGTTATAACGAGTTATGTGACAAGGGTCGCGGCGTTTTCGCGCTGCAATATCTGTGGCACAGTTGAGACCGGAAAACTTCGCGCAACCCGCCAACACCGGTCTCACGAATGAAGAAATTTTGGATAACCGTTCAGCGTCATTGCTGTAGCTGCCGTCGGCGTCTGGCAATTTGGCTACAGGATTCCCTTTGTCGCCCAACTTCCTTATGTCTCGCAATTGATCAGGAAGCCCGCCGACCAAGGCGGCGGTACGCAACAGACTGCCGCCGGCCAGGCGCAGACTGGCCAGCAAGGCGGCGGGCACATAACCGGCGGGGCAGTGGCGGCCCGCACACTCGTCAAGACGGTCGCCGCAGTGAAGACCGCGCTGCCTAGGGACGTGACGGCTTCCGGCTGGGCGGAAGCCATCGACACCACGACGATCGCCGCGCAGGAACAGGGCATCATCACCTCGATCGTTGCGACCGATGGCGCAACGGTCAAACAGGGCGACCTGATCGCGAAGCTCGACGACCGCACCGCACAGGCAGCGGTCGACAAGGACAATGCGATGATCGTCCGCGACACTGCAACACTCTCGGAAGCCGAGACGGCACTGACACGCGCGCACGATCTATTCGACGCAGAACGCCGGCACGCAACAGACCTACGACCAGGCCAAAGCCGCCCGCGACACGGCTGCGGCCACCGTCGAGGGCGACAAGGCGTCGCTTGCGTCCGATCAGGTGCTGCTCGAGCACACGCGAGATCCGCGCGCCGTTCGACGGCCGGCTTGGCGATATCGTCCTCAGCACTGGGCGCTTTCGTCAGTGCCGGCACGGCCATCGTGACGATCGCCAAATACGATCCGATCTATGTGAAATTTCACCTGCAGGAAAGCAATCTGCGTCGAGTTGAAGCAGTCGCTTGCGAGCCGGTCCCGTCGATGTCACGACGGCTCCGCGATTCGACCAAGGGCAAGTCGCGCCAGGGCGCAGATCAGCTTCTACGACAATACGGTCGACACCGCCTCCGGTACGATCCTCGCCAAGGCGAAGTTCGAGA
This sequence comes from uncultured Alphaproteobacteria bacterium, assembly GCA_963838565.1. Lineage (GTDB taxonomy): Bacteria > Pseudomonadota > Alphaproteobacteria > Rhizobiales > Rhizobiaceae > Rhizobium. Next base: position 205,147 of record CAWIRO010000026.1, read on the forward strand.
ACGCCTCCGGCGCGCTCTGGCCCGGCCAGTCGGTCAACCTCGTCGTCCACTTCAACAATCACGAACAGCAGATCGTCGTGCCGACGGTTGCGGTCAGCCCCGGCCCGGACGGCTTCTTCGCCTATGTCGTCAAGGACGGCAAGGTCTAAGCTGACGCCCGTGACCGTCGCCCGCGCCAACGGTGGCTTCACGCGCCATCGCCAACGGGCTTTCGGAAGGCGACCATGTGGTCGTCGAAGGTCAGGCGCAGCTTGTCGACCAGCAGCAGGTCAACGAGCAGTTCAACGACAAGACGCAGAACGTCGCTTCCGCCGACCAGCGACGCAGCAGACCGAAACGATCGCGGTGGAGCGCGAGCCAATGATCCCGAATTTCTGTATCCAGCGGCCTGTCGCGACGACGCTTCTGGCCATCGGCGTCGTGCTGGCCGGTCTTGCCGGTTATCAGCTCGTGCCGGTGGCAGCTCTGCCGCAGGTCGACTTTCCCGACCATCAACGTCTCGGCGCAGCTGACCGGCGCCTCGCCGCAGACGATGGCGACCTCGGTTGCGACGCCGCTGATCAAGCAGTTCGAGACCATTCCCGGCATCAGCGAAATCAGCGCGACCAACTCGCTCGGCAACACCAGCATCGTGCTGCAGTTCGATCTCAATCGCAACATCGATGCGGCCGCAGCCGACGTGCAGGCAGCGATCTCGCATGCCACGCGGCAATTGCCCGACAATCTGACGACGCCGCCGAGCTATCGCAAGACGAACCCGGCCGATGCGCCGGTCATGCTGCTTGCCGTGCAGAGCGACACCATGCCGCGCAGCAAGCTCGACGAGATCGCCGAAGACATCATCTCGCCGTCGCTTTCGACGCTTCCGGGCGTTGCCGAAGTGACCGTATTCGGCGCGCAGACCTATGCCGTGCGCGTCGAAGTCGATCCCAACAAGCTGCTGACCCGCGGCATCGGCATCGACACCGTCAACAAGGCGATCGCCGCCGCCAACAGCCAGGTCCCTGTCGGCACGCTGCAGAACAATTCGCAGAGCATGACGATCAACGCCGATACGCAGCGCACCAACGCCGCAGGAGTTCCGCTCGCTGGTCATCGCCAATCCCGAACGGCGCGCCGATCCACCTCGGCGATGTCGCCGACGTGCAGGACAGCGTCGAGAACCAGAATACCGGCAGCTGGTATGACGGCAAGCGCGGCATCATCCTCGCCATCCAGCGCCAGCCGGATGCCAACACGGTCGATGTCGTCGACGCGATCAACGCCAAGCTGCCGCGGCCTTGCACGCCGAAATCCCGTCATCCGTCACCACGAAGGTCATGAACGACTGCCGCAAAGCCGATCCGCGACGCCATCTCCGACGTCAAGTTCACGCTGCTGCTGACGATCGGCCTCGTCGTTCTGGTCATCTATCTCTTCACCGGCCATCTGACGGCAACGATCATTCCGGGGCTTGCCGTGCCGCTATCGCTGATTTCGACCTTCGGCATGATGTATGTGCTGGGCTACAGTATCGACAACATCTCGCTGCTCGGGCTTGACGCTCGCGGTGGGGCTCGTGGTCGACGATGCGATCGTCATGCTGGAGAACATCCTGCGCCATGTCGAAGAAGGCATGCCGGTGCTGGAAGCGGCGATCAAGGGCGCCGGCGAAGTCAGCTACACCATCATTTCGATGTCGGTTTCGCTGATCGCGGTCTTCATCCCGATCCTGCTGATGGGCGGCGTCGTCGGCCGCATCTTCAACGAGTTCGGCATGGTGGTTGCCATCGCCATCATCTCGTCGGCCATCGTCTCCCTGACGGTGACGCCGATGCTCGGCTCGCGTCTTTCCAGCGGCCACAGCAGCCCGCCCTTCTTCGTCCGCATCTTCGATGCCGGCTTCGAGCGCACACTGCGCGGTTATGACAGGGCGGTCGGCTGGTGCCTCGCCACCGCCCGGCCATCCTTGGCGCTGTTCCTCGCCTCGATCGGACTGACCGTCTATTTGTTCATGACGCTGCCGACGAGCTTCTTCCCGACCGAAGACATCGGACGACTGACCATCTCCACCCGCGCCCGGCAGGACATTTCCTATCCCGCGATGGCGGCTCTGCAGAACCAGGCGGCGGCGCTCGTGAAGCAGAATCCGGCGGTCAACCACGTCATGTCGATCGTCGGCGGCAATGCCCGCAGCCCGCTGAACAACGGCACGATGTATGTCGAACTGAAGGACAAGACGCAGCGTCCGCCGCTCGACCAGACGCTGCGCGAACTGCGCGCCAGCATCAGCAAGATCGCCGGCCTGCAGGCCTTCATCACGCCGCAGCAGAGCCTGCGCTTCGGCGGCCGCCAGACGGCCAGCCAGTATCAGCTCGTCGTCCAGGCGCTGAGCGCCGACCAGACCAACCTCTGGGCCGGCAAGATCCAGGCAGGCGATGCGCGCGCGATCGGCGCTTCACCGATGTGACCTCGGATGCGCAGAACAACGCGCTGCAGGCCAATATCGTCGTCGATACCGAGAAGGCAGCGGCCTACGGCATCAACGACAGCCAGCTGCGCACGACGCTGCAGGAGTCGTTCGGCGGATTTGCGGCGGCGCAGATCCAGTCGACCGGCGACAGCTACGACGTGATCGTCGAATACGATACCAAGCAAACCCTGGGACGACCAGAAGCTGCAGGAAATCCGTGTCGCATCCGACCAATGGCAGCCTTGTTCCGCTTGTCGAACTTCGCACAGGGTCGAGCGCGACGACCGGGCCGGTGACGATCAACCAGACGGGCCAGCTCGTCTCGACCACCGTTTCGTTCAACCTGCCGGCAGGCGAAGCGCTGAGCGACGCGACGGCGGCGATCGATCAGATCAAGAAGGACATCAGCATGCCGGCGGACGTCTTCACGTCCTATGGCGGCACGGCGCAGATCTTCCAGCAGTCGCAGGGCAATACGCCGATACCTGATCCTGGCGGCGGTGCTGACGATCTATGTCGTTCTCGGCGTGCTCTACGAGAGCTTCATCCACCCGCTGACCATTCTCTCCGGTCTGCCGGCGGCCGCTCTCGGCGCGCTTGCTGGCGCTGAAGGTCATGGGCTTCGACCTGTCGATCATCGCCCTCATCGGCCTGCTGATGCTGATCGGCATCGTCAAGAAGAACGCGATCATGATGATCGACGTGGCGCTGGAGAACCTGCGCTCGACGGCGATGACGCCGTCGGAAGCGATCCACGAGGCCTGCGTGCGACGTTTCCGGCCGATCATGATGACGACGTTCTGCGCCTTGCTCGGCGCCCTGCCGATCGCGCTCGGCACCGGCGCCAGCTCGGAACTGCGCCAGCCGCTCGGCATCGCCGTCGTCGGCGGCCTGATCGTGTCGCAGGCTTTGACGCTGTTCATCACGCCGGTCATCTTCGTCGAGATGGACAGGCTCGAACAGCTGGGTTCAGAATCTCGGACGCCGAAAAAAGCCAAGAGCCGGAGGAAGAAGTTCCGACGGCGATGGCCGCGGAATGATGCGAAGGACGGGCGCTTCGGCGCCCGTTTTCATTTCCGGGCATAGGCTCTTGAATCGAAGTGCCCGCTGTGGCATCACGCGCCCTCCCTGAATTCCGGCGCTCATCCTGCGCCCCGCGAAGCGCACGGCTTCGTCTCCCATAGACAATCGGCATGAAAGAGGTGCGGGCATGGCTCAGGCGCTGGGTTTCGACTTCGGCACGACGAACACGGTTCTCGCTACGGCGAATGGCGGGACGACGCATTCGATGGCGTTCACGAGCGCGGCGGGTACGGCCGACAGCATGCGCACGGCGCTCTCCTTCATGAAGGATCCGCAGCTCGGCGCTGTCGGCGCTGAAGGTCGAGGCGGGCCACGCGGCGATCCGGCAGTTCATCGACAATCCCGGCGAGTGCCGCTTCCTGCAGTCGATCAAGACCTTTGCTGCGAGCGCCCTCTTCCAGGGCACCCTGATCTATGCCAAGCGCCACAGCTTCGAAGACCTGATGGAAGTCTTCGTAAGGCGGCTGCGCAGCTATGCGGGCGACAACTGGTCGACGGAGGTCAGCCGTATCGTCACCGGCCGGCCGGTGCATTTCGCCGGCGCCAATCCCGATCCGGCGCTGGCGACCGAGCGCTACAACGAGGCGCTCTCGCGGTTCGGCTTTCCCGGAAATTCACTATGTCTACGAGCCGGTGGCCGCCGCCTTCTACTTCGCGCAGAACCTGAAATCCGGACGCGACGGTGCTGGTTGCCGATTTCGGCGGCGGCACGACCGACTATTCGCTGATCCGCTTCGAAACCATCGCCGGCAAGCTGACCGCAACGCCGATCGGCCATTCGGGCGTCGGCGTCGCCGGCGATCATTTCGACTACCGGATGATCGACAACATCGTCGCGCCGCAGATCGGCAAGGGGAGTCATTTCAAGAGCTTCGACAAGATCCTTGAGGTGCCGTCGAACTACTATTCCAGCTTCGGCCGCTGGAACCAGCTGTCGATCTTCAAGACCTCGCGCGAATTCGAGGACCTGAAGAAGCTGGTGCGCACCGCGCTCGAGCCCGACAAGCTCGAAACCTTCATCGATCTCGTCGACCACGACGAGGGCTATCCGCTCTATCAGGCGGTCTCGGCCACCAAGATGGCGCTCTCTTCCGCAGACGAAGCACCCTTCGATTTCGCGCCGCTCGGCCGCGGCGGCCATCGCAGGATTCGCCGCAAGCGATTTCGAGAGCTGGATCGCAGAAGACCTTAACCGTATCGAAGGCGCGCTCGACGATGTCCTCGAAAAGACCGAGACGAAGCCCGGCGAGATCGACAAGGTCTTCCTGACCGGCGGGACGTCCTTCGTGCCGGCCGTCCGCCGGATCTTTACCGAACGCTTCGAGCGCGACCGGATCGAGACGGGCGGCGAGCTGCTGTCGATCGCCCACGGCCTTGCACTGATCGGCGAGCGCGACGACATCGCGCAATGGACTGTGCAATAGCCGCTGGGCGGTCGCCGCCTGCCCTTTCATTGCCGCTGCCACTTCGCTAAGGTTGCCGCATGATCTCCGTCAACGACCTCTCCCCGGCCGAGCTTGCCGCGCTTCTGCATTTCCATGCGGAAGCCGGCGTCGAATGGCTGCTGGAGGACGAGGCGGTCGATCGCTTCGCCGAGTTCGAGGCGATGAAGGCTGCGCGGCGCGAACGCTGCCCCTGCTGCTGCAAGCCCTGCCGCCGGCGGATCGGCAGCCGCGGCCGCCAGCGCGCAACGCAACGCGCAGGCACCGCGGCCGCGCCGACTGAACGTGCAGCCGCCCGGCCGCAGCCGGCCATTCCCGATGGCGAAGCAGTGCAGCAGGCGCGCTTTGCCGCCGAGAGCGCCCGATCGCTGGCCGAACTCAAGACCGCGCTCGAAGCCTTCAACGGCTGCAACCTCAAGCACAGCGCCCGTTCGACGATCTTTGCCAGCGGCAATGCCGCAAGCGGCATCATGGTGATCGGCTCGGCGCCGGGCGCCGACGACGATCGCGAGGGCATGCCGTTCGCGGGACGAGCCTGGCCAGCTGCTCGACAAGATGCTGGCAGCGATCGGCCTCGATCGCGCACAGCATTCTGCTGACGCAGGTCATCCCCTGGCGTCCGCCCGGCAACCGTGTTGCCTCCGTTGCCGAAATGGATATCTGCCGGCCCTTCATCGAGCGCCAGATCGCGCTCGCCGAACCGAAGGCCATCCTGCTGCTCGGCAATTTCGCCGCGCGCTTCTTCTTCGGCGAAAACGACACGATTCACGGCCTGCGCGGCCGGTGGAAGGAGATTGGCGCTCGGATCGATGACGATACCGGCGATCGCCACGCCTCCATCCGCAGGATCTGCTGACCGCACCTATCAACAAGCGGCTTGCCTGGAATGATCTGCTGGCGTTTCGATCTCGGCTCATGTCGCTTGATCTGCTTAGAAAATAGCCAAACATAGAACATTTTATGAACGCAATCCATGCGTTATATGCATGGCTGCGTCCTCATCATAACGCATTGCAGAATCGATGCTGCACTGCAATATGTACGATGTGTCTTGGGAGGAATCTGACAGGAACCAAGGCAATGAACAAACGTTTTCGTCCTATCCACTGCGGGTTTGAAACCCTGCGCCTCGCCAGCGATCCGGTTCGCACCACACAGGGCTACAGCCGTCTCGGCTTTGCCACCAACGAACAGATGATCGCCCGCGGCACCGGCATCAGCGGCCGCATCGCGCGCCCGGCCGCAATCTTCGCGGACTTCCAGGAATATTGAGCGGAGGCGCATCGCCTGCCCTTTCGCGTCGAGTCCACGAGTAGCCATACATGTCCACGATCCTGATTTCGCTTCTGCGCAACATCGACACGTTCGAGCATATCCGCGTCGCCGTCTGCGCCGCGCGGGAATATGAGCGCGAGCTTTCCGGCCAAGCCAGCCGATGCCGAGTCAAGCGAAATCGCGGCGATCGCGCTCAGCTTCTGCCGATCGTCCTTGATCGACGGCATACTCTCGATCTGTGCCTTCGCCCATGTGGAAGGCTTCGTCCACATAGGCAAACTTGACCGCCTGCCAGGCGCAATATTCGTGGACGAAATCGCGCGAGATCCAGAGCTCGCGTCTTGCTTCGGCTCGTCGTACCAGCCGACACAGCCTCGCTGCACCGCCTTGGCAAAGCAGACGCTGCAGATGCGTGCGCGACATCATGAAATCGCCGGCAAGGCGCGGGTTTCGACTCGTCCGACGCTGAAGCCTCTCCGGATCTGTGCCATCGAGGTCAATCCTCGCCATGAGGTGGTCCACGACCAGCCCGCCAGCCGCCGTCCACAGGAAGAGTGCCAACCTGCGCCGGCGGCTCGCGCCAGGCGGCATCTTCAAGGCATTTGCGGGCAATGCAGCGGCTGAGCGAGCCGGATCAACTCAGGATGTGCCTGGAAATAGGCGGCCCGATCGCCGCCGTCCAGTATATCGAGCGCGGCGAGATTGGCGAGAAGCCAGCCGAACATAGCCTGATGGCTGACTTCGGCCGGCTCGAAATGGCGCGGGCGGCGGCGCTCGTCGCCCGGCGTATGCGCTATGAAGCGATAGGTGTAGAGTTCCTCGATGAAGTTCAGAACACGTGTTGCGGCTCGCCACCTTGTATCGCGGTAATGAGCGTCGTCAGCGCGACGGCTGAAAAACCCGACGACGGATCGCGCGGATCGTGCTGCATGGCGAGCGCATAAGCTGTCTGGGTGAGTAGCCAGCGCTGATGTGAGGTGAGCATCGCGGGCGAGCCGTGGACCGGCTTCGAACATGCCGCGCATCGTGCCCGCCAGATGACGGATGCTGAGCAGAAAGCCAGGGTGCCGCGACAGTTGTTCCGCCGTAAAGCTCATTACGTCGCCTCCGCTCGCAAGCCAGCGTTCGGAGCAGCTATAGCGAAGGAACCAAGTCCGGCATCAGCGGCCATTCAGACATGCAAGGCTTTGAATAAATGAAACGTTTCTCATATTCAACAACCACATTTCGCAAGATCGATTGATATCCCAAGATTTTGCCAGTGCGTTTCGAGGACGAAACTCAAATCGGCAAGCTGCAACGTCTAAGCCGACACACTCAGGCCTGCGGCGCGCCGGCTTTGCGCGCGCGGCGACGTTCGATGCCCGAGCCGATGCTCCCGGTAGATGATGAATATGCCGGCTGCGATGACGATGACCGTTCCGACCATCATGATGGCCGCCCGGGACATCGCCAAAGACGAAATAGGCGACGATGCCGCCGAGAAGAATCGACGTGTATTCGAAGGGTGCCACCGTCGATACGTCGGCATGACGGTAGCTTTCCGTCAGCAGGATCTGCGCGACGCCGCCGCAAAAGCCGGCCGCAATCAGCAGAGCACCGTGCCAAGGTCGAGCGAAGCCCAGCCGAATGGCAGGGTCGCCAGCGAGAAGAGCGATGCAGTCATCGAGAAATAGAGCACGATCGTCGCCGTCCTTTCCTCTTCGACAAGCTTGCGAACCTGGATCATCGCCATGCCGCCGAGCACGGCGGATATCAGGACGCAAATCGCGCCCAGGGCCTGCTCCGCCTCCATGCCGCCCTGCGCTGAAAAGCGTCAGCTTCGGCCAGGAGACGATGGCAACGCCGACGATACCGAAGAGGACCGCGCTCCAGCGGTAGATGCGCACCGTCTCGCCGAGGAACACTGCCGCGAAGATGACGGCGACGAGCGGAGTCGCATAGCCGAGCGCAATCGCCTCCGGCAGCGGCAGGTGCAGGAGACCGTAGAAGCCGAAGCCCATCGAAACGATGCCGATCGTACCGCGCTTCAGATGGCCGACCGGATTTGCCGTATAGAAGGCCGCTCGCAGCTGCCCGCGATAGGCCAGATAGGCCATGATCGGAAAGAGCGCGAAGAAGGAGCGGTAGAACGTCACTTGCCCCGGCGCGATATCGGAGCCGGCCAGCTTGATGAAGGTCTGCATGCCGAGAAAGACGACCACCGAGGCCACTTTGAACGCAATGCCTCTCAGTGGATTTCCGAAAACCGGCTGCATGTCAGAGACTCGTGTGAAAGTTGTTTAGGGCGGGAAACACATCAGATTCGATGCACTATGACTGTGGCAGGCGATGCGCTTAAAGAACAGTCAAAAATAAAAAAGTTTCAGCGCTTCGCTCCCGTGATAGGCACGGTGTCGTCGTTCGGCGGACTGCGGACGTTGCTGCCATCAGCTCGGCGCTCAATCTTAGATAGCAAGCCGCAGCGACTGCCAAAACTTGCGTTGCTTACATTTCGCTTTAAAGTTATTTCAGACTTTAATGTAATCATGCCGCCAAAATTTACGGCAGATGCATTCGCCTCTGTCCGCAGCCATCGATAACGGTCTTCAGGAAACACAATGCGAACAGATACGGGCCAGGTCATCAATCTGGCAGATTACCGCCCCACCGATTTCGTGCTGGAACGCGTGGACCTGACCTTCGAACTCGATCCGACGGAAACGAAGGTCGAAGCGCGCCTGATCTTCCACCGCCGCGAGGGCGTCGATCCGACGGCGCCGCTCGTCCTCGACGGCGACGAGCTGACTCTTTCGGGCCTGCTGCTTCGACCAGATGGAGATGACCCCTCGCAGCAATATGACGCGACGCCGGAAAGCCTGACGGTCCGCGACCTGCCGGAGACCGCTCCCTTCGAGCTGACGATCACGACGATCATCAATCCTGAAGCCAATACCAAGCTGATGGGCCTCTATCGCACCGGCGGCATCTACTGCACCCAGTGCGAGGCCGAGGGCTTTCGCCGCATCACCTATTTCCCCGACCGGCCGGATGTGCTTGGCGCCGTACACGGTCAACATCATCGCCGACAAGGACGCCAACCCGCTGCTGCTGTCGAACGGCAACTTCCTCGGCGGCGCCGGCTATGGCGAAGGCAAGCATTTCGCCGCCTGGTTCGATCCGCATCCGAAGCCGAGCTATCTCTTCGCGCTCGTCGCCGGCGATCTCGGCGTCGTCGAAGACACGTTCACGACGATGTCCGGCCGCGAGGTGGCGCTGAAGATCTATGTCGAGCACGGCAAGGAGCCGCGCGCGGCCTATGCCATGGACGCGCTGAAGCGTTCGATGAAATGGGACGAAGAGGTGTTCGGCCGCGAATACGATCTCGACATCTTCATGATCGTCGCCGTTTCCGACTTCAACATGGGCGCGATGGAGAACAAGGGCCTCAACGTCTTCAACGACAAATACGTCCTTGCCGATCCGGAGACCGCGACCGATGCCGACTACGCCAATATCGAGGCGATCATCGCGCATGAATATTTCCACAACTGGACCGGCAACCGCATCACCTGCCGCGACTGGTTCCAGCTCTGCCTCAAGGAAGGCCTGACGGTCTATCGCGACCACGAATTCTCCTCCGACCAGCGCTCGCGCCCGGTCAAGCGCATCGCCGAGGTGCGGCATCTGAAATCGGAGCAGTTTCCGGAGGATGGCGGCCCGCTCGCCCATCCGGTGCGGCCGACGAAATATCGCGAAATCAACAACTTCTACACGACGACGGTCTACGAAAAGGGCAGCGAAGTCACGCGCATGATCGCGACGCTGCTCGGCAAGGACACCTTCAAGAAGGGCATGGACCTCTATTTCGATCGCCATGACGGTCAGGCCGTGACGATCGAGGATTTCGTCAAGTGCTTCGAGGATGCGAGCGGGCGCGATCTCGCGCAGTTCTCGCTCTGGTACCATCAGGCCGGCACGCCGCTCGTCACCGCCTCGGGCAGCTATGACGCGAGCGCCAAGACCTTCACGCTGTCGCTCGAGCAGATGATCCCGGCAACGCCGGGCCAGACCGACAAGGAGCCGATGCATATCCCGCTCAGCCTCGCGCTCTTCGGCGAAAATGGCGCGCAAGATCGAGCCGACCTCGGTCGACGGCGCGGAATATGCCGGCGAGGTGCTGCATCTGACCGGCCGCACGCAGACGGCCGTCTTTCACGGCATTGCCTCGCGGCCGGTCGTTTCGATCAACCGCAGCTTCTCGGCGCCGATCAACCTGCATTTCGACCAGACGCCCGGCCGATCTCGCCCTTCTCGCCCGCCATGAGACGGATCATTTCGCCCGCTGGCAGGCGCTCGACCGATCTGGCGTTGCCGAACCTGCTTGAAGGCGGCGCGCGATGCCCGCGAGGGCAAGCCGGTCGTCTGCGAACAGACCTTCGTCGACGACGCTGCTTGCCGCCGCCGCCGACGAGACCCTCGAGCCTGCCTTCCGCGCCCAGGCGCTGGCGCTGCCGAGCGAATCCGATATTGCCCGCGAACTCGGCGGCAACAACGATCCCGACGCGATCCATGCCGGGCGGCAGGCGATCCTGAAGCAGATTGCCGATGCCGGGACCAGGACCTCTTCGCCAGCCTCTTCGCAGAAGATGACGACACCGGGCGATTTCAGCCCGGATGCAAAGAGCGCCGGTCGCCGCGCGCTGCGCAATGCCGCGCTCACCTATCTCTCGCTATGCCGAGAAACAGCCCGGCGCGCGCCAAGGCCGCCTTCGATGCGGCCAACAACATGACCGATCTGCAGCCATGCGCTGACGATCCTCGCCCATCGCTTTCCGGACAGCGCGGAAACGATCAGCGGCTCTTGCGGCCTTCCGCGACCGTTTCGCGGAGAATGCGCTTGTCATCGACAAGTGGTTCTCCGATCCAGGCAACTATTCCGGGCGCAGAAACGCTCGAGCGTGTCCGCACGCTGATGGAGAGCCCGCTCTTCAACCGCACCAATCCGAACCGGATGCGTGCACTGGTCGGCACCTTCGCCTTCGCCAATCCGACCGGCTTCGGCCGCGCCGACGGCGAAGGCTACCGCTTCCTCGCCGGCCAGATTCTCGACATCGACGAGCGCAATCCGCAGCTTGCCGCACGCATCCTCACCTCGATGCGTTCCTGGCGCTCGCTGGAATCGGTGCGCGCCGATCACGCCCGCTGCGGCGCTGCTCGAGATCGAGCGATCGCACCGCTCTTTCGACCGACGTTCGCGATATCGTCGAGCGCACGCTCAAGGGGTGATTTGCTTCGACCGGCCGTCGCGAAAGACGCGGCGGCCATCTGCGCCTGCGATTCGAAATGTCCCGGCAAAATTCGAGCAATTATAAATAGTTAACGGAATTTTACCTTTGCCTCTGGACAAGGCGAATCAGCCAGTGATTCATCTAGGTCAGGTTCGAGCGAGCGGCGCGCGAATCACACGAGGGACAAGGCGAAGCGATGATGGACGTGCGGCGGGCAACCGTGGCCGGAGGACGGCTGCGTGTCGATTTTGAGCGGGCTTCAAGCCTGGCGCGACAGCCTTTCCGGTCATGCGGCAAGCGGTTCGGAACCGCTTCTTCGTCATCTTCCGCAAGCCGAAGCTCATCCTGAAGCGCGCCATTCCGGCGCTGATCGTCGCCTTCCTCGTTCGTCGTCGCCGCCTCGCATTTCTTCGGCATGATGAGCGAATACGCGCGCATGGAGGCCTCGGCCCGCCATGCGACGGCGCTTTCGGCCGCAACCGCCTCTGCCGTGTTTGCCGATGCGGCCGACATCTTCGACAGCGGCAATGTCGCGGAGGCGCAGGCCCGCCTCGCCGAAATTCCTGCCGCAGGACCGGCTGGACAGCGGCGCCTTCGTGCTGCTCGTGCAGGCAAGCGGCAAGGTTTTTGCCGCGACGACCGCCGGGCTTTCGCATGTCGGCAGCAATGTCGGCGATTTCTTCCCCGAGGTCTCGGCGATCCGTCGTTTCGGCGATCGCGCCGGCGTCATCGAAACGACGATCAGCGGCGTGCCGCACTATGCCGAGATCACGCTGATCGGCAATGCCGGCGGCTATATCGTCGCCGCCACCTCGCTCGACGAGATCGGCCGGCTCTGGCGCGAGGAACTGACGCTCAACGTCACGCTGTTTGCCGGCATCTCCTCGATCCTGCTCGTCATCCTCTACGCCTATTACACGCAGGTCAAGCGGGCCCGCGACGCCGACGACATCTTCGTCGAATTCGAACCTGCGCGTCGAGACCGCGCTGTCGCGCGGCCGTTGCGGACTCTGGGATTTCGATTTCGACAACCGCGAATTCTTCTGGTCGCGCTCGATGTACGACATGCTCGGCCTGCCCGGCTCCGACAAGACGCATGTGCTTCGGCGACGCCGCGCGGCTGATGCATCCCGACGACGGCGGGCTCTACGAGATCGCGCGCGCCATCGCCAAGGGCAATTCCGGCCAGGTCGACCAGATCTTCCGCATGCGCCACGCCGGCGGCCATTATGTCTGGATGCGGGCCCGCGCCCAGATGATCCGCAGCAATTCCGGCCGCGTCCACATGATCGGCATCGCCATGGACGTGACCGAGCAGCACCGGCTTGCCCAGCGCTACGCCGAGGCCGACCAGCGCCTGGCCGACGCCATCGAATGCACCTCGGAAGCCTTCGTGCTCTGGGACAAGAACGATCGGCTCGTCATGTGCAACACGCATTTCCAGCAGGCCTACGGCCTGCCGGACAGCGTGCTCGTGCCCGGCACCGAGCGCAGCGATCGTCAATGCCGCCGCCGCCCGTCCGGTCATCGAGCGGCGGATCGCCGATGCCGACGGCTCCGGCCATTCGCGCACGACGGAGGTGCAGCTTGCCGACGAGCGCTGGCTGCAGATCAACGAGCGGCGCACCCGCGACGGCGGCATGGTTTCGGTCGGCACCGACATCACGCTGCTGAAGCGCCACCAGGAGCGTCTGCGCGAATCCGAGCGCCGGCTGATGGCGACGATCGGCGACCTCTCGGCCTCGCGCCAGACGCTGGAGAGCCAGAAGTCCGAGCTTTCGACGGCCAACGCCAACTACCAGGCGGAGAAGGAACGCGCCGAGGCGGCCAACCAGGCAAAATCGGAATTCCTCGCCAACATGTCGCATGAGCTGCGCACGCCGCTCAACGCCATCCTCGGCTTCTCGGAAATCCTGCAGAACCAGATGTTCGGCCCGCTCGGCTCGCTGAAATACGACGAATATGCCCGCGATATCCATGACAGCGGCAAACATCTGCTCAACGTCATCAACGACATTCTCGACATGTCGAAGATCGAGGCCGGCCACATGAAGCTGCACCGCGAGACGATCGATCTCGCGCCGCTGATCGAGGAAAGCCTGCGCTTCACCGACCATTCCGGCCGCCGAGAAGAACATCGTCATCGAACAGCGCATTTGCTCCGGCCTGACGCTGACGGCCGACCGCCGCGCCATGAAGCAGGTCCTGCTCAACCTGCTCTCCAATGCGGTGAAGTTCACCAACGAGCGGCGGCCGTATCGCGCTGCGCACCCGCCGCGATCGCCGGCGGCGTTGTCGTCACCATCGCCGATACCGGCATCGGCATTCCACGCTCGGCGCTCGCGAAGATCGGCCAGCCCTTCGAACAGGTGCAGAACCAGTATGCCAAGAGCAAGGGCGGCTCCGGCCTCGGCCTCGCCATCTCCCGCTCGCTGACGATCGCTGCATGGCGGCAGCATGAGGATCCGCTCGCGCGAGGCGGTCGGCACGGTGGTCTCGCTGCGAATTCCCGACGAGCCCGCTATGGCTTGAGCGTCGTCTGGAACATCTTCCGAACGCCTTCGAAAGCCGCTTCACCTCGCCTTCCAGCGTCTTGATATCAGGGCAATCGCCGGCCCGGCAGACCAGTTCGATCGAGGCCCGACGGCGCGTCCTTGGGATCGAACGAGCCCGTCGATGCAGAGGCGGATCAACTGCGAAAGATCGGTATAGAGCGCAAACGCCTCCAGGCAGGTGTCGAGATCGGCCGCCGCCATCAGCCGGCCGCCAAGCGCTTTCAGCGCCTCGCCGGTGTTCAGCCCGTTACGACATTCGCCGTCACGTCCTTGGACGGCGCGATCAGCGCCAGGTACTGGGCGATGAATTCGATATCGATGACGCCGCCGGGGATCAGCTTCAGGTCCCAGAGGCCGGCCGGCGGCTTTTCCTTGTCGATCAGTTCGCGCATCTCGGCAACGTCATGCGCCACCTTTGCGATGTCGCGATCGGCCGACAGCACCTCCCGAATGATCTGTTCCGCCTCGGCGACCAGGCTTTCGTCGCCGCAGATCAGCCGGGCGCGGCTGAGCGCCATGTGCTCCCAGGTCCAGGCTTCCTCGCGCTGATACTTGCCGAAGGCGTTGATGCGGGTTGCGACCGGCCCCTTGTTGCCGGAGGGGCGCAAGCCGCATGTCGACTTCGTAGAGCACGCCTTCGGCCGTCGGCGCCGAGAAGCGCGGCGATCAGCCTCTGGGTGATGCGGGTGAAATAACGCATCGCATCGAGCGGCTTCGGCCCGTCGGATTCGGAGGCCGCATCGTCGTAGTCGTAGAGCAGGATGAGATCGATGTCGGAGCCCGCCGTCAGCTCGAAACTGCCGAGCTTGCCCATGCCGGCGATGGCGATGCGCCCGCCGGGAAAGTCGCCATGCGCAGCCCGCATTTCCTGACTCACGGCGTCGAGCGCTGCTGCGATGATGAGGTCGGCGAGATGGGTGAAGGCGCGCGCCGCCATCGCGCCATTGATCGCGCCGGTCAGCAGGCGGATGCCGATCAGGAAGCGCTGCTCGGCGGCAAAGATGCGCAGACCGGTCGAGCACTTCCTCGTAGTGGCGTGCCTGCGCGAGCGAGCCCTTCAAGCCGCTCGCCGAGATAGTCGCGCGTCGGCAGCTCGGCCATCAGGCCGGGATCGAGCATGCCGTCGAAGACATGCGGCTTGGCGGCGATCACGTCCGCAAGCTTCGGCGCCGAGGACATGATGTTGACGATCAGCGACAGCAGCGCCGGATTGCTGCCGAGCAGCGAGAAGAGCTGGATGCCGGAGGGAAGGCCGGAGATGAAGCTGTCGAAGCGCAGCAGCGCCTCGTCGGCGCGCTTGCTTTCGCCAAAGACGCGCAGCAGTTCCGGCGTCAGCTCCGTCAGCCTTTCGCGCGCCTCGACCGATTGCGTCGCACGATAGCGGCCGTAGTGCCAGGTGCGGATGATGCGGGAAATGTCCGACGGCCGGTTGAAACCGAGCTTCTTCAGCGTCTCAAGCGTATCCGGATCGTCGCCCTGGCCGGTGAAGACGAGATTGCCGGTATCGGTCGACAGCTTGGTTTCCTGCTCGAAGAGCCGTGCATAGCGCCGCTCGACGGTCCGCAGCACATCCGACCAGCCGCTCGGAGAAACTCGGCGTATCGGTGAAGCCCATCATGAAGGCGATGCGCTTCAGGTCGGCTTCGGTCTCCGGCAGCAGATGCGTCTGCTCGTCGCGCACCATCTGGATGCGATGCTCGACATCGCGCAGGAACCAGTAGGCCTCCGTCAGTTCGTCGCGGGTTTCCGGGTCGATCCATTTCGCCTTGGTGAGTTCGCCGAGCGTTTCCTCCGTCGCCGCGGCAACGCAGCGCCGGCATGCGGCCGCCGGCGATCAGCTGCTGCGTCTGGACGAAGAATTCGATCTCGCGGATGCCGCCGCGGCCGAGCTTGACGTTGTGGCCCTTGACCGCAATCGCGCCGTGGCCCTTATGCGCATGGATCTGCCGCTTGATCGAATGGATATCGGCGATCGCCGCGTAGTCGAGGTATTTGCGAAAGACGAACGGCACGAGCCCTCGCAGGAACGCCTCGCCCGCCGCATGATCGCCGGCGACGGGCGCGGGCCTTGATGAAGGCCGCCCGTCTCCCAGTTCTGGCCGCGTGCCCTCGTAATAGATCATCGCCGCATCGACCGGGATCGCAAGCGGCGTCGAGCCGGGGTCGGGACGCAGCCGCAGATCGGTGCGGAAGACATAACCGTCGGCCGTGCGCTCCTGCAGGATGCGCACCAGCCGCCGCATCATCCGCGGAAAGATCTCGATCGCGTCATCCGGGTCGGGCACGATGCCGGCGTGCTCGTCGAAGAAGACGACGAGGTCGATATCGGAGGAATAGTTGAGTTCCGACGCGCCGAGCTTGCCCATGCCGAGCACGACCAGCCCGAGCCCTCGCTCGGATTCTTCAGACGTTCTTCAGACGCAGCTTGCCGCCCTCATGGGCGGAAAGCAGCAGATGGTCGATCGCTGCTGCAACCGACGCTTCGGCCAAGCGCACTCAGCCAGGCCGTCGTCTGCCGCCCGTCGAAAAGTCCGGCAAGATCGGCCAGTGCGACAAGGAACGCTACCTTCCGCTTGACGGTGCGCAGCCGGCTCATGACCGCCGATTCCGCCGGAGCGATCCCATCTTCGGGCCGCCAGCTGTCGCGCGCCTCGGCAATCAGCACCTCGATCTGCGGCTCCAGCGGCGATGAAATCGCGGCGGCGAGGATCGCATTGTCGATGATTGGCGATCTCGCGAAGGTAGGGCGACAGCGTCAGCACGGCGGCGATGAAATCGCACAAGCGGACCGCCAGCCTTCAGCATCGCTGCGACTGCCGGTTCATTCTTGCCGATGTCCTGAAGGTCGGCCAGCGCCAGCTTCAGCTCGGATTGGTTCAAGGGGCGCAGTAGACCGTCGCCCACGTCCTTCAGGCTGTGTGTCAATTTCGTCAGCATTCCGCCTCCCGGCCGGCCGCGCCCGGAATCCGGCGCAGTTATGACCCGCCCTTAACCTAGGGTCACAATCCGGAGCAGCCAAGCCTAGACAGGCTTGATCGGGAAAATCATGCTGACGGTGAGGCCGCGTCTTTCCGCGTTTTCCGGATCGGTATCGGAAAGCTCCAGCGTACCGCCATGCAGTTCCATCACGGCCTCGACGAGCGAAAGGCCAAGCCCGGTGCCGGGCTTCGAGCGGCTCTCGTCGAGCCGCACGAAACGCTTGACGACGTCCTCGCGCTTCTCGGCGGGAATGCCAGGCCCGTGATCGGCGACCGAGAGGCAAATGCCGTCAGGGCGCCGGACCAGCTTCAGGGCAATTTCGCCGCCTCCCTCGGCGTCGCCGGAATATTTGATCGCGTTGTCGATCAGATTGAAGATCGCCTGGCGCGATCAGTTCGCGGTTGCCCTGCACGGACATCCCTGGCTCGATGCTGGATGTCAGGGTCAGCCCCGCTTCCTCTGCGACCGGCTCGTGAAGCTCGGCGCTGTCGGCGACGATCGCCGAAAGCTCGATCGGCGACATCTCCGCCACGACCGACCCGGCCTCGACGCGCGAGATCATCAGCAGAGCGTTGAAGGTCCGAATCAACTGATCGGACTCGGAGATGATCCCTTCCAGGGCCGTACGCCTCTGGTCTCCGTCTCGTCGTATCCAGCGCATCGGCGGCCTTGTTGCGCAGCCGGGTCAGCGGCGTCTTGAGGTCGTGGGCGATGTTGTCGGAAACCTGCCGCAGCCCCTCGTTCAGCTTCTCGATGCGCTCCAGCATCGTGTTCAGCGAAACCGACAAACGGTCGAACTCGTCGCCCGAACCGCCGACCGGCAGGCGCTGCGAAAGATCACCTGCCATGATCTTCTTGCCCGCATCCGACATGCGGTCGATGCGCTTCAGCGCGTTGCGGCCGATGCCGAACCAGATGATGATTGCGCCGAGCCCCATGATCGCCAGTGCGACCATCAGCGCCTGGCGCACCAGAACGCGGAAGCGCTCGGGCTCGCCGAGGTCGCGCCCGACGAGGACGCGCAAACCGTTGTCGAGAACGAAGATATTGGCGATCGCCGTGTGACGGCGATCACGGTCGCTATCGGCGTAACGCTGATAGGAAAAGGGAATGGATGTCCAGCCGGTTTCCTCGAACACGCCCGGCTGCACGGAAGCAACGTTGCCTGCGAGGATATCTCCGGAGGGGCCGGCGATAATGTAAAGATTGGCGCCTGGCTGGCGGGCGCGGCGCTCCAGCGTGCGCAGCAGCCCGTTCATGCCGCCCGTGTTATAGGCACGCGTGACCGCATCGACTTCCTGTTGAACTGCCTCGCGGATCTGGCTCGCTCAGCAGCCGCTGCGACATCGCCGTCACGTAGAATGACGAGCGTTGCGGCGCAGATGGCGAAAAGCAGGATATAAAGTGCCGAAAGGCGGACTGCTGTGGACTTGAAGAGAAACCAGAAGCGGTTCATCCCTCGTCCTTGATCATGTACCCGGCCCCGCGGATCGTCTTCAGCAGCGGCTGGCTGAAGTCCTTTTCGATCTTGGAGCGCAGGCGCGAGACGTGCACGTCGATGACATTCGTCTGCGGATCGAAGTGATAGTCCCAGACATTTTCGAGAAGCATGGTGCGCGTGACGACCTGCCCGGCATTCTTCATCAGATATTCGAGAAGGCGGAATTCGCGCGGCTGCAGCGGGATTTCCTTGCCACCGCGCCGGACTTCATGGGCGAGCCGGTCAAGCTCGAGATCGCCGACGCGATAGACCACATCCTGGTCCGGCGTGCCCTTGCGGCGGCCGAGCACTTCGACGCGGGCGAGAAGCTCGCTGAACGCATAGGGCTTCGGCAGATAGTCGTCGCCGCCGGCGCGAAGGCCGGTCACGCGGTCATCGACTTGCCCCAGAGCGGAAAGGATGAGAACCGGCGTATGAACGCCCTTGTGCCGTAGTTCGCTGATGACGGAAAGCCCGTCGCGGCGTGGCAGCATGCGATCGATGACGATCACATCATAGGCATTCTCGGTCCCCATGAAGAGGCCGCTTTCGCCGTCGCTGGCATGATCGGCCACGATCCCCGCCTCGCGAAAGGCTTTGGTCAGGTAGGCCGCAGCTTCAAGATCGTCTTCGATGATAAGAATCTTCATGCGGCCGACATTACCTGCCGGCTCGGTTTCGGCAAGGTTCAAAGCGTCTTCCTGGGACAGTGGGGACATCGCAGTCGTCCTTGCAAGGATGGAGAAAGGGAGCCGCGTGAAAGGTTGGGGACTCGCGGCTCCCTCTTTCAGGTCAAGGCGAAGATCAGCCCTGACCGTTGATCGGCAGAGCGACGAAACGGCTGCCGTCCTGGGACTGGATTTGGAAGAGTGCCCGGGTGCGGCCGTCCTTCTTCGCCTGGTTCAGGACCTTGACGACCTCGTCGGCGTTCGACACCTGCTGGTTGTTCACCGAGGTGATCTTTTCGCCCTCCTTGATGCCCTTGTCGGCAGCGTCCGAGTTCGGGTCGATGCCGGTAATCGTCAGGCCCTTGCCGTCATCGGACGGGCCGACCGTCAGGCCGAGATCGGCGAGCGCCTTCTCGGAAGCCGGTGCCTCAGGCTGCGGCGCCTGATCGCCGCTGTCGTCGGACGCATCCTTCTGCTCAGCCGGCAGCGTGCCGAGTTCGACGGTGACGGACTGAGCCTTGCCGTCGCGCCACAGCGATACCTCGACCTTGCTGCCAGGCTGCATGGCGCCGATGCGGCGGCTGAGATCGCGAGCATCCTTGACCGTTTCGCCATTGACGGCGGTCACGACGTCACCCGCTTTCATGCCGGCCTTCTGGCCCGGAGTGCCATCCTGCGCAGAAACCACGAGCGCGCCGTTTGCTTCCGACAGGCCGAGCGAATCGGCGATATCCTTGGTGACCGGCTGGATCTGTACGCCGAGATAGCCGCGCGAAACCGTACCGTCCTTCATCAGGTCGGCGACGACATCCTTGGCGGTCGAGGCCGGAATGGCGAAGGCGATGCCGACGCTGCCGCCCGACGGCGAGAAGATCGCGGTGTTGATGCCGACGACCTGGCCATTGAGGTTGAAGGTCGGACCGCCGGAGTTGCCGCGGTTCACGGCCGCGTCGACCTGCAGGTAGTCGTCATACGGACCGGAGCCGATGTCGCGGCCACGAGCAGAAACGATACCTGCGGTAACCGTGCCGCCGAGGCCGAACGGGTTGCCGACTGCGACGACCCAGTCACCGACACGAACGGCATTGTCGTCCGCCCAGTTGACGTAGGTGAACTTGCGGCCCTTGCCGTCGACCTTGAGCACGGCGAGATCGGTACGCGGGTCCTTGCCGATCAGCTTGGCGTCAAACTCGCTCCCATCGCTCAGGACGGCAACGAAAGCCGAGCCGTCGGAAACGACGTGGTTGTTGGTGACGACGTAACCGTCTTCGGAAATGAAGAAGCCGGAGCCTTGCGCAACGGGGCGCAGGCGGCCTTTGCCATCCTGCTGGCCGAACTTCCTGTCGTTCGGACCGCCATGGGGACCGTTGGGACCCTGTTCGCCAAACTGTTTGAAGAAGCGCTTCAGCGGATGATCGTCGGGAAGATCGTCAAAGCCGCGGCCGTTGAAGTCGAAAGCGAAGCCATCAGTGTTGTTTGCGGCGGGATTGATGCGGGATTCAACGCGAACTGAAACGACGGCCGGGGAAACGGCATCGACGACGTTCGCAAAGCTCGGGACCGATGGAGCTTGGACATTGACCGCTTCGGCGTAGGCGCGCGTGATCTCAAGCGGCGCGGCGGTTGCAAACACGGCTGCGGCAAGCCCTGCGACCGTAGAAGCCTTCAGCATGGTACTGAGGGAGGGGGTCTTTGACATTTTTGGCACCTTCCTTGTTCTTATCTTTCATTCCGGCCAATGCCGGATCGGTCGATGAACGAAGATATAGTATCCGACACCTTACTGCGAACTGTCCGGCCCATGAAAAATTCGTAATGTATGATCAATCTTTAAATTAGGCCGGAGCCGGCCACGCGTATCGAAGGGGCCGAGCGCTGCGATTCTTGATCCGCATTATATATTCATGATATCTTATATTTTTCCGCTCCTACGAGGCCGCATGATAGCGAGGGCATGCGATGAGGGTTGTCGGCACATCTATAGTGGGAGTGTTGCTTGGTATCTCGATGGCCTGGGCCGGCCCGCTGCACGATGCGGTAAGGGACGGTAATCGTTGAGCGCACGGGCCGAGCTTATCGACCAAGGAGCAAATATTGCCGAACCGAATGAGGCGGGCGAGCCGCCACTGATTATCGCCGCACTTGGAGGACACGAGGATATCGTGGCCCTTTTGCTGGAGAAGGGCGCCGATATCGAAATCAGGAACAAGGGCGGCCTTACGGCATTGCATGCAGCCGCCTACGGCGGAAATCTCGATGTCGTCGAGTTGCTCGTATCGAAGGGTGCGCTCATCAACGACGACAAGAACTTCTACCAAATGTCGCCGCTACATGCTGCTGCCGAAGAAGGTCACGCTGACGTCGTCGCCTTTCTCGTCGGCCACAAGGCAAACATAGAGGCGAAGGAACGCAACGGCTACACGCCGTTGACGCAGGCCGGATGGCGATCCCATTGGGATGCCGCAGACCTGCTGTTGAAAGCGGGCGCCGTCTGCCAGCAAGCCGAACTCGTCGGCGACTGGCTGTACAGCGAATGCACGAAGCGGAAATAGCGCCTCGTTGCAATCATCTGCCCGAACCGGGAGAATGGACATATGACATATCGCAAGAAGGACAGGCTCTATCGCCTCGATTATCGCCGGTGCCGCAATCGTCTTCGCGCTCGCTCAACCGGCATCGGCGGAAGAGCCGGTGAATACGGGTTATTTCGGAGACGTGGCGATCAAGGGCTACGATCCGGTGGCCTACTTCACGCAGAACCAGGCTGTGGAAGGATCTCCGCAATATTCGCATCGCTGGCTGGGTGCCGAGTGGCATTTCGCCAGCGCCGAGAACCGCGACCTCTTCATTGCCGATCCTGGCAAGTATGCTCCTCAATATGGCGGCTATTGCGCCGATGGCGTTTCCTTCGGAACCGTTACGACCAATATCGACCCGAAGGCATGGCGGATCATCGAGGGCAAGCTCTATCTGAGCTACGACCCCGGCGCTGCGGAGGGCTTTGAAAAGAAGCCGACCAAAGTCGTCGATTCCCAGAAGCATTGGTCGGAAGTGCAGAACACCCTGATTTCCGACAAAATGCATAAGGACTGGCAGCATATGCCGGCCGACTGAGCTCAGGGTACCAGCGAGAAGAACTTGAGCGCTTGCGCGGTGACGTGGACATATTGGGCGCCGGCTTGCCCGGCGTCCTTGTTTCTGTAGACCTGGCCGCACACCATGCGATCGAGAAAATAGCCGCCGAACCTCTCGCACAGCCTGTTTCCCTGCACCTCGACCGTTCCGGTAATATTGGTATTTGCGCTGCGGTATGCAGTATTGCCAGCGTTGTCGAAATACTGGACGAATGCCGTTCCGTTCTTGTGTTTTCCGCTCCACGTCTTGTCGTTGATCAGGTCGCGCAAAGCATCTGCGTCGAGTTGATCGGCTTCCTGACCCATCAAATCCGAAGGGCCACTCGGGAATTCCGGCCGCCCGCAGTCCTGTCAGGTGATGCTCTAGATCGTCTTCGCGCCAATAGTCGTAGAGATAGCTATAGTAGGTGAGATTGCTTTCCGGAAACAGCTCCAGAAGCTTGGCCTTCTCCTGGGCGCCGCGAACCCGATCCCCTTCATAGGCATAGGCTGCCGTCAGGTACTCGCGCGCCGCCTCCGCATTGGGCAGCGCATCCCGCGCAGCCTCGATCAGAGGAATTGCGCGCCTATTGTCCCGCGCGGTGTAGAACACGATGCCCGCCAGCAGTCGAAAGCTCGGCGATGGCGCAGGATCGAGCCGCAGAGCCTTTTCCATCTCGACAACCGCCTGTTCATGGTTGCCCGTATGGGCAAGGATCAGGGCCAGATTGCCGAAAGCCTCTGCGCTGTTGGGCTGTGCCTCTACGGCCCGGTTTGCCGACATCCGTGCCTCCGCAGCGCGTCCATCGACCAATTGTAGACAGGGCGAGAACGGTGTGAGCCCGCGCATTGTTGGGATCCAGCTTAAGCGCCTGTCCGGCGGCGTCATAGGCGATCTTGCGGGCGACCGCCGCCGACCACAGGAAATTGTAGTCGTTGCGCCAGACGTCGACCGCGACGCGCGCAATGCCGGCATGCGCGTCGGCAAAGTTGGGATCGAGATCGATCGCCCTCTGATAGTACGACAGCGTGCGGCGATAGGTGTCCACGTCGCTGTAGATGAGGCCCTCCTGTTCCGCCCTCATGTAGTAGTCATAGGCTTCGAGGTTGTCGCTCGGTATCCGCTCGAGCTGGGTGCGCTCGCCTTCGCTGAGTTCCACCTCAAGCGCGGAGATGATCTTGCCGGTGACGTCGTCCTGAACGGCGAACAGATCGGCATATTGGCGGTCGTAGCGCTCGGCCCACATCGAAAGCCCGGTCAGCGCATCGATCAGTTTGACATTGATCCGCAACCTCGTCCCGGCGCGCTGCAACGTGCCCTCGAGCACATAGTGCACGCCGAGTTCCGCCGCCACGTCCTGAATTTTGCCTGCATCGTTTTGAACGGCAAATACCGAATGTCTGGCAATGACGAAGAGCCCCGAAACCTTGGACAGCTCGGTGATCAGGTCGTCGGTCAGCCCCTGCGCCAGATGATCCTGCTCTGAATCGCCGCTGACATTGATGAACGGCAGCACCGCCACCGACGGCTTTTCCGGCAGCGGATAGGCGAAGCGCTCGATCAGCGCCGGCGCCTGGCCAAGCTCCCAAGGCTGCCACCAATAGGCTGCAGCGCCTGCAAGCAGCAGGAATGCAACGAGAGCTGGCAGGCCGAAACGTTTCCGCCGCAGGCGCTTGAGCCCCTTTCGCGGATGCCCGCGCCACGTCCGCATCAAGGACGACCCGGTAGACGCGTATCGGTTCGGCAATGCTCCTCACTTTTTGCATACCGAGCGAGATATAGCCGACGTCGAGTTTTGTCTTCACCTGATCATAGGTCGTGCCGGAGATGGCGATGCCGCCCGGCTCGGCCAGCGTCTGGATGCGATCGGCGATGTTGACGCCATCGCCATGAATGTCGTCGCCTTCGACAATGATATCGCCAAGATTGACGCCGATGCGGAAATCGAGCCGCATCGCCGCATCGAACACCCGCATTTCGCAGCGCCTTCTCACGCTGCACTTCAATTGCGCAGTGCAGCGCATCGACGACGCTGTGAAATTCGACGAGCAGGCCGTCGCCCATGGTCTTGACCAGCCGGCCGTGATGTTCGGCGATCTTGGGCTGGATGATCTCATCCATATCCGCCTGAAAGCGGCGACGCGTGCCCTCTTCGTCGATCTGGCTCAAGCGGCTGTAGCCGGCGACGTCAGCGATCAGGATTGCTGCAAGACGGCGCTCCATGGTCTTCCCCGCATACTGCGATGGATTCCGCGAGCATCTTACCGCAGGTTGATTGGTGAAGCCATTATGCTGTCAGGATGCCCGATCGGATCCCGTGCGAAGCAGCTCGTCCAGCCGCGCCTGTTCCTCCGCCGTCAACCGGCTTCCGGTCGGCTTGCCGGCCCGCCGCCTGGCGAAAACCAGAAGCGAGATGCCACCGGCGACGATCAGCATTATGGGGGCACCCCAAAGCAGAACCGTCCGAACGCTCAACCGGGGCTTCAGAAGCACGAATTCGCCATAGCGCGAGACGATGTAGTTCAGGACCTGTTCGTCCGTGTCGCCGTCGGTCAGGCGCTCGCGCACCAGAAGCCGCAGGTCCTTGGCGAGATCGGCATTGGAATCGTCGATCGACTGGTTCTGGCAGACCATGCAGCGCAGCTCGGCCGAAAGCGCCCGGGCGCGCGCTTCCAGGGCCGGGTCGGCGAGCACTTCGTCCGGGTTTACGGCAAAGGCTGGAGCCGCAGCAAGAAACAGACCGATCGCCAGGACGAGCCGCCGGATCATTCTGCCGGCTCCATCACTGCGGGGGCCGCTCTCGCCTTGCGGCGCGGCGCAC
>CAWIRO010000027.1:0-179080 GCA_963838565.1 uncultured Alphaproteobacteria bacterium
TTAAGTCAACGGTGTTGATCGCGGAATCTATCTACTGACCGCACTCCCACGTTGGCTGTCTTGCGCCGAGTGGGCAAGCGATGTCGCTACTGCGGCAAGTGCGACCGGCGCGATCGCCATCCACGGAACCACGCCGTATCCGTTGCCCAACCAGTAGAGGTAAGCGCTACCTTCACCGAGCACGACAGCGTAGCCGAGGAGTATGAGCACGCTTGCGGGTCGCAGCCAGCGCTGATGACCTCCCGTACCTCCGAAAACCGCAAGCTCCACGCAAACGATGACTAGCAGGAGCCCGGTTGGCAGAACGGCCCACGGTGGCACGTCTCCGCCGGAGAAATAGGCCAGCGAACGGTTCAGTCCGGCCCATCCCCCGGCGCGGGACATCATGATTACCGCGTTGGAGATGACGAGGCAGGCCGCCATGGCAGCGAGAATTCTGGTCGTGAGTAGGCGAACCGTGGCCGGGACGACCGCCGTGTGCCCGCGCGCGGTTGGCCGAGGCGCCAGCGCCAGCAGCCAGGCTCCGGCCAAAGTCAGCAGAACCGCCGGCAGGGACGTGTTGAACGTGAAGCCGAAGGCGGATTGGAAGTAGTTCCATTGGGACACAAGCTTTTCGATCGGGATGCCGCCGGTTAGAGCGGGATGGCTGGCGACGGTTAGCGCGCTCGCTGCGCCCGCAGCCACGGCAACGCACAACACCCGCCAGGCCATGCCCGACCGCCAGCGCCAGGCCATCGTGGCCGCCACCAGCAACACGGCCGCGTAGCAGGCAATGGCGAGCCCTTCCGCCACGGTCGTCATCGCCCAGAACTCGTTGGGCGCGTAAAGCGCGTCTTCTCCATGGCCGGTGAGGCGGCCCCACGGCAGGGCAACCCCGAGCAGCAGCATCACCAGCCCGACCGGCTGCGCCCACCGCGATATCAAGGCGCCGCTGGTGTGTTGGTCATTGCTGAGCGTCGCGACCGTGGCGGGTGCCGCGAGCGTGCTGGGCGCCGCGGCCGTTGTAGGCGTTGTGTGCTTTGTGTGCTTTGTGGGCTTTGTGGACGCTGTGGGAGTCGGAGTTTCGACCGGTGTGAGGGTCTCGGTCGACGCGGGTGCCGCCACGCGCGGGAGATTCGGCGCAGGCCCACTGCCTTTGCCCAACGCGGTGGAAGCGGCCTGACGCACTCGTTCGCTGTCGTCACCGTCGGCTAGGCGCGCAAGGGTTTCCCGTGCAGCGGCGCGGAGGGCCGGTGCGCCTTTCGCACCTATCCGAGCTAGCTCGCTAACCGCCTCTAGCCGGACCGCGACACGTTCGCTGCCGATGTCCGCGAGGATGTCGGCTGGCAGGGTCACCGGGCGGACGCTGCGTGCGATGACCGGGCTGCCACCCTCGACACCAAAGCCCCACTTCATCGGGCGTTGCTCGGGAACGTTGGCGCGTACAGCCCGGTAGACGTAGTCGTAGAGTTCGTCGACCACGATCTCACCGTCCCCGTCGAGGTCAGCCTCGCCCGTCTCCAGCCCTCGCACGAGTGCGCTGGTGAACACCGAGGGCCGTCCCTCCGAACGGGCGAGATCTCCACCCTCGAACGCGTACTCGGTCGCGCTCGAGGCGGTGAGCACGATGCGGCCGCTGCCCGCGGTGAAGGCTTCTCCCACATGCACCTCGTTGCCGGACCGCACGGCGTCGCCTCGGGCGAACGCGCCGCTGTAGCAGCAGTCCAAGACGATGATCACACGGCGGACCGGTGAGTGCGCGAGTACGTCGTTGACAAATGCCGCGGGGACGCCGGTCGCGGCGAGCATCGCGAGCTCGGTATCACGCGCCGCGAAATACAGCCGGCCGGCCACATCCTTGACCCCGTGGCACGAGAAGTGAAGCAGCAGTAAATCGTCGCGGTCACGGTCGGTGAAGAACGCAGCGATGCCACGGCGTATCGTCCGCTCGTCGGCGTCGATGAGCAGGTCGACATCGAAGCCGCCGATCGCGGGATCACCTAGCACCCGCGCAAGCGCCTCAGCATCATGTGTCGGCGAACGTAGCCGCGCGAACGCCGGATCGTCATAACGCGAGTTCGCCACGACAAGCGCGCGCCGAGCCTGCACCGCAGGCTCGTCCTGCCCTCCGGCCAACGCCGTCACGATCCGCCGCAGCTGGTCCTCCGAGGAGTCCTCCAGAACAAGGTCGACACCGCCCAGGGAGACCCGCACCTGCTGGCGCATTTCGCTCAGGCGCGCCGACAACCGACGAAGCGCGTTGACGATCTTCGATACACTCTCGGCGGTCTGCACAAGCGTGATCACAAACTCGCAGATCGCAAGAATCTCAAAGCCACGGGTCTGCTCGGTGCGCCGCTCGACCTCCTCTGCCCGGCCGATCCCCGCCTCGGCGAGCGCCTCCTGGACCGCGCGCGAAAGCTCGTCGACCGCTGCCTCGGCGCTCTGAGCGCCCACCGCCGTCACGCGGAGTGCAAGCGGAGCCGAGCGGTCATCGCGATCACGCGGTCCCGTTTCCACAGCCGTTAACAATGGACAACGCGGCCAGCCAAAGCAATCCGCGCGCGCGAACCCGACAGAGCGGTTCCCATTGCCATCGAGTTTCGCCAAGCAGAACGATTCGCCTCACGGTGCAGTTGATGGGGCGGACTAACCAGGTAGGAGGAAGGCATCGAAGCGTTCCTCCTACCCGGTTACCTGGACCTCCGGCTCCTACGCTGCGATGATCCTGGGCACCCCGATCGCGTCGAACACGGTCAGCCCACTGGTGTCCCCGAGAAACCCGGTCTCCATCGCTTTACACGCCAGATTGATCGGATCATGGCTTGGGCAACCCGCGCGCTGGTTATCCGTCGCCACGACCGAGTACCAGTGGCCGTTCGCGGGCATGAAGGTGATCGAGTCTGTCCCCGCCGCCCTGCAGGAGCCAGGTGAGGAAGCCGCGAGGCTGCCCTTGTCCACCCAGCCGCCACCGGCAGTTGCGTCTCTGATCCACACATGCATCGAGTGACCCTGCCAGTCGCAGTTGTGCACGCGGTAGGTCTTGACGCCCCGTTGCGGCATCGGCGGCGGCGTGGGCGGATCCACGCTGCCGTTGACCGTGTACCAGTTGAGGTCGATGCCGAACGTCTGGTGGCCGTTGACCAGGTACGCGTGGGCCCGGTCGTTCCACAGCGCGTGGTCCCCGCCGAACTGGGGCTTCTGCCCGGCGTGCGGGTCCTCGCTGGTGTCGCCGCTGTCGCCGACGACGTACCACTCGTAGGACGGGGTATCCGAAAGCTGGACGTCGACGCCCCAGGTCTGGCCACCGTATTTCAGGTAGCTGCCGTCGGGCACCCGGATCGCCAGCGCCTGCCCCATCATCAGCACCGATCCGGTGCCGCCCTTGGCCAGGAACTGCCACTGCACAGACCCTGACAGCCAGTTGAGGTTGACGCCGAAGGTCTGATCTCCCGGCGCCAGGCCGGCATTGGCGTTCCTGTTGAACAGCCTGCCCGTGCCGCCGTCGGTGTTGGTGAAGCCGGACCACTGCATCGCGGCGCCGCCGATGAGGGCCGGGAAGCGGCTCTGGTCGGGTCGGACGGTGCACATCTCATCGGTAGTGCCGGCCCCGCCGTTGGTGTTTCGGGCGACGATGCGGTAGCACTGCCCACTCTGAGACGTGTTGGTGTCCGTCCACATGTACTGTTCGCGGTCCACCCCGGCACCGATGGTGTTGCGGCTCGCCACCGTGTACGCGTTGTACCACTCGTCATCGGCGTTGCGCTTCTGGACATCGAAGTAGATCTCGTTGTTCGAGCGATCGGCCCAACGGACGTCGACCGACTCCGACATGGTCTGCAGCGGGAACCGGGCCGGGCTCAGCACCGGGCCACTCGGAAGGATGTGGGGTACGCAGGTGGTCGCGGCGTAGCTTTCAAAGCCGCCAGATTGCTCGTACGCGCCGACCAGGTAGCACTGGTCCTGGAAGGAGCCGGTCGGCACCGGCGAGCTGTCGAACATGGTGTAGGCGCCGCCCCTGCCCGCGGTGTCAGCCGTGGCCAACGTCCCTACGCTGGTCCAGGTGTAGGGCGAACTGGCGCTGCGGCGGTACACCTTGAAGCCCGCCTCGGTGCCCGAACCATCCGCCCAGTTGATCTGGATGCCGTTACCGACCACGACGGGCAAACTCACCATCGGGGCCTCAAGGCCGGTGCACATCTGGTTGGAGAGTGCCTCGAAGTATCCAGCGTCGACATCGAGGTAGTTGAGGACCAGAAAACACGTGCGGACCGCGGAATTGATCGGCACAACGGATCGGAACTGCGCCGGTATCGGCTCGTCCCTGCTGATTTCACCAGCGTTCGTGAGGATGCCACTAACGGGGTCACGGCGATAGATCACGAACCCATCCTCATTGTTGAGTTCGTCGTTCCAGGTCAGCGTGGCGGTGTTCCCGTTGACCGCCACCGAGTCAAGGGTCGCCGACGGCAAAGTGCCGGTCGCCGGAAACCCTGTGGACGTGGCGCTCGCCTGACCCACCCCCGTCAACAACGCCAATACAAGGACCCCAGCGGCCGACACAGCCAGCCGTCGGGTGCCCGATCTCCATGCCAGTCTTGCCCGAGACAATGCAGGCCTCGCTTTCATCGAGTTCGGCCGGATCAACGGTGAATTCACCGCTGCGCCGCACGATGGCAGCTCGCCTTGGCACAGAGCTGGCATCGGCCTGTCACGGGGTTGGCACGCCGAGGTTACGGCTCGCCGCGCACCCCCGCCGGGGTGGGGGCGCATGGCGAAGGCGCGATCGCCGTCGGGCTCGGTCTGAGCGCGGCCGTCCCGCTCGGGCAGGGGTCCGGCATTTCCGCGTACGGGCGCAGCCAGAGCACGAGAGCAACAACCGACAACACCACTGCGGCGGCCGCGCCGTGAGCGGAACCGCTAATCGGTTACGCCGCTGGGGTGCACTCGCGACACCGGGCTCGGGCTGGCGGATCGCCGTGGACCGCAACGTGAACGGCTGTCCCGAGTCCACCACGGGCACGTCCTCGTTTTCGAGGAACCGCCGGTACGTGTCCAGGGCGACGCTGAGCGCCGTCGCGAGATCGGCCGGATCGGGCTCGACGAGGTGATGGCCGCAGACAAAGCCGTAGAGCAGCCGAAGGGGCCGCCCATGCTCGTCGTGTGTGACCGCCGCGTCGGCGGGGGTGAGTGTGTGGGTCGCGGACACGATGACCAGGTGCCGCCGGCGCGCGTGGAAACATCTTCCATGGCAGGTCCTCGGCGCGGCCGAAGCCCTTCTTGGCCGTCGCGACACCGCCGGCCGGAAAGACGATGATCGTGACGCCTTCCTTCAGCAGGCGAACGGCCTCGTGGCGCGTCTCCATGTTGATCGCCAGCGCCTCCTTGGTTTCCTCGAAGGAGACCGGCAGCGAATAGGGCGCCATCTCCGGCACCTTCAGCAGTTCGTTGTGGATCAGCACGCGAACGGCCGGCCGAGCTGTTCGGCAAGCGACAGGACGGCGATGCCGTCGCCGATGCCGAAGGGATGATTGGCGACGATGACGAGCGGCGCCTTCGGGCGCGGCGGCGGCCATTCCGCGGACATCGAGTCGACATCGATGAGGTCGAGCATCTTGCCGAAGACGCGCTCGCTCATGGCACGATGTCGCTGCGCCAGATCTCGTAGAGCCGGACATAGCGGTCGCGGCCCGAAAGACCCTCGATCGAGCGGATGAACCAGCGCTTGAGGCGCGGATCGTTTTCGTTGGCGTAGGATAGTTCTTTGAAATGCAAATCCGCCCGGCCCCGCTTGAAGACCGGACGGTCTATATTTCAAAGCGATGACAGTTGTCTGACAGGCTCAGGCGGCCTTTGCCTTCTTCGCTTCGCTCTTGCGCCGGATATCCGGCGGCGTCGCCTCCAGCGACAGCGAGGCGATCGCCTCGTCGAGCGACATCGACGTCTGCTCCTGGCTGCCGAGGCGGCGGATGTTGACCGTGCGCTCTTCGGCTTCCTTCTTGCCGCAGACGATGATCACCGGAACCTTGGTCACCGAATGCTCGCGGATCTTGTAGTTGATCTTCTCGTTGCGGAAATCGGTCTCGACGTTGAGCCCGGCCTCGCGCAGCGCTTCGGCGACTTCGCTGGCCGTAGTCGTCGGCTTCCGAGGTGATCGTCGCGACCACGACCTGCAGCGGCGAGACCCACAGCGGCATGTGGCCGGCGAAATTCTCGATCAGGATGCCGAGGAAGCGTTCCATCGAGCCGCAGATGGCGCGATGGATCATCACCGGCTGCGTCTTTTCCGAATTGCTGTCGATGTAGAAGGCGCCGAAGCGTTCCGGCAGGTTGAAGTCGACCTGCGTCGTGCCGCACTGCCATTCGCGGCCGATGGCATCCTTCAGCGTATATTCGAACTTCGGACCGTAGAACGCGCCCTCGCCCGGCAGGATGCCGGTCTTGATGTTGTTCGACTGCTGCTCGATCGTCTCCAGCACGTCCATCATGACGCTTTCGGCGCGATCCCACAGATCGTCCGAGCCGACGCGCTTGTCCGGACGGGTGGACAGCTTGATGATGATTTCGTCGAAGCCGAAATCCTTGTAGACCGACAGGATCAGGTCGTTGATCTTCAGGCATTCGGCCGCCATCTGCTCGTCGGTGCAGAAGATGTGCGCATCGTCCTGCGTGAAGCCGCGCACGCGCATCAGGCCATGCAGCGCGCCGGACGGCTCGTAGCGATGGACGTTGCCGAATTCGGCAAGGCGGATCGGCAGTTCGCGATAGGATTTCAGGCCGTGCTTGAAGATCTGGATGTGGCCGGGGCAGTTCATCGGCTTCAGCGCGAAGACGCGATCGTCGTCGGTGTCGTCGCCGGCGACCGTGACCTTGAACATGTTGTCGCGATACCAGCCCCAGTGACCGGAGGTTTCCCAGAGCGACTTGTCGAGCACCTGCGGCGCGTTGACTTCCTGATAGTCGCCGGCGAGCCGGCGGCGCATATAGGCGACCAGCGTCTGGAACATGCGCCAGCCCTTGCCGTGCCAGAAGACGACGCCCGGGCCTTCTTCCTGGAAATGGAAGAGGTCCATTTCGCGGCCGAGACGGCGGTGGTCGCGCTTCTCGGCTTCGGCCAGCATGTGCAGGTAGTTGTCGAGTTCGGCCTGCTCGGCAAAGGCCGTGCCGTAGATGCGGGTCAGCATCGGATTGTTGCTGTCGCCGCGCCAATAGGCGCCGGCCACCTTCATCAGCTTGAAGGCCGTGCCGATCTGGCCGGTGGAGGCCATATGCGGGCCGCGGCAAAGGTCGAACCAGTCGCCCTGATAGTAGATCTTGAGGTCCTGGCCTTCCGGAATCGCATCGACGAGTTCGACCTTGTAGCTGCTCGCCCTTGTCGGCGAAGACTTCCTTGGCCTTCTCGCGCGACCAGACCTGCTTGGTGAAGGGCGTGTTGCGCTGCGATGATCTCCTTCATCTTCTTTTCGATCTTCGGCAGATCGTCGGGCGTGAAGGGCTCGTTCTTGGCAAAGTCGTAGTAGAAGCCGTTCTCGATGACCGGGCCGATGGTCACCTGCGTGCCGGGCCACAGTTCCTGCACGGCTTCGGCCATGACGTGCGCCGCATCGTGGCGGATCAGTTCCAGCGCGCGCTCGTCGTTGCGGGTGATGATCTCGATCTTGCCCGTCGTCACGGGATCGGAAAGGTCGCGCACGGTGCCGTCGATCGCGATGGCGACGGCCTTCTTGGCAAGCGACTTGGAAATGGATTCGGCGACGTCGCGGCCGGTCGTGCCAGCATCGTAGCTGCGCACGGAACCATCGGGAAATGTAAGGGAAACGGATTCGGACATCGATATTCTCCTTGTCCAGTCCCGCCAACGAATGCGGGTGGTTTCAATGAAGCGCGTCAGTCCGGCGAATTGAACGCGCGTCGCCTGATAGCGAGATTTGGCGATCTGAGTAAAGGAAAAGCGGCTTTATCAGCCGATCATCTCGGCAAGGCCGCGCACCGTGTTCCAGTTGCGCAACGTGCCGACGCCGAGACGCTTGGTGGTCAGCGCCGAAAGCAGCTTCGCATCTCGCTCGGCTTGCCGGCGAAATCGATCCAGAGGTCGCCGTCGACGACTGCCATGCGCTCGCTGCCGTTGCAGTGTACTTCTGAAGCGCTTGCGATGTACCGAGCGATCGAGCGGCTCACGCATGACGCGGACGACGACCTGCGCTGCCCTTCGCCGTCCGTGAAACGGATTGCCGGCGGCAAGCTTCAGCCAGTGCCTCGGCATCGCGGACGATGATATCGACGGGCTTGCCGAACGTCGCTTGCAAAGCCGCCTCAAGCGCGCTTCGATGTTCCCGATCGGCTGCATCGTCCGCTTCGAAAACCAGGTTGCCGGTCGCGACGAGGGTGCGCGGCGTTGGCGAAGCCGAGCTCTTCGGCCATCGCCCGCAGATCGCTCATGACGACCCGGCGTCCAGGACCGAGCACGATGCTGTGAAGAAGCGCGACGTAGAGTCGTCATGCCGCTCCGGCCGGTCTTCCGACCGAGCGCGAGATAGCGCCACGGCGTCCACCAATGGTAGCGGCGCTCGAGCATTTCCGGCACCGGATCGAGCCCGCTCGTACCGCCCGGTCCGCATCGCGCCGACGCGGAACAGCGTCATCCAGCCGCCGGCCCACAGGCCGTGGCGGGCGATCGACCTCGTAGCCATATTCCGAGCAGGTCGGGATATGCCGGCAGGAATTGCCGATGAAGCCGGAAAGCGTCAGTTGATAGAAGCCGGATGAGGCCCATGCCGAGGAGCCGGTCGGGCGTCTTGCGGAACGGGCCGGAATAGTTGCGGGAGTGATGCTGTGCAGGCGCGTATTTCGCGCGCCTATCCGTCTGGAGCCCGCTGCCGTCTCCTGCATCTCATCGCTTGCATGGCGCAGAATCGCACATCGCTGCGGCCGATTACGGCCTCGACCGTTACGGCCGCGACTTCGCCTCGATCTGTCCGATCGCATCGACGACCGCATCGAAGGTCAGCATCGTCGAGGCATGGCGCGCCTTGTAATCCTTGACCGGCTTGAAGATAGCGCATGTCCTCGAAGCGGCCGTCCGGGCCCTCGCCGTCCGCCTTCAGCATCGCGAGCATGTCTTCGCGCGCCTTGCGCAGTTCAGCGGCGGTGGCGCCGACGACATGGCGGGCCATGATCGAGGACGAGGCCTGTCCGAGCGCGCAGGCCTTGACGTCATGGGCAAAATCGGTGACGATATCGCCGTCCATCTTCAGCCAGATCTTGACGCTGGAGCCGCAGAGCTTGGAATGGGCCTGAGCGCTCGCATCGGCATCGGCAAGGCTGCCGATGCGTCGGAATATTGCCGGCGAATTCGAGGATCTTGCTGTTGTAGATGTCGTCCATCATCGATTTCGCTCCTGATTGCGCGTATCGGCCGTTTCGCGTGATTTTCATCGTAACAAAAAACACAGCGTGTCGCGTCTAGCGACACTTTCACAGGGACCCCGCCATACTATATGTATGTCGTTCGAAGGCCATTCGAAAGTGCAATGGTCTCCTGTAAGTTTGATGGGAAACCGTGCCGGACGGCCAGGCTTGATCAGCCAGCCAGAAAGCCCCGGAGCCCGCCAACGGTACACCATTCCTGCAAGTGTCAGGGGAATGACCAGTGGCGAGTGTCCGACAAGATAAGGTCCGCAGCGTGCGGATCAGGAGACCATAGGTAATGGACGCCATTGTAAAGAATTTTCCGCAGGCCTGAACCAGTCCGGATCGGACCGTCCGTCGCCAGAAGGAAGCCGAGGACGCCGTGCGCGTTCTGCTGCGCTGGGCCGGCGACGATCCGCAGCGCGAAGGCCTGCTCGATACGCCGACCCGCGTCGCCAAGGCCTACCGCGAACTCTTCGCCGGCTACGACATGGACCCCGAGGACGTGCTCGGCCGCACCTTCGAGGAGGTCGCCGGCTACGACGACATGGTCCTCGTGCGGGACATTCCGTTCTTCTCGCATTGCGAACACCACATGGTGCCGATCATCGGCAAGGCGCATGTCGCCTATCTGCCGAATGGCCGCGTGCTCGGCCTGTCGAAGATCGCCCGCGTCGTCGAAATCTTCGGCCGCCGCCTGCAGACGCAGGAGACCATGACGGCGCAGATCGCCAACGCGATCGACGAAACGCTGCGCCCGCGCGGCGTCGCCGTCATGATCGAAGCCGAGCATATGTGCATGGCGATGCGCGGCGTGCAGAAGCAGGGCTCGACGACGCTGACGACGACCTTCACCGGCGCCTTCAAGACCGAGCCGGCCGAGCAGGCCCGCTTCATGACGATGGTGCGGAGCCGCTGACTAGGCTTCAACAGAAGGAGCCGGATGATGAACCTGATATTCAACGAGCCCTCCGCAGACAAGTCCGAACTTGAAGACGCGGGCAGATTTCACGCCCCGTTTCGACGATCGCGGCCTGATCACCGCGATCGTTACCGACGCTGCATGATGGCGAACTGCTGATGGTCGCGCATATGAATGCCGAGGCGCTGGCACTGACCATCGAGACCGGCAACGGCGCACTACTTCAGCCGTTCGCGCGGGAAAATCTGGAAAAAGGGCGAAACCTCCGGAAATCTGCAGACCGTGAAGGAAATCCGCACCGATTGCGACCAGGATGCAATCTGGCTGAAAGTCGAGGTCGCCGGTCACGACGCGACCTGCCATACTGGCCGACGTTCCTGCTTCTATCGCACCGTCGAGCTGAAGGATG
The DNA here is from genome assembly GCA_963838565.1 of uncultured Alphaproteobacteria bacterium. GTDB lineage: Bacteria > Pseudomonadota > Alphaproteobacteria > Rhizobiales > Rhizobiaceae > Rhizobium. The sequence goes on from CAWIRO010000027.1 coordinate 10,719, forward strand.
GAAAGCCGGTGCTGAACATCGTTGACGATCGACCTGCATTTCGATCCCGGACGAGATTTACGGACAAATAGCACTGACGCGGTCAGCTCCGACTCGACTTGAGCCAGACAGCTAACTCAAGTATACGATTTGGAAACGACAACGGGACAGTACTATTAGCAAGCAGGCGATGCTATCAGGCCTGCGAGAGGATGGCATGCACATGCTGAATTGGGGTTTGAATCGCCAGAGCTGAACCGCGACAGGTTCGCTGCGGATTACGGCAGTCCGACCATCCCGGCCGACATTCCTGACGCCTCCCGCCTCCTCCCTGCTCCACCCACAGAAAGTCAAAGATCGCGCTGGCGCTTGGCGGCGGCGCTGCGCGCGGCTGGGCGCATATCGGCGTGCTGCGCGCGCTGGACGAGGCAGGCATCGAGGTCGGCATGATCGCCGGCACCTCGATCGGCGCGCTGGTCGGCGGCTGCTATCTCGCCGGCAAACTCGACGAACTGGAGGCCTTCGCCCGCTCGCTGACCATGCGTCGCATCGCCAGCCTGCTCGATCTCACCATCGGCGGCAGCGGCCTTTTCGGCGGCATGCGGCTGACCAAGCGCATGCAGGAACATCTTGAAGGCTTGACGATCGAGGATCTCGACCGCCCCTTCGTCGCCGTCGCGACGGAGGTCAATACCGGCCACGAGGTCTGGATCGCCAACGGTTCGCTGATCACGGCGCTGCGCGCTTCCTATGCCCTGCCCGGCATTTTCGAGCCGGTCCGCAGCAACAACCGCACGCTGGTCGACGGCGCGCTGGTCAATCCGGTGCCGGTTTCCGTCTGCCGCGCCTACGAGCAGCCGCTCGTCGTCGCCGTCAACCTGCATTACGATCTCTACGGCCGTTCGGCGGTCGTCAAGCACAATGCCGAGCCCCGCTGCATGAGCGAGCAGCAACGCCGAGACAGAAGCGCCGTATACCGAGCCTCGGCATGACCGGCGTCATGGTACAGGCCTTCAACATCATCCAGGATCGGATTTCCCGCGCCCGCCTTGCCGGCGATCCGCCGGATCTGGCGCTGCATCCGCGGCTCAGCGATATCGGTCTCTCGGAATTTCATCGCGCCGGCGAAGCGATCGACCGCGGCTATGAGGAAACCAAGGCCCGGCTTACCGAAATCAGGCGCATGCAGGAAGCCTTTGCGCGGTAGCAATCATCGGGGAACGCGAGCATGCTGACCGGCCGAACCGCTCTCACCCCGCAATATAGGCCTTGATCTGTTCGGCTTCGAGTTCGATTTCGCGGATGCGCCATTTGACGACGTCGCCGATCGAGATGATGCCGGTGAGCTTGCCTTTTTCTTCGACCGGGACATGGCGGAACCGCCGGTGCGTCATCAGCTCCATCAGTTCGTCGATGGTGGTGTCTTCTGGCAGCGATGCACTTTCGCGGTCATCAGCGAAGCAATCGGCTGGTTGAGGCTGTCCTGGCCATGCTTGGCAACTGCGTTGACGACGTCACGCTCGGTGAAGATGCCGGAAATCTTGCCAGCCATCCCGACGACGACGATGGCGCCGATCTGCGGCTCGCTCAGGATTTTTGCGGCTTCTGCGAGGGTCGTATTAGCCCCGGCAGTGATGACGTTGCGACCCTTGGCGTCAAGTATGGCTTTTACGGAAACTGACATTCGATCCTCCCATCTCGAAAGTGAAAAACCTCTGATTTGTGGCCTCCGCACCGCTGTCGAGTTCCCTTCGCGGATAAGCGGAATGGTGCACTGCCAAGCACAAGAAAGCAATATTCCGCTGCGCGGTCGAGTTTTCGGCTTCAATCGAGGTTCCGGTCGAACAGCGAAAAAAGGAAGAAGCCGAAAAGGAAACCGCCGATATGCGCATCCCAGGCGATCGGCTGGCTCGGTCGCCGACCATCGGGATGCCGACAGCAATCAGCGCATTGCCGATCAGCCAGATCACTGTGAACACCATGACCGTGCGGCTGCGCAATGACTCTAGGATCGACAGCCGCGGATTGAGATGTGCCGGACGCGGCAGCCGTCCGTTCCGGCGGAAAAGCAAAACGGCAGGCCGCTCCCATCAGCGCCGAAACGACGCCGGAGGCGCCGATCAGCAAGGTCTGATCCCCCCAGTTGAGGGCAGCGTGCAGGCAGCGGAGGCAACCGCCGAGAAAATCCAGAAGATCACATAGCGCAGCCCGCCGATGCGACGCACGACCGGCGCCCCGAAAGCCATCAACCACAGTCCGTTGAAGACGATATGCTCGACGCCGCCATGCAGCAGCGAATAGGTCACTGGCGTCCAGAGCCATTCCAGCCCCTGCTCCGACAATGGAACGACATAGCGGGCAGGAATGAAGCCGAAGGTGAAGAACAGCCAGTCGACGGCGTCGCCGGGCAGAACGAGCGACTGGACGGCATAGATCGCGCCGAGCAGGCAGAGCGTCGCAAGCAGGATGCCGGGCAGGTTGAAGATCGGCGTCCGCGTCTTTGCAGCCGGCGTTTCGTCTGCCGACTCCGGCTCTGTTCTGTGATCTTCCATATGCGTCCTCGCCGGTTACGGCCACAGCCATACAGGAGCGAAGATCAAAAAAAAAGCCGTCCAGAAGAACCGGACGGCTGCCGGGCATCCACCGAGTATGACCCCGTGCCCGATCAGTGCTTGTGCTGAACTTCGTTTCCGAAGCGATGGGCAACAGTCGCACGGCAATGCTCCGGACTGCAATCGAAACCGTCTCTTAACCTTAATTCGCCGCAGTTGGCATGAAATCCGCAAGATAGAGAGCAGAAGAGCCGTTCCGGCTCGAATTCGAACCAAAATGAGACAGGTTGCCACCGTGCGCCAGCAGACGATTATCGATATCTATGACTACTGGAACAGCCTGCGCGGCTTCGGCGATGCTCCGCTGAAATCGCAGATCGAGCCGTCGAGCCTTGGCCATATCTTGCCGAGCCTCTTCATTCTTGAGAAAAACGACGGCTTGGACGCCGTCACCTTCCGGCTTGCCGGCACGCGGATTTGCGATCTCTTTGGGCGCGATCTGCGCGACGAAAGCTTTGCGGCGTTATTCGGCGACGGTCATGCCAGTCGACATCGAGGCAACGCTTTGCGGGCGCGATGGAGCACGTGATCCCCACACTGCTCAATGCCACCGGCTACAGCACCGCAGGGCACCACGCCACCTTCGAGATCATCGTCATGCCATTGCGCTCCGAAAGTGGTCGTCCCGAGCGGCTGCTCGGCGCGATCGCGCCGTCGTTCGCGGCAAGTTGGCTGGAGATCGTGCCGCTTGATTTTCTGGCACTTGACCGCAGCCGCCTGCTCCGCGACAAGCCCGGCACAGGACGGCAACGAAAGCAGCTGGCCATACGAAGCGGCCGATGAACGGGCGCACGGTTTCGGCGCCTTCATCGGCCGCATGATGTCTTCATTGTTTTCCCGTCCGGCGGCGCACTGAACGTCTCGTTACGGCACAGTTCGCTTTATGCTCCGGCGTGTAGCGGCCTCCTTCGGGACAACCTTCTGTTAAGGGATTACCGGTTATGATCGCTATGTATCATTTCATGAAGAAGTCCTTTCATGCACTCGTTCCAGCAAGCCCAGCCGCCCCGGATTGCGCCGCGCCCCGAACAGGGTGTTTTCCAGCGCGTGCCCATCCATATGCAGGGCCGCCTGATGCTTGCGAACTACGAAGAATACGAATGCACGGTGATCGATATGTCGCCCGGCGACATGTATGTCACCTGCAACGGCCGTCCGCGCGCCAATGAGCGCGTCGTCGCCTACATCGATCATCTCGGGCGCGTCGAGGGTTACGTCCAGACCGTGGACGTGCGCGGCTTCACGATGTCGATCAACGCCACCGAACGCAAGCGGGAAAAGCTTGCCGCACAGCTGACCTGGCTCGCCAACAAACACGAGCTAGGCCTGCCGGAAGACCGCCGCCACGATCGCCTGACGCCGCGCGAAACGCAGACCGAATTGACGCTCGAAGACGGCACGCGTTACACCTGCCGCATCATGGACCTTTCGCTTTCGGGCGCTGCGGTCGACGTCGAGGTGCGCCCCGCCCTCGGCACTGCGATCCGTCTCGGCAACATGCGCGGCCGCGTCGTCCGTCATTTCAGCGAAGGCGTCGCGCTCGAATTCCTCTCGCTCCAGTCCCGCGAGACCTTGCGTGAATTCCTCTAAGCGTCGGCTGTCATTTTAGTGTCACGGACATGAGGGATGAACGCCGCCCGAACAGGTGGCTTTCTGATGTCCTTGCTTTATCCCGAGATCGAGCCTGACAACCGCCTGGGAACTGGCCGAAGCATGGCCCGGCAGCCGCCTTGTCGTGGTTGAAAATGCCGCGCACTCGACATCGAACACCGCCATCTCCTCCGCGATCGTTACAGCAACCGACGAATTTCGCGAAATTCCTCAAAAATAATTTTCTGCATGTTGCTGCGGAAATCGGCCACGCTGGCGCCTCAATTCATCCCTTCCGCATGAATCTAGGAGCCATCCGTGACGCTCGGACGTCAGGAAGCGGCCAGCCGACTTCCCTGGATCTGGCCTTGCCGTTAACTTTTGCACGGAGAGGCACCGCTTGCGCCGTCTTCGAGACTTGTGCTGACGCTTAGAATTTTATTCAAATTTAGCTCGAAACCGCATCCAATTTTACGCGTATTCGACTTTGTTTTTAATCAGGTTTTATGCGCCTTTTACTCAACTAAGCCATTAATTCTACTGCGTAATTTTGCGTCAGATAAAAACGTCGGTGTCATTGTCGTCCTCATAGAACAGGGACGACAAAAACGATGTTCAATGCAATCAAAGGCGGCTTTCTGGCCGGTGTCCTGATGGTGGCGACGGCAGGCGCGGGACAAGCGGCGCCTGGCAGCATGACTCTCGAAGGCAATGCCAGCCCACCGATCGGCCACTACGAATTTTGCAAGGAAAATCCGAGCGAATGCGCCTATGCCGGCGGCGACGCCGGTCCTGCGATCCTCACGCAGGAGCGCTGGAAGACGATCCTCAAGATCAACTACGAGGTCAACTCGCGCATCAAGCCGATGACCGACATGGAAATCTATGGCGTCGAAGAGCGTTGGGCCTATCCGCGCACCGTCGGCGACTGCGAGGACTTCGCGCTGCTGAAGCGCAAGATGCTGATCGACGCCGGCTTCTCGCCTTCCGACGTGCTCATGACGGTTGTCATGCAGCCGAACGGCGAAGGCCATGCCGTGCTGACGGTCCGCACCGACCACGGCGACTTCATCCTCGACAATATGCGCAACAAGGTGATGCTCTGGGCGGACACCGAGTACACCTTCCTGAAGCGCCAGTCCGCCGATGATCCGGCACGCTGGACGAAGTTGCAGGATGGCCGTGCCGTCGCGGTTGGTAGCGTACGCTAAGGTGAATTGCCCCGCCGGAGATACCGGCGGGTTCCACTCGGCCCGGTCCGTCCCCGCATCCCTGTCCTGACCGGCGCCCTGAGCCGCTCCCGCTGTCCCGGGAGCGGCTTGCCCTCTTCCAGGCTCACTCGATTAATCTTTCCTTAACCGAACTGCTGGATCTTTTCGCAAGATTTAGGCACCGGCGGCTCCAGTTTCGTTTGCGGCGGTCAGACAACTGAAGAGCCGCCATGAGCCACTTCGCCCGCAGCGCCGACACACCTGACCAGGCGCCCCTCTTTTCGAACGGCTTGATCGTGCGATTGATTGCGCTCGTCGCGGTGCTTGCAACGCTCACGCTGGCAATCAGCATCGGTGGCCGTTGGATCGGGCGGCATATCACGCTGGCTGGCAATACCGACAGCACGGAAACCGTCACGGTCACCATCGGCCGCGATATGCTCAGTCTGCCTGAAAATGCTCTACGCTTCCCAAGCCAGAGGCACAACGGAGTGGCAGAACGCGCCGACGTTTACCTCACATGGCCAGAAATGCAGGGTTACTCGAAAGAGCACCACGAGCGCTTTGACGACGTATCGCAGTCCGCCAATCTCATCTTTCTGCAGATCACCCAGAGCACGATGTCGCAGGACATGTCCGGCCGGATCGAGCCAATCTATTCACATCTGATGGAGGGCGCCGCCACCCCCTATGGCGACGGCCTGACACTCCACAAATTAAAAGCCGAAGCGGGCTACGGCGGCGAGGTTCTGCTGACGGGGGCGCGTGCAAATCAAGCGGCATATGCCGTGCGCTGCATCCTGCCCTCGTCCCCGGCCGATGCCACAAGCGGGGATTGCCAACGCGACATCAAGGCCGGGAAGGACCTCAGCGTCCTTTATCGCTTCTCAAGCCGTCATTTGCAGGACTGGGACCACATTGATGCCGCTATTCGCACCTTTGTGGAAGCGCGTCTTGTGACCCGTACCGCAACACCCCGCTAAAATGCGTCCGGATGGCGAAACAAACGATTAATCATAAACGGATTGGTAACCCCGCCCGGTTAACGTCAATAGATAATGGTCGCGTCGACAAGGACGTGCGCGCAGACCAGTAGTGAAATGCAAGCGAAGAGTTAAATAGTGTCAAGGTCTGTATCGTTCGTATCATCGCCGCGGTCCGGCAATTTCCTGTTCAAGATTCTGGCAGTGGTTGCGATCGCAGCAACGGCCTTTCTCGTTGAATCGGTCACGGCAGAAGCAGAAGCCGCCAATCCGAAATATGCAGGCATTGTCGTCGATGCGAAGACAGGCAACGTGCTCTACAGCGAGAATGCCGACCGTCTGCAATACCCGGCGTCGCTGACCAAGATGATGACGCTCTACCTGACCTTCGAGGCGCTTGAAGCCGGCCGCATCCGTCTCGATACACGCCGTCCCCTTCTCCGCGCACGCATCCGCCGCAGGCGCCGACCAAGCTCGGCGTGCGCGCCGGCAGTTCGATCACCGTCGAACAGGCCATCCTTGGTCTGGTCACGCTCTCCGCCAATGACGCGGCAACCGCACTCGGCGAATTGCTTGGCGGCACCGAAGACCGCTTCGCGCAGATGATGACCAACAAGGCGCGTGCGCTCGGCATGACCCGCACCACCTATCGCAATGCCAACGGCCTGCCGAATACGGCGCAGATGACGACGGCGCGCGACCAGGCCCGTCTCGGCATTGCTCTTCGCCAGCATTTTCCGCAGTATTACGGCTATTTCTCCACCCGCAGCTTCAAGTTCGGCAACCGCAGTCATCCGCAGTCACAACCGCCTGCTCGGTTCCGTGCGCGGCGTCGACGGCATCAAGACCGGCTATACCCGCGCTGCCGGCTTCAATCTCGTGACTTCGGTACAGGTGGATGGCACAGTCGATCGTCGGCGTCGTCATGGGCGGCAACGTCCGACGCCCGCCCGCGATACTCAGATGCGCAAGCTGATCGCCACTTATCTGCCGAAGGCCTCCACGCCGCGGTGGCTCGCAACCTGATCGCCGAGAAGGCCGCCGACGCCCGCGACCGATGCAGTCCGGTCGCTGCCGCATGGCCGCTCGATCTGCCGCACAAGGGGCCGACGCCGGATGCGCGGCTACGAGGTAGCATCCGCAGCCGTCGCCTATACCGACGCGCCGGCTGAAAACTCCGACAACCCGCTTGTTGCAGGACAGAAGGCCGAGATGCCTGCGCCGACGAAGGTGAAGACGACGAGCTTCAAGCAGGCGTCCGTCGCCGTTCCGTCTCCCGCCCCTGCCTATATGCCGCCGGAACAGCCCGCTGGCAATTCGGTCGATGCGCTGACGACCGCCTCGTCGCTCCCGCGCCAGCTGCTGCCGAACGAGCTCGGCAGAGCGGGCCCGACCGGCTGGGTCGTGCAGATCGGCGTGTCTTCCAGCCAAGCGACATGGCGATGGACCTGCTGGAGAAGGCCAAGAGCAAGGGCGGCAAGGCACTGCGTTCCGCAAAGCCTTTCGCTGTCGCTTATGCCAGATGGCGGCGAGCAGATCTACCGCGCTCGCTTCGGCGGCTTCGACGACCAGCGCGAAGCCGTGAACGCCTGCAACGCCCTCAAGCGCGCAGGCGTGAAGTGCTGGGCGTCAGCCCAATGAGACTTACGGTGCCGTCGGCATTCCTGACGGCATCGTTCAAGGCCGGATTCGGTGTTCGCGATGCCGGCTTGAGTTCCTAACCTCGATTTGTAATGCGTACGGGGACGATTATGGCAATGAATGAGAAATATTCCGGGCTTTCCGCCCGCGCAGGACAGGAGGCCGAAGGCCGGCTCGGTCTTCATCCGCTGCACGAGGCAGCGATGCGGCTCGCCGAAATCGGCTTGCAGCGGCCGAGAGCACGATCGGCAAAGACCAAAGATCTCATCAACCTGCTGCTCTGCCATGGCGCGCGCGCCTGGCGCTATTCTCAGCCGGAGGCCCACATCCACCTGCACGTCACCTCGCCCGGACGGCCAGATCGCCGGTCATGCTGCGGCTGCGCTGAACAAGTCCAGCAAGCCGAGCTTTTATCGTTCAAGCTTCAGAGAAGCTCGCGAGTTCGGCGAAATCCGCGGGCATTTCGGCGATACCGCCGCCGAGGCTCGTCGAGGTCGCGCGGCACGTCTTCTTCCGGATAATAGCGCCAGCCCTGGAAGGCGCGGCGTCGGCTGGACGGCCGTTTCGATCGACCTCCGGACCGAGAATGAGATGGCAGCGGCCGATGCCGTCGCCGTCGGTGAAGGTCTCGATGTCGAGCAGCTTCTGGCGCGCCTGCACCTGCCCCTTGATCACCCAATAGAGCGAGCCGCCGTCCAGCAGTTCTTCCATGCGCTTCGGCACCATGCGGGTCGTGTGGCACGGAATGCGGCTCAAGGCCGGCGGCAATCGCCGTCAGCGAACGTTCGGAAACCCATTCGCGCAGGTCGTCGATCGAGTCCGCGCCGACGCAGAATTTGATGAGATGCAACGCCATGCTGCCGTTGAAATCCTTTTGGCCGGCAGCGTCAAGCATCTACCGGCCGCAAGTCCACAAAGTCAGCACTCGACGACGTTGACCGCGAGACCGCCGGTCGAGGTTTCCTTGTATTTCTCGCTCATGTCGTGGCCGGTCTGGCGCATCGTCTCGATGCAGGCGTCGAGCGGCACGAAATGCTGGCCATCGCCCTTGATGGCCAGCGACGCTGCCGTCACCGCCTTGACGGCACCGAGCGCGTTGCGCTCGATGCACGGCACCTGGACGAGACCGGCGATCGGATCGCAGGTCATGCCGAGATGGTGCTCCAGCGCGATTTCGGCGGCGTTCTCGATCTGCTCCGGCGTCCCGCCCATGACGGCGGCAAGCCCCGCGGCCGCCATCGCCGCCGCCGAGCCCACCTCGCCCTGACAGCCGACTTCGGCGCCGGAGATCGAGGCATTGTGCTTGATGATGCCGCCGATGGCGGCTGCAGTCAGCAGATAGTCGCGGATGCCGTTCTGATCCCAATCCTCGTGGAAATGCTCGTAGTAGCGGATCGTCGCGGGAATGACGCCGGCCGCGCCATTGGTCGGCGCGGTGACGACGCGGCCGCCGGCGGCATTCTCCTCGTTGACCGCCATCGCATAGACGCTCAGCCAGTCGTTGGCGAGCAGCGGATTGATGCGGTTGCTGCGCCATTCCTCCTGCAGCTTGTCATGGATCTGCCGCGCACGGCGGCGGACGTTCAGGCCGCCCGGCATGATGCCGTCGACCTTCAGGCCGCGCTCGATGCAGCAGCGCATCGCCTCCCAGATGCGGTCGAGCCCCTCGTCGAGTTCCTCGCGGCTGACGCTGGCTTTCCTCATTGGCGCGCTTCATCTGCGCGATCGAGAGGCCGGAACGCTCCGCCATCTCCAGCATCTGCTTGGCGGTGGCAGAAGGGATAGGGAACCTTGATCGCACCGCGCCGCCTTCTTGTTGGCCCGCATCTGCTCGAGCTCGGTATCGGTGACGACGAAGCCGCCGCCGACGGAATAATAGATGCGCTTCAGCGAGCAGGCGTTCGTCCTTGTCGTAGGCGGAGAAGATCATGCCGTTGGCGTGGCCCGGCAGGGGCTGCTTCTTGTCGAAGATCAGATCGGTCTTCGGCTGGAAGTCATAGGCCGGATGGCCGGGCGGCGTGATGCGGCCGGTGCGTTCGACCTCGTCGATGATGCCGTCCATCTTGTCGGGATCGACGCTGTCCGGGCTTCTCGCCCATCAGGCCGAGAATGACCGCCCTGCCCGTGCCGTGGCCGATGCCGGTATGCGCGAGCGAGCCGTGCAGGCTGACCTTGATCGACAGCGACCTGCGCGCTCGAAGACGGACGCGGCCATTCGTTCGAAAGGATCAGGTCGAGGAAGCGGTTGGCAGCCGACATCGGCCCCATCGTGTGCGAACTCGATGGCCCGACACCGATCTTGAAAACGTCGAATACCGAAAGAAACATGCCTGCTGTCCTCGTGAAAATCTTGCCGGCCAGACTATGCCAAAAGCCTAATCCGGCGCTCGGCGATCGAACCGACATCGCGTTTCATTGCGCGCGACACTAAAGACGAACGGGCGCGATCTTGCCAGTCATTGCAGCATGCAATTGCATCTGTAGAGTGGCGGCGTCGCAATGCGGGAGTTGGAATCATCGATGCATGACGGTCGCCGATTATATCGCACTGGCTTTCTTCGCCTTTCTATGGATCGGCTATTCCTGGCTGCTGCGCGGCAGGCACATTCTTCAGCCGCACCAGCCTGACCCAGGCCATGATCGAGCGGCGGCGAGAATGGATCTACAATTCGCTGCATCGCGACCTGAAGATGATCGACACGCAGATCATGGCCGGACTGCAGAACGGCACCGCCTTCTTTGCCTCGACCTCGATCTTCGCGATCGGCAGCTGCTTTGCCCTGCTCGGCGCGACCGAGAAGGTCAATGCCGTCTTCGCCGACCTGCCCTATCGTCTTCAACGGCGGCACTGCGAGTCTTCGAACTGAAGGTCGGCGGGCTGGCCTGCCCTGTTCGCCTATGCCTTCTTCAAGTTCGGCTGGTCCTACCGGCTGTTCAACTACTGCACCATTCTCTTCGGCGCCATCCCGATGATGTGCGACACCGAGACCGATATCATCGCGGCCGAGCGCGCCGCCGAACGCGTCATCCGCATGAACATCATTGCCGGCGGACATTTCAACGCGGGCCTGCGCGCGATTTTCCTGTCGATCGGTTATCTCGGCTGGTTCGTCAGCCCTTACGTCTTCATGGCCACGACGGCGATCGTCATCTTCGTGCTGACGCGCCGGCAATTCTTCTCCGAGGCGCGTCTGGCCATCATGGATGTCAAGCCGCCATCAAATCTCCACCTTTCTGCTATTCGCCGCGACATGCCGTCGGATGGCGGCAATGATTTGTCCGAGGAGCTCTGATGGCTATTTCAGCAAGCGAAAACGAGGCGTCCGCCCGGGTGCCCCGCATCGGGCTGCTCGATACGGCGCGCGGCGTCGCGCTGATTGCCATGGCGACCTACCACTTCACCTGGGACATGGAATTCATGGGCTATCTCGCGCCGGGTACGGCGGAGACCGGGTGGCTGAAGATCTATGCCCGCGCCATCGCCAGCACCTTCCTCTTTCTCGCCGGCTTCAGCCTGGTGCTTGCCAGCACCCCGAGCATCTCGCGGCCAGTCCTATCTCGAAGCGGCTTGGCATGATCGTTGCGGCGGCTGCCGCTGATCTCGGTCGCCACCGCGATCGCCATGCCGCAAGGAATGGATCTTCTTCGGCATCCTGCATAGCATCGCGCGGCGAGCATCATCGGCTTACTCTTCCTGCGCTTGCCGCTGCCGCGACGCCTTGCTAGCTCGCGCTCGCCGCCGGGATTGCGGACAATCATTCGCGCCGCTCTATCTGCGCTCTTCGCTTCTTCGATCCGCCGCTGGCTTGGTGGGTCGGACTTGTCCGAGACGCCGCCGCGCTCGAACGACTACGTGCCGCTCTTTCCCTGGCTCGGCGCCTTCCTGTTCGGGCATCGGCCTTGCGCAGCATGGCGCTGAGAACCAGGCTTGGCTGGCATCGGCTTGCCAAAGTTCGGCACCGGCTCCACTCTGCTTGCGAGAGCCGGCCGCCACAGCCTTACCTTCTACCTCATCCACCAGCCGGTCCTGATCTCCATCGCCTATGTGCTGTCGATGGTCGTGCCGCCGGCAAAGCCCGATCCGGTCGCAGAGTTACCTGCAGGCAGTGCCAATGCCTCCTGCGTCATCCAGGCGGCGAAGCGCTGTGCCGCAGCTTCTGCCAGTGCACGCTGGAGAAGCTGCAGACACAGAATCTCTTCACGGAGTTCCAGTCAGGCGCCGATCAAGCCGGATGACGGCCGGATCTTGGCGCTGGCCGACGAATGCAGCGCCAACGCAGACAGTAAGTCAGGTGCCGACGCCGATTTCGGCGAGGCGGCCGAGGCAGGCCTCTTCGATATTGTCGAGCTCCGCCAGCGTATCGTCGATATCCTTGCGCTTCTGGCGCAGGTCGTCGCGCTTCTCGTCGACGCGCTTCATCAGCAGCTTCAGCTGGCCGAGTTCGCCCGGCGGCTCCTTGTAGACCTGGATGATTTCGCGGATTTCGGCGATGGTGAAGCCGATGCGCCGGCCGCGCAGGATTTCCTCGATCAGGCGCCGGTCGGCCGGGCGGAACAGACGCGTGCGCCCGCGCCGCTCCGGATGGATCAGACCTTCGTCCTCGTAGAAGCGCAGCGTGCGCGTCGAAACCCCGAATTCGCGCGTCAGCTCCGTTATGCTATAGTATTTGTTCACCGGCATTGGCTTCCCACATCTCGCAGCCGCATAATATTGACTTTTACGTAATAGTCAATTTTGCGCGCCGGCTCAGATGCCGAACCACCACGTGGCGATGCCGAGGAAGGCGAAGAAGCCGGTACAGTCGGTGACCGTCGTGACGAAGACCGACGACGCGATCGCCGGGTCTGCGCCGAACCTGTCGAGCAGCAGCGGCAGAAGAATGCCGGCAAGCGCCGCCGCCATCAGATTGATGATCATCGCGGCGCGCGATGACCATGCCAAGCTGGTAATCATGGAACCAGGTGCCGGCGATCGCGCCCATGATGGTGGCGAAGAGGATGCCGTTCATGATGCCGACGCCCGCCTCTCTGCGGATGATGCGGCCGGCATTGTAGATGTCGAGATCGCGGGTCGCGAGCGCGCGCACCGTCACCGTCATCGTCTGCGTGCCGGCATTGCCGCCCATCGAGGCGACGATCGGCATCAGCACGGCAAGCGCGATCATCTTCTCGATCGACGCGTCGAAGAGCCCGATGACGCTGGCCGACAGCATTGCCGTGCCCAGGTTGATCAGCAGCCAGAGGAAGCGCGAGCGCACGGTCGAGATCACATTATCCGACAGCTCTTCGTCGCCGACGCCGCCGAGGCGCTTGATGTCTTCGTCCGCCTCCTCGTGGATGACGTCGACCACGTCGTCGATGGTCAGCACGCCGACCAGGCGGTCGTTCTCGTCGACGACGGCGGCCGACAGAAGGTCGTACTGCTCGAAGAGCTGCGCCGCCTCTTCCTGGTCCATCTCGGCCGGGATCGGATGGTTCGTTTCGCGCATGATCGCTTCGATCTTCGTCTGCCGCTTGGTGCGCAGGATCTGGTCGAGATCGACGGCGCCGAGCAGCTTGAAGGTCGGGTCGATGACGAAGATCTGCGTGAAGGAATCGGGAAGATCCTCCTCCTCGCGCATGTAGTCGATCGTCTGTCCGACCGTCCAGAACGGCGGCACGGCGACGAATTCCGTCTGCATGCGGCGGCCGGCCGAGCTTTCCGGATAGTCGAGAGCCCGGCGCAGGCGCACCCGTTCGGTGAACGGCAGCTGCGCCAGGATTTCTTCGCGGTCCTCCTTGTCGAGGTCTTCGAGAATGTAGACGGCGTCGTCCGAATCGAGTTCGCCGATCGCCGCCGCAATCTGCTCGTTCGGCATCTGGTCGACGATCTCGCGCCGGATCGCCTCGTCGACCTCGGTCAGCGCCGTCATGTCGAAATCGTCGCCGAGCAGGCGCACGAGCGCCAGGCGCTGATCCGGCTGGATCGATTCCAGCAGGTCGCCTATTTCCGATTCGTGCAGGCGCGCGACATTCTGCCGGAGAAAGATCGTATCGCGATCGGCGATGGCGGCGCCGACAAGCGCCAGAAAGTCGCTGCGGACATTGCCGTCTTCGTCGTAGATATCGGCTTCTTCGTCGTCCGGACGCCTGCGGATGCGGTCGTCTTCTCCGGTGTCCGTCATCTGCCGCCTCGCATTTTCAAGATTAACGACTGTCGCCACGCTCCGAGAATGGCGGCTGAAAAAGCATTGTCAACAAGCGGATAAGCGAATTGCGGCTGCCCTCTCCGGCCGCTTCAATTCCAGCCCCCGCTAACCGAAACGTCCCGTGCCGTCCAGCGCCGAACGGCTCCCACAGATGACAATACGCCGCCTTGCCGGTAGTTTCCGCAGCAGCAGAACAAGGACTGACAATCAATGGCCATTCGCCCCATTCTTCGCTATCCGCATCCCGGCCTGAAGACGGTCTGCGAACCGGTGAAGGTCTTCGATTCGGCACTGCGCGAGCTTACCGACGATCTGCTGCAGACGATGCGCGCCGCCCCCGGCGTCGGCATCACGGCCGCCCATGTCGGCATCTTCCAGCGCGTGGTCGTGATCGAGCTCGGCAAAGCGGATGGGGTTCGGATCTATATCAATCCCGAGATCGTTTCGCTTTCGGATGAGGTGACGCGCCACACCGAAGGAAGCGTGTCGATGCCGGGCGCCACCGAAGACGTAACGAGACCCAGCGCCATTCGTTTCCGCTACCAGGATGTCCAAGGCGTTCAGCATGAAGAACATGCGGACGGTTTCCTGGCCATTTGCATCCAGCATGAAGTCGATCAGCTTGACGGCATATTCTGGCTCCAGCGCCTGTCGAAGCTGAAGCGCGACCGTCTGCGTCAGGAAGTGGGAAAAGACCGCCCGCTAATTTGACGAAGCTCCGCCGAACCATTCCGGGCCGCAAACGTTCTTCGGTCAAGCCAGCCCGAGGAGAAGACGAATGCCGAAGACGACCGACAAGAAGCCCGTTTCGCGCGAAGAAGACTACCGCGACTACGAAGAGCGCAACCGTGACGAAGGCTGGCCCTACTCCGACGAGCCAGGCGCCACATCGGCGGACCCGGGAAATCGGCCTTACGGGGAAACGCCCGCAAATTTCGACCGCGACCCCAACCCCGGCTTTCGCGTCGATGCGCGCGGATGAAGACGGCGACGAAAATCGGCTGAAGGATTCGCTGAAGGCTCATGCGATAGACCGTGACGAAAGCGATGATCTCGAAGCACGCGTTACGGAGAACCTGGAAAAGGTTCCCGGCCTCGACCTCGACAGCATCGAAGTTCACGCCGACGGCCATACCGTAACGCTGGAAGGCTCGGTAGAGACGATCGGCATGGCTCGCAAAGTCGAGCTTGCCGCTCTATCGGTCGATGGCGTCCACCATGTCCTCAACCGGCTGGAAACGACCGGAGTCGATTCGCATATTCCGGATGACGATTGATGAGCTTGCTCGCGCAAGCGCGCAGACAAGAAAAGGGCCGGAAGCCGGCCTTCTTGATTATATGGATTGGCAAAGGCCGGTGCGAGATTTCGCCCGGCCTTTTTATCATGGAGGCGGTCTATCGGCAGACGCGAATGCTTTCCATGTGCCAACCACCGTCATAGGCGTTCGGGACTCGACGATCTTCAAACCAGCAACGTGGCCGAGGTGGCGGCGGCGGATCGATGTATCGCGGACCATTGCTGTTGACTATCGCTCCGCCGATGATACCGCCGATCACACCGGCAGCCAAACCGCCAGCAATTGCAGCGCCATTGTCGTGATGGTGGTGCCTGTCGCGATCGTCGTAGTGCCGCCGGCGCCACTCGTCTGCTGACGCAGAGCCGGCCACGGCGAGGACGCTGCTGGCCGTTACAGCGGCGATGAGCGTGGAAAAGACTAGCTTTTTCATTTTGTCTCCGTCGAGATTAGAGCCTGCCCCACCCGCAGATGCTCAAATTGCACGTTTACGCTTAACGGCTCGTGAACGAATTTTTTGGCGGAATAAAGGGCACCAGCCTGCATGCCGACCTCGCCAGGCGCCTTAGAAAGTTAAGGCCCAGTCGGCGTGATCGCCGGCTGACCTAACGAAGGTTTATTTTGCGCAAAGGTTGCAGACATCTCAATTCGTAGCGCAGACTGAGGTGCAATTAAAATCACGTCCAGGACACCATCGCTGGATTGACTTTCGATCCGGCATATCGCCTATCTCCTCGCCTAAAGGTTGGGGAATCTTATGTTGAAATCAATTATTACGGTCGTGGGCGCGTGCCTGCTACTGAGCTCCTGTGTGCAGTCGAGCATTATTGTCTCAAAGAACGAAGCATACATCCGGACCTACGCCGCGGGGGTGTGCGGTAGTATTGGCGCGGCCCAGGCCGCTGAGAAACAAGTAGCGATCGAGACGATCAAAGCCGGATACGATAGATACATCATATGGGATAGATACATCATCCCGTCAGAGACGAGAGCGCACGGCGAGGCGATTGGCGTCCGGATGTACAAAGACGGCGAGCCCGGCAGCGAGCAGGCGCTCTCCGCACGAGAGACGCTCGGTCCGAAGTGGGCGGCCATCGTCAAATACGGCGTGTACGCTTGCGATTAAAGCAGCGCCCCGAAATCAGCCTTATCTCACCGCTATGTTCGATGCTATCACTTCCCACCCATTGAAGTAGACAAAAGCAACGGCACACGGTTCAACGTGATGAAATCAGATACATTGCATGAACCTCGTCAAAAGGTTCTGGTGCGGTCGAGAAGACTCGAACTTCCACGGGTTGCCCCACAGCGACCTCAACGCTGCGCGTCTACCAATTCCGCCACGACCGCATCGTGGTAGGTGCCGATTTGCGTCGGCGGGGCAGCATGTAGCAAAAGCATTTGGGGTGCACAAGGGCGATATGACAGATTTTTGCAAAACAAATCACAGCATTTGAATTGCCCGTTAAAACGGGGCCATATAGGCGGTCTGCCGCCTGCGATTGCCATGCGGCGAGGGAAATTCATGCTGCGAACCGATCTCCAATTCTCGATGTTTCCTCTCGAAGGCTCAAATCCGGTGCGTTGGCGCATCGCCGATGGTCTCGTACCATATGAAGAGGCCGTCGAGACGATGGAGCGCGAGGTTGCGGCAATCGCCGAAGGCGGCGACGAGCTCGTCTGGCTCGTCGAGCATCCCCCGCTCTATACGGCAGGCACCAGTGCCGATGCGAAAGACCTTGTGCAGCCGGACCGCTTCCCGGTGTTTGCGACCGGTCGCGGCGGCGAATACACCTATCATGGCCCCGGCCAGCGAGTGGCCTACGTGATGCTGGACCTGAAGCGCCGCCGCCAGGATGTGCGCGCCTTTGTGGCAGCGCTGGAAGAAGTGGTGATCCGCACGCTCGAATCGATGAATGTACGCGGCGAGCGGCGCGAGGATCGCGTCGGCGTATGGGTGCAGACGGCCGGAGAAGCCGCTCTTGCCGGACGGCAGCGATGAGCGAAGACAAGATTGCGGCGCTCGGCATCCGGCTGCGCAAATGGGTGACGTTTCACGGCCTGTCGCTCAATGTCGAGCCGGACCTCGACCATTTCACGGGCATCGTCCCCTGCGGGATTTCCGCCTATGGCGTGACGAGCCTCGTCGATCTCGGCCTGCCGGTGATGATGGCGGATGTGGATATCCGTCTGCGGGAAGCCTTCGAATCGGTCTTCGGCGAAACGGTGCACGAGCGCTAAGCCATATTGATTGATAGGCATTCCTGTGGTTGATGGCTTCGTTTCCGGAAGCCGCAGCATGTCCCAAGCACCATCTTCGCAAAATCCGCTGCAGGGCATGGCCATCATGGCCGGCGCCATGGTCGTCCTGCCGGCCATGGATGCGATCGCCAAGTATATGGCGACGTTCGAATCGATGTCGCCGGGCCAGGTGACTTTCTACCGCTTCTTCTTCCAGCTGGCCTGCACCCTGCCCCTGCTTTTCGCCGTCTTCGGCTGGAAGGCGCTTTCGGCCAAGCGGCCGTGGATGAACCTGCTGCGCGGCGCGCTTGCACGGCGCAGCCAGCCTGCTGTTCTTCGTCGCGGTGAAGTACATGCCGCTCGCCGATGTCTTCGCGATCTATTTCGTCGAACCTTTCATGCTGACGGCGCTTTCGGCGATCTTCCTCGGCGACAAGGTCGGCTGGCGGCGCTGGACGGCAATCGTCGTCGGCTTCGGCGGCGCGATGATCGTCATTCAGCCGAGCTATCGAAATCTTCGGCCTGAAGGCGCTTCTGCCGGTTGTTTGCGCCTTTCTCTTTTCGCTCTATCTCTTCCTCAACCGCGCAATCGGCGAGGCGGATTCGCCGCTGACGATGCAGACGATGGCCGGCATCGGCGGAACGCTCTTCATGGGAGCCGCGCTCCTCGGCGGGAATGCGCTCGCCATAGCCGATTTCGAAATGTCGCTCCCCTCGTCCGCGCTCGGCCTCGTCCTGCTGCTCCTCCTCGGCTCGATTTCCGGCTATGCGCATATGCTGGTCGTCAGGGCATTCCGCCTGGCGCCGCTGTCGCTGCTTGCCCCCTTCCAATATTTCGAGATCATCTCGGCCACCATTCTCGGTTACGCGTTGTTCAATGATTTTCCAAACCTTTCCAAATGGATCGGCATCTTCATCATCGTGGCATCGGGGCTTTTCATCATCTGGCGCGAGCGCATTCAGTCGAAATCGCTAAAATCGTCGGAAGCGCCGTGCGTAGTCAGTTAACCCTTGTTGTTGAGGGATCTTCAATTTTGCGGCGCTAGAACCATCTCCGGCTTCATGATGAGGCCTGGAGATACAAGATGAGCGAATTCCGACTCGCTTTTCCGGCATGCGTGATCGCGGGGAAGCATCGGCTGACCGCCGAGGATATCGGCCTGTTGCGCAAGCACAGCTTTCCGGATGGCGTCCGCACGCCCGACGACGTCGTGCATCATGCTGGCGCTGAACAATTCCTGCCCTGAAAAATGCCCGGAATGGAACTCCTTCTTTGTGGAGAGCCTCGCCAGCTTCATCGTCAACTACAGCTATCCGCAGGGATCGCTGGACGAGATCAATGTCGCATGGATCACGCGCATGTTCGCGACCGATGGCATCGTCAACTCGGAACTCGAGCTGGAACTCGTGCTGCACATCATGGAAATTTCCTCCCATGTTCCGGACGAGCTGCGGGCCTTCGCCCTCGATCAGCTACGCCTTGCGATCACTGACGATGTCGGCAGCTACAAGCTCGCGCGCGCGGTGGACCGCAGGGGCGTTACCCGCCAGGACGTCGATTTCATCATGCGCGTGCTGCAGGAATATTTGCGAGGCCGGCGTGATTCCGGTTGGGCAGCTCACCTATGGAGTGTTGCATCGGATCGAAGCGGAGACGCTGCCTTCCGCCAATCATCCTCGTTGGGCCGACATTCTGCGGGCGCTCGAGCTTCGCGAGTATGCCTCACCGCGCACCAGCCGATGGCTGCGTATCGTGGACGACGAGCAAGCCGTCGCGTGACGTTCCAGTAAGCACACCCTTCCCATTGCCGACTTTCGCACGGATTGTGCGTTCCGGCGTTTCTGCGTAGAACGTCTGGACGCATTTTTCGGGTGGAGTTCGCATGTTCAAGAAAATCCTGATCGCGAATCGCGGCGAGATCGCTTGCCGCGTGATCAAGACTGCGCGCCGCATGGGTATCTCGACCGTCGCGGTCTACTCGGACGCCGATCGGGATGCGCTGCATGTCGAGATGGCCGATGAGGCCGTGCATATCGGCCCGGCCGCGGCGGCCGAGAGTTATCTCGTCGCCGAAAAGATCATCGCCGCCTGCAAGGAGACCGGCGCCGAGGCCGTCCACCCCGGCTACGGCTTCCTCTCCGAACGCGCCTCCTTCTGCGAGGCTCTGGAAAAGCAGGGCATCGTCTTCATCGGCCCGAAGCCGAAGGCCATCATGGCGATGGGCGACAAGATCGAATCGAAGAAATTCGCCAATGCGGCCAAGGTTTCAACCGTACCCGGCTATCTCGGCGTCATCGAGGATGCCGGCCATGCCGAAAAGATCGCCGCCGAGATCGGCTATCCGGTGATGATCAAGGCGTCGGCCGGCGGCGGCGGCAAGGGCATGCGCATCGCCTGGAACGAGGCGGAGGTGCGGGACGGCTTCGATCGCGCCCGCTCGGAGGCAAAGAGCTCCTTCGGCGACGACCGCGTCTTCATCGAGAAGTATATCGTCGATCCGCGTCATATCGAAATCCAGGTCCTCGCCGATGCCCATGGCAATGTCGTCTATCTCGGCGAGCGCGAATGCTCGATCCAGCGGCGGAACCAGAAAGTCGTCGAAGAGGCGCCCTCGCCCTTCCTCGATGAAGAGACCCGCAGGGCGATGGGCGAACAGTCCGTCGCGCTGGCGAAGGCCGTCGACTACCAGAGCGCCGGTACAGTCGAATTCATCGTCGATCGCGACCGCAATTTCTATTTCCTCGAGATGAACACGCGCCTGCAGGTCGAGCATCCGGTGACGGAACTCGTCACCGGCATCGATCTCGTCGAGCAGATGATCCGCGATCGCCGCGGGCGAAACGCTTCCCTTCAGCCAGAGCGATATCAAGCTGCAACGGCTGGGCGATCGAAAGCCGCCTTTACGCCGAAGACCCCTATCGCAATTTCCTGCCTTCGATCGGCCGCCTGACACGCTACCGTCCGCCGGCGGAAGGCAAGCACGGCAACGCGATCGTCCGCAACGACACCGGCGTCTTCGAGGGTGCGGAGATCTCGATGTATCTACGACCCGATGATCGCCAAGCTCTGCACCTGGGCGCCGACCGTCTGCGAGGCGATCGAGGCCATGGGCCAGGCGCTCGACGGCTTCGTGGTCGACGGCATCGAGCACAATGTCCCGTTCCTCTCGGCGTTGATGAAGCATCCGCGCTGGCGCGAAGGCCGGCTTTCGACCGGCTTCATCGCCGAGGAATATCCGGACGGTTTTGCACCGATGGTGCCGGATCAGCGGGAAGAGGCGCGTGCTTGCGGCCGTCGCACTTTCCGCGACGCTTGATCGAGACAAACCGCCGCGAACGCCACGCCGACCGCCTGCGCGCTTCAGCCGGCGCTCTCCGCGAGGAATGGGTCGTCAAGATCGGCGGAAACTATGTGCCGGTAAGGCTGCTCGACGGACTCGTGACCATCCCGTTCGAGATGGACATGCGAAGCGGCCGGTGAAAAGCTCAACGTTGTCACCGATTGGAGACCGGGCGATCCGGTCTGGAGCGGCACGATCGGCGGGCGTGAGGTAACGGCGCAGATCCGGCCCGTTCTCAACGGCCTGCGCATCGACTGGCAGGGCCTCTCCGTCAGCGCCAAGGTCTTTCACGCCGCGTCATGCCGAACTCGATCGCTTGATGCCGGTCAAGCTGCCGCCGGATACGTCGAAGCTGCTGCTCTGCCCGATGCCCGGCCTCGTCGTCTCGATCGCCGTCGCTGAGGGCCAGGAGGTCAAGGCCGGAGAGACGCTTGCCGTGGTCGAGGCGATGAAGATGGAAAACGTGCTGCGCGCCGAACGCGATCTCGTGGTCGGCAAGATCAATGCCAAGCCTGGCGAAAGCCTCGCCGTCGATGCCGTGATCATGGAATTCGCCTGACCCGGATTGGGACACGCCCCATCTGCGCCTCGGCTTGGACACTTCGCCTTTGTTAAGGTCTCGCAGCTTACGATGCGCCGTTTTCGTCCTGTGGCTGGGTCCGGAGGCACTAATGACGGCGCTGCAATCTGCCGCCCTGCTGCTTTTCATCAATCTTGGCCTGCTCTGGCTGCTCATGCGCATGCCGCTCGGCGTGCGCACCATTTGTCTCAGGCGGACATTCCGGCGCTCGCCTGAGGAACTGTGGAGAGCAATCAATCCCGCCGGTGCCGATGCCGCCTGGCACCATTCCGTCATCAGCAGCAAGCCGCTCGAAAATCGCGCGGATATTGTCGAACAGATTTACGAGCATCTCGACCGCAACGGCAAACCCCAGCGCCGGCTTCTGGCCTTGGAACCCTTGCCGGCCGCCGGCGGACGCGGCTTCCACACGCGCATTGCCGAGGATAGCACGCTTGATGCCGCCTTCTGGCGGGATTTCAGCGAAAGCAGGATCGTCCGCCGTCTGCCGGACGGCGCCGAAATCGAAATTACGCAAACGGATCGCTATCGCGGCCTCGCATTCCTTCTCTTCCGCTACTTCGTGCTGCGCCGCGAACTCCGCGCACTGGAAGGATGGCTGGAAACCGGCAGATCCGTGCCGCAAGGCTATTTCGAGCATCCCGCCGTTCAATTCGGTCTGGCCCTGCTCTCGACGCTGCTGCTCTGGCCGTTCTTTGGACTGACGGTCTCGGGCCTGATGATCTCGGCATTCCTCACTCTGGTGATCGCCCTGCACGAACTTGGGCATCTCGCCGCCTACCGAACCTTCGGGCATGCAATCCGTGCGCATGATCTTCGTGCCGCTCCTGGCGGCATTGCGATCGGCGGAAGGCCCTACAGGAGCCATTTCGAGGTTGCCGTCTGTGCGCTGATGGGCTCCGGCATGTCGGCCTTCACCGTGCCTATTCTGATCGCCGGATATAACAGCGCTGCCAACGATCTGCTGCCGCAGCGATTCGGCGGCCCGCTATTGATCTTCCTGCTCATCCTTGGCGCCTTCAATCTGCTCAACCTTCTGCCGATGCATAGGTTCGACGGCGGTCAGGTCTTGCGCCAGGTGTTCAGGACACGGCGCTCGCTGATTGGGGCGAGCTTTGCCGCGACGATCTGCATTCTCGGGATCGGCTGGGAGGTCGGCATTTCCGAGAATATGCTCATGGCTGGTCTCGCCGTATTCATCCTGGTGAGCATGATCAGCGCCGGCTCTGTAAAACCGCGCCACAAGCTCGACGAGATGAAGGACGGTGAGCGAATACTGGTTGCCTTCGGGCTTTTTGCTGCGATCGCCATCCACGGCTATGCCGTTATATTCGCTGCCGAAAAGCTCTTTTGACGCTTTGAGCAAAATGATTGCCGCGAGGCAGCTGATCTCGCAACTAATGTCATCGCGGAAATCCCTTTTCGCTTGAGCGCCCGCTCGCCTGGCCGTGCCAAGGTCCGCGCAAAACAAATCAGTACAGGGAGATGAGACAGATGGACGTTCGCGCCGCCGTTGCCGTTCAGGCAGGAAAACCGCTCGAAGTCATGACCGTGCAGCTCGAAGGCCCGAGGGCCGGCGAAGTGCTGATCGAGGTCAAGGCGACGGGCATCTGCCATACCGACGATTTCACGCTGTCCGGCGCCGATCCGGAAGGCCTGTTTCCCGGCGATCCTCGGCCATGAGGGTGCCGGCATCGTCGTCGATGTCGGCCCGGGCGTCACCTCGGTCAAGAAGGGCGATCACGTCATTCCGCTCTATACGCCGGAATGCCGCGAATGCCCTTCCTGCCTGTCGCGCAAGACCAACCTCTGCACCGCGATTCGCTCCACCCAGGGCCAGGGCCTGATGCCGGACGGCACGTCGCGCTTCTCGATCGGCAAGGACAAGATCCACCACTACATGGGCTGCTCGACCTTCGCCAACTTCACGGTTCTGCCGGAGATCGCCGTCGCCAAGGTCAATCCGGACGCGCCCTTCGACAAGATCTGCTACATCGGCTGCGGCGTCACCACCGGCATCGGCGCCGTCATCAACACGGCCAAGGTCGAGATCGGCGCGACCGCGATCGTCTTCGGTCTCGGCGGCATCGGCCTCAACGTGCATCCAGGGCCTGCGGCTTGCCGGCGCCGACATGATCATCGGCGTCGACCTCAACAACGACAAGAAGGCCTGGGGCGAACACTTCGGCATGACGCATTTCGTCAATCCGAAGGACGTCGGCGACGACATCGTTCCCTACCTCGTCAACATGACCAAGCGCGGCGCGCGACCAGATCGGCGGCGCCGACTACACGTTCGACTGCACCGGCAACACCAAGGTCATGCGCCAGGCGCTGGAAGCCTCGCATCGCGGCTGGGGCAAGTCGGTCGTCATCGGCGTTGCCGGCGCCGGCCAGGAAATCTCCACCCGCCCCTTCCAGCTCGTCACCGGCCGCACCTGGATGGGCACGGCCTTCGGCGGCGCGCGCGGCCGCACCGATGTGCCGAAGATCGTCGACTGGTACATGGAAGGCAAGATCCAGATCGATCCGATGATCACCCACACGATGCCGCTCGAAGACATCAACAAGGGCTTCGAGCTGATGCATTCCGGCGAGAGCATCCGCAGCGTGGTGCTTTACTGAGACGGAAGACTGCGACGGCACGATGACGCTGCACGACTTTGAAATGGCCTACGGCCTTTGGCAAATTGATCCTGATTTGGGAGCCGTGGGCAGCCAAGGAGGAGGAGCTGAACATGCCAAGTCAAGTATCGATACACCCGGCGCTCGACGGCGGAGTGAAGGCGGGACAGGCGAATTTCAACGGTGGGACGCTGGTCTGCGCCTGCACCGATCGCCCCGTCAAGGTCGCCATCAAGCGGCGGAATCGCCCACAATCACGCCTGCGGCTGCACCAAATGCTGGAAACCGAAGGGTGCCACATTCTCGGTCGTTGCCGTGACGGCGCATGAGAACGTGAAGGTTCTCGAAAACGGCGACAAGCTGCAGGTTGTCGATCCGGATGCGCTGATCCGGCGTCACGCCTGCAAGGCATGCGGCGTGCACATGTACGGACCGGTGGAGCGCGACCATGCTTTCAAGGGTCTCGATTTCATCCATCCTGAGCGCTTTCAGGAAAGCGGCTGGCCGGAACCGACCTTCGCGGCATTCGTGTCGTCGATCATCGAGTCCGGCAACGCCGCCCTCGGCGATGACGTCCGTTCGCAGCCGGCTTGAAGGAGCTCGGCCTCGAGCCTTACGATTGCCTGAACCCGACGCTGATGGATGTCATCGCAACCTGGGTGGCGAAAAAGCAGGCACGCTAAGGGAATAGGTCTGACCCTTGAACGGTGGAACTGTCGACTATAACCGCGACTGCGCGTTACGCGCCGGATGCGCAGCGTCTCGCAACGATGCAGATCGACAGTTCCCATGATCTACGTCGATGCCGATGCCTGCCCGGTGAAGCCGGAAATCCTGAAAGTTGCCGAACGCCACGGCATCGAGGTGACCTTCGTCGCCAATTCCGGCCTGCGCCCGTCGCGCGATCCGATGGTCCACAACGTCATCGTCTCCAACGCCTTCGACGCCGCCGACAACTGGATTGCCGAACATGCCGGTCCGGGCGATGTCGTCGTTACGGCCGATGTGCCGCTGGCCGTGCGTTGCGTCGCTGCCGGCGCGCTCGTCAGCGGCCCAACCGGCCGTGTCTTCGACGAGACCAATATCGGCATGGCGACCGCCATGCGCGATCTCGGCGCGCATCTGCGCGAGACCGGCGAGAGCAAGGGCTACAACGCCGCTTTCAGCCCGAAGGACCGTTCGCGCTTTCTCGAAACCTTCGACCGCCTCTGCCGCCGTGCCAAGAAGCCTTTCCGCGGAGGCTGGCGGGCAGCCGTGATGCTCGGCTCTGCAAAGGCACGCAAGAAACGGGTGGCATGGCAGCTATGCCAATTCCTACCTTGAAACCAGCCGTCACACTCGTGCATATAGGCATCATCGCAGACGACTGCGGCGTCCTGCCTCGGACGCAACTGTCGCGGGGACGGCCTCGCTCTTGAACAAGGAGAGTCAACATGGCTTGGTTCCTGCTTTTTCTTGCCGGTCTTTTCGAATGTGGTTGGGCAATCGGCCTTGAAATATACCGATGGCTTCACACGGCCGCTGCCGACGACGCTCACCGTTATCTCGATGGTGATCAGCATCGTGCTGCTCGGCCTTGCGGTCAAAACCTTGCCGATCGGTACGGCCTATGCGGTCTGGACCGGCATCGGCACGGTCGGCACCGTGCTTCTCGGCATTTGGCTGCTCGGCGATCCGGCAACGGCCTCGCGGCTCGCCTGCATCGGTGCTGATCGTCGCAGGCATTGCCGGGCTCAAGCTCGTACCGCCTGACAGACGCTGCGGAACATCCGACGCTCCGCAGCAAATCGATCAGGCGTCTGGCGGTTGTCGAGCGACCAAGCGCCGGCTCCGGAGAAGACCAGGTACAGGAAGACGAAGCAGAACAGGATCGGCGGCCGTCGCCGTCGTTGATGACCGGGAAGAAGCTGATCGGGACATGCGCCATGAAATAGGCGACCGCCATCTCGCCGCTCAGAATGAAGGCAACCGGACGGGTGAACAGGCCGACGAGAATGAAGATGCCGCCGACGAGCTCAAGCAGCGCCTGCGAACAGCATCAGCAGCGTCAGCGATCTCGCCATACTGCCACGGCGGAAAGCTGAAAAGCTTCATGCGTGCCATGCTCGATGAACAGCAGCGCGGTGATGATCCTGAGAACAGCCAGCGCATAGGGCTGATAGTGCGGAAAGACGCTCGAAAGTTCCAACATTAAATCCTCCGCTTAAAAGTCACAGCCGAGCGTTAGCCTGTCCTCGCCAAGGATCGAACACACGGATTGCTGACATCCGTTCACTTTTCGACGGCGGTAAACACCTGCATGGACGGTCTGATTGTCCGTACTATCGTCAGAGCGGAATATTGTCGTGTTTCTTCCAGGGATTGGCGAGATCCTTGTTGCGCAGCATCTTCAGGCCCCGCGCCAGCCGCCGCCGTGTCGAATGCGGCATGATCACCTCGTCGATATAGCCGCGCTCGGCGGCGACGAAGGGCGACAGGAAGCGGTCCTCGTACATCTTCGTATGTGCGGCGATCTTTTCCGGATCGGCGATATCCTTGCGGAAGATGATCTCGACCGCGCCCTTGGCGCCCATCACGGCGATCTGCGCCGTCGGCCAGGCATAGTTGAGGTCGCCGCGCAGGTGCTTCGACGCCATGACGTCGTAGGCGCCGCCGAAGGCCTTGCGGGTGATGACGGTGAGTTTCGGCACCGTGGCCTCGGCATAGGCAAAGAGCAGCTTGGCGCCGTGCTTGATCAGGCCGCCATATTCCTGCGCCGTGCCCGGCAGGAAGCCCGGCACGTCGACGAAGGTGACGATCGGAATATTGAAGCAGTCGCAGAAGCGCACGAAGCGCGCCGCCTTGCGCGAGGCGTCGCTGTCGAGCACGCCGGCCAGCACCATCGGCTGGTTGGCGACGAAGCCGACGGTCGAGCCTTCGATGCGGCCGAAGCCGCAGACGATGTTCTTGGCGAAGCTTGCCTGGATCTCGAAGAAATCGCCCTCGTCCGCCACCTTCAGGATCAGCTCCTTGATGTCGTAAGGCTTGTTGGCATTGGCCGGGACCAGCGTGTCGAGCGACATGTCCGCATCGGTCACCGACTGGTAACATTCGATCTCCGGCAGCGGCGCGGTATTCGACAGCGGCAGGAAATCGATCGAGCCGGCGCACCTGCAGCAGCGTGTCGACGTCGTTGTCGTAGGCGCCGTCGGCGATCGACGAGCGCGTCGTATGCACCGACGGCGCCGCCAAGCTCCTCGGCCGTCACCGTCTCGTTGGTGACGGTCTTCACCACGTCCGGGCCGGTGACGAACATGTAGGAGGTGTCGCGCACCATGAAGATGAAATCGGTCATGGCAGGCGAATAGACGTCGCCGCCGGCGCACGGGCCCATGATGACGGAGATCTGCGGAATGACGCCGGAGGCGAGCACGTTGCGCTGGAACACCTCGGCATAGCCGCCGAGCGCCGCCACGCCCTCCTGAATGCGCGCGCCGCCGGCATCATAGATGCCGACGATCGGCGCGCGGTTCTTCAGCGCCATGTCCTGCACCTTCATGATCTTCTCGGCATGCGCTTCGGAAAGCGAGCCGCCGAAGACGGTGAAATCCTTGGCGAAGACGAAGACCGTGCGACCGTTGACCGTGCCCCAGCCGGTGACGACGCCGTCGCCGGCAATCCGGCTCTTGTCCATGCCGAAATCGGTCGAGCGATGCTCGACGAACATGTCGAACTCTTCGAAGGAGCCTTCGTCGAGGAAGAGGTCGATGCGCTCGCGCGCCGTCAGCTTGCCGCGCTCATGCTGCGCATCGATGCGCGCCTCGACCGCCGCCGAGCCGGGCGATGTCACGGCGCCGCTCCAGTTCTTCGAGAATTTCCTTCATGAGATCTCCCCTCCGCTCCGGCTTAGCACAGCGCGGCATGACTTTGAAGCTCAGGCGCCATCGCCGCGGCGCTGAGCGCGAAGACCGAGCGGATGCGCGCGGCGATATCTTCGGCCATAGATCTCGATCGGCCAGGTCTTGGGATCGGCGGCGATGCTCGTCACGTCGAAGAGCGCTGACGGCGATGACCGAGCCGTCCTCGACCGAGGCAGCGTCGATCTTGATCTTGGCGACGTTGCGGTCCTTCTCGAAACCCACGCGCCTTCTGGACGGATGCGACGCGAATCGTCAGCACCACCCGCGGCAGACGTCGTGTCGCGCACCGTCGCGTTGATGGCGGCATTGACGCGATCGTTGATACCAGAAAGCAGCTCCGGCGGCACGTTCGGGCCCGCCGAGAACGACGGCGCTGCGCACATCGTAGACTGGGGCCGCCGGCTTCATTGGCGAGAACATGCCGCGCAGGCCGTCAGCGCAGACGCAAATCGAGCGTCAGCTGACAAAAACACGACCTCAACCATCTCATGCCGAAATCCCGCACCATCCCGATTGGAGTCGCAGATTTCGCCATAACGGACTGCAAAGCAATATCTTTCAGGCCGCTTAGCGCCAAAAAAACGTCGGCTGCCGCCTTGAACTCGTCAAAGCGCTTGGCGCGGCGCTGTTCGGCCTCCTCGTCGCTGCCCCAATGCTCGATCGTCCAGTCCTCGTCGAGATGGGCAAGCGACCAGACCTCCTCCACCGTCAGCTGACCTTCGGCGAAGGCGAGCGCCAGGATGGCCGAGCCGGTCAGCGTCGTGATGGTGTGGAGGCGGCAAGCGCCAGCGGGCTGTCGTATCTCGCGCAGCGTGACGGCGAAGGCGGCGATCGGCCTCGCGCGGCTGTTCCTGATGCATGACGCCTTCGAGCGAGGATGAAGCGCGCGCCGAGATCGTTCGCCGCCCAGTCGATCACCGGATCCCAGCGCTCGGACTGGCGCTCGCACCAGCGCTTCCGGCCCCTCGGCGCGATAGCAGAGGAGATCGCTGGCGGAAAAACGCAGGATGTCCTCGAAGACCGCCTGCGTGTCGGTTGCAACGCCGTCGAGCGCGGTGTTGACGAGACGCGTCACCGGCATGGTCGCCGGATCGATGACCTCGACCTGCGCATCCCATTCGGCGGCGACGAGCTCCGCCAGCGCCTCGGTCGGCACGGCGAGAATCTGGCGCGCCGGCGTGCGCACGATCTTGCCGTCGAGCTCGATCGCAAAACCGTCATCGTCCCGCTCGGCAACCGACACCTCTTGTAGAAGCGCTTCGGCAGCGGCTTCTTCATCTGGATCTGCGCCCGGCGGATCGGATCGGGATGGCTCAGGCCTTCGGAAAGGTCGTTCAGCAGGTCGCGCATGGCGTCACCTCAGAAAATATGGCTCAAGCACGTCGTTCGGATGGTAGGCGATCGCATCGGCGCCAGCTGGCGATCAGATCGTCCACGCTGGCATAGCCCCAGGCATACACCGATCGCCTTCGCGCCCGGCCGCCTTTGCCATCTGCATATCGTAAATCGCATCGCCGATGACAATGGTGTCAGTGCGCGATCCATGCCGGTCTCGTCGCAGCATTCGGTCACCATCGCCGGATGCGGCTTGGAGGGGCAATCGTCGGCGGTGCGCGAGACGATGAAATGCGGCGTGAAGCCATGGGTTTCCAGAATGTGCATCGAGCCCGCGGCGGGACTTTCCCGTCACGGCGCCGATCAGCATGTCTTCGCGCGCGGCCAGCGTCTCGATCATCGCGCTTGATGCCGGCGAAACAGCGGCGTCTCATACCCGGCTCCTGGCGCACGATCGAGAATAGATCGACTTGTAGTGCGCCGTCATGGCGATCGCCTCGTCATCGACATGCGGCTTGCCCTGCATGCGGGCAATCGCGATGTCGAGCGTCAGGCCGATGATGGCCTTGGTGGCTGCAACATCGGCGGCCGGTCTGGCCGAAATCTCGAAGGTGCGGCGCCATGACTTCGTGGATCAGGCGTGCGCTGTCGACCAGCGTGCCGTCGCAATCGAAAAGAACGAGCTTCATTCGTCGTCCGGCTCCTCTGCGGAGTCGAGATCGAGGCCAAGCAGGTTCCAGGTCTGCACCATATGTGGCGGCAGCGGCGCGGTGACGCGCAGGCGGCCGCCGGACGGGTGCGGAATGTCGATGTGGCGTGCGTGCAGATGCAGCCGCTTCTGGACGCCGCCCGGAAAATCCCAATTCGGATCGTCGTCGAAATATTTCGGATCGCCGATGATCGGGTGGCCGATATGCAGCGCATGAACGCGCAGCTGGTGCGTCCGGCCGGTATAGGGCTCCATCTCCAGCCAGGCGAGGTTCTGTGCGGCGGTTTCGAGCACGCGGTAGTAGGAGACGGCGTGATCTGCGCCGTCCTCGCCATGCTTGGCGATGCGCATGCGGTCGCCGTCGGCGGTCGGCTCCTTGACCAGCCAGGTCGAGATCTTGTCCTCGTGCTTGCGCGGCACGCCCTTGACCAGCGACCAGTAGGTCTTCTTGGTGTCGCGCTCGCGGAAGGCGGCCGTCAGCTTCTGCGCCGCGCCGCGCGTGCGGGCGATGACGAGAACGCCCGACGTATCGCGGTCGAGGCGATGCACGAGCCGCGGCTTCTCGCCCTTCGGGCTGGTCCAGGCTTCCAGCATCTGGTCGATATGCCGGCTGACGCCGGAGCCGCCCTGCACGGCAAGACCGGCTGGCTTGTTGAGCACGATCACCTTGTCGTCCTCATGCAGCACCATGCGCGACAGAAGTTCGCAATCGCCGGAATGCTTCAGGTCCTTGCCGGCGATCGGTCCGGCTCTTCAGCCTTGGCGTCGACATCGAGCGGCGGTACGCGCACCATCTGGCCGGGCTGCACGCGCGCGTCGGTCTTGACGCGGCCGCCATCGACACGCACCTGGCCGGAGCGCAACAGCTTCTGCAGCTGGACCGAAGCCGAGGCCCGGAAAGTGCACCTTGAACCAGCGGTCGAGCCGCATGCCCGCCTCGTCGGCTTCGACCTTGATATGTTCTATGCCGGCCATTCTTGTTCTTTCGGAATATCTTGAGCGCGCCAGCGCGGCTGTTGCCGCTGGCTTTAGAGCATTTTTCCTCGCGCGGAAACCGCCTATTCAGATCAAAGCGCGCGCCAGGGCGAGGCCAGCCATGACAGCGGCCATCGAAAGCCCGACGCTTGCGGCGATGTAGATGCCAGCCGGAGACGGCCTCGCCGCGCTCGAAGAGCGAAATCGCATCGAGCGAGAAGGCGGAGAAGGTCGTGAAGCCGCCGAGAAAGCCGGTGATGAGCAGAAGCCGCAGCTCGACCGAGGCGTTGAACCTGCGCGCGATCATCTCGGCAAGAACGCCGATGACGAAGCACCCGACGACGTTGACGATCAGCGTGCCCCAGGGAAAGCTCGGCCCCATGAGCCGAAGCGACCATTGGCCGACATAATATCTCAGAAGCGAACCGATAGCGCCGCCGACGCCGACGAGAAGAGCCTGGATCATGCATCCGGCTTTACCGTACAAATCCGAGCGATTCCAAGCGGCATCGGGAAGAATATCCTACGATTCGGTAAAATGCCGTCGATTTCCTTAGCCGGAGACAAGAACCAAGTACCGGTATCATCAGCAGCATGACACAGGTCGTGACCATATCCGCAAGCACGGCCGCTGCCGCTTTCGACACGCTGAGGATCGCTCCCCGCGTGCCGACGAGCATTGCGGCCAAGGATGCGCGCCGTATCGCCGATCGCCAGCTCAAGGGCACGACGGCGGATGAAGTCGAGGAAACTCCAGAACATCATCCAATCGACCGAGATCGCTCTCGATCTGATGACCAAGGGCAACAAGCAGCCGCAGGCAGGTCTGCAGCAGGCGCTGAAATCCTACGAAGACTTCTGAGGCCATCGCCTTCCAAACGACAGCCCGCGACTGCCGATTACAGTCGCGGGCTTCTTGTTTTAACGGCAGCTCCGCGTGTCTTTTCACACGCGCAAAGGACGCCGTAGCACTTTGAATCGAACCAGCGGCCTGCCGATACCGGACGAACTACTGATGAAGCCTCGACTGGGAGCGCGGAGCCCGGGCCGAAGGCCCGTTACGCATCCTTTGCTTACTACTTGCCCTGAGCCGAAAGCACCTTCAGCGTCAGATCGACCTTGCCGGCCTTTTCGAAGGTCAGCGTCACCGGCACCGTGTCGCCCTGCTTGAACGGCGTCTTCACCTTCTGGAACATCAGGTGCAGGCCTGCCTGGCGCAAGCGTCACCGTCTCGCCCGCCGGAACGGCAATACCGTCCTTCAACTCGCGCATCTTCATGACATTGTCCTGCATCGCCATCTCGTGCAGTTCAACTTCGCCTGCATTGGGCGACGAGACGGAGACGAGCCTGTCGTCGGTCTTGCCGTTGTTCCGGATGGTGAAGAAGCCGCCGCCGACCGGCTGGCCGGGCAGCATCGCCTTGGCAAAACCGCCAGAGATTTCGAGATCGCCGAGCTTCACCGTGTCACCTGCCAGTGCCGCTCATATCCATGCCGGCCATATCATGCCCGTGACCATGCTCTTCACTGCGACGACCGTCAGCACGGCGCCTCCTGCGGCGCTTGCCGATCGACGAACGTCAAATGCGCTGCGCACGTGAACGTGGTCAGCGAAAAGCAGCGCGCACGCCGAGTGTCTTGATGTCTTCATCGGAATCTCTCCCGCCGGCTACGGCCTCAATCTGGCGCTCCGCCCCTCAATCAAGTCGCGATTACCTGCTTCGCCTCAGAAATGCAAAAGCCCATTTGCCGCAGATCAAAGCTTGCTTCTCGGAAGGCGCGACAAAAATTTGTTCGGTCGGCGACATTTCCCCTTGCCAACGGCCCGCTCCGCCGGATAATTGCGGCGACCTTGTTGGGAGAATCCGGTCCGCTAGCGCCGGTGCCGAAGGAGCAACCGCCCCGGAAACTCTCAGGCAAAAGGACCAGCAAGGGGCAGACGGAACTCTGGAGAGAAGCGTTCTCGAAACGCTCGCCGAAGGGATAACAATCTCAGGCACAGGGACAGAGGGGGCTCAAAGACAAGGCGCAACCGCGCCTTCAGATTTGAGCCCGCGCTTGGAATCAGCGCAAACCCCGGAGGCGTCATTTGGACGATACTGCTGCCCTCAAGAAAACACCGCTTCACGCCCTGCATCTGTCGCTCGGCGCCCGCATGGTGCCCTTCGCCGGCTACGACATGCCGGTGCAATATCCGGCCGGCGTCATGAAGGAGCATCTGCAGACCCGCGCCGCCGCCGGCCTGTTCGATGTCTCCCATATGGGCCAGGTCATCGATCAAGGCGAAGTCCGGCACATACGAGGATGCGGCGCTCGCGCTCGAAAGCCTCGTGCCGGTCGATATCCTCGGCCTCGCCGAAGGCCGCCAGCGCTACGGCTTCTTCACCGACGACAACGGCGGCATTCTCGACGACCTGATGATCGCCCATCTCGACGACCATCTCTTCGTCGTCGTCAACGCCGCCTGCAAGGAGGCCGATCTCGCGCATCTGCAGGAGCATATCGGCGACACGCTGCGACATCACCGTGCTCGATCGCGCGCTGATCGCGCTGCAGGGACCGCGCGCCGTCGATGTGCTCGCCGAACTCTGGGCCGATGTCGCCGCGATGAAGTTCATGGACGTGCGCCACTGCCGCCTGCACGACGTTTCCTGTCTCGTCTCCCGCTCCGGCTATACCGGCGAGGACGGCTTCGAGATCTCCGTTCCGGCCGACAAGGCCGAAGATGTCGCCAAGCGGCTGCTCGAACATCCCGATGTCGCAGCCGATCGGCCTCGGCGCCCGCGATTCGCTGCGCCTCGAAGCCGGTCTCTGCCTCTACGGCAACGATATCGACACGACCACGACGCCGGTCGAGGCCGCGCTCGAATGGGCCATGCAGAAGGCCCGCACGCACGGGCGGCGCCCGCGCCGGCGGTTTCCCGGGCGCCGACCGCATCCTCTCCGAACTCGAAAATGGCGCAACCCGCCGCCGCGTCGGCCTGAAGCCGGAAGGCAAGGCGCCGGTGCGCGGCCATGCCAAGCTCTATGCCGATGCCGAGGGCAAGACCGAGATCGGCGAAGTCACCTCCGGCGGCTTCGGCCCGAGCGTCGAAGGCCCCGTCGCCATGGGCTACGTGCCGGTCTCGCATCGCCGCGGCCGGCACGCCAGGTCTACGCCGAGGTGCGCGGCAAATACCTGCCGGTCACCGTCACCGCCCTGCCCTTCGTCACGCCGACCTACAAACGCTGAACCCTATTCCAGAGAGGATCTATCCATGCTGAAATTTACCGAAGAACACGAATGGCTGAAGATCGAAGGCGACGTCGCGACCGTCGGCATCACGACCTATGCCGCCGAACAGCTCGGCGATCTCGTTTTCGTCGAACTGCCGGAAGTCGGCGCGACCTTCTCCAAGAACGACGATGCCGCGACCGTCGAATCCGTCAAGGCGGCCTCGGACGTCTATTGTCCGCTCGATGGCGAGATCACCGAGGTCAACGAGGCCATCATCGCCGATCCGTCGCTGGTCAATTCCGACCCGCAGGGCGCCGGCTGGTTCTTCAAGCTGAAGCTCAAGAATGCCGCCGATGCCGATGGCCTGCTCGACGAGGCCGCCTACAAGGAGCTCATCGCGTAATGACGACGCCGACCGAATTCCAGTTCACCGACTACCAGCCCTACGATTTCGCCAATCGTCGCCATATCGGCCCCTCGCCGGCTGAGATGACCGACATGCTGAAGGTCATCGGCTACAACAGCCTCGACGGCCTGATCGACGCGACGCGTGCCGCCCTCGATCCGCCAGAAGGCGCCGCTCGTCTGGGGCGCGCCGATGACCGAGCGCGAGGCGCTCGACAAGCTGCGCGAGACCGCCAACAAGAACAAGGTGCTCGTCTCGCTGATCGGCCAGGGCTATTACGGCACGATCACGCCGCCGGTCATCCAGCGCAACATCCTGGAAAATCCGGCCTGGTACACGGCCTATACGCCCTACCAGCCGGAAATCAGCCAGGGCCGCCTCGAGGCGCTGCTGAACTACCAGACGATGATCTGCGACCTCACCGGCCTCGACGTCGCCAACGCCTCGCTGCTCGACGAGGCGACCGCCGCCGCCGAAGGCATGGCCATGGCCGAGCGCGTCGCCAAGTCGAAGGCCAAGGCCTTCTTCGTCGATGCCGATTGCCATCCGCAGACCATCGCGCTGCATCAAGACCCGCGCCGAGCCGCTCGGCTGGACCGTCATCGTCGGCAATCCCTTCACCGATCTCGATCCGGTCGATGTCTTCGGCGCGATCTTCCAGTATCCGGGCACGCACGGCCACGTGCATGATTTCACCGGCCTGATCTCGCGCCTGCACCAGACCGGCGCGATCGCCGTCGTCGCCGCCGATCCGCTGGCGCTGACGCTGCTGAAGTCGCCCGGCGAAATGGGCGCCGATATCGCCGTCGGCTCCTCGCAGCGCTTCGGCGTGCCGGTCGGCTATGGCGGCCCGCATGCGGCCTATATGGCGGTCAAGGACGCCTACAAGCGCTCCATGCCCGGCCGCCTCGTCGGCGTCTCGGTCGATGCCCGCGGCAACCGCGCCTATCGCCTGTCGCTGCAGACCCGCGAACAGCATATCCGCCGCGAAAAGGCGACGTCGAACATCTGCACCGCGCAGGTGCTGCTCGCCGTCATGGCCTCGATGTATGCCGTCTTCCACGGCCCGA
The DNA here is from genome assembly GCA_963838565.1 of uncultured Alphaproteobacteria bacterium. GTDB lineage: Bacteria > Pseudomonadota > Alphaproteobacteria > Rhizobiales > Rhizobiaceae > Rhizobium. Next base: position 46,615 of record CAWIRO010000027.1, read on the forward strand.
AGGGCCTCAAGGCGATCGCCCAGCAGGTGCACCAGAAGGCCGTGCTGATGGCCAAGGGCCTGGAAAAGCTCGGCTACAAGGTCGAGCCGGAGACCTTCTTCGACACGATCACCGTCGAGGTCGGCCACATGCAGGGCCTCATCCTGCGCGCGGCCGTCGCCGAAGGCGTCAATCTGCGCAAGGTCGGCGAGACGAAGATCGGCATGAGCCTCGACGAGCGCACGCGCCCGGCGACGCTCGAAGCCGTCTGGCGCGCCTTCGGCGGCAATTTCACGATCGCCGATTTCGAGCCCGGCTACCGCCTGCCGAAGGATCTGCTGCGCACCAGCGAGTACCTGACGCATCCGATCTTCCACATGAACCGCGCCGAAAGCGAGATGACGCGCTACATCCGCCGGCTCTCCGACCGCGATCTGGCGCTCGACCGCTCGATGATCCCGCTCGGCTCCTGCACGATGAAGCTCAACGCGACGGCGGAAATGCTGCCGATCACCTGGCCGGAATTTTCCGACATCCATCCCTTCGTGCCGGCCGACCAGGCGCTCGGCTATCGCGAGATGATCGACGATCTGATCGCAAAAGCTCTGCGCCGTCACCGGCTACGACGCCTTCTCCATGCAGCCGAATTCCGGCGCGCAGGGCGAATATGCCGGCCTGCTGACGATCCGCAACTATCACATCGCCAATGGCGACGCGCCATCGCGACGTCTGCCTGATCCCGACCTCGGCGCACGGCACCAACCCGGCCTCGGCCCAGATGGTCGGCATGAAGGTGGTCGTCGTCAAGGTTCGCGAAAACGGCGATATCGACCTCGACGATTTCCGCGCCAAGGCGGAGCAGCATGCGGCACAACCTCTCCTGCTGCATGATCACCTATCCCGTCGACGCACGGCGTCTTCGAGGAGACGGTCAGGGAGATCTGCGATATCGTCCATCAGCACGGCGGCCAGGTCTATCTCGACGGCGCCAACATGAACGCCATGGTCGGCCTGTCCCGCCCCGGTGACATCGGCTCCGACGTCAGCCACCTCAACCTGCACAAGACCTTCTGCATCCCGCATGGCGGCGGCGGTCCCGGCATGGGCCCGATCGGCGTCAAGGCGCATCTGACGCCGTACCTGCCCGGTCATCCGGAAACGGACGGCCGCGCCGGCGCGGTCTCGGCCGCAGCCTTCGGCTCGGCCTCGATCCTGCCGATCTCCTGGAGCTACTGCCTGATGATGGGCGGCGAAGGCCTGACGCAGGCGACCAAGGTGGCGATCCTCAACGCCAACTATATCGCCGCCCGGCTGAAGGGCGCCTACGACGTGCTCTACAAGTCGGAAGCCGGCCGCGTCGCGCATGAATGCATCATCGACACGCGTCCGCTGGTCGACAGCGCCGGCGTCACCGTCGACGACGTCGCCAAGCGCCTGATCGATTGCGGCTTCCACGCGCCGACCATGAGCTGGCCGGTCGCCGGCACGCTGATGATCGAGCCGACGGAATCGCGAGACCAAGGCCGAACTCGACCGCTTCTGCGAGGCGATGCTGGCGATCCGCGAGGAAGCCCGCGCCATCGAGGAAGGCCGCATGGACAAGACCAACAACCCGCTGAAGAACGCGCCGCACACGGTCGAGGACCTCGTCGGCGAATGGGACCGCCCCTATTCGCGCGAACAGGCCTGCTTCCCGCCCGGCGCCTTCCGCGTCGACAAATACTGGTCGCCGGTCAACCGCGTCGACAACGTCTATGGCGACCGCAACCTGATCTGCACCTGCCCGCCGGTGGAGAGCCTACGCCGAGGCCGCGGAATAAAGTGTTGGCAAGCCCGGCAAAAGACTAAGCCCCTCCCCTTGAAGGGAGGGTTTTCGCGCCATTCCAGCCAGCTTCACTCCGCTCCCCCTGAACCTATCTGTTAACCATCTAATCCGCGCCGATAAAATCTCATCACATGCGAGGCTGACGCCAATGAGCAATCGGCCGCATGGCGAATTCGGTTTGGGCGCAGGCCAGAGAAGCGTATGTCAGCGCCGCTACAATATCGCAATATCGACACTGCCGGTCAACGGTGACGACAGGCATTTTACCTTCCGATCAGGGCGGCGCGACGCGACACGTTGTCTCCTCTCGGCCACTCTGCCGCACTGTCGCACGTCGACAGGGAAAGCGAAGCGTGACGTCATCGGCGCGCAGCAGAAATTGCGCCACATGCAGCCGTGTACGAGCCTGGCGCGGATATGTGGGACGGGCTGATGAGCATTAAGCGGGATTGACGAAATCCCGCACCGAGCCGTAGACCGCGATGATCTCCATCGCTGCAGCGGCTAGTGCTCAGTCGGACCCAGTTACAGCAGCGTCCCGGCATAGCCGAGCACGACGGCACCGAAGGCGATGACTCAGCCCGCCGGAAATGCGGCGGATAAGCATGGTCAGATCGCTCGATATCCTGTCGCGCGGCCAGCCTGACCGCGCGCTCAGGCGCCATCCACCACGACCATTGCGCCGAAGAACACGCCGGACGATCGCTGCGGTCTCCGTCACGCGAGTTGCCGGTCACTAGGCCGAGCACCGCAAAGAGGCCTCCGAAGGAGAAGAAAGCGCCGGGATTCGAGATCGCGAGCACGAAGGTAGAGGCACAGTTCGGCAAGAAATCGCGGCCGCCGACGTCGCACCGCCTCTGCCGGCGGGTCACAAGCTTGCGGAGAGCCAAGCCAGACGATCAGCAGATTGCCGCCGGCCAGCTGCAATCGGCAGCGCAAAGGCCATCGAGCGTGGTCTCCGACAACGCATCGCCAGCCCAGCCGCCGCAACCAGCGCATAGCACGCATCACCAAGGCGCCGCGCCATGCCGATCGCCACACCTGATCGAAACCCGCGATGAAGGCTGCGGTTGATGCAGAGCGTCGCGATCGGCGCCGAGCGGCGCGGTGACGACAAGGCCAAGCAGAGCGCCTTTGACGAAAAGCAGAAGCAGCGTTGTCGATAATCATCTCGGTCAGAAACTGTCTTGCCGGAGACAGGGGCAAATCAAATAACAAAGCCGCCATCTCTGGCGGCCTTCGATGGCAATTCCGAAAATTCTAGTGCAGCCGCCGGAACCACGGCATCGCCGCGTGCGGCAAGCGCTGCGAGATCGGCAGGCTTCAGCTCGACGGATTCGCCGCAGCCGCAGGCCGATGTCTGGTTCGGATTGGTGAAGGTGAAGCCGGAGCGCAGCGTCGTGGTCTCGAAGCCCATTTCGGTGCCGAGCAGATAGAGCACGGCCGACGGCTCGACCCAGACCTTGGCGCCGTCGCGCTCGATCAGGTCGTCCTTGGCATTCGGCTCGGTCACCAGGTCGATGGTATATTCCATCCCGGCGCAGCCGCCCTTCTTGATGCCGACGCGAATGCCCTTGGCGTCCGGCCCGGAATTCTCGACGATCGCCTTGACGCGCGCTGCGGCGGCGTCCGTCATGCTCATCACTGCAAAGCCCATCGGCTCATTCTCCTTCCACAACCGGGGTCAAGATCCGGTGCTTCGAGTTCATAATGTAAAGCCGAGCGGCTTAAACGCTTCAATACCAGCCGACCGCGACCTGCGCCTCTTCGGACATGCGGTCCGGCGTCCACGGCGGATCGAAGGTCATCGCGACCTCGACGCCCGAAACGCCTTCGACGGCGCCGACGGCATTTTCGACCCAGCCCGGCATTTCGCCGGCGACCGGGCAACCCGGCGCGGTCAGCGTCATCATGATCTTCACCATGCGGTCGTCTTCGATATCGATCTTGTAGATCAGGCCGAGTTCGAAGATGTCGGCCGGAATTTCCGGATCGTAGACGGTCTTCAGCGCGCCGATGACGTCGTCGCTGAGGCGCGCCAGCTCATCGGCCGGGAATGCTGGAATGCACGATGCCTTCGCGCACGTCGATCTTCTGTTCGCTTTCGTCCAGGCTCATCACGGACACTCCTCAGGCAAAGAACTTGCGCGCATATTCCAGCGCATCGGCCAGGGCATCCACCTCGGCACGGGTATTGTACATGCCGAAGGATGCACGGCATGTGGAGGTGACGCCGAAGCGTTTCAAGAGCGGCATGGCGCAATGCGTGCCGGCGCGCACCGCAACGCCCTGCCGGTCGATCACCATCGACACGTCATGGGCATGGATGCCCGGCAAGTTCGAAGGAGAAGATACCGCCCTTGCCGGGCGCCGTGCCGAAGACGCGCAGCGAATTGACCGACTCGCAGCCGCTCGGCCGCATAGGCCGCCAGATCGGCCTCATGGCGGGCGATCGCCTCGCGGCCGATCTTCTCCATGTAGTCGAGCGCATAACCGAGCCCGATCGCCTGGACGATCGGCGGCGTGCCGGCCTCGAAGCGATGCGGCGGATCATTGTAGGTGACGTTATCCTCGGTCACCTCGAAGATCATCTCGCCGCCGCCCTGGAACGGCCGCATCTCGCGCAGCCGGTCCTTCTTGCCGTAGAGCACGCCGATGCCCGACGGACCGTAGAGCTTGTGGCCGGTCATCACGTACCAGTCGCAATCGATATCCTGCACGTCGACCGGCAGATGCACGGCGCCCTGCGATCCGTCGATCAGCACCGGAATGCCGCGCTCATGCGCGATGCGGCAGACTTCCTTGACCGGAACGATGGTGCCGAGCGCATTCGACATATGGGTGATGGCGACGAGCTTGGTGCGTTCCGTCAGGCTCTTTTCGAAATCCTCGATATGGAAGGCGCCTTCGTCGTCGACCGGCACCCAGACGAGCTTGGCGCCCTGCCGCTCGCGGATGAAATGCCAGGGCACGATGTTGGAATGATGCTCCATGATCGAGATGACGATCTCGTCGCCCTCGCCGATCTTCGGCATGCCCCAGCCATAGGCGACGGTATTGATCGCTTCGGTCGAGTTCTTGGTGAAGACGATGTCGTCGACCGAGGGCGCATTCAGGAAGCGGCGCACCTTTTCGCGCGCTGCCTCATAGGCTTCGGTCGCAGCATTGGAGAGGAAATGCAGGCCGCGATGCACATTGGCATATTCGCTCGAATAGGCATGCGAGATCGCGTCGATCACCGACCTGCGGCTTCTGCGCCGAGGCGCCGTTGTCGAGATAGACCAGCGGCTTGCCGTGCACCGTCTCTCGCACAGGATCGGAAAATCCCGGCGGATGGCTTCGACGTCGTAGGCGGTTGCCGGTACTATCTTGTCCATGAGCGTTGCTCCGATCAGGCGTGCTTTTCGAGCCAGGCCGAAATGACGCCTTCCAGCGCCTCGACCAGGGCTTCGTCTTCCAGTTCTTCGACGATCTCGGCGACGAAGGCGTTGACGAGCATCGCCCGCGCCTTGTTCTCCGGAATGCCGCGCGCCATCAGGTAGTAGAGATGGTTGGCGTCGATATCGGCCACCGTCGCGCCGTGGCCGCACTGCACGTCGTCGGCGAAGATTTCGAGCTCCGGCTTGACCGAGAATTCGGCATCGTCGGACATCAGCAGCGTGTTGCAGGCCATCTTGGCGTCGGTCTTCTGCGCATCGGGCGCGACCCGGATCATGCCCTGGAAGACGCCCTTGGCGCGGTCGAAGACGACGTTGCGGATCGACTTCCGTCGAGCCGGTATTCGGCACGTCGTGGCCGAGCACCATCGTCACGTCGGTATGGCGTGTCGCCGCCGAGCAGGTTGATGCCGCGCAGCGTCAGATCGGCGCCCTCGCCCGTCACCTTGATATGCAGTTCCTGGCGCACCAGCTTGCCGCCGGCATTGATGACGAAGAGCTTCAGCTTGGCGTCCGCGCCGAGATCGATGCGGATCTGGCCGAGATGCGTATCCTCGCCGCCCTGCTGCTGCAGGATGATCCAGGTCAGCTCCGTGCCCTCGCCGACCGTGATGTCACTGACGTGGGACACGAGCGCCGCATCGCCCGTCACCGCACTGGTGACGCTCGATGACGGTCGCCTTGACATCGGCGCCGAAGGACACCGGCAGGCGGCGTATGGATCTGGCCGCCGGCATGGATGAACTGGATTTCGAGCGGCGTTGTCGAGCTCGGTGCCATCGGGAACGTCGATGACATAGCCGTCGCGCACGAAGCTGCCGTTGATGCGGCCGACGGCGTCATCGCTGCCGAGCGCGTCGAGGCCGGCGGCGGCCGAACCGTCGAGCAGGCTGTTCGGCATAGCGTCGAAACGCCGAGACCGCCGGTCGGCAGCCTTGCTGGTCGGCATGGCCCTGCACGACCGACAGAACCGTCGAACCTGCGAACGAGCGGCTCCAAGCGCTTCGACGCCGGCATCGCCCGGCTGCGGCCGGAACAGTGCGCAGCAGGTTCTTGAGGTCGGTATAGTGCCAGGCCTCGATGCGGCGCGTCGGCAGGCCGGCTTTCTTCAGGTCGTCGAGCAGGCGGTCGCGCGTGCGGTCACGGCGCCATTGCCCGGCAGGTCGCCGAACTGGTTGTTGAAAGCCTCGATCAGCGCCGTTTCGGCGGCGGTCAGGCGGCTCGTCGTCTGCATGTTCATGGACGTCGTCCTTTCCGCCTCGACTCAGGCCGCCGCGCCGATGATGTCGGCATAGCCGTTGGCTTCGAGCTCATGCGCCAGCGTCTTGTCGCCGGACTTGATCACCTGGCCCTTGTAGAGGACGTGAACGGTGTCCGGCACGATGTAGTCGAGCAGGCGCTGGTAGTGGGTGATGACGACGACGGCGCGATCCGGCGAACGCAGCGCGTTGACGCCGTCGGCGACGATCTTCAGCGCGTCGATGTCGAGGCCGGAATCGGTCTCGTCGAGCACGCAGAGCTTCGGCTCGCAGCAGCGCCATCTGCAGGATCTCGGCGCGCTTCTTCTCGCCGCCGGAGAAGCCGACGTTCAGCGGACGCTTCAGCATCTCGGTGTTGATCTGCAGCTTGCCGGCGGCATCCTTGACGCGGCGCATGAAGTCCGGCGTCGTCAGCTCGTCCTCGCCGCGCGCCTTGCGCTGCTCGTTCATCGCGACCTTCAGGAACTGCATGGTGGCAACGCCCGGAATTTCGACCGGATACTGGAAGGCCAGGAAGATGCCCTTGGCGGCGCGCTCGGCGGATCGAGCTCGAGAATGCTCTCGCCGTTGTAGAGGATGTCGCCCTCGGTGACTTCGTAGTCGCTCGCGGCCGGAAAGCACATAGGAGAGCGTCGACTTGCCGGAGCCGTTCGGCCCCATGATGGCGGCAACTTCGCCGGCCTTCACCGTCAGGTTCAGGCCACGGATGATCTCGGTGCCGTCTTCGGCGATGCGGGCATGCAGGTTTCTGATTTCAAGCATGGTCATGTTCCATAAAGGGCAATAGGGAATACGGCGCGCCGGGCGCGCCATCGCGTTGTGAATTTAGTTGGCCGTCAGCCGACCGAGCCTTCCAGCGAGATGCTGATCAGCTTCTGCGCCTCGACGGCGAATTCCATCGGCAGTTCCTGCAGGACTTCCTTGACGAAGCCGTTGACGATCAGCGCGATCGCCGCTTCGGTCGGGATGCCGCGCTGCAGGCAGTAGAACAGCTGGTCTTCGGAGATCTTCGAGGTCGTGGCTTCGTGCTCGAACTGCGCCGTCGAATTCTTCGCCTCGATGTAGGGCACGGTATGGGCGCCGCACTTGTCGCCGATCAGCAGCGAATCGCACTGGGTGAAGTTGCGCGCATTCGACGCCTTGCGGTGGGCCGAGACCTGGCCGCGATAGGTGTTGTTGCGAAACGCCGGCGGCGATGCCCTTGGAGACGATGCGGCTCGACGTGTTCTTGCCGAGATGGATCATCTTGGTGCCGCTGTCGATCTGCTGATGGCCGTTGGACACGGCGATCGAGTAGAACTCGCCGCGGCTGTCGTCGCCGCGCAGGATGCAGGACGGATATTTCCAGGTGATCGCCGAGCCGGTTTCGACCTGCGTCCAGGAGATCTTCGAGCGGTCGCCGCGGCAATCGCCGCGCTTGGTGACGAAGTTGTAGATGCCGCCCTTGCCGTTCTTGTCGCCCGGATACCAGTTCTGGACGGTCGAATACTTGATCTCGGCATCGTCGAGCGCAACGAGCTCGACCACGGCGGCATGCAGCTGGTTTTCGTCGCGCTGCGGCGCCGTGCAGCCTTCGAGATAGGAGACGTAGGCGCCCTCTTCGGCGATGATCAGCGTGCGCTCGAACTGGCCGGTGTTCTTCTCGTTGATGCGGAAATAGGTGGAAAGCTCCATCGGGCAGCGAACGCCCTTCGGCACGAAGACGAAGGAGCCGTCGGTGAAGACGGCCGAATTCAGCGTCGCATAGAAATTGTCGGTCGTCGGAACGACCGAGCCGAGATACTTCTGCACGAGTTCCGGATGCTCGCGGATCGCTTCCGAGATCGACATGAAGATCACGCCGGCCTTCTTCAGCTCTTCCTTGAAGGTGGTGACGACCGAGACGGAATCGAACACGGCATCGACGGCGATCCTCGGCTTCTCGACGCCGGCCAGGATTTCCTGCTCGCGCAGCGGAATGCCGAGCTTCTCGTAGACCTTCAGAATTTCCGGATCGACCTCGTCGAGCGACTTCGGACCCGGCGTGCTCTTCGGCGCGGCGTAATAATAGATGTCGTTGAAATCGATCTTCGGATAGTCGACGCGCGCCCAGGTGGGCTCTTCCAGCGTCAGCCAGCGCCGATAGGCCTCGAGACGCCATTCCAGCATCCATTCCGGCTCCTGCTTCTTGGCCGAAATGAAGCGGATGATATCTTCGGACAGGCCCTTCGGCGCCTTGTCCATTTCGATGATGGTTTCGAAACCGTATTTGTACTGGTCCACGTCGATCAGGCGGACCTGATCGATTGTTTCCTGGACCGCAGCCATTTCGTTCTCCAATCTCGCCGGATACAAGGTCCGGCAGCTTGTCGTCGTTTGGGCAATTCGTCTTACCCTCTATGTAGGTGGCCAAAAGGGAATTTTCAGCCCGATTGGCAAGCGGAAATTTGCGTTTCCGCAAATTTGTGAGCGGTCAGGCCGCCTCGCCCGCCGGTCTTGCGCCGGCCGGCAATTTTCGCAAAGGCGGCAATCGCCCTGTCGATATCTTCTTCCGTCGTCGAAAAGCCGAGCGAAATGCGCAGCGCGCCCATGCTTCGGGTCGCGGCCCATCGCCACCAGCACATGGCTTTCGCCGACCTTGCCCGACGAGCAGGCCGAGCCCGCCGAAAGCGCGACACCTTCGAGATCGAAGGCGATCTGTCCGGTCTCGGACTTCAGCCCCGGCAGGGTGAAGAAGCTCGTGTTCGGCAACGCGCGCGCCGCCCTCGCCATGAATGATGACATCGGGCGCAGCCAGGCGCATGCCGGCTTCCAGCCGATCGCGCAGCGCGCCGATCGCCGCATTGCGCGTCTCGAATTCGGCGACCGCAGCTTCAGCCGCCGCGCCGAAGCCGATGATGCGCCAGCGAATTCTCTGTGCCGGAGCGGTGACCCTTCTCCTGCCCGCCGCCATGGATCAGCGGCCGCGGCATCAGCACCTCGCCGCGCGAGATCGAGCGCGCCGGCACCCTTCGGCCCGCCGATCTTGTGCGAGGAGACGATCAGGAAATCGGCGCCGATCTCGTTGATGTCGAGCGGCAATGCGACCGGCCGCCTGCACGGCATCGACGACGAAGAGGCCGCCATGCGCCTGCACGATCTTTGCCGCTTCGTCGCACGGGCTGGACGATGCCCGTCTCGTTGTTGGCGAGCATGATCGCCACCATCGGCAGGCCCGCTGGCCTTGTCATGGGCCGCAAGCAGCGTTTCGAGCGCAGTCGAGATCGACGACGCCGGCTTCGACGTCACCGGAATCTCCGTCGATCTCTGTCCTTCGCGAAAGCGCCCGCCTTCGCGCACGGCCGGATGCTCGATCGCCGAAAAATAGAGATGGCCGATCTGCAAGCGGCGTGCGGCCCATGCGGAAATCCGGCGTCAGCACCATGATTGGCCGCTTCGGTCGCGCCGCTGGTGAAGATCACATGTGCCGGCATCGGCGCCGGTCGAGTGCTGCCACCTTGCGGCGCGCGCCTTCGATCGCGGCGCGGACGGCGCGGCCCTCGCCATGCACGCGAGTTCGGATTGCCGAACAGGTCGAGGCGCGCAGGATCGCGTCGCGCGCTGCGGGATGCAGCGGCGCGGTCGCATTCCAGTCAAGATAAAGGCGCGGCGGCGCCATGATCTTCAGTCCTGCGCTTGACGAGCTTGCTAGCAGCCGCGGCTCATTTTTCTTGAAATTTCCGCCGGGCTTGCCTTATGACACGTTCCACGAACTGCGTGGATCGCCATGCAAGTTTCGAATTGTTCTAAACTGCGTTTTAGAAAAGCTGACAACATTCGTCAAGTCATGTTGTGCGTCCAACGCAGCGCGAACGCGAAATAAAACCCGGAGTACCAATGCCCGAAGTTATTTTCAACGGCCCTGCCGGCCGTCTTGAAGGCCGCTACCAGCCCTCCAAGGAAAAAAGCGCGCCGATCGCCCTCATCCTGCATCCGCATCCGCAGTTCGGCGGCACGATGAACAATCAGATCGTCTACCAGCTCTTCTACATGTTCCAGAAGCGCGGGTTCACGACGCTGCGCTTCAATTTCCGCGGCATCGGCCGCAGCCAGGGCGAATTCGACCACGGCGCCGGCGAGCTCTCGGATGCCGCCTCGGCGCTCGACTGGGTGCAGAGCCTGCATCCCGATTCGAAGAGCTGCTGGGTCGCCGGCTATTCCTTCGGCTCCTGGATCGGCATGCAGCTTCTGATGCGCCGGCCGGAGATCGAAGGCTTCATGTCGATCGCGCCGCAGCCGAACACCTACGACTTCTCGTTCCTGGCGCCCTGCCCGTCCTCCGGCCTGATCATCAACGGCGACGCCGACAAGGTCGCGCCGGAAAAGGATGTCAACGGCCTCGTCGAGAAGCTGAAGACGCAGAAGGGCATCCTGATCACCCACCGCATCGTCCCCGACGCCAACCACTTCTTCAACGGCCAGGTGGAAACGCTGATGGGCGAATGCGAGGACTATCTCGACCGCCGCCTGAACGGCGAACTGGTGCCGGAACCGGCCGCCAAGCGGATCCGCTGAGAGGCTCGACCGCATTCCGCGGTGACACTCGAAAGCTCGAGCACAAAATCCCATCGATCAGGATCGGCGCGCGGTCTTCGCATGCCGATTTTCGTGAGGACGCGCTGCGACGCGACGTTCTCCGGGATGCGTGAAGGCGATGAAGTCGGTCGCAAACCGCTTTGCGAAGAACCAGTCGGCCAGCGCACTGGCGATTTCGGTCGCGTAGCCCTTGCCCCACTCCTCTTCGCGGATGCGAATAGCCGAGTTCGAATTCGCTCGTCTCTGCCGTCATGAAAGCGAAAAGCCGGCGCGGCCGATGAAGCGGCCGTCGTCGCGGCGAGCATCTTGTATTTGGTCATCCCGTCGCGCGCATGTTCGCCGAACCAGCCGTCAGCCGCTCCTCGCATCCTTCTCGCGTCCAGGCGCTCGCCGGACATATAGCGCGTCGTCCCGATCGTCGAATGCAGTCGCTGCACGAGCGCGCATCGCCTTCGTCCCACATCGACAAGCTGCAGCCGCGGCGTTTCAGAATGACCGTCTCCGTCATCATGCCTCGCAAGAACGCCGCCGCTGACCGGCGCGTCGACGCCGGTCGTGCCGGGAAATGTCAGCGGCAGTCCTTCCAGCGACCGCACGGCGAGATAGGCCCAGGCCTCGGCCTCCATCGCATCGCCGTTGAAGCCTGCCTCCTCGGCGGCGATCACGCTGGCATCCTGCCGTCGGCCATGGCCGCAAGATCGCTCATGATGATGCGGTTCAGCCGTCCGCCGCCGCAGACGACGATAGAGCGCCGGCGTCTCCGGCAGGTGACCGGCCGATTTGATGATCGAGGCCGCCGCGACATAGGCGAGCGTCCGCGCGCCGTCCTGCAAGCTCGGCGTCCTCCGGCCGGCGGCACGAAAATCGTTGCGGTCGAGCGAATCGGCGCTTGTCCGCGTGAAGAACGGGCTGCCGAGATAGCGATCGGCCAAGCTCGGCGATGACCCTGCCTTCCGACGCGATCATCGCCGCCCTGATCGATAGGGGATGCCGGCCTGCGTCTCGACCCATTGGTCGATCAGCGTGTTGCCCGGCCCGCTGTCATAGGCGATGATCCGCGCCATCGGCGCCGATAAAGGTGAGGTTCGAAATGCCGCCGATATTGACGAAGCAGACCGGCAGCCTGGCGTCTCGAATGGTCCCGGCCAGTGCCGCATGATAGGCCGGCACCAGCGGCGCGCCCTGCCCGCCATGCACCATGTCGTTGGCGCGCATGTCGTAGACGACCGGAATGCCGGTCTCGCGCGGCAAGCAGCGGCCCGTCGCCGATCTGGACCGTCAGCGCCTCGTCCGGCCGGTGAAGCACCGTCTGACCATGAAAGCCGATGAGATCGATCGAGCTTCGGCCGAGACTCGTTGCGCTCGAGAAATTCCGTAACGGCCATTGCATGACGCAGCGTCAGTTCACGCTCGATCTCCGCAAGTTCGCCGGGCCGCTCCTCGCGCTTGCGGATGCGCTTTCGCCTGTTCGAGCGCCAGCTTCAGCCTGCTCGCGAAAAGCCGGATCGTAGGGCACGCCCAGAAACGGCCCGCGCTCGACGACAGCCATCGCCGTCGGTGCGAACCAGCGCGACGTCGATCCCGTCCATCGACGTGCCGCTCATCAGGCCGATCGCGGTCTTCATGTTCACCCATGAGCACCCTCGCCGTGAACGATTTCCACCAAATGGTGCACTTTCAACAAAACAGTGCTAAACGCGCCGCGACGGTTCAACAATAGCGTCAATCCAAAAATCCGCGATCCGAGAGACGAAGGCCATGTCCGAGTTCAAATCCGATTTCCTCCGCACCCTGAAAGAGCGCGGCTTCATTCATCAGATTTCCGATGAAATCGGGCCTCGACGATCTCTTCGCCAAGGAAACCGTGACGGCCTATATCGGCTTCGATCCGACGGCACCCAGCCTGCATGCCGGCTCGCTGATCCAGATCATGATGCTGCACTGGCTGCAGGCGACCGGCCATCGCGCCGATCTCGCTGATGGGCGGCGGCACCGGCATGGTCGGCGACCCCTCCTTCAAGGACGAGGCGCGCCAGCTGATGACGGTCGATACGATCGAGAGCAACATCGCCTCGATCAAGCGCGTCTTCTCCAACTACCTGACCTATGGCGACGGGCCCGAAGGACGCGCTGATGATCAACAATGCCGAATGGCTGCGCTCGCTCAACTACCTCGAATTCCTGCGCGATGTCGGCCGGCATTTCTCGGTCAACCGCATGCTGTCCTTCGACAGCGTCAAGACGCGCCTCGATCGCGAGCAGTCGCTGTCCTTCCTCGAATTCAACTACATGATCCTGCAGGCCTACGATTTCGTCGAGCTTGCCAAGCGCTACGACTGCCGCCTGCAGATGGGCGGTTCGGACCAGTGGGGCAATATCGTCAACGGCATCGATCTCGGTCACCGCATGGGGACGCCGCAGCTCTACGCGCTGACCTCGCCGCTGCTGACGACCTCCTCCGGCGCCAAGATGGGCAAGTCGGCTACCGGCGCGGTCTGGCTGAATGCCGACATGCTGTCGGCCTATGATTTCTGGCAGTACTGGCGCAACACCGAGGACGCCGACGTCGGCGCGCTTCCTGAAGCTCTACACCACGCTGCCGATGGACGAGATCGCGCGGCTTTCCGCACTCGGCGGCTCGGAGATCAACGAGGTCAAGAAGATCCTCGCGACCGAAGTGACGGCGATCCTGCACGGCCGCGAGGCTGCCGAGCAGGCCGCGGAAACGGCCCGCAAGACCTTCGAGGAAGGCGGCATTGCCGAAAACCTGCCCTCGGTCGACGTCCCTGCCTCCGAACTCGATGCCGGCATCGGCCTGCTTTCGCTGATCGTCCGGGCCGGTCTTGCCGCCTCGAACGGCGAAGCCCGCCGTCACGTCCAGGGCGGCGCCGTGCGCATCAACGATCAGGCGGTCAGCGACGAGCGCAAGATGATCGGCAGCGGCGAAATCACCGCCGATGGCGTCATCAAGCTCTCGCTCGGCAAGAAGAAGCATATCCTGATCCGCCCGGCGGCTTGAGCTGCCAGTTCGGCGACGAAACCAAAGCCGGCGCCCGCGCCGGCTTCTTTTATTGAAATTCGAAGATCTTGCGGAACACGCCCGGCGCGATGATCGACAGCGGATTGATCTGCAGGTTCGGCTTGTCGAACTTGCCCGTCAGCTTGAACGTGATGCCGATCAGGCCGCGGTCCGATCCGTTGCCGAGGATGATGCCGATGACCGGCAGTTCCGCAAAGAGCCGGTTGAGGCCATAGGCCGGCATGAAGGTGCCGGTCATGTCCATGTTGCCGCGCTGATCGCGGATCACGCCCTGGAACGTCGCGCCGATCTGATCGCCGCGCACCACGCCGTTCTCGATGCCGATCACGCCGCCGCGCGACACGACGCGCGCAAAGCCGCGCTGGAAGCGCTGCGCGGACGTGTCGATATCGCGTTTGACCGCGGAATTGAGACTGCGCTGATCCTGCCCGACCGGCGTCGAAACGATCGAGTGGAGGCGTTGTTCGTTGACAATGGCAAAGCGGCGTATGTCGACCGAGCCGTCCCAGTCGCCGCCGTCCCCGAGCCTGATCGACATGTTGAGCAAGCCGCCTTGCATATGCTGATAGAGATCGGCGAAGCGCGAGACGGCGCCGGCATCGCCGCTGGTAATGTTCATGACACGGCCTTCCCTTGTCTGGCTGACGACAGCTTCACCGCTATCTGTGATCCCCGAAAAATTCAGCGCCTGCAGCCGGTCGTCGCTTGCGACGTATATGGCCTCGAAATTGCGGATCTTTTCATCGTTGAAGCCGACAACGTTGTTGAGTTTGGCGCGTACAGAGACGCTGGCATTGCCGCTATCCCCGTCGCTACTGTCGCCCTGTCCGCTCTTCAATCTCGCAAGAATGGGACGTGCATCGGCGGTGTTCCCCGAAACCGAGACATCGAACTTACCTTTGCTGCGTCTGATCGATATGGCGAAGTCGTCAAGAGATGAGAGCTTCACGCTGTCGAGGTCGGCCGACATCAGGCCGCCCTTGCTGAGGGTCAGCGCGCCGCTGGCGCCGAAACCGTCGCCCTTCAGCCGGAAGTTCCTGATCTGAGTGTTTTCAGGCGGTCCTGACACTTCGAACTCGGCCGTTGCACTGATGCCGCTTCCTTTTGCCCAGCCAATCCAGGGAAGCTGCAAGGACGCCTTGCTGAGGTCGATCTGAACGTCCTGGTGTTCCTCATCGATCCGCGTCAGTTGCATCGTCATGCTGCCGTCGATGATGCCCGAGAGACCGGGCAGCACTTTTTCGCGCTGGTCGTTGTTCAGCGTCGCGGTGATGATGCGCTGCTGCTTGACATCGGACGATTTGTCCGTCGGCTCGACGAGCTCGATCTCGGCTGGAATGCCATCGAGCTGCCCCTTGGCATTGAGCGTCACCTGCTGCGGATCGGCGTTGAGTTCGCCGTCGAGTTTCGTGACCATCCGGCCCGACACCGGCTTGCCGACATCCACGCCGGTCAGATGCATCGCCGCCTTCCATTCGGGTGCCGGAGGATTCTGCGATCTCAGAAGGCCGAACCGCGCTTCGACATCGGCCGTGATCTCGCCCTTGAGGTCTCCGGGTACGAGGCCGGCGCGCTGCAAGACCTGGATCGGCTTGTAGGTCAGGAGCTCTCCCACCGCATCGGCGCCGCCGGAGATTGCGAGCTTCATTTCCGCCATCAGCGGCTTGTCGTAGGTCGAAGGCAGGACGAACGTGCCCTCTCCGAGACTGACGGAGCGGCCGGACGCAAAGTAGGACGTGCCGCTCTTGATCGAAATCGTTGCCCTCGGTCCGGTTAGATCGAAATGCGCTGACGTGTCCCGGATCGGCGGAATATCGCCTGCCACGTTCATGCGCGCATCCGCGATATCGAAATTGATCCGGAGCTGGTCATCGTCGAGTTTCAGCCCTTGCCGACGGCTTCGTCCAGCTTGCCGAAGGGGATGAATACGGAAATCGACGCATCCGTGACTGTTCCTCCGAAGAGATTCCCAAGCACCCAGTCTCGCGCCTTGGGCGCCATCCAGAACGGCCAGAGTTGCTTGATCGCGGTCGTCTGCAAGCTGCTGCGACTGCCCGGCGAAGCTGATTTCCGGCGACTCATCGCCAAACTTGACATGAAGCGATCCGAATAACTGCCCCAAAGGACTGGAGACGGTCAGGCGCGGAAACTGCAATTCCCGTGAGTCGACGAGGTAGCGGCCCGTCGTCTGTAGATCGAATGTCAGCGGCTGCTCGCCCGACCCTGTGGGAGCCGCCGTACCGCCGCTGATCAGAAGATCGATGCCAAAGCCCTTGCCCGCTGTCGGATCGAGCTTGTCGAGATCGATGATCGCGCCGTTGAACGGGACAGACGTGTCTCCGAACTGCGCTTGTGATCTTGAGATCTCGAGAGTCTGCTTATTGAAATCATAGCCGAGATTGACGCGGCCCCCGGAAAGCCGCTGCTCGTCGCCGTCGACATAGATCAGTCCTGAGGCAATATCCGCAGTGGCCGCGAGCGATGGCGCCACATCGCCCTTGCCGCGCACGGCTGAAACGGCAAGGTCGGCAAAGCTGTTCACGCCTTGACGGATTTCCCCGAGTGCATTTCGTTTCAAGGTAAATGGCGTCAGATCGGCATGGGTGACCCTTGCTGTAACCCGTGACGTTTTCCCTGCAGTCTTTTCAGCAAGTACATTTAGCATCGCCACTTCGCCGTTGATCGCGACCTCGCCCTTCAACTGGAGCGAGGACGGTCCCGCATGGGTGAAGGCCAGATTGTCGATCACAATCGAAAGCGGACCGTTGGCGGTATCGGCCAGCTTGATGTCGATACCCGACAAGCGGACGGTATCTGTGCCACCGCGTTCGACAAAATCATCCAGCATATCGAGACTGGAAAACGCGGCTTCCATCGCCTTCGGAATTGCATCGACGCGAAGCTGGCTGAAGTCGAGAGGACCGCCGGACGGAAGAAGCGCTGTATCGAGCGCAATGTCTTCTGCCTCGATTGCGGCCACCGCCACACGGCCCCGAAAAAGAGCCAGGGGATCGAGCGCCATGCGTATTGCGCCGATGGTCGACAGATGCTGCCCGCTCTCCTGATCGACCATGTTGACGTTGCGGGCTTCCAGCGCGAGCTGCAGGCCGGACGTGAAGCGGATGACGGTCGAGCCGACTTCCGCACGGTAGCGGGGACCTATTGCCGAATTCAATGCGGTCTGCGCCTGGCGCGACAGCGTCGCGTCGAACATGCCGCTCTCGACGGTGAAAATGATGGCGGCGAGAATGAAGAGCACAACGGCGATGCAACCGGCCGTTACGCTCGTCGCACGCCGCATGCGCGAGCGTGGCCGCGGGCAATGCACGATGATAGGGTCTTCGGCCTGTGCGGATGGAAGCTCATGCAGCGCGACGATGTCCTTTTTGCGAAACGTAACCTTTTCGCCGCGGATCGCCGCCATGCGCTTTGGATGACCCCCTGCCCTCGAATCTGATCCAGTCTGGCTGGACGAATTGATCGTTCAATATATATCCGCCGGACATAGTGTCATCCCTAAACCCGGCAAAAGAAAGGTTTTCACACATGGCGGTTCCCGGCATTGGCGACTCGGCCCCGGATTTCGACCTTCCCCGCGATGGCGGCGGGCGGGTATCGCTTGCCGATTTCCGCGGCAGGACGCTCGTTCTGTTCTTCTACCCGAAGGACGATACGACCGGCTGCACCGCCGAATCGCTGGCCTTTACGGCTCTCGCCGGCGAATTCGATGCCGCAGGTGCGGCAGTTGTCGGAATGTCCCCCGATTCGGCCACATGCCACGATCGTTTCATCAGGAAGCACAAGCTTTCCGTTGCGCTCGCCTCGGATGAGGAGAAGACGACGCTGCAGGCCTATGGCGTCTGGAAGCAGAAAGAGCATGTACGGCCGCACCTTCATGGGCGTCGAACGCACGACCTTCCTCATCCGCGCCGACGGCACGATCGCGACGATCTGGCAGAAGGTGAAGGTGCCCGGCCATGCCGAAGAAGTTCTGAAGGCCGTCAGGAATCTTGCCGCATGAGCGACGCTTTCGATGACGTCGCTGCGTGGCGGTGCGATCGACGCTATCCGCTCCGCCGATCTCGATCGCAAGACGGCGCTCGCGCAGGAGGCGCAACCCGCTGGTTTGCGCGCAAGATTTCGCTGCGGTCGCCGCTCGATGCCGCCTTGCCCGACCGGCCCGGCCGACCGGAAAAACCGGCGCTGGTGCCCCCGACGCAAGTCGAGAAGCGTTCGCTGCACACGGTCAACGGCCGCATCGCACTGCTGCACGCCATCGCCCATATCGAGCTCAACGCCGTCGATCTGGCGCTCGATATCGTCGCGCGCTTCGCAACCGAAGCGGTGCCCAATTCTTTCTTCGACGGCTGGATGCAGGTCGCCTTCGAAGAGGCGAAGCATTTCCGCATGGTGCGCGAGCGTCTGCGCGATCTCGGCGCCGACTACGGCGATCTGCCCGCCCATGACGGCCTCTGGCAGGCAGCGCATTCGACCCGCAACGACCTGACGGCACGGCTTGCCGTCGTTCCGCTTATTCTCGAAGCCCGCGGGCTCGACGTCACGCCGTCGCTGCAGGCGAAAATGCGCGAGACCGGCGATCTCGAAAGCGCAGCCGTCCTCGACGTCATCTACAACGATGAGAAGGGCCATGTCGCAGTCGGCGCCAAATGGTTCCGCTTTCTCTGCGCTCGCGAACGGCGCGATCCGGCGCAGACCTTCCAGGAGCTGGTGCGGGCCAATTTCCGCGGACCGCTGAAGCCGCCGTTCAACGATCTGGCCCGCGCCGAGGCCGGCCTCACGCCATCTTTCTATCGCTCGCTGACATCTATTAGCAATGCCTAAAGTACTGCTTCATTGTTTACTTTTTCGATAAGGCGTTGTTAACCATAACGGTGTGTAATCACTCCTGATCTAGCGCGGGCGCACCAATCGGGAGATTCTCCGTGACGCATGCATCAGCATAGTCGGGTATTCGGCAAGCGTTCGCAGGAGCATATCCTCATTCTCGCCAGCGGCGACAAGGTCCGCCATGTGACCGTCAAGCCGTGGATGGCAGCGCTCGCCTTCTGCTTCGTCGGCGTCTTTGTCGATCGGTTATCTCCTTGCCACGTCCTATCTCGTGCTGCGCGACGACCTGATCGGCGCCACCATGGCGCGCCAGGCCCGCATGCAGCATGATTATGAAGACCGCATCGCCGCGCTTCGCGCGCAGGTCGACCGCGTCACCTCGCGTCAGCTTCTCGACCAGCAGGTGGTCGAAGACAAGGTCGACAAGCTGATGGAGCAGCAGATGGCGCTCACCTCGCGCCACGGCAAGCTCGACTCCCTGCTCGACCGCGCCGAAAATTCCGGGCTGACAGAGAAGGATGGCGGCGGTCCCGGCTCAATCCTTCGCGCCCGAGATCAAGGACAAGCGTGCGTCGCTTTCAGCGGCGGCGCCGAAGCGATCGACAAGCTTCTGGCAGGCAGGCACGAACCCGCCGATGCTACGCCAGACAATTCCACGCTTGCCTACGTGCCTGCGCCTGAAACCGTCGGCGATCGTGCCGACCGCGTGTTTTCGAAGGTGACGCTGTCGCTGAAAGACGTCGAGCAGCAGCAACGCGCCCGCGTGGACCAGCTGACCACCGATGCGGGCGACGCCGCCAACAACATCGAGACAATCCTGACCCGCTTCGATATCGCCGTTCCGGAACAGGCTGCCAGCAAGGCGGACGACGACGAGCGCCGTCGGCGGCCCCTATGTCGAGCCGGAAAACAACGACGACTTCAACAATTCGCTCGCCCAGCTCGATACCGCTCTGACGCGGCTCGAGGCGGTGCGCAGCACGGCGGAATCCCTGCCCTTCCGCAATCCGGCGGTCGGCAAGGAGATCACCAGTCCGTTCGGCAATCGGCGTGATCCCTTCCTCGGCCGGCTCGCCCTTCACTCCGGCATCGATTTCCGTTTCGCGCCCGGTGAAAAGGTCCGGCCGACGGCCCCCGGCAAGGTCGTCACCGCGGGCTGGACCGGCGGTTACGGCAACATGGTCGAGATCGACCACGGCAATGGCATTTCCACGCGCTACGGCCATATGTCGCAGATTCTGGTGAAAGTCGGCGATACGGTCGACCGGTCGGACGTCATCGGTCTTGCCGGAAGCACCGGGCGCTCGACAGGCACGCATCTGCATTACGAAGTGCGCCAGAATGGCCACGCGGTCGATCCCATGTATTTCATGAATGCCGGCGCGAAACTCGCGAGTTATATCAAATAACCACATGACCAGTAACCAACTGCTTTACCTGCGCATGGGTTGCGTTGCCGTATTCCTTGACTTACCGGCCATTTGGGACTATGTCGCGCTGCATTGCGGCATGCAATCCCGCCGACTCAACCAGAGTGTCGGCCGAACCGGAACGGAAATAGTTTTCCCTTTGACGACATTTGCTGATCTTGGCCTGAGCCAAAAAGTGCTTTCCGCTGTTACCGACGCGGGCTACACGACCCCTACTCCTATTCAGGCGGGCGCCATCCCGTTTGCGCTGCAGCGCCGCGATATCTGCGGCATCGCGCAGACGGGTACGGGCAAGACCGCGTCCTTCGTGCTGCCGATGCTGTCGCTCCTCGAAAAGGGCCGTGCCCGCGCCCGCATGCCGCGCACGCTGATCCTCGAGCCGACGCGCGAACTCGCCGCGCAGGTCGCGGAGAATTTCGAGAAATACGGCAAGAACCACCGCCTGAACGTCGCGCTCCTGATCGGCGGCGTGTCGTTCGAAGACCAGGACCGCAAGCTCGAGCGCGGCGCCGATGTGCTGATCTGCACGCCCGGCCGCCTGCTCGATCATTTCGAGCGCGGCAAGCTGCTGATGAGCGGCGTCGAAATCCTCGTCATCGACGAAGCCGACCGCATGCTCGACATGGGCTTCATCCCCGATATCGAGCGCATCGCCAAGCTCATCCCCTTCACGCGCCAGACGCTGTTCTTCTCGGCCACCATGCCGCCGGAAATCCAGAAGCTCGCCGACCGCTTCCTGCAGAATCCGGAACGTATCGAAGTCGCAAAGCCGGCCTCGACCGCCAAGACCATTACGCAGCGTCTTCGTCGCCTCGCATGGCAAGGACTACGAGAAGCGCGCCGCTCTGCGCGATCTCATCCGGGCCCAGGACAGAGCTGAAGAACGCGATCATCTTCTGCAATCGCAAGAAGGACGTCGCCGACCTCTTCCGCTCGCTGGAGCGCCACGGCTTCTCCGTCGGTGCTCTGCATGGCGACATGGACCAGCGCTCGCGCACGAATGATGCTGCAAAGCTTCCGTGACGGACAACTCCAGCTGCTCGTCGCCTCCGACGTCGCCGCCCGCGGTCTCGACATTCCGGATGTCAGCCACGTCTTCAATTTCGATGTGCCGATCCATGCCGAGGACTACGTCCACCGCATCGGCCGCACCGGCCGCGCCGGCCGTTCCGGCGCTGCCTTCACCATCGTCACCGGCCGCGACCAGAAACATGCCGACGCAATCGAAAAGCTGATCGGCGAGAAGGTCGAATGGCTGAATGGCGATCTTTCCGCTCTTCCGCCGGCCGGAAGCCGGGCCGCGAAGACGATCGCCCGCGCCGCAAGAGCAGCCGGGATCGCAGCGACAGGGACCGTGGCCGCGGCAGGCGAGCGCTCGGAGTCATAAATCTGATATCGACGTCGAGGATAATGCCGTCGAAAGCGATCGAAGTAGCAGCACCAGCAAAGGCCGAAAGCGTGAAGCAAGAGCGCAAAGCAGAACAACAAGCCGCAGAACAGCGCGCGCAACACTCGGCCTTATCCGGCAAACGACGACAGTCGCGACCGCCGCCGCTATCGCGATCACGACGACGGCCCGACGCCGGTCGGCTTCGGCGACGACATTCCCGCCTTCATGCTGATCGCGGCAAACGCCAAGGTCTGATCTCTCGATGGGCAAGCCCGGCATCGATTTTCCGGGACTCGGCGTAGGCCTGGCGATTTTGCGCGACGGCAAGCTCCTGCTCTACAAGCGCATGCTTCCACCCGAAGCCGGCTTCTGGAATATCGTCGGCGGCAAGGTCGATCACATGGAGCCGGCCGAACAGGCCGCCCGCCGCGAGGCCGAGGAAGAAACCGGCCTCACGATCGGCCACATCGAATTGCTTGGACCGACCGAGCAGATCATCGAGGCCGACCGCCAGCACTGGATTTCATTGCTTTACGTCGCCCGGAACGTCGAAGGGCGAACCGCAACTGACGGAGCCCGGACAAGCTTTCCGATTTCGGCTGGTTCGGCCGCCATGATCTGCCGCAGCCGCTTTCGGCTTTCACGAAAGCCGCCATTGCGCCCCTGAGCGAAGCCGACTTTCGCTGAGTCATTCAGCCCGCAACGCCGCCTCATAGGCGAGCCGCACCCATTTCGCCATGATCATCCGGATCGTCATAGGCATCGTCGGGGATCGACCAGTAAGGCATTTTCACGGGATTGCCCTTCTTGCCCTCGTAGAACCATTGGCTGGAACCAGCGGCCGCAAATTCCGGCGCACTGTCGTCATCGGCCTTCAGCAGCATCTCGCCGTTTACTTCGACGCGCGACGATGCGGCCGAGGTGATAGATGCCCTTGCCGCCGAACATGCGCTTGATCGTCACGGGGCCGAGCCCCTGGAACATTTCCTCTATGCCCGCCGCGTCCATCGCTATTCCTTCAAAATGCCGCCCGCGGCGACAACGGCCTCGGGCGTATCGACGTCAAGATGCGCGCCCTCGCCTATATCGACATCGATGACGGGAAGTCCCGCCGTCTCGATGATGTGGCGGGCGCCGACGTCACCTTCGAGCGCAAGCACCGCCTGATAGAGCGATCGCGGCAGGATGACCGGATTTCCGCGTTTTCCCCGCGCAACCGCACGAACGATCGCCCGGCCGTCTGCCCGCTCGAATGCGTCGATCAAAGTATCAAGGTCCGCCGTCGAAACACCGGGCATATCCGCGAGCATGACGAGGACGCCATCAGCGCCGCCCGCATGGGCATCTGCAAAGCCGGCCGCCAACGAACTTGCCATGCCGGACGCGTAATCGGCGTTGAAGACAGGCTTCACCTTCAAGCCCTCAAGCGCGGCTTCAATCTCGGTGTTCCGGTGCCCCGTGACGACGATGGCTGAGCCTGCCCTGCTAGCGATGGCAATCGATGCGGAGCGGCGAACCAGCGGTATTCCGTCGAACTCCGCAAGCAGTTTGTGCTGGCCGCCTTCGCCCATGCGGCGCGCCCTGCCGGCCGCAAGCAGGACGATGGCGACTGAGGCCGCCCTCGCGTCGTTGGGCGGGCGACGTCCCGCGGCTGCGGCCGTGATTGTATCTCCATCAGCAGGCCCCCGACGCCCATGCCGGTCACTTCGCGCGCGCCCGGCTGCTCGCCGGCCAGGATGCGATCGAGAACCCAGTCGAAACCGTTCTCCTTGGGACTGCGGGCGCAGCCCGGAGCGCCGACGACATAACGTTCCGCCGATGCGCCCGAGAACCATCAGATTCCCCGGATCGACCGGCATGCCGACGCTGAGAATGCTTCCCGCCCGCCTCGCGTATCGCCTGTGGAATGACATCCGCCTCGTCGATGACCGCCGACGCCCCGAAGACGATGACGAACTTCGGTGCCTGCTCGGAAATCGCCATCACGTCCTTGATCGATGCGGCGAGCGCCTTCGTCTCGTGCGGCACGCGCCGTTCCCGCAGGAGCCGGTTGCCGGAACCCTCCAGGCGCCGCTCCAATATGCGCGCCGTCTTGTCCATTACGGAGATCTTCAGCGAGGGCAATTCGGTGGCGATGAGGGAGACGGCGTATTCGGCAAACGGCTTGACCTCGAAGGGCGTATTCGCGCGAAGTTCCGCACAGGCGGCATCGACCTTGGCACCCGGGACCGCCAGCGGAATGATCTTGAAGGTCGCCACCATATCGCCCGCGCTGACCGCGCGTATGGTCGGCAAGACAGGCGAGCGTGATCGCCGGATCGATGCGGTTCAGCCGATCGACGGCTTCGCGGCTCGCCACGAACAGGCCGTCAACGGCCGCATGGACGTTGACGCGGCCGGTCGCGGCCTCTGAAAAGCGTCAGGTGATCGGGCGCAATCGCCTGCCCGAGCCGCGCCGCAGCCTCGTCCTCGCCGAGATCGCCGTTCTCCAGGCGCGCGGCGACAATCTTTTCGATACCCGAACTCTTCAGCCGCTCGACGTCCGCAGTTTCAACCACATGCCCTTTCCGCAAGGCGCCGCTCGCCATCTTGATGGAATGGGCGAGCACAAGCCCTTCGGCACCTTCGACACTGAATTCACCGAAGATCATGTCTAGTCACCTTTCGGAGACGTTACGTCGCGCGAGCGCAACGCCTGAATGATCTGCGCCAGGATCGCGACGGCTATTTCTGCCGGACTGGATGCACCGATATTAAGTCCGATCGGGCCGTTGATTCTCGCCAGCTCGTCGTCGGAGAAACCTTCCGTCCGGAGCCGCTCGAGACGGGTCGCCGTGGGTCTTGCGGCTGCCGAGCGCGCCGACATAAAAACAGCCGGTTCTTAGCGCCTCGGCAATCGGAAAGTCATCGATCTTCGGGTCGTGCGTGACCGCGACAACGGCCGTGTAGGCGTCGAGAGGACGGTCCTTCAGGACATCGACCGGCCAGTCGGCCACGAGATCTATGCCGGCGAAACGCTCCGGGGTCGCAAAGGCCGTCCGCGGATCGATGATGCGGACATCGAAGCCCGCAAGAGCCGCCATCTGCGCCAGAACCTGGCTGATATGGACCGCGCCTATGATGACGATATGCGGCGGCGGCAGATGCACGTTCAGAAAGTACTCTGCCTCCATCGATCTCACAGGTGCCCGACTTGCCGGAGCGGAATGCCGCCGCGACCGCGTCGCTGAGCGCAGCGTCGACCGGCCCGCCTTCGACGATCACACGATCCGTTCCGCGCTCGATGTCCGTCACCAGCATGACGGCCTTGCGCGCCCGGCGGGCGGCATTCAGCCGCTCCAGATTGACAGCGTCCATCAGCCGAGCCTCTCGACAAAGACGCGGATGCGGCCGCCGCAGGATAGCCCGACGCGCCAGGCGGTCTCGTCGGCGACGCCGAATTCCAGCATCTTCGCCTTGCCGTCGCCGATCACGTCCATCGCCTCCGCGATGACCGCGCCTTCGACGCAGCCGCCGGAAACCGAACCCTCGAAATTGCCGTCGCCGTCGATCACCAGATGGCTGCCGACCGGACGCGGCGCCGAGCCCCAGGTTTCGATGACAGTCGCGATCGCCACGTCGCGGCCGCTCTTCTTCCACTCCTCCGCCTTCATCAGCGGATCGAGACCGAAAGACGTCTCGCTCATGCCAAGCCTCTCATTCTGTCAAGATAGCGCCGCGGATCATGCGTCGACGAATTGCCCATGCCAAGCGCCGCAGCAAGGTCGCTCAAGGATGATAGATTGTGAACCGGGCGGAATTCGTCAACATGCGGCAGCATGGCGCGTACGCCGCGGGCGCGAGGTTCGAACCCCTCGAAACGCAAAAGCGGATTGAGCCAGATCAACCGCCGGCAGGATCGGTGCAGCCGGTCGATCTCTTCCGAGAGCAGTTCGATGCCTTCACGCTCCAGCCCATCGGTGATCAGCAGCACGACCGCCCCCTGCCCGAGCACGCGGCGCGCCCACAGCCGGTTGAATTCTTTCAACGTTTCGCCGATGCGCGTGCCGCCCGACCAGTCCTTCACGGCGGCAGCGCATTCGTCGAGCGCTTCGTCCGGATCCTTGTGGCGCATCTGCCGCGTGACATTGGTGAGCCGCGTTCCGAACAGGAATGTGTGGACGCGGCGGCGACGCTCGGTCAGCGCATGCAGGAAATGCAGGAAGATGCGCGTGTACTGGCTCATCGAGCCGGAAATATCGGCAAGCACCACCAGGGGCGGCTGTATTTCCTTCTGCTCGCGATAGCGCGGCAGGATCAGCGAGCCGCCGGTGCGCAGCGCCGAGCGCATCGTGGCGCGCGGATCGACCAGCCGGTGAACATGCGATGGCCTGAACCGCCGCGTTCGGACGCTGTCGAGCGGCAGTTGCAGCCGGGTCAGCTCTTTCTTCGCCAGCGCAATTTCGGACGCCGACATCTGCGCGAAGTCCATCCGGCGAAACACCTCGTTGCCCGAGGTGGTAAAGCGCGCATCGATTTCGATGTCCGGCTCCTCCGCGCGGAGGCTTGTTGCCGCGCTGATCGCCCAAGAGAGCATCGCTGACGCGCGTTTCGCCCGCTTTCGCCTTTTCCTTTTCACGGTTGTCCGGCGCGACGCGGCGACATCATCGCGATCATCTTCTCGCACCAGATCGCGGGAGCGCCAGAAAAGCCGGAAGGCTTCGTCGAAAACGGGCTTGTCCTCGTGCCGTTTGACGAAAACCGAAAAGAGCGCCGCGTGGAACTCCTCGCGCGATCCCATGCCGATCGTCTCGACGGCCTCGATCGCATCGGCAATGGAAGCCGGACCGATCTTGAGGCCGGCCTTGCGAAGCGCTCGGGCAAAGAAGACGATGTTATCGGCAAACCGCCCCTCGCCCGGCGGCAGCGGCGGAACCACGATACCATCCTGCGCCGGTTGCGTTTCCATCTCTAACCCGTCGCCCTCAGCTCGTCCTTGACTTCGTCGAGGACGCGTAGACCCTTCACTGCCCTGGATGCGTGCGATGTCGTCCTGGTATTTCAGAAGCGTGCCGATCGTGTCGGAAATGGTATCCGGATCGAGCGCCAGACGGTCGAGCTCGGTCAGCGCGGTCGCCCAGTCGATCGTCTCGGCAACGCCGGGATTCTTGAAAAGGTCGAGCGTGCGCAGTTTCTGCACGTAGGCGACGATCTGCTGCGAGAGAGCCTCGTTGCAGCCCGGCACCTTCCGGCGGATGATTTCCAGTTCCTGCGCGGCTTGCGGATAGTCGACCCAATGGTAGAGGCAGCGGCGCTTGAGCGCATCGTGCACTTCGCGCGTCCGGTTGGTGGTGATGATGACGATCGGCGGCTCGGCCGCCTTGATGGTGCCGAGTTCGGGTATCGTCACCTGGAAATCCGAAAGCACTTCCAGCAGGAAGGCCTCGAAAGCCTCATCGGTGCGATCGAGTTCGTCGATCAGGAAGACCGGGGCACGGCCCTCGGCGGAGGAAAGCGCCTGCAGTACGGGGCGGCGGATAAGGTAGCGCTCGGAAAAGATATCGGATTCGATACGGCTGCGGTCGGTCAACCCCGAGGCTTCGGCAAGCCTGATCTCCAGCATCTGGGCCGGATAGTTCCACTCGTAGACGGCGGATGCGATATCGAGGCCTTCGTAGCACTGCAGCCGGATCAGCGGCCGATCAAGCGCCTTCGACAGCACCTTTGCGATCTCGGTCTTGCCGACGCCAGCCTCGCCTTCGAGAAACAGCGGCCGCTTCATCTTCAAGGCGAGAAAGATCACCGTCGCGAGCGACCTGCCTGCCAGATAGTCCTGCTTAGCCGAGCATGGCGATCGTCTCGTCGATGGACGCAGGCGGCAGCGAATGATCAGGCATATCTCCTCCCTTTCACGGGAGTTATAGCGTGTGATAGTCCCGGTTCATATAGAGCAGCGCCGGTTTTGTTTCGTTGAAGCGCACGCCCACGACCTCACCGAAAATGATGTGGTGCGTCGACATCTCCTTGATTTCCATGACCCTGCAATCGAACGAGGCAAGCGCATCGCCAGAGCACGGGCGCGCCGGTGACCAGCTTCTCGAATTTGCCGGTCGCAAACCGCTCGTCGTCGCTCATCGGCGTGCGTCCGGAAAAGGCGTCGGCGAGCGCCTGATGATGCGCGCCAAGCGTGTTCAGCGCGAAAATGCCGCTCTGGAAAAAGATCTCGTTCTTCGGATTGCTGTTGTTGAGGCAGAGCAAGCACGCAGGCCGGATTGTCGGACACCGAGCAGGCTGCGGTGATCGTGACCCCGCGGCGTGCCTCGCCGAGCGCCGTCGTCACAAGCTGCACATGACCCCCAAAACGGCTCATGGCATCGCGATAAAGCTGCGGATCGATCGGCTGCCTGTTTAGCAAATGCTGGTCTCCTGCGGCCTCGCCGCCTGTGCTTGTGCCGCTAATATGGAGGCCATCGGTTATCTTTTCTACAATGAAGCCGACGAAATGCGGCGCATTCGCCTGTTTTTCTTTGACGATTACTTCCGGGCGGATAAAAGGGCATGAAGGACGAAAGGGAGCCGGCGATTTTCATGAACATTCTGCGTGGCATAGCTGCCTTTTCGATGCTGCTTCTTGCAGCGGCGGAAAGCCATGCCGCAGGTGTCACGATCGGCGTCGTCGCTCCCCAGGACGGCAACCTTGCAGCAGCTCGGCGCGCAGATCTTTGCCGGCGCCAACTATCAGATCAGCCAAGGACGGCAATACCGTCGTCGCAATCAACGAACCCTGCGAGGAAAACAGCGGCGCGTGCGATTGCCGATGCGCTGGTGAACGCCAAGGTGCAGGTCGCGATCGGCTTCCTCTGTAGCGAGACGCTCGAAGGGGCACTGCCGAAGCTGAAGGACGCCAACATCCCGGCGATCACCGTCTCCGTGCGCGCCCGCATCCTGATGGAGGATGCATTGAAGAACGGCTGGCCGCTGTTTCGGCTGGCGCCGCCCGATGGCGCCGAAGCTGCACGGATCATCGAAGTGATCCTGCGCGACTGGGCGGCAGCGCCGATCGCCCTCATCGAGGACGGCACCATCCATGGCCGCGAGTTGACCGAGGCCGTCCGAAATGCGCTTGAGGAAAAGGGGCTGAAGCCGGTCTTCACCGACACCTACCGTCCGGGTCAGGAGCAGCAGATCGCCCTCGTCCGCCGCCTGAAGAGGGCCGGAGCCACCAAGGTTTTCATCGGCGGCGATCGCACCGATGTCGCAGTCATTGCCCGCGATGCCGCAGCCGAGAAAATTCCGCTCGACATCCTGGGCGGTGACGCGATGCGCGCTGCGAACCAGCCGGTAGCCCTAAGCGGACGGCGTGCGTGCCGTCACGCTACCCGAATATGCCGTCATTCCGGCGGCAGAAGCCGCGGCAGAGGCGCTGCGGGCGCAAGGGCGTCGAACCTGAAGGCTACGTCCTGCCGGCGGCTGCGGCCGCAGCGATTGCGCAGCAGGCGGCAACAGCCGCCGTGGCGGAAGGAAAGCCGGTCGCGGAAAAGCTTATCGGCACGACCTTCCATACGCCGATCGGCGATCTGTCGTTCACCGCCGGCCACGAACTTTCCGAGAATCCCTACCGGCTGCTGGAATGGCGTGGCGGTGCATTCCGCGTACCTGGCGCACGCCGTCCGGGACTAGAATAAGCCGCTTGCGCAGAGTTTACTGATGAGGGTATGCTGTTGCCCGATCCGGCGCGCCCTGCTAAACCGCCGCGAATTCCCTGAGGAGTAAGACGTCTCATGACCCTGCCGATCCGGATCGCCCCCTCCATCCTCGCGGCGGACTTCGCCAAGCTCGGTCAGGAAGTGCGCGATGTGACTGCGGCGGGCGCGGACTGGATCCACCTCGACGTCATGGACGGCCATTTCGTGCCGAACATCTCCTTCGGCGCCGACGTCATCAAGTCGCTGCGCTCCTACACGGACGCGACCTTCGACTGCCATCTGATGATCTCGCCCGCCGATCCCTATCTCGAAGCCTTCGCCAAGGCAGGCTGCGACCGCATCACCGTTCATGCCGAGGCCGGCCCGCATCTGCACCGCTCGCTGCAGACCATCCGCAACCTCGGCAAGAAGGTCGGCGTGACGCTCAATCCGGCAACGCCGCTTTCGGCGATCGAGAACGTGCTCGATGATGTCGACCTCGATCCTCATCATGTCGGTCAATCCCGGCTTCGGCGGCCAGAAGTTCATTCCGGCGATGGCCGACAAGATCGCCGCCGCGAAGTCGCTGATCGGTGACAGGCCGATCGAACTCGAAGTCGATGGCGGCGTCACCGTCGAGACCGCGCCGATCGTCGCCAAGGCCGGCGCCAACGTGCTCGTCGCCGGTTCGGCGATCTTCAAAGGCGACTCCGTCGAAGCCTATCGCTCAGACGATCAGCGACCTGCGCAGCGCTGCAGAAGCGGGACGCTCATGACATTGGCCGATCGGTCGCAAATTGCAGTCCGGCCAGCTGCTGATCAGCGACGTAGCCGGCTCACGCTGACGTGGACCGGATACGCGCCGCCCTACCGCCTTATCCCGACCTGTTCGGCGGCGCCCTGCTTTGGGGTCTCAGATGATGGCTTCGGCGCTGATCGGCGCTCTTATCTGCGCAACCGCCTGCAGACGGACCACGCGATCGATCTCGCGATTCTCTATTTTGCCGGCGGCGCTGCTTGCCTGGCCGTTCATGCTGCCGCTCGGCCGCTTCTTTGCCCATCGGCGGCCGGATCGAAACGCGTTTTGCCGCCTTCTTCGTCTGCGCTGACGGCCGGGCACGATCGCTGATGACGGCATTTCTCTTCGCCATGGACTACCGCTTCTTCTATTCACGCTGGCACGCGCCCTTCGGCAGCCTCACCTGGGCCTTCCAGTTCGTCTTCACCGGCGCCAGCGCCGTCTACCAGTTCCCGGTGCTCGGCCTGCGGCTCTTCCTGCCGCTCGGCCTCGTCTGCCTTGCTTGCGCACCAGCTATGCGCTTGCAAGACGCATGCGTTGAGATTGCCGCCCGTCTTTGCTACAGGGGCGCCAGAAATATTCCTCTTCGAACGAAAGCAGTGAGCCATGATCCCGCGCTACTCCCGACCGGAAATGGTCGCCATCTGGTCGCCCGAAACCAAGTTCCGCATCTGGTTCGAGATCGAGGCGCATGCCTGCGACGCGCTGGCCGAACTCGGCGTCATCCCGAAGTCGGCGGCAAAGACGATCTGGGAAAAGGGCGGTGCCGCAACCTTCGACGTCGCCCGCATCGACGAGATCGAAGCCGTCACCAAGCATGACGTCATCGCCTTCCTGACCCATCTCGCCGAGATCGTCGGGCCGGACGCCCGCTTCGTCCATCAGGGCATGACCTCGTCCGACGTGCTCGACACGACTGCTTCAACGTCCAGCTGGTGCGCGCCACCGACATCCTGCTCGCCGACATCGACCGCTGCTCGAAGCGCTCAAGCGCCGCGCCTTCGAACACAAGGACACCGTCACGCATCGGCCGCATCGCACGGCATCCATGCCGAGCCGACCACCTTCGGCGTCAAGCTGGCGCTCGCCTATGCCGAGATTCGAACCGCAACCGCACGCGCCTCGTCGCCGCGCGCGAGGAAGTCGCCACCTGCGCCATCTCCGGCGCCGTCGGCACCTTCGCCAATATCGATCCGCGCGTCGAGGAGCATGTCTGCGCCAAGCTCTGGGCCTGAAGCCGGAGCCGGTCTCGACCCAGGTCATCCCGCGCGACCGCCATGCGATGTTCTTCGCCACGCTCGGCGTCGTCGCCTCCTCGATCGAACGACTGGCGATCGAAATCCGCCACTGCAGCGCACCGAGGTGCTGGAGGCCGAGGAATATTTCTCGCCCGGCCAGAAGGGCTCGTCGGCCATGCCGCACAAGCGCAATCCGGTGCTGACCGAAAACCTGACCGGCCTTGCCCGCATGGTCCGCATGCCTACGCCGTGCCGGCGATGGAAAACGTGGCGCTCTGGCACGAGCGCGATATCTCCCATTCGTCGCGTCGAGCGCATGATCGGCCCGGATGCGACGATCACGCTCGATTTCGCCTTGCCCGCCTCGCCGGCGTCATCGACAAGCTGCTGGTCTATCCCGAGAACATGGAGAAGAACCTGAACAAGTTCCGCGGTCTCGTTCATTCGCAGCGCGTGCTGCTTGCACTGACGCAGGCCGGCGTTTCCCGCGAGGATGCCTACCGCCTCGTGCAGCGCAACGCGATGAAGGTCTGGGAACAGGGCAAGGACTTCCTCGAAGAACTGCTCGCCGACGCCGAAGTCCGTGCGGCACTGTCCGAAGAAGATATCCGCGAGAAGTTCGACCTCGGCTACCACACCAAGCACGTCGACACGATCTTCAAGCGCGTGTTTCGGCTAAGCCTCAACGCTGACAGCTATCGAGACGGCGCCCTGATGGCGCCGTTTTCATTTCTGCTTTCGCGATTTCGATCAGCCAGCGCGTTTGCTGTCTGCGCCCTTTGCCGTCGCGCTTCGTCTCCTTGTCTGCACGTGCTTGCCGTCGTCTCGGCTGCTGTCCTTGGCGGCTTTCGCCACCAATCGGTCGAGATGCTTCAGATCCTCCTCGTCGAGATTCTCGATGCCGATGAAACGGTTTTCGGCATGGCTCGTCAGGATGATCTCGTTGAGCTTGGCCTGAATCGCGCGGGTATCGCGCGTCTGGGCGTTCTGCAGCACGAAGACCATCAGGAAGGTGACGATCGTCGTGCCGGTATTGATGACCAGCTGCCAGGTTTCGGAATAAGTCGAAGAACGGGCCGAGGACAGCCCAGATGACGACCGACAGCGAGCGCCAGGACGAAGATGACCGGCTTGCCCGCCCATTCCGATACCTTGGTGGCGAAGTGGGCAAAGATGGTGCATGTCGCCTCGATTGCCCATCGAAATACCTCCCTCAAAGCACTGCATCACGTATAACTCTGAAGGCAGGTTCGCAGGTTCCAGCGTGCCGGTTACAAGCGCAGACTGCATTTCCGCTCAGGCCGGCGCGACCAGCTTGCGATAGAGATGCCAGGTCGCATGCCCGAGGATCGGCATGACCAGCGCAAGCCCGACAAAGATCGGGATCGTGCCGATGACGAGGCAGCGCGGCGACGATCAGGCCCCAGAGCAGCACCGGCACCGGATTGACGATCGTCGCGCGGATCGAGGCCGCCATCGCCGCCACCGCACCGACGTCGCGGTCGAGCAGCAGCGGAAAGGTGACGACGGTCGTCGCCAGCACGACGATCGCAAAGACGAAGCCGATCAGATTGCCCCAGATGATCAGCTGCATGCCCTGCGGGCGTGCCGAAGATCTGCGTGAGGAAAGCCGACCGATCGTGCGCGGAAACACATCGCCGAACAAATTGC
This sequence comes from uncultured Alphaproteobacteria bacterium, assembly GCA_963838565.1. Taxonomy (GTDB): domain Bacteria; phylum Pseudomonadota; class Alphaproteobacteria; order Rhizobiales; family Rhizobiaceae; genus Rhizobium. The sequence goes on from CAWIRO010000027.1 coordinate 79,749, forward strand.
GTGTAGAGCGTCTGCGCTGCCACCAGCCAGACGACGAAGAAGCCGAACAGCATGCAGCCCGACCGACGATGATCGACGGCAAGGCCGGCGAATGGCGCACTTCGAGCGCATGCTTCCATGACGTATCGAGCCCGGCCTCGCGCCGGCGGCTGATCTCGTAGAGGCCGATCGCGGCGATCGGGCCGATCAGCGCAAAACCGGACATCAGCGGAAAGATCATCGGCAGAAGATTGGCGTCCGACGTCGCGAGCGCAAGGAAAATGCCGGCGATCGGATACATGAGGCACAGGAACACGTAATGGGACGGCTTCTCACGAAAATCATCGATACCCGCGCCGCAGCGCGTCGAACACGTCTGCGATGCTGATCTTGTTGATGACAGGGCGTGTGTAGCGTTCGCCGGCACCTGTCATTACATGAAATGCCGTCATGGCTTTCTCCTCCTCAGCCGAGTCAACCGGCGGCGGAAAAGCATCGGCCAGAACGCAGCCGACACGAGAAACCGCAACCGGCAATGGCGCGATCATAACAAATTTCGCCGCTGTTGTCGCCTTTCCCTTGACATCGCGGCTCAAGCTTTCTCACATCGGCGGCATCATGAAAGCCTCAGACGCAGATATCCTCATCATCCCCGGCTACACCAATTCCGGCCCGGAGCCACTGGCAGAGCCGCTGGGAAGCAAAGCTCAGCACGGCGCGGCGCGTCGAGCAGGCCGAATGGACGAAGCCGGTCCGCGACGACTGGGTCGCACGCATCGCCGAGGAGGTGAATGCCTCGTCGCCGCCCGGTCGTGCTTGTCGCTCATTCGCTCGGCATGCCCTCGGCGATCCACGCCATTCCGCATTTCCGCAACAAGGTGGCAGGCGCCTTCTTCGTCGCGCCGCCCGATGTCGCCAATCCCGAGTATCCGCCCGAAGCATCTGATGACATTCGGTCCCTACCCGCGCGATCCGCTGCCGTTCCCGGCGATCACGGTGGCCAGCCGCAACGATCCGTTCGGCAGCTACGAACATGCCGACGACATCGCCGCAAGCTGGGGCTCGCTTCTGGTCGATGCCGGCGAATCCGGCCATATCAATGCCGAGTCCGGCCATGGCCCCTGGCCGGAAGGCACGATGGTCTTCGCCCAATTCCTGAGCCGGCTGAAGCCTTGAACTGTGGAGATCCCAAGACTGAACAGCATTTCGGGATCCGCTTAATAATTATTCTTATTGAATGACTTCAGACTACCCGGACGCGAAATTAGCGAGAGCTCGTCTTGAAGCAGCAAGACCAAACCAGCGCGAGCAAAACTGACCGCGAGCCCGATGGCTTCGGCTGAAGCCGGACGCAGGCGCAGGATCACGTCCGATCTGGCCGATCGCGAGAGCCGCTGGAACTATGCGCTCGTCGGCTCCGGCCTTGGCGTCTGGGATCACAACTACCGCGCCGGAACCAGATATTACTCCGATACGTGGAAAGACAATCCGCGGCATGGCGCCGGACGAGGAGGTCGACGGCGACTACGAGGAATGGCTGACAGCTTCTTCATCCCGACGACCGCGATTTCGTCATTGAGGCCATCGAGAGGCAGAATCGCCGGCGACCCGGATTATCACGTCTTCGAATACCGCGAGCGCCACAGGGACGGCCACTGGGTCTGGATCGAATGCCGCGGCGCCTGCGTGGAATGGAACGAGAACGGCGCCCCGGCCCGCATCGTCGGCACGGACACCGATATCACCGCCCGCAAGGAGGCCGAGGAAATGCTCGAACACCTTTCGCGCAGGCTCGATCTTGCGCTGGAAATCACGCGCATCGGCGTCTTCGAAGCCGATCTCGAAGCCGGAACGGTCGAGTGGGACGATCGCCTGATGGCGATCTACGGTGTTGAAGGAACGCCGCGCATAAAGCGCCGGCGACGAATGGGAGCAGGCGCTTCATCCGGACGATCGCGAGCGCGCGCTGAACAGCCTTAACGAAAGCCTCGAAAACGATCGCGGTCTCCTGCACGAATTCCGCATCATCCGCGGCGACGGCGCCGAACGCGTCATTCGCGCCCGCTCGGCTTTCTTCGTCGATGCGCGACGGCCAGCGCAAGCTGATCGGCGCCAACTGGGACGTCACCGAGGAGGTCACATCTTCGCGACGAGCTGCAGACGCGCCAAGGACCTTGCCGAAGCCCGCAACCAGGAGCTCGAAGCCGCCAGGGAAAGCATCGAACACCTGGCGCTTCATGACTATCTTACCGGTCTGCCGAACCGCCGCTATCTCGACCAGCATGCTCGACGAGCGCGTCGGCCGAATGCCGCGCAGGATGGCTCTGACGCTGGCGATCCTGCATATCGACCTCGATCGCTTCAAGCAGATCAACGACACGCTCGGCCACCGCGCCGGCGACGCGATGCTGAAACATGCGGCCAGGCTGCTGAAGGGCTGCGTGCGCTCCAGCGATTTCGTCGCGCGCATCGGCGGCGACGAGTTCGTCGTGCTCTGCACGATCGATAGTGCCGCCGAAGAAGATCGTCCAACATAGCCGACCGCATCATCCGCGAGCTTCGCAAGCCAGTCCGCTACGAAGGGCACGACTGCCGTTTCGGCGCCAGCGTCGGCATCGCCGCCGATGGCGGCACGGAGCTCGACGCCAAGCAGTTGCTGCTCAACGCCGACATCGCGCTCTACCGCGCCAAGGGCCGCCGGCCGCAACCGGCACGAATTCTTCTCAACGGACGCCCGCCGCAACATCATCGCAGCCAAGCGACTTGTCCGACGAGATCCTGATCGGGCTCGAGCGCGACGAATTCGTTCCCTTCTACCAACTGCAGTTCGATGCCCGCACGCTGGAGGTCGCCGGCGTCGAAACGCTCGCCCGCTGGCAGCATCCGGAGCACGGACTGCTGACGCCCGACCACTTCCTGACGATTGCCGAAGATCTCGATGTCGTCTCGACGATCGATGCCCTCATCCTCGAAAAGGCGCTGGCCGATCGCGCCGGCTGGGCCAGCGAGGGTTTCGTCGATCGCCGAAGATCTCGGTCAACGTATCCTCCCGGCGGCTGGCCGATCCAGGCCTTGGCAAGAAGCTGCGGGCGCAGAAGATCGAGCCGGGCATCCTCTCCTTCGAACTTCTGGAATCGATCTCGCTCGACGACTGCGATGACGCGGTCCTGGCCAATCTGAAGCAATTCCGCAAGCTCGGGATCGATATCGAGATCGACGACTTCGGCACTGGTCACGCCTCGATCGTCAGCCTGCTGCAAGCTGAGCCCGAAGACGCTCAAGATCGATCGGGAACTGATCCGCATGCTGCCGCAATCGGCCGAGCAGCGAAAACTCGTCCGCTCGATCATCGATATCGGCCGGTCGCTGAGCATCCGTCGTGACTGCCGAAGGCGTCGAAACCATGGATCATGTCCGCATCCTGCGCGATCTCGGCTGCGATACGCTGCAGGGCTATGCGTTGGCCCGGCCGATGCCGGCCACGCAGATCCCGGCCTTTGTCCGTGACGAACACTGGCGGCAGGACGAAACCGGCGCTCGCGCCCTGCAGAGCGCTCTTCGCCAGCACGCTCAAAGCAACCGCGCCAAATAAAGTCTGCTTAAGCGGCCATCCCGACTGCTTTCATTCCATAGGTTCACAAAAATCTGTAAACTCATCTTCAGAAAATCTTCGATTCTCTTGGCGGCGTTCCTAAATATCAGGAATCCGGGGAAGGAGTGACAGGCGCATTGTGAAACTCTCCCTTTTCCTTTATGGGGACGCCCACGAGATCGATCCACTCGCGCTATCCCAAGAGCGCCAACGACAGAGAACAATTACAATGAACCGTCGCCGCCGTATCTACGAGGGCAAGGCCAAGATCCTTTATGAGGGACCGGAGCCGGGCACGCTGATCCAGTTCTTCAAGGACGACGCCACGGCCTTCAACAAGAAGAAGCACGAAGTCATCGATGGCAAGGGCGTTCTCAACAACCGGATTTCGCGAATACATCTTCAGCCATCTGAACAAGATCGGCATTCCGACGCACTTCATCCGCCGGCTCAACATGCGCGAGCAGTTGATCAAGGAAGTGGAGATGATCCCGCTCGAGATCGTCGTGCGCAATGTCGCTGCCGGCTCGCTTGCCAAGCGCCTCGGCATCGAGGAAGGCGTCGTTCTGCCGCGCTCGATCATCGAATTCTACTACAAGTCCGACGCGCTCGACGATCCGATGGTTTCCGAAGAGCACATCACCGCCTTCGGCTGGGCAAACCCGGCCGAGCTCGACGACATCATGGCGCTTGCCATCCGCGTCAACGATTTCATGACCGGCCTCTTCCTCGGCGTCGGCATCCAGCTCGTCGATTTCAAGATCGAATGCGGCCGCCTCTTCGAAGGCGACATGATGCGCATCATCCTCGCCGACGAGATTTCGCCGGACTCCTGCCGTCTCTGGGATATCGAAACCCAGGAGAAGATGGACAAGGACCGTTTCCGCCGCGACTTGGGCGGGCTGCTCGAAGCCTATTCCGAAGTCGCGCGCCGTCTCGGCATCATCAACGAAAACGAGCCTGTGCGCGGCACCGGCCCGGTTCTGGTCAAGTAAGACGTCAGGAAGAGACGAACAGTGATCAAGGCACGTGTAACCGTCACGCTGAAGAACGGCGTTCTCGATCCGCAGGGCAAGGCAATCGAAGGCGCGCTTGGCGCCCTCGGCTTCGACGGCGTCGGCCATGTCCGCCAGGGCAAGGTCTTCGACCTCGAGCTCGAAGGCGCCGACAAGGCCAAGGCCGAAGCCGACCTCAAGGCCATGTGCGAGAAACTCCTCGCCAACACGGTGATCGAGAATTATACTATCTCTCTCGACTGATGGTTGTGGAGAATGTCGTATGGCCGAAGTGACGCAGGATCTGATGTATGAACTGCTGAAGACGCATGCATGCGGACATTTCAGGTCTGAAAGCACGGTCAGCTCGAGATCCGGACTGAGATACAGTGCGATGCGCGGCACAATGATTTCGATGCAGCAGGACATTCACAACATCTATGGCATGCTGACAAGGCACGAGCAGCGCCTCGACCGCATCGAAAACCGTCTCGAACTGCGCGAACTGGCAGAAGCACAAGCAAGGTTTGAACCGCACCCATGAAATCAGCCGTCGTCCAGCTTCCGGGCCTCAATCGCGACCGCGACATGATCGCGGCGCTGACCAAGATTTCCGGCCAGGCGCCGGTGACGATCTGGCAGACGGAAACCGATATTCCCGACGTCGACCTGATCGTCATTCCGGGCGGCTTCTCCTATGGCGATTATCTGCGCTGCGGCGCGATCGCAGCCCGCATGCCGGTGATGCAGGCGATCAACGACAAGGCCGAGAAGGGCGTCAAGGTGCTCGGCGTCTGCAACGGCTTCCAGATCCTCGTCGAGGCGGGCCTGCTGCCGGGCGCGCTGATGCGCAACGCCTCGCTGAAGTTCGTCTGCCGCGAGATCAAGCTCGAAGTCGTCAACGCCGATACCGACTTCACCCGCGCCTATGCCAAGGGCCAGGTCATCCGCTGCCCGGTCGCCCATCACGACGGCAACTATTTCGCCGACGCCGAAACGCTGGCGACGATCGAAGGCAACGGCCAGGTGGTTTTCCGCTATGCCGAAGGCACCAATCCGAACGGTTCGATCAACGACATTGCCGGCGATCATCAATGCCAAGGGCAACGTGCTCGGCATGATGCCGCATCCGGAAAACCTGATCGAGGCCGCCCATGGCGGCTCCGACGGCCGCGGCCTGTTCGCCTCGGCGCTCGACGTAATCGCTGCTTAACCTTCGCCGCGTAAGACGCACTCAACAGGTTCACCGGAGCAGATTGATGCGTCTTTCCACGAATATCGCCGCCGTCGCAGCTGTCAGCGCGCTGGGCTTTCTGGTCTCGTCGTGCCAGTCCCACGCGCCGTCTTCGGGCCCTGCTCGCGATGCGCTTTCCACTATGGAGCGCGTTGCCCTCGGCGCCAATTCGTGCTGGTTCAAGTCCGGCGACGCTGCCTTCGCAGCCTACCGCCTGGCGCCGGAACTGAACTCCTTCTCCGGCCGGCCGCGCATCCTGATCGTCCACAAGAACAGCCCGGAAGGCAGGCCGCTGCTCGTCGTCCAGGCCGAAGGCAACCCTGCCCGCCTCCAGGCCTTCGGCCCGATGATGTCCGAGCCGGTCGCCGGTCGCATTGCCGCCGACGTCACCCGCTGGTCGGGCGGCGGCAAGGCGTGCAGCTGATCAATCCCAAAAACGCGATTTGCTGATTTCCTTCGCGACATCGGCGGGCGAAAGCCCGATATCGCGCAACTGCCAATCCGCCATCTCCCGCAAGGCCCTGCGCCCCTCGCGCTTCTCGCTCCAGGATGACAGCATATCCACGATCCTCGCAAGCGGTCCTCGCTGCGGTGCGTCCTGAAATGTGCGCCGCTCGTCGACAGGAACAATTGGTACAATGCTCTGATCAATCTTCTGGTGGATAGACATTGCCGTGACGATCCGCTCCGTTTCTGACGATTGATTCATATTCTTGACAGCCGAAGGGTGACAATCTATCGAATTGTCACCATGACAAATTGGCTCCCCGATCTATCGCGCGGCTCCGGCCCGGTTTATATGCGTCTGGCTGACAGCATCGAATCCGCCATCGCCAGCGGCGCCCTGCCCGCGGGCAGCAAATTGCCGCCGCAGCGCAATCTTGCCTATGATATCGGCGTGACGATTGGCACCGTCGGCCGGGCATATGCCCTCGTGCACGAACGTGGATTGGTGGCCGGCGAAGTCGGCCGCGGGACCTATGTGCTTGATCGTGCGGAGACGCCGCCGGGCGAACAGGCCGATCCGCTGACGATTTCGCTCGGCGGCACACGCGTCCTCGACGCGCCGGCAGACAAGATCCGGTTCGACACCACCGCAGCACCTGATCTCGGCCAAGGCAGGATCATCGGTCAACTCCTGGCCGAGATCGGCGAGCAGAACATCTCCGAGATCTCCTCCTACTCCCGCAATTTTCCGCGAAACTGGTTCCAGGCCGGGCAGAAATGGCTGGCACGAAACGGCTGGACGCCTCAGACGGAGAATATCGTTCCGACGCTCGGCGCGCATGCGGCAGCGATCTCCATCATTTCCGCCGTCTCCTCGCCCGGTGACAAGATCGTCTTTGAAAACCTGAGCTACACGCAGGTCAGCCGCAGCGCCCGCCTGCTGGGGCGGCGCACGATCACCGTCGATTCGGACGAGAACGGCGTCCTTCCCGATGATTTCGAGCGCGCTATGCCTGCAGCAGCATCCGAAGCTCGCCTTTCTGATGCCGACGGCGCACAATCCGACGCTGGCAACCATGCCCTATGAGCGCCGCGCGGCGATTGCCGCAACGGCCCGCAGGCACGGCGTCTGGCTGATCGAGGACGACCTCTACGGCGGCATGACCGGCGACGAAATACCGTTGCTTGCGTCGCTTGCGCCGGATCGTACCTTCCTCGTCAACGGGCTTTCGAAATCCGTCGCCGCCGGCGTCCGCGGCGGATGGGTCGCCTGCCCGCCGCATTTCGCCCAGCGGATCAAGGTCACGCATAAGATGATCACCGGGGGCCTGCCATTCATTCTGGCGGAGACTTGCGCGCGTCTGGTGGAAAGCGGCAGCGCCCATGCCATGCGCAAGGCAAGCGTCACCGAACTTGCCGCACGTGAGCGGCTTGCTCGTGAATTGCTGGATGGCTTCGATTTCGAATCGCACCCGCATGTCCCCTTCCTCTGGCTGAAGCTTCCCGATCCCTGGATGTCCGGCACCTTCAAGAACGCAGCCTTCCGTGACGGCGTGCTCGTCGATGACGAGGACGAGTTCAAGGCCGCCCGTGCGGACAAGGTCTATCACCGCGTGCGCATCGGCTTCTCGTCGCCGAAGAGCAAGGACGAGCTTAAAAGCGGCCTCATCATTTTGAGAAGCCTTCTTGAAGGCGGCGGTTCGGCCTATGTCGGCGAAATCTGAGCCTGTGGCAAATTAGAGTCACGAAGGCAGAAAAACAGACGACGCACTGGATCACATCGAGAACTCGTGCTACGACTTCCTTGTTTGCCGATTGTCCGGGATGAGGAGAACGGCGGATGGCGACATCTTGATCGCGACTTGGCAATGCGTTGCCTGGGTATCGTGCTGGCGGCACTGCTGGTCGACATCACCGAGGTCTCGGCATCCGCTTATGCGCAGGATCGGATCTTCGATGAGCTGCGCTTCGGCGCCTCGGCTTCGATCCAGGGCAGCCCCGACCGGGAAGACGGCATCTTTCCGGAGGTCACCGTCTTTTTCGATCCCTTCGGTTCTGATTCCGCCGACGGACTGGAAACAGAAGCTTGTGCGCCCGCGTATCCATCTTGGCACGTCGATCGGAACAGAGGGCGAAGCGACCCAGGTCTTCACCGGCTTTTCCTGGACTGCCGACTTTACAGAAAAGCTTTTTGCCGAAGCCGGTTTCGGCGGCATCATTCACACCGGCAACCTCGACGATGGACCGACGATCGGCCCGGCGCTCGGCTGTCGCCTGCTTGTTTCACGAATATGTCGGTGCTCGGCTATCGCTTCGACAATCACTGGAACGTCATGGCGCAAGTCGCCCATTCCTCGAACGCAAATCTTTGCGACGGCCCAAACGACGGCATGACGCGCGCAGGCCTTCAAATCGGGTACAAATTCTAGGCAGTTGCCGCGCCAAAAGGCCCGACGCCCGCTGTTTGTTGACGGCGGGCATTTTCCTGTCGCGCGCCGCCCTTACATAGGCTAAAGACACCGAAAACGCGCAACGGCAGGGACTTTCGAGAGCTCATGACCATTTCCAATACCCGCCCGATCACCCCCGAACTCATCGCCAGCCACGGCCTGAAGCCGGATGAATATCAGCGGATACTGGACCTGATCGGGCGCGAGCCGACATTCACGGAACTCGGCATCTTCTCGGCCATGTGGAACGAGCACTGCTCCTACAAATCCTCGAAGAAGTGGCTGCGCACGCTGCCGACCAAGGGGCCGCGCGTCATCCAGGGTCCGGGCGAAAATGCCGGCGTGGTCGATATCGATGACGGCGATTGCGTCGTCTTCAAGATGGAGAGCCACAACCACCCCTCCTACATCGAGCCCTATCAGGGTGCGGCGACCGGCGTCGGCGGCATCCTGCGCGACGTCTTCACCATGGGCGCCCGCCCGATCGCCGCCATGAACGCCCTTCGTTTCGGCGAGCCTGATCATCCGAAGACCCGCCATCTCGTTTCCGGCGTCGTCGCCGGCGTCGGCGGCTACGGCAATTCCTTCGGCGTTCCGACCGTCGGCGGTGAGGTCGAGTTCGACGCACGCTACAACGGCAACATCCTGGTCAACGCCTTTGCCGCGGGGCTTGCGAAATCGAATGCCATCTTCCTGTCGGAAGCCAAGGGCGTCGGCCTCCCGGTCGTCTATCTCGGTGCCAAGACCGGCCGCGACGGCGTCGGCGGCGCCACCATGGCCTCGGCGGAATTCGACGAATCGATCGAGGAAAAGCGCCCGACCGTTCAGGTCGGCGACCCCTTCACCGAAAAGTGCCTGCTGGAAGCCTGCCTCGAGCTGATGCAGACCGGCGCCGTCATCGCCATCCAGGACATGGGTGCGGCCGGCCTCACCTGCTCGGCTGTCGAAATGGGCGCCAAGGGCGATCTCGGCATCCTGCTCGAACTCGACAAGGTGCCGGTTCGCGAAGAGATGATGACGGCCTACGAGATGATGCTGTCGGAAAGCCAGGAGCGCATGCTCATGGTCCTCGAGCCGGACAAGGAAGCGGTCGCCAAGGCGATCTTCGTCAAGTGGGGTCTCGATTTCGCGATCGTCGGCAAGACCACCGACGACCTGCGCTTCCGCGTCGTGCATCAGGGCGAGGAAGTGGCCAACCTGCCGATCAAGGATCTCGGCGACCAGGCGCCGGAATACGACCGTCCGTGGCGCGAATCCGGCAAGCGCGCTCCCCTCCCGGCAGAGCTCGTTGCAGCACCGGAAGACTATGGCCAGGCGCTGCTGAAGCTCGTCGGCTCGCCGAACCAGTCCAGCCGCCGCTGGGTCTACGAGCAATACGACACGCTGATCCAGGGCAATTCGCTGCAGCTTCCCGGCGGCGATGCGGGCGTCGTCCGCGTCGAGGGTCATCCGACCAAGGCGCTTGCCTTCTCGTCCGACGTCACGCCGCGTTACGTCGAAGCCGATGCCCGTTCGAAGGCGGCAAGCAGGCCGTCGCCGAATGCTGGCGCAATATCACCGCGACGGGCGCCGAGCCGCTGGCAGCGACCGACAACCTCAATTTCGGCAATCCGGAGAAGCCGGAAATCATGGGCCAGTTCGTCGAGGCCGTGAAGGGCATCGGCGAGGCCTGCCGCGCGCTCGATTTCCCGATCGTCTCCGGCAACGTCTCGCTCTACAACGAGACCAACGGCGTCGCGATCCTGCCGACGCCGACGATCGCCGGCGTCGGCCTGCTGCCCGACTGGAAGGCGATGGCCCGCATCGGCGGCGCAGCCGAAGGCGATCAGCTGATCCTGATCGGCGCCGACGGCAGCCATCTCGGCTCCTCGATCTATCTGCGCGACATCCTCGGCAGCAGCGATGGCCCGGCACCGGAAGTCGATCTCTTCGCGGAACGCCGCAACGGCGATTTCGTCCGTTCGGTCATCCGCAACGGCCAGGCGACCGCCTGCCATGACATCTCCTCGGGCGGCCTGGCCCTGGCGCTGGCCGAAATGGCGATGGCATCGGGCAAGGGCATGTACGTCGACGCTTGCCGAAGGCAAGGGCGCGCCGCATGCCCTGCTCTTCGGCGAGGATCAGGCGCGCTATGTGATCGCCGGTCAAGGCCGATGTCGCCAACTTCGTCTGTGCCAATGCGGAAGGCGCCGGCGTGCCCTTCCGCCGCCTCGGCTCGGTCGCCGGCAGCGATCTTGTCATCGACGATCTGCTGTCGCTTCCGATTCAGCAATTGCGCAACGCCCATGAATCGTGGTTCCCTGATTTCATGGGATGCCGCGGCAGTTATCGCTGCGGAATGATGTGCAAGGAGTAACGATCATGCCCATGAAACCCGGCGATATCGAAGACATGATCAAGGCCGGGATTCCCGGTGCCAAAGTGACGATCCGCGACCTCGCTGGCGATGGCGACCACTATGCCGCCGAAGTCGTGGCCGAAGCCTTCCGCGGCAAGAGCCGCGTACAGCAACACCAGATGGTCTACGAGGCGCTCAAGGGAAATATGGGCGGCATCCTGCATGCGCTGGCGCTGCAGACATCGGCCCCCGATTGATGCTTCGAGAATGAGAAAATGCCCGGTTACAAGCCGGGCATTTTCTTGCAGTCCACCGTCGGCGAAAAGAGCAGCGGGCACCGGCCCGGCCGTCAGCAGCGTAAAATCGAAGGGCGCCCGCAGATCCGGTCCTAGCACATATTGCCGGTGCACCCGAAGCAAATCCAGTTTGATCTTCTTGTAGTGTTCCGGCGTCAGCATCTGCTTGACGCGGATGAACTGCATTTTCGCCTGCGGCGCATCCGGATGTCCCGCCACTGCAACAACCGGTACCTTGTAGAAATGGATGGCATCGGTCAGACATTGCACGTCGAGCCAGAAGATCGGATCGGCAACGCGCGATGAGCCCGACACGCGCGCGCAACGTTTTAGCGGGCGACAGCAGCGCGCATTGCAGCACCGCCGAACCGAGCGAAGCAAACACGACCCTCTTGCCGTCGAACAGCGCGGGCTCCTTCTCGAGGAGCGCTCCGATCACATGCGCGGCAACGCTCGAGCCCATGCTGTGCGACGAGATCACATATTCGTCGGCATCCTCCTGCAGCGCCTTGCGCGCCGCCAGCCGCACAACGCTCGAGCCATTCGTTGAACTCGGGGCGATCCATGCGTCGCGAGCGCAACCGCCATTTCCCAATCCGAGAAGAGATGCAGCGTGTGAAAGCGCTCGGTGAAAGGCAGGAAGAGATAGACAAAGAAGGCCGCAGCCGCAGGCACGCTCCAAACGAGGTGCCAAACCGCGAGACCGAAGCCCAGCGGCACCAGCGCGATCGCGGCGGCCAGCAGCAGGCCGAGCAGCATCAGCAGAAACGGAAAGACGAAGAAAAGTCCAAAACGCCAGGCGTGGCGGAAATACCCCGCCAAGCCGCCGTCCGCGACGATACGGCCGCAGGCGAAAAAGCCATCGAGCATGCGCTTGACTGTCGGTTTGGCTCGAAGATGCTGCACCAGCGTGTCATGATCGAAAACATGAACCTTGCTTGCCGTCTGCCACAGATCGGAGGCGGCATCGTACGTCGAAGCTGGTAAATCCGTCGAAGTCGTTCACTTCGCTGATCTGCGCTTCGAAGCCCCAAACCTTTCCGCTTTGCCTGGCCGTTCGCTCGTAACGCACCCGATGGGCCTTACCGTCCAAAGGCTCGAAACCCGGGAAGTGAAGCACCACCCTCTTCTCGATCAATTCCATAAATTATCTTTCCGGCGAGCTCTGGGCTCGCATTTGCCAATTCACAAATCTCGCATGCATCTGAAAGGTGGCGGAAAAAGCCTGCGAAGCGCTGAAGACCGCTTGCTAACGGAAAGCATCCGGAATTCAATAGCCGCAACGGTTATTGGCGCGGGGAGGTTCCATGGCCGATATCGTAAAGGAATTGGTGAGCGGCGTGGTCGAAAGCGTGCTCAAGGAAATCCTCAAGAAGACGACGGGCCGCACGACAACGAAGCGGAAGAAACGCCAGACACGCTCTCCCGCGACCGGCCGTTTCACTCGCAAGGCCGCAACCGCGAAAAGCCTGCGAGAAAGCAGGTCAGCAAGCGCCGCACTGCCGCCGCCCGCAGCCGGCAGCGCAGTCGCTAGTTTTCATCACCACCGTCGCAATGTTCCGAAAGGACACGCTCTTTTTTGGTCGGGGCGGCTGGAATTTGAGCCAGCACATGCTATCTAAGGCTAACGATTGAAACGGCGGGCCTTTAACTCGCCTGTTGAAAGGACTAGGTCTCATGAGCGGTATCAACGAATTCATCGACAACGAAGTCAAGACGAACGACGTCGTCCTTTTCATGAAGGGCACGCCGCAGTTTCCGCAGTGCGGTTTCTCCGGCCAGGTCGTCCAGATCCTCGACTATCTCGGCGTCGACTATAAGGGCATCAATGTGCTCGCCGATTCGGAAATCCGCCAGGGCATCAAGGACTATTCGAATTGGCCGACGATCCCGCAGCTTTATGTGAAGGGCGAGTTCATCGGCGGCTGCGACATCGTGCGGGAAATGTTCCAGGCCGGCGAGTTGCAGCAGCACTTCCAGGAAAACGGCGTCACGCGTTCGCGGCGCCGCCTGACAGGTCACCGGGCGTCCGTCCGGTTTCCAAATCTGTTCTAATTTGAGTCCAAGGCGCTGTGCTGAACAGCGCCTTGACCTGTTTATGGGAATTTCATTGTGACAAATTCATCACAAGCCGTGTCCGCGGGCCAGAAGCCCATGGGCAAGCGTGAATTTATCGCGCTTGCGGCCTTTTTGATGGCGATCAATTCGCTGGCGATCGACATCATGCTGCCGGCCCTGCAGCAAATCGGCGCCAGTCTCGGCGTCGAGAGTGAAAACCATCGCCAGTTCGTCGTCTCCGCCTATCTGCTCGGCTTCGGCGGTGCGCAGCTCTTCTACGGGCCGCTTTCCGATCGCTTCGGCCGCCGCCTGCCGCTTCTCGTCGGTCTTGGCGATCTATATCGCTTCGCGCGATCGGCATCGCCTTCATTCCCTCCTTTGCCGGCTTGCTCGCCTTGCGCTTCATCCAGGGCATCGGCTCGGCCGCCACGCGCGTCATCACCATTTCGATCGTCCGCGACATCTACGGCGGCCGGCAGATGGCGGAGGTCATGTCGCTGATCATGATGGTCTTCATGATCGTGCCGGTCATCGCGCCCGGCAGCGGCCAGATCATCATGCTCTTTGCCAGCTGGCACATGATCTTCGTGTTCATCGCCACGATGGCGGCGCTGGTTGCCGTCTGGGCCTATCTGCGCCTGCCGGAAACGCTGCGACCCGCGCAACGTCCGCCCCTTCACCGCACGCTCCGTCCTCGGCGGCTTCAAGCTCGTTCTGACGAACCGCATCGCGCTCTGCTACACGCTCGCCACCACCTTCATCTTCGGCTCGCTGTTCGGCTTCATCAATTCCGCGCAGCAGATCTATGTCGGCATCTACGATCTCGGCGTCTATTTCCCGTTCGCCTTCGCGGGTGTCGCGGTCTTCATGTCGATTGCGTCCTTCCTCAATTCGCGGCTCGTCGGCAAATTCGGCATGCGCCGCCTGTCGCACGGGTCACTGCTCGGCTTCGTCGCCGTCAACACGATCTGGATGATCGTGCAGGTAGCGGGTCCGCAGCCGATGCCCTTCTTCGCTTTTCATCTGCTTCTTCGGCATTGCGATGTTCCAGTTCGGCTGGATCGGCTCGAACTTCAACTCGCTGGCGATGGAACCGCTCGGCCATGTCGCGGGGACCGCGTCCTCCGTTCTCGGCTTCATGAGCACGGTCGGCGGCGCAATCATCGGCGCACGGCATCGGCCAGGCCTTCGACGGCACGGCCCTGCCGATGGTCGTCCGGTTATTTCGTCGTGTCGATCATCGGACTCATCTTCGTGCTGATCGCCGAAAAGGGACGCCTCTTTCAGCCGCACAACCCGCCGTCTGAGGCCGGCCGTCTCTTCACAATGACAGGATTTTAATCAATGACGCCGCCAGCATAAGCCGCATACCGAAAACCAGGGCTCCAGCCGCATCGGCATGCGGCTTTCTCGAATTCGTCATCACGATCGCCATCATGACCGCCAGCGTCGCCATGGCGATCGACAGCATGCTGCCGGCACTGCCCGCCATCGGCCATTCGCTCGGCGTCACAAGCACCAATGACGCGCAGTTGGTCATCGGCGTCTTTTTCCTCGGCTTCGGCATCTCGCAGATCGTCTTCGGCAGCCTGTCCGATACTTTCGGCCGCCGCAAGATCCTGCTCGGCGGCCTGGCCTTCTATGTCGTCGCCATGTTCGCCGCCGCCTGGACCAGCAGCTTCGAAATGCTGCTCGTCATGCGCTTCGTCCAGGGTATCGGCGGCGCCGCAGTCCGCATCACCACAATGGCGATCGTCCGCGACTGCTTCGGCGGCCGCGAAATGGCGCGCGTCATGTCCTATGTGATGATCGTCTTCATGATCATGCCGATCGTCGCGCCCTCGGTTGGCCAGCTGATCATCAGCTATGCCGAACTGGCACTGGATCTTCATCCTGCTCGGCATCGTCGGCTCGATCCTCTTCGTCTGGGCGCTGCTGCGCCTGAAGGAATCGCTGCCGCAGGACGAGCGCCTGCCGCTGTCCGTCGGCTCGGTCGTCGACGGTTTCAGGACTGTTCTCACCAACCGCATCACCTGCGGCTACATGATCGGCCTGACGCATGTTCACCGGCGTCATCAGCGCCTATGTGATCTCCGTCCAGCAGGTCTTCGGCGAGGTCTACGGCCTCGGCGACTGGCTGCCGATCGCCTTTGCGGCAACGGCGGGCGGCATCGCCGTCGCGAACTTCGCCAACGGCTTCTTCGTCCGCAGCTTCGGCATGCGCCGCATCTCGCACACCGCGATGATCCTCTTCACGATCATTTCTGCTTTCGGCTATGTCATGGCGCTCGATAGCAGCGCCAATTTCGCGCTCGACTACGCGCTGTTCTCGATCCTGCTGATGATGTTTGCGCGTCATCGCCACCAACTTCACGGCGATCAGCCTGGAGCCGATGGGCAATCTTGCAGGCACGGCAACCTCCATCACCGGCTTCGTCTCGACGACCTTCGGCGCACTGCTCGGCGGCACCGTCGGCCAGCTGTTCAACGGCACCGTCCAGCCGCTCTTCGGCGGCTTCGCCGTCTTCGGCGCGATCAGCATCGTGGCGACGCTCTGGGCCGAAAAGGGCAAGCTCTTCACCCACCCCGGCGACAGCCCGCAGCTCGACCCAGGCGCCGGCACACTGTCTGAACGAAAAAGCCCGCCGAAATTCGGCGGGCTTTTCATGCTTCGTCAGACCGTGAAGACCTCACGGCGCAGCAGCTCCCAGGACTCCTTGTCAGGCGCCACCAGCAATCCGCCGTCGACATGGTGCGGCAGGTAGGGCGATCCATCGAAGCGAGCCGCATAGGCGCCGGCCTCCTGGCAGATCAGCGTGCCGGCCAGATGATCCCAGGGCATCAGCTTGTTGTACATCAGGTAGTGCACATGGCCCGCCGGCGAAGGTGCGGTATTCATGCGCGGCGCAGCGGTAGTTCGTGAGGAAGCGAACCTTCGCGAGGTTGCCCAGGACTTGCGGCGCGCTTCTCCTGCGGCAGAGTAGCCGGTCGAGGCCATGCCGACCATCTGTTCCAGCGCCACGGGCGCGGCCACGCGAAAGCCGCTCTGCGTCACCATCCGGCCGCGCGCAGCCAGGCGCCGCCGCCCTTTTCCGCCATCACCCAGTCGTCGCCCATCGGATCGTAGATGATGCCGGCAACGGTTTCACCCTTGGAGACGACCGAGGCCATGACGCCGAAGGCCGGAATGCCGGAGGCGAAATTGAAGGTGCCGTCGATCGGATCGACGACGATCGCGAGATCGGCGCCCTGCGAGCTTGCCGAGCAGCGCCGGGTCGGCCGCGACCAATTCCTCGCCGATGAACACCGCTCCGGCCAGAGCCGTGCAGCCTCCGCCTTGATCATCCGCTCGGCCTGCTCGTCGGCTTCCGTCACCAGATCGATCGCCTCGGTCTTCATCGCGAACATCGCCGCGCCGAGCCGCGGAAGCGCGGCAGGATCTCGGTCTTCGCCGCCCGCCGCAGGAGATCGGCTAGCGTCGCACATCAACTGTCGAAGTCATGGCATTTCCTTGCTTGGGATGGGCGTCCAGTTACTCGCCCTTCGGTGACACTTCTGTGACCGTCAGGCTCGAAAAATCGAACAGCTTCGGGTCGAGCAGGTGCGACGGATTCACATGCGCCGAGCGCCCTCAGCATCGTGTCCTTGCGGCCGGGCATGCGCCGCTCGATATCGGCAAGCATGTCCTTCATCGCGTTGCGCTGCAGGCCGTCCTGCGAGCCGCAGAGATCGCAGGGGATGATCGGAAACTGCATGGCGGCGGCAAACTTGGCCATATCGTCCTCGGCGCAATAGGCGAGCGGCCGCAGCACCATCAGGTCGCCCTCGTCGTTCAGCAGCTTCGCCGGCATCGAGGCGAGCCGGCCGCCATGGAAGAAGTTCATGAAGAAGGTTTCGAGAATATCCTCGCGGTGATGGCCGAGCACCAGCGCGTCGCAGCCCTCCTCCCGGGCGATGCGATAGAGATTGCCGCGGCGCAGGCGCGAACAGAGCGAGCAATAGGTGGCGCCCTCCGGCACCTTCTCCTTCACGATCGAATAGGTGTCGCGATATTCGATGCGGTGCTTGACGCCGATCTTCGTCAGATATTCCGGCAGGACATGCTTCGGAAAATTCGGCTGGCCCTGGTCGAGATTGCAGGCGATCAGTTCGACCGGCAGCAGGCCGCGCCATTGCAGATCGAGCAGCAGCGCCAGCAGGCCATAGGAATCCTTGCCGCCGGAAACGCCGATCAGCCAGCGCTTCTGGCCCTTCAGCATGTCGAAATCGTCGAAGGCCTGGCGCACCTGCCGCAGCAGGCGCTTGCGCAGCTTGTTGAACGAGACGGAACGCGGCGCATCGGCAAAGAGCGCATGCGCCGATCGCGCCATCCTCGTCGCGCGTGTCAAAATCATCCGCAATATTCGCTGCGATGTTCATTGGTCCCATCCAAAATCAGCTACCGCCCGCTGCCTTAGCAGAAAGCGCCGGCGGCAACACAGCGTCAATCGCCGAAAACCGACCAGCCGGTGCGCGCCGCCAGCATTTCCAGCGCCACCGCGCCAAGCTGCGAGTTGCCGACCTTGTTCAAGCCCGGGCGACCAGACCGCGATCGAGGCGATGCCCGGCGCCACCGCGAAGATGCCGCCGCCGACGCCGCTCTTGCCCGGCAGGCCGACATGATAGGCGAAGTCGCCCGAACCGTCATAGTGGCCGCAGGTCAGCATCAGCGCATTGATGCGCCGCGCCCGCTTCGGCGAAACGACCGAATGTCCGGTCATCGGATTGCTGCCGCGTGCTGCCAGAAACAGCCCGGCCCTGGCCAGCTGCTCGCAGCTCATCGCCAGCGCGCATTGGTGGAAATAGACGCCGAGCACATGCTCGACCGGATGGTCGAGATTGCCGTAGGCGCGCATGAAATTGGCGAGCGCGAAATTGCGGTAGCCGGTCTGCGTTTCCGATCGCGCCACCTTGTCGTCGATGCGTGATCGACTCGTCGTCGGCAAGATAGCGCACGAAGCGCAGCAGTTCGCCGATCGCCTCGCGCGGCGCGTGGCCGGCCATGACGACATCGGTGACGGCGATCGCGCCGGCATTGATGAAGGGATTGCGCGGAATGCCGTGCTCGTGCTCGAGCTGGACGATGGAGTTGAAGGCCGAGCCGGACGGCTCGCGGCCGACACGCTTCCAGAGCCCCTCGCCCACCTTGCCGAGCGCCAGCGTCAGCATGAAGACCTTGGAAATGCTCTGGATGGAGAAAGGCACATCGGCATCGCCGACCGTGATAGACCTTGCCGTCGACGGTGACGATCGCCATGCCGAACTGCTTCGGATCGACCTTGGCGAGTTCCGGAATGTAGTCCGCGACCTTGCCCTCGCCGATCCGCGGCGTCAGATCTCGCGTAGATGCTGTCGAGAATTGCCTGCAAGTCCAGCCATCGGCATCAGTCATCTCCAGAGAGCAAAAAAGCCGCATCAAAAAAGCGCGCCCTATCTCTCGCAGTGGCTTTCCCGTAATTTCGACAATGCCGAGCCGCATGCATTAACGCGAATAGAATTCGACGACCAGATGCGGTTCCATGACGACCGGGTACGGAACGTCGGTGAGCGCCGGAACGCGAGCGAAGGTCGCAACCATCTTGTTGTGATCGACTTCGATGTAGTCCGGAACGTCGCGCTCAGCGAGGCTGATCGGCTTCGAGAACCGATAACGAGCTGCTTCGACTTTTCGCGAACTTCGATGACGTCGCCGGCCTTGCAGCGGTAGGAACCGATGTTGACGCGAACGCCGTTGACGGTGACGTGGCCATGGTTGACGAACTGACGGGCAGCGAAAGACGGTCGGAACGAACTTGGCGCGATAGACGATCGCGTCGAGGCGCGATTCCAGCAGGCCGATCAGGTTTTCCGAGGTGTCACCCTTGCGGCGGTTGGCTTCGTCGAAGATCGCGCGGAACTGCTTTTCGCGCAGGTCGCCGTAGTAGCCCTTCAGCTTCTGCTTGGCGCGCAGCTGCACACCGAAGTCGGAAAGCTTGCCCTTGCGGCGCTGGCCGTGCTGGCCCGGGCCGTATTCGCGGCGGTTCACCGGGGACTTCGGACGGCCCCAGATGTTTTCGCCCATACGGCGGTCAATTTTGTACTTGGACGATTCGCGCTTGCTCATCGTATTTCCTTTCAAAGTGTTACGACGGTTTGTTGCCAAACCGCATCGAAGGAAACACGCCCTCCTCTGAACTCTCTTTCGAAAGCCTGACAGGATCTCTCACGGTTACGCGAACGGACGAATCCACGGGACATGTCAAATGAAACACCGGACATTTCTGCCCGGTGCTGGCGGCGGTCTTTAGGGGGTCGTCATGAAAATGTCAACAGCGCGAGTGCCGCGAAAGCGCAGCTATTCCGCCGCCTGCGGTCTGATCGCCGCCATGGCGTCAGGCGCATTGGCATCACCCGGCGCCGTCTGGCAGTCCATGTCCGGGAAAGCAACGATGCGCTTGCCGGAGAAATCGGTGTGCACGACGACGCTGCCCTGTTCCTCGAAATAGCCGAGCAGACGCCGCGCGCGGCGGGCGGAATGCGTGCCGTAGGCGCGGGCGATGCGAGCGTCCGACGGGCACGGCTCGCCACAGACGGCGGCCTTGGCGAGCATCAGGAAGACGCCCTGCAGATCGTCGGTGACACCGCGACGACAGCGACAGAGCCGTCGCCCAGGCATCGGTCGCGGCCGTCGCCGCATCGACGCCGGAGCGCGAGATCGCCACGCGGCGGCGGAAATCCGGCAGCGACATCGGCGCGCCCGGCACGCGGCGCATGCGCAGCCGCACGAGGAATTCCTGATAGAGCACCGAATCCGTGCGGAAGGCCGAGGCGGGATCATCGAGGATTTCGGCGAGCACGGCCGACAAGCCGCTCCTCGCGCTCCTCGGCGGACAATTCCGGCTGGCTCGCCCTCGGTTCGGCCGGCGCGGCGCTGGCCGCAGGCGCCGAGCGCGAAAGTTCGGCCAGGATATCGGTCGTCGGACGCGGCGCCGGCGGCGCGCGGCGAACGAGCGGGCCGCTGGAATTCCTCCGGATCGGGCGTGAAGATCAGGTCCTCGACATCCTGCGGCGCATCCGGCAGCGGCATCAGCTTCGGGCTGGAGGAGCGCGCCGAGGTCTCGACCGTGCCGATCTGGATCGGCAGCGGCCGGCGCGACAGAGCCGGACCGAGCGCGACGAAATTGCCGCGCTTCAGGTCGCGGAACATTTCGGCCTGGCGCCGGTCCATGCCGAGAAGGTCGGCGGCGCGCGCCATGTCGATATCGAGAAAGGTGCGGCCCATCAGGAAGTTCGAGGCTTCGGCCGCAACGTTCTTGGCGAGCTTGGCAAGACGCTGCGTGGCGATGACGCCGGCAAGCCCGCGCTTGCGGCCGCGGCACATCAGGTTGGTCATCGCGCCGAGCGACATCTTGCGCGCATCTTCGGAGACGTCGCCGCCGACCGACGGCGCAAACATCTGCGCCTCGTCGACGACGACCAGCACCGGATACCAATATTCGCGATCGGCATCGAACATGCCGTTGAGAAAGGCGGCGGCGGCGCGCATCTGCTGCTCGATATCGAGCCCTTCGAGCGTCAGCACGCAGGAGACGCGATGCTGGCGGATGCGGTTGGCAATGCCGGCAAGTTCCGCCTCGGTGCGCTCGCCGTCGACCACGACATGGCCGAACCTGTCGCCGAGCGTGACGAAATCGCCTTCGGGATCGATGATGACCTGCTGCACCCATGGCGCCGACTGCTCGAGCAGGCGGCGCAGCAGATGCGACTTGCCGGAGCCGGAATTGCCCTGCACGAGAAGACGGGTCGCCAGCAGCTCCTCGATATCGAGCGTGGCCGGCTGTCCGCCGGACGCCATTCCCATGTCGATGCCAACCTGCAATGCACTACCTCGTTCAGATGAGACTCAATGATGCGGAGCGCCATCTTTCCGAAACGGCGCGCTCCCGTCTATCAAAGATTTCCGCGCATTTCGCCCACACATTTGCAAAACCCACAGCGAATGCGGACATCTGCCGCCAACGCGGTCTCAGCTTCATCGCCGCGCCGGCTTCCTGGGCTGCGCATGCTCCCAGGCCATGCGCAATGCATTCTCGAGATCCTCCTCGCCCAGCCGCGACAGATCGGCAGTCGTCCAGCCCTGCCGGCCCCAGGCATTCGGCACCGGCGAGAAGGCATCCGGCAGCATCATGCATTTGAACTGCTGCTCGTCGGGCGTGAACTTGAAGTTTGCCGTCCGGCCATCGGCGGCAAGCGTGACGTAGATCCGCGCGACCTTGAACGCCCTGCGGTCGAAATGCGGGGCCTCGACCGTCCCCTCCAGCGACAGCGCGATGCGCCGCAAGTCCTCGCCCGTCGCCATTGCACCCATCTCCGAACGCTGATCCGACCGTGAGCGCTATTCTATCACGATTGCTTGTCGAAGCGTCGAATCCGCCCTCAGCTGACCTTCAGCCCAAAACCCTGCATCAGCCGCCGCGTCGCGAAAATCCGGATTGCCGGAGGTGAAGACGGCGAAGTCGAAATTGTCGGGATGAACGGCATCGGCCACCTGCGGCACCAGGCTGCGGGCGCGCCGCGCGATCGCTTCGGCCGGATCGAGCCAGTCGACCGGCCAGGGCGCCAGCCGGCGGAAGAGATTGGCCATGAAGGGATAATGCGTGCAGGCCAGCACGACGATATCGGTCTTGCGGCCGTCCTTCTCGACGAAACACTGGTCGATTTCGGCAGAGCACCGCGTCGTCGGAGACGGCATCGCCGCGAATATAGGCCTCCGCCATGCGCGCCAGGTTTTCCGAGCCGACGAGCCGGACATGGCATTGCTGCGCGAAGGACTGGATGAGATCGCGCGTATAGGCGCGCTTGACCGTGCCCGGCGTCGCCAGCACCGAGACGAGGCCGGAGCGCGTGCGCTCCGCCGCCGGCTTGATCGCCGGCACGGTGCCGACGAAGCGTCATCTGCGGGAAAGGCGGCGCGCAGATCGGCGCCGACGAGCGTGAAGGCGGTGTTGCAGGCGATGATGCAGACTTCCGGATCGTGGTCCGCGAGCAGCTTGGCCGAAGAGCCCGATGATGCGCTCCTTCAGCGCCTGCTCTTCCCAGCCGCCATAGGGAAAGCCGGCATCGTCGGCGACATAGATGAAACCGCGCTCCGGCATCAGCACGCGCGCCTCGCGCAGCACGGTCAGCCCGCCGATGCCGGAATCGAAGACCAGGACGGGTTTCAGCTCATTCGTCGCTGCTGTCATCGTCGGCTGTTTCCTTGGACGTCTGTCAGGGAACCGGCCACCGCGCGGGATCTTGCGCGAGAAGCGGTCGAGGGAGGAGATCACGCCGCGCAACACGCTGATTTCCTGTTCCGTGAAGGCGCGGCGGGAGAGGACTGCGCGCAGATTGTCGACCATTTTCGGCTTTTTCCCGGCAGGATGGAAATAGCCGCGCGCATCGAGCGCCTCTTCCAGCTGATCGAACAGGCCGAAGAGCTGCTCCTTGGTCGACGGCGTCTGCTCCATCGCCTGGAACGGCACGGCGCCGACGATCCTCCATGCCGGATTTCATCCATTCATAGGACATCAGCAGCACCGCCTGCGCGATGTTCAGCGAGGCAAAGGCCGGATTGACGGGGAAGGTGACGATCTCGTCGGCAAGCGCCACTTCCTCGTTGGTCAGCCCCCAGCGCTCGCGGCCGAAGAGGATGCCGGTCGCCCTCGCCGGCCGCGAAACTTCGCCCGCAGCGTTTCGGCGGCAACGACCGGCGAGCGCACCGGCTTGTAGCCGTCGCGCTCGCGCGCCGTCGTCGCATAGACGAAATTGAGGTCGGCGATCGCCTGCTCCAGCGTGTCGTAGACCTTGGTCGCCTCGATGACGTGATCGGCCTTGGAGGCGGCGGCCTGCGCCTTCTCGTTCGGCCAGCCGTCGCGCGGATTGACGAGGCGCAATTCCGCAAGGCCGAAATTCGCCATGGCGCGCGCCACCATGCCGATATTCTCGCCCATCTGCGGCTCGACCAGAATGATGGCCGGCCCTTCGGCCAGAAGTTGACGCTCGCTGTTCGTGCCTGCCATGAAATCCCGTCCTTGCTTTCATGCGCGGAATAGCCTCGCGCGGTGCAAACGGCAAGACCTATGCTTGCGGGTAGAGCCGGTCCAGCATGCCGACCGATCATTTCGAGCTGCGAGCCGCGCGCCGCCGCGCGAAAGCGGCAGATGCCGCCCGGTCGACGCCGACGCCTTGCGCTCGACGAAGAAACATTCGGAGCCGCGCGCCGCAAATTCGACCGAGCCTCGATCTTGCATCGGCAATCGATGTCTTCACGTCCTGGTCTCTGCCGAAATGTCCGCCTCATAGGTACTTCGCCATGATGCGCGCCCAATAGGTGCGCGCCAGAAAGATCGCCAGCGTCTGGCGGATCTGGCCCGGGCCGCGTCACCACGGACCAGGACGAGCCGAGCGGGCGCGCGGCAACCGTCAGGTCGCGATAGGCCGCATCGAGCTTCTGCGACAGCGGGATCAGCTCAGAACGAGCTCTTGCCCTCGAGCGCCGCTGCGAGCAGCGCATCGAGCGCTGAATACCATTGGTCCAGCGCCGCATCGAGCGCTCCTCGCGTTCGCGCCGGAAACACCAGGAATGCGACGGCGGTCCCGGCCACCGCCCCGATCAACGGTCTCCTCGATGCGCAGCTGCAGCAGGTCGAGCGTCAGCACGCCGGTCATGCCGTAGACCAGGCAGAGCACGATCGAGATGAAGAACGTCATCGTCGCGTAGGAAATCTGCAGGAAATAGAAGGCGAGGAAGATGCAGACGACCGACAACCGGGATGGCGATCGCCAGCATGACCGGAAAGCAGCGTCGCAAGCACCAAGCCCGATGGCGATGCCGAACAACGTCCCGATCGAGCGCTGAAGCGCCTTCATCGCCGTATCGCCGCGCGAATTCGTGTTGGTGAAGACCAGGAAGGACGGCAAGCACCGCCCAGAACCAGCGTTCGCGCGACAGCATGCAGCCCGAGCGTCATCGGCAAGCGCCGAAGCAAGCGTGATTTGCAGCGCGGACCGCATCAGCGGATTGCGAAGCGAAAAATCGACCGCCTGAGGCGCCGGCTTCTCCGCTGACGGCATCAATTGCGGCAAAGCCCGAACTGCGGGCCTCGCTCGATCGTCTCCGTCAAGCTGACGTGTCGCGCTGGCCGAGCCAGAGCAGCGCGCGGCGCGTTTCCGCCACCGCCTTGTCGTCCTCCGACCGTCTTCTCAGCTCGTCTGACGGTGCGCATCTCATCGGCCTTCGATCACGGCATGAACGAGCGCAAAGTGCGGCAGCTTCTGGAAGCTGAGCACGATGGCGCTTTCGGCGGCGAGATGCAGCATCGAAGAGCCGGATCGCCAGTTCCGCGGCGGGATCGGCCCCACCGTCGAAGACGCCGCCGGGCGGCCGCGGAATGAAGCTTTCGGCCATCAGCACCACTTCCTTCAGCCGCTCCTCCGAGCTGGCGCAGCTCCTGCCGGTCGGCTCTCCCGATACGTGCCGTCCGCTGGCGAGGGCGGCAAGCTTGAAGAGGATCTGGTTGACCCTGCCCTGCACGCTTTCCAGCGAGCGCAGCAGGTCGCGCCGCCAGTCGTCGGGCAGCATGCACAGCCGCGCACGCACATGGCCGACCAGCGACCGAGACAACAGGCCCGATCGCAATCAGCGGCAGCTCCTCCAGCGTCGGCTGGAAATAGGCGCCCATGAAATAGGAGGTGAACGCGAACATGCCGATCGCAAAACCGCGCGGCCCGAATACCCGGCCCGACCGACTGCAAGGAAGATCACGACGAGAAAGATGACATCCGAGAGGTAACGGTGCTCTTCGAGGCCCGCCGCAATGCCGACGACGACAAGGCTGGCGACGCAGCCGAACAAGCCGCGTGACCAGCTGGCGCGAATTGCCCTTGTCGCGCACCGCGACGCCACCTTCGATCGACAGCACGATGCCGAGGCCGTAAGCCGCGGTCGGCAGCGGCACGACAAGCAGATGGATGACGAGCAGGATTGCGAAGGAAAGCACGATCGTCAGCGTGACCCGCGATGCCATGCGCAGGCGCGAAAGCGCCGGATCGTTGGCGAGAAGCCAGTCGCGAAACTCAAAGCCGGAAAACAATATGCACGCCCTTCATGCGGTGGAATCACGAGATTCGCCTTCCGCCAGATACTGCTGCAGTACCGGAAATCAAATCAAACCTGAGCGAGCCTCATCCGCCGTTGATGATATCCGTCATGATCGCTTTCAGCGAAGTGCGCTCCTTCGTCTCGATGTCCTCGTTCACGATATCGTCGATCACCGGCTTGCCGCTTTCATCGATCACCTCGAAGCGAACCGTCGAAACCGCCTGCGCCTCGGGTCCATCCGCGCAATCCATCTTTCGGAAACGCACGACGACCTCCGTCTTGCCATCTGCCGGCGGCTCCGGGGCGATCGAAAGATCCTTCAGCGGACATGCATCCTGGCCGTTGACGATGACGTCGTAGTCGAAGGGCGAGATGCCATCTTCGTCACTGCCGGATGCTTTGCCGCCTCGTGATACTTCGCGACGAAATCCTTGCTGTAGACGCTGGTCGAGCTTTCGCGGGATCGAAGATGTCGATCCATTCGGTATCTCCGCCCGACCAGTTGCGCACCGTCGCGTCCATGATCTCCTTCACCGGGTCGGCAACGTCAGCGGCCTGCGCCGACGGCAGGCGCGGCAAGGAGGCGACAGCAAGGCAATCGTCTTCATCGAAAAATATCCATCGGGCAGCAAGCGGTGGCGGGACACTAGCCGAATCCGAGCGCTTGGCAATGGCCGCGCAAAAACCGCGTTTCGGGCCGCTTGCGGCTTTGCGTTCCCGGTTCACAATGCTATAGCGCTCCGGACTCCATATCACCCACCGGGACACCGGTTCCCATTCTAGCTTGAACGAGGCAGATACATGAAGAAGATCAAGGTCGCCAATCCCGTCGCCGATCTCGACGGCGACGAAATGACTCGCATCATCTGGCAGCTTATCAAGGACAAGCTGATCCATCCCGTATCTCGATCTCGACATCGACTATTACGACCTCTCGGTCGAGAATCGCGACGCCACCAACGACCAGGTCACCGTCGATGCCGCCAACGCCATCAAGAAGTACGGCGTCGGCATCAAGTGCGCGACGATCACGCCGGACGAAGCCCGCGTCAAGGAATTCAACCTCAAGGAAATGTGGAAGAGCCCGAACGGCACGATCCGCAACATCCTCGGCGGCGTCATCTTCCGCGAGCCGATCATCTGCAAGAACGTGCCGCGCCTCGTTCCCGGCTGGACCAAGCCGATCGTCGTCGGCCGCCACGCCTTCGGCGACCAGTACCGCGCGACCGACTTCAAGTTCCCCGGCAAGGGCAAGCTGACCATCAAGTTCGTCGGCGAAGACGGCACGGTCATCGAGAAGGAAGTCTTCAACGCTCCGGGCGCCGGCGTTGCCATGGCCATGTACAACCTCGACGAATCGATCCGCGAATTCGCCCGCGCCTCGATGATGTACGGCCTGATGCGCAAGTGGCCGGTCTATCTCTCGACCAAGAACACCATCCTCAAGGCCTATGACGGCCGCTTCAAGGATATCTTCGAGGAAGTCTACCAGACCGAGTTCAAGGATCAGTTCAAGGAAGCCGGCATCACCTACGAGCACCGCCTGATCGACGACATGGTCGCTTCGGCGCTGAAGTGGTCCGGCGGCTACGTCTGGGCCTGCAAGAACTACGACGGCGACGTCCAGTCCGACACGGTTGCACAGGGCTTCGGCTCGCTCGGCCTGATGACCTCGGTTCTGCTGACGCCGGACGGCAAGACGGTCGAAGCCGAAGCCGCTCACGGCACGGTGACCCGTCACTACCGCCAGCACCAGAAGGGCCAGGAAACCTCGACGAACTCGATCGCCTCGATCTTCGCCTGGACCCGCGGCCTCGCGCACCGCGCCAAGCTCGACGACAATGCCGAACTCGCCAAGTTCGCTTCGACGCTCGAAAAGGTCTGCGTCGATACCGTCGAAGCCGGCTTCATGACCAAGGACCTGGCGCTGCTGATCGGCCCCGACCAGCCGTGGCTCTCCACCACGGCCTTCCTCGACAAGATCGACGAAAACCTGAAGAAGGCCATGGCCGCCTAAGCCAGCAGCTTTGTGTTAAGTGAAATGGCGGGGAGTTCCCCGCCATTTTTCGTTTTCAAACCAAGTCGGGACTGAATGACCGACAATCCGCCCTTCAACTGGCTAGCGGGGCTGACAAGGCTTGATTTCGCAGACACCCGCCCTAGCACATAAGCAGAACATGAGGAGGATGGCATGGCTGAAGAACTGGTATTCTATACGAACCCGATGTCACGCGGCCGCATCGCCCGCTGGATGCTGGAGGAAATCGGTGTTCCCTACCGCACGGAAATCATGACATTCGGCGAGACGATCAAGGCGCCGGACTATCTGGCAGTAAACCCGATGGGCAAGGTGCCCGCGATCAAGCACGGCGATACGATCGTCACGGAATGTGCCGCGATCTGCGCCTATCTCGCCGAGACCTTTCCGGAAAGAGAGCTCGCTCCGAGACCGGACGAGCGCGGCAGCTATTATCGCTGGATGTTCTTCGTCGCCGGGCCGCTCGAGGCAGCGGCGACAAATCGTGCGCTCGGCTTTGTGACGCCCGCCGAAAAAAGCAGGATGGCCGGTTACGGCAGCTTCGCCGACGTCATGGATACGCTGGAAAGAGCGGTCAGCGCCTCGCCTTATATCGCCGGCGATCGCTTTACCGCCGCCGATGTCTATGTCGGCTCCCACATCGGCTGGGGCCTCGGCTTCGGCACAATCGAGAAGCGCCAGCCCTTCGTCGATTATCTCGCCCGCGTGACCAGTCGCGAAGGCTACAGGCGAGCCACCGCACTGGATGACGAAGCCATGAAGGCAATGCAGCCTCAGGCGAGCGGCATGTAGATATCCGTCAGCAGCTCGGTCGGCGGCACGTCGCGTGGATTGTTGAGATATTCCTCGAGCATGACGCTGTCCCTGAGCTGCCGGCCGGATTTCGGCAGCCATTCGGCATAGAGCCACTGATAGGCTTTGTGCATATCGGCATAGGGGCCTTTGTGGCGGAGCACGGCAATTCGCCGCCGTCGATCGTCCGCCGCTCGAACGGCGCCTCGGCAAGCCGGAATCGCCAGAGCCGGTGACACAGGCGATGGATCGGAGCTTGTCGACCGGCACGATGTCGGGATCGTCGAGATAGACGCCGATCATGCGCATGTCGGGCCAGCCCGCGGGCATAGAGCGTACCGAAGAGCGTCTCGAACGCCTTGCTGATCTGCATAAAGGAGCCAGTATGCGGCACGCCAATCAATTCGATCGGCTCGATCGTGGTCGCCGCCAGCGTCTCGCCGTAGATCGCCCGATAGATCCTGTGCCAGTGATAGCTCGACATCAGGCGATTTCGGCAAGGCGTTCCATATCCAGCTCCTCGCCAAGATGATCGTGGATATAGGCCGAAACCCGTCGCAGGCGGCTTTCATAGAGTGCCTATGCCGTTTCGCCGTTCATATCAGAACCTCATGCAAATCGATCAGCTGCAGAGAACCATAAGCCGATTTGACAAATCCTGCGGAGTTGGCGGTTCTGAAACCTGTCGACCAACTAACCCTGTCGCGCCGCCGCGGCATGTTGCTGGATCAGGGAGAAAATCTCCTCCAACGGCCGGTCGAGACCGCTGGTGCGAAAGCGTGACGATACTCATCTCGACTATTGCCGAAAGCGCGATTGTTCAACCACACAATGCGCGACACAGTCAGGCCTGCAGCCGCCTGCGGCGTCACCTGCAATTCGACGAAGCGCTGCTTGCGCAATTGGAAGACGCGAACGGCGACCAGGTCACTCCAGCCGATGCGCTGCCTCGCGACATCGGGTGCCAGAAGCCCCTTAGCGGAAAATTCCAGAACCGGGCGGCGATCAAACGCCTTCCAGGCAATCACTACGAAGCCGACTAAGAAAAAGATGGTGCCGACAATGCCAAGAAAGACCAGAAAGCCGCCCGCGCCTTCCTTCAGATAGCCGGTGACCCCCGCGAAAATCGAAAGGGCCGTCATCAGAAGCGAAAGTGCGGCAAGCCCGCTCGATCTTTGTCGGAGAGCGATGGACTTTCATAGAACTCCCGCCCTCCATGCCTGACCGCCGCTTATCCTGCAAGCGCCGCGGCAACCGCCTCGATCGCCTCGTCGGCCTTGGCGCCGTCCGGACCGCCGGCCTGGGCCATGTCCGGACGGCCGCCGCCGCCCTTGCCGCCGAGAGCGGCGGAGGCGACGCGGACGAGATCGACGGCGCTGAAGCGGCCGGTCAGATCCGGCGTCACGGCGACGACGGCGCTCGCCTTGCCGTCTTCGGAAACGCCGATCAGCGTCACGACGCCGGAGCCGAGGCTGGTCTTGCCGTCATCGGCGAGGCCCTTCAGATCCTTCGGATCGACGCCGGTGATCGCCTTGCCGAGGAATTTGACGCCGGCGACCTCGCGCACGGCATCGGCCGAGCCGCCCTGCCCGCCGCCCATGGCGAGCTTGCGCTTGGCGTCGGCCAGTTCGCGCTCGAGCTTGCGGCGCTCGTCCATCAGCGCTTCGACGCGCGACAGCACATCGCCCGGCTGCACCTTCAGCGACGAGGCAAGCGTCTTCACGCGCTCGTCCTGCTCGGCCAGATAGTCGCGCGCGGATTCGCCGGTCACCGCCTCGATGCGGCGAACGCCGGCGCCGACGGCGCTTTCGCCGAGGACGCGGATCAGGCCGATCTGGCCGGTCGCCGACGACATGCGTGCCGCCGCAGAGCTCGACCGAATAGGGCTTGCCGGCCTTCGCGCCGCGCACGCCCTGCCCCATCGACACGACGCGCACCTCGTCGCCGTACTTCTCGCCGAACAGCGCCATCGCACCTTCGGCAATCGCGTCGTCGACGCTCATCAGGCGCGTGGTAACCGGCGCGTTCTGCAGCACGATCTCGTTGGCCATGTCCTCGACGACCTTCAGTTCCTCGGCCGACATCGGCTTCGGATGCGAGACGTCGAAACGCAGGCGCTCGGGCGCGACCAGCGAGCCCTTCTGCGCCACATGCGTGCCGAGCACTTCGCGCAGCGCCTCATGCAGCAGATGGGTCGCCGAGTGGTTGGCGCGCAGGCGCGAGCGGCGGGCGTGATCGACGGTCAGCGCGACCGCGTCGCCGGCCTTGATCGTGCCTTCGACAACGGTGCCGAGATGCACGAACAGGCCCTCGCCCTTCTTCTGCGTATCGGTGACCTCAACCTTCGCATGTCGTCCGAGATGACGCCGGTATCGCCCATCTGGCCGCCGGATTCGCCGTAGAACGGCGTCTGGTTGACGACGATCTGCACCTTGTCGCCGGCCGAGGCGCTGTCGACGGCAGCGCCGTCCTTGACGATCGCCTGGACGACGCCTTCGGCCGTCTCCGTGTCGTAGCCGAGGAATTCGGTGGCGCCGTGCTTTTCCTTGAGCTCGAACCAGATGGTCTCGGTCGCCTTGTCGCCGGAGCCGGCCCAATGCGAGCGGGCCTCGGCCTTCTGCCGCTCCATCGCATCGGTGAAGCCTGCGATATCGACGCCGATGCCGCGGGCGCGCAGCGCATCCTGCGTCAGGTCGAGCGGGAAGCCATAGGTGTCGTAGAGCTTGAAGGCGGTCTCGCCGTCGAGCATGTCGCCCTTGTGAAGCGTCGTCGTCGCATCCGAAAGCAGCGACAGACCGCGCTCCAGCGTCTTGCGGAAGCGGGTTTCCTCGAGCTTCAGCGTTTCCGAGATCAGCGCTTCGGCGCGCACCAGTTCCGGATAGGCGCGGCCCATCTGCTGCACGAGCGCCGGCAGCAGCTTCCAGATCAGCGGCTCCGTGGCGCCGAGCAGCTGCGCATGGCGCATGGCGCGGCGCATGATGCGGCGAAGCACATAGCCGCGGCCTTCGTTCGACGGCAGCACGCCATCGGCGATCAGGAAGGCGGAGGAGCGCAGATGGTCGGCGATGACGCGGTGGCTGGCGCGACGCTCGCCCTCGGCCTTGACGCCGGTTGCCTCTTCCGACGCCTCGATCAGCGCGCGGAACAGATCGATGTCGTAGTTGTCGTGCTTGCCCTGCAGCACGGCGGCAACGCGCTCGAGGCCCATGCCGGTGTCGATCGACGGACGCGGCAGGTCGACGCGCTCTTCCTTCGTCACCTGCTCGTACTGCATGAAGACGAGGTTCCAGATCTCGATGAAGCGGTCGCCGTCCTCCTCCGGCGAGCCGGGAGGGCCGCCCCAGATATGGTCGCCGTGGTCGTAGAAGATTTCCGAGCACGGACCGCAGGGACCGGTATCGCCCATCGCCCAGAAATTGTCGCTGGTCGGGATGCGGATGATCTTGTCGTCGGAAAGGCCGGCGATCTTCTTCCAGAGGTCAAAGGCCTCGTCGTCGGTATGATAGACGGTGACCAGCAGGCGCTTGGCGTCGAGGCCGAACTCCTTGGTGATCAGGTTCCAGGCAAGCTCGATCGCGCGCTCCTTGAAATAGTCGCCGAAGGAGAAATTGCCGAGCATTTCGAAGAAGGTGTGGTGGCGCGCGGTATAGCCGACATTGTCGAGGTCGTTGTGCTTGCCGCCGGCGCGCACGCATTTCTGCGCCGTCGACGCCGTCGTATAGGGACGCTGTTCCAGACCGGTGAAGACGTTCTTGAACTGCACCATGCCGGCATTGGTGAACATCAGCGTCGGGTCGTTGCGCGGCACGAGCGGGCTCGACGGCACGATCTCGTGGCCGTTCTTCTTGAAATAGTCGAGAAAGGTCGACCGGATTTCATTCACGCCGCTCATGCTATGCCCTTCATACTGCTGCCCGGATGGCAGCGTCGAAACTTTTAAAATCCACTGGCTTTTATCGTTCGCCCCCGCCACTGTCCAGCCGACAAACAAAACCGGCCGCCATTCCTGATGCAAGAATGCGGCCGGTTTCGAATTGCATCCGAGCTGACGCTCGATACAGCGACGATCTACATGTCCGCAGCGGCATCGTCGCCGTCATCGGCATCCGGTCCGCCATTCTGCAGGAAGCGGTCGGCGATCAGGCCGGCATTCTGGCGCAGCGACAGCTCGATCTCGCGGGCGAGATCCGGATTGTCGCGCAGGAAGATCTTGGCGTTCTCGCGGCCCTGGCCGAGACGCTGGCTGTTATAGGAGAACCAGGCGCCGGACTTCTCGACGATGCCGGCCTTGACGCCGAGATCGACCAGTTCGCCGGTCTTGGAAACGCCTTCGCCATACATGATGTCGAATTCGACCTGCTTGAAGGGAGGCGCCATCTTGTTCTTGACGACCTTGACGCGGGTCTGGTTGCCGATCACCTCTTCGCGTTCCTTGACCGCGCCGATGCGGCGGATGTCGAGGCGGACGGAGGCATAGAACTTCAGCGCGTTGCCGCCGGTCGTCGTTTCCGGCGAACCGAACATGACGCCGATCTTCATGCGGATCTGGTTGATGAAGATGACCATGGTGTTCGACTTCGAGATCGAAGCGGTGAGCTTGCGCAGCGCCTGGCTCATCAGGCGAGCCTGCAGGCCCGGCAGGCTGTCGCCCATCTCGCCTTCGATTTCGGCGCGCGGCGTCAGCGCCGCGACCGAGTCGACGACGAGAACGTCGATCGGCGCCGGAGCGCACCAGCGTATCGGTGATTTCGAGCGCCTGCTCGCCGGTATCCGGCTGCGAGATCAGAAGGTTCTGCAGATCGACGCCGAGCTTGCGGGCATAGACCGGATCGAGCGCATGTTCCGCATCGACGAAGGCGCAGATGCCGCCCTTCTTCTGCGCTTCGGCGATCGTCTGCAGCGCCAGCGTCGTCTTGCCGGAGCTTTCCGGCCCGTAGATTTCGACGATGCGGCCCTTCGGCAGGCCGCCAATGCCGAGCGCGATATCGAGGCTGAGCGAGCCGGTCGAAACCGTTTCGATCTCGACGACATTCTCGTTCGAGCCGAGCTTCATGATCGAGCCCTTGCCGAACGACCGCTCGATCTGGGAGAGTGCCGCTTCAAGTGCCTTGCTTTTGTCCACCGATTTGTCCTCTACAAGCCGCAAAGAATTCTGAGACATTCGATCCACCTTTAGGTTATTGAAGCCGCTCAAGCAATGTCGCCGCTGATGAGATTTTGTACTCTATTTGTTCTCATTTCGCAAGAGCGCATCAAACAATTGAAAGAAAAAGGTAAAACGAGCTCGTGTTCTATATTTGTTTTCATCGATGCATCGCAAGCGACTTACGCATCGCTGCGCCTGGCATCTGCGCGCAATATCAGCGCGGCTGCGATTCGCCTCTTCGGATCGGCTGAGGAGCATACGATGATGGCAAGAAGATTCTCGTTCTCGGCGGCGCCCATATCGATCGGCGCGGCCGCATCTTCGGCGAGACGGCGCCGGGCGCCAGCAATCCCGGCACCTGGTTCGAGGAGCCGGGCGGCGGCGGCTTCAATGCGGCGCGCAATCTGGCCCGGCTCGGTCTTCGACGTGCGCGATGATCTCGCCGCGCGGCGGCGATGCGGTCGGCGAGATGGTGGCGGAGGCGGCGCGCCGCAGCCGGCATCGACGACCGGCCCTTCATCTTTCTCGACCGCAAGACGCCGAGCTATACGGCGATCCTCGAGCGCGACGGCAATCTGGTGATCGCGCTTGCCGACATGGAGCTCTACCGGCTGTTCGTGCCGCGCCGGCTGGCGATCCGCGGCCGTGCGCGACGCCTTCGCGGCGACCGATCTCATCCTCTCCGACGCCAACCTGCCGGAGGAGACGCTCGCGGCCATCGTCGACCGCGCGCAGCTGCGCTGCGGCAAGCCGCTCGCCGCGATCGCCATTTCGCCGGCCAAGGTGGTGCGGCTTAAGCCCTGCCTCGCCGGTATCGACTATCTGTTCCTGAACGAGGCGGAAGCCGCGCGCTGACCGGCAGCCGCCCGGACGATCCGCGGCAATGGCCGGCCATCTTGCGGGCGACTCGGCCTCAAGGGCGGCGTCGATCACCCGCGGACAGCGCGAGCTGATCGCCTTCTGCAGGGACGACGCCATCAGCCTGCAGCCGCCGCATCGTCGATGACGGTCGCCGATGTCACCGGTGCCGGCGATTCGCTTGCCGCCGGCATCCTCGCCGCCCTGCTTGCAGGCCTGCCGCTCGACGAGGCCGTGCGCCACGGCGCGGCGGCTGCCGCGCATCACCGTGCAGTCGCCGCTCGCCGTCATCGGAAAATCTGACGCCCGAGCTGCTGAAGGCAATGCTGGCTCTTGTTCCGCGCAGCCGAAATTCTGTCATGAAGCGCGCCAATTTCGCATGAACCGTCAGCAAGGACCGACCATGACCAAGCCCATCTCCCCCTCCTGCCGATCTCCTATTCGAAGGAGGTTGCCGCCGCCAAGCCGCGCGGCGCGCCGATCGTGGCGCTGGAATCGACCATCATCACCCATGGCATGCCCTATCCCGGCAATATCGAGATGGCCCGCAGCGTCGAGGCGATCATCCGCGCAGGAAGGTGCCGTGCCGGCAACGATCGCCGTCATCGACGGCATGCTGCATATCGGCCTGGAAGCCGGGAGAGCTGGAAGCGCTGGCCAAGACGCAGGACGCGATGAAGGTCTCGCGCGCCGATCTCGCCTTCGCGATTGCCGAGCGCCGCACCGGCGCCACGACGGTCGCCGCGACGATGATCGCGGCCGCGCGCGCCGGCATCAAGGTCTTTGCGACCGGCGGCATCGGCGGCGTGCATCGCGGCGCCGAGGAAAGCTTCGACATCTCGGCCGACCTCGAGGAACTCGCCCGCACCGGCGTCATCGTCGTCTGCGCCGGCGCCAAGGCGATCCTCGACATTCCGAAGACGCTCGAAGTGCTGGAAACCCGCGGCGTGCCCGTCGTCACCTATGACAGCGACGAATTCCCGGCCTTCTGGTCGCGCTCCTCGGGCTTGCCGAGCCCGCTGACGCTGAACAGCCCGGCCGCGATCGCCAATTTCCAGACGACGCGCGAACAGCTCGGCATCGACGGCGGCATGCTGATCGCCAATCCGGTGCCGGAAGCCGATGAAATCCCGCGCGAGGAGATGGAAATCTACATCGAGCGGGCGCTCGACAGTGCCGAGCGCGACGAGATCTCCGGCAAGGCGGTCACGCCCTATCTGCTCAGCACCATCTTCGACCTGACCGATGGCCGCAGCCTCGAAGACCAATATCGCGCTCGTCGAGAACAATGCGCGTCTGGCGGCCGAAATCGCGGTCGCGCTGGACGATTGAAATCTGACGGGGAGGCGCTTGCCGCCTCCCTATTCGCTATCGAGCATTTCCCTGACGACGACGGCAAGCTGCTTCAGCGAGAAGGGCTTCGGCAGGAAGCCGAACTTGGCGTCCGGCCGGCAGGTTGCGGGCAAAGGCGTCTTCGGCATAGCCGGAGACGAAGATGAACTTCAGGTCCGGATAGTTCTTGCGCAGTTCGCGCAGCAGCGTCGGCCCGTCCATTTCCGGCATGACGACGTCGGAGACGACGATGTCGACCTTGCCGTCCAGCTCTTCCATGATGTCGAGCGCCTCGACGCCGGAACCCGCCTCGTGGACGGTGTAGCCGCGCGTCTCCAGCATGCGCTTGCCGCCCCGGCGCACCGCCTCCTCGTCCTCGACCAGCAGAACGACGGCCGATTGCCGGTCAGGTCCGCCGGCTGCTCCGGCGGGCTGCGGCCGCGCTGCTCGGCCAGTGCCGGCTCGCGCCGCGCTCAGAGCCTCCGCTTCGGCCGGCGACGGCCGCTTCGGCGATATGGCGCGGCAGGAAGATGCGGAAGGTCGTACCCTTGCCGACTTCGGATTCCGGGTGAGATGTAGCCGCCGGACTGCTTGATGATGCCGTAGACCATGGCAAGGCCAAGCCCGGTGCCCTTGCCCACTTCCTTGGTCGTGAAGAAGGGCTCGAAGATCTTGTCCATGATCTCGGGCGCGATGCCCGGTGCCGGTATCGGCGACCTCGACCAGCACCATAGTCCTCGTGCGGCAGGTCGCGAATAGTTGAAGCGCGGCCACCTCGGCGGCCGTCAGATTGCGGGTGCGCAGCGTCAGCGTGCCGCCATCCGGCATGGCGTCGCGGGCGTTGACGCAGAGATTGATCAGCACCTGCTCGAACTGCGACAGATCGGTTTTCACCGGCCAGAGATCGCGGCCGTAATCGACATCGAGCTTGACGTTGGTGCCGGACAGCAGCCGGTCGACCAGCATGCGCAGGTCGCCGACGACATCGGTGAGGTTGAGGACCGTCGGCCGCATCGTCTGCTTGCGCGAGAAGGCCAGCAGCTGGCGCACCAGCACGGCGGCGCGGTTGGCGTTGCGCTTGATCTCCATCAGATCGGCGAAGCTGGCATCCGATGGGCCGCGCCTGCAGCAGCAGGTGGTCGGAGGAAAGCAGGATCGCCGTCAGCACGTTGTTGAAGTCATGCGCGATGCCGCCCGCCAGCGTGCCGACCGCATTCATCTTCTGCGTCTGCGCCATCTGCGTTTCCAGCGCCTTCTGCTCGGTCATCTCGACGGCATAGACGATCGCCGCCTCTTCCGGCGCCTCGTCGCTCTGGTCGATGACGGCATTGACGTAGAAGCGGAAATGCCGCGCTTCGTCGGTCGGATGCGGGAATCGATCGGCGCGATGTCGCCCTGCCGGTCCTTGGCGGCGGCCAGCGCCTCGTCGCAGCCGCGGCCGATCGCTTTCCTGGACGACGGCTTCGAGAGCGCGCCATGCTCGATATCGTCGCGCGAGACGACGCCGGAGAAGAGCTTCAGGAACGGCGCGTTGGTGCGCAGGATCCGGCCGTCGCCGTCGACGGAGGCGATCGCCATCGGCGTGTTGTTGAAGAAGCGGGTGAAGCGCATCGCGGCAGCGG
Source organism: uncultured Alphaproteobacteria bacterium (assembly GCA_963838565.1). GTDB lineage: Bacteria > Pseudomonadota > Alphaproteobacteria > Rhizobiales > Rhizobiaceae > Rhizobium. The sequence continues at coordinate 117,086 of CAWIRO010000027.1, forward strand.
AAGCCGACTGGTCGCTCTCGTCGCTCGTTGCCGCGCGTCAAGCACGATGGTCCGGCTTTCGCCCGGCGCGCCGTCGCGCATCGACGTGACGCTGTGGACGATCTGCACCGGCAGGCTCTGGCCGTTGGCCTTGCGCAGGTCGAGATCGAGCGTCTCGGTCTTCTTCAGGCCCGGTTCGGCCTGCACCGACTGGATCAGCGCCAGCCCCTCGCCCGCCACGAGATCGCCGATCGTCATCGAGCCCGGCTGAATTTGGTGAGATCGAGGCCCAGCCATTCGGCAAGCGTCGCATTCAGATAGAAGATCTCGCCCTTGCGGCCGGCCGAGAAGAAGCCGGCCGGCGCATGATCGAGATAGTCGATGGCGTTCTGCAGTTCCTTGAAGAAGCGCTCCTGGTCGTCCCGCTCGGAGGTGATGTCGGTGATCTGCCAGATATGAAGCGGCTTTGCCGCTCGCCGTCCTCCGGCGGCAGTACACGCGCCTTCAGGCGATACCAATGTGCGCCGGAACCGCTGCCTGCCGCCGGGCCGAGCGGCTTCAGCAGGCGGAATTCCTCCTGGCCCTCCTTGCCCTCGCGCAGACCGTTGGTCAGCCGGTAGAGCGCCTCGTTGGATTCGCGGTTGCGCGACAGCAGCGTTTCGAGCGATCTGCACCTCGGTCGCCTTGGCTGGCGCCGGTCAGCGCGCCGTAGGCGGCATTGGCATAGATGATCCGGCCCTTGTCGTCGGTGATCAGCGTGCCGTCCGGATGGCTGTTCGAGGAACGACGCGCGCCAGGCTGTCGGACTGCGACTGCGGCATCACCTCGATGAAGCCGATGACCGAGGAGACCAGGAAGAAGATGCCGACCATGGCCAGCACGCCGAGAACGCCAAGCACGATCTCGTTGTCGAGCTGAGTCCTTGAAGACGACAAAAGCCGCGGCGGCCGCGACCAGGACCAGCGCAAGCAGAATGATCCGCAGCACCGTGCCCGAACGACCTCCGCGATCCACCATCGGCACGCTGATAGTCGTCGGCCTGACGCGGTTTCGTCATAAACCCCTCGTCTCCGCCCGTCCGTCCTTGCTCACGTAATGCACTAAGACGGATCGCAGGAATCAGGCCGTTCGATTCATTCTTAGCAATTTGCTGCGCCGGCAAAAACGCTGTGACAGGGCCAAGAAATGCTTGAATTCACAGGGAACGAGCGCCTGTATCAAAGCAATGATCCACATGTATGTCTCCGGGATGATACCTGTCGCATATGATCGCCTCATGTCGATGACAATGGACAAGGCACGCGAGCCATTGCTTACGGAACGGAAAAGCCGTCAGATATGGCGACAGTTGCAACGGGAGTAAATGGACATGTTCGACGATATCGTCGGGCGCCTATGGCAGCCGTTTCCTCCTCGCAGCCGGCGGGGTCGGCATTGCCCTGCTTGCTTCTGATCGGCATCCTCTGGATCCTCCGCAACCGAGCGCCCTCGCCCTTCGTGCGCGGCGGCAAGAACCGCCAGCCGCGCCTGCAGGTGCTGGATGCGGCAGCCGTCGATACTCGCCGCCGGCTTGTGCTGGTGCGCCGCGACGACGTCGAGCACCTGATCATGATCGGCGGCCCGACCGATATCGTCATCGAAAGCCGTATCCGGCGGATGGCGGAGATAGCTTCGAGCCATGCCTTTAGGTCCGCACCGGCGCCGCAACCGCGCCGGAATGCATCGCGGCGCCCGAACAGCCGGTCGTGCAGCAGCCGAGGCGGCCGCGCCTGTCGAGCGTCAACCTGAAGAGCCGAAGTCCCGGCAACCGTCGCCTGCCGTCGAGCCACGTCCGCGTCCAGTCGGAGCCCGTTGTTGCGGCGCGCGCTGCACCGGCGCTGCCGCAAGCCGACCACCGCATCGGCGACACCGGTCCGGCGGCACTCGAGCGTCCGCAACCGTCCCGCCGCTCCGCCGCCGCCGATCAGCCCCAGCCCACCGCACGCCCGGCCGCTACGGCTGATCGAGGCGCCAGTCGCCGCCGACATTCTCGATGCAGCTCGCCAGCGGGTTCTGCCGCAAGCAGCGGTCGAGCCGCAGCTCTCGACGCCGCCGGCCGCACAGCCCGTGTCGACAGCAGGCATCCCCGTCGTTAGAGGCGACGCAGCCGCAGCTCCGAAGGGCGTCCGCCAGCGAGTTCGAACGCATTCTTCGAGCAGAGATGACCAGCATACTGGCAGGCTGACGCAGACGCATCGTTCGGCGCGGATCATCCGAATGCGCCGCCGCCCGGCCAGTTCCGCCGCAGCCGGCAGTCTGCGCACGCCGCGATCCGGAAATGGCGCCGATCACCGGCACCGATGCCGACGCTTCAAAAGGAAGTCGCCCGCATCTTCGGCGAAATGAGCGTCAATCGGGACAAATAGCGGAACGCTGGCCGGTCTTGCGCGAAACAAAAAAGGCACGACGCAAATCTCGCGCGTGCCTTTATTGTTTAGCAGGCCATCGAAACGGCTTACTCGTCGCGGTAGACTTTTTCGCGCCGCTCGTGACGCTCCTGCGCTTCGATCGACAGGGTGGCGATCGGCCGGGCGTCGAGACGCTTGAGACCGATCGGCTCGCCGGTTTCCTCGCAGTAGCCGTAGGTGCCGTCTTCGATCCGCTGCAGAGCTGCATCGATCTTGGAGATCAGCTTTCGCTGACGGTCGCGGGCCCGAAGCTCGATGGCCCGGTCGGTTTCGGAAGATGCCCGGTCAGCGAGATCCGGATGGTTTGCGCTTTCTTCGGCGAGGTGATCGAGTGTTTCGCGCGCTTCTCTGAGGATATCATTTCTCCAGGCGACCAAGCTTTGCTCTGAAAATAGGCCCGCTGGTTTACGTTCATGAATTCCTCGTCTTCCGAGGGAACATAATTGCTAAGATCGATCTTCTCACTCAACGCGATTCTCCTGAAGAACATCTCATCTGGCGCGGCTGTATATCCCAACCGCATCGCGTCGATTCAAGCCAAATACGACGCGGTAAACGGATTTTTAAATCTGTCATAAAATTCGGCTAACAGGTCTATTTTTTCATCATATATTCGCGATTACCAAAAATGTGGTAGAACCATAACCTGTTGCGTGAATGACGCGCTCAGACTGCCGCATCGCGCGATGAGCTCGATGCGTGTTGACGGCACACGGCGATCGACGGCGCTACGTCAAAGGGCTCACTTCGAGCACGTGGAATTCCGCCATGACCAGCATCACGCCACCGCCTTCCCGGATCTACCTGCTGCGTCATGCCGAAGGCCGCAGCTGGGCCGCGCCCGGCCAGCAGGATTTCGACCGGCCGCTCAACGACAAGGGCTATGCCGAAGCCGAAATCGTCGCCGACAACGCAGCCGACAAGGGCTACCAGCCGGATCTCGTCATTTGCTCGACGGCACTGCGCTGCCGCCAGACGGCCGACGCCATACACCGCGCCATGGGCCCGTCGACTCGAGATTCGTTACGTCGATGCGCTCTACAACGCCACGCCGGACATCTATCTCGAGATCATCGCATCCAGGCGACTGCGGACTCCGTCATGCTGGTCGGCCACAACCCGACCATCGAGCAGACGCTGGAAGCGCTGATCGGCCATGACGCGCTGCGTCGCGCGCATTGCCCGACGGCTTTCCGACCGCCGGGCCTTGCCGTCCTCGATTTCGACAACGTCGGCCGCGAGCCTGGATTTCTCACCGACTAGGTTCGGCAGCGACTCGAGCGGAGCGCATTTCGCGGCTGCCGCATGGCGTCTCTTTTCGGCGTCGCATCCGCTTCCTATATTGCCATTGAGCGCTGTCAACCAGGGATCCCGCCTTGCCGCCAAGCCTGACCTCCTTCACCGACGACGCGCGCATCGCGCTTCGACAATCTCGCCGACCGCGCGACAGGCCTCGTCAATCCGACGATCCGGCTCGGCGTCACCGGCCTTTCGCGTTCCGGCAAGACGGTCTTCATCTCGTCTCTGGTCCACAATCTGCTGAACGGCGGTCGCCTGCCGCTGTTCGAGCCGGTGCAGTCCGGCCGCGTCTCGGCCGTCCGTCTCGAGCCGCAGCCGGACGATGCCGTGCCGCGCTTCCAGTACGAGGATCACATCCGCGCGCTGGTGAAGGACCGCATCTGGCCGGATTCGACGCGCGCCATTTCGGAACTGCGCATCACGCTCGACTATCAGAGCGCCAGCGGCTGGAACCGGCTGTTCTCGCCCGGCCGCCTGTCGATCGATATCGTCGATTATCCCGGCGAATGGCTGCTCGATCTGCCGCTGCTCGCCAAGGACTTCCGCACCTTCAGCGAGGAGACGCTGGCGCTCGGCCGCAGACCGGCGTCCGCGCGGAGCTGTCGCGCGACTGGCTGGCGCTGACCGCGGGCGACCGACGATACCGCACCCGCCGACGAGATGCGGGCGCGCGAGCTCGCCGCCGCCTTCACCGACTATCTGAAGGCCTGCAAGTCCGACGAACGTTCGCTGTCGACCTTGCCGCCCGGCCGCTTCCTGCTGCCGGGCGATCTCGACGGCTCGCCGGCGCTGACCTTCGCGCCGCTGGTGCACTCCGCCCGAAGGCAAGGCCGCCGAAGGGCTCGCTCTGGGCAATGATGGAGCGGCGCTACGAGGCCTACAAGTCCGTCGTCGTCAAACCCTTCTTCCGCGAACATTTCGCGCGGCTCGACCGGCAGATCGTTCTGGTCGACGCGCTGCAGGCGATCAATCGCGGCCCGGAGGCGGTACAGGATCTGGAACGTGCGCTGACCGATGTGCTCGCCTGTTTCCGCCCGGGCACCAATTCGCTGCTCTCCTCGCTTCTCGGCCGCCGCATCGACCGCGTGCTGGTCGCCGCCACCAAGGCCGATCATCTGCATCACGAAAGCCACGACCGGCTGGAGGCGCTGACGCGCCGCCTCGTCGATCGCGCCATCGAGCGCATCGGCATGGCGGCGCCGGCATCGACGTCATGGCGCTCGCCTCCGTGCGCGCCACGCGCGAGGCGACCGTCAAGCGCGACGGCCACGACACTGCCGGTCATCGTCGGCACGCCGATCGAAGGCGAGACGATCGACGGCGAGACGCTTCGACGGCAACCGCAAGACGGCGATCTTCCCCGGCGATCTGCCGGAAAATCCGGAATGCCTGTTCGACAGCACTTGAATCCGGACGCCGCGATGTCCAACTGCCGGATGTGAACGTCGTCCGCTTCCGGCCGCCGCAGCTCGAGGAAACCGGCGGCGGCATCAAGCTGTCGGTGCCGCATATCCGGCTCGACCGGGCCATGCAGTTCCTGTTCGGAGACCGCCTCGCATGAGCAAACCGCCTCAGGAGATCCGGACCTGCCGCGCCGCGCCCCGCCGCCTTCTCCTTCGAGGACGAGCCGCGCCCGCGTCGAGACGCGAAACGACGGCGGAGCGCCGCAAACCCGCAAGCTTTCGACGGCGAAGTCGTCCTGACGCCGGACGAGGACGATCCGTTCCTCAACCCGGACAAGGACATCTGCCCGCATGTGCCGGTCGCCGCGCCGCGCAAGCGGCGCATCGTCCTTCGCCAAGATCGCGCTCGGCGCCTTCGGCATTCTCCTGTCGCTCGCCTTCGGCCTCTGGACCGACAGCCTGATCCGCGATCTCTTCACCCGCGCCGACTGGCTCGGCTATACCGCGCTTGCGGCGCTGGCGATCGGCATCCTCGCCGTCCTCGCCATCGTCATTCGCGAAACGGCGGGCATGATGCGGCTTGCCGCCGTGCAGACGATCAAGGCGGAGGCGGAGGCCGCCATCGCTCGAGACGCAAGCCCGCGCAAGGCACGCGCCCTGGTCAAGCGCCTTGCAGCTCTGCTTGCCGGCCAAGCCCGAGACCGCCAAGGGCCGCGCCACGCTGAAGGCGACCGAAGACGACATCATCGACGCGCCGCATCTGATCGACGCTCGCCGAACGCGAACTGCTGGCGCCGCTCGACCGCCAGGCCCGCGCGCTGATCCTCAACGCCTCCAAGCGCGTCTCGATCGTCACCGCCGTCAGCCCGCGCGCGCTCGTCGATCTGCTCTATGTGCTCTACGAATCGGCGCGGCTGATCCGCGCCATGGCCGAGCTCTACGGCGGCAGGCCCGGCACGCTCGGCATGATCCGGCTGATGCGCGACGTGCTCGCCCATCTCGCCGTCACCGGCTCGATCGCCGTCGGCGACAGCCTCGTGCAGCAGGTGCTCGGCCACGGCCTCGCCTCGAAACTCTCGGCCCGGCTCGGCGAAGGCGTCATCAACGGCCTGATGACCGCCCGCATCGGCATCGCCGCGATGGATCTCTGCCGTCCGCTTGCCTTTCAGGCGCTGAAACGCCCGGGCATCGGCGATTTCATCGGCGATCTGACGCCGTCCATGCGCCGCGCACGAGCAACAACATAACATTGCTGGCGATTTTCTGCACTTCACGCCTTCCGTAACGGAGAGTGCGGCGAAAGACAGTGACGATTCATAGCATTAGCGACGTAATCTTGAACCCTCCCATGCTCGCGAAAGCCCTTGTAATTCCAGTGCATTTCGGCACTATTGGAAACCAAGCATTAACCATTCTTCGGCAAAACTCGGCAGCCAGTTTCCGGTTCGTGTTCGCCAGGGAAAGTCCATGTTTTCGCGCCAAGTTTCTCTTCGTATGCGGCCTCGCCGCCGCGGCATTGTCTCCGCTGGCAGACTGGTACGCCTGCAGCCGACCGCGGCAACCCGCGACAAGGCCTTCTTCGAGTCCGTCGCCGGCACCTGGAAGGGCCCGGGCGAAATCGTCGCCGGCAAGTACAAGGGCACGAAATTCACCTGCAATCTGATCGGTCAGCCGTCAACGACGGCGGCACCGGCATCAAGCTCGACGGCACCTGCCGCGTCGGCGTCTTCAAGCAGCCGATGACCGCCGTGATCACCCAGGCCGGCAGCAGCTACAAGGGCAAGTTCCTCGACGGCGCCGCCGGCAAGGGCCTCGATGTCATCTCCGGCACCGTCACCGACAGGACACGGTCGTCGTCGGCCTCAACCGCGCCAAGCTGAACGGCGCGATGATTGCCCGCGTCAGCGACGACAAGACGATGAACGTCACGATCTCGGTCAAGGTCGAAGACCAGATGATCCCGGTCATCGGCCTCACGCTGAACCGCCAGGTCGACGAGATGACGGTCGGCTCGATCGAGTAGAACGCTGCTGATAGCAGAGTCGCATCGAAGCGGCGGCATTTTCCGCCGCTTTCTTCATTTCAGCTGGCTGCGCCACCAGTCGCGATCTTCATCGGCGACCTCGATGCCCTGCGACATCGGCCTCGCGCAAGCCATTCCGCCACCGTCCGGCCGTTGACGACGAGATCCGGCGGCGAAATCGGCAAGCGGCATCAGCACGAACCCACGCTCGGTCATGCGCGGATGCGGCAGTTCCAGTCGCGGCGCATCCTGCTCGACATCGCCGATAGGTCAGCATATCGATATCGATCGTCCGCGGCCCCCAGCGCTCGATGCGCTCGCGCTTCATGTCGCGCTCGATACCGAGGCAGACGTCGAGCAGCGCCTCCGGCGCAAGCGTCGTGTCGACCGCGGCGCAGGCATTGAAGAAGAAGGATTGGTCGGTCTTGCCCCAGGGCGGCGTGCGATAGAGCCGCGAAACCGCGTCGACGCGGCAGTCCGGCACGCGCGTCGAGCAGCCGCAAGCGCCGGCGCCATGGCGTCGACGGGATCGCCGATATTGCCGCCGAGACCGAGGGTCGCAGGTCGTCAATCGACTGCTCAGGCAAAATGCTCAACGCTCACCTGCACATAGTCGAGCACGCCGGGAACCGGCGCATTCGGCTTGCGCACCGTGATCTTGGCGCGCGTGATCTGCGGAAACGCTCGCAGAGCGCCCTTGGCGATATCGAGCGCCAGCGCCTCGATCAGATAGCGCCGCTTGCCGGTGACGATCTCCTCGATCACGGTGAAGGCGATGCCGTAATTGCACGGTGTCGTCGATCGAATCGCTTTCGAGCGCATCGCCGGCGATCGACATCGAGCTCGGCATCGACGAAGAAGCGCTGGCCGAGGAACTCCTCCTCGTCGTGCACGCCGTGACGGGCGAAGAAGGCGCAGTTCTGCAGGGTGATCGTGTAGATCATGCCGTCATCATGTCTCCTTCCCGCTCGAATTTCGCCGCGCGTCGCCAGCATAGCATCCGCGACCGCCAGCGCATCCCTGTTGATTGCGACATTGTGTACTCGGAAAATCGCCGCGCCCTGCAAGCCGCAGAAGCGCGCTTGTCGCCGCCGTGCCGACATCCCGGTCCGGCGCGTCGCGTCCGGTCACGGCACCGATGAAGCGCTTGCGCGACGTACCGGCCAGCAGCGGCAGTCCGAAGCGGTGCAGTTCGGCGAAACGCGCCATCAGCTCGAGATTCTCCTCGGCATCCTTGGCAAAGCCGAAGCCCGGATCGAGCACGATCTGCTCGCGTGCGACGCCGGCCGCGGCCGCGATCTCGAGCGAGCGCTCGAGAAAGTGATACTGGTCGTCGATGACATCAGGCAAGCTTCTCGCGGTCGCGGCCGGTATGCATGATGCAGAGCCCGGCGCCGGTCTCGGCCGCGACGTTCGCGATCTCCGGCTCGCGCTGCAGGCCGAAGACATCGTTGACGATATGCGCGCCGGCGCCGACGGCCAGCCGCGCCGTCTCGGCGCGGTAGGTATCGACGGAAATCAGCGCATCGCGTCTTGCCGCGCAGCGCCTCGATGACAGGCAGCACGCGCGCCTGCTCCTCCGCGGCGCTGACTGCCGCGGCGCCCGGCCGCGTCGACTTCGCCGCCGATATCGATGATCGCGGCACCCTCGTCGACGCCGCAAGCGCATGCGCGACCGCCGCATCGACAGCTTTCGTAGCGGCCGCCATCGGAAAAGGAATCCGGCGTCACGTTGACGATCGCCATGATGACGCCCGCGCGCCGAGATCGATCTCGCGTCCATGCGCCACGTGCCAGAAATTGCTTTGAAGCTGTGTCACCGACCGTCCATCCCATTGAAAATAAAAAAACCTAACGCTCCGATATTGCGCTTGTGGTGGCTATGCCCCAAGCTCCGCCGAAGTTCAACACTGGTAGCATCACGAATGCCTTCTGCCTCGCGTTATATGCGTCTCGTCCTTGCTTTTCCATGACGCTTGCACTCTGCGGTCCAGCCGCAGCCGAAGTCATTGCGCCGCAGAAGCTATTCCTATTTCGATATCAGCGGCAAAACCGCCGACGAGCTCGATGCGGAACTGAGCCGCGCGTGGACCGACGGCAGGCGGCTCGTCAGCGCCGCCATCCCGGCGCCACGAAAATCCGTTTCGGCGGCAAGGCAACCTACGTGCAGAGCAACGGCCGCTGCCACATCGCGCAGCGTCGAAAGTCACCGTTCACACCCAGATCATCCTGCCGCGCTGGCGCAACCGCAAGGGCGCAAGCAAGCAGCTGTCGATGGTCTGGGATACGCTCTCAAGCGACATCAAGCGCCACGAGGAGCGTCACGCGGAAATCGCCCGCACGCAGGCACGCGTCATGGAACAAAGCGATCCTTGCGCTGCCTGCCGCAGCGCACCTGCGAGGCCATTCAGGAGCTGGTCTCGGAAGAATCGAACCGCGGAATACAAGAGCACGACAGGCTGCAGGCGCAATTCGACCGTGTCGAGGCGTCAATTTTCGAGAGCCGGATGATGCGTCTGCTCAATAACCGAATCAATTCGATCCGGGCGCAAGAATTAGCCAAATTTCAGGCAAAAGGCGACCCGAAACTGTTAGCTGCACAACGAAACCTGTGCGAAAAAAGCTGTACGTCCTCCACAGCCCTCTCACCAGTATTGGGCATTATGCGACTCAGCCGGACACGCGCTAATATGAATACATTACGAAAGTTTAGGTCGGCATGCACCTGATCTCTCGTCGCTGGGTTCTCCTGGCGCGTTCTGAAGCCGCAGGTGTTCCTCCCTCACCCGTTGGTTATGCGCCCGCCTCGCCTCGCTCGCTCATCTGGCGCGCGAGGCTTTTTTTGCAGCCGATCAGGCCTGCCGAGCCTCAGGCCTGCCGCTCGGGCACGTGCACGATCAGCCCGTCAAGAGCCGCCTTCATCTTGATCTGACAGGAAAGACGCGAACTCGGGCGGACGTCGAAGGCGAAGTCGAGCATGTCCTCTTCCATCGCTTCCGGCGGCCCGACGCTGCTCGGTCCATTCCTCGTCGACATAGACATGACAGGTCGCACAGGCGCAGGCGCCGCCGCATTCGGCCTCGATGCCGGGCACCGAGTTGCGCACGGCATTTTCCATCACGGTGGAGCCTTGGTCGACATCGAGGTCGAAGCGCGTGCCGTCGAAGGCGACGATGGTCAGTTTGGGCATGTATGATTTCCGGTAATCGTGAAGAGGGAGGATCCGGAATTTTTCTTCCAACAAATCTCGACGGGCAGTCAACATCGACCGCCTTCACGGTTTAATTCCAGCATTTAAAAGCGACAGGCTTTTCCGTTTGCGTCATGCCGCTGGCCACAAAAAGACCCGCCGCTCCGGAGTGGAGCAGCGGGCGGAGCGGCTTTACGAATGCTCAGCTCTAGCGGCAGAGCTTCAGAATGAAATTTTCAGCCTCGACGACGGCGGCCCCGACCGCGGCCATGCGGGCCGCATCGCTGCAATTGGCCTCGAGCGCATCGGCTGCATGCGGACACCTGGAAGGCGCCGACTGCACTTGCTGCTCCCTTCAGCCGGTGCGCCGCGGCGTCGATCTTCTTTGCGTCGCCGCTGACGAATGCTCCTGCAGGCAAGCGCGCGCCTGGCGCGCAAACATCTGAAGCACTTCGATTTCCAGGGCCTTGTCGCCCATCGTCTGCTTCGCCAGATGAACAAGGTCGATCGGACGATCTTCGAGGGGCATGGCCCCGGGAATTATCCGGTGCTTCGAACGCGATACTCGACTGCTGCCATGTGCCAATTCTCCCGTCTTGTATCTCTGGCGGTTAGACTGCATGCTGCGGCTGGGAGAATGGCGATCGCGTTAAATTCCGGCACATCGAGGGCGGAAATCTCGCGACTATGGTTAACGTCCGTTAAACATCCTGAAATTATCGGCTTTTCAGCCATCGCATCGATGTTAAAAGATGTTAACAACAGCGTTAACGAGACAGTGGCTGGCAAGGGTTCGTTAATTGTCTCAGCAGGCCGGATGTGTCACTACGATACTGGTAAAGTAGGTTTATGGTACGTGCCTTTGCCGAGCCGAGTGGATAGTGGTAATGTTTTGATACCGTCCGTTTGCAAAAGCGGCTATCTACTCTGAAATGACATGCTTATCCGTCCGTCGAGTCGGGAGTGGAAAGGGTCGAGAGGCAAGGGTTAATCTCCGGGCGCGGCGGATGTCCGGGAATGCAGGCTGAACCGGCTGAGATGTAACGAGGCGTAACCGAATGGCGAACAACAAGTACAGCGAGTCGATCGAGGACAAGGCGTTCCAGGCATTGGACGAAGCTCTCCAGATCGATTTCAGCCAGCGAGAGCGCGCCGCCTCGCAGCGGCAAAACGCCTGACGCCCCGGAGGCCAAAGTGTCTGAGCACATCCAATCTGCCCGCAACGATCAGGCGGACCAGAAGACGCAGACGCCGCGCCGCCGCAGAGCCGCGGCAGCCGACCAGGCGCCGCAGAGTCGCCGACCTTCGCGCCGGCCAACGACGCCAACCGCATGACGGCCGCCACGCATTCTGAAATCGCTCGACGGCGGCTCGACAGCGCTCGGCCGTGCGCAACGCCACGCTCGTCTCGCTGCTCTGGATCGTCGGCGGCCTCGGCCTGATGTCCCTGCTCTACTCGCCCGCAGATCTGGCAGATCCGCTCGCTCGCCGATCTCGTCGGCCCTGCCCGGCGTCATCGCCGGCATCGTCGGCATCATCGTTCCCGGTACTTCTGTTCTACGCCTTCGCGATCATGATTTCGCGCGCCCAGGACATGCGCAACGCCGCCCGCTCGATGGCGGAAGTCGCGCTGCGTCTCGCCGAGCCGGAAACCATCGCCTCCGAGCGCATCATGACGGTCGGCCAGGCCGTTCGCCGCGAAGTCTCGGCCATGAACGAAGGCATCGAGCGCACGATCGCGCGCGCCACCGAGCTCGAGACGCTGGTTCATTCCGAAGTCAATGCGCTTGAGCGCAGCTATACCGACAACGAACTGCGCGTGCGCGGCCTCGTCCAGGAACTCGGCTCCGAGCGCGAAGCGATCGTCAATCATGCCGAGCGCATCCGCTCGCTCGATCGTCGGCGTCCATGACCAGCTGAAGGAAGAACTGTCGCTGGCGACGGAAGAAATCGCCGTGCGCCTCGCGACCTCCGGCGAAGCCTTCGCCTCGATGATCGATACGCGCGCCGCAACGCTGATGGAAAAGTCGGACACGCGCCATCCAGTCGCTCGGCACGCCTGCTCGCGGCCAAGACCGATACGCCTGCTGCAGACGCTCACATCGTCCGGCTTTGCGCTCAGCCACGAATTCGACACCCGCCTGGAATCGCTCAGCTCCGACGCTCAGCGAGCACGGCGAACAGCTGCTCAGCCAGTTCGAAACCCGCGCCTCCACGCTGGACAGCCAACACCGAGAAGCTGAATGCGGCGCTGAACGAGCGCGCCCGCCAGCTCAACGAAATGCTGATTGCCCGCACCCGCGAAATCAACGACAGCCTGACTGGCGGCGAACGCGCGATCACCGGCGACGCTCGACGACGTGCTTGCCAAGCTCAACAGCCACGCTCGACGAAAAGGGCGCAAGCTTCCGTCAGAGCCTGCAGTCCACCGCCGACGACGCGATCATGGACCTCGACCTGCGCTCCGGCTTCTTCGACGAGCGCCTGCAGACGACCGTCGCCCAGCTGTCGACAGCCTTCGACGAGCGCGTCGCGGAATTTGCCAATGCCTTCGACAAGCGCGCCGGTTCGCTCGATACCAAGCTGATGGAAAGCCTCGCCCGCATCAACGAGACGCTGGCCGGCGGCTCGGAATCGATCGACGGCATCCTCAATTCCAGCATCGAGCGCCTTGGCGCCTCGATGACCGATCAGTCCTTTGCGCTGGCAACGGCGCTGAGCACCAGCCAGGAAGTTCTCGAAAGCGCGATCGGCAGCAAGGTCGACGAGATCTCCGAGGCGCTCTCCACGCCGCACCAGCGAGATCACCTCGGCCCTGCGGACGGCGACCGGCGAGATCTCCGAGGCGCTGACTTCCGGCGTTTCCGAGCTGCATGGCAGCCTTTCGGGCCGCACCAGCGAGCTCACCTTTGCGCTGCAGAGCGCCAAGGACGAAATCTCCGAAACCCTCGCATCCGGCACGTCCGAACTGCGGACGAACCTCTCGAGCCGTACCAGCGAACTGACATCCGCGCTGCAGAATGCCAAGGGCGACCTCTCCGAGGCTCTCGCATCCGGCACCGGCGAACTGCAGGCGAACCTTTCGAGCCGTACCAGCGAGCTGACGTCCGCGCTGCAGAATGCCAAGGGCGACCTCTCCGAGGCTCTCGCATCCGGCACCGGCGAACTGCAGGCGAACCTTTCGGGCCGCACCCGCGAACTGGCATCCGCGCTGCAGAACGCTACCGGCGAGATTTCGCTGGCGCTCGCCACCGGCACGTCCGACCTGCACAACAATCTCGCGGCGCGCTCGACGGAATTCCGCGAAACCCTCCTTTCGACCACGTCCGATCTCACGGCCGCCGTATCCGCCGGCACGGAGCAGATCACCTCGGCATTTGGCCGCGCCGACGAGCTCAACGACGTCATCTCCCAGCGCGCCGCAGCGATTACGCAGGCGCTGGATTCTGCCCATGAGCGCATCGACGGCGTCATGGCGGAACGCAGCAGCGCGCTCGTCGATGCGCTGTCCAGCAACCACGATCGCCTGACCGACGCCCTCGATGAAAAGACGATGGCGCTTGCCATCTCGCTCGACGACAGCCAGAGCCGCTTCGATCATGCGCTCGAGGCGCGCACCAACGCGATCCTCGACACCGTCGCGGGCGTCGAGGCGCGGGTCGCCGGTGCCTTCACCGACAAGACAGACGCCATCCGCAGCGCCTATACGGAAAATCAGGACAGGCTCGAACGTTCGCTCGGCGAGCACGCGGCAGCGCTTTCCTCCACGCTCACGCGCAACAGCGACCGCCTGGAGACGTTGACGGGCGATGCGGCTGCACGGATGGAAGCGCTGACCAGCGAAGCCGCCGCCCGCATCGACGGCGGCCTTGCCTCCGCCCATGAGCGCATCCGCGCAACGCTGGACGACCGCTCGAACGCGATCAGCCTTTCGCTCAGCGAAGCGCATGCGCAGATCCGTGACACGCTGTCCGACCAGGCGACGACCATCGGCGCCTCCGTCGCGGCAAGCGCCAGCATGCTCGAAATGTCGCTGGAAGATCACGAAGCCTCGCTCCGTCAGACGATCGACAACAGCGCCAAGTCGCTGGAAGAGCGGCTGCGTGAAGGTGCCGGCCAGATCGCCGGTCGCTTCCAGGATGCGGCAAGCGAAATCTCGCGTTCGGCAGAAACCTTCTCCACGCACCTCGATCAGTCCATCGATGGCATGACGAGCCGCTTTGCCGAAACCGGTTCGCGCGTCGAAGCAGGCCTCGACCGCTCTCGAAAACCGCATCCGCGACGGCGTCGGCGGCGTCGCGGAACAGGTGGATGCCGCAGGCAGCCGCCTCTCCGGGACGCTCACGGAGAGCATTTCCCAGTTGCGCGAACTCGGCGACGATGCCGCCCTGCGCGTTACCACCGTCCTGGAGAGCACGAGCGACACGCTTACCAGCGCAATCGATGAGCGCACCGCGCGCCTGGCAGCAGCAATCGACGAAAGCGCTACGACGCTCACAACCGCCGTCGACGAGCGCGCCGCAAATTTCACGGCGTCGCTGGACAATCGCGCTGCAGATCTCAGGTCGGCGCTTGACCATCGCACTGCAAATCTCACGGCAGCGCTTGATGATCGCGCGGCACAATTCACCGGCTCGCTTGACGATCGCACCGCAAATCTCACGGCCTCGCTCGACGACCGCACCGCCGGTCTCACCGCTGCGCTTGACAACCGCACCGCAAATCTCACCGCTGCGCTTGACGATCGGACAGGCGGCCTTGCGACGTGGATGGACGAACGTGCCGCAAATCTGGCGGCCTCCCTCGACGAACGCACTGCAAACCTTGCTCTGGCCATGCATCGCGGCAGCGAACATCTCGACGAACGCCTGTCCACCATGGATCGCGCGCTCACCAGGGCCTCGAACGCCGTCAACCAGACGATCGAAGGCAAGGCCGCCGGCCTTGCCTCGACGCTGCGCAGCGCCGTCGCCGACGCGGCCCAGGGCATGGACGCCGAAGCCGCACGTACGGCCGAACTGATGTCCCGCACCGGCCAGCAGTTCGCCGAAGGCCTCGATCAGAAGAGCAGCGAGTTCGCGCGTGCCATGGACGAGCGCTCCGAACATATCGTCAGCCGCGTTTCCGAGGCGCAGAACCGCCTTGCAAGCCAGGCTGCCGCCGTCGCCCAGACCTTCTCCGAAGCCGGCAACGCGATCGTCAACAAGGTCGCCGAGGCCGAGGGCCTCGTCGGCGGTCAGGTCAACGCCATCTCGCAGGCGCTTTCGGATGCGCAGTCAGTCGCTGGAAACGCGCGGTACTGCGATCCGCACGACACATCTCCTGCGCCAGCGACGAGATCGCCGCAAAGATGGCGGATGTCGATCGCGCCCTTGAAGCCCGCGGCAGCGCAATTCGCTCCGGCCTCGAAGAGCGCGCTCGCGAGATCGATGCGACCTTGACGGATGTCGAAAAGGCGCTGGAAGCGCGTGGCACTACCATCCGCTCGACGCTCGACGAGCGCACCCGCGAGCTCAACTCGATGCTCGCCGGCCGCTCCTCCGAGCTGTCGCGCCTGATCGACGAGACCGCTCGCCCGATGATCGAGCGCTACGCCGAAACCGGCAAGGAAGCTGCGGCCCGCATCGCCTCCGCCGCCAGAGCAGAGCGCCGATCGCCTGCGCGCCGAAAACGCGGCACTGGCCAATGCGATCGCGGCACGTACCGAGAGCGCAGCCATCGCGGTCAACGCCATCGAAGGCAGCCTGCTGGCAAACGTCAACGCGCTCGTCGAGCGCCTGTCCGCAAACAGCGCCTCGATGGCGAATATGATGAACCGCGCGGCAGAAGATCTGACCAACGTCGACGGCCGGCTCGGCGAAACCACCGCGCGCTTCACCGACTCGGCGTCCAAGGCTGCCGAAATGGTCTCCGCCTCGACCCGCCTTCTCGAAGGCAAGGTCGACCGCCTCTCCGATATTTCGGGTCAGACGCTGTCGCAGGTCGGCGGCATCGTCGGCCGCTTCGACGAGCACTCCAAGGTGCTGACCCAGGCTTCGACAGCTTCTCGGCGCTGCGCAGTCGAACCTGGTCTCGACGCTCGAAGAACGCGAAGGCGCGCTGCAGAACCTGTCCGTCGGCCTTGTCCAGCGTTCCGAAGAGATCGAAAAGACGATGCACGCGCTCGGCGAGCATGGTCGAGACCGCCTTCGAGCGCGCCGAGCAACGCGCCAACCAGGTCACCGGCAATCTGCGCCAGGGCGTGCAGTCCTCCTTCGCCGATGTCGGCCGCGTGCTCTCGGAGACCGAGAAGCGGGCCGAGGAAGCCGCCGCTGCGATGCGCAGCACCATCGTCAAGGCCGGCGAAGAGGCCAACGCTGACGATCGACGGCACCTTCGGCAATGCGGAACGCCGCTTCGAGCGAACTGTCCAACCGCCTTCGCGGCGGCCTCACGGCATCGCTCTCCGAGGTCGAGCGCATGCTCGGCGAGGCGGGCCGCGCCTCCGACGGCGCCGCCCAGCAACTCCGCGAATCGCTCCGCGAGGCCGTCGACGAAGCGATTGGCCGCTTCTCCGGCGCCACCGAGGAAATTCGCCGCTCGGCCGGCGACATCCGCAAGGAACTCGACATGACGCGCAGCGAGCTGAAGCGCGGCGCCTTCGACCTTCCGGAAGAAGCCAAGGAAAGCGCGGCCGCGATGCGCCGTGCCGTTGCCGAGCAGATCAAGGCTCTGCAGGATATCTCGCAGATCGTCGGCCGCTCCGCGCAGCAGCTTGAAATCTCCGAGCCGGTTGCGCGCGCTGCAGCGCAGGCCCAGCCCGCTCCGCGCCCGGCACCGGCGGCACCACAACCTGCCCCGGCCCCGGCCCGCCAGCCGATCGAGGACGGCCTGGCGCTTCGCGGCACGATCGCTCCGACGCCGGCGCCGCGCCGCAGCCCGCTCCACAGCGCGCCGCCCCCGCCCCGGCCACGCCTGCCCGTCAGGAAACCGGCGGCTGGATCAGCGACCTCCTGCGCGGCGCCTCGCGAGACGAAGCCGCTCAAGAAACGCCTGCCGCCGGCCCGCCCGGCCGCTCCGGCCGCCCAGCCTGCGCCGGCACAGCGCAGCCAGCGACAGCCGCAATCCGCGGCATGTCGTCGAATCGCTGAATTCGCTGTCGGTCGATATCGCCCGTGCGATCGATCACGATGCCTCGGTCGATCTGTGGCGCCGCTATCAGCGCGGCGAGCGCGACGTCTTCACGCGCCGCCTCTACACGCTGAAGGGCCAGCAGACCTTCGACGAGATCAAGCGGAAGTACGACCGCGAACCGGAATTCCGCACCGCCGTCGATCGCTACATCGCCGATTTCGAAAAGCTGCTCTCCGACGTCGCCCGCACCGATCGCGACCGCACGATCACGCAGTCCTACCTGACCTCCGATACCGGCAAGGTCTACACGATGCTGGCTCACGCCGCAGGCCGCCTGAGCTAGCGGAAGCAAAGCGGAAGATTGCTACATGGGCCGCCTTCGGGCGGCCCTTTCTTTTGCGAGATCATGTGGGCCGCGTAGTACATCGCTTCGGGCGTTCGGATTAGCGTTTACTTCCGCAGATGGCCCTAACCGGATATGACGCGGACATGCCAAATCGACGCGAATTGACCCCCAACCAGACATCGATTTCCACGCGCAAATGAAATACACTGAGGTCACGCTGGGTGACCAATCGGACCGGGGAGAACCGGAGCGATGGACCGAAAAAGCTGTTCTGAAGTCTTTCGCTCGCGCGAGCACATGACGCAGGAAGCTTTGCCAGTCCAGCCTTTCAGAGGCCGCGACGCTTCCTTGCTTGTCGTCCACCGGCCCAATGGGCAGAAATGGCGGCGAACTGAGGCAGCATGCGAGGCTGGCGAAGCCGTATGAGTTCGAACCGCGCGTTCCGGCCGCTGCGAAGGGGCGCTCCGATGGTGAAGACGCCGACCGTTGTCCGAGACGGGGAACAATTCATCCTCTCCAGCTTGTCGCCCGGCCGGGCGCAGAAGCGGCTTGCGCTTGCCGTCGTGCTCGCCCTGGTGATCGCCTTTTTCATCACGGCCGGGCCGCTCTCGACCCTGCATCCGGGACAGATCGACGGCTTCATCCCGGCTTACGCCACGGCGATGTTCGTCATTGATTCGATCACCGCAGTCCTGCTGTTCGCCCAGTTCTCCATCCTGCGTTCGCGTGCGCTCCTTGTGATCGCGAGTGGATATCTCTTTACGGCGCTCATCGTGATCCCGTGGATGCTGACCTTTCCGGGCGTCTTCACGCCCGGTGGCTTGCTTGGCGCCGGGCTGCAGACCACGACTTGGCTCTATATTCTGTGGCACGCCGGTTTTGCCATGTTCGTCATCGCCTATGCCCTGTTGAAGGATGCCGATCCGGCCAAGCGGGTGTGGCAGGGCTCCGCAGGTGCGGCCATCTGTTCGAGCGTTGCCATGACCGCGGCCGTCGTGTGTGCCGCGACATTTCTGTTCACAGTGGACGATCGCGCTACTGCCCCGCGTCATGCTCGATCGAGCGCGTTTTTCTACCCTCTGGCTTTATGCTGTCGGGTCTGTGGCGCTGTTGAGCATCCTTGCGCTCATTGTGCTCTGGATCCGGCGGCGTTCGGTGCTCGATCTGTGGCTGATGGTGGTGATGTGCGCGTACGTGATAGAGATTGGTCAAATCGCGTATCCCGTTCCGGTCCGCTTCACCGTCGGCTGGTATGCCGGCCGGGCCTCCGGGCTCGTGTCCGGCAGTCTCGTGCTGATTGTCCTGGTGTACGAGATCACGAGCGCTTTACGGGCAGCTGCTCCGCGCCGTCCTCGCCCAACGCCGCGAGCGCGAAGCGCGGCTGCTGACCGGGGACGCGGTCGCGGCCGCGATTGCGCACGAGGTCAAGCAGCCATTGTCGGGGATGGTCACGAATGCCGATGCGGGCTTGCGCTGGCTTGTTCGCCCGGCGCCCGATCTCGATGAAGCGAAGGCGGCATTGCAGCGGATCGTCGCTGACGGCCATCGCGCGGGAGCGGTGATCGACAGCATTCGGGCGAACTTCAAGAGGGACGCCCGGAACAGAACTTCGCTCGACCTCAACGAACTTATCGGGGAAGCCCTCACCTTGACGCGCGGCGATCTGCAGAGGCACCGGATCCTGGTGCAGGCCGAGCCGGCCCCGAAGCTTCCGCCTGTAAGAGGGGATCGAATCCAGCTGCAGCAAGTGCTTCTGAACCTGATCACGAACGCGATCGATGCGATGGTGGCCAAGGATGGGGCGCGGGTCCTGCGCGTGAGGTCCGATCTTAACGACGGCGGGGGCGTCATCGTATCGGTGGCGGACACCGGAACAGGAATCGGCTCGCCAGAGTTCGATCGGATATTCGATCCACTGTTCACGACAAAATCGGGCGGTATGGGGATGGGTCTGGCGATCTGCCGTTCAATCATTGAGGCCCATGATGGCCGGCTGTGGGCTGCGCCGAACAAACCCGAGGGCGCCGTCTTTCAGTTTATGCTGCGCGCTGACGGCGCGACGTCGGCCGGCGCTTCACGACGAGAGCCACCCGACGAACTTCGGCCGAGTTGGCGCCTCTGAAGCTGATGGGATCATCGAGGATCGCCGAGGGATCGTGAGCGGTCATCAGGTCTGCTCTTGGCACATCGCGTCGTTTGGCTGCTATGCAACGGTTAGTCGGCTATCGGGGGCAAAGTTGCCGTTTACCGATACCCAACTGCAGGAGCACCGCAGAAGGAGTAGGCCGAGACCGCACTAAAGAACGGCAGCAACTATCCGCCTCAGATCGAAGTCAACGTCCAATTGACGATCTGCGCAGTCACCGCCGAGAACGCGCGGTCGAGCGCCTTGACGTAGCCCTCGCTCGAGCCGCCGCCCGCCGGCGTTGCCGCGCGGAAAACCTTCTGCGTGCGGACCGTGCCGTTGCGGTCGTTGAGGATCTTCGCCGAAATTTCGACAACGGCCTGGTTGCCGGCGCCCGCATCGATCTCGAAGGAGCGGATTTCGGTGACGACCTGATAGTCGATCGCAAGGCCCTGCCCCGGCTTGCCGACGCCGCCGAGCTTGCCGGAGTTCTCGTAGGCCTCGACCAGCTTCGACTGCACCATGCGGGGCAGCCTGTCGCTCCACTGCGAGCGCGCCAGATACTGGATCTCCGAGGGCGAAACACGGATGACGATCTGCTCGCTGTCCAGCGCCTTCAGCGCCGTCGGCTCCGGCACAAGAATCTGGCTGCGCTTTGGCCGCCGGCCCGTCGCCGTTGACGGCGTGCCGGAAAGATCAAAGGTGTCGTTCTTGGCAGCTGTACCGCAGCCGGTCACTGCTAGCGCCACCAACGGCAGAACGATCACTGTCCTCGCCAGCAAGACACGGCACGCCAACACATGCGATACGACCATATTATGCTACCTCTGCTTTCCCAGATATCCATGTCAACGCCGCGTCCGGCCGTCATATTGCTTCACCGTATCGCCGCCGAAAATCAGCCGCTGCGGATTGCGGTCGAAATTGCTGATCGCATCGTTGAGATTCTGCACGGTCCGGCGCGTATCGTTGACGAGCGACTGCACGTCGCGCAAGCCGCCGCTCGAGAATTTCTGCAGATTGTCGGCGATCGGACCGATGCGGGCATTCAGATTGTCGGCCACCTTCTTGAAGGATTCGAGCGTCGCGCGCGCTTCGCGCAAACAGCGACTGCGAATTGTCGGTGCCGAGCAGCGCGTCGACCTTGATCAGGATGCCGTCGACGCGGGTCGAAGCCGAGTTCAGCTTGTTCGCCATCTGCGAGACGTCCTGGATCGTCTGGTCGATATCCTTCTGGTGTGCCGACACCGTATTGGCGACGTCGCGGATGGAAGCGACCGCAACGCGCGCATCCTTGGTCGCCTGCGCGATGTCGTCAACCGACCCCTTCACCTTGGCTGGGATCGATCTGCGCAATCAGCGTATCGACGCGGTCGAGCGTCGTCTGGGCCTTCTTGCCGAAATCGTTGAAGGTCGTCGCCGTCTCGTCGAACTTCTGGATCGGCGCCCTTCAGATCGCCCGACGCATCGGCGACATCGGTGCTGATCTTCTCGGCATTGCTGACGGATCGTGTCGATCTTCTTCGCATCGACCGCCTTCACCAGCGCCTCGACCGCAGCAAGCGTGGAATCGACGCGGCCGGAGACGCTTGCGCACGGTCTCGGAAAGCTGACCGACGCTCTGCAGGAAGGAGTCGATATTGCCGGAATTCTTCGCCAGCGCATCGGAGAAGGTCTCGGCATTCTGCAGCGTCTTCGGTCAGCGGCCCGCGCGCGTCCTGCGACGAAGCCCTGGATCTCGCCGACCGCGTCGTTGGCGCGGTCGAGGATCTTGTCGGCGGTCGCCAGAAGGTTCGTGACGCTCGACTGGTCGGCGACGATGACCGCGCGCTTGCCGGTTTCGATCGACTTCTGCAGGATGTTCTCCTCGCCGACTTGCGGCCGCCCGAAAGCTCGATATAGGCAGCACCGGTCAGGCCCTGGATTTCAAGGATCGCCTTGGTGGACGGATAGATCGGCGCATCGGCGCGCACCTCGGTGAAGGCCAGGGAATAGTGCGGATCGTCGGCATCGATCGACAGCGACGTGCACCGAGCCGACCTGAATGCCGTTGAAGCGCACCGGCGAGCCGACGCTGAGGCCGTTGGCCGAGCCCGGAATGCGCACGACCAGCTCCGCCATCGGACCGCTGCGGCCATATTCCGCCATCCAGTAGACGAAGCCGAAGGCGGCCGCGATCACCAGCACGGTGAAAAAGCCGACAATCGTGTAGTTGGCTTTGGTTTCCATCGTTCCGGTCACTTCCCGCGGCTGTCGTCGGCGCTTGTCGGCATGGCCAGCAGCGTATTCCTGTGCGGCACGATCGAGCGCGCACGCTTGCCCTTGAAATAGGCCTGCACCCACGGATCGTCATAGGCCAGCATGTCGTCGATCGTGCCTTCCACCATTACCCGCTTCTGTCCAAGCACGGCAATACGGTCACAGACCGAAAACAGGCTGTCGAGGTCGTGGGTCACCATGTACACGGTCAATCCCAGCGTATCGCGCAGCTTGGCGATCAGCTCGTCGAATTCCGCAGCGCCGATCGGGTCGAGACCCGAGGTCGGCTCGTCCAGGAAAACGAGATCCGGATCGAGCGCCAGGGCCCGCGCAAGGGCCGCGCGCTTGATCATGCCGCCGGAAAGCTCGGACGGATATTTGTCGGCCGCATCGGCGGCAAGCCCGACCATGCCGGATCTTCAGATGCGCCAGTTCGTCCATCAGCGACTTCGGCAGGTCGAGATATTCGCGCATCGGCACCTGGATGTTTTCCTTCACCGTCAGCGAGGAAAACAGCGCGCCCTGCTGGAAGAGCACGCCGAGCCGCATGTCGAGCGCGTTGCGCTCCGGCTCGCCGAGCTCGTCGAAATTCTGCGCCGAGGATCTTGATCGTGCCGGAGCGGCGCGGCAGCAGCCGCAGCACGGTGCGCATCAGCACCGATTTGCCGGTGCCCGATGCGCCGACGAAGCCCAGGATTTCGCCGCGATAGATATCGAGGTTGAGCTTGTCGAGCACGATCTTCGAGCCGAAGCCGACGGTGACGTCCCGCGCCGACAGCACGATGTCCCGTCGTCCTTGCTCTTCCTCGTCTCGACTCGGCTTTCTCGCGTCCACGCGCGATCCTGCCATCCTCAGAAATCGATCGCCGCGTAGAACATGGCAAACAGCCCGTCCATCAGGATGACGACGAAAATCGACTTCACCACCGACGCCGTCACGTGCTGGCCGAGCGATTCGGCGCTGCCGCCGACCTTCAGGCCTTCGACGGCGGCGACGATGCCGATGACCAGCGCCATGAACGGCGCCTTGATCATGCCCGACGAGCACCGTCGACAGACTGACCGCCTCGTGCAGGCGCGACAGGAAGGTGGCGAAGGTGATGCCGGAATAGGCCCAGGCGACCGTCGGCCGCACCGAAGAGCGAGGCGAAATTGGCAAGGATCGTCAGAAGCGGCAGCGCCACCGTCAGTGCCACCAGCCGCGGGAAGATCAGCACGCCGATCGGGTTCAGGCCCATGACCTTCAGCGCGTCGATCTCCTCGCGCATCTTCATCGAGCCGATTTCGGCCGTGATCGCGCTGCCCGAGCGGCCGGCGATCATGATCGCGGTCAGAAGCACGCCGATTTCGCGCAATTGCAGGATGCCGACGAGATCGACGACGAAGACTTCAGCGCCGAAATAGCGCAGCTGGAAGGCGCCCTGCTGGGCGATGATCGCGCCGATCAGGAACGACATCAGCAGGATGATCGGAACCGCCCGGACGCCCATATGGTCGATCTGGTTGACGATCGAGGCCGGCGAAACGCCGCTGCCGCGCCCGAACTTCAGCTGCGCGCCGCGCACGGCCGAGCCGAGGATGTACATCGCCGCGACGAGGTTATCCCAGACGTCGACGGCCTCTCGCCGATCGGCGCGAAGATGCGCGTCGGCAATGCCGAGTTTTCTTCGGAGCCTCTCGCCTCCGGCTCCGGCGGCTTTTCGGAGAATTCGCTCGAGCAGTTCGTCGATATGCGGATTGGTGCCCTCGAAGCGAACCTGCCGCCCGGCCGCCTCTTCCTGCTGCTTGAGGCGGCACAGCAGCCAGACGCCAGCCGTATCGATATCGGTGATGTCGGACAGATCGACCGTCAGGTCGCCGTCTTGCCATGCAGAAATCTTTTCGAAGTCGCGCAGGACGAGATGGATATAGGCGCTGCGCCAATTGCCTTCGAGACGAACGCGGCGCTCCCGACCATCGGCTTGGTCGTCCACGTCAGGGAGGCGGCGTTGCGGGTCTCGGGCTTCAAAATGCTTGTGTCTTTCAGGGCTTGCGGCGACATTGCCGAACTCGCGAACATATCGCTCGCGCCCGGCGCGTTAATATACCGAAGACACGTAGCAATTTCCATGCTCGCAGGATATGCAATTATGCCACGCTCGCTCGAAATCGCAGATGAACTCATTTCCGATCGCCGGCACCTTCACGATCTCGCGCGGTGCAAAGACCTCGGCCGAGGTCATCACCTGCCGTTCTTACCGAAGACGGCAGGCGCGGCTGGGGCGAATGCGTGCCCTTACCGCCGCTACGGCGAAACCATGGAGAGCGTCGCGGCACAGATCGAAGCTGCGCGACCGCTGATCGAAGCAAGGCATTTCAGCGCGAAGACCTGCTGTCGGCGATGCCCCCTGGCGCGGCACGCAATGCCGTCGATTGCGCGCTCTGGGATCTCGAAGCCAAGCTGGCGGGCAGAGCGTCGCCGCAGCGCCTTGGCCTTGCGTCGCCGCAGCCGCTCACGACCGCCTATACGATCTCGCTCGGCGAGCCGGAGGTCATGGCGGCGCAGGCGCGCGAATATGCCGCACGGGCGCTGCTCAAGGTCAAGGTCGGCACCGGCGACGACGAAAGCCGCATCCGCGCCGTGCGCGCAGCCGCACCCGACAGCACCATCATGCTCGATGCCAACGAGGGCTGGCCGGAGGAAACGCTGGAGCACCACCTGCACATCTCGCGCCGAAATGAAGATCGCCCTCGTCGAGCAGCCGCTGCCCGCCGGCAAGGACGAAATGCTGGCCGCGCATCGAGCCGCCCGATCCTCGTCTGCGCCGACGAAAGCGTCCACCATACCGGCGATCTCGCCAAGTCTTGCGCGACCGCTACGACGCGATCAATATCAAGCTCGACAAGACCGGCGGCCTGACGGAAGCGCTTGCGATGAAGCGTGAGGCACAGCGCCTCGGCTTCCAGATCATGCTCGGCTGCATGGTCGGCACCTCGCTCGCCATGGCGCCCGCCGTGCTGCTGGCGCAGGACGCCGAATTCGTCGATCTCGACGGCCCGCTGCTGCTTGCCCGCGACCGCGAGCCCGGCCTGCGCTACACCGCTTCCCTTGTCTGCCCGCCCGAAACCACGCTCTGGGGCTGAAGGTAGTAGGCCACGAAAACGAGCGCCATGCCAATGGCCGCCACCAGCGCCATGACGTAGAAGCTCGCAACGCCGAGCCCGGCATAGATATAGCCCGACGCCAGCGTCATCAGCCCCATGAACATGCCGTTATAGAAGAAATAGGCCCCTGCGCCGAGGATTCCTGCGTCTCCTGCACGCGTTGCCACGATACGCCGCTGCACGCCCGTATGCACGAAGGCATAGGTGAAGGCGTGGAAACATTGCAGCAGGAAAAAGCCGGCGAAACCCCAGATTCATCGGGAAAAGGATCCAGCGGCAGATGCAAACCGCGCAGCCGAACGGATCAGCGTCCAGGCGCTGAAGCGGCGGTTCAGATGCTTCGAGATGAAGAACACCATCACTTCCGCGGCGACGCCGGCGCTCCAGAGAATTCCGACCTCCGTTCCGGAAAAGCCGAGATGATGCCAGTAGATCGACGAGAAGGCATAAAGCATCGCATGGCTCGACTGCTGGATCGCCACGCCGACCAAAGCAAGACCAGCAGATGCGGCTGCCGCAGCGAACTGCCGGTCGCCGCCGGTATGTCGACGGGTATGCCGCGCCGGCGCGTCGGCCCGATGCGCGGACAGTAGATCGCCATCAGCATCGTCAGTGACGAAGCCGAAGACCATGACCGGCAGCACCATCGAGCCGCCCCAATAGGCCGATCATTTCGCCGCCGATCAGCGTCGATGCGATGAAGGCGATCGAGCCCCAGACGCGCATCGAGCCATAGTCGAGCCCCCATCGGCGAACACCGGAAATGACGATCGACTCGACGACCGGCACATAGGGCGCGAAGGTCGCTCCCTGCATCGTGATAGACGATCAGGACCGGCCAGAACGTTGTCGTCCAGTAAAGCGCGATCGCCGTCAGCAGCGACAGCCCGCCGGACCAGATCAGCACGTCGGCGCGCTCCTTCATGCGGTCGGCGATACATGGCAACGATCGGCGCCACGAGAACGCGCACGACCATCGGCACGGCCAGGATGATGCCGATTTCATGATCGCGTGAATTGTGGACTGCGAGCCAGACGGGAAAGAACGGCAGGACGATGCCGTTGACGATCAGCGGAGCGCAGTAAGACAAGGCGCTGAGCAGCCGGAAATGCGGCGGCGCGTCCCTCGCGCTGTCGGGGCGTTTTGGGCGGGAATCATCGGATGGACCTGCAGGAAACTGTGCGTTGCCTACCACATCAACCTAAGCGCGACTATGGCGAGAAATAGCCACCCTGAAAGGTTTTAGAAAATAAATTGGGCTGTCGCCGTGAGGCAACGGCTAAATGTCTTGCGTATAAAAATCAGGCCGCCTGCGGCTCGAGCTGGCTGTCGCGATGCTCGATCGCGAGCGGGACGGTCTGAGCGTCCGCGATCGCGCGCCAGGTAATCAGTTCGAACGTGCCGTCCTCATGCTCGGCGATCGCCGTGCAGCTTTCCACCCAGTCGCCGGTGTTGATGTAGCGGATGCCGTCGATATCCTCGATCACGGCATGATGGATATGGCCGCAGATGACGCCATCAGCACCGCTCTTGCGGGCTTCGTCGGCCACGACGCGCTGGAACTCGCCGATGAAGTTGACCGCATGCTTCACCTGCAGCTTCGCCCAGGCCGAGAAC
Organism: uncultured Alphaproteobacteria bacterium; assembly: GCA_963838565.1. Classification (GTDB taxonomy): domain Bacteria; phylum Pseudomonadota; class Alphaproteobacteria; order Rhizobiales; family Rhizobiaceae; genus Rhizobium. The sequence continues at coordinate 144,032 of CAWIRO010000027.1, forward strand.
GACCAGTAGGGCATGCCCAGCCGGCGGCGGATGGCGGCCAGGACGATATTGATGCGGATCGCCGTGTCGTAGGCCCAGTCGCCGAGATAGGCGAGCAGCCGCGCGTTGCGCACGACGACGTCGAATTCGTCGCCGTGCAGGACGAGATATTTCTTGCCGTCGGCCCCCTCATGCATCATGCGCTCGGCGACCTCGATGCCGCCGAAATGCATGCCCGGGAAGTCGCGCAGGAATTCGTCGTGATTGCCGGGAATATAGACGACTGCGGCTGCCCTTGCGCGCCTTGCGCAGCAGCTTCTGGACGACGTCGTTGCAGTCCTGCGGCCAGTACCAGCTGCGCTTCAGCCGCCAGCCATCGACGATGTCGCCGACCAGAAATGATCGTATCGGCTTCGTGATAGCGCAGAAAATCGAGGAGGAAGTCCGCCTTGGCCGCCTTCGAACCGAGATGCACATCGGAAATGAAGAGGGTCCGGAAGTGCCGGGTATCCATATTGTCTTTCACAGGCATCCTGCCCATGTCCCATCGTTCATCTTGCTCTTCCAAAACCAGACTCGTGTTTCAGGAAGATGACAGCGTATGGCACATTGTCGCGCCCGCGCGTTTTCCACCGTTCGAAAGCCGAAATTACTGACTGTCCGCCCCTGTAGCCGATTGTTGTATGCGAGAAGAGCTCGCGAAATGTGTAAGTGCGGCAGTGGAGACGGCAATGGATCATCAGCGACAAATCCAAGACGGACAAGAATCGAGACAGGCGGCGACCTCGACGAACAGGCGCTTTTCTTCCACCGTTATCCCCGCCCCGGTAAGCTCGAAATCCAGCCGACCAAGCCGCTCGGCAACCAGCGCGACCTGGCGCTCGCCTATTCGCCGGGCGTTGCCGCACCCTGCCTTGCCATCCGCGACAATCCGGAAACGGCCGCCGACTACACCTCGCGCGCCAATCTCGTCGCCGTCATCTCCAACGGCACCGCCGTGCTCGGCCTCGGCAATATCGGCCCGCTCGCCTCCAAGCCGGTCATGGAAGGCAAGGCGGTTCTCTTCAAGAAATTCGCCGGCATCGACGTCTTCGACATCGAGATCGACGCGCCCGACGTCGACCAGATGGTCATGCACGATCGCCGCGCTGGAGCCGACCTTCGGCGGCATCAACCTCGAGGACATCAAGGCGCCGGAATGCTTCGAGGTCGAGCGCCGGCTGCGCGAGAAGATGAAGATCCCGGTCTTCCATGACGACCAGCACGGCACCGCGATCATCGTCGCCGCCGCGGTCCTCAACGGGCTGGAACTGGCCGGCAAGAAGATCGCCGATGTCAAGATCGTCACGTCGGGCGCGGGTGCCGCGGCGCTCGCCTGCCTCAATCTTCTGGTCGACGCTCGGCGCCAAGCGCGAAAACATCTGGGTGCACGATCATCGAGGGCCTCGTCTATGACGGCCGCGACAGTGCTGATGGACGAGTGGAAGTCGGTCTACGCGCAGAAGAGCGACAAGCGCGTGCTCGCCGACAGCATCGGCGGCGCCGACGTCTTCCTCGGCCTTTCGGCCGCCGGCGTGCTGAAGCCGGAACTGCTGGCGCAGATGGCCGAAAAGCCGCTGATCATGGCGCTCGCCAACCCGACGCCGGAAATCATGCCGGAACTTGCCCGCGCCGCCCGCCCCGACGCGATGATCTGCACCGGCCGCTCGGACTTCCCGAACCAGGTCAACAACGTCCTCTGCTTCCCCTACATCTTCCGCGGCGCGCTCGATTGCGGCGCCACGACGATCAACGAGGAAATGAAGATGGCGGCCGTGCGCGCCATCGCAGCGCTTGCCCGCGAGGAAGCCGTCGGACGTCGCCGCCCGCGCCTATTCCGGCGAAACGCCGGTCTTCGGCCCGGATTACCTGATCCCCTCGCCCTTCGATCCAGCGGCTGATCCTGCGCATCGCGCCGGCCGTCGCCAAGGCTGCGGCCGAAAGCGGCGTCGCCACCCGGCCGATCGCCGATTTCGACGCCTATCTCGACCAGCTCAACCGCTTCGTCTTCCGCTCCGGCTTCGTCATGAAGCCGATCTTCGCCGCCGCCAAGATCGCCGAGAAGCAAGCGCGTCATCTTCTGCCGAAGGCGAGGACGAGCGCGTGCTGCGCGCCGCTCAGGTGCTGCTGGAAGAAGGATCGGCCGCGCCGATCCTGATCGGCCGCCCCACGGTCATCGAGACGCGCCTGAAGCGCTACGGCCTGCGCATCCGCCCGGACGTCGATTTCGAGGTGGTCAACCCGGAAGACGATCCGCGCTTACCGCGACTATGTCGACGACTATTTCGCGCTCGTCGGCCGCCGCGGCGTCAATCCCGGAAGCCGCCCGCACGATCGTGCGCACCAACACCACCGTCATCGGCGCGCTTGCGGTGAAGCGCGGCGAGGCCGATGCGCTGATCTGCGGCGTCGAAGGCCGCTACGAGCGCCACCTGCGCGACGTCGGCCAGATCATCGGCAAGCGGCCGGGCGTCTGCGACTTCTCCGGCCTCAGCCTGCTGATCTCGCAGCGCGGCGCCGATCTTCTTCACCGACACCTACGTGACCTTCAATCCGACGGCCGAGGAGATCGCCGAGATCGACGGTGCTCGCCGCCGAGGAAATCCGCCGCTTCGGCATCACGCCGCGGCCGCGCTGGTCTCGCATTCGAATTTCGGCTCGCGCGAATTCCGAAAGCGCCCGCAAGATGCGCAAGGCCTTGCAGCTCGTGCGCGAACGCGCGCCCGATCTCGAGGTCGACGGCGAAATGCACGGCGACTCGGCGCATTTCGGAATCGCTGCGCAAGCGCGTCATGCCGGACAGCACGCTGACCGGCGAAGCCAACCTGCTGCGTCTTCCCGAATCTCGATGCCGCCAACATCACGCTCGGCGTCGTCAAGACGATGACCGACGCGCTGCATGTCGGCCCGATCCTGCTCGGCACCGCGCTGCCGGCGCATATCCTGTCGCCGTCGGTCACCTCGCGCGGCGTCGTCAACATGGCGGCGCTGGCGGTGGTCGAGGCTTCGCAGCCGGCGTAAGTTGCCGCAAAACGGGAAAATGCGTTAGAATTCCGTCGCTAGCTTGTTAACGGAAACAGGCTAGAAAGCCATAGTGCGGCGAATGCCCGCCGCGCACCGGCCTGACTTGCTGCGGGATGATACCGTGAAACGTCGAAACCTGACCCTTGCGCTTCTGTTTGCGCTGGCCGTGCCCGCGGCCGCGCAGACGAATGCGATCTGCGACGACCTGCGCGCCCGCCTCGCCAATCTGCCGGAGATCATCGGCAACGGTCCCGAGGTCCGCCAATACGCCAGCGCGATTGCCGAGCAGAATCTCGAGCTGCGCAAAGTCCGCAACGACCTGCGCCGCTACGGCTGCTCGGTCGACAGCATGGTGGTGATCGGCGGCGAGAATGCGCATTACTGCAGCGAGTTGCAGCAGGCCGAGGCGCGCATGGTCGACAACATCCGCTACCTGCAGGACCGCCGCATCGAACTGCGCGATCAGGGCGGCGCCGATTATCACGTGCGCCGAGAGCTGATGGCGGCGCTGGAAGACAATGGCTGCAATGCGGTCGAGGATTACGCGCCCGGTAGCGAGGCTTATGCCCCGGCGCCGAGCCCCGAAGAACAGGCAATGCGTAGCGACACCTTCATTCCGCTCGGCGGCGGCGAACAAGGCGACATGCAATATGGCGTGCCGCGCAGCGAGTTTATGACGCATGTCACCACCATGTGCGTGCGCACCTGCGACGGCGGCTTTTTCCCGATCACCACGAACGCGACGTCGATCGATTTCGGACGTGACGCCGCGACATGCTCGAAAATGTGCCCCGGCATCGAGACGGAGCTCTTCTACCAGGACATCGTCGAACCCGGACGCCGCAAACATGATCTCGGCTTCGACAGGTGCGCCCTACAGCGCCATGCCGAATGCCTTCGCCTACAAGAACCGCGCCCCCGGCGAAAAGTCTTCGTGCTCCTGCAATCTGTCGGCCTATTACGAGGACATGCGCAAGAACCAGGCGATCAGCCAGCCGCCGCAGAAGGGCTCGATCACCAATATCCGCACGAAGCCGCCGGCGACGCCTGCCGCGACCCCGGTGCCGGCACCGCAACCTTCGGTGCCGGACCGCCCCTACGACCCGGCAAACAGCAAGGTCCGTCAGGTCGGTCCCCAGTTCCTGGCCGGCGATCAGGGTACGATCGATCTCAAGAACCCCGCGACGCCTGGCCCGCAGCCGCAACAGAACTGACGCCGCGCTACCGGTTGCCCCATCGGTCGGAGAAGATCAGTTCCTCCAGAGGCAGGCGCTGCCGCCAGCCTTTGACAGCAAGTTCCGGTTCCACGTAAAGCTCGTCGACGTAGCCTGCGCACAGCCACGCGATGACCTCGATATGCGGGGGGATACCGAGTATCTCCTTCAGGTCGCTCTCGTGGAAAATGCTGACCCAGCCGATGCCGATCGCCCTCCGCTCGGGCCGCAAGCCACAGGTTCTGGACCGCACAGACGGTCGAATAGGCATCCATGCGCGGATTGTGGGTCCGCCCGAGCACGACGCTGCCGCCGCGCGTCGGATCGCAGGTCACGCAGATGCCGAGCGGCGCCCGCAGGATGCCTTCGAGCTTCAGCGAACGGTATTTGTCGCGGCGCTCCCCGTCGAACATCTCTGCCGCCTCGCGGTTTGCGCGGTCGAAGGCCTGCCACACCTGCTGCCTGACGGCCTGGTCGCGCACCAGAATGAAATTCCAGGGCTGCATGAAGCCGACCGATGGCGCGTGGTGAGCTGCCTTCAGCAGTCGCCCCACAACGTCGTCGGGCAAGGGATCGGGCAGAAACTGATCGCGCACGTCGCGCCGGGTCATGATCGCCCGGTAGACCGCATCGCGTTCTTCACTGTCAAAGGCAGACGCGCCCGCAAGCGCGTCGTCATTCAAGGGTCGCATCGTCAAATCCCCAACAACGCAACCGCCCGCCGTCCGCGCGGGTCAGTCTATCTTGTCAGGCCGGTCTTCTGACTTGGCGTCATCCGCCTGCCGCAGCCTTCCCGGCCGAAAACCAGTGGCAATTTGCAGCAAGCGTCAGCCTTACAGCGTTGGGCACGTTCCGGTCTCTCACCGGATTCCCGATTCTCCTGCTCTGATGCAGGCACCTGACGGGCGATCTATGTCGCGAAACCGCCATGGCGGCAAGCCGCTCCTGCGAATCTTCACGGAGCTGTCATCCTGCGCCGAAAATTCCGCGTGACAATCCGCATCGGCGTAACTACATAGGCGCATGTCGATCTCGTCCGTTTTACGCATCGCGATTTTATTCGTACCGCTGCTCTCAGCGGATGCGGGTCTGTGCGTAACCGAAACAAACGCGACGACAAACCCGAACAGCCGCTAGTCTACCTGGCGGCTTTTTTATTCCGCACGGTGTGACCGAACAGGAGCCCATGCCGTGACCGATACCATTGATGATCTGCGCATCGTCGAGATCGACCCGCTGACAAAGCCTGCCGATATCATTTCGGAAATCCGCCGCACGACCGCCGTCACCGAGACCGTGACCGGCACGCGCGATACGATCCACCGTATCCTGACGGGCGAGGACGAGCGCCTGCTCGTCGTCATCGGCCCCTGTTCGATCCACGATGCGGCCGCCGCCCGCGAATACGCCGCGCGGCTGGAAGAGCAGCGACGACGCCTTGCCGACGATCTCGAATCGTCATGCGTCAAGCCACCGGGAAATACCGCACGTAGGCAAACTCGTCACCATCCGGTGACCAGCACGGCACATTGATCGTGCCCTGCCCGCCGAAGAGCTCGAAAAGCGTGGTCAGGTTGCCGCCGTCCATATCCATCAGCCGCAGCCGCACATGAAGATCGCGCGGATGGTCGAACACATCCGGATCGTAGGACAGGATCAGCACCCTGTCGTTCTTCGGCGACGGATGCGCAAACCAGTTGCCGTAATTGTCATGCGTCACCTGCTGGAGACCCGTTCCATCCGGATGGATGCGCCAGATCTGCATGAGCCCGGTGCGGCTGGAATTGAAATAGATCCACTTCCCGTCGGCCGAATAGTCCGGCCCGTCGTTGCGCCCCTCGCCATGCGTCAGCCGCTTCTCCGCCCCGCCATCGACGGAGATCGTATAGATGTCGAAGACATCGTTGCGAATGCCGCAATAGGCGAGCTCTCGCCCGTCCGGCGACCAGCCGTGCCAGTAGGAGGGCAAGTTCTCGCGTGACCAGCCGCGGCGTGCCGCCTGTCTGCCGGCAGGATATAGATGCCGACTTCCCGAATTCCGTCTTGTCGGAAATGACGATCTGCTTGCCGTCCGGCGAAATGCCATGATCGTTGTTGCAGGCGAACTGCGAAACCGGTATCGACCTGCCTCCAGCCCGCCGGCTCCCATCCGGCCGCAGCCGGTAGAGCGAGCCCATCGCCATTGACCAGCAGATAGCTGCCATCCGGCGCAAAATTCGGCGCCTCGATCAGCTTCTCCGTCTGAAAGACAACCCGGCTTTCGCCGGTGCGGATGTTGTGGATCTCGACCGAACTGCGCATGCATCCTCCCGGATTTCTGTTACCGGTCCCTGAACCGGTTGGTGATCGGATAGCGGCGATCACGTCCGAAGTTCTTCTTGGTGATCTTCACGCCCGGCGCCGACTGGCGGCGCTTGTATTCGGCGAGATAGAGCAGATGCTCGACGCGGTGGATGGTCGCGACGTCGTGCCCGCGCGCGACGATCTCCCTCACCGCCATCTCCTTCTCCACGAGGCATTCGAGAATGTCGTCGAGCACGGGATAAGGCGGCAGCGAATCCTGGTCCGTCTGGTCGGGACGAAGCTCGGCCGATGGGGCCTTGTCGATGATGTTCTGCGGGATCACGACGCCCGAAGGACCCAGCGCATCCGGCGGCACATGGCTGTTGCGCCAGCGCGACAGCGCATAGACCTGCATCTTGTAGAGGTCCTTGATCGGATTGAAGCCGCCGTTCATGTCGCCGTAGAGCGTCGCATAGCCGACCGACATTTCCGACTTGTTGCCGGTGGTGACGACCATCGAGCCGAACTTGTTGGAGATCGCCATCAGGATCGTGCCACGCGCACGGCTCTGCAGGTTTTCCTCGGTGATGCCGCTATCCGTTCCCTCGAAGAGTTCCGACAGCGCCGCGGTAAAGCCCTTCACCGGCTCCTCGATCGGCACGATGTCGTAGACGGCAACCAAGCGCACGCGGCACAATCTGCCGCATCCTTCAGCAAATCGGCAGAGGTGTAACGGTAAGGCAGCATGACGGTTCGGACGCGCTCCTCGCCGAGCGCATCGACGGCGATCGCCGCGCAGATGGCGGAGTCGATACCGCCCGACAGGCCGAGCACGACGTTCTTGAAGCCGTTCTTGTTCACATAGTCGCGGAAACCGAGCAGGCAGGCACGGTAGTCGGCCTCGTCGAGTTCGGGAATACGCGACATCGGGCCTTCGGCGCAACGCCAGCCATTCTCGCCGCGCTTCCAGGTCGTCACCGCCAGCCCGGGTTCGAACTGGCTCATCTGGAAAGCCAGCGATCTGTCGCCGTTGAAGGCGAAGCTCGCGCCGTCGAAGACCAGCTCGTCCTGGCCGCCGAGCTGATTGGCGAAGATCAGCGGCAGGCCCGTTTCGATCACCTGCTTCAGCGCCACCTGATGGCGCACGTCGACCTTGCCGCGATAGTAGGGCGAACCGTTCGGAACGAGCAGGATTTCGGCGCCGCTTTCGGCGAGCGTTTCGCAGACGCCGAGATCGTTCCAGATCTCCTCGCAGATCGGCACGCCCAGACGCACGCCGCGGAAATTGACCGGCCCGGGCATCGAGCCTTCGTCGAAGACGCGCTTCTCGTCGAACTCGCCGTAGTTCGGCAGGTCGATCTTGTCGCGCAGTACCAGGATCTTGCCGCCGTCGAGAACCGCGACGGAATTGTGCCGCCCCGTCTCGCCCTGCCGCGGGAAGCCGACGATGACGCCCGGCCCGCCGTCCGCGGTGTCGGCCGCAAGGTCCTCGACCGCCTTCTGGCAGGCCCTCAGAAATGCCGGCTTCAGCACGAGGTCTTCCGGCGGATAGCCGGAAATGAAAAGCTCCGTCAAAAGCAGCAGATGCGCGCCCTGGCGGGCCGCGTCGGCGCGTGCTTCGCGGGCTTTGGCAAGGTTTCCGGCCACATCCCCGACCGTCGGGTTCAACTGGGCAACGGCAATGTGGAGCGTATTCAAAGGCGCGTTTTCCTGTGTCATGTCATTCATTTAGCGCGCACAGGCTGCCGCTGCAATTGCCTGTGCCATGAAAAGCTGCGGACCCGGTCAGGCGAAAAAAGCGAAATCATTGGGGAACGCCAGGAAACCGCAAAGGTTCATCTAGCGTTCATGACAGGCATGTGACACTTCGATGAAGCTTTTATGACACTGGAGCCCGCTGTTGATCGCGTTGGTATTGAAGTCCGCGCCAGGCACGAAGGGTAGCTCTGCTTTGCGGTTTCGGGTCGAGCGTGCAGTCTCCGGCAGCACGCACGGCGATCAGCATAGCATTTTCCCTCTCCATCGCCTTACTCAGCACGATCACCGTCGAATGGATCGCACGCGGCACGCTCACCGATGTCGGCGAATTCCTGACATCGACAGCCCGGCCCGGCATGACGACGGTCGCCATGCTGACGATCGTGATGCTCACCCTCGATGCCGTATTCGGAAGGCGCTTCCAATCCGTGTTCATCCTGGTACCGCTTATCCTGATCCCGGCCTTTGTCTCCAATCAGAAGCAGCATTTTCTCTCCGATCCCTTCTATCCGTCGGACGTGCTCTTTACCCGGCAGATCGTGGAATTGCTGCCGGTGATGGTGCGCGACAGGCCGTGGATGGCCGCAGCGCTCGTCGTCGGCCTTGCCCTCTCCTTCGCGGGCCTCGCCCTGACATGGCGCTATGCCTGGCGTCAACTTCCCGAAACTCTCCAGGCAGGCGCGCCTGCGCCGCCTCTGCCTCGGGCTGCCCGTGATCGCCGCCTTCTGCTCGCTGATGGACTACTCGCAGTATTCCTACATCCGCGACCGCCTGCAGGTCGTGCCGATCATGTGGGACCAGAAGGAGAACTACCGCAGCAACGGCTTCATCCTGGCTTTTCTCTTCAATGTTCCCATGGCGGATGTCGCGGTCCCGGCCGGTCTCAACGCCGAGGCGCTCGACGCGATCCCCTCGCGCAACTTCGGCTATCTGGCAGGCCCGCGGGAGAAGCCGGACGTCATCATGCTGATGAGCGAGTCCTTCTGGGATCCCACCCGCCTGAAGAACCTCTCCTTCAGCACCGATCCGATGCCGAACGTGCGCGCCGCACAATCCGGCTACGTCTTCTCGCCGGAGTTCGGCGGAATGACCGCCAATGTCGAATTCGAGGCGTTGACCGGCTTTTCGAATGCCTTCCTGCCCTATGGCAGCATCCCTTATCAGCAGTATGTCCGCGGCGACGTGCCCTCGCTTGCCACCTTCTTCCGAGGCGAAGGCTACACGGCGCGGGCACTGCATCCCTACAGTGGCTGGTTCTGGAACCGCAATCAGGTTTACAGGGATTTCGGATTCGAGGAATTCCGGACCGAGGAAACGATGCCGCCGATGGAAAAGCGCGGTGTCTTTGCCTCCGACGACTCCTTGATGAAGGAGATCATGCGCGAAGGCGACGGCCTCGATCAGCCCTTCTTCTTCTTCGCAGTCACCTTGCAGGGACATGGGCCCTATGAGGCGAACCGCTACGCGCGCAACACGATCGATATCCGGGGCAACATCCCGGAGGCCGACCGCGCGACGCTTGCGACCTATACGCAAGGCGTGAAGGAAGCTGACGACAGTCTCAAGAAGCTGATGGACTGGGCATCGAAACGGGATCGCGAAACGATCATCGTCCTCTGGGGCGACCATCTGCCGCCGCTCGGCAACACCTACATGAGCGCCGGCTACATGCCGGATATGGTCGCCACCCGCAGGGGCCCGCTCGACGTGATGAAGCGCGAACATGAAACGCCGCTGGTCATCTGGTCGAACAAGAAAGGCGTGAAGGAGAATGTCGGCACGATCAGCCCGTCGCAGCTCTCCTATCATCTCCTCAAGTTCGCCGGCTTCGAGCACCCCTTTTACACAGGCTTCCTCGGGCGCGTGCAGAAGAAATACAACATCATCGACCGCTACCAGCTCGCGACGCGCGACAACAAGGTGACGCCGGATTGGGTGCTCGATCAGAAAAAGCTCGATCCGCTGGTGCGCGACTACCGCTATCTGCAGCACGACATCATGTTCGGCAAAGCGCGGACGCTGGAGCGCTTCTTCCCGCAGCACGACATGCTGACAAGCACGGGTTCCTGATGCTGGCGATTGGCCAGCATTGCAATTTGACGAGCAGCGCGGAATACTGACTCCGAAACGATCCCGTATCGGAGCCAGACATGCATAATTTCTCGGATTTCGTTCACCTGCATTTCGACAAGCCGACCGAAGAACTCGGCGATATCGAAAAGCGCGTTCTCAAGAAGGCGCACGAGCGCAAGATCATCTCGACGGATGTCAACGCCGCTATCGCGGCGGAAGCATCGTTCGGAGAACGCGTCGCCGACAACATCGCAAGGGTCGGCGGCTCCTGGTCCTTCATCATCGCCTTCCTCGCCTTCCTGGCGATCTGGACGGTGATCAACACGATCATCCTCGTCACACGCGCCTTTGATCCCTACCCCTTCGTCTTCCTGAACCTGATCCTCTCCATGCTCGCCGCCATCCAGGCGCCGATCATCATGATGTCGCAGAATCGGCAGACCGAGCGCGACCGCTTCGAGGCGGCCAAGGATTACGAAGTGAACCTCAAGGCCGAACTGGAGGTTCTGTCGCTGCACCAGAAAATCGATATGGGCGTTCTGACCGAGCTCGCCGCGCTACGGGAAGACGTCCAACGCCTGAACGCTGCACTGGCCGCGAAAGGGGCTTAAACGCCCTTCGCGTATTGCGGCGCCGTCCGATCTGGTAGAAGTCGCCCTTGTCGGCACAATAGATGTGATAGCCGAAGACGAGCCCGCTCGGCTGGTCGAATGCGCCCGCCATGACGGACACCAGCGGCGATCCCTTCCTCTGCCAGAAGAGCGCCGAGCCGCAATTTGCGCAGAATCCGCGTTCGGCGGTGTCGCTCGACTGGTACCAGCGGACCGACCTTTCGCCTTCGATCGTCAGGCCATCGAGTGACACGTCGCACGACGCATAGTAGAGTCCCGTCTGCCGCCGGCACTGCGAGCAATGACACCCGACCACCGGACCCGGCTTGTTCCTGCTCAGAAACCTGCACCGCCCCGCAGCCGCAGCCGCCTGTATATTCCTTCGTCATGCAAACCCCCGTTCTCGATAGGCGGCGAGATTGGCGGCTGCCTGAGGTTGCGTCAAATCCAATTCCCTGAAGCAGAATGTCAGAGATTTTGATGCGGAGTTGGCAGCTTAGCCAATAAAAAAGCCCGGCATTGCCGGGCTCTTTTCAATTCGATCGTCTGACGATCAGCCGTTGACGACCATCCGCTTCTCGTCGCGGCCGCCCTTCATGCGCTCGGCAAGCAGGAAGGCAAGCTCGAGAGCCTGGTCGGCGTTGAGGCGCGGGTCGCAATGCGTATGGTAGCGGTCCTGCAGGTCCTCGGCGGAAACGGCGCGCGCGCCGCCTGTGCATTCCGTCACGTCCTTGCCGGTCATCTCGACATGGATGCCGCCCGGATGCGAACCTTCGGCGCGGTGGATCTGGAAGAAGCTTTCGACTTCCGACAGGATGCGCTCGAACGGACGCGTCTTGTAGTCGTTGAGCGTGATCGTGTTGCCGTGCATCGGATCGCAGGACCAGACGACCTTGCGGCCTTCCTTCTGCACGGCGCGGATCAGGCGCGGCAGGTGGTCGGCCACCTTGTCGTGGCCGAAACGGCAGATCAGCGTCAGACGGCCTGCTTCGTTCGCCGGGTTCAGGATGTCGATCAGGTTCAAGAGATCGTCGGCCTGCAGCGACGGGCCGCACTTGATGCCGATCGGGTTCTTGATGCCGCGGCAGTATTCGACATGCGCATGGTCTGCCTGGCGCGTGCGGTCGCCGATCCAGATCATGTGGCCGGAGGTCGCGTACCAGTCGCCGGATGTGGAATCGACGCGGGTCAGCGCTTCTTCGTAGCCGAGAAGCAGCGCCTCATGGCTGGTGAAGAAATCGGTCTCGCGCAGGCTCGGATTGTTTTCCGAGGTGATGCCGATCGCCTTCATGAAATCCATGGTTTCGCTGATGCGGTCGGCAAGCTTGCGGTAGCGCTCGCCCTGCGGGCTGTCCTTGACGAAGCCGAGCATCCACTTGTGCACGTTTTCGAGATTGGCATAGCCGCCCATCGCAAAGGCGCGCAGCAGGTTCAGCGTCGCAGCCGACTGGCGGTAGGCGTCGAGCTGGCGCTCCGGATTCGGGATGCGGGCCTGTTCTGTGAATTCGATGCCGTTGACGATATCGCCACGGTAGCTCGGCAGCGAAACGCCGTTCTGTGTTTCCATCGGCGCAGAACGCGGCTTGGCGAACTGACCTGCAATGCGGCCGACCTTGACGACGGGCAGCTGTGCACCAAAAGTCAGGACGACGGCCATCTGCAGGAAGGCGCGGAAGAAGTCGCGGATCTTGTCCGCACCATGTTCGACGAAGCTTTCGGCGCAGTCGCCGCCCTGCAGCAGGAAGCCGTTGCCTTCGGCGACATTGGCAAGCGCGCTCTTCAGGCGGCGCGCTTCACCGGCAAAGACGAGCGGCGGATAGCTGGCGAGCTGGGCTTCCGTTGCCGCCAAAGCGGCCTGATCCGGATAATCCGGAACCTGCTGGATCGGCTTTTGCCTCCAACTGTTCGGGGTCCAAGTCTCTGCCATGTTACTCACCTTTGCTTCGCCGGGATCGTTGTCCGGCGCCTGTCGTCCACGATAACGGCGGCTTATAAACCTTTAGCACCGGCTTGCCTAGCGTCGTTTGACAGGTTCTGAACCGGACTGCAGAGCTGGCCGCGCTTATAAAGGAAGCCTTGGACGCACCTTCAATCCGCCTTTCGGCTTACGTTGAAAGAGCAGGGAATTCAGCTCCTTCTCCAACAACTGAAGGTCATCCATATGCCTCGCATCACGAGCTGATGCGTAATGCCAACGCGCGAGGCAAGAGTCAGATGCGCTCGCCGTCGCGGATACGATAGCTCGGCGCATACATGGTGACGAGTTCCTCGGCCGCCGTCGGGTGAACCGCCATGGTGCGGTCGAAGTCATCCTTGGTGCATCCGGCCTTCAGCGTGATCCCGAGGATCTGCGCCATCTCGCCCGCGTCGTGTCCGAGAATATGCGCGCCGACGACTTTCCGGCTCTCGGCATCGACGATCAGCTTCATCAGCATCTTTTCGCCCCGGCCGGAAAGCGTCGCCTTGAGCGGCCGGAACTGCGCACGATAGACCTCGAGTTCCTTGTAGCGTTTGGCGGCCTCCTCTTCCGAAAGGCCGACCGTGCCGATTTCAGGCTGGGAAAAGACCGCCGTTGCGATCAAGTCGTGATCCGGCTTCGTCGGATTGTTCTTGTATTCGGTCTCGATGAAGCACATCGCCTCATGGATCGCGACCGGCGTCAGCTGTACCCTGTCGGTGACATCGCCGAGCGCATAGATGTGGGGCACGCTCGTGCGTGAATATTCGTCGACGACGATAGCGCCGCGCTCATTTGTCTTCACGCCTGCCGCTTCGAGCCCCAGGCCTTCAGTATTCGGGTCGCGTCCGAGCGCAAGCAGCACGACGCCGGCATTCAGCGTACCGTTCTTCAAGGTTTCGACGACAAGCCCGTCCTCGCCCTTCGACACCTTCTGCAGGGTATCATGGCACAGGATACGGATGCCCTTGGCGACCATCGCCTCGTGCAGGCCGCGGCGAAGATCCTGATCGAAGCGCGAGAGAATTTCCGCCCCGCGATAGATCAATGTCGTCTCGACACCCAGTCCATGAAAGATGTTGGCGAATTCGACGGCAATGTAGCCGCCGCCCGCGATCACGATCGACTTCGGCAACTCTTCCAGATGAAAAGCCTCATTGGAGGAAATGCAAAGCTCGTGCCCGGGCAATGCCGCATGCGGGTTTGGTCTGCCGCCGGTCGCAATGACGATGGTCTTGGCTGTGACGGTCTGCCCGGTCTTCGCCAGCCGGACCGTATGGGCATCGACGAATTCGGCGCGTGTCTCAAGGATTTCCGCATTCGCGTTCGAGAGCCCCTTCTTGTAGAGCCCCTCCAGCCGCGCAATTTCAGCGTCCTTGGCGGCAATCAGCTTCTTCCAGTCGAAAGAGCTTTCGCCGACCGTCCAGCCGAAACCGGCGGCGTCCTCGAAGTGCTCGTGATACTGCGACGCATAGACGAACAGCTTCTTCGGTACGCAACCGCGAATGACGCACGTCCCGCCGTACCGGTATTCCTCCGCGATCGCCACCTTCTTGCCGAGTGAAGCGGCAACGCGTGCGCTCCTCACGCCTCCCGAGCCGCCGCCAATGACGAAGAGGTCGTAATCATATGAAGACATGGAAAAAGGCTCCGGGTGGGAAATCGGCGGGAGTTGTCTGATGCATATAGGATCTATGCCTGCAAAAAACAAAAGCCCGGACGATGCCGGGCTTTTGTGATCATACCGGTCGTGTCAGGGCTTTGCAGCCGGAGCCGGAGCCGGAGCCGCTGCCGGCGCTGCGCGTCAGCAGGCGCGGTCTCGGGGATCGGCTGCACCTTGATGACCTTGCTGAGCTCGGTATTGGCGTTCTTCTGGAGATCGCGAGCGATGCCCTGCGCCCAGATGTCCGCCGCCCTGTTGGTTTCCCGCGACGCGATCGGGCCGTCCGTCAGAAGCTTCTTGCCGACGGCCGAGTTGTAGAAATCGGCAATTGCCTTCAGCTCGTCGAGCGTGAAAGCCTTCGCATAGTTCGTTGCCGCTTCCTTTTCGAGATCGGCACGGCGCGGGGCCAGCGCAAGCGCCTGCGCGTCGACCGTGTTGCTGATCACGTCCTCGTAGTTCGGCGAATCCTGAATGAGGCCGGCCTTCAGGCGCTCGGCGAGACCCGGCAGAATGTTGTCGAACTGAGCCGTCGCGCCGATGGCCGCAACCGCTGCGCGCGCCGCCTTCAGCTGCTCGTCGGAAATTTCCTGCGCCTGCGCAACCGAGCCGAAAGCGATACCGGAAAGGACAACCGTCGCAGCGGCAAAACGCCCAAGACCTGCAAATTTCTTCATGCTTTTCAATGCTCCTGTTATCTGTTCGCCTGCAGCGTGCGCGCACCCGCTGGACCTGCGATGATCGCAAGTGCCGCCATATTGAGGAAAAGTCCGTGTTCAACGACACCGGGAATGGAATTCAGCTCGCTCGAAAGCGCCTCTGCATCAGGAATGCGGCCAAAAGATGCATCAATGATGTAGTGGCCGCCGTCCGTCGTGAAGTCTCCGTCACCGGATTGCCGTAGCACCAGGCTGCCCGGTCAAGCCGAGCTTGGCAGCCTTCCTTTCGATCGCAATCCGGGTGGAAACGAGGCCGAACGGATTGACCTCGATCGGCAGCGGAAACCGGCCAAGCGTCTCGACCAGCTTCGTCTCGTCGGCAATCACGATCATGCGGTTCGAAGCCGCCGCCACGATCTTCTCGCGCAGCAACGCTCCGCCGCCGCCCTTGACGAGACGCAGCGCCGTATCCACTTCGTCGGCGCCGTCGATCGTCAGGTCGAGTTCCGGCAGTTCATCGAGCGATTTCAGCGGCACGCCGAGTTCCACGCAAAGCCGCGCCGTGCGCTCCGAGGTCGGAACGCCCTCGACCCTCAGCCCGTCGGCAACCTTTTCCGCAAGCAGGCGTACGAATTCCTCGGCCGTGCTTCCCGTACCGATTCCGAGGCGCATTCCATTCTCGACATGGGCAAGAGCCGCCTCCGCGGCCTTGATCTTCATTTCGCGGGCATCCATGCGCCGCCTACTCCCTGTTTCCTTGGAAGTGCTGTTTACACGCCTCCTAGGGCGAACGAAAGATAAAATAATAGCAGGAAACTGAAATGCGAAAGCATCCGGCCACGGCGTTGTGGATCATAGTCTTGGCGTTGCTTTTTCCATGTTGATCACCTACTCCGGGGCGACCGATTTCCATGAAGAGGCGATTTCCTGTGACCCCTGCCCTTGTCGTATTCGATCTCGACGGCACGCTGCTCGATACGCATGCGGATCTCGTCGAAAGCCTCAATCACACGATCGCCGCACTTGATCTCGCGCCGGTGACTTATGCCGATCTCACCCATCTCGTCGGCCAGGGCGCCAAGGTGATGATCGAGCGCGCCTGCAAGCTCCGCGGCCACCCGCTTTCGGAGCAAGAACTGCCGTCGCTGCTGGAACGCTTCATCGCTCTTATACCGATACGATGCCCGGGCACACGCAGCCCTATCCCGGCCTGGTCGCCGCCATGGATGCCCTGAAAGGCAAGGGGCTATCAAGCTCGCCGTCTGCACCAACAAGCTGGAATCGCTGGCGCTGACGCTTCTCCGCAAGCTCCATCTGACCGGCTATTTCGACGCCATCACCGGCGGCGACACCTTTGACGTCCGCAAGCCCGATGCGCGGCATCTGACCGGCACGATCGAACGCGCGGGCGGAACGCCGGCGCGCAGCGTCATGATTGGCGACAGCATCAACGACATCGCCGTCGCCAGGAACGCCAACGTGCCGTCGATCGCCGTTCCCTTCGGCTATTCCGACGTGCCGGTCGAAACGCTCGGGCCGGACCGGATCATCCTGCACTATGACGAACTGACGCCCGACCTCGTCGAAGCCGTCATCCGTGACTATGCACGATCGGGCGCGGTGGCTGTCTCTCGCTGAAGGCAACAGGCGAGCCCGCCGAGCATCAAGCTCGACGTTGAATACCTGTGTTCTCGTCCCTCTAGCGGGTTATCAATAGCAGGGCGGATACGGGTAGTAGCCGCAGCGTGGCGGCGCGTATGGACGGTAGTACGGGTAACCCTCTTCAGCAGCGGCAGCACCAGCATACCAGGCGCCGCGCGCGGCGGTCCGGCGCGCGACACCTGCGTAAGACAGCGGTGTACGCGGCATGCCGATGATGTCGATGAAGACGGAAGCCGGACCGTCAGCGCCATCGAGGCTTCCTTCCAAAACCTCGACTGCGAAGGTCAGCTGCTCGCCCGCCAGCTTGGGAGATTTGAGCACCACGACGGCATCCCGCACCGTCGCACCGTCTTTGCTGAAGGCGGATACAGTCGCATTCGGCGGGTCCTTCCCGAAGCTGTCGCTGCCGTCCGCCCATTCTTCGATAAGATGCGCGGTCAACGCATGTCCGGCGGATCGTACCGGGCGATCGGCAAAGATGATTGCGTTCGTCGAGACACCGTTCAGCGTCAGCGTCTGCCCGGCCAACTTCGCGCCGTGTGAGTTCAGAACGATCAGGGACGGAACGATTTCAGGTTTCGCCTGTCCAATCGTCTTTTGTAGCGGAACATGGGCGGGCGCCGATTGCGTGCCTTGCCCCCACGACGTTGCAGGCACCAACGAAAGAACGAGGATAGCGAACAATTGCACACTGCGAACCATTGGCATTCTCCCTCTCCAGAGAACTCGAAGCATTCGGATCGTCTGTGTCCATAGCGGCGGTCTGATGCCAACCAATCCCACGACCTGCAAGCGCCGCTCAGTGGTCAGCATTCGCCTTACCAACTGCCCTTCAAGGCATCTGTGTCATGCCGCTTGAAAGAAGCCCTTCAGGGCAATGCAAAGTTGATCTAC
Organism: uncultured Alphaproteobacteria bacterium; assembly: GCA_963838565.1. GTDB lineage: Bacteria > Pseudomonadota > Alphaproteobacteria > Rhizobiales > Rhizobiaceae > Rhizobium. The sequence continues at coordinate 161,845 of CAWIRO010000027.1, forward strand.
CTGCAGCTACAGCAAGGTAAATAGTAATTCACCAGAGTTACTATGCGAAAATGCGAATCCCCCAACATCGCCCGGCCCGTCCGCAACCAAGCGCGTGTATATTGACAATAGCACTTCAACGGCCGACCCGCAATTCGCTACTCATTCTTGCGAGAGTCTTTGATCTCGTACACCGTGGCGCAGTCTGCGGGCGTTCTGGCCTATGCAAGGTGAGAGGGACGCCCCATCGCCAGACATCGCCATGACCGAGACTCCCGTGTGTCGGCCTAAGGCAATCACGGACGATGAACGCTGCCGACGAAATTGCCAAAAGCCGCCCGCAAGGTCTCCGACGGCAACTCGCCGTAGCTCGCCTGATAGTAGCGTGCGAATGCTCCTAAATTGCCGAAGCCACAGTCGAAGGCGACAGACGTGACGGTTGTTCCCGGCTGCGGCCGAACGAGCATGGCGTGGGCTTCGGCGAGCCGAACACGGCGCGCGAAGGCCATCGGCGAGATGCCGCGTGCTCTCCTGAAGGAATAGAACAGGCTCCTGACGCTGGTATTGGAGATAGCCGCCAGCGCTTCGACAGTGACAGGTTTGTTCCAGTTGTCTCGGATGTATTCTTCCGCGCGTCGAACCTGCCGGGGGGCAGCTTCGCGCGAGCCGCCATCAAGCATATGACTATAGTTATGCGGCGAATTGCACAGATATGCGACCATGATCGCCTGCTCCATTTCGGCGAGCAAAAGGGGTGGCACTGGATTGCCGGCTCGGCTCAATTCTCCAACGACGAATTCGTCCAGCCTGAACTGGGCATCGTTGTGGACGACGTCGGCGATCAGGTACAGTGGCGGATCAACCGGTCCGTCGATCAGGCTCGACAGCTTTCTCACCAAGCCGTCCGGCCTGATCCGTACGATCAGATGCTCGAAGTCGGACGGGTACCGCAGCTTGACCCGCGCACCTGGACCGCCGACAATCCCCCTGCTGCGGGACAACGTACTCGATGCTCTGTCGATGATCGCATCACCGTTGCCTCGCATGGGAAAGCCCTGCAAGAAGTGATCGGACTGCTGGATCAGAACATTCATGGGCGCGCCGTAGCGCCCATAGGTCAGCCCGACATCTTCGATCTGGCAATGGTTGAGTTGGGCATTGAAATCGTCTCTGTCCCCCGAAAAGTCTATCGATCGAACTGAAAACAGGCCCGAAATCCGCGCCAGGAATTCATCCGGATCAGCCGTTGCCAACTGAGGGAAGCGACCAAGCGGATGAGTGCAGACGGCGTCCATGAACTGAAACTCCGCGCTCATCGCCCCGTTCTGAAGCTTGATGGCAGTCTGCTGCTGATTTTTGCAGGAATCAAGCAGCCGTCAGCCGCAGCTCAAATGAAACTCTTGGTGGTCCTACGGCCGTTCGTGCTCGTTCATGAAGGCTCGTGGTGAATGGAAGACTGCCAGGGAGGAAGACATGGGCAAGGACGTCACCAAGGCTCGAGCCATCGATGGCAATCGGCAACGCCCCGGAATGAGCCGCCGGAGCCTTCTGCTGCTCGGGAGCACAGCACTCGCCGCAGCCGCTTCGCTGCCCGTCACAACACGGCCGGCCAGGGCGCAAGCCTCAACAAGGCCTCCGAACATTCTCCTCCTGTGGGGCGACGACATCGGCTACTGGAACATCAGCACCTACAATCAGGGCATGATGGGCTACAAGACGCCCAACATCGATCGCATCGCCAAGGAAGGCGGTGTGTTCACCGACTACTATGGCCAGCAAAGTTGCACGGCCGGGCGCGCAGCCTTCATCACCGGCCAAACTCCCTACCGCACCGGGCTGCTGAAGGTCGGTCTGCCGGGCGCGAAAAGGAAGGAATGCAGGCGGAGGACCCGACGCTTGCGGAACTCCTCAAGCCTTATGGCTACGTGACCGGGCAGTTCAGCAAGAACCATCTCGGCGACGAGCATCTCCCGACGGCCCACGGCTTCGATGAATTCTTCGGCTCCCTCTATCACCTCAATGCCGAGGACGAACCGGAGCATCCCGACTATCCGAAAGATCGGCATTCAGGGAGAGGTTCGGCCCCCGCGGCGTTCTCCATTCCTATGCGGACGGACGAATTCTGAATACCGGACCGCTCACGAAGAAGCGCATGGAGACGATCGATCAGGAAGTCACGGATGCCGCGATCGACTTCATGAAGCGCGCCAAGGAACAGGACAAGCCGTTCTTCCTGTGGTGGAATTCGACGCGAATGCACATCTGGACGCGTCTCAAAGCCGAAAGCCAGGGAAAGACCGGGCTTGGCATCTATCCGGACGGCATGGTGGAGCATGACGAAATGGTCGGCCAGATGCTCAAGGCTTTGGACGATCTGGGTTTGGCCGAGAACACGATCGTCATGTATTCGACGGACAACGGTGCGGAGAAGTTCACATGGCCGGACGGTGGCCAGTCGCCGTTCCGCGGTGAAAAGAACACGAACTGGAGGGAGGCTTCCGTGTTCCGTGCGCCGTCCGTTGGCCAGGCACGATCGCACCGGGCACGATCTACAACGATATCGTCGCGCATGAAGACTGGATTCCGACCCTGCTCGCCGCAGTGGGCGATCCGCAGATCAAGGAGAAACTCCTTACTGGCTATACGGCCGGTTCCAAAACCTTCAAGGTGCATCTCGACGGCTACGATATCACCCAGTACCTCGCAGGGCACGGCCCCGACCCGCGCAAGGAGTTCATCTATTTCGTGGACGACGGATCGCTCGTTGGTTTGCGCTACGAACAGTGGAAGATCGTCTTTGCCGAGCAACGCGCCGAGGGGCTTGATGTCTGGCAGGAGCCCTTCGTGCCGTTGCGCCTGCCCAAGCTGTTCAACCTGCGCTCCGATCCATTCGAAACAGCGGACCACGAAGGCATGGACTATGAGCGCTGGCGCGTCGAGCACCTGTTCGTCATGGTGCCGGCACAAGCCTACGTCGCCAGGTTCCTCGAGAGCTTCAAGGAGTTCCCTCCACGTCAAAAGCCGGGAAGCTTCTCGATCGACCAAGTGATGGAAAATATTCAGAATTCTCCAGGTGGCGGGAACTAGATCTACAGGCGCCACGGGACCGAAGCGTTCGAGGCGCCCCGAAGCGAAAAAGAAAAAGGGCGGCCCCAAGACCGCCTCTCCTCATTCCGGTTCGATAAAGGCTCAGATCTGAGCCTCTCGCGCCTTGGTGGTCGCGTCGAATGCCTTCTCGACATAGGAATCGCGGTCATAGACATCGTTGAAGTATTCAACGACGCCGTCCTTGTTCGGCCAGGCGGTGAAGTAGGAGATATAGACCGGGATCTTCTGCGGCACTGGGACGGCCTTGTTCTGACCGTCGCGATCTGCTTGGCAACATCGGCGACAGTCGTGTTGAGCACGGCGGCCGCCATCGCGCGCGGATCGGCAAGACGCACGCAACCATGGCTCAGCGCTCGCATGTCGCGCTTGAAGAAGCTCTTCGAAGGCGTGTCATGCATGTAGATCGCATGGCTGTTCGGGAACAGGATCTTCAGTTCGCCCAGCGCATTGTCGCTGCTTGGCGGCTGGCGCACCGAGACATTGGCGGTCGAACCGTACCAATCGACGCTGGAAGACGGAACCGCATGACCGTTGACCGCCACTTCATAGCCCATGCGGTCGAGATAGTTCGGATCGGCGCGCAGCTTTGGCAGCATCTCGTTGATGATGATCGATTGCGGCACGCCCCAGAACGGATTGAACTCGACGGTCTCGATCTCATCCTCGAAGAAATAGGTCTGGTGCTCCTTCTCGCCGACCACGACACGCATCGACAACTGTTCCTTGTTGTCATTGTGGTAGTAGACCATGAAGGCCGGCTGATTGATGAAGACGTAGCGCGAGCCGAGATCTTCCGGCAGCCAGCGGGCCTGCTCCATGGCAACCACCAGCTTTTCGATCTTCGAAGCGTTGCTGTCGCCGCCCGTCATGACGCGAACGGTCGCCTGGCCGATCACGCCATCCGCCTTCAGATTGTGTTCCTTCTGGAAATCCTCGACGAGCGAAACCAGCTCCGGCGAGTACTCGGGACTGCCGGTGTAAGCGGCGAGCGTCGCTGCGTGCTGTGTCTTCAGCGCCTCCGAGCCATGCTTGGCGATCGCCTTGACGATATTGGCGACTTCGGGCGAGCTGTCACCCGGATGGAGCACTCCATTGAGCGAGATGGTGATCTGCTCGTCGCCGGCCGTCTCGGGCTTAAGCTTGGCGAGTTCCGCCTTGAGCGCAGCGAACTGCGGGCCGTCCGGCGTGCGGCTGCTCAGATAGGCGCCGACATCGGGGCTCAAGCGCGCGAGCTTCAGAACCGGATCGAGATTGACCACCTTGCGCTTGAAGTCGTGATAGCCCGAAATCTTGTTCGGATCGATGCGGCCGCGCACCGTATCCTGGACATAGGCGAGCACCTTCGATGAAAGCTGCAGCTCGAACTGCGCGAGCGCGCGGTCGCGGGTAGCCGGATCGGGGTTGGCCGGATCGATCGTGGGTTGTTCGACAGCATAGTCGGCCGGGTCGAGACCGACCGAACCGACACTGGCGAGGAAGCTCATCGCCGCCTTGGCGCGATCGTTGATCTCGGTGCCGGTCAACCAGACATAGGAGTTCTTGGCATTGCCGTAATAGGTCTCGAGCGCCTTTGCGACATTCACATCGGCGCGCACTTTCGCTTCCATCAGAAATTGACGCTCTACCACGGGCGCCACGGCCGGCTGGTCGGAAAGCAGACGCAACCGCCCCCGTCACCATCGGGTCGGCCACTTTGGCGAGATCGACGAAACGCATCGCATCCGGCTTGTAGGTATAGTAGCGCGGACCGGTGACCTTCGGCAGCGGGGCATTCTGTGCCTCTCCTGGCATCAAGCGACCGGGATTGGGGGGATTGAACGATTGTGCTCTGGGTCCGCCCGCCGCGGAACATATCCATCAGCGTATAGGCATGCGCTGGTGCGGCCATTGCCGCAAAGCCACAGGAAAGTGCCAGTGCGGAAACCGCACCCTTGAAAAACGATGTCATGCTTTTTCCAGTCCCAGTATCACGCTATCTTTGGCACGGGCAAAACAGCCCAGTTCAAAATTCAAATAGTCTGGCTTTTCCGGTCCATTGGCAGAAATCCGGCTTCGAACGCCAGCGGCGCCGGCACAATTTACTGTGACGCAGCAGATCGCGCCGGCGGAGGACAGTTCACACAAAATTATGAAATTATTAGTTAATTTTTTACCGAATTTCATGCGCTTTCCACGGGGCCGACAACGCGCTTTCCGCGCATAAAGTTTCGGTAGTGTCAAAAAAATCACGACGGGCGCCTTAAAACATGAAAGCCACGTTCAGTTTCGAACGCGGTTTTCCGGGAAGCCGTTCGGACCTATATCGTCCTGAGACAAACGCGCCTCGGCGCATGCGACAGGAAGGCATGGCTATGACCTCGACCCGTACCGAAACAGATACCTTTGGCCCGATCGAAGTACCGGGCGACCGCTACTGGGGCGCGCAGGCACAGCGCTCGCTCGGCAATTTCAAGATCGGTTGGGAAAAGCAGCCGCTGTCGATCATCCGCGCCCTCGGCATCGTCAAGCAGGCCGCCGCACGGGTGAACATGGAGCTCGGCCAGCTCGATCCGGCAATCGGCAAGGCAATTGTCGAGGCGGCTCAGGAAGTCATCGACGGCAAGCTCAACGACCATTTCCCGCTGGCCGTCTGGCAGACCGGCTCCGGCACGCAATCGAACATGAATGCCAACGAGGTGATTTCGAACCGCGCGATCGAAATGCTCGGCGGCGTCATGGGCTCGAAGAAACCCGTTCATCCGAACGACCACGTCAACATGAGCCAGTCGTCCAACGACACCTACCCGACGGCGATGCATATCGCCTGCGCCGAGCAGATCACCCATCATCTGCTGCCTGCGCTGAAGCATCTGCACGCGGCGCTCGACATGAAGGTCGTCGAGTTCAACCACATCATCAAGATCGGCCGCACGCACACCCAGGATGCCACGCCGCTGACGCTTGGGCAGGAATTCTCCGGCTATGCGGCCCAGGTCGGCTCCGCGATCAAGCGGATCGAGATGACGCTTCCCGGCCTTTGCGAACTGGCGCAGGGCGGCACCGCCGTCGGCACCGGTTTGAATGCGCCGGTCGGCTTTGCCGAAAAGGTCGCAGAGGAGATCGCCAGGATCACCGGCATGCCTTTCGTCACCGCGCCCAACAAGTTCGAGGCGCTCGCCTCGCATGACAGCATGGTCTTCAGCCACGGCGCGATCAATGCCGCGGCCGCCGCCCTCTTCAAGATCGCCAACGATATCCGCCTGCTCGGCTCCGGCCCGCGTGCCGGCCTCGGCGAGCTGGCGCTGCCGGAAAACGAACCCGGCTCGTCGATCATGCCCGGCAAGGTCAACCCGACCCAGTGCGAGGCGATGACGCAAGTCTGCGCCCACGTCTTCGGCAATCACGCCGCCCTCACCTTCGCCGGCAGCCAGGGTCATTTCGAGCTCAACGTCTATAACCCGATGATGGCCTACAACTTCCTGCAGTCCGTCCAGCTTCTCGGCGATGCGGCCATCTCCTTCACCGACAATTGCGTCGTCGGCATCGAAGCCCGCGAGGACAATATCAAGGCCGGCCTGGAACGCTCGCTCATGCTCGTTACCGCGCTTGCCCCGACGATCGGCTACGACAACGCCGCCAAGATCGCCAAGACCGCGCACAAGAACGGCACGACCTTGAAGGAAGAAGCTCTCGCGAGCGGGCTCGTCACCTCAGAGCAGTACGACGAGATCGTTCGCCCCGAGCAGATGATCGGCCCGAAATAAGCCGGCAGATCCATTCCCGAAACCGTCCGGCAAGCGGACCGGCAGGCGAATCAGTCGCTGATACCGGCTGCACGAAACAAAAAGGCTCGCAGAGGTCAATCGCGAGCCTTTCGCCTTTTGGGAGGCAAGATGGGCCTGGGAATGCCCGCGCGCAGCCTTAGCGACTCGATGTGACGAAGCATGTAATGAAAACCGGCCGCAAAGCGAATCGACAGATCTTTTCATGCGCAGAAACGAAACTATTCAACGTTACTACATCATAATAGCATAAACAACGCATGTCTAATTGCACAATTTTCTACGCGCGATCTACATCGATTTTGTTGCATTTGCGACAACTCTCCGACAGGTTTCATGATACTGTGCTTTTCCAAGCAACACCTGAACTTAAGTGCGTCCTAAAGTCATTCAGTTTTTATTTTGTCGTGTTTTTCGCCGTGTAGGTCCGCCTCCGAAGTCGATGGCGCGCCACCGGCTTCATGAAACACGGCCTGGGAACAGGGAACGCTGCCAAGGCGAAAAGTCCCAGACTGATCGAAACTTTGAATTGGAGAGTATTAATGCATATTAAGAGCCTTCTTCTCGGCTCCGCCGCTGCTCTGGCAGTGGTCTCCGGCGCTCAGGCTGCCGACGCTATCGTCGCTGCCGAGCCGGAAGCGGTTGAGTACGTTCGCGTCTGCGACGCTTACGGCACCGGCTACTTCTACATCCCGGGCACGGAAACCTGCCTCAAGATCAAGGGCTACATCCGTTTCGACGTTAACTACTGGCTTCGGCGACATCGCTACGACAACAACGGCGGCGAGGACTGGAACGTCCGTACCCGCGGTCAGGTTCAGTTCACGGCCAAGAGCGACACCGAATACGGTCCGCTCACCGGCGTGATCGTCTACCAGGCGAACTATCCGTCCGAACGGCCATGGTCGGCGTCGACGACTGCCTCCCTTGGCGGCAAGCAGAATCGCACCGCCGTCGATGACGTCGGATACATCGACTCGCTGGCTTCCGCGTTGGTAAGTTCGTACAACTGGTGGGATACTGACTTCTCGGGCGAGACGGACGTAACGAACTCCGGCACGACCAGCTTCAACTCGATTCGTTACCAGTACGACTCCAACGGCTTCTACGCTGGTATCGCTCTTGAAGAACTCACGAGCTTCCACAATCGCAGCACGGCGGCAACGACATCGGCATCGACAGCTGCCGTCGGCGGCAAGGTTCGGCGACATCAAGGCACGAAGTGCTCGGTGGTTACGACATCGACGCCGAAGACGGTGCAATCCGTGCAAAGATCGTCGTACCCGACGTCGGTCCGGGCACCTTGGCGCTGCTGCAGGTCTGGTGCCGAGCGGCCCGAGCGCCTACTTCACGAACGGCGAGTGGGCCATTGCTGCTCAGTACGCCTGTCAAGGCAACTGACAAGTTCACGCATCACGCCCGGCGTGCAGTACACCGACAACATCGATCACGGACTCGACGGCAACTTCGATGCCGGTAACCAATGGCGCGCTGGCGTCACGCTCGACTACCAGGATCGTCGACAACCTGTCGACGAAGCTCGACCGCTACCTACGTCAGCCGCGACCACGACAACGGTACAGCAGACACTGACTGCGTGCAGCGGCTTCTTCCGCCTGCAGCGTGCATTCTAAGCTGATCTGACCTTCTCGGATCGAGGCCCGTCCGGCCATGCCGGGCGGGCTTTTTGTCGCGACCGCCTCTCTCACGGTCGCTTCCAATTGCATTTCCCCCCGCCGGGATTTAGATCGGCCCCGACTACGCGATGCCCATTCTCAAGAAAGGTCAATTCGATGGCTGACGATCTTTTCCCTCTCGGCAATGACAACACCCCTTACCGCAAGATCAGCAGCGACTACGTCTCTGTCGACAGCTTCAAAGGTCAGGACATCCTGACGGTTGAACCCGAGGGCATGCGCCTTCTGGCCGAGACCGCCTTTGCCGACATCAACCATCTGCTGCGCCCCGGCCATCTGCAGCAACTCGCCTCGATTCTCGACGATCCGGAAGCGACCGACAATGACCGCTTCGTGGCATACGACCTTCTGAAAAACGCCAATATCGCCGCGGGCGGCGTGCTCCCCATGTGCCAGGATACCGGCACGGCGATCATCATGGGCAAGAAGGGCCGCCGGGTGTGGACCGAAGGCGGCGACTATTCGGCGCTCGCCAAGGGCGTCATGGACGCCTACGAGAAGAAGAACCTGCGCTATTCGCAGCTCGCTCCCCTCAAGATGTTCGAGGAAAAGAACACCAAAAACAACCTGCCCGCCCAGATCGACATCTACGAGGAAGGCACGGATTCCTACGACTTCCTGTTCGTGGCCAAGGGCGGCGGCTCGGCCAACAAGACCTTCCTCTATCAGGGCACGCCCTCGCTCTTGACGCATGATCGCATGATCGACTTCCTCAAGGAGAAGATCCTGACGCTCGGTACGGCAGCCTGTCCGCCCTATCATCTGGCGATCGTCATCGGCGGCACCTCGGCCGAGATGAACCTCAAGACCGTCAAGCTCGCCTCGACCCGCTACCTCGACGGCTTGCCGACCGAAGGATCGGAAAGCGGCCATGCCTTCCGCGATCTCGAGATGGAAAAGGAAATCCACAAGCTGACGCAGCAGATGGGCGTCGGCGCCCAGTTCGGCGGCAAGTATTTCTGTCATGACGTGCGCGTCATCCGCCTGCCGCGCCACGGCGCCTCGCTGCCGATCGGCCTCGGCGTCTCCTGCTCCGCCGACCGTCAGGCCAAGGGCAAGATCACCCGCGAAGGCATTTTCATCGAACAGCTCGAGACCGACCCGTCCAAGTATATGCCGGAGATCGACCAGTCGAAGCTTTCGGACTCCATGGTCCGTATCGACCTTGGCCAGCCGATGGCAGACATCCTCGCGGAACTCGTCGAAGCATCCGGTGAAGACGCGCCTGTCGCTGACCGGAACGATCATCGTCGCCCGCGATCTGGCCCACGCGAAAATCCGCGAACGCCTTGAAAAGGGCGAAGGCATGCCGGAATACATGAAGAACCACCCGGTCTATTATGCCGGTCCCGCCAAGACGCCCGCCGGTTACGCCTCGGGCTCGTTCGGTCCGACCACGGCCGGCCGCATGGACAGCTACGTCGACCAGTTCCAGTCCTTCGGCGGCTCGATGGTCATGCTTGCCAAGGGCAACCGCTCGCGCGCCGTGCGCGAGGCCTGCAAGAAGCATGGCGGCTTCTATCTCGGCTCGATCGGCGGCCCTGCCGCCCGCCTGGCGCAGGATTGCATCAAGAAGGTCGAGGTGCTCGAATATCCGGAACTTGGCATGGAAGCCGTCTGGAAGATCGAGGTCGAGGATTTCCCGGCTTTCATCGTCATCGACGACAAGGGCAACGACTTCTTCCAGGAACTCAATCTCGGCTGAACGCCGTCAATGAACGGCGGCGGTCCTCTGCCGATCGATCTGCTGGGCGGTCGCTAGACCGCCCAACCCCTGAAAATCGACGGCGCTCAGCGAATCCCCGGCCTCTACGGTGGCGAGGATGTCGGTACGAAACGCACCGTCGAAGAAACCGGTGTCGTGCAGCAGGAATGCCGAGCCGGCGATAAGGGCGGCGGCGAGGATGACGGGTGATGTATGACGAGACGTGTCCATGATCTCATGCCTTCTGTTTGGACCGCTCCCGGTCCGTTGAGAAGGAATGTGCGCCGCATTTATCGTTTACAGAAGAGCGAATTTTCGACACCGACTGTCAACGAAATGACGACAGCCAAAACCGGCACGCTTTCAGCAAATTCTCGTAAAATTTGCAGGCGGGCTCAGCGCGCAGACATTGCCCAATTTGAGGAATATTCACATTCTCTTTTAATTTCAAACGCATAGTATTTCCGCGCTATGCAACCGGAATATTCACATCTTATCTTTGGTATATATCTCATTAATCCTTTTCCAACGAATTTAAGCTAATAAAGATAGAAGATTGCCTTCGAAATCTCATTGAGGAGTATGCCGAATGACTGCGGCTGCAGCGCCAAAAGCGCAGGTTCCCGACGTGGCAGGCCAGATCACCTACGCCATGCGCTCGATGGGAGTCGCGCCAATCCCGCGCAACTACGAGCTCTTCTATGAGGCCTACATCGGCTCCAACCCTGCTCTGACGCGCGATCTCGCCGCCCTCGGCAGCCATGCTACCCAGCAAGAACTCGACGCGCTCGGCGCGCAGTACTTCACGCATTCGCCGACCCGTATCTTCGATGACGCCCATACGCGCATCGCTGGCGAGCTTGATGGTCTTCTGCGCGTCCTGCGCCAGGAGCAGACGTCGCTCGAAAGCTACAACAAGCTGCTTGGGTGAAACTTACAAGCGCATCAACTCCAAGAGCGCCACCAGCGCCGAACTCATCGAAAACGCCATCACGCTGCTCACCGCAGCAACCGGCGATACGATGGCGCACGGCGAAAGAACGGTCGAGAATGTCGTCACAGCGCTCGCAGGAAATGGATCGGGTCCGCAAGGAACTCGATGAATACAAGCGCATCGCCAACACCGACTCGCTGACGCGCCTTTCGAACCGCCGCGCCTTCGACGATCGCCTCGCTGCCGTTTTCGACAATCCAGCATTGAGGCCCGTCACGGCGCTGGTGCTTGCCGACATCGACAACTTCAAGAAGATCAACGACACCTACGGCCATCCCGTCGGCGACAAGATTCTCGCGACCGTCGCCTCCGTCATCCGCGCCAATGTGCGCCGCGAGATCTTCGTCGCCCGCACCGGCGGTGAAGAATTCGCGCTGATCGTCGATGGCAATACGCCGGAAGAAGTCATGAGCATGGCGGAGCGCATCCGGCGCACGCTCGAGGCAACGCCGTTCAAGAATTCGCGCACCCGCGTGAACTACGGCCCCGTTACCGTCTCGATGGGCGTCTGCATGGCGTCGCACGCCGACGATCCGGGCGAACTTTACTACAAGACCGACGTCGCCCTTTATGGCGCAAAGAATGCCGGCCGCAACTGCAGCATCCTTTACCAGGAAGGCATGCAGAAGGACTTCACCAAGAGCTGGCTGATCTACAAGGCGTAAGGTCCTGACCCCTAAGCGTCACCAACCGGTGACGCAGCTCACCACATTGTCTTTGCCGCACGGCCGGCCCATTCGCGGTCGTAGGTCTCGTGATCGAAATCCTCCGTCGCGGCCTTGAGCATCATGCCAGGCGTCGGCAAGGCTGCCGGATCGACGAAATTCTCCGGGTTCCAGAGCTGCGAGCGGATCAGGGCGCGGGCGCACTGGAAATAGACCTCGTCGATCGTGATCACCACCACGGTTCGCGGATGCTTACCATCCATCTCGAAGCTTTCGAGCAGCGCCTCGTCGTTCGACACGACGCCGCGGCCGTTGATGCGCATCGTCGTGTTCGAGCCCGGCACCAGGAACATCAGCGCAAGGCGCGGATCGCGCACGATGTTCGAAAGCGAGTCGACGCGATTGTTGCCGCGCCAGTCAGGCAGATGCACCGTCTTTTCATCGATCACCCGTACCACGCCGCCGATGTCACCGCGCGGTGAACAGTCGAGCCCTTCAGGCCCGACCGTCGCAAGCGCCATGAAGGGCGAAGCTTCGATCATCTGGCGGTAGAGCGGCGTCAGCGCCTTGGTCACCTTGGCAACGGAGGCCTGCGTCAGGCCTCCCGCGTAGATTTCGCTGAGTTCCTCGACCGTCCTGATGATTTTCATGATCGTCCTGCCGCTGTCAAAAATGCGTCCATTAGCCGCCTAAGATGACGCTACAATGACGCCTGCTTTGCCGGAAGCTCAAAAAGCGGAATGATCTCAGCATCTTTTTTGATGGGATCGTCCGCGAGGAAACGTTGGATCTCCGAAAGCACCGGCTCGGCGCTGACGATCCGCCGATGGCCGAATCCGTTCGCCCAGAAGAGCCGCACGCTCCCGCCGAGGCTGCATAGCGCCGCGCATGAATGGCGCTGACCTCCTTGTCGTCCTCGGCATGGATCACGAGCACAGGCCGCGCCATCGTTCCGGCGGCCTTTCCCGCATCGAACTCCTCGAGCTGCGGCCGGTACGACGATAGACCTCGCCCTCGAGCACGGCCTGAGCGCCTTTCCAGAGCCCGAATCATTCTGCCGAAGCCGGTAAACAGCCATTTCATCTCGCTCGGCGAGCCGATCGTCACGATCTTTCCGGCGAAAGCGGGCTGGCGACTCCGGCAGCATGCCGGCTGCCGAGACCATCAGTGCCGCGCCGCCGAAGGAATGTCCGACCGCCGCGTCGAAGGCGCCAAACCGCGCCTCGGCGGCGGCAATCGTCTGCACGGCAAGCCCCATGTGCAGAAAACGTCCGCCTGGCGCGCCCATGTCCTGGAAAATCCACGCCGATCACCTCGGCGCCGCTCGCCGCAAGCGCGCTCGATCAGATCGGCCATGTATTCCATGCTCGATCCCCAGCCATGCGTCACCAGATACCGCTTGCCGCTTGCCGACGGCGCCGCCGTGGATCCGGTAGGCATGGGCGCGTCCCCTCCCGCCAGCCGAAGCTCGATGCGTTCCGCCGATCGCAGGAAGGCCCGCCCGGCTGCATGCGCCGCCTTTGCCTTTGCACCCTTTGGCTTTGCGGACGGCGTCGGCAGAAGAGCCGGAAGGCCGCCTTGGCCGCAAGTCTGCGGGGAAACGGACTGCAACAGCGAAAATCCGAGGCGGGTGACCTTCAGCGTAAAGTTTGGCATAGTGGGATTCCAATAATGTTCAACACTGAACAATAAAGTACAACGATGAACAAAAATCAAGCGATCGACCCTGCCCTGGGATCATCCGCGTTTTCGCAGCTGGATTGCCGTCGCCCGCGCCTGCCAGTTGATGCAGCAGTCCCTGGGCCGCTCGCTGGCAGAACTCGACATCAAGACCCCGCATCTCGATATCCTGATCAATCTCTATCGCTTCGAGGGCATCTCGCAGCAGGAGCTTGCCCGAAAGCTTCTCGTCGGCCGCTCCAACATGAGCATGCTGCTGCCGCAGATGGAAAAGCGCGGGCTGATCGAACGCCGCGGCGACGACAAGGACAAGCGCGTGCTGCGGCTGTACCTGACGGAGGAAGGCCGCGAGCGTCACCGAACGCGCCATGGTGATCCAGACCGATCTGATCGAGCGGGTGCTTTCCCCCGAGCCGATCGATCAGTGCATGGCGATGGCCAGTTCCATGGAACGCATCATCGGCGTGCTGCAGCAGGATCTGCGCGACGAAGACTGAAGGTCAGTGAAGCGTCTGGGATTGGGGAGCACCGGCAAGCGACCGGTATTCCCAGGCCGCGACGACGATCAGCACCAGCGTCGCCAGAATGCCCATGACGTAGACCTCTGCAAACGGCGTGGCGAAACGCAAGCAGGATCAGGAAAACGAGGCCCGCCAGATGCGAAAGCGGCGGCCTTCCGCTCGTGGCGCCCTTGAACCAGAGATTGCCTGCGAGGAACAGTCCCGAACCGCCGAGCACCGAGGCCACCACGCCGAGATTGCCTGTCTCGTGCGGATGCGAGAACATGAACTCGACGGCCACCGCATGCACGATGATGCCGGCGAGAATCGGAATATGCCCATAGGTGAAAGCCAGCCGCGCAAGACGCCCCGGCGTCTCGTCATGCTCGATCCGGTGCGCGGCGCGCGCATGTCCGAACCGGAAATAGAGCCACCACATCGCAACCGTGCCGATGAAGCCGGTCGCGAAGACCAGCCCGGTCAGCGCCGAGAAAGGCAGCTCGGAAAACGTGCGGCCGGAAACGAGGATCGCCTCGCCGAGGCATATGATGATGAACAGCGCGCAGCGCTCCGCCATGTGGGCGCCGGAGACATCCCAGTCGGCGGCCGTCGACTTGCCGAACCCCGGCACGAAGAATCCGGTGGCCGGACCTGCATATTCGATGAGGAGCGCGATAACGCCCAGACGATCAGCCGCGCCTCATGCTCCAGAAACGCCCGATGATCCAGAACACGCCGGCAACCGCAAGCCAGGAGGTGATGCGGATGAAGTTCAGATAGTTCGAGCCGCCGGAATCCTTCATCGCGTAGAGCGTAAACAGCGACCGGCCGACCTGCATCAGCACATAGGCAGCGGCAAAAAGCAGACCCTTGTCGCCGAAGGCTTCGGGAATGGAGGCCGATAGCACCAGCCCGAGCAGCATGAGAACGACGAGCATGCCCCGCACCGGCGTCTTTTCCGGATCGAGCCAGTTCGTCACCCAGGCGGTGAAGACCCAGACCCACCAGACGGCAAAGGTCATCAGCGCGGCTTCGGCCGCTCCGAGCGGCGTGTAATGCGCTGACAGCGCATGCGAAAGCTGGGAGATGGAGAAGACGAAGACCAGATCGAAGAAGAGTTCGAGAAAGGTCACCTTGCTGTCGGCCGGGCTTCCCTTGGTCCGAAGCCAGTTTGCGCCTGCCGTTCCCGCCATATTGCCCCCTTCACGGCTCAAGATCGCTTAGCGCGGCTTTTCCGTCACGTCGCGGCTCATCGCCGCCGGCGACTGCGCCGGCGCCAAAGAAATAGGCCGAACCAGGGGCACGCATGGCAAGCCGCGACCTAATCTCGCAATTCCGGGGCCTGACGCTCGATAACGTCGGCACGTGGCCGGCAGCGCCGCGCATCGTGCTGTGGCTCGTGGTCATCGCCGCATTCGGTGTCGGTGGCTGGTTCGGACTCTGGAGCGGCCAGGAAGAGCAGTTGACTCAGCTGCAGGCCGACGAGGAAAAGCTCAAGAACGACTACAAGACGAAGCTACAGCAGGCAATCAACCTCGACGAACTGCGCAAGCAGCGCGAGCAGGTTAGCCAGTATGTTCTGACACTCGAAAAGCAGCTGCCCAGCAAGTCGGAAATGGACGCGCTGCTGTCGGACATCAACCAGTCCGGTGTCGGTCGCGGCCTGGACTTCGAACTGTTCAAGCCGGGGCAGACCAACGTCAAGGAGTACTACGCCGAGCTGCCGATTGCGATCAAGCTGGTGGGCAAGTACCACGACCTTGGTTCTTTCGCGAGTGACATCGCCAATTTGCCGCGCATCGTGACCCTCAACAACCTGAACGTCACGGTCGGCAAGGGCAGTGCGCTCACGATGGATGCTACGGCGAAGACCTACCGTTATCTGGACGCCGAGGAAATCGCCAACCAGCGCAAGGCGAAGGCGCAGGCGCAGGAGAAGGCCACCAAGGGGCCGACCAAATGATGGACAAGTCCTTTGCGCTGCGCGCCATCGCTCTCGGCCTGGCGTACTGCTCGCTCGCTGGGTGCGGCGGCGGCAACGATTCCGAACTGCGCGCGTGGATGGATGACACGCGCAAGTCGATGCGCCCGACAACGCAGCCGGTGCCGGAGCCCAAGCAGTTTTCGCCGTACACCTACGAGGCAAAGGCGCTGATGGAGCCGTTTGACGCGCAGAAAATGGTGCTCGCCGTCGCGCGCCAGGCGCAGGCACGCGCCAGTACCAGCGCGATCAAGCCGGATCTCGATCGCCGGCGCGAGGCGCTTGAGGGCTTTCCGCTAGACCAGCTGAAAATGGTGGGCACGCTGCGTCAGCAGGGCAACAACGTCGCCCTGATCGACGTTTCCGGTCAGACCTTCATGGTCCGCGCCGGCAACTACGTGGGGCAGAACTTCGGTCTTGTCACAAAAATCACGGAGACCGAAGTGGATCTAAAAGAAATCGTCCAGGACGCCGCCGGCGAATGGGTCGAACGACCCTCAAAGCTGGAGTTGCAGGAGGCCGCACGGCAAGACGCCGGTGGGCGGCAAGGGAGCAAGAGATGAGGATGTCGATGGGGGGGATGGTCAGCGTGCTTTCCAAACTGGCCTTCGCCGGCCTGGCCGCATGGGCTGCAGTGGCAGCGGCACAGACGCCGGCAGCCGACGCGACCAATGCGATCGAAAAGGTCGATGCAACACTGACTTCGACCGGTGTCGTTTTGACGATCGACATGAAGAATCCGGTCTCCGCGGCGCCGGCCAGCTTCTCTGTTGCGAATCCGGCGCGCGTCGCGCTGGACCTGCCGGGCGCGGTCAACGCGGTCGGACGCAACCTCGTCGAGCTGAATCAGGGCGACCTGCGCTCCGTCAACATCGTCCAGGCGCAAGGCAAGTCACGCGTCGTGCTGAACCTCAAGCGGCCGCTGACGCATGCCGTCAGTATCGACGGCAAGCGCATCCTTGTTGCGCTCGGTGGCGCCACCGATACCACGACGTTCCGTCCGACCGGTAGCCCGGCCACGGCGGCGGCCGCCGAAGCCCCCGCTGCGTCCAGCGCCCCGGCCCCCACATACGCTCCGTCCGCAAGCGCACAGGGCGGACGCGCATTGCGCGGCGTCGATTTTCGACGCGGCGCCGAAGGCGAAGGGCGCGTCATCATCGACCTTT
>CAWIRO010000028.1:0-201493 GCA_963838565.1 uncultured Alphaproteobacteria bacterium
GAGGTGGAAGCGGGCGAAAACTCATCGAGGCTCGCGGCGAAGACGTTGTCCAGCCGCATCACGAAGCCGGATATACGTCAGCAGTTGTGACCATCGATCCTGATCCAGCCGACTGTTGCAATCGGGCGGGGTCCATATACGTCCACAGATGCACCATGTGTAGACGCCCGTTTGGCAAGAGGAATTTTTGGTCGGCATTTGCGCGTCGTCGGGTGCTGACATGTGTCCGGCCTGTGATGCGGCTTTCTGACATGCCGCGGGCCCGTATGGTGTTCGCAGGCCAGGTCCAAAATCAACGCCGCGTGCTCTTGAGGCACTTTGGTGCACACTGGTTTTCCCGACCCCGTCTCACGACCGTTGCGCCATACCTTCCGCTGACCTCTCTCGCTGCGACGTCCTCGCGGTGACGTTTGGCTTATGCCGTCGTAACCGGACCTCTGTAGACCTCGCCCTTTGCCATGAGGGCCCAGACGATACGCGCCATCTTGTTGGCAGCGCGACCCTCACCAGCATCGGTGGTTTATGCGCGAGCATCTTCGCCAACCACGATCCTGGGGCCGCTCCCTTGCGGGCACGCCACACGACCACGCTATTGGCGCCCATGATCAGGAGCCGCCTCAGGGATCGCTCCCCCATCTTCGTCGTGGACCCGAGGCGTTGTTTGCCCCCGTCGAATGTTGTCGCGGGACAAGCCCCAGCCATGCGGCGAAGTCCCGCCCGCGCTGAAACATTTCCCACGAGTGCCGAGGCAATCAGTGGCCCTACACCAGGGATCGTCATCAACCGTCGTGCAGTCTCATCTTCCCGTGCCCGGCGCACGATCTCCGCGTCCAGCGCCTGGATCTGATCGTTCAGTTGCGACACCATTGCCGTCAGAAACCGGAGCGATGCGCGCGGTTTGGGGAAGCGCTGTCTGTGGGTCCTCGACTATCGCAATCAGTTTTGCAGCATATGTCGATCCCTGCGGCGCCACCTCTCCGAATTCCGCCAGATGGCCACGCAGCGCATTGATGGTCTGGGTCCGCTGTCGGATCAGGAGATCACGGGTGCGCAACACGACTGCCACTCCTTGCGCCTCTTCACTCTTCACCGCCACAAAGCGCATCGTCGGTCGTTGTGCAGCCTCGCAGATCGCTTCGGCATCTGCCATGTCGTTCTTTTGGCGCTTGACGAAAGGCTTGACGGAGGCCGGAGGGATCATGCGGACCTCGTGTCCCAGACGGCCAATCTCGCGAGCCCAGAAATGGGAGCTCCCGCAGGCTTCCATGGCAACCAGACAATGTGGCTGGCGAGCAAAGAATTCCAAGACCTGCCGACGCCGCAGTTGCTTGCGAAACACAACAGCCCCTGATGCATCCGCTCCATGGACCTGAAATACAGTCTCGCCAGATCCAAACCAATCATACGAACTTCGCTCATGATGCCCAGCTCCAATGTCGGTTCAAAACATTCCGCACTTTGCCACACATCGGGGCCGTCGCGGGCGGCTACATCATCAACGCCGTGGTACTTGTAACTAATAGTGGCCTTGCTCATGGCCAACCAGTTATCACCGATCCGTTAAGCTCCCGACTCGCCCTCGCAGTTTATGGAAGCCGGGAAGCGGCCGGACGTCGCCCCCTTGGGCTGCGTCTGAGCTTTGCGAGGACCGGTTCGAACTCATTGTCAATTTCACGCTGGCGCCCAAGCGTATCCAAAACGGAAGCCAGACTTTGGGTCGCCTTGATTTCCCAGGTTTTCGCACCTTGCTCGCGCGCAAGATCCATCGCTTCACGGAATGAAGCCTCAGCATCGACTGGGTCGTTTCCCAGCTGTAGCTGGACCTCGCCGCGAAGCCGAATGAGTTCTGCGGCGAAATAGTATTCGCCCGTGCTTCTGGCGTGCTCCAGTCCTTGTTCAATCGCTGCAGCAGCCTTTCTGAGATTGCCTGATTGAATGTAGGCATTCGCAAGCAGCCCCAGAGTAGCAAGACTTGTCGATCTTCTGCTCTCCGAGCCCGTCGCAAACCGTTTGCATGCTCTGCAATCCAGCGGGATCGTGATTGACACTGCCCACCGCCCAGCCCTTGAAGAAATTTCCCATATTTTCCCAAAGCTTAAGACCATGCTCATGCGCCAGCGGAACGAGTTCCTCGATCGCATGTTTCAGCTTGGCAGTATTGTTCTGCAGGGCAAACAATATGCAACCGTTGCCGAGGCAAGCAGACAGCCTGTATTCCCATCGCTCAACCCGGGCTGCGGCTTGCTTGCGCGTCACGGCTTCCGCCTTACTGTACTGCTCGAATGCCGGCCGCGGGTGGCCAAGAATGTGCATTGTCCAGGAAAGATACAAATAGGCCATGCTCGGGAAATCGCTGCCAACCAACTCGGCCTGCGACTCGTGGCCGAGCGACCGTTCAAGATATCGGCGGGCGCCCCTGAAGTTGCCGCCGCAAAAGACACTCATCCCTTTGAACTGCAGGCCGAGAACGCGCGCCTTGAGGCTGTCGCTTTTTCTGCCAATTTCGATCAGCTGGTCGCTGGCCCATTCGGCATCGGCGAAACGAGCCGAGTTGAAGGCGGTTCCGAACAAGCCGTCCAGAGCGCTGATCAGCGCCTGCGAGTCACCAAGCTCCTGGCTGAGGCGCATGGCGTTGCGATATGCTGTACTACCCTCGCGCGTTACATATCCGAACGTAGCGTACAGAACATCGCCTCGCTCAAGTTCGAAGCGCAGGGCCTTTTCGCTGCGCTCCCGCGAAGCCGGCAGCCGCTCAAGACAAGACAGGCCCATCGCGAACATGTTGGCTGCCTCGACCTTGGCCCAGGTCTTTGCAACATTACGGCCGGCCGCGAGCCAGCAGTCTGCCGCGCGCTCAAACATACCGGCCTCTGCGAAATGCTGGGCAAGCAGCTCAGGATGTTCTGCCGCATTCTTTGGGTCCAGGCTTTCGATGGCTTGCGCCACCAGTCGATGCAGTTCCTGGCGGCGCTCGCGCACCAGCGTGCTACGAGCCGCCTCCTGCAGCAGCGCGTGCGTGAATGCGTACGAGGATCGATTTGCGGAGAGCTGAGGTGCAACGAGCCCCGCCTCTGTCAGCCGCACAATCGCGGAGCCGAGAGCCCGCGTCGAAAGACCGCAGAGATGAGCCAACAGCTTGAGATCGAACTCGCGACCGATGACCGCCGCCATCTGCGAAATCACCTTGCCCGGTCCCAGCTTGTCCAAGCGTGACAGCATTGATAGTTGCAAGACCCTGGGAACGCGGACGTCAGGTTTGGGGGCCTCCTGCTCCCGATGATCGAGAGGCGGTCCCGTCTCCATTGCCGCGCGCGTAAGTTCCTCGACATAAAGCGGCACGCCTTCAGCCTTGTTCAGGACGCGTGCGCGGGCCTCTTCCGAAAGGTTTGCGCCTGCTGCAACGTCATGAACCAGCGTCTGGGCCTCACGGCGGCTCAGGCGCGTCAGTTCCATTTCGTATACATGCCTGGCTTTCGCGCCTGTCCCCGCGGACTTTCCGCGACTGGTGACCAATATCAGCATCGGGTGCGAGGGCGCCTCGTTGATAAGCACGTCCAGGACGTCGCGGGACGACGGATCAATCCATTGCTCGTCTTCGAACGTGGCGAGAACGGGATTGAGTTGAGCGACATGATGCAACCAGTCCACCAGGACCCGGCGCGAAATGGCCTGCTGGCGTCGGGAGCTCAACTCCACAGGCGGAGAATCTGGCTGGGGAACGAACAACTGCGGAATGGACAAGAGCCTCGCGAATATCGGCAGCGATACTTCTTTCGGAATGCCACTCGTTGCCAGAATAGCCTCGAGCCGGGGCCGCGTGATGTCCGGCGGATCCCCGTCCCGGATGCCCGCGTAGCGTTTAAGAAGATTGAGAAATGGGTAGAAAGCGCTGTTGGAGAAAGTCGCCGAGCACTGAAGCGCCAAATGCGTGCATCGCGGGATCCGCTGCTGGACCTCTAAAGCGAGGCGGGATTTTCCGATGCCCGGTTCTCCGGATAGAATAACGACCCGACCGCGACGTTCCGCGACCACCTTGTCCCAATGCCTGACGAGCCTGCGCAGCTGCGCGCTTCGGCCGACAAGCTTGAACAGTCTGGTCTTCTTGGCAAACCGGCTTTCGAGGACTCGAGGACGTTCAACACGCCAGACCCGGAGTTCGGGCAATCCCTTCAGCGAATGCAGCCCCATGTCTGTAAATTCGAACGCGCCTGCTGTCGCATTGTAAGTATGCTGATCCGTCAGGACGGTTTGAGGAAGCGCAAGAGCTTGCAACCTTTGGGCCAGGCTCGGAAGGTGGCCAAACGGGACAGGCGGTCCGCCCTCCGGTGCGTCGAGAAGCTTGGCCACTACCGCAAGGCCGCTTGCAACTCCGACACGCACTTGGACAGGCGGACCGCCGGGGACATCGATGCTTGGGGCGATTTGTACGATGTCCAACGCCGCCTGTATTGCACGGTCGGCGTCATCCTCTTCTATGATCGGATATCCAAACAATGCCAGGAGAGAGTCGCCACTGTAATTTACAATCATTCCACTACGGATTTTCACTATGTTGGTACATCGCTGAAGATAGCTCTCCGTCAATTTCCTGAAATCTTCCGGCTCTAGCCGAACAGCGTATTCCGTGGAGTTTACGAGGTCACAAAACAGAACGGTTATCTGCCGCCGCTCGGTAGGATCCTGAGGCGGGCCCGCCTCGTTCAGCAACTTGATGGCGGCCAGCATTTTCTTGCGCGGACCAAGCGGGATTTGCATTTCCTGCAAGTCCTGGTCCGAGAGAAGCCGCAGAGAGTCGAAGTCTATCTGGAAGAGCGCGAAGGTACTTACAAACTGCTGAAGCCCCAAGCCGCCGAGCCATTTCGCAACGTCGTCCATCATATAGCTCCCAATGCGCAGCCTGTAGTCGCTCTCATCGAGCGGGCAAAGTCGGACAGTAGGCACAGCAACGATGTGGCCGGTCCAAGCGGCTGTCAACCCAACAGGAGCGGACGAATGTCGAGGCCGCGGTCACCCGCAGGTCACGTCGGCGTAGAGCAGATGATCTGCCGGCCCATAGACGATGTTGCTCTGATCGAAGCAAAACCGCTTGGGGGTAATTCGCAGGAAATAACGCTGACCGCAGACCGCGGGCAGATACAATTCGAACAGCCGAGGCGATCTGGATGGAGCAGGCTCCGTCCACCGCGTGTGCCCGGCATAGGAAACATTCTGGATGAGCCTTGCCGTGGGGGAGACCGCGATCCCTTCCCTGACGGGGGTAAATCCCACTCCCTTGGCGTCATCCATGCTCGGATAGCCGGCTCCGGGAGTGCCGTCGGACGTCGCGATCGCCTGTTGGCGGACCGCCACATTGAATCGCACGTCATCGCGTTCGGGAACCCCGCCGAAGTCGTTGACATATTTCCAGCTGACACGAAGCGCGCGACCGGCATCGGCCCCATCAGGCGGCACCGGCAGGACTTCGACAGCTGCGTCGACGAGCCTGGTGCCGTCGGTCTCCGGAGCCGGGCAGGGCGTGTAGAGAGGCCGATAGCCGCACTCCGCGCCACCGGCGCCCCATAGGCAGGTGCTCAATTTTTTCCAGTCCGAGGTACCTATTTCCGGGCTCATCGCGGACAGGTCATTGCCGCCCCCAGGCACCATCCACGGGTGGATCTTGCCAGCACCGCCGCGGCGCGCCCAGTCTGTCCTGTGTCGGTCAATCCGCCGGAGTGTCTTTTTCTCGTCGTGAAGTACGAGCGTCTGCCCCCAGCCGGGCTTGGCTATAAACGGTTCGCGCGCGACGGCATCCGCGGCCAGGCGCTTGCCCGTCAGCTGGGTCGTAAGCGTGTGGCAGTTCGTGCAGTTCCCGGTCGGATCCCGCACCGTTCTGGCACGCGCGATGTCCCCCTCGTGCCTGCTGGTATATCCGGACCCGATGATGCGGAAGGGAGCGCCTTCGAGGCGAGGTCTTTCGGGCAAAAAGTCGCCGAGACCAAATGCAGCCGCTCGAGCATCGCTGCTTCCCAGCAAATACCCGACCCTTGATTGTCCCACGTGCGGATCGATGACGTAGGGACTTTTGTTGTCATGGCACGAATGGCATTGAATCTGGAACGTAGGGTCGTACAGCGCTGCCGCAGCGGCCCGCCCGGTGGCGTCGGCATAGGAGCGGCCGCCTGGCGGGACAAGGGGTTTCGACCAGTCGAACGCGGCTCGATCCTTACACCCGTCAAAGAACACGATCTCGCCGGAGCTCTTGTTAAAGCCAATCGTGCCGAGGAGCGCAAAGCGCGGATCGGAGCGTTGCCAATAGGGATCACTGGCGACTTCGCGGCTGCTGTTCGACTTGCGGCAGAAGAACAGCCACTCCACATCGCCGCGAACAACACGATGCAAGCGCGAGTTCAGGCCGCAATAGGCGACGGTGCCGGCCAGGGAAGGCTTGTCGCACTTCGGGATGCTCGTGGTCCATTTGACCACGTTGCCGGAGACGTCCCGATGCTGAAACTCCAGGGCGCGACCGGGCTTGTCCGGATTCGGAACCAGATCGACGATGTTGCCGTCGACTTCGAGTGGAAAGGTTCTCGCATCCGGGCTAGCGCAGTCTGCTTCAGGAATCGGCCCGAAGACGGCGCGAGCCTCGTCGCCAAACCGCGTAACGGCATCGCTGCTTGCGGAAGCCGGCTCCCAGAATATGTCCGCGTTCCAGCGTAGCACGGCATCGGCGAAGGTCTCGTCCGGGACCGGCGCGGGCCGCTCCGATCCACCGGAATTGCCTGCCAGGCCGGCAAAGGCGATTGCTGCGATTACAGCCGGGCCGACGGCCAGTGTTGTGCGCAAGTGCCGCAACTCACCGCCCCATGGGCTCGAATTCCGGTGTGTCGGCGTAAACCGTCAGCGTCGCGAACTTCCAGTTCCCGTTAGCGTCCTTTTGGAGGGTACCTCTTACGTCCGCCGTATAGTCAGGCTCAGGCAACACGCGATCTCCTTCGACCCGTTGAACCGTGACCATCATGGTGGTCTTCAATTCGAGAATGGCCTTGTTCTTGTCGCTGCTGCGCAGAAGGGTATTGGCAAGAACGTGCCGAGGCTGAAACACGTCTTCTGTCTCGTCGAACTGTTCCTGAATCTTCATCCTAATCTCTGCGTTCGAAGGCGCAATGAAGGTGCGAACGTTTCCTTCGCCGGTGCAAACCTCGTAGCTTCCCGAATCCGTGAACAACGCCGCGAACCTGTCAGGGTCGCGCTGGTCCAGAGCCCAGGCATAGCGGCTGAGCAGGTCGTCGATCTTCTGTCGATCATCGGCGGGCACACTGACGCCTCCCCATTGAAGTTCGGCGCTGGCATCGAGTCTGGGCTCCGCCTGCTTCGCTGTACATTCGGTCGACGCCAGCGTCGTCTCACGTCCGACAAGCATATAGTTGCGTTGGGTAAGATTGTTGTCGGTAGGTGTTATGTCGTCAACAACGGAACTCGCTCTCGAGCTTTGCGAGATCGGATCCTGCGGCGAATCCACTATAGCGAGCAATCGCAAGGGGCTTGAAAGGGCCGGGTCCACCGCAGGCACCGGGAAGTTGAACTGCACGATCCGGGCAGCGTCGCCGCTCGTCATCGCGACCGATGCGCCCGAGTAAGCAAGGTTTGTGATCGTGCATGTCGAGCCGCTTGTGCCGGCGCAGTTGAGAGGATGCCACTGCGAGGTATCGGTTGAGTCGGCCGGGAACTGCATCCAAAAGTCGGCTGGCAGCGGCGGCGGCGCAGTGTCGAACTGCGCCCAGTGCAACTTGACCTTTATCGTCGCGGCCTCCTCCGGCCCGCGGTTGCGCACGCGAACATAAACCCTGTTGACATCGCCGCTAACGGTGCTGGGCGTCTCATCGGTAAAGTTTTCGAATGTCGCGGCGGTCGGCGCCATTTGGTATGGTGGCGCGTCCACCATGAGGTCCATGCTCTCCCAATGGTCGATCGTGCCACGTGGGGCTTCGAACAGCGTATTGCTGGGCTGCCCGGTGTTGCCCCAGTCCAGGCGGTTGTCGCGCAGAAAGAGGTCGACTCCCGCGTGGCCGCCCTGAGCGGCAGAAGCAACCACGCGCACGGCCTCGAAGGCGTTGAGACGCCCCCAGCCGTGGCCAGGCGGGCCAGATGACGGCGCGCTGAACCCGTTGCCCGGGGAATAGGCGCCGACTGAATCCTCGATTTTGTCCGCCGTGTCCTGCAGCAGGCGCTGAACCTCCAGCCGAGTGAGACCTGGGCTCGCGGTGAGGACCAGGCCCGCCACCCCGGCGGTCAAAGGTGTTGACGACGAAGTGCCGATGAAACAGCGCGTGTAGTTGAGCGCGTCGTCCGGCGGCGGAACCACCTCCGGGCAGGGGGCAAGGATGTCATTGCTGTTGTATCCTGCAGGTCCCAACATGTCGGTTGTGGTGATCCACAAGGTTCCCCTGCCAGAAGAGATGGTCGACAGCCAGGCTGTCGGAGCCAAGAGATCCAGGCACGTTCCGAAAGAGGCAAGATCGTCGGACAAATCCCGGTTGGTCGAACGGCCCACTGCGATCACGCTGTCCAGCGACGGAAGGCGGGAGGAGCCGCAATCGTCGACGTGCGAGTTGTGCATGGCAAGGAAGACGACGCTGCCTAGCCCCCCGCGGCCCGATGTTGCCGCGCTGTTCAGAGCATTCTCGAGCGCCGGAGCCGCAGGATAACCCCAACTGTTCGATATAACTGCTGCACCGTTGCGCTCAGCGTAGCGGATCGCCGCGGCGACCTTCGAAACCGCTGATGCCGTGCCTATGCGGATGAGCATCAGGCTGCATTGAGGGCAGCTGCCCGCGACGCCGATCGAATTGTTGCCTCTTGCTGCCGCCACACCGGCTACGGCCGTGCCGTGCCGGCTGCCGCTGGCGCTATTGGGCCCTGAGGGATCGTTGTCATTCTGGACGAAATCCCAGCCGTTAACATCGTCTATATAGCCGTTGCCGTCATCATCGGCTCCGGCTTTGCCGCCAACCTCGCTCGCGTTCTCCCACAAATTGGGCTGCAGGTCCGGGTGGGTCATCTCGAAGCCGAAGTCGATAATCGCAATCGTTGTACCGGCCGCGCCCTGCTCCGTATCCCACGCCAGCGACGTGTCGATGTCTGCATCCTCCGTACCCATGCCCTGCGCGGTGTTGCGATGATGCCATTGCTGCCCGAACAACGGGTCGTTCGGCACGAATTCGCGCGGCTCGACGACGGTGATGAAGTCGGGATGGGCAAACTCAACGAGATCGGTCATTGATTGAAACCGGGCGCTGAGCCGTAAAGCGTCGGCCTTCGAGGCTTCGTCGACCCGTAAGACAAACTGGTTCGCGGAATAAATACTGGCCTCTACGATCGACACCGAATTCTCGGCGATCAGATCCCGTATCCGCTCGCCCGACACCTCAGGCTTGAACTGAACGACGAGTTCGTCGGTGACGATGAGCGGGGTGTCAATGCCAGGCGTCGTCCCGACAACACCGGCTTGGGCTATCAGCCCGTCGCCCTCCCGCTTCAGGATGCGTGGAAGCTGAACCAGTTCAGCCCGCTCCTGCCTGCGGCCGATATCTAGGATGTACAGTCCTCCCGGCAATTGCTCCGCGATTTTGTACCCGCGACCGTCCGCGAAATCCCTGACCTTCTCGAACGTAGTCTCTTCGCGGGCGAGAATGCCCACCCGGCTGGAGTTGATCGAGATCGGAACCTTTTCGCCCTGCAACTCCAGAAAGTCCGTCGGCTCCTGGCCTGCCGCGTATCCGCCGACCAGCAACATGACTGTTATTGCAGCAAGAATAGTAAGGATCCGCATGGGTTTCTCTCCAAGCGACGCTGCCGTGGATTGCACAAGGCGGCTTCCACGCGGTAACAGTGTGTCGGTACTAACCCGCGTCAACCAAACCGTGTCAAGTGGCTTTCTGAGGCACAGAAGTATAGCTGTGTTAGAATGAAGAGCAACTAGCTCCTATGCATTAGACAATTTCATGTTTTGACGCAAAAATATCCTGACTTTCAGAAGTAGTTTTTTGCATTCCTTTGCTTTATCGAAACGCGAGGAATTCGAGATAGCGCCATGTGTCTTCATTGATTCTCTTCCGTGCCTCGCACAGCCGACATTTGAGCTTTGAACATGCCTTTTCGATCGGACTGAGGTCGGATGAGTATTTTGGCAGGAATCATAGTCTCGAGCCTGTTGCCTTGACGGCTCGCGGATCGCCTTGGATCTGTGGCTGCCGAATTCGTCGAGAACGGCGATGGCGCCGGTGTCAACAGCTCGAATCAGTGGCTGGGGGACGTAGGCGATCTCGTCTGGCGCTTTTACAAGGCGCTGAAGGTCTGGAAACAAGAGCCTTCACCGCATTTGATCAACGGGTTTCGGCGCAGGTTCGACCGGATATTCACCCTACGAACCGGCTATGAGGCGCTCGACAAGCTGCTCATGCGCCTCCATCGACGCAGGGATGAACTGCTCAAGGTTCTCGAGCACCCGGATATTCCGCTGCACACCAACGCGTCGGAAAACGATATTCGTTCCTTCGTCACCAGGCGCAGGAGCTCCGGCGGCACCATAAGCCTCGACGGTCGCATCGCCCGCGACGTCATGCTCGGGCTGATGAAGACCTGCCACAAGCTCGGCATCTCATTCTATCACTATCTCGGCGATCGTCTCGGGCTGGAAACCCCCGGAAAACCAATACCGCCTCTGTCGGGGCTCGTCACTCCGACCTGAGTTCAGGCCCTTCTCGAAAACGGCACGAGCTTACCACCCTGCAATTCCCCAGCGCCGTCAAGGTTGATCCCGTGCATCCTGAGCCTCCATTGATGACGATGGTCGCCCCGAACAGGCGCCAACCCAATCGCGCGGACCAACAACCCACAAGATCCTCGCAAAGGGAAATCCAGCCCGCCACCCAATTTGCCCCACGTACCCGCCCACGCGCCCACGGTACGTGGAGCAAAATCGGTGGCAGCGTTTCAGTGAGAGAGCATAGAAGTGTGCATAACCCTGCGCTTTGAGAGTTGATTGCTAGCCCGGGGATTGAACTAAGCCGCTATCGCGGCGAATGGGGCCGACTTTGACCGGAGCCTCCTGACTGAGAGGATGGTGGTGTTGCAACCCACCCTTCAGACAGGAGGTCCAGATGGCTGAGCTTAGCCCTCTTCGCCGCCGGATGATCGAGGACATGACGGTCCGCAATCTGTCTCCGGCAACCCAGCGATCCTACATCAATGCCGTTCAGAAGTTCAGCCGCTATTTCGGTCGGTCACCGGATCGGCTTGATCTTGAGGATGTTCACGCCTTCCAGGTTCATCTGGTCTCGACAGGGATATCCTGGGCATCGTTGAACCAGATCGTCTGCGCGCTTCGGTTTTTCTACGGCATCACGCTGGGCCAGAATGATGTGCCCGAGCGGATCCCGTATGCGCGCGAGCCGCGCACACTCCCGGTTGTTCTGTCGGCGGACGAGGTCGTTCAATTCCTCGAGGCCGTTTCCAGCCTGAAGGCGCGGGTGGCGCTGACATGCGCCTATGCGGCGGGTCTGCGGGTCGGGGAAGTCTGTGGGTTGAAGGTGGAGGATATCGACAGTTCCCGGATGGTGATCCATGTCCGTCATGGCAAAGGCAGCAAAGCCCGCTACGTCATGCTGTCGTGGAATTGCTCGGAATTCTGCGCAGCTATTGGCGTCTGGCACGTCCAGGATCGTTCCTGTTTCCGGGGCGTGATCCCGACAAGCCGATCGAGCCGACAGTGTTGAACGCCGCTTGTCGGTCGGCGGTTGCCGCGACGGGTCTTTCCAAAGCGCGTCACCGTCCATACGTTGCGGCATTCCTTCGCCACGCATCTGCTGGAGAATGGCACGGATATCCGCATCATCCAGGTTCTGCTCGGTCACGCCCATCTGTCGAGCACGGCCCACTATACGCAGGTTTCCACCAAGACCATCTGCTCCACGACGAGTCCGCTCGACCGATTGCGGCTGGAGGTGACGCCGCCGGAATCGTAGTCGGTTGCGCCCTGACCTTCGAAGTCGCCGACATCTTTCGGCGGCATGGGGCGTCCTACAGACGAGAGAACGCCGGTCATCTTGGCCGCGGCGAACGACGTGTCATGGGTGCTATCGAAGCCTGCCGGACACCCAGGCTCGGCGGTCACGTCGATGCCTGCGACGACTGTGGCATAACCCGCGTCTCTTATAATTCCTGCCGCAATCGCCACTGTCCGAAGTGCCAGGGAGCGGCTCGCAGAGCAATGGGTCGAGGCTCGCATCGCCGATCTGCTGCCGGTCCCGTACTTCCATGTGGTCTTCACCTTGCCTCCGGCCATCGCCGAGATCGCCTTCCAGAACAAGGCGGTCGTCTATGCACTGCTGATGCGGATCTCGGCCGAGACACTGCAGACGATCGCTGCCAATCCCAGATGGCTGGGCGCCGAGATCGGCGTCACCGCCGTGCTTCACACCTGGGGCCAGGCGATGACCCACCATCCCCATGTCCATTGCGTCGTGCCGGGTGGCGGTCTCTCGCCGGACAGGTCGACGTGGATCGCATGTCGGCCGGGCTTCTTTCTGCCAGTGCGCGTGCTGTCACGCCTGTTTCGGCGGCTCTTTCTGACTGCTCTTGCCAAGGCCTTCGCTCAAGGCGAACTGCACTTCTTCAACGATCTCGCCCATCTCAACGACGCCGACCTGTTCACCCGCCATCTCGCGCAGTCTCGGCGCATCGAATGGGTCGTCTATGCAAAGCCACCTTTCGGCGGACCGGACCAGGTGCTCGCCTATCTCGGCCGATACACCCATCGCGTCGCCATCGCCAACAGCCGCATCGTCGAACTGTCGATGACGACCATGTTGCCTTCCGATGGAAGGATTATCGGCGCAATGGATGTGATCGCGAGAAGATCATGTGCCTTCATCCTCACGAGTTCATCCGACGGTTTCTTCTTCACGTGCTTCCCGACGGCTTCCACCGCATGCGTCACTTCGGCTTTCTCGCCAACAGCCATCGACGGGATCGTATCGCGTCTGTGCAGGATGCTCCTTGGGCAGCCATCGCCCCCAGGCGAGCAATCCCATTCCAGCGCAACACAACGCGGGAAGTCCTACGAATGCCCAGACTGCCGGCGTCCCATGCGCAGGACAGGCATCAACATGCCGCCGGTTGCGCCACCTCGACCATCATCTTTCCGGTGCGACACATCATGATATCCAGCCAGCCATATCCCTTAAATCTGGAAAGCGAACCAACGCGCTCGTTCAGCGCTGGGCATGACGCGTCCCATCCTCACCGGAACGGTGGCAACGGCATTCAATGCCGCAAAAACTCCTGGCAAAACGCGCGACAACGACACGCTGGATGCGATGCCTGCAGGCACCAGATCCTCGGCGCGATGGGTGCGCCGCCTATTGCCCGCGGCAAAAAGCGGCCCCGTGATCTACTATTCCCATAACTGCGCAAAACAACCCGCGCCTTAGTTCAATCCGGCTTATATGAGGTCGGACGGTGTATGCCGAAACCTCCAGCCGACCTCACATAACCCTCCAGATTCTCTTGCCGGGGCAAATCATGATTCGATTCTGTCATGAAGAAGCGGCTCCCCTCCCCCGAGCATGCCGACACGCTTTCGCTGAATGCGTTGCGCAGCCTTGTGTCTGGTCTGCTGGAAAGGTCGCAGCAGGCGGAAGCGCGGCTTGAGAAGCTTGAGGCCGACGACCGTCCAGCTTCGCGAAGAAAACGCTGCCCTTCGGTTGGAGAATACCCGGCTGAAAGTCGAGAACCAGTTGCTTCGTGATGAGATAGCACGGCTGAAAAACCTGCCGCCGCGGCCGCCGTTTCGCAACTCGGGTATGGACAAGGCAACGGACGTTGCGCCCGGCGGTAAGCGGGCGAGCAAAAAGAAGCCGCGCGGCCCGAAGCTGGATGTGAAGCGGGCAAGCCGGCAGGAGATCCTGCGCGTCAATGCGCCGGTCGGCTCGCGCTTCAAGGGATACAAAAGCTGCTACGTGCGCGATCTGGT
The DNA here is from genome assembly GCA_963838565.1 of uncultured Alphaproteobacteria bacterium. GTDB lineage: Bacteria > Pseudomonadota > Alphaproteobacteria > Rhizobiales > Rhizobiaceae > Rhizobium. The sequence continues at coordinate 14,012 of CAWIRO010000028.1, forward strand.
GCTGAAAGCCGAGCTTGTGCATTACCGCCGCGAATGCTGGATGACACCGGATGGAAGGACGGTTCTCGCACCCTTGCCAGCGGGGATCATGGGCGGCTACGGCGCCAACCTCAGGCGGCTTTGCCTGATGCTTCATGCGCAGGGACAGGTGACCACCGGGCGGCTGACGACATTGCTGAATGATATCGGTCTCGAGATTTCCAAGCGCCAGATCGTGCGGCTTCTGACCCGGGACCTGGATGGCTTTGTCGCCGAGGATGCGGCGGTGTTGCATGCGGGTCTGGTGTCCTCACCATATGTGACGGTCGATGATACCGGCGCCCGCCATGCTCGCCATAACTTCCATACGACCCAGATCGGCGGTGAACATTTTACCGTCTTCCGCACCACGAAGTCGAAGTCACGCCTGAACTTCCTGTCGCTGCTGCGCGGCAACTACCAGGATTTTGTGCTGAACGACGCAGCCTTCGCCTATCTGGAAAAGCGCCGCGGCGATCCGGCCCTCATGGCCAAGCTGCAGACACATGAGCCGCAACGCTTCTGCAACCAGGTGCCGTTCATGGCGCATCTGGCCGGCATGGGTATCGACATCCTCGACAGGCAAGAGATCGGCACGCTGGCTGAAGCCGGCCTTTGGGGCTCGATCCGCCATCATGGTCTGGTGGGCAACATGGTGATCGTGTCCGACGATGCCGGCCAGTTCCGCGTCGGCAATCACGCCCTGTGTTGGGTCCACGGAGAACGCCTTCTGCAAAAGCTCATGCCGGCCACCGCGAAAGAGGAGCGCCTGGTCACAATGGTTCGCGATCTCGTCTGGCGCTTTTACAAGGCGTTGAAGGTCTACAAGCAGACCCCCTCCCCCCGGGCTGTCCCTGCGTTGCGACGACGGTTTGACCGGATCTTTACCCTGCGCACCGGCTATGGGGCGCTCGACAAGCTACTCGAACGGCTGCATCGACGCAAAAGCGAGCTGCTGAAGGTCCTCGAGCATCCCGGCATCCCGCTGCACACCAATGCATCGGAGAATGATCTGCGGACCTTCGTCACCAAGCGAAAGATCTCAGGCGGCACGATGAGCCGCGACGGCCGGGTTGCGCGCGACGTCATGCTTGGCCTGATGAAAACCTGCCAGAAGCTCGGGCTTTCCTTTTACCACTATCTCGGGGACCGTCTCGGCCTTGGCGACGGTGGTCATCCTATGTCGGCTTTGTCGGCCACCATCCTCGCACGCGCCTGAGAGTGAACCTGCCCGATCTCGCCTTCCCCGTACTCGGCACGAATAGCGCGGCCTCAATGCCTGTCGATCTTGGTCACGAGGCGACGATTGCCTGACAAACCCGCAGCGCCACCAAATCTGCCCCGCATACCCCCGGTTACTCTGGATGGGCAATTTCGCGAGATCGTAAGACATTGAAATCATGGTAAATACGCCGTTAACCAGAAGCGATAGTCGCGTTGCTTCCGTCATGGCTGCGAATTTTGCATGGCGTTCTCACCATCGATAACTCCCGCGTATCGCTAGTGAGTAGATTTACAGGGCAGCCTTATCAGGCGAGGGCTAAGAAGACGGCCAGCGATCTTGTCACCGAGAGCATTGTTTCGTCATCGAGGCGACCGAATGGCGAACCGAGCTTGTCCCGCTTCACCGACACGGTCTTGTCCACCATCAGCTGTGACGTCTTGCGAAGGCCGTTTCCCAGCGTTGGTTGAACCGTCAGCCGGATCAGGGGGGCGTTCACCAGTGTTCCCGACACCAGCAGAACCGTGACAGTGCCGGTTTGGTCAAACAGGTCAGACTGGACGATGAGAGCAGGGCGAGGTTTGCCGAAATCGCCCGGCATGGCGACGGTGACGAGATCACCCCGCCTCACGCCTCGTCCTCGTCGTCCAGATCGGCAAGGGCGGCGTTCATGAAAGCGTCCAGATCGTGGTCCGCTGCATCGGCCGCTGCGACCGCCAGAGACTGACGCCGGCATTCCTCCGCAAAGCCCGGACGGCGCGTGTCCGGGACCCATATCTGCACCGGACGCAATCCGGCAGCCCGCAGGGCGTCGCGGCGCTTCTGAACCCTCTGGCTGATGGGTGTGGGCATGCGACCCTCCATGGAATATCGTTACATGTAACAAATAGGCGGAGGATATGGCGCCGTCAAGGTGCGGCAATCCGCCGAACAACCCGCCAATCGCTTCATGACGTGTCGGCTGACGGTCTGCTGACGCGAAATCCGATCGTCATCCGGTCGTCGTTGCCCTTGCGCGGGCATTTCGGCGTTGCAGCCGACCCAGACGGTGAAGCTGATGCTTCCTGACATCGGGAACTCATCGTGGTCGTTCGACCGCCGGGACCAGCTTGCGACGTTGCTGACCGACAACGACGTCGTGAGGCTGAAGCACTTGCGGGAGCCGGATGGGCGACAATACGCCGAGGGGATTGGCCTCAGAGAGAGGCTATGTCGAAGCCCGGTGTCAGCTGGCTACCGGATCTCCCCTACCCTGGCCGGCGGCTCGCGGTGCCTACCGATCCCGCCGACAACGACTCCCCTTCCCTGCCTGAGCATCCGTCTCGGCCGCACCAAGACCACCAGCGGCGACGACGATCGAGGCCGGGCCAGTCTTCCGGCGACATCGACCAATGGGGCAATGTCGACCGGCGGGCGCTGACGCCGCAGTCGGTGAACCTGATGCTGAAGAAGCGCTGCACAGCAGGCCGGTCTCGACCCGGCGCGTTTTCCGCCCACGGCCTGCGCTCCAGGCTGTCTGACCGAGGCCGCCAACCGCGGAATGCCGCTGCCGGCGGCGATGCAACAGTCGCTGCACAAGTCGGTTACGCAGGCGGCAAGCTACTACAATGACGCGGAACGCAAGTCAGGGCGGGCGGCGCGGGCTGATCGTCTAGATCAATCAATGTTCGGCTGAATTTCAGCGGCGCGTGAACGCGTAACCAAAGGCATCAGCGCCAGGATAGCTGATCCTTGGGGAGCCGACGGCTCGGATCATTCACTTTCACCTGGTGACGGAAGATCCGGTCCCCATTTCCACAAGACGAGGTTCTGGTCATCGGCCTCAGCGCCAGGCGCGAAACTCGGCACCAGAATGCCGGCCGTGCCGCGCCCATGGAGGCGGTCGTAAATCGCCCAGGAGGCGGGACGGAGTTGTCACATTATCGAGCGGAGAACAAACGACCGCTCTGCTGCCTGAGATCAGGCAATGGCACCCGTCACTATTTTCCAATGCGCCATGGCGCGGACACGATGAATGTGAGTGGCGAGAGCAGAGCGGCTGCGATGCTGTGCGACGAAGAGATTTCGGATGGCGGAGAAGGTCGTTATGAAACGTTGCAGACCTCCGGCTGATCGGAAACCCTGCATCTGGTGCTCCCGTTTTCGCAGTGGCAGATGAGAATTCTCCGCTCGATTGTTGAGACCCTTATGGGACCGATGTTCGACCGTTGGCATGAGGTCACGTTTGGCCGCACTATAGGAGCGGAGTTTGTCGGTGATGATCCGCTTGGGTGGCATGCCCTGCTTCTTCAGCAGCCTGAGCAGCAATCGCCTTGCAGCCCTGGTGTCGCGCCGGCTTTGAACGATTTCATCGAGAACGTAGCCGTCTTGATCGACGGCACGCCAAAGCCAGTGCTTTCGGCCGGCGATGGAAACCACAACCTCATCGAGGTGCCAGACGTCCTGGCGCGAAGGCCGCCTGCGACGGAGTTGCTTTGCGTAAGCCGGCCCGAATTTCCGGCCCCATCGCCGGATCGTTTCATACGAGACGATGATCCCGCGCTCCAGCAGCAGCTCCTCGACCAGCCGCAGGCTCAAAGGAAATCTGAAATACAGCCAGACCGCATGGGCGATGATCTGTTGCGGGAAACGGTGACGCTTGTAGCTGATGGATGAATTCTTCATCCCACCAGTTCTATGCACTACCCACTGACATCTGGTTTATGTGACATCGCCCTTGGGTTCTTTTGCCCGCGCCAAAGCCATCAACATTGACCTTATGGCAAACTCTCCGCGTTGCGCACGCTGTGTGAGATGGCGCAAGTAGCCGCCAGCAGAATTGATCTCCCCTGCCCTCTCGAAGATGCATGCGAGCACCGTCGCTGCATTCTGCGGACCCATGATGCGGCAGGCGTCCGGTGTAGGCTGATGGGCTGATCTGCAGCATGGAGCTTACCATCGCGCCGGCAGCAATGAGGTCCTGCCAAGTCTTGACTGTACCTGCCGGACCGTAACTGCGCACCTCGGGGCATGCCTGGAGGACGAGGGATAGCGGAAATGGATTGAATGCTGCGTTGGCATCCGTTGTCGAGGAAGGCCGCCTTGGCCTTTTCGGCGAGGATATGGGTACTGTCTTTGACGGCTTCGGGCAGCGAGAGGTTTACTGCGGTAAACTCCGCGAGGGTAGTTCCTCAACGTCAGCTTCAGAGCTCAAAATTGGATTCGGATTCTGTTATCTGTATGTGCCGCTCATTTTGTGAGGCATTGCCGCTCGGATTTCGATTTTTAACGAGTATTTCCAGTTGCTTGACGATTTCCTCGCGTAGAATTTCCAGAGCATTGAGGGCCGAGGCGACCAAGTGGGCAGAAGCGACGCGCGGTAGCTGGTCGAGGATCTCGTGGAAGCGTTGTTGGGTGGCCAGCCAATCGCCGGAAAGTTCCTCGCTAATTGCAGCACTGATGAGTTTGGAAATATCGCGGCGGCAAAGTGTGAGCCGTTCCTTGAGGCTTTGCATATAGAGCCGATCGGCGGTGACCTTTGCGGCGAGCTGCTCGATCTCCGATGCGCGGGCAAGGAGAGGCGCCAGCGAGAAACCGTAGGCGTCATTGATTTCGCCCTGGCGGTTCTTGCGTGCGTAGCGTTTGCCGTTCGGGCTGTCCTTGCGGATGATGAGACCGGTGGCGACGAGAGCGGCCATATGGCGGCGGATCGTCTGTTCGGCCATTCCATGGCAGCGGAGCGACAGCTGCGTATTGGAAGGAAATACGACAAGGCTGCTATCAGCCGAAAGTTCGCTCTTCGGGTAGAAGCTTAAAAGCGCGTTCAAAACGGTGAGAGCTCTGTCCGAAATATCGAGCAGAGGTTTTGCTTCGCACAGCGCGCGATAGATTTTCCACTTGTCGATCGAGGCGCCTGCCCCGATCTCCCGGCCGGTCACCTGGCTTGCGAGCATGCCAAGTGTCATCGGCCGCCGCCCAAAGGGCGTCGTCACACTTCCGCTTTCCATTTTCTTCGCCTTCTTCAAGGCAAAAGTTGTCAGCTCACCGAAAATAGGTGCCGGAGACTCTTGACTATGTTGTGCGGAAATGTGATTCTCTGGGTGTCTAGATCAGAGAGGGCTTCCGCTACGGCAACGTTTCGGGGGCCTTTTCTTTTGCTATTGATCTCCGTTCTTTTCTGAATTCCTGCTCTTCTCGAACGCCTCGTAGAGACGATCCAGATTGTCCGCGATATAGGCGCCGAAGGCTGATGCCTTCCCTGCCTTGAGCGCGATTGTGAACTGCTTTCCGTCGTCCTTGATCTTCGCCTTCACGGAGCCATCCTTGCGCTGCCATTGGCTAATGGCCGAGGATGGAGCGACGCTTTGCGCGGGACGACGATGGTTTCCTGTTGAGAAAGGCAACGAGCATGTCGAAGCGCGCGTCCGGTTCTGCGGCCTCGAATTCCGGCGCCTCGACGAACAGCCTCGCCCGCTCTGGCGCGTTCTCCTCTTCGAACTTCACGGAGAGGTCGTGCCAACGGTCGCGGCCGGTTGCGCGTGCTGCACCGATTGCCGAAAGAACCTCGGCCGGAATGCGCCGGGTGACCGACAGCATCTTGGAGATCGTTGTCTTATCGGCACTGAGCGCGGCCATGATGGTCTCCCGATCGAAACCGAGGTTGTCGAGCTTGTCGGCAAACATCGTGCGCTCGATGAACGAAAGATCTGCCCGCGCGGAATTTTCCTGGCCTTGCGCAATCACATGGTCGCGGTCGGCGAGCTTCTTGACGACGGCGCGAACCGGCCGGCCGAGCTCTTTAGCGGCGCGTGCCCGGCGATGACCGAAGGCGATCTGATACTTCCCGTCCTTCTCCGGATGTGGCCGGACGAGAATCGGCGAATCCTGCCCACGCAGGCGAATGGCTTCCACCAGTTCCCGAAACTGGTCGTCGTCATGCGCAAGACGATCGCTGACGAAGGAATCTTCGATGAGCGCCGTGTCGAGATCGATGACCGTTTCGCCGTGCGCGAGCTTGTCTTCGATCTCGCGAGCGGCATCGGCTCTCGCAGCGAGGGCGTCGATGCTGCGCGTAACGGCTCCCAGCGCGCCGATACCCTTGAAGGTGATCTGCTGCTTCTCTGCGTCGTTGACAGGCTCGTGGTTTACGGCGGTAAACTTCTTGGAATCGTCCATCAGGCCCGAGAGAATATTCTTACGTGCCATTTGTTTTCCTCCGGACGGTCAAGCGGTTTACCACGGTAAATTGGGGATCCCTCATTTGCGTCCCCATGCCTTGTGAATGAGATCGGTGATTTCACCGTTCACCGCGTTCATGGCCTCCATGGCGCGGTCATAGGTGGCGCGGGTAAACTGGTTGCGCTCCACCTCGTACAGGGTCTGGTTCGTCATCGCTGCATCCGAAATCGCCACGCTTCGAAGCATGGGATTGGTGAGCACGTGATTGCGGAACATGGAACGCATGAAGGCGACCATCTGTGTCTGCGGGCCATCCTGCGGGTCGTAGCGTGTCACGAGATAACGCAGCCAGTCGAGATTCATGTTGCCGCCGGCGCCCTTCAGCGTGTTCAGCACTTCGCCCAGCATCTGCAGGAACTGGCACATGGACATCACGTCGAGCATTTGCGGATGCACGGTGATGAGCACGGCGGTCGCGCCGCAAATCGCGCTCATCGTCAGAAAGCCAAGCTGGGGAGGGCAGTCGATGACGACGACATCATAGTCGTCGGCAACGGAGGACAGCGCTTCGTCAAGGCGGGCAAAGAAGATGCGGCCGTAATCGCTGGTCTTGCCCTGCGCAAGAACGCGCGGCGTATCGTGCTCGAATTCCATCAGCTCGAGATTGCCGGGTACGAGGTCGAGATTGGGGAAATTCGTCTTGCGGATGATTTCCTTCAGCGGCCGCCGCTCGTCGTCGTAGCGGATTGCCGCATAAAGCGTCTCGTTCTCGTTGACGTCGAATTCCGGCTGGAAGCCGTGGATTGCCGAAAGCGAGGCCTGCGGGTCGAGATCGACGGCAAGAACACGATGGCCGGTCAGCGCCAGATGCTGGGCGAGGTGGGCCGCACTGGTGGTCTTGCCACTGCCGCCCTTGAAGTTCACTACGGCGATGACCTGCAGATGTTCATGGCCCTTGCGGTGCGGAACGTAGCGTGTGCTGCCCCGGGCATTCTGATCCAGGAACAGCCGCATCTCATCCATCTGCCCGGCAGTATAGGACCTGCGGCCGGATGGCGTCACCTGGGGCAGGGGGCCTTTGCCTTCGAGGGAGAGATTGCGGAGATAGCCGCTCGTCACGCCAAGGAAGCGTGCGACTTCAGCAAGCTGGAATTCGCGCAGGCTTTTCATGGCGCGAGGCGGAAACATTTCGAGGCGATGCTGCTTCAGCTTGTCGGACAGTTCCTGAGCCTGGCCGATGATCAGCTGATCGACATCAGAAATTGCTTTACCAATTGTGGGTGCCATATTCATGGAAATCTCGAAAATGCGATTTAAACAGCGCGCGGGCTATGAAAGCGCATTTAGACGCCGATTCTCATTTTCTTGCAAGGCAATTAGGGTTAACAAGGAGTTAACGCGCTTTGTTGAGAGGCTCTCCGAGGGCATTCTCGCCGTCATCGCGATCCTGGCAATCCCAAGGGCGCCTGGAGCGCGTGAGTATGACCTGCGGAACCTAAGCGGCGGTTTTTCTTCCGTAACGCCGCGAAGATTAACCATATCATCGCATTAGCGGATTGACGCGTCAGCTCCAAACCGGTTCGAATCACGATCCGGCAGTGTGGCAATGATCTTATTCTACACCCCATCGAAGTCCATCCATTAACAGGCGGACCAAGCGGCGGGAACGTTCCCGCCATTCCGGCGAGTCGGGAATGGAGTAGATGCTGGAAAGCGCATGGAGCAGGTCGGTGCTTTCCACGTCGTTACGGATCAAGCCCTCGGCAGCGGCGCGGTCTACCAGTTGCCGAAAGGCGCCCGAGATGACGCCGGCGCTTTCGGCGAAAAGCTCCGAGTTGGAATTGAGCAAGACGCGCAGGCTTTGCGCCATGCCTCGCTTTGCCGCAATATAGCTGACGAAACGGTTCATCCATTCTTCGAGCGCGACGTCGGCAGGATGTTCGGCTAAAAGTTCAGTTGCAGCCGTCGCCAAATTCTCCAACTCCCGCCGATAGACAACCTCGACCAGATGCTCGCGGGTGGGAAAATGCCGGTAAAGCGTACCGATGCCGACACCGGCGCGCCGGGCAATCTCCTCCAGCGAACCTTCGACGCCGTGGTCGGCGAAGACGACGGCTGCAACGGCGATCAGCCTGTCGCGGTTGCGCAGCGGCATCTGCTCGCATACGCTTTTCGGGCTTCGCTTCGCCTACGGCTGCTTCCTTTCCGGCCAAAAGCCTCTCCTGCAGATAAGGGCTTGACGCTGCCGCGCATGCCGCTAGTGTATTCGGAGGCGCCTCCGTTTAACTGGAGTGCCGTGCACTTGTTATCGCAGAAAGAGGCGAAATGTCATGTCTCAATTGCACAGGGCGCCCTAGATGAAAGCGAATGCCGCAGAGCGTGAAGCCTGTCTTAGCTGGCGCAGAAGCTTTGCACTTCAAGACCGGCAATTTTTGATGACGATGCAATCCCTCCGGTGAGGCAGGAGAACACCATGACCCGGACAATCAATCTCAAGCTTGATATCAACGGCAAGTCCCACGAGCTCGCCGTCGAACCCCGCGTGACGCTACTCGATGCGCTGCGCGAAACCTTGCGCTGACCGGCACCAAGAAGGGCTGCGATCAGGGCCAGTGCGGCGCCTGCACCGTCCATGTCGATGGCAAGCGCGTCCTTTCCTGCCTGACGCTCGCCGCGCAGGCCGAGGGCCGAGAGGTCACGACCATCGAAGGTCTCGCGGCCGCAGACGGCGGCTTGCATCCGGTCCAGGCAGCCTTCCTCGAGCACGACGCCTTCCAGTGCGGCTATTGCACGCCGGGCCAGATTATGTCGGCCGTTGCCTGCATTCGCGAGGGTCATGCGGGTTCCGACGACGGAAATCCGCGAATACATGTCCGGCAATCTCTGTCGGTGCGGGGCCTATAACAGCATCGTCGCGGCGGTGCGCGAAGCGGCGGAGATGGCCTGATGCGAAGACTTTTCCTATCTCCGCGCGTCACTCGGCCGATCGAGGCTAGCCGCGCAGCACACCAGGCAGGCGCTATGTTGCTCGCCGGCGGCACGACGCTGCTCGATCTTGCCAAATGCGGCGTGACCGAGCCCGAAACGGTCGTCGACATCACCCATCTTGCCGGCTTGAGTTCGATCACGGTCGAGGCGGCGGGCGTCACGATCGGCGCGCTCGCCAAGATGGCCGAGGTGGCCGAACATCAAGGCTATCCGCGACGCTTTCCCGGCGGTTTCGGAATCGCTGTTCTGGCGGCATCCGCCCAGCTTCGCAACATGGCGACGATCGGCGGCAATCTCCTGCAGCGGACCCGCTGTTCCTATTTCCGCGATCCGGCAGTCTTCAACGCCTGCAACAAGCGCGACTCCGGGTTCGGGCTGTTCGGCGATCGGCGGCGTCACCCGCAACCACGCGGTTCTCGGCACCAGCGAAGCTTGCATTGCCACCAACCCGGGCGATCTCGCCGTGGCGCTCGTGGCCTTCGATGCGGTAGTCCAGTCTCGGGTAACGGCAAGATCGCTGTCGACGATTTCTTTCTGCAGCCCGGCGATACGCCGACATCAGGAACACAGGATCGCGCGCGGCGAACTCATCACCGCCATCACCATCCCGGCCTCGACGGCTGCCCGACGCTCGACCTATCTCAAGGTCCGCGACCGGCAGTCCTACGAGTTCGCGGCGGCAAGTGCCGCCGTCGGCATCGAATTCGAAGCGGACGGCAAGACGGTCCGCGATATCCGCGTCGCGCTCGGCGGCGTTGCGACGAAGCCCTGGCGCGCACGCGCCGTCGAGCAGTGCGCTGATCGGCAAGGCGCTTGACGCCGGCGCGTCGCGAAGGCAAGCCGGCTTGCCATGGAAGGCGCCGTCTACCATGGCGGCAACCACTACAAGATCGAACTGGCGCCGCGCGTTGTCGCCCGCGCCATCCTGAAAGATGGGAGGTCTCGCATGACCATCATGGAAACGACGATCAAACACGGCGACGCTTCGGACGGCATGATTGGCGGCCGTCTGTCCCGCATCGAGGGCCGGCAAAGGTCACGGGCAAGGCGACCTATGCGCTCGAATATCCGGTCGAAGGCCTCGTCCATGCCGTACTCGTGCAGAGCACGATGGCGGCCGGCCAGTCATCAAGGTCGATCGATACGTCGGCGCTGAAGCAGCGCCTGGCGTGCTGCTTGTGTTGACGCCGGACGACGATCATGGAACTGAAATCGGCAACCGACTGGGCCGGCAACCGGTCCTGAAACGGTCCTTACCTTGCCGCTGGAAAAGGAGATCAGTTCAACGGCCAGCGATGTGGCCGCCGTGATTGCCGAAACGCTGCGAGCAGGCAACCGCAGCGGCAGAGCTGATCCAGCGTCACCTATGAGGAAACGCCGTCGATCTTCGGCCTTGACGATCCGAGGGCAGGGGAGGGCAACGGTGATCAGATGACGACCTCGAATGGGGCGATGCAGAAAGCGGCGCTCGCCGCCGCTCCCGTCAGGATCGAAGAGGAATACAGCACGCCGCGCGAATACCACGTGCGCCATGGAGCCGCACGGGCTGACCGCGAAATGGGACGGCGACGCAGCTCACGGTCTGGGAGCCGAGCCAGTGGTCGCATGGCATGGCGCGCACCTATGCGGAATGGTTCGGCATTCCCTTCGAGAATGTCCGGATGATTTCGCCGTTCATCGGCGGCGGTTTCGGTTCCAAGGGCGCTGTGCTCTGCCTACGGCGCCGTCGCTGCCATGGCTGCGAGGAAGCTCGGCCGTCCGGTGAAGCTCGCAGTCACCCGGCCCCAGAATTTCACCAGCTTATGGCGGCCGTGCCTGCGACCCGCCAGACGACTCACGCTCGGCGCGACGAAAGACGGCATGCTGCAGTCGATCGTCCATCGTGGCGCCAACGAAACCTCCACCTATGCGTGACTGGCCGGAGCAGATCGGTGCTGCGACGCCGATCCTCTACAAGGTGCGAGAATTTCCGTCGCAGCATCGCGTCGTGCCGGTCAATACGGTCACTCCCGGCGCGCTTCGCGGTCCCGGCAAGAACCCCAGTGCCTTCGGCATCGAAATCGGCCATGGAGGAACTCGCCTACAAGCTCGGCATGGACCCGCTTGAAATCCGCCTGAAGAACTATGCCGACCACGACTACCAGTCGGGCAAGCCATGGTCGACGCGGCGGCTGCGCGAAGCGCTGACCGAAGGGGCGGAAGCCTTCGGCTGGTCGAAGCGCAGCCACGAACCGCGCTCCATGCGCGACGGCAAGACGCTGATCGGCTGGGGCATCGGCTGCGGCACCTTCCCGGTGCATCGCAGGCGCCGAGCGAGGCGATGATCCGCATTCTTTCCAACGGTCGTGTCGAAGTCGTCAGCGGCGCGATCGACATGGGGCAGGGGACCTACACGATCCTCGCCCAGACGGCGGCCGAGGTGTTCGGCATTCCGGTCGAGCAGGTCGAGGTTCATCTTGGCGATTTCCGCCTGCCGGGTTCGGCGATCGCCGGCGGCTCGATGCTGGCGGGCTCCATGACCGGTGCCGTTCACAAGGCGGCAACCGCCGCCCGTGACGAGCTGATCGGGCTTGCGCTCAGCGATGCGAAATCACCGCTTCGCGGGTACCGGCGCCAACACGCTGACCTTCAGCGACGGTCGGATCACCGTGCCGCGCGGTGAAGGTCCGTCGCTCACCTTGCCGGAACTGATGGCAGCGCTCGGCCGCGACGAGATCGAAACCCGCCGGAACACCTGCCGGACGGCGCGAAGCCGCACAGGACCATCATCAGGCCTGGACGACCATGGCCAAGGTGCAGGGGCCGACCATGGGCGACTATTCCATGCACAGCTGGTGCGCCCATTTCGCCGAGGTGCGGGTGGACGAGGATTTCGGCACGGTGCGGGTCTCCCGCATGGTCTCGGCCTTCGATTGCGGCCGGCTCTACAATCCGCGGCTGGTCGAAAGCCAGTGGCGCGGCGGCATCATCATGGGCATCGGCCAGGCGCTGCTCGAAGAAGGCCTTGTCGACCAGCGCAATGGCCGCATCGTCAACAACAATCATGGCGTGACTATCTCGTACCGACCAATTCCGACGTGCCGGATATTCAGGTGATCTCCGTCGGCGTCCCGGATCACCATGCGTCGGCACTCGGCGGCAAGGGCGTCGGCGAGGTCGGCATCGTCGGCGTCGCGCCTGCGATCGCCAATGCCGTCTTTCACGCAACCGGCAAACGAATCCGAGAGTTGCCGATTACGCTCGAAAAGCTGATGTGACGTTTGACTGCGGAAGATCTGCATTGAGGCATTATCCCTTCCCCGGCTAAGGCCGGGGAATCGCTTGGTAGGCGCCCGCTCGTGTGCAACGCGCACTTCCTACACAGAGCACCGGGCCGCTTGCGACGCTGGAGTCACCGCACAAAATTAAAGTGCTGGCGTACCGATCCTGCGAAAACCGGTCTGTAATTGACGCGCAGGTTGCGATAGATGCTCTCTGTGCGACCGCCGCCGAAAGCCCTAAGCCCCAGGCTCCGATCGCCTAAAATCATCTTCTGAAGAACAATGAGCGGCATGGCGTTGAACCGGCCGCAGGAGGAATGCCCATGGCCGTGTTGAGCGAGAATGCGCCCCGTTTCGAGAAGACGACGATGTCGATCCTTGTGGCCGTCAGCTTCTGCCACATGCTGAACGATATCATGCAGTCGCTGCTTGCTTCGCTCTACCCGCTCTTCAAGGCGAATTACAATCTCGACTTCGTCCAGATCGGCTTTCTGACGATGACCTTCCAGGTCACCGCCTCGCTGCTGCAGCCCTTCGTCGGCATCGTCACCGACCGCTGGCCGATGCCCTATTCCCTGCCGGTCGGCATGGCGAGCACGCTGTGCGGCCTGATCCTGCTCGGCAATGCCGGCAATTTCGAGCTGCTGCTGGTCGCTGCCAGCCTGATCGGCTTCGGTTCCGCCGTCTTCCACCCGGAATCCTCGCGCGTGGCGCGGCTCGCTTCGGGCGGGCGTCATGGCTTTGCGCAGTCCTTCTTCCAGGTCGGCGGCAATGCCGGCCAGGCAATCGGCCCGCTGATTGCTGCCTTCATCGTGCTTCCGCTCGGCCAGCACAGCGTTTCCTGGCTCTCCGTCATCGCCATGGTCGGCATCGTCGTGCTCGGCTGGGTCGGCAACTGGTACATGAGCCACCGCCGCCAGAACGCCGGCAAGCCCGCCGTCAGCCGCACGCTGCCGCTGCCGCAGAACAAGGTCGTCATCGGCGCTCATCATCCTCGTGCTGCTGACGGCGACGAAGAACGTCTACATGGCGAGCGTCTCGAGCTATTTCACCTTCTACGTCATCGACAAGTTCCAGCTGGACGTTCAGCAGGCTCAGCTGATGCTGTTCCTCTTCCTGGGCTCGGTCGCCGCCGGCACCTTCCTCGGCGGTCCGATCGGCGATCGCTTCGGCGCACGCTTCGTCATCTGGTTCTCGATCCTCGGCGTCATTCCCTTCGCCCTGCTGCTGCCCTATGCGAACCTCTTCTGGACGGGCGTCCTCAGCGTCGTCATCGGCCTCGTCTTCGCTTCGGCATTCTCGGCGATCGTCGTCTTCGCACAGGAACTGGTGCCCGGCCGCGTCGGCCTGATCGCCGGCGTCTTCTTCGGCTTTGCCTTCGGGGCAGGGGGCCTCGGCGCCGCCTTCCTCGGCGACTTCGCCGACAGCCATGGCATCGCGTTCGTCTATCGCATCTGCTCCTACCTGCCGCTGCTCGGCCTCTTCACGGTTTTCCTGCCGCGTGTTCCGAAGCGCAGGCTGGCCTGAACGGGTTGCCCCGCTCGGCGGCTGACCATGGAAATCGCCTGGCCCCGGCGTAAATTATCCGAAGGCCCTATCGCGCCGCGTGCTGTTCAAGTGATAGCCTGCGGCGCAAGGAAATGCCGGAGGATAAAATGACCAAGAAGACGCTCGCGGATTGGACGGCACTCGCGGAGAAGGAGATCGGCGCGTCGCCGGAGACGCTGACCTGGCAGACGCCGGAGGGCATCGACGTCAAGCCGCTCTATACCGAGGCCGATCTCGAAGGCGCCGGCCATCTCGGCTCCCTGCCGGGCCTTGCGCCCTTCACCCGCGGCCCGCGCGCCACCATGTATGCCGGCCGGCCCTGGACGATCCGGCAATATGCCGGCTTCTCGACGGCCGAGGAATCGAACGCCTTCTACCGCAAGGCGCTCGCCGCCGGCCAGAAGGGCGTCTCCGTCGCCTTCGATCTCGCCACCCATCGCGGCTATGACAGCGACCATCCGCGCGTCGTCGGCGATGTCGGCAAGGCCGGCGTGGCGATCGATTCGGTCGAGGACATGAAGATCCTGTTCGACGGCATCCCGCTCGAAGAGATGTCCGTCTCGATGACCATGAACGGCGCGGTCATCCCGATCCTCGCCAGTTTCATCGTCGCCGGCGAGGAGCAGGGCGTGCCGCGCGCCGAGCTGTCCGGGACCATCCAGAACGACATCCTCAAGGAGTTCATGGTCCGCAACACCTATATCTATCCGCCCGAGCCCTCGATGCGGATCGTCGCCGACATCATCGACTATACGGCGCAGGGAGATGCCGAAGTTCAATTCGATCTCGATCTCCGGCTATCACATGCAGGAGGCCGGCGCGACGCTGGTGCAGGAGCTTGCCTTCACGCTGGCCGACGGCCGCGAATATGTCCGCGCCGCCATCGCCAAGGGCCTGGACGTCGACGACTTCGCCGGCCGTCTCTCCTTCTTCTTCGCCATCGGCATGAATTTCTTCATGGAGGCGGCGAAGCTGCGCGCCGCCCGGCTGCTCTGGACGCGGATCATGGAAGAGTTCGAGCCGAAGAAAGCAGTCCTCGCTGATGCTGCGCACCCATTGCCAGACCTCCGGCGTCTCGCTGCAGGAGCAGGACCCCTACAACAACATCATCCGCACCGCCTTCGAGGCGATGTCGGCGGTGCTCGGCGGCACGCAGTCGCTGCACACCAATTCCTTCGACGAGGCGATCGCGCTGCCGACGGAATTTTCGGCGCGCATCGCCCGCAACACCCAGCTGATCCTGCAGCACGAGACCGGCGTCACCAAGGTCGTCGATCCGCTGGCCGGCTCCTACTATGTCGAGAGCCTGACGGCAGGAACTCGCCGACAAGGCCTGGGCGCTGATCGAGGAGGTCGAGGCGCTCGGCGGCATGACCAAGGCGGTCGCCGAACGGCCTGCCGAAGCGGCTGATCGAGGAGGCGGCGACCCGCCGCCAGGCCGCCGTCGACAAGGGCGAGGAGGTCATCGTCGGCGTCAACAAATACCGGCTGGAGAACGAGGACGCCGATCGACATCCTCGATATCGACAACAGCGCCGTGCGCGCCGCCCAGATCAGGCGGCATCGAGGAGACCAAGCGCCGGCGCGATCCGCGCCGAGGTCGCGCAGACGCTCGCCGCGCTTGACAGAGGTCGCCCGCAGCGGCAAGGGCAATCTGCTCGAAGCCGCCGTCGAGGCCGCCCGCGCGCGCGCCACCGTCGGCGAGATCTCCGATGCGATGCGCGAGGCCTTCGGCGATCACGCCGCCGATGCCGGAGGTCGTCAGCGACGTCTATGGCGCAGGCCTACAGCGACGAGCCGGAACTCGCCGACGCTGATGTCGCCGGCTGTCGGAGGTTGACCGAAGCGCTCGGCCGCAAGCCGAAGATCATGGTCGCCAAGCTCGGCCAGGACGGCCATGACCGCGGCGCCAAGGTCATCGCCTCGGCCTTCGGCGATATCGGCTTCGACGTGCTCGCCGGCCCGCTGTTCCAGACGCCGGAGGAGGCGGCCGACATGGCGATCGGCGCAAAGGTCCACGTCATCGGCGTCTCGTCGCTCGCCGCCGGCCACAAGACGCTGCTGCCGCAGCTGGTCGATGCGCTGAAGGCCAAGGGCGGCGGCGATGTCATCGTCGTCTGCGGCGGCGTCATCCCGCGGCAGGACTATCAGTTTCTGATCGACCACGGCGTCGCCGCCATCTTCGGTCCCGGCACCAATGTGCTCGACGCCGCCCACTCCGTGCTCGATCTCCTGCAGGGAATCCGGCGAAACCAGTAGCGGGCTAGAGCAGGCCCCGCTGTGCAAGGTTCGCCATCAGCGCCGAAATGCCGAACGTCCATGGCGGGCATTCGGTGGAAAGCCGAACGGTATTGACGAGCGTTCCGAGACCGGAGGACGAAATCTCGACCACATCGCCGACCTTGTGCGTAAAGCCCTGATTGGGTGCGTCGCGGTCCTGCGTCGGTGCAAAAAGCGTGCCGAGGAACAGCATGAAGCCGTCCGGGTACTGATGATGGGCTCCGCAGGTCTGCTTGACGAGATCGGTCGGGTCGCGGCTGATTTTCGACATCGAGCTCTTGCCGTGCAGCACGAAGCCGTCTTCGCCGGTGACCTTCAGATCGAGCTCGGCCTTGCGCACGTCGTCAAGTCCATAGCTCGCGTCGAACAGGCGAACGAAGGGACCGATGGAGCAGGAGGCGTTGTTGTCCTTCGCCTTGCCGAGCAGCAGCGCTGAACGGCCCTCGACATCGCGCAGGTTGACGTCGTTGCCGAGCGTTGCGCCCTTGATCTCGCCGCGGCTGTTGACCGCGAGCACGATCTCGGGCTCCGGGTTGTTCCAGGTGGAGATCGGATGCAGGCCGACATCGGCACCCCAGCCGACGGAGGAGAGCACCGGCGACTTCGTGAAGACCTCGGCGTCCGGTCCGATGCCGACTTCGAGATATTGCGACCACATGCCCTCGTCGATCAGCGCCTGCTTGACCTTGGCCGCTTGCGGCGAGCCGGCCTTGATATTGGCAAGGCTGCCGCCGATGAGCGTGCCGACGCGGTCACGGATCGAAGCGGCACGATCAGGATTGCCTGCAGCCTTCTCCTCGATCACGCGCTCGATCATCGATTGTGCGAAGGTTACACCGCAGGCCTTCACGGCCTGGAGATCGACCGGCGCCAGCAAATAGGGCTTGGCGGCATCGGGCTTGGCGCTGCTGTTTCCTGCAATTGATTCAACGGAGCCCAGCGTCTTGCCCTTGGCATGACGAACGAAATCTGCCGGATCGGCTTTCTCCAAGAGCGCACTCAATGTCGGCGCTTCCCTGGAGGTTATGTCGATGACCTGTCCCGTCACGGAGCGTGACGATCGCGGGGCCGGCCGCCTCCGGATTCCAGGCGCGGCCAACAAACAGGCCGCCTGATGAGGCGGCGTCGAGAAGCTGGGACATGATAACCTCCGTCGCGATCGAACTTCTGCATATGATCTGAAATATGCCGCCCTTGGGCAGCGCGCGATATCGATCACATCTCGTCCCGGCGGGGCAAGGTCAAATTCGCGATCGGAAGGACGGTTACCGGGAAAAGAAATTTTTCACGCTCGGCGTCGCCGCAGAGCCTACCGGCGCGCAACCCAGGCAAGGCCGCGGCGAAGAATGAGAGGCATGTATGGATGGTCGAACTCGGCCGCGGCATGGCCAAGCGCGGAATAGAAGACGCGGCCGGCACGAAGCTTAGCGCAGCCGCCCAGTCTCCTATGCCTGATGCCGCAGGATTTCGTAGCGCAGTGACTCAGCGGCCACTCAAGCCAGATAGCGCTCGATCTCGCGAACCGCGAAGCCAAGAACGCTCGGGCGGCCAACCCGCAATTCAGGCTTGACGGCGGCAAGGGATCGCGGTCAGCTCCAACATTATCTCTGGAGGAGTTTGAATGCTGAAATCCTTTGAACATATCGGCATGACGGTGAGCGACATGGATCGCGCCATCGGATTCTACTGCGGCATGCTGGGCCTTCGCCTGCATCTGCGCAAGGTGATGCCGGATGGCTCGCATGTCGCCTTTCTCGACGCTGGCGGCGGCATGCTGGAAATGTTCGCGCCTGCGAATGGCGCAGTACGTGCGACCGACGTGGCGGAAGGCGCGGCTGGGCTGCGCCATCTGACGTTCCTGTTCGACAGCGTCGACGAAACATTCGCGAAGCTTGAAGCGGCAGGCGTGGAAGTGAAGGAGCACCCGCGTCTCGCTTACAATTCCGAAGTTCTGCACAAGGTCGCTTTTCTGCGCGATCCCGATGGCATCCTCATCGAGCTTGCCGAGCGGAAGGGCTGAAGCAGCGGCCCGTTTGCGTCGACGCAGCCCTACGAGCAGTTTTGCTTCAATTCGCGTAGCGAAGTAACCACTCCGTAAGTGAAATCTGCGTAGCTTTTCAGTTAGGCTATTTACTTTTCAGTGGGCGTCATGGTTCGCAATAAGGAAGATTGGGTCAGCCAGCGCGCATACGCCATCTGGGAGGCGGAAGGGCGTCCTTATGGGCGCGATGCGGAAAACTGGCAGAAAGCGGCCGCCGAGTTCGAACAACTCGAAATGACCAAGGCTTCCAGCGACGGCACTGAACTCATCGACATGCTGCGCGCCACCGGCCGTCTCATGCGGACCAGCGACAGTGACGCTGTTTGCAGTGCGCGTGCCGTCCCGAAACCGCTCCGCCGGATCGCAAAGCGCTAACGATATGGCCCGGCCTGTTTGTGATCAAAAGCCTCCACCTGCGTATTGGCGTGCTCTCACTTCCCGGTGGAGTCACCAACGCATTAATGGCGGGAGTTTGAGAATAGACCCGCGGACCAATCAACTCGGTCTACGGCTCAATTGTGTGAAGGCGATGAGGGCAACTCTTGCCGCCCTCACGGCTGGCTAATGCTGCGCTTTGTTTTCGGAAGCCAGAGCCAGGATCAGGTCGTCTGCCGCATCGGCAATGGCCATTGCTACTTCCGCAGCCTCATAACCTTGAGCTTGGGCGGAGCGGATAATTTCCAGAAGTCTCGGTTCGAAAACGGCGCGCGTGTAAAGAAGCCGCTGACTAAACTTGACATTGTCAAAATTGGCATCGACTAGGTGCATCGGTTTAAACCCTCGCGAAGACTAATGCGAGTGTGTACCCAAGACATGATGCAATCAAGGCCTGGGTTAATGATTCGTAAACTTATGTCAAGTGATGCGATTTTTTAGCCACATGAAGTTCTTCAAAAATGCAATTCTGTCATCAGCCAAAAAAACCATCAATTTTAGGTACATACGGGGATACGGTATCTACCTATTTTGTATTATTGTCGTAAGTTATTGTCATATATTCCCACAACGTTATTTTTTCAGGACGCTACTTTGCCAATCGTGTGTTCAAACATACGTTCACGCGCGCTGCACCTCAGTGAAAAGTCTTTCTACGCCTTCATTTTCTACCGGCAGGGTTGAAGATTCGCTTCGAAAATACAACAATTCGAGCATGATCTTCGTCACTTGACGGCTGAATGTACATCGATCAACTTGGTTGTCATGCGCGGTCAGCCAGGTCCACAAGATCCGGCGAATTGCTTCCGTGCGGCAGGGCATGTAGGGCCGCGCCGTCGTGGCTAAGTGAGCGGGGAGTAATCTCTGGCCTATGACTTTGCCTAACCTTCGGCTCTAAGGGTTAATCCAATTTGAGCCATGGTCTTCGCAACGCACACCATTAAGATGTCGTATGGGGAGACATTTCTTAGGCGAGCGTCATTTACGTTACGCCGATAAGGTAAACTTCAGCCGATGCTTTGCGCAAAAGCAGCCGGATTAAAAATATTGATCAATGAATGAACAACGCCGCCATTCGACCCGGAAGATTTTCAAGTTCGAGATTCGCTCGCGTGTCTTGCGGGCTTGCTATTTTCAGCCATCGACACGGTTGATGGCGATTCACATGCGAACCGGAGGATGGAGGATATACAGCAATATCTCCCCGTCTATTGTGGACGAACTTGTCACCCATCCCGCACCAGGGGTCTTTTTCAATAACATTCTAAGGGTAGCCTTGGGTTCACCGTTGCCGGCCTATAACTTGACCGCGCGGTTGTTTTACTATCGTTTGCGCAAGAGCAACCGCAGTTCGTTCTAGCGCGATCAGGCGGGCAGCGCCCTTCATCTGAGGCTAATCACAAAGGTTGGTTGCTATTGCAGTACAGCGACGAGAGGATTTGCTGGTCCTCACTCAGAGGCGCCTGCGCAAACAGCGCCGGGGGCTGCTTGTCGCCGTAGGCGAGCCCCCTTGTACAAGGCGTGCTTCGCGTCATGTGGCAACAATAGGTCAGGTCCAGGCTTTCGATATCACGATACTCAGCACCGCAGCCCACGTCAGCAGGGAAGCTGCACTTATTGCCAAGAAGCATTTAAGACGAAGTGTCATCGGCCGCTCTTTCCTTAAAGCCACTTCAGCTTGCGCTTCGAAGCTTGTGCGAGGAAAGCGTATGCGGCGAAGACTAAGCTTCTCCATTCGCTCCTTCAGCAATAGGCAAACAGAAACCACCGGGCGGCAAATCCCCTTGGTTTTTTCAAAAATCTTCCATAGGCTGGTAGAAGTTTTTGTGGTGCGTGGAAGTTGAAACGAGCGATATGCTGAGGGCTGCTAGGCGACTTCTATCGAAAGTACAGACTGGTAAGCAGCGAAGCGGCGTCAGACGCTCGCATCTCAGTTTTGACAGCAAGGATTATGCTGTTGTTTATGCAGTCGGTGACATCCACGGTTGTTACGACCAGTTACGTGCCGCTTGCGCAGCAATCGAAGAAGACGCCGCTCTAACCGGTGGCCGGTCGCTCGTGATTTTCCTCGGCGATTACGTGGACCGCGGATTGCACTCCAGGTCTGTCATGAATTTTCTGTGCGGTCGGACCAGCTTGCCGCTCGAGTCCGTTTTTCTGTGTGGAAATCACGATGAGGAATTTCTCCAGTTTTGCCTCAATCCATCCCGCAGGCTAGCCTGGTTGGATCTTGGCGGCCGGGAGACACTCATGTCCTACGGCATTGATGCAGATCATATCCTAAGGTCTGCCGGCGGTGCGCAAGGTCTTTCCCAGGCCGTCCGGCAGGTTATTCCTGATCAGCACATTGAATTCCTAAAGGGTCTACCAGTCCTCGCAAGGGTTGATGATGTCGTCTTCGTTCACGCTGGCATTCGTCCATCGGTACCACTTGACGAGCAGAGCGATTACGATCTGACGTGGATCCGGGAGCCGTTTCTCTCAAAGGGTCCCGGTCTCGGGATTGTCGTGGTGCATGGTCATACCGTAACGATGGAGCCGAGTTTCGGTCGTCAGCGTATCGGCATTGACACAGGCGTATATGAAACAGGCCGCCTTACGGTTCTCAAACTGTCAGATGGCGCCGTTTCATTCATCGGCACTAACAGCATGCCTAGATAGGGCGGCATCGACGTCGGCTCCCGCCTTCGTTCTCGCCAACGCTCGGCGGTTGCGGGCTTCACCGGAATGACAATCGTCATCGGACACGCCGGAAAACTGAGAAACTCTGCCGTCAACCTTTTCCTAGGAAGTTCCCCCCTACACTGAGTCTGCCAGAGGGCAGGATACGAAATGACTTTACGGCTGAAATCTTTGATCGCATTGGCTGCGCTTTCGATAGCGATCTGGGCTGGCGCCATTGCGACGGCGCGATGGGCATATTTTCAGTATAACAATCCTGTCGATCCGGGCTACACGGCCAGCACTCGTTAGCATATGTATTGAACAAGAGTATTTTTGGCGCCGCCTCCCATGTCGGAAAGGTTCTCTCAGTATAGGTATAGTCAATCCCGATCAATATTGATCAGAGTATAGAATACTGTTACATTTGTAGCGGGTCGGGGCCCAAAAACCCAATTTGTCATTCCCCGAGGGCTCGTCTACACCCCGGCGGGCCCTTTCTATTAAAGTGGCCCCCTCATCCCGATCGCAAAGCTTCTGTAGATATGCTTTCTGGGTGCCACGTGATCTCAGAACAAAATTGCACTCGGGAACGAGGAACGTGTATTCAAACACGGCGATTTACGTCGTCACCGCAGGGTGGCGCTCGCAGGATCTGTGCTGGAATCGCCGACGCGCTGGGGACTATTTATTCTCTCGCGCCACATTCGGCCGGACACATCGCGCTCGCACCTGATAATGATGGGCGCAGGAGTCTCTCCTACGGATAGACCTTTCTGCAGGCGCGTTTCACTCGATCTGTCATAGTACGGCGATATTTATCGAGCGTCTGCTCAGCGACCGACCGCATCCCGAGCAAGGCTACCGATCCGCGCAGGGCGTTCTTTCGCTGGCGCGTCGGTACGAATCCGATCGGCTGGAACTGGCCTGTGAGCGTGCGCTGGTCATCAATGCGCTGAGCTATTCGTCCGTCGCCAACATTCTCAGATCAGGTCTCGATCAGGCTCCAGCCACGAGCGAGGCCGTGAAGCGGCACCGCCGCACGGCAATATCCGCGGCAAAACCTACTACCAATGAAAAGGACATCAGATGCTGACACATCCAACACTGGACCAGATGAGTGCGCTTGGTCTTGCCGGAATGGCGACCGCCTATCGCGAGCTTATCGAGCAGGCTCATGGAAATGATCTTAGCCTCGACGAACGGCTTGGGGTATGCTCGACCGCGAGATCGCACTGAGAACAGACCGACGGCTGACCAACAGGCTCGCCACGGCAAAGCTTCGTTTTGCCAATGCCTCGATCGAAGACATCGATTTTGGATCGCACCGCGGCCTTGATCGCCGGAACGTCTTGTCTCTGGCGCAAGGTGCATGGCTGAAGGCAAACGAGAACCTAATCCTGACAGGCGAAACGGGCACCGGAAAGACATGGATTGCCTGCGCCTTCGCACGACAGGCGGCCCGCCTCGACTACTCGGTGCTCTACGTTCGTATGCCGACGGTTGTTTGAGGACCTCGCACTTGCCAGGCTGGATGGACGCTTTCCACGCCTCATCGACAAGCTCGCACGCGTTCAGTTGCTGGTACTCGACGACTGGGGAACCCATACGTTGAACGACAGACAGCGCCTCGATCTTCTGGAAATCTTCGAGGAGCGGTATCGCCGGAAATCGACCCTGATCACGGCTCAGCTTCCCGTGGCCGCCTGGCACGAAATGATCGGAGAGGCCACTTTAGCTGATGCGATTTTGGACCGTATTGTTCACAACGCACACCGCATAACGCTCGAAGGCGACAGCATGCGGAAGCGAAAAACGCCGACGCTCTTGACCGACGGCGAAATAACCGAAATCAATCACCCGTAACAGAAACAAGGCAACCGGAAACTCGATCGCATCCGTTGTCCGCGACTTAGCGAAACGCTTGTCCGCGACTTACTGAAACCGCTGTCCCAATTTAGTGAAATCCGCATTCCAGCGCATCACCGCTTGACCGCAGCATCGCGCTGCGAACGCAGTTCCGCTTTGAGGCGGAGGGATCCCAAAATGGCCGATTCAGCTCCATCCGGCTTCCCGCACACAATCCAGATCGCTGCTAGCCAAGCCGCAAAGGACGTTAGGAGCACAACGGTCGAGACCGCGAGGTAAACAGCAAGCCCGACCGGATCAACACTCGCATCAATGCCCCCGACAAGCGCCTGGTGGCACCCGAATGCAGCAAACAGGGCGGTCGCTGGGCGAGTTATGACTTGCCATTGGCGGACGAGACTAAGCCCGATCATGCGCTTTACGCTCCACATCGTAACGCCCAGGACGAGGCATGTGCTAAGCGTTTGGGCAACAAGTGCTCCCTGAACGCCATAAAGCGCGATCAAAGCTACGACGAGCGGTGCCTTGAAGAGGAATTCCGCGGCCATTCGAAGTGTAACGAAACGCATCTGATTGAGGCGAAGTGCCAGTGGGGACAACGCCACCATTGGAATGGCAATCACGCTGGTAAAAGCAACCCAGCTTAGGATGGGTGCGGCGGGCCGCCATTTTTCTCCAAAGGCGAACCATAAGAGCGGGTCGGAGAGCGCGCCGAGGATGAGGAAGAGGAAACCAAGCAAGATCATGTAGAAGCCCACTAACTTGCAATGGAACGCGCGGAGGGCATCAGGGCCACCCTGTGCTGAAAGGGCTGCGACGACTGGCTTCACAAGTGGTTGCGCCACCGCTTGGTGGGGTATGGCAGCCATATCATGCGCAACAGCAAACTGCGCGAAGGCGGCGAGGTCGACGAATCGTGGAAGCACCAGGCGTTCGATTTGCCAATTCACTGCTGAAATCACCTGGGAAAGACTATGCCAGCCGATAATTGACGAGAACTGCCGCCATGCCGAGAGCGTTATGCGGGGCCTGACCGGGACAAAACAGTAGGACATCAGGGCTGCAATGATCGGACTCGTCAGTGTTGCTGCTGCGACTGCCCAATAGGATTGCAGGCACACGGCCACGGTTGTTGCTGCAATCAATGCCGATAGTTTTCCGCATACATCCATGATGAAGTCGCGGCGCAAATCGAACCGCTGGGCAAAAATGATCATTCTGGGATTGATCAGCCCGCGCACAATCGGAGCGAACGCCAAAGCCACTGTCAGAATGATCAGATCCGGGTTGCGATAGAAAAGCGAAATCGGCCAGGCCAACGCGGCGAGTAAGATGCCAATCGCAGCACCGCGCAACAATCCAAGGGTGAACGCAGTGTCGAACATGGATTCGCTTGGAGAAGGGATGCGAATGAGCGCTGCCGCCAGTGGAAGGTCGAGCACGGCTTCGACGATCACCACGCAAGTCATCGCTACCGCAACGACGCCGATATCGCCGGGCGAAAGATAATTCGCGAGAATGATGAATGTCAGCAGATCGATCAATTTGCCGCCGACTTTTCCCCCGATCGCCCATAATCCACCGACTGATGCCCGTACTGAAATTGAATGGGAATGACGCTCAGTTTCCTTTGATACTCTCATTTATCGACCACAATTTCAGAGAGCGCGTCGACGCGCGTGAAGAAGAAATCCACGCCATCGGGCCACTCTCAAATAGGTATCTGCAGGTAGCAAATATAGGAGTTGCCCCGCGGATCGGCGGCTGGGATAGCCACCGATAAAGTGGGTCCAGGTTTCATA
This sequence comes from uncultured Alphaproteobacteria bacterium, assembly GCA_963838565.1. Lineage (GTDB taxonomy): Bacteria > Pseudomonadota > Alphaproteobacteria > Rhizobiales > Rhizobiaceae > Rhizobium. Next base: position 39,293 of record CAWIRO010000028.1, read on the forward strand.
TTTATGGTAGTATTAAATGTTTTGCTTACGCAAGCGTAATGTCACTAAACTTGATTTTTAATTGTCGAGTTACTTAAGCGGCGCGCTAGGACTTGTCGGGAAAGTCTCATCCGGCAAGATGGCGATACTGTTGCACAGGATCTGCCACTTTGATGGATCCGGCGAGTGCCATTGCGAAAAGCCAAGCGTTGAATGTGCCGAAGTCAGGCGTAGTTGCAGCCAGTACGGAGGTCGCAAACGGTGCGATGAAGGCCCATCGCGCGCCGTGCAATACCGCCGCCGCCTCATCGTCGTCGGGCGGCAAAGGGTGGAGCAGGGTTAGTCCGAGGAAGCTATAGTACAGCAATCCGCCAACAAGGCCGACATTGCTCAACATCGATACCACGGAGTTGGACGCACGCGTGCTGCCCAGGCCGACACCGAGCCCATAGCTGTTTAAAAAGGCTTGCCAGGACACCGCCGTCCAGGTGCCCCGTTCCTCGAAGGAGCTCGTGGTATTCTTCTGCAGGATCGTCTCATCGAGCATGGTCAAGAGTGGCGTCCAGAGTGTCGTGTCGACGAGAGTTACGATCGCAACGATGATCAGAATAGCCGTCAAGACAAGTAACTCTGCCGTCATGCCGCGGCGAAGGCGCGATCCTCTTACTATCATTGTTCCACGCCAAAGCCATTCCATTCCGGCCGCCACCAAAAACACAAAGAGACCGACATAGGCCGCCGATGATGTCGATAGCCAGACAAAGACCAGAAGAAGGACGATGATTGCCTGCACCCATCCACTGCGGATGTATGCCTCGGGCATGGCGCGCCGGAAGAAGTAAACTGCCGAGAGAAAGGCAACCGTCATGCCGCCAAAGGTGGATGCTTCCGGCATCAACCCGACGACCCGCTTGTTTCCCAGTATTTCGGCATCGGTCAGAAGCGCATATGTTGCGGTCCGGAAGGGTTCAAGCATGGGCCCGATTGGCACGAACTGACTGGCAAAATCGAGAGCGCCGGCCACAATCATGAGGGCGGCACCGATGCAAAGGGCCTGAAGCGCATGCCGGCGTGCCGCGCCATCGCGCAATACAAAAGTGAATGCACACACCGTCAGAACTGAAATCGTCATGTACGCTAGTTGCGAGACGTTCTGACTGGTGGGCTCTAAAAAGGCCGCGCTGGTAACCAGATCAACTCTCAGCGGAATGACTTCCACCTGCCGTGCGAACATTCGTGGCATGAAGATCGTTGTCACCAAGGCAACGATCCAGAACAAAAGGAGAAGGGTCAAGCGCTGTGGCTTTACTACGATCGATGCCATGAAATCGATCGCTTTGAACGAGAGAAATACACGGGCAATCAGCAGCAGTCCTGCCATTGGCGCGGGAGTGAGGGTCATACCGGCCGAGAGCGCGGGCGGAATAACGGCGAACGCGCCAAAGGGAATGGAGATAAAAAGAAGATAAATGATCGCGACCGGCCCGATGGCGACGCAGGTCACGGCTCCGAGCCAGAAAACAATAATCGGAAGAGTATCCAATTCAGTTTAAGCTCTTGGGGTTTGCCGGGAGCGGAAATTTCGCGATAACCGCACCGACGTTCTCGTCGCGTACCTTGAACCTTTTGACGGGCGCCAATTCGGAACGCTCCATGACATTGTTCACAAACATTGTAAGTTCCTGCCGGAACCGGGCGGTATTAAACGACTGCGCGTGACGTTGAATCTCCTCCGGCTCGAACATGTGCTGGTTTGCCTCGAACGAAACTATCGCCTCGCAAAGCGAACTGCTTGTTTGCTCGTTGAAAAACCAACCGGTCTTGCCTTCGATTACCGTTTCAAGAGATCCGCCCCGGGCATAGGCAATCACTGGGCGGCCGCTCGCCATCGCTTCCAATGGTACAATGCCGAAATCCTCTATGCCCGGGTAGAGCAGCGCCTTGCAGTGCGAAAGATGATACTCCATCGTTGCGTCATCCACCTTCTCGTAAAACGTGACACTTGGGCCGGCTTTGGCTTTCAACTGTTTGGTTGCTCCGGAACCGAGCACGACGAGTTTGCGGCCCAATTTTGTGCAGGCTTCGACCGCGAGCTCCACCTTTTTGTAGGGAGTAATCTGCCCTGCGCACAGATAATACTCATCGACGTCACGGGCGATGCAGAAGCGCTCGACGCTGACTGGGGGGTGGATGACCGTTGCATCGCGGCGGTAATATTTCCTGATGCGCTGCGCGACAAAGGCCGAATTGGCGACGAAATGATCGACCCGCGTCGCGCTCGCCAGGTCCCATTGACGCAACATGGGGAACGTCATTTGCATGACCAACCGGGACATCCTTCCCGCGTTATTCTGATACTGCTGCGAGCAATCCCAGAGGTATCTCATCGGTGAATGGCAATAACAAATATGCACGGCATCCGGACGCGTGACGATCGATTTTGCCGGGCCCGCCTCGCTTGAAATCACAAGATCATAACCGGTGAGGTCGAAGGCCTCGAGCGCGAAGGGCATGAGCGGCAGCATTTTTTGATAATGCTTAGCGCCGCCAATCTTTTGCAAGAACGAGGTCTTTATCGGGTGACGCAGAATTGTTGGTGAGATCGCTTTCCTGTCCATGACAAGGGTGAAAATGTCGGCTTCGGGGAAAAGTCTGCACAGTTCCTCAAGGACTTTTTCACCGCCGCGCATTCCTACTAGCCAATAGTGAACTAGCGCAACTTTCATCTCCCCCCCGAACCCACGTTACACGTGACAACCGATGAACCAAAGAGTTGGTAGTTAACGTCTCACAAACAAACTTCCTTAACAAGTACTTTGCAAATGTTAAATTAAATTATTTTTGCTTTATGTTGCCTGGTTACATTCCTCGTATGAGTGCCTATTTTGCGTCTTTCAAGACTTCGCGGAGAACATCTATTGCAATGAATTGGATATGAATTTGTAATACTTGGTGAGTGTTCAGAAATGCATCAAAGCGATGCACGTGAGCTTTGCCTCTAAGGCGCGGGATTTAGGGCCCCAACAGAACCTGCGGAGGTTAAAGACTTCGATATTTTCCGCGGATCTCGTTTGCGTAAAAGCGCCCGGGAGACCGGGCCGCCGCCAGTTTCTGGACGACGCTTGCTGGAACATTTTGATATTCACGCCTTTGTCCGTTGGACATGAATATCCGCAGCCTCTGGGTTTGCTCATCATACGCGATGGCATCGATGAGTTTTGAGTTGAGCGTGGTTACCATCTTTCCCTGCAAAGATTTTCTTCGTACGGCAAGAATAGTTTCCGGCGACATCAATATCAAGAGCAGATGTTTCGAAATGAAACATCTGCAAACAATGTACCCTTTCGGTACCAGGCTGAGATTATTCGACTAGAACGGTAGGATACTTGCTTTCTTCCGCTCAATTGGTCGGGCAGAGAGATCTTTCTGCTTCAGACTTGAACTTGTAGGCGTGGATGTAGTCGATTGCCATGACAGACGGGTTTGGCGTCTGATCGATTGGCCAACCTGAACCGAGCGCCAAATTCGCCATCAACAGCAACGGCATCTTGTGAATTTCGGGTGTCTTGACCTTCCAGATCTCCCTTCGGTCGAAGAAGTAGGTGATATGTTCTGGATCGACCTGGACACCGTAGGTGTGAAATTCCCTCGTCAGGCTTTCCGGTTCAACCCTGGTTTGATGCAATTCATGGTCGCTGCGCGACGGATTTTTGTGCCAGATATGGTAGGCGGATTGGAAAGCATCGGGCGCATGACCGTAATATTCGATCACATCCACTTCCAAGCTCGGCTCCTGACGATCGCGCGGTTCGCTGGTGCCCAGCCAAAAGGCGGGCCAAACTCCTGGACCTGATGGAAGTTTCGTGCGGATCTCGAAGTATCCATACTGCAGCGCAAACCCTTTGGTGCTGGGGTCTGCCGAGGCCAACAGACCGGACCGCCATTTTCCCGTATCGTCCTTGCGTGCCGTTATATAGGCGACACCGTCTTTGAGCGTGAACGGAAAACCCTCGCCCGGATCTGTAAATTGGGCGTCGCCGAAGTCCCCGTTCCATGGCGTATGCGCGATCCAACGCTTGTCCCCGATGTCCCAGGCGGCGATACTCAAGTCGTTGAAGTCCTCCATGAACGCTGGCTCAAGTGGACAAAGGTCGAGCTGCCCAGCAGCGGCTGCCGCACCAGGCTTTGCAAGAACAATCGATGCCGACGCCAGAAAAACGAAACACCAAATACGCATGTCGGATACTCCCGGTAGATGAAGGGTAGGATGGATCAATAACGCCTCCCGACCTGCAGCAAATCCTTGGTTAGATCGACATGGCGCCGAACGTAGGCGCCACAGCCAAGCTCAGCTGATGAGGCGCGCCTCTGGGCCGCGAGCGCGAGCTTTTCCATGAGTTTGGGCTGTCTTCCGACGCGTGTAACGGCGGATGCTATGGCTGCAGGATCAGACGGCGGCAGATAGACGACCGCGTCGTCATCGAAATAGGCCCGCAGGCCGCCGGTGTCGGTTGCAATGATCGGCAAGCCCATCAGGGCCGCCTCCTGCAGAACAGTGATCCCGCTCGCATGCTTGTTTGGCTTCAAGGGAACAAGCATCAGCGTCGCCTCTTCAAAAAGGCGCTGTAGTTCAAGGTTGTCGGTGACCTCAAGGATCCTCACATTCCGCGTGTCTGGGGAAATCTGGGGTCGGGCTGTCGAGGACACGATCGTCAACTCTACATCAGGCCGGCCGGCAAGTGCGCTGACCGCGACATCCCAGTCACGATGCCGGTCGTTGCCAAGGCTTAAGACCCGTATTGGATGAGCCGGTCTGATCTCGACCGGCATACGCTTTTCGTTTGGTATCCCGAAAAGCACGACCTCCACGCGCGTGTTAGGAAATAGTTCCCGCGCTATCTTTGCGTTTTCATGAGAATGTACCGTCAAGACATCGATCTCACCGATCAACTGCCGGTAAAGCATGCGATGCGGGCCTGGAAGCGTCTTCCACCGGTCAAGTAACCAGACCGCCTGGCCGATGATCTTGGGCCGCTTTTTCGGCGAGGGCTTCGCGAATTTGAGCAAGGCCGAGACTGCCAGAAATTGAGACTCGGTATGTGTCCAGACAACGTCCGCAGCAAGTATAGCCTTGGCGTTACGCCAAGCATGGATCAGGTCAAAGCCAAGGATTAGCCGCATCGCCAGGCGAAAGTATTTACTGGCAAAACTCTCCACCTGTGCGCTTGAGAAGCGGACATGGCATCCCATGAGGTTCGCGCGCGCGTAGCCGTAAGGCGAGGGATCGTTGATCCCGACAAGCGTTTTGTTCTTCCAGCGCCGGTTCCATTCACGGGCATCGTGGCTTGCGGCGAGATGCACAAAGACATTAATTCGCTGATCGGAGCAAGACTGATCGGACGCAAGACTTGTCATGGCCACGGCGCTCCTGTTGCTGCAAGAGGAAAAGGCGTTACGCAGGCACACGGCGAGACTCACCTTCGCCGTGGTCCAGGCCAGCGGCGAAGGTGAGTCCCATTCCTCCCCCCGTAGAACAACTTAGGCGTCAAGGCACCGGATCTCCCGTCCGCATGCATCAACGAAGTCTAAATATTAAACTTTTCGTAAACTACAATACAGTTTGACAAAGTCAATGCATTATTTTGTGTAATTTGCTAGTTCAGCTTCTGTAATAATTATTATACCGTGAGTAATAGTATTCGGACGATCCGTAAGCGCGATAGAGCTTAAGGCGCTTTGTATCGACCTTGTTAAGAACTGCACCAACACATTTGCCGGTGATCTCTGTTTCCGTAAGCAGCGCGCTCTTGACCATGCGCCTTGATGTCCGTCCCCATTCGACGACCAAGACAAAACTGCTGATGCGCGAAGCAATTGCTCGGGCATCGACGACTGGCCCAAGGGGCGGCAGATCGAGCACCACATACTCATACTGTTTGGTGAGTTTGTTGAACAACGCCGTCATTGCCGGCGAAGCAAGCAAGTCGGCCGAATTGGGAATCCGCCGCTTGATGACGGAAGGCAGGAAGACAAGCCCTGTCTTGGGGTCAGTCAAAAGTGCTCGTTCGACTGGAACGTTGTCCATGACGACGTCTACCAGACCGACTTCGGCTTCGCTGCCAAGAAGCCGGGTCGAGCCGGGATTACGCAAATCCGCATCGATCAGGACAACCTTTGTCCCTTGCGAAGCCAGCAACGACGCGAAATTTATGGCAACGGTTGATTTTCCTTCGCCCGGCAAGGCGGATATGAACCCGACGACCTTGCGGTTCTCGTTCATGGCGGCAAGATCAATGGCGATTTTTGCACTTCTGAGCGTTTCGGCAAACATCGACATCGGGTTGCTCGTCGCGTATTCCGTGATGGAGTTCAGCGACTGTATTTCACGCACTGCGTCTTCGCGGTCCTTCTGGTCGTCGGCGATGGTTCGCGTGACCTTGCGCGATGGAAGGATGGGCGCCGACCCAAGATACTCGATGCCCAGCTCCTCACGCACCTGTTCTGCCGTTCTGAAGAAGCGGTCGCGAACTTCCCGAAAGGCTCCCACTCCTGTTCCGAAAATGGCGCCGAGGAAGCCGGCGAGGGCGACGATCAGCGATTTTTGCGGATAGCTCGGCGCTGTCGGAACTTCGGCCCGCTCGATGATGCGTGCCTCGGTTACGGGGAAGGATTGTTCCTGAACAGACTCGTGATAACGCTGGAGGAATGTCTCATGCAGTTTGCGGTAGGTTTCGGCCTGCCGCTCGAGCTCGCGGAGCTGGACCTGGTTCTTGTTTGCTTCCGTGGCAACGCGTTCGGCTTGAGTGACGCTGCTTGACAACTCGCGTTCGCGCGCTTCCGCAACACCCAGTTCGCTCTCATAGCTTTCGGCAATTCGGCCAAGCTCTGCGAACATCAGCTTTTGATACTCAGCCATTTCCTGACGCAGCCGCACTGCCTGGTAGTGGTCCTCGCCGAAGCGGCTGACAATATCTGCTTCCAGTTTCGAAGCCAGCAGGTATTTTGTTCTGAGGTCGTTGGAGATCGCACTTTGCAAAACCTCGGAGACGATCCCCTCGCTATTTCCCTTCGCCAGGATAGACTTGATGCGCTCAAGGCGAGCTCGTGACTGGGCGGTGTCTGAACGGGCGACGATCAATGCGCTGTTTAATTCAGACAGCTGCTGGTCGCTGACCAATTTTCCATCGGAGGTCACGAGACCCTTCTGCTCTCGGAACATTTGCACCGCAAGGTCCGACTCGGTTGCCATCTTGCCGAGATCCGCGATGCGTTCTTGCAGCCAATTGCTGGCTCGTCTTGTCGCTTCGAACTTTGAATTGAGTTTGTCGACCATATAGACGTCGGCGAAAGTGCTCGCCACTCTGGCCGACGTTTCGGCTGAAGGTGATGTGTAATAAAGGGAGAGAACGTAAGAGCGGCCGACGCGCGCCACCGACATGTTCCGTTCTATGATGCCTACGGCCCGCCGACGCCGGTCGTCGAGCGGATTCTTCTGCCGCGGGAGCTGGATCGAGAATGTAGAGCGCCCGGCCAAGCGATACAACGGAGCCAATCGCAGCCCGGGGCAGGCTCTCTTTCTGCTGCGCGAGAAAAGCTGGATCCTCGGCAAGGTCAAGCTTATCGGCAACGGCGTAGGCAATCGCCTTCGATTTCAAGAGTTCGACCTCACTGATGACTGAACTGTCATCTTCGAGCGAGGTGCCGATCGTTGTCAGCTGGCCGACGAGATTGCCCTCTTGCCTGTCGATAAGAACACTCGTCGAGGCAGTATAGAGCGGCTCTGCCCTCATAACGTAAAAGATGCTGCCAAGCACAAACAACGCTGTGAAAATCGCGGCAATTCGCCATTGGCGCCGCACGACTGCAAAGAAGTGCTCAATGTGCGCGCTGTCCCTGTTGTCGGACTCGCGCGGCGCAAGCTTGTCGAGGCGTTGTGACAGGATCGATTTGCGGAGGCTCTCGTTCAACCGTGACTCCTATCTCTGCGCTCATCGACAAGAAGGTCCAGAAGCGCCTTGGCGGATGCATCCCAGGAAAACAGCTTTGCCCGGCGAAGTCCCTTTTGCCGAAGTTCATCGGCTAGGGCTGGATTGCCAAGCAACTGGGTAATCTGCGCTGCCCATTCCCCAGGCTCGTGCGGATCCGCACTGAGCGCAGCATTGTCGCAGACCTCCGGCAACGCGCCGCAGGGGGCAATGATGGCGGGACAGCCAAGCGCCATTGCCTCAAGAGGCATGAGCCCGAATCCTTCGGTCAGCGATGGGCACGCAAAGGCCGTTGCATTTTTCAGGAGACCGGCCAGTTCCCGGTCCGTCACCTTGCCGAGAAAGCGGACATTTGCGGGAATGCGATAGCCGCGTCCGGTGAAGTCTGCGGCGCTTGCTGAGCCGAACAAGACAAGCGTGTGCCGGCCGAGCCGCGCATCCTCAAAGGCTTTGAGAAGGAGGCCGATATTCTTGTGCGGCTGGGTATTGGCAAGAGAAACGGTGAAGTTGTCTTTCTGAAGCCCGAACGTCTCAAGCACAAACGGATCTGCTTCGAGCGAAAGGACATGGTCACAGCCGTTCGGAATGCAATTGACCTTCTCGCGCCGGACAATTTTCAAGGCGACGAGTTCATTGAGCGAAAATTGCGATACCGTCAAAATACGCCGGTGAACGCGGCCCATAATCGGCTGCGCCATTTTGTACCATAAGCGGAACAACGAGCTATAGGATCCTGGAGCGGTGTAGACTTGAGCGTCATGCACCATGGTAAAGGCATCGCGCTTGAGAAGCGGCGCGGCGTTGCAGAGGCTGACAAGCGTGCCGCCTCTGGATGCCTTGAGAAGCTCAATCTGCTCCCAATACTGGCCATTTCGCGATCCGACCTCGCGAACGGAAATAAATCGAAATTCCGGCGCAGCCCTGACACCCGGCGGATGGAGCAGCTCGACGGAAAAATTCGGGCGTCCACTGGCGCGATATTGTGCCAAAAGACGATCAAGCGCCTTGACCAGCTCCATGGCGGTCCGCTGTACACCAGAGAGGTGCGCGCCTAAGAACCTGCCATTAATATAGATCGGCCGTGTCATGGTCTAACAATCCGTGGCAGCGCCCTTGAAGTGTTTTGGTCAGTAAGGCAACTCAATCGATTGTTCGTATTTTGCATTTCATGCAAGCAAGCTCACTCCTAACGCTTGGTTCCGGAGTTTACCTAAGAATGCTCACAAGGTAGTATTCCGCCCTACTTTACCGTCAGCCGAGGCTATTATAGCTAGATAATCACCATCTACAGAATATGTCCAATTATATTTATTTTAAGTATCATCTAACTAAGTTATCTAGACTTTTTCGTCTTTTGCTTTATCAAGGAAGGCAGAGTGCCGGCTGAGGGGAACGATGTCGGAGTGAGTGGCATGTTTTTTGTAGATCTCACTGAGGGGAAGGGCATGAAAATTGCCGTAGGTTTTGCCTCGTCCAACCGGCGCCATATCTTGACCAGGACAGTGCTTGGTTTGTCGCGTCAAACACGCCTTCCCGATCAGATTTTGATCAGTCCCGGACAGCCGGAGGACGTTGATGAAGCGGCGCTGCGTCCATTGAATATTCCGCTTAGCGTGCTGAGCGGCCCGCCTGGCTTGCCCGCACAAAGAAACACAATCATCGAAGCGAGCGATGCGGATATCGTGATTTTCTTTGATGACGATTTTCTGCCGGCGCCTGACTTTATTGCGCATACTGCGGAACTCTTCGCCAAGATACCGGGAATTGTCGTGGCGACCGGCACGGTGATCGCTGACGGTATCCTCGGCCCGGGCTGGGACTATGCCGAGGGCGAGGAGATACTCGAGCGGGCACCCGCAGCCATCACGAACGAGTTCGTCGACGTTCATAACGCTTACGGATGCAATATGATCATCCGTATGGAACCGGTCAGAACGAATTCTCTGCGTTTCGATGAAAATCTCCCCCTGTACGGCTGGTGGGAAGACGTCGATTTCTCGCGTCAGTTGGCGCCTTTCGGGCGGATCGTCCGCGCCTCTGCTTTGAGGGGAGTGCATCTCGGCTTCAAGCGCTCCGGCCGCACCCCAGGCCGCAGGCTTGGCTACTCCCAGGTTGCAAATCGCGTTTATCTGGTTCGCAAGGGAACGGTATCATCGCGCCACGCCTGGGCCGGGATCCTGCGCAATCTGCTAGCCAACCTCGCACACGTCTTCAGGCCCGAGCCTTGGGTCGATCGGCGTGGCCGCCTTGCGGGAAATATCCGCGCGCTCCGTGATCTCGTCAAAGGCAATATCACGCCAAGCAAGATTCTAGAGCTCTAGGATCCTGGACCCGAACTGGCCGCTCTCGATCTTTGCGGCAGATAGATCGGTAGCCGTGATCCAGACCCTGCCGTCAAAGGCAAGGCGTCCCCTCTCAACCTTTGCGGCTCGCAATCTGCTCTATGACGCCAAGATCTTCGAGGCAATCGTCGCACCGGCTTTCCGCGGGGATCAAGTGCGCGTCGCGCCATACACAGACCGCGTAGCGGATTCGCCCGTCACCCATGATGATCAGGGTATGATCGTCGTACTGCTTTATCCTGCCGGGCAAAGTCGAAAGCGGCATTCAGCCTCCTCGCGCCAAGGGCAGCGCATATCTCGTATCCAAAGGACTGAGGAACCGGCATGATGACGATCGTCGCTCGCTCCCGTTTTGCGGGCTACGCGCGCCAGGCCCCAAGTCTGTTCAAAGCGATCCAAGCGCCGGTCCGTAAACGAAGCTTACAACCGACGTCGGGTGGGGTGTTGCTTTCCACTGCTTGCGCGACCGTACGAGGCCATCCCAGGCGGCCTGCCCGCGTTGGCCGTGATCATCGGGGCCCATCACGAACTTGCCCCGCCCTTCTCCATGTTCGAAACGCCCGCGAGATCATAAGTTTTAACAGGTGTGACGACGCGGCCGGATGCTCCACTTCGGCTGCCGATTCCAGGTAATAGCTGTTACGGCCAAATTCGATGCCAAGGTAACGCGCAATGGGCGCGATTTATTCGCGAGGCAAACCGAAAATGTATATCCCGCGGTTGCGAATGTACGAAAGGCGGAACGCAGCAGCAGACCAACAAGAGAGGCTCTCACTCCCTTGCGGGAGAAAAGCCGGTAGCGCAGGAGTTGAAGGGGCAGCAGGTGGACAAAGACGCCAGCATTCTTTTGCTCGTGAACCACGAGCTGGTCGTAAGTCGCCGCCGCTTTTTTGACATTCCGGCGCGCGTTTGTGCTGACGGACTTGTAGTAATCCTCGAATGTTGGCCACTGGGAAAAGTCGATTGCCTGCACATCGACACTCCGGGCCTTGAGGTTGCCGACGCCGGCCAGCCTGCGAATAGCCTCGGCGCGGCATGGCGCCAACGTCCACTCGGATCCGTACTGGTAACGTCCAGGTCCCAGGTGCTGCAGTATTGCTTGCATGCACTCTGGCCAGAAACTCTCAAACGCAGGCAGCAGCTGAATGGTATCGGCGAATATGATTTGGCTTCGACCGATCCCTACCGCACATTGGCCGATCTTGATCGGGTGCGGGCCGACCTGCAGCATGAGTTCGAAGCGCTCAAGCCTGGAGAGAACATGATGCTCAAGCTGCCAAAGACTGGTTGCGGTGAAGCTACATCGGAACGAGGCGTCGCAGGCTTTGGCAAAATCGTCCCAAGCATCGGCAGACGCGTCGAATTTTCGCACGCATACCCTGATCGACTCGCTCGATGTCTCCGAACCTTCGAATGCAGCGACAGAAATCTGATACTCAAACACTTGCGCCCCCAATTACCTACGCCACACTTTTCCCGAGTTCATTCACTCTTCTTTGCATTACCGAGACGTCCCGCTTCGCCGTCAGACGAAAGTGCCCACCTGTTTCCTTCTCCCAGCGAGCAAGAATAGGATCAAGAGACTTCGGAAAATTGAAACTGTTACCTTCGAGCCACTTGGGATAGATATTCGTTGAACGAACAAGCTTCGTGACTCTGTCGGGATGAATGCCAACATTGGCCACGCTTACGGGTCTGAGCATTGCCGCAGCGACCGTGACGACGCCACCGGGCAGCAAAAATTCACGCGTCTTCGGAAAGTAATTGCGAATAAGCGTCCCTACGATGTCTTCGAGCGTATATCTGTTTGGATATGCTGCGTTAAACAGTACGTAGCGTTTCCGGCCGCTGATGCGCGAACGCAATCGCCTCCAGAAGATCTTCTACGTAAATGCACGCTTTAACTGTATCCTTGCGACCGGGATAAACAAAAAATCCCTTGCGCAAGAGTTTGGCGAGGCGCGTGAAGTTGCCGCCTTCTCCCGGCCCGAAGACGACCGCCGGACGAACGACCGTTAGCTTTCTGGCGCCATTACGACGAAGCCAGTCTTCATGGACGTGTTCAGCGAGGAGCTTGGAATACCCATAGGCAGAAACCGGCGCCGGAACACTGTCTTCTGTTTTGATATCCTCACTTGGGCCGTAGACCGAGATTGAACTCGTGAACACGATCTCGTTGACGCCATAGAGCTCGGCAAGTTTTGTGACTTGTAGTGCGCCGTTGATATTGGTGTCATAGTACTCGTGGGTTGGATGCCCGGGTGTGGTGTGCACGGCCGCCAGATTGTAAAAGCGGTTAATCGGCCCCTCGAGAACGAGGTGGGACAGATCGCGCACGTCGGCGAGCCTGTAATCTACTCCGTCGTGGACATGGCGCGGCGGCCTTTTATCAACCGAAATGACATGATCGCCAGCCGCTGCGAGATGGCGGGTCAGGTGTGTTCCGATAAATCCCGATCCGCCGAAAACAACATGCGTTTGCTGCATGACAAACCTCGATCCCGTTATCTTCAGGATTTATGCGAGTAATGCCCCGCATAAAAACTACCCAGTACTAATCCTCGAGAGAGACCTAGTTAATTAACCAATTGTTAATACAACATCGATGGAAAAGAAAGTAGTATAAATGATTTTTGGTTAAGTAAGCTAAAGCGCAGGATTCTGCTCGGAAAACTTCTTTTTCCGTACGAGATCGAATTTATCCGAACGTTTTTGATAATCGTTTCGACTGGAAATAAATGCGTTAAGTTTCAGGAGCCTATAAAGATGATCTATTGGTATTGTAATAGATCAAGCATGTATGTCCGCGGCTCGAACTCACCCCGATGTCTTTCGGTGACTGGGCTGGACTTGCATATATAAGGGTATGAGATACTGCCGACAGACCTTCCGGCGACGCGAGCGGCCTGGGTTTGTCGGGGCAATCCGGCATTTAGACGGCGCTGCGGTCGCCCGCCTCTCAGACGTCGTCCTGGAAATCGGGATAGACATCCGGCCGGAATATAGCCACGATCGCGATGGCGAGGAGAATTGGTGTCGCCAAGATTCGCAGTGCGTGTCCCAAGCGGCTGCGCAATAAAGCCATCAGCGGATGCCGCCGCGGGACACTTTTTTCACCAGGGTGATGGTGTGTGGCCGATTGGTCTTTGGCAGAGGGCACTCTCAAACTCCTGATTGGAGTTCCAAGAGTACGGGGACGGGCCCCTATCGCAAGCGGCGCCAGAAGACGTGGTTACCAACATCTTGCGAGCCTGCGATTTTCTGTAAAATCTCGCATCTATATTGCGCGCTCTTTCTAAAAAATCGAAAAGTATGTCAGATCTGAAAGAATTGATGCTATGATCTCTAGCGGTCGCCATCGTCATGATTGTCATAAATATTCATGTACATGGAAGCAGACTGGATACGGACTTTCAGTGTAGTAAAAAGTTACTGCGTATTTCCGTTGACTTCAATAATGGTGTATGCACTATTATTAATAAGGCTACCGATTATCGCCATCTTTATTTAAAGATGGAAAGTGGTGTCGACTATATCTTTTCGACTGACATTGCAGCGCGTTGGGAGTGGTTGCGTCATGACTGCTGTAGTCACCTTCATCGAACAGTTTTCTTCCTTGAATGACGTGGTGTGCACCAATTCGTCTTCCCTGCAATCACGGGGGAGTGGTGGCATGTCGATGGATGCTGCATTTTCACACTTGAGGGCTCGGGAGTTCGGTAACGATGAGAATATTGATCGTTGGCAATATGGGTTACGTTGGGCCGGTTGTCGCAAAGTACCTGCGCGCGGCGCGTCCCGATGCCGTAATTCACGGATTTGATAATGCGTATTTCGCCCACTGCCTGACCGGCGTGACAGTGCTTCCCGAACGAAGCCTTGATGAGCAGTTTTATGGTGACGTCCGAACGGTCACCAAAGACATGCTGAAGGGGTATGATGCCGTTATTCAGCTCGCTGCCATTTCAAACGATCCGATGGGAAACCAGTTCGAAGCTGTGACCATGGAGATCAATCAGAATTCGGCCGTCATGGTGGCCAAATATGCGGCCGAGGCTGGTGTGAAGAACTTCGTGTTCGCATCCTCGTGCAGTGTCTACGGCATTGCGCAAGGCGGGCCGCGCAAGGAGACCGACGAGCTCAATCCGATTACGGCTTATGCCAAGTCGAAGATCGGTACGGAAAAAGAGCTTGAAAATCTCCAGACGGACATGGTCATCACGTGCCTCCGGTTTGCGACGGCCTGTGGAATGTCAGACCGCCTGCGTTTGGACCTCGTGCTGAATGATTACGTCGCCTGCGCTCTTACCCGCGGCGAGATCACCGTTCTTTCGGATGGTACGCCTTGGCGGCCACTGATCGATGTCGCCGACATGGCGCGCGCCATGGATTGGGCGATCGACCGCCCGGCAAACAACGGCGGGCGCTATCTCGCGGTCAATGCCGGTTCGAACCGGAGCAACTATCAAGTCAAGGATTTGGCGGAAGCAGTTGCCGCAGCGGTTCCTGGAACAACGATTTCGATCAACCACAAGGCACCGGTCGATAGCCGTTCGTATCAGGCTGATTTCAGCCTTTACGAGAGGCTCGCTCCGTCGCACCAGCCATTGGTCGATCTAAACCAGTCCGTGCAAAATCTGATCGCCGGGCTGAAACGCATGAACTTCGAGGACGGCGACTTCCGAACCTCCAATCTGATCCGTCTCGTTGTTTTGCAAGGGCATATCGCCAGCGAACGCCTCAACCGTGACCTGGAGTGGCAAAATGTCGAGACCGCGAGAGCGGCTCAATAAGTGGCGTAGAGGGGTGGGGTTATGGTGAAAGTCGCATTGCTGGCCGGCGGGTTCGGCACGAGGCTCAGTGAAGAAACATCCATCCGGCCAAAGCCAATGGCGGAAATCGGCGGCAAGCCGATCCTATGGCACATCATGAAGATCTACAGCTACTATGGCTACAATGACTTCGTTGTGCTTGGCGGCTACAAGGTCGACTACATCCGGGATTATTTCCTGAGGTATTACGCCAGCATCACTGATTTCACGATCGATCTCGCAACAGGCAACGTCGAATGGCTTGAGGCGAAAGCGGAGAACTGGAAGGTCACGGTGCTTGACACCGGGATTGAGACCCTGACGGCCGGCCGCATCAAGCGGGCTCGAAAGTATCTCGGCGAAGACACTTTCATGCTGACCTATGGGGACGGCGTGTCTGACGTCAACATCCGCGATCTTTTTGCCTTCCACAAGCAGCAGGGGAAGTGGTGCACGTTGACGGCGGTCTCGCAGCCGGGCCGCTATGGCGTGCTTCGTCTGTCCGAGCATGGAACACATGTTGAAGCGTTCCGGGAAAAGGGCGCCACGGATGGCGGCATGATCAACGGTGGCTTCTTCGTCTGTGAACCCCAGGTCTTCGACGTTATCGATGGCGATCATCAGATGTGGGAAGACGATCCGATGTCTCGCATGATTGAGGCAGGCCAGGTCGCGAGCTTCCGGCACACTGGCTATTGGGCAAGCATGGACACCCTCCGGGACAAAATGGCCTTGGAGGCAAAATGGCAAACCGGTGCGCCGTGGAAGGTATGGCGCGACTAGCGTCAGAAATCTTAGCATGGCTGGGGATCAGGTGTCATGATTATCGTTGATAACGCTCTCAAAAAACGTGAGGCCGAAAAACGCCCGGTCCTTGTGGGCATGATCGGCGCAGGTGTTCAGGGAAAGGCGATTACCCGGACTATCGTGAATTCGACGCCAGGCATGCGCATGGCGGCGATTTCAAATCGCACGATAGAAAATGCTGAGGCAGCCTTTACCGATATTGGCATCGAGCCGGTCAGATGCGAGACTCAAGCTGAGCTCGACGCGGCGATTGCCGCCGGAAAGCCAGCCATCACGACCAATTCCGACTTTATAGCCAAAGCGACGGGCCTTGATGCCGTCATTGAGGCGACGGGTTCGACGGAATTTGCCGCAAACGCCGTTATGGCTGCAATCAACGGCGGCAAACACATCATCCAAGTCAATGCTGAACTAGACGGGACGGTCGGACCGATCCTCAAGAAGAAAGCGGACGAACGGGGTGTCGTCTACACGGCGGGTGATGGTGATCAGCCCGGTGCCCAGATGAATCTTGTTCGATTTGTTGAAGGGATCGGCTTGAAAGCTGTGCTGTGCGGAAACATGAAGGGGCTTTATGATCCGTACCGGACCCCGACAACGCAGGCCGGATTTGCCGCTAAATGGGGGCTGAAGCCGGCTATGGTGACGTCGTTCGCCGACGGCACCAAGATTTCCTTTGAACAGGCGGTGATTGCCAACGGAACCGGCATGAAGGTCGCGAAGCGCGGCATGATCGGCCCGGATTTTTCCGGCGGCGATCCCTATAAACCGCTCGTGCCGCTAGAAGAAACGATTTCGGGTTTCAGTGAATACCTCGACCAGATAGGCGATGGGCCCGGTTATGTCGATTACGTCATGGGCGCGCGCCCGGGGCCGGGCGTCTTTGTGCTGGCTAAACAGATCGATGGCGATCAAAGGCAGGCGCACTTCCTGAATTACTACAAAATGGGCCCGGGCCCATACTACTGCTTCTACGCGCCCTATCATCTCTGCCATTTCGAGGTGCCGGGCTCGGTCGCCCGCGCCGTGCTGTTCGGAGATGCAACGTTAGCACCCAAAGCGGGCCCGAGTGTTGGCGTAATCGCGCTTGCGAAGAAGGATCTCACGCCTGGCGAACTCATTGATGAGTTCGGCGGTTACGAGGTCTATGGCATGCTGGAAAACATCGAGACGATCCGCTCCGAAGGCCTCATTCCGATTGGTCTGGCAATGGGAGGTAAGGTGAACAAGCCCATTGCCAAGGATCAACCGTTGACCTTCGCGGACATCGATAGGCCCGAGGGACGTCTGATTGATCAGCTCTATGCAGAGCAGGACGCAGTGTTCTTTCCGAGCCTGTAATGCAGGCGGCAGAGTGAACGGCGGGGCTCTTCATGATCGTTCGAAGAGCCCTCGTTTCTTAAGTGCGTATTGGTGAAGGTGAGGGAGCTATATGAGCGCTACGACTGCACCTCTGAAGCCGGCGAGCATGCCACTCGTCGCGATCGTTACCCCGGTTTATAATGGCGGCAAATATCTCGCCAGGGCAATGGCGAGCGTTCAGGCGCAGACCTACCCGAACATCGTCCACGTCGTTCTGAACAATGCCAGCAGCGACAATTCCGCCGAGATCATCGAGAGCTTCAAGGGCCAGCGCGTTCCCGTGTTATCGTTTGCGAACGAGCGCGTGCTACCTCTGCCGGAAAATTGGAACAAGGCGTTTTCGCATGTGCCTGCCGACGCGGTCTATGCGAAGCTTCTGTGCGCCGATGACCTCGTGCGGCCAGATTGCATCGAGCGATTTGTCGAAGTCGCTCAGTCCGATGCAGAGATCGAGGTGGTCCTGTGTCAGGATGTCTTCGCCGATCTCGTGAGGCGAGCGCGCATGCCGCAGGGCACACTTGTGCACGACGGCAGGGCAATCGTTCAGGGGATGATGCGCGGCAGAACCGCCTGGCTCGCCTATCACCATTTTTTCATACGCATGCATGACGACCTTCGCGGAAATCTAATTGACGACTACTGGTCACCCGATCCGCATGTTGTGGTGCGTTGTGCATTGCGCGGCAAGTTTGCCTACATTCCCGAGCCGCTGGTCTACAATCGAGCTCACGACGACAGCGTCACTGGTAAGGAGCTCAAGAAGAAGGGCATAAAGCGAGAATTGGTACATATGCATCTGCTCCACCATTACGGGCGTGCAGCATTTGACGACGACAAGAGCTATCGTCAATCACTGCAAAACTGGCTTGGCCAAATGTGCCGGCTCACGGTGCGCTGGCGCCTATCAGGGCAAAGGGAAAGGGCTGACGAGATGTTAGCCGCGCTTGCTGAACATGGCTATCGCTTTACATTCATCGACTATGTGAAAAACGTTGCGTGGTGGCCGATCAACAGCGTGATCTGGCGCATGGTGGAAATGCCAGCAGGTCCTCACATCGACGAACCAACTTTCATGGCTATGGCAAAAGGTCAGCCGGGGACCGCGGAAATCTTTCCAATCAAGCATCCCGACGCAAAATATCCAGATAGTCCTTGGCGGCCGAAAGCCATCTGAAGCGCTCTGCTGCCAGTCGACCGGCGACCGACAGCCGGGCCTGCTCCGCCTCATCGTTCCAGAGCGCGAAGATCTTGTCGGCCCAGTCGGCGGCTGAAAACGGGTCCGCATAAAGAGCGCCGTCGCGACAATTTTCAGGCATGGCGCCCGCCTTGGCGCAGATCGTCGGGCAGCCGAGCTGCATGGCTTCCAGTGGCGGCAAGCCAAACCCTTCGGTCGTCGATGGAAACAAGAACATGCGCGCCTGCGCCATCAGCGAGACAAGCTCACTGTCGGAGATCCTGCCCAGGAATTTGACGTTCGGCGGGACGGGGATGGCGTGGGCATCGTAATCTTCCCGCTTCGACGATCCGAAGAGCACCAAGGGGTAGTCCGGCGGCCCCTTGGAAAACGCCTCCAGCAGGGTCTTCACGTTCTTATGGGCGTAGATGTAGCTGTTGGCGAGCGCATAGCCCTTATGGGCCAAGCCATACTTGCCAAGAACGGCCGGATCGGCGCCAAAGCGCAGCACGTGATCAACGCCGTTGGCCACCACATGGATATCGCTCCTGCGGGTGACGTTGAAGTCCTGGATCTCCCGCTTGGCGTAGTTCGACACCGTGATGATCGTCTTGTACCGCCGCGAGACGATTGTCGTGATCAGATTGTAGAGCAGGAAGCTCTTCAGGCTGTGCGATTTGCTCGTCGAGCGGAACTGGGCGTCGTGCACGACCACGCAGCCGTTACTTTTGACGATCGGCGCCGTGCCGGTGAAGTTGAGGCAGTAGGCGCCCTTCGCAAACCAGGGAAGGCTGACCTGTTCCCAGAGAGGACCTTGGAAGCCGCCGGTCTCGATGATCTTGATGTTCCGGTAGCTTGCTTGCGACGCCGCGCCCTTGGGCGCGACAAGCTCGATGGTGATATCCTGGTATTCCGGGCGCTCCAAAAGCTGGTCAAAACCCGTTGTTATTTCCCGGCCGACGCGGGGCATTCCCTCCAGGGCCGCCAGCAGGAACTTTCCGTTGATCAAGATTTTCTGACGCATTCTACTCGCGTTCACAGACGACGTGAAAATCAATACTTTAAAAGCTTATACAAACACCATGGAAAAGCAACGCGACCAACAGGTCCGTTGCCACTTTTCGGGTATAGTCGTCGCTGCATTGTCTTGGCGTTCGCTACGAGAATACCGTAGCTCGTAGCTCGGTAGCGTGGTGCGATCAGGCCCTTGTGGTGGGCGCGGGTATCCTAACCTTGCACCGAGATCGCTTCCGCCTGCGGCAACGGAGCGGGCTTGCCGAACAGGTAGCCCTGGAAGCGGGTGGAACCCGCGCCTGTCGCCAAAGCCTTGTGCTCGAATGACTTCGATCCCTTCAGCGACCACGTCGAAACCGAGCATCGCGCCGAGCCTGGCGACACCGGAAACGAAAACCTGGGCAATCGGGTCGTCACCCAGCTTCTGTACATAGCTCTTATCAATCTTGATGACGTCGAACGGCAGCTCGCGCATGAAGGCGAAGCCGCTGTTGCCGGTTCCAAAATCGTCGAGCGAAAGGCGGAAACCCATTCCCTTTAACTGTCGCACGGTATTGATGACTGCCGGCGTCGCGTTCAGTGCCACCGTCTCGGTAATTTCGAGCATGAAGTTCTCAGCCCTACAACCGGTTTCCCGCAAAACCTCGCGCAGCATTGGCACGAGCTCGTCGTGCATGAGCTGCGCCCCGGAGACGTTGATTGCGATCGACTTGAACCCGCTGCGGGCGTAATCCTTGCAAACCTGCCGGAAAACCCATTCGCCCAGGCGGTCGATGAGGCCGGATCGCTCCGCGACCGGGATGAACTCATCAGGCGGAATGACGATGCTGCGAACCGGATCGTGCCAGCGCACCAGGGCTTCGGCGCCAACCACGTTGTTTTCCTGATCGACGATCGGCTGGTAATAGACGGCAAGATGGTTGAGGAGAATGGCGGCTCGCAGTTCCCGCGACACCTGCCGCTCCCTGATCTGCGTGCGCTGCATGTCCAGATCGAAGAAGGCAAACTGATTGCGTCCGTTGCGTTTCGCCTCGTAAAGCGCGATATCGGCGCATGTCAGAAGCGCGTCGGCAAAGCCGGCATGCAGAGGCGCTTGCGCAATGCCGATCGAGACGCCGTCATAGCCGCTCTTGTCATTTTCCTGGCGCAGCAAGTCCCGCAGTTTCTGCATGAAATTCGTCATCTCGCCAAGGATGCGACGATAATCCGTCTCCTCGACGATGATTGCGAATTCGTCGCCACCGAGACGGCCAACGGTCCAGTTCGTCCTTGATGCCGCCACCTGCACGATCGTTTTTAACACCTGGTCGCCAGCGGCATGACCAAAGGTGTCGTTGATTTTCTTGAAATGATCGACATCCATCAGCATCAAGGTGAATTCGCCCATCGGACGGCCGGCGATCTGTTGGCTGCGGATTTGTCTCAGCTTTTCTTCAAGAAGCTCCATGAAGCGATAGCGCGAATACGCGTCCGTCAGACTGTCCCGTTCGATCAGATGGGCGCGCGCCTCGTCGCGCGCCTCGACCTGTCGGCGTGCCAAGCCAAGCCGATGCACGCCGGCAAAAGTTGCAAGCAATGCGACGACCAGTCCCCAACTATCGACCCCAAGCGCGATGGCAATGCCGCCGATGAGTGACTTGGGAAAAATGGCCGCGAGAAGCTGAACCGAGACCGAGATTGACAAGGCAGCCGCCGCGATCAGATGAAGCGCCCGAATCTTTGCGATTTGGCTGCGAAACTGGTGCATGGTGGATGATCACCGTGAAGAGGATCGAACGTCGGGCCAGGCCCACGCTCGAGGATCGTTTAGCGGCAAAACCTTGCTTAGCGGTAAATGGGACCACGAGCATTTTCGGTATTGCTTGGACCTAGAGGAGCGCCAATGAAAGTTGAGTTGCCGAAAAGACGATGGCGGGCAGAGCAGGGCAAGGACACGTAAAATATGTAAACAGAAACAGGTCGATTTTTGATGTGTTGGAATGGCGCTGTCACGTTGTTGGGAAAACGTCAGCATTGAGCTATCGAGGGAAAGATCAGACCAGCATTCCGGCGACGGCTTTCCACCCGGCCATTGCCTTGAGGCGGTGAATGTGGATGGCGATTGCTGAGCGTTTCTGATGAGGTGGGACGAAGAGATTTCCGAGAGTGGAAAAGATGGCGATCAAACGCAGCAAGCTTCCTGGAGATCGGAAGCCTTGCATCCTCCGCCTGACTTCGCGCTTAGCCACGTCGTAGGAGCGCACCGATCCCGGACTTGATCGTTCCTACCGCCGGCAGTCCAGCTCGCCGTCTATACGATGGCGTTAGCCTCGCAGAACGTAGCAGACGAAATCAAGAAAAGCACGGGTCACCGTCCAGATCATCTTGGCCCTCGCGATGGGAGCGGTGCCGCCATAGACGCAATGAATTTGCCACTCATGCATGGCGCGGGGTCGGCATTTGATGCTGAATTCACAGGCATCACCAGCTTGCCGTTTTCGACCAGAGTGCCAGCACCGGCTCGCCCTCGAACATTCAGTCGAGGCGTAGGATGGCATGATCCCTTCAATGGCGAGCACAGAATGTCGCGAATGTGGCAGAACGCAATGGGGCCGCCGCGACCGCCAACCAGTGCCTTGTAGAGATCCATATGCTCGAACATGCCCAGGGCAAATCCCAGGCTCGTGTCCTTCAGTTCGCCGGGCTTTGCCCGTGCCCAGTCCTGCATTTGGCAACCCTTTACGATCGGCGGCTGGCTCCCTGGTCACCGACACGGCCCGCCTGACGCCAACACGAACCGGCGTCGGCATTGACGCGGAAGCAAGCCTCTTCGTCTTTGCTTTTGGGGCCGTTACGATAGCCCATCTCGATGTTCCTCCGGCGGACGGACCTTGCGGAACATCACAAGCAGCAGGATGTCATAGACGATCTTCAAGGCGCCGGCGATGAGCAGCGGCCAGCCGAAACCGGAAATCGCAAGCAGCGAGCCGGCGACGATCGGACTGGCGGCCGCCGCAAGGCTGCGCGGAACAGCGGTGACGCTCGCCGCCGCAGCGCGCTCGCCGGCGTCACCACGGCCATGACGTAGGAGGTGCGCGTCGGCACGTCCATTTGCGACAGGGCGCTCCTGATCAGCAGAAGCGCGATCGCACCGGACCGAGGTTCGGCATGAAGGGAATGAGCACGAGGCACAGGCTCGAGGGCAGGTGCGTGAACACCATCGTGTTCACAAGCCCGATCCGCTTGGAGATGCGCACGGCCACCAGATACGATCCGGCCGAAAGGACGCCTGTCCAGAAGAAGATCGCGCCGGTCGCGGCGAGCGACAGGCCGAACCGTTGGTAAAGCCACAGGGCCAGCAGTGACTGCACGATCGAGACCGCCGGCGAAGGCATCGAGACTGAATAGTGCCGCAAGCGTCAGGACGATGGCTCTGGATTTGCCCAGAGGCTCAGCCGGTGCCGCATCCGCATCGAGCGGCTCGTTCGGCAACCGCCGATAGAGGAACAGCGCCACCAATCCCAAGCGCCGCATAGAGCAGGAAGGCTGCCTGCAGGGCCTCTTTGAGGTCCAGGCCGAAGACACTCGCCGAGGATGTCGGGCGCTCCGGCAGCAAGCGCACCAACGGCGCCGGCAAGCGAGCCGACAAGGCTGTAGCGTGCGAACAGCGCCGTGCGGTCGCGGTCGGTGACGCTGTGGGCGAGTTGCGCGTGCTCCAGCGGCAGAAACACGCTGACGTCGCCGGAGGACGGATTCAGCGTTCCGACGAACGCGACAAGAAGCAGCGGCCAGAAATCCTGAACCAGCGCGAAAGCGATCCCGGTGGCCATCATCAGGACGGCAGCTGCAATCAGGAGAGAGCGGCGGGAGAAATGGTGCGCAACGAACCCAACGGCCAGCGTGAGCGCCGCTGAACCCGCCAGCGTCGCCGTCGTCGAGGACGCCGATCTCGAACGCGTTGAACCCGAGCGTGGCCAGATAGACGGGAAGCAGGAGACTGACAAGTCCATCACCGAACGCCCGCAGCCCTCTCGACGTCAGCAGATAGGCTGCCGCCGGCTCGGCACCGGCAGGTAGGAGCGCACACCCGCGTTTCGCCATCGGTTCGTGCCGAGCGGCATTCGTCGACCATTGGGCTGTCAAGGATACTTCCTGACCGGAGAAATGGTTGCGCTGGCCGCGCAAGCTCAGACCGATCCGGTCGCGACGCCGTAGAGCAGGCCGAGGATCGAGCACGCCGCCAGCACCGGGATCATGCCGATCTTGAAGCGGAACACCGCGAGCAGCGCACCAAGCGTCAGGACCAGCGACGGCGACGTTGACGGAGCTGAGCACGGGAACATCGACCGTCATGCCGAAGCCGCGAACCTCATGCAGTTCGCCGAACAGGACATGAAGCGCGAACCAGACCGCGAGGTTCAGGATCACGCCGACCACCGCCGCGGTGATCGTCGACAGCGCCGCGGACAGGGCCTTGTTGCTGCGCAGCGTCTCGATGAACGGCGCGCCGAGGAAGATCCAGAGGAAGCAGGGGACGAAGGTGACCCAGGTCGTGAGAAGGCCGCCGAGCGTGCCGGCGAGCAGCGGATTGAGCGATCCCGGGCGCCCGATAGGCACCCATGAAGCCGACGAACTGGGTGACCATGATCAGCGGGCCCGGCGTCGTCTCGGCCATGCCGAGACCGTCGAGCATCTCGCCCGGCTTCAGCCAGCCATAGGTGCTCGACGGCCTGCTGCGCGACATAGGCGAGCACGGCGTAGGCGCCGCCGAAGGTGACCATCGCCATCTTCGAGAAGAAGACGGCGATGTCGGTGAAGACATTGCCGGGCCCAAGCAGCACGAGCAGCGCCGAGGACAGGCACGAACCACAGCGAGCAGGAACACGCCGCGATCTTCAGCGACCAGCTGACCGGCGGACGCGCGTGCGCCGGAATCTCCTTCGCCGAGCGCGGTGTCGGCGTCGGCGACCTGCTTGCCGCCGACCTTGCCGTGGCCGTTGCCCGCAAGGAACGCAGCCCAGCCGGCTCGCCCGCCGACGAAGCCGATCACGCCCGCCGCCAGGATGACCAGCGGGAACGGCACATGGAAGAAAAAGAGCGCGATGAACGCGGCCGCGGCGAGGCCGACCATGACGTTGTTCTTGAGCGCCCGCCTGCCGATCCGGACGACGGCTTCGAGCACGATGGCGAGCACCGCCGCCTTCAGGCCGAAGAACAGGGCCTGGACCGCGCCGACATTGCCGAAGATCGCGTAGATCCAGCTGAGCGCCATGATGGCGACGACGCCCGGCAGCACGAACAGGATGCCGGCGACCAGCCCGCCTTGCGTCTTGTGCAGCAGCCAGCCGATGTAGATGGCGAGCTGCTGCGCCTCCGGTCCGGGCAGCAGCATGCAGTAGTTGAGCGCATGCAGGAACCGCGTCTCGCCGATCCAGCGCTTCTCCTCGACGATGATCCGATGCATCACGGCGATCTGGCCGGCCGGACCGCCGAAGCTCAGCGCGGCGACGCGCGCCCAGACCCGGACGGCTTCGCGGAACGAGATGCCATGCGACGGGCGTATCGCCGCGCGGATCGCGCGCCGTGACGGTGCTGTCGTGGATGTCGGTCATGATCCTTCCGATCACCCGCGCTTCTGAGCGGAAATATTGATAGAGATTGTCGAAGACGGGAGCGCCCTGCGCGATCCGTTGCTCGTCGCCCTCGTTCGTCATGGCGATGCCGGCGATCAGGCTGGCGATGCCCGTCGTTTCCTCGCGGCCGAACTTGCCGTCCTTGAGATCGATGTCGTGGACGATCTCGGCGATGGCCTGCAGCGCCGGATCGGTTATGCCGGTGCGGGCGAGCAGGACCTCGAAGCTGCAGCGGTCGCCCTCATGGGTGATCTCGCCTTCGAACATGTCGAAGCGCAGCTCCCCCGGCTTCGGCACATAGCCCTTGCCCGGCACGAAGCGGATGACGGCATCGGGATCGATGAAGCGACGGATCAGCCAGCTGCAGGCGATGCGGTCGACATGCACGTCCCGGCGCGTCACCCAGATCCGCCCCTTGAATTCGGCGATCGGATCGGCAGCCTTTGATGGATCCTTGCTCATGACCTTATCCTCCGCGACCCGTGCCTCGAGCTCGGCGAGCAGTCCTTCGACCGCAAGGCGACCCGTGGCGCCGAAGAAGTCGATCGCCACGAGCTCGGCGAGCCGCTTGCGCATGCGGCCGAGTTGCGTGCGAGCGTCCGCGCGCTTTTCCGCCGTCGCCTCCGTATCGAGCTGCGCGGCCAGATCGCGTGCCTCCTTGGCGATCTCCGCGTAAGTCGGCGTCACGCGCGGCATCGAACAGCGCTCGGACCTGTGCGTCCGACAGGCCGTCGATGAGACGCGCCTCGCACACCACGGCCTCGCCGCCGCCGTCGACGATCTCCTTCAGCAGCCACTCGAAATCCTCCTGCGTCTCGGCATTGGCCGGCAGCGCATAGACGGTGCTCTTGACTGCGACCGCGCCGATGCCTTGCAGCCGTCGCCAGATCTTCACCCGGAAATAGGCCGGCTTGGTCGGCAGCTGATGGATCAGGAGCAGCCAGCGCTGCTCCGTCTCGAGTTCCCCTTCGCTCATAGGCATACCGTATCATCGAACATGTTGAAATGCAACACTTGTATCATTTTTTGTTCGGCGTAGCCTGTCGCTTCTTCACGGATATGCCGTGCTGCCAGTGAGGAAGCCATGCACCGGATCATGCCTCTTCCGTTCAAGCCGCCCCGCCTCGACGGTCTCTCCGAACGGCTGCTGGCGAGCCACTACGAGAACAATTATGGCGGCGCGGTTCGTCGCCTGAACGCGATCGAGCGCCGGCTTGACGCGCTCGATTGGAGCGCGGCACCGGTCTTCGACATCAACGGACTGAAGCGGGAGGAACTGGTCGCCGCCAACTCGGCGATCCTGCACGAGATTTACTTCGACGGGCTCGGCGGTTCGGGCGATGCCAGCGGCGATCTCGCCGCCGCGCTGGAGCGGGATTTCGGCA
Organism: uncultured Alphaproteobacteria bacterium; assembly: GCA_963838565.1. GTDB lineage: Bacteria > Pseudomonadota > Alphaproteobacteria > Rhizobiales > Rhizobiaceae > Rhizobium. The sequence goes on from CAWIRO010000028.1 coordinate 65,764, forward strand.
GTGTCGCCGGCTGGCGCACCCAGTTCACGGCTTGCGCCAAGGCACAGGCCGGCGGCTCGGGCTGGACCCTGCTCACCTGGTCGGAGCGTCAGGACCGGCTGACGATCCAATGGGCGGCGGACCACACCAACTGCCTCGCCGGCGGCGTGCCGATCCTGGCGCTCGACATGTACGAGCACGCCTATCACCTCGATTTCGGCGCCAAGGCGGGCGCCTATGTCGACGCCTTCATGAAGAACATTCATTGGGAGCGGGTCGCTGCTCGCCACCGGCGCGCGATGGCCAAACCGAGCGGCTGGACAGAGCCTGTTTCCGACGACAGCACGCATGCCGTCGCTCCGGAAGATCTGCGGGCGCGTCTCGATCGAGGACGAAGACATCGTCCTGCTCGACGTCTGCCTCGCCGAGGATCTGGCCAAACGCAGCGACATGCTGCCGGAGGCGAAGCTCCGCGCCCCGGAGAGGATCGCCGATTGGGCCGACGAACTGCCGAAGGACAAACCGATCGTCGTCTATTGCGTCTACGGCTTCCAGGTCAGCGGCGATGCCGTCGCCGAACTGCGCCGCCGTGGCTTTGACGCGCAGATCCTCTCGGGCGGCATCGCCGCCTGGCATGCCATCGGCGCTCCGACCGTCCCGCTGACGCTCAACCGAAGGAGGATGAGATCATGAAATGGGTCACCCGCGAACGTCCGGTCATCGACCGTATTGCCTGCCCGTGGCTGATCGCCCGATTCATCGACAAGGAGCCCGAGTTCCTGTTCGTGCCGCCTGACCAGGTGATCCGTGTCGCCAGCGAGACCGGGGCGACGCCCTATGACGTGCCGGATGTCGAGTTCACACATGTCGGCGACGGCTGCAGCTTCGACACGTTCGTCTCGAAATACGGCCTCGACCGCGATCCGGCCATTGTGACGATTGCCGCGATCGTGCGAGGCGCCGATACCGATCGGCACGACCTCACGCCGCAATCGGCAGGACTTCTGGCGATCTCGATGGGGCTGCGGGATTTGAGCCCCGACGATCATGAGGTGCTGAAGCACGGCTTCGTCATCTACGACGCGCTCTATGCCTGGGCCTCGCGCCGCAAAGCCGAGACGCATAGCTGGCCGCCCTCCATGACGCCGGCATCAGCGTGAGGTTAATGATGCCGGGGGAGCGAAAAAGAGAAGAGGCTCGATGCATGCGAAGCTCGTCGCCGGCGCGACCTCGATGTCGATTGTGAATGCGTCCGCAGCTTCCTCCAGCGGATGGCGAGGCCATGCCCCGGGACAGCCGAACGAACTCAACACCTCGATTATGACGACCAGATGGGGTAGGATCGGCCTCGAACAGCAAGGAGGTCCGCTTTGAGTCTCCGTCCGCCTCGTTTGTTTGCACACCAAACCGACGCAGGCTTCAATGCGCTGGCGTACGAACTGGCCTCGGAGCGCGCGAGTGCGCTTGGCCGCCATGGGAGGAAGGTCGAGGCCACGCTTGCGGACCTTGCTGCATGGAGCGCCGACAGCCCGGCCGGCATCGATCGCGAGACGCTGGTGAACAAAGCCTCCGACGCGGTCTGGGCCTTCTTTGTCCAGCGGGAAATCTGCGGCCTGCGTAACAACGGAGACGTCGTCTTGCGATATGGGATACCGAACGAGGTACTCGCGCGGCTCGGCGTCGTCCGTCGATCTGGAGGAGAAAACTCCCCGCGGCAGTGAGCAGGCGACTGCGACTTCACCATCCCGAACACGCAGCTGCGCTGCGGACGACGAATACGTTTTAGATCGCAGCGCCCGCTAAAAGGCTTGGCGAACCAGTTTCACTATGGGACGCTGCCATGCTGAATGATAAAATAGAGATCATCCTCGGCGCCGGTGGCGCCATCGCAGGTGTTGGGCGATACCTTGTTGAGGGCGAGCTTCTGCCTACATGCTGTCCGGTAAGGACGTCCGCGCGCCAGGACAGAAAGCGTCGATCATCCCCGCCTCAGCGCGGCAGGCTATAGCAATCGTAGGAGACACCGATGGAAGAGGCCCTCGTCGTCCGCCGCGAGACGCACATCCCGGCGCCGCCAGCGGCGGTGTTCGCCCTCCTGACCGATCCAGAGAAGATTCTGCGTTGGATGGGAACCGAGGCGCAGATCGAGCCGCAGCCTGAGGGACTTTATCTTGTCAACGTCACCGGCGCTCGCTTCGCTCGCGGCTCCTTTCGCGAAGTTGTGCCGGTGCACCGCCTGGCCTACAGCTTCGGCTGGGACGGCAGCGAGGTGGTACCGCCGGGGTCGAGCCTGGTCGAGATCGACCTGGTAGAGCAGCCGGGGGGAACGCTGCTGCGCTTGACCCACACCGGCCTGCCCAGTGCCGAACAATGTGCCGGCCATGCGGAAGGCTGGGCTCACTACCTGGACCGGCTGGCCGAAGTCGCAGCCGGACGCGATCCGGGCCCGGACTCCTTCGCCGGCAGGGCGTGACGGCTTTCCGCTCTCAAATCGTCGCCCTCGAGCCGCTTGTATTTTCAGGGCGAACGCTGACTCGCAGGGTTTTCGAAGGCGGCCTCAAGAGAATTGGACTTCGGGACCACGGCGTCGATATGAGGGAGACGTTGTGCCGGCACAGTCCTATAGCTTCGCTCTGAAGGCACCTTTCCTCAAGTACACCGCTCGGACGTCGCGTCGTGGGACGTCCTCACGCGCCATATGATAGGCAGAAGCGCCATCGCCCAGGCGTGGATGACAGGTTAATGGCCGCGGTGGCATAATGGCGGCATGGATTTGCCCGCGCCCCTTGCCTGGTTGGTGGACGAGGCCGGTTCCTCGCCCGGCCCTGACTGGTTCTTGGCCGAGCTCGGTGGCCGGCTGCTGGCCGACGGCCTGCCGCTGGCCGGCGGCGCCCTGACGCTCGCGGTGCCGCACCCGATCATCGACCGCCGCACCTGGCTGTGGCGGGCGGAGACCGGGGCGGTGATCGAGGCTTTTGGCTTCGCCGGCGACTCGCTCAACCAAGCCGGGCGCGACTGGCTGGCCGGGCTCGGTTCATTGCAGGAGGACACGACCGGCCCGGTGCCGGACAGTCCGGTGCTGGGCTGGGCCGGGACGCGGCCATTCGACCCTGCCGAGGCCGGCCGGCTGCGTCAGGCCGCGCGCTTCGCCGCAGCGCCCTTAGCCGCCTTGGCCGCGCGGGCGGCGCAGACAGCACTCCTCGAGGCTTATCTCGGCCGACGCAGTGCCTCGCGGGTGCAGGCCGGCGCGCTGCGCCGCGGCACCGGAGAGACTATACGCGCGGCGCTGCTCTGTGCGGACCTGCGCGACTTCACCGCCCTGTCCGAGGTGACGGAGCCCTCGGCGATGATCGCCGCCCTCGACGCCTGGTTCGACCGCGTCGCCGGGGCGGTGCATGCTTTCGGGGGGGAGGTGCTGAAGTTCATCGGCGACGGCGTGCTGGCGATTTTCCCGGCCACCGGCGCCCCGGCCGAGGCCTGCGAGGCGGCGCTGCGGGCGGTTGTCGCCGCCCGCGCCGGCATGGCCCATCTCGATGCGGTGCGGCAGACGCAGGGGCTGCCGCCGCTGCCCTTCGGCGCAGCACTGCATCTCGGCGAGATACTGTGGGGCAATATCGGCTCGGCCGACCGGCTGGACTTCACCGCCATCGGCCCCGCCGTCAACCTGGTCAGCCGGCTCGAAGGGCTATGCAGGCCCCTTGGTCGCAGTGTGCTCATCTCGGGGGCGGTCGCGGCGGAGACGACAACGGTTTTGATACCTTTGGGCGAGCACTTATTGCGTGGTATCGCTGATCCCTGCTCGGTTTTCACCCTCCCGGAGGATTGATCCCCGCGGGGCCAGGGTCAGTGCCTCTGTGCAGGCCGACTATCGGAGCACCTTCAGTCCAGGCGCCCGCCCCCCGGCTTGAGAAAGGCTAGGGGGAGCCTATCCTCTATCTCCTTGAGGTGACCGCCGCAAAAGAATCGGAGGATGTCCACGTTTGGTCACGCGGCTGCGATACCGGCCGGGCAGCCCGGCATCATATCGGCTCTTCCCGCGCCTTTTTCACATGACGGCCGCCGGGCGTTAAAAGGCTTTGCCGTAAAGACCGGACACCTGTTTGATGCGAAGAGGTTGAGACATGTCACCGGATCGTTCTCGCTCGCTCGACACTCTCGGCCGCCCGACCTCGCCGCTGGGAAGCATATCGTCCGTCGCCGAGGAGGGCCTTCGGCGTCGCCTCAAGCGCAATCGCGCGTTGGCGACATCCCTCCTCGTCGCTATGGCAGCGTTGTTCCTGGCTACCCACTTCGTCAGCGATCCCGGCTTCCTCGTAAGACTGCTGCGCGCCACCGCCGAGGCTGGAATTGTAGGCGGACTCGCCGATTGGTTCGCCGTGACTGCGCTCTTTCGACACCCGCTTGGTCTCCCAATTCCGCACACGGCGATCGTGCCCGGCAGCCAGGAACGCATCGGGCAATCGCTTGGCCGCTTCCTGGAGCGGCACTTCCTCACCGAGGAGGTGCTCCTGCGGAAGTTACGCAACGCGCATGCGGCGAAGCGCTTTTCGGCCTGGCTGGCGAGCCCGGAGACCGCACCAGTTCTTGCCGAGGCTGTCGCTGCGGCTTTGCCTTATGTCATTCGCACGCTGGATAACGACGACCTGCAGGAGTTTGCACGGCGGACCCTCGGCGAGCAGGTGCGACAGGCCGACATAGCGCCCGTGATTGGCCGTGCCGTCCAGGTAATGACGGCCAGCGGCGAGACCGACGTCCTGTTCGAACGCATCCTCGGTGTTGCCGCCCAATGGCTAGAGGAAAACCGCGACCAAATCTTCCACTTGGTTCGGGAACGTAGCCGCTGGTGGATTCCCGAACGATTGATCGGAAGATTGCCAACGCGATCGTCATCGGCTCCATCGATCTACTCAACGACTTGCGCGAGCCGGAAAGCGAGGTTCGGCTGAAGTTCCGAGAGGCGCTCGTCCACCTCATCGATGAGCTGATCAATTCGCCGGCACACCGTGAGCAGATCGACGCGTTTAAAGACCGCATCATCGAGCACCCGGAAGTTCAGGCGTGGATTGCAGCGATGTGGCACGAGACCTCACGTATGATGCTCGAAGACCTCTCGCAGCCGGCGTCGAAAGCGCGCATGGCCATGGAGAATATCTGTCTGCTGGTCGGCCGGGCGCTTGCGACAGACGAAGCAATGTTGAAACACATTGATTCCTTGCTGGAGAAGCTTGCGGTCTATCTGGTTTCGTGGCGTCACGAGATCGGTGCGTTTGTAGCAGACGTGGTCAGAAGCTGGGACAGTGCCACTCTCGTGGACCGCCTGGAACTCGTGGTTGGCAGCGATCTCCAATATATCCGCATGAACGGCACCGTCGTCGGCGCCTTTGCGGGCTGCTTGATCTTCCTGGCCTCGCAACTGTTCAGTTGATTGAGTCCCGCGCAGCCGCTTTGTCCCGCAGAACGGTGGATGCGCGTGGCCAGCGCGTTCAACCTCCCCGGGAAGTCGTCCAGCGCGTCGCACGGCCTCGCGCCGGCCGAAGAGACAGGGCGCACGACCCGGCGGAACATCCGTAAAATCCTGCGCTACCTGATCAGCACCAACTTGAGCGAGATCCTGCTGGTTGTCGCGGGCACTTCAATCGGGATGGGAGCACCGCTCACGCCGATGCAGCTTCTGTGGATAAATCTGATCTCGGATGTGTTGCCAGGCATCGGATTGGCGATGGAAGCGCTTGAGCACGACGTCCTTCGACAGGCTCCGAAAGAAGAGGACTCGGCGCTAATGCCGGGCAGGGAACTCGGCAGCCTGGCCGCCCAGGCTGCGATCATGGGCGGCGCGGCGATGACAGCAGGTCTTTTCGGCGCTTCACGCTATGGACTGAATTCCGCGCAAGCGCGAACAATGACATTCGAAAGCCTTGTAACGACCCAACTGCTTCACGCGATAACGTCGCGGTCCGATGCTGAAGGCATCTTTGTTCCCCGCTCACGGCCGCCCGACCACGCGCTTTCTTTGATCATTGGGGGATCGATGGTCGTTCAGACGGCAGGCCTGTTTCATGCCATTTGTGAGAAGGCTCCTCGGGAAGCGCCCGCAGGTCAGCAAAAAAGCGATCTGATGGTGCCTGGGTCGCGCAGGATCAGACCGTAGGCCAGCTACCAGCGGACATGCAACAAGATGATGGACTGATCGAAATAACGGCCTTTGAACATTCGAAATCCCCCGGGAACAAGAACAGCCGGCCTCGGTCGGGACAGCGGAAACTGCAGACCGGGGCCGTGTTGCTCTCACCTAAAGTCGAGCTAGAAGTCCATCCCGGCTCCGGGAGGCATCGCAGGGGCGGCGGATTCCTTCTTGGGCTTCTCGGCGACCATGGCTTCCGTCGTCACCAGAAGGCCGGCAACGGAGGCGGCATCCTGAAGCGCGGTGCGCACGACCTTTGCAGGGTCGATCACGCCCATCTGGTAGAGATCGCCATACTCGCCCGTCTGCGCATTCCAGCCAAACGAGAAGTCGCTGTTCTCGCGCAATTTGCCAACGACGATCGAACCTTCGGCGCCGGCATTCTCAGCGATCTGGCGCGCAGGGGCTTCAATCGCGCGGCGGACGATATCGACCCCAACGCGCTGGTCCGTATTGGGCGTCTGGAGGTTCTCGAGGGCCTTGACGGCCCGCAGCAACGCGACGCCGCCGCCAGGTAAAATTCCTTCCTCGACCGCCGCTCGGGTCGCATGCAGCGCGTCGTCGACACGGTCCTTCTTTTCCTTCACTTCGACTTCCGTCGAACCGCCGACGCGGATGACGGCAACACCGCCAGCGAGCTTGGCAAGGCGCTCCTGCAGCTTCTCGCGGTCGTAGTCGGAGGTGGTTTCCTCGATCTGGGCCTTGATCTGGGCAACGCGGCCTTCGATGTCGGACTTGGCGCCGGCACCATCGATGATGGTCGTGTTCTCCTTCTCGACCACGACCTTCTTGGCACGGCCGAGCATGTCGAGGGTGACGGACTCGAGCTTGATGCCGAGGTCCTCGGAGATAACCGTGCCGCCGGTCAGGATGGCGATGTCCTCGAGCATGGCCTTGCGGCGATCGCCGAAGCCCGGAGCCTTGACGGCAGCAATCTTCAGGCCGCCACGCAGCTTGTTGACGACGAGCGTTGCCAGAGCTTCGCCTTCGACGTCTTCAGCGATGATGAGGAGCGGCTTGCCGGACTGGACGACAGCTTCGAGAACCGGGAGCATGGATTGCAGGTTCGAGAGCTTCTTTTCGTGAATCAGGATGTAGGGATCCTCAAGGTCGACCCGCATCTTTTCCTGATTGGTGACAAAGTAGGGGCTGAGGTAGCCGCGATCGAACTGCATGCCTTCGACGACTTCGAGTTCGGTTTCGGCCGTCTTGGCTTCTTCGACGGTGATAACGCCTTCGTTGCCGACCTTCTGCATTGCTTCGGCAAGGAAGCGGCCGATTTCGTCATCGCCATTGGCCGAAATGGAGCCAATCTGGGCGATTTCGGCGTTGTTGGAGATACTCCGGGCGTTCTTCTTCAGTTCCTTGACGACTTCAGCAACAGCGAGGTCGATGCCGCGCTTCAGATCCATCGGATTCATGCCGGAGGTAACGGCCTTGGCACCTTCTCTGACGATTGCCTGAGCGAGAACCGTCGCGGTCGTGGTGCCGTCGCCGGCCACATCGCTGGTTCTGGAAGCGACTTCTCGCAGCATCTGGGCGCCCATGTTTTCGAACTTGTCTTCCAGTTCGATTTCCTTGGCGACCGTAACACCGTCCTTGGTGATGCGCGGAGCGCCGAAGGACTTGTCGATGACGACGTTGCGGCCCTTCGGACCGAGCGTAACCTTCACTGCGTTGGCAAGGATGTCGACGCCGCGCAGCATCCGTTCACGGGCCTCGGTGTGGAATTTAACTTCTTTAGCAGCCATGTCTTTATTCCTCCATAAAGCAGCCAGCTTTGAAACGACGTTGGCCTGAAGATCGTTTAGGCGGCCTTCGTATCGACAGCCCCGCCCTCGATGATACCCATGGCATCGCTTTCCTTCATGATCAGAAAGTCTTTGCCGTCGAGCACGATCTCAGTGCCGGACCACTTGCCGAACAGGATGCGGTCGCCAGGCTTGACGTCGAGGGGTTGGATCTGGCCGGCTTCATTGCGTGCGCCGGGGCCGACGGCAATGACTTCGCCTTCCTGCGGCTTTTCCTTGGCGGTGTCGGGGATGATGATGCCGCCTTTGGTCTTTTCTTCAGAACTCGACGCGGCGGACGAGAATGCGGTCATGAAGCGGTCGAAACGTCATATTCTCCTCCAGGGGTAATCGATGGATCAATGTTCCGCTTCCGGAACCGCGTGACCAGTCCGGGCGGGTGGCAAGCCTTCTCAGGGTCCCGGCGAAAAATCTGCTACTGATTTTTCGAATTTCAAGAGGGCTATCGCGAAAATTAGCACTCTTGCTGGGCGAGTGCTAGCCACAGCGGAACGGAACCTCCTACATTGGCGTTTATCATGTGTCGATGCTGCAGCGGTTTTGCGCGCAGCATCATGCTTGTTCCACGACGAAGGTGACGCATGCAGGTCGCCCATCCACGAGGGTAGACGGGAGTGCGCCGGACCGTTCGTCGGTGTCAGCCAACATGGAGGTTCTGATGAGTGTTCGTGATCTTATTCCCTGGGGCCGCAGCAACAGTCCGGTCCCGGCAAACTACGCAGGCAGAGACCCGCATCCGTTCTTTGCGCTTCATCGTGAGATGAACAGACTGATCGACGATGTCTTTCGCGGCTTCGAGGGTCGCGTTCCGGCAGTCGGATCCGGCTTTATGTTTGAAAGTGCCTGGCCGAAAATCGAAGTGTCGGAGACGGACAAGGAAATCCGCATCACGCGGAGATTCCCGGAATGGACGAGAAAGATGTCGAACTGCTGCTCGATAACGGCGTCCTGACGATCCGTGGCGAAAAGCGGGTCGAAAACGAAGATAAGGACAGGCAGTTCTCCGAGCGGTTCTACGGCCGTTTCGAGCGACGCCTCTCGCTGAACACCGATGTGGAGGAAGACAAGATCGATGCCTCCTTCAAGAACGGCATCCTGACGGTCACTCTGCCCCGCAGCAAGTCTGCACAGTCGACAGCCAAGCGCATCACGATCAAGAGCTAGGGGTGCGGCGGTCGAAAGGCAGGGGATTGGGATCGCGTGAGCGGTCCCATTCCTTTCGCCATGGCTGAGGTGGTCTTACCCGTTAATTCTTCAATTGCGTCCGGCTGATGCTGCAATGCGGCAACGAATACCTCTTGACGGGAATAGTGCCGTAGCCCTTAACTGCAACTGATCTGGTGGACCGACCAGTAGATCAGTGGAGGCGATGGGCATGGACGGCAGCCCGATACTTGACGCAGGTGCCGAATGTCGGGCAAGCCTCGACCGGCGACGGCGCGCGACGTCATCGCTGAGAAGCTGATGGTTCTGATCGCCACAAACATGCTGAGGCCGGGCGACGAATTGCCGGGTGAGCGCGAACTTGCCAATGTTCTTCACGTCAGCCGGGAGACGGTGCGCGGCGCGATTCAGACGCTTGCCGCGCGAGGCATTATCGAAGTCTCGCATGGCAGCCGCAGCCGCGTCGGCAATGTCGATCTCAGCCACGTGACGGTGACGATCGCATCGCCCAGCGCCATCGACAGCTACGATCTCGAATCGGTTCATGCGGCGCGGCTGCATATCGAGCTCAAGGTCGTCGGCGACGCTGCCGAAAGGATCGACGAGCGAAACGCTGAAAAAGCTGCAGAGCCTGCTGGAAGCGCAGCGTCTGGGTGGCAGACGACGCAATGCGCTTTCTGATCTGCGATCGCGAATTCCACCTGGCGATCTACCGCGCCTGCGGGAACGCGCTGCTCGCGGATTTCGTCACCGATCTTTACACCTACATGATGAATTACCGGCGCAATGCCATGTCGCGAGCCGGGCGCCATCGATGCCAGTTACGCCGACCACGTCGAGATCGTCGACGCTTTGGCACGGCGCGACCGGGAGGCGGTCGTCGCCGCGTTCCGGCATCATCTGACACGGATTTACGATACGACCAAGGAACTTCTGGCCTTGCACGCGCGGCGAGTTGGCAGGCGTCAGCAACGCGAAACGAAGGGCCGATCCGGCATGAGCCGGATCGCCGAACGGGAGGTTCGGAACTTATGCATGTGATGGTGATAGGCGCGGCCGGCATGATCGGCCGCAAACTGGTGGAAAAGCTCGGCTCCGACGCGGAGGTGCTCGGCTTCGACATCGACAAGCTGACACTGGTCGATGTCATCGAGCCGCCGGTGCCTGCTGCGCTTGCGTCCGTTGCCGACGCGCTTGCGCTTGATCTTTCGGAGCCGAAGCGGCGGTCAGAGCTTGCCGCTATGCGGCCCGACGTGATCTTCCATCTGGCCGCCATCGTGTCCGGCGAGGCGGAGGCCGATTTCGACAAGGGCTACCGGGTCAATCTCGACGGCACGCGGTCGCTTTTCGAGGCGATCCGGCATGAGGGGACAGAAGACGCCCTACATTCCCGCGCGTCATCTTCGCCTCGTCCATCGCCGTCTTCGGCGCAGCCGTTTCCGGAAAAGATCGGCGACGAGTTCTTCACGACGCCGCTGACGAGCTACGGCACGCAGAAGGCGATCTGCGAGCTGCTGCTCGCCGACTATTCGAGGCGCGGCATCTTCGACGGCATCGGCATCCGGCTGCCGACGATCTGCATCCGCCCCGGCAAACCCGAACAAGGCGGCTTCCGGCTTCTTCTCCAACATTCTGCGCGAGCCGCTGGTCGGTCAGGAGGCCGTGCTGCCGGTGGACGAGAACGTCCGCCACTGGTTTGCAAGCCCGCGCTCGGCGGTCGGCTTCTTCGTCCACGCCGCGCGCATGGATACCGCACGTGATCGGGCCGAGCCGCAACCTGACCATGCCCGGGCTTTCCGCCCTCGTCGGCGAAGAGATCGAGGCGCTTGCGCCGGGTTGCCGGGCGAGAAGGCCGTCAAGCTCATCCGTCGCGAGCCGGATCCCGTTATCCGTTCGATCGTTTCCGGCTGGGCGACGGATTTCGATGCGCAGCGCGCGACCGACACTCGGCTTCAAGGCCGAGACCAATTTCGACGAGATCATCAGGATCCATATCGAGGATGAACTCGGGGGAGAGATCTGAGATGGCGCAATCGTCGAATCCGGCGAAACGGCAAGATCGCGCTGGTCACCGGCGGCGGCACCGGCGTCGGCCGCGGCATCGCCAAGGCGCTCAGCGCTGAAGGTTATACCGTCGTCATCACCGGCCGCCGCACGCGACGTGCTGGAGAAAGCCGCCGCGACATGGAACGGAAACCGGCGGGACCGTGCGGGCGATCGCCTGCGATATCGGCGTTGCCCGAGCAGGTCGCCAGCCTCTTCGAGCAGATCCGCAGCAGAGTTCGGCCGGCTCGATCTTCTCGTCAACAATGCCGGCTCCAACGTTCCGGCGATCCCGCTGGAAGACGTCACCTTCGACCAGTGGAACAGCATCCTCGCGGCCAACCTGACCGGTGCCTTCCTCTGCACGCAACAGGCCTTCCGGCTGATGAAGGCGCAGGAGCCGCGCGGCGGCCGCATCATCAACAACGGCTCGATCTCGGCGACGACGCCGCGGCCGAATTCCGCCCCCTATACCGCGACCAAGCATGCGATCACCGGGCTGACGAAATCGACCGCGCTCGACGGGCGGCCATATCGACATCGCCTGCGGCCAGATCGATATCGGCAACGCCGCGACCGACATGACGTCGAAGATGAGTTCCGGCGTGTTGCAGGCGAATGGCGAGATCGCCAGCGAGCCGACCATCCCGGCCGAGCATATCGCCCGCGCCGTCGTCTACATGGCGAGCCTGCCGCTCGAGGCCAACGTGCTGACGATGACGGTGATGGCGACAAAGATGCCGCTGGTCGGGCGGGGATAGGACAATCGAAGTGAACTGGACTGCGTCGAGTACCGCCGAATAGCCGGAGAGAGAGGATCGACCGGCGGATTGCAGGTGAGACTACAGTTCTGGGAGGAGCGTCATATGGCAGGCGTCGAATTTCGTCGATGTCAGGAAATCATTCGGGGCCTTCCCCGTCATCAAGGGCGTGAACATCGAGATCGCGGATGGCGAGTTCGTGATCCTCGTCGGACCGTCCGGCTGCGGGAAGTCGACGCTTCTGCGAATGCTGGCCGGGCTTGAGAATATCTCCGCGGGCGAAATCCGCATCGGCGAGCGCGTCGTCAACGGGCTGCCGCCCAAGCGAGCGCGATATCGCCATGGTGTTCCAGAACTATGCGCTTTATCCGCATATGACGGTGGCGCGACAACATGGCCTTCTCGCTGATGCTGAACGGCTCGCCGAAGGCCGGACATCGACCAGCGCGTCGAGCACGGCTGCCGAGATTCTCGGCCTCACCAAGCTTCTCGACCGCTATCCGCGCCAGCTCTCCGGCGGCCAGCGCCAGCGCGTCGCCATGGGCCGGGCGATCGTGCGCGATCCGCAGGTCTTCCTTTTCGACGAACCGCTCTCCAACCTCGATGCCAAGCTGCGCGTCGCCATGCGCGCCGAGATCAAGGAACTGCACCAGCGCCTCGAAGCACGACGACCGTCTATGTCACCCACGACCAGATCGAGGCCATGACCATGGCCGACAAGATCGTCGTCATGCATGACGGCATCGTCGAGCAGATCGGCGCGCCGCTCGATCTCTACGACAGGCCGGCCAATCTTTTCGTCGCCGGCTTCATCGGCTCGCCGGCGATGAACATGATCAAGGGCCGGCTCGATCCGGAAAACGGCAATCAGTTCATCGCAGCGGACGGGACGCGCTCTGCCGGTCGCAAGTCCGCCAGCCGGCGCAAAGGGGCGCGACCTCATCTATGGCCTGCGTCCGGAATATATCGCGCTCGACGCCGAACGGCCTGCCGGCGGAAATCGCGGTGATCGAGCCGACCGGCTACGAGACGCAGCTGATCGTCCGCTCGGCGGGCAGCGACGTCACCTGCATCTTCCGCGAACGCGTCAATGCGCGGCCCGGCGACATCTTGCGGGTCTCGATCGACGCGTCACACGTGCATCTCTTCGACGCCGAAAGCGGACAGAGACTGATGCCTGATACCGCATCGGCTGAGGCGGCGGCGGGAAGAGGAGCTTCCTGCGCATCCGGTCGATGCGGATGCATCCGGCAGTGCCGGATAGCCATTGCCGCACATTCACCAAGCGGGACGGTGGATGCCGAGGGACCATGCTCCCGCTTTCAAAGGAGGAGTATTATGACATTAAGAGACGTGATTTTCTTGCCGCATCGGCCGCGGCCGCCGGCATCGCGGGCCTTTCGCCGTTCGGCATACGCCCGTCTTTCGCCCAGGCTGAGCCGAGCCTACAAGCCGGAAGAAGGCGCAAGCCTGAGGCTTCTGCGCTGGACGCCCTTCGTCAAGGGTGACGAGGATGCCTGGCTTGCCAACACCAAGAAGTTTACCGAGGCGACCGGCGTCGAGGTTCGCGTCGACAAGGAAAGCTGGGAAGACATCCGCCCGAAGGCCGCTGTTGCCGCCAATGTCGGCTCCGGGCCGGACATGGTGATGTGCTGGTTCGACGATGCCCACCAATATCCCGACAAGCTCGTCGACCTGACCGAGCTTGCCAACTATCTCGGCGACAAGTACGGCGGCTGGTACGACGGCGTGAAGGGCTATGCAACCGCGCGGCGACAAGTTCATCGCCATGCCGCTGACGGCAATCGGCAACGCCGTCTGCTACCGCGACAGCCATGTGAAGGCCGCCGGCTTCAGCGAATTCCCGAAGGATACCGCCGGCTTCCTCGAACTCTGCAAGGCGATGAAGGCCAAGGGCACGCCCGCCGGCTTCCCGCACGGCAAGGCCGTCGGCGACGGCAACAACTATGCCCATTGGCTGCTCTGGAGCCATGGCGGCAAGATGGTGGACGAAAGCGGCAAGGTCGTCGATCAACAGCCCTGAGACGCTGGCGGCGATCAACTATGCCAAGGCGCTTTACGAGACCTTCATTCCGGGCACGGAAAGCTGGCAGGACATCAACAACAACCGCGCCTTCCTCGCCGGGCCAGGTGTCGCTGACGGCAAACGGCGTGTCGCTCTATTATGCCGCGAAGAAGGATCCGAAGCTGGCCGAGATCGCCGCCGATATCCGCACCACCAACTTCCCGATCGGCCCGGTCGGCAAGAGCGTCGAGTTGCACCAGACGAGCTCGCTGCTGCTCTTCAGCCATACCAAGTATCCGGAAGCGGCCAAGGCCTACATCAAGTTCATGATGGAAGGCCGACCAGATGAACGCCTGGATCACGGGTTCCAGCGCCTATTGCTGCCAGCCGCTGAAGGCTTTCGCCAACAACCCCGTCTGGACCGCCGATCCGATCCACGCGCCCTATGCCCGCGCTTCGGAAACGCTGCGGCCGAACGGCTATGCCGGTCCGCTGGGCTATGCCTCCGCCGGCACGATGGCCGACTACGTGCTGGTCGACATGTTCGCCGTCGCCGTCACCGGTCAGATGACGCCGGAAGACGCCATGAAGGAAGCAGAGCGCCGGGCAAACCGCTACTACCGGGTTTGATCCCGCCTTCGAAGTCTGCAGCATGCCGGCGACGGCATGCTGCGATTCGTCGCCATCGAGGAGATACACCATGGCGACCGTGACATCCGGGGATACGACGACGCGCAGCCCGATCGCATCACTCATGCAGAACAACAATGTGCTCGGCTTCCTCTTCATGCTGCCGGCGGCCATCTTTCTGGTTTGTTTTCTCACCTATCCTCTGGGGCTCGGCGTCTGGCTCGGCTTCACCGATACGCGCATCGGCCGCGACGGTGTGTTCATCGGCCTGGAGAACTACCAGTTCCTTGCCAGCGACTCCGTCTTCTGGCTGTCGGTCTTCAATACGCTGCTTTACACGTTTGTCGCCTCCGTCCTGAAATTCGTGCTCGGCCTGTGGCTGGCGCTGCTCCTCAACGAGAATCTGCCGTTCAAGTCCTTCTTCCGCGCGATCGTGCTTCTGCCATGGGTCGTTCCGACGGTGCTTTCGGCGCTGGCCTTCTGGTGGATCTACGATGCGCAGTTCTCGATCCTCTCCTGGTCGCTGATGAAGCTGGGCTTGATCGACGGCCCGATCAATTTTCTCGGCGATCCGACCAATGCCCGGATCTCGGTCATCGCCGCCAATGTCTGGCGCGGCATTCCCGTTCGTCGCCATCTCGCTGCTCGCAGGCCTGCAGACCATTCCCGCCTCGCTTCAGGAAGCCGCCTCGCTGGACGGCGCAACGAGCTGGCAGCGGTTCCGCTATGTGACGCTGCCGATGCTGACGCCGATCATCGCCGTCGTGATGACCTTCTCGGTGCTTTTCACGTTCACCGATTTCCAGCTCATCTACGTGCTGACCAAGGGCGGACCGGTCAACGCGACGCATCTGATGGCGACGCTGTCGTTCCAGCGCGGCATTCCGGGCGGCCAGCTGGGCGAGGGGGCGGCCATCGCGGTCGCAATGATCCCCTTCCTGCTTGCCGCCATCATGTTCAGCTTCTTCGGTCTGCAGCGCCGCAAATGGCAGCAGGGCGGCCAGGATTAAGGTCGGGAGAAAATCATGAATGCCAGACAGCTCAACACGACCGATCAGGTTCTGACCGACAATGTCGAGGGCATGAGTTATCTCAACCGCCTGCCTCGGCGCATCGTCATGCTCTATCTGCCGATGGCGGTCTTCGTCTTCGTGCTGCTGTTTCCGTTCTATTGGATGGCGATCACCGCCGTCAAACCGAATTCGCAGCTGACCGACTACAACAACTACAGCCCCTTCTGGGTCGTAGGTCCGACGCTCGATCACATCAAATACCTGTTCTTCGAAACGTCCTATCCGGGCTGGCTGTGGAATACGATGCTGGTTGCGGTCGGCTCGACGGCGCTGTCGCTCGCTGGCATCGGTCTTTGGGGCCTATGCGATCGAACGCGTGCGCTTTACCGGCTCGCGCCCGGTGGGGCTCCTGATCTTTCTCGCCTATCTGGTGCCGCCCTCGATCCTGTTCATTCCGCTGGCTTTCATCGTCTTCAAGCTCGGCATCTATGATTCCAGGCTGGCGCTGATCTTCACCTATCCGACCTTCCTCATTCCGTTCTGCACCTGGCTGCTGATGGGCTATTTCCGGTCGATTCCCTTCGAACTCGAGGAAAGCGCCCTGGTGGACGGCGCAAACCGCTGGCAGATCCTGTGAAGATCATCCTTCCGCTTGCGGTCCCCGGACTGATTTCGGCCGGCATTTTCGCCTTCACGCTCTCGTGGAACGAGTTCATCTACGCGCTCACCTTCATCCAGTCGTCGGAAAACAAGACGATTCCCGTCGGCGTGCTGACGGAACTGGTGCGCGGCGACGTGTTCGAATGGGGTTCGCTGATGGCTGGCGCACTGTTCGGTTCGCTGCCGGTCGTGATCCTCTATTCGTTCTTCGTCGATTACTACGTCTCGTCGATGACGGGCGCGGTTAAGGAATGATGACGCTCAACCGGGGCGTTCGTGAGGGAGAGTGCGAATGAACAAGATTGATCTGGAAGGTCAGCACGCGATCGTGACGGGAGGCGCTCAGGGCATTGGCTTTGCAATCGCCACCCGTCTCATTGCCTCCGGTGCGGCCGTGACGCTTTGGGACATGGATGAGCCGCTGTTGGAGAAGGCCAGGGCAGCGCTCGGTGAAGGGGTCCGCAGCGCCGTTGCCGATGTCTCGCACTGGGAACAGGTCGAGGCTGCCTATGCCGCCACTGTCGCCGATGGCCCACCGGTTTCCATTGTCGTCAATTCGGCCGGCATCGCCGGAGATGCCGCGCCGCTCGATACCTACGATATCGCCATGTGGAAGAAGATCATCGATATCAATCTCACGGGTACCTTCCACGTCAACCGCGCCGTTGTCCCGGATATGAAGGCGCGCAACTACGGCCGCATCGTCAACATCGCCTCGATCGCCGGCAAGGAAGGCAACCCGAATGCTGCTGCCTACTCCGCCTCGAAGGCGGGCGTCATTGGGCTGACCAAATCGCTGGGCAAGGAGCTCGCCGGCTACGACATCGCGGTCAACTGCATTACGCCCGCGACCGCGCAGACGCGGATTCTGGAACAGCTGACGCCGGAGTTCATAGAGTACATGCGCTCGCGCATTCCGCGCGGCCGCTTCCTGAAGGTCGACGAGGCGGCGTCTATGGTCGCCTGGCTGGTGTCAAAGGAGAACAGCTTTACCACGGCCGCGACATTCGACCTGTCGGGTGGCCGCGCCACCTATTGAAAAATACGACGGCGTGGTTGCGAGGTGCTTGCCGGTGGCATAGCCGGCCCCCACCTCGCGGATTTCGTCCACGGCAAAACAACGTGGGCTGACCGCCGAAGCCTGGAGCAGGCTGATCGGCAACAGCAGCGTTACTCATTGTCCGCGGAAATCAGTTTCAGCACTTGCTAATCGATATTATCCTAAGCCGGTAATTGACGCTTCGCGTGAAATCAACTTCTATCCGCCACCACTTTCCGGGAGGTTGAAAGATGCGTGTCGTGACAGGAATTGCCGAACTGCGGGAGCATATCGCGGCGATCAAGAGTGAAGGCCGGACGCTCGGCTTCGTGCCGACGATGGGATTTCTGCATGCCGGGCATATGGAGCTGGTCGCACGCGCGCGCGAGCGAGAACGACGCCGTCGTCGTCTCCATCTTCGTCAACCCGCTGCAATTCGGTCAGAACGAGGATCTCGCGCGTTATCCGAGGAACATCGAGAGGGACAGCGCCATGCTTTCGGCTGCCGGCGTCGATCTTCTTTTTGCTCCGAGCGTCGAGGAGATGTATCCGCGGCCGATGCAAACCATCGTTGACGTGCCGGCGCTCGGCAAGGAACTGGAAGGCGCCGTGCGGCCCGGACATTTTGCCGGCGTGGCGACTGTCGTGACCAAGCTTTTCAACATCGTTCAGCCTCATGCCGCATATTTCGGCGAGAAGGACTATCAGCAGGTCGTGATCATCAAGCGGATGGTCGAGGATCTTGCCCAGCCGGTTCGCGTTGTGGCCGTCGAGACGGTGCGCGAGGCGGACGGACTGGCGTTCTCCTCGCGAAACAGCTACCTGACGGCCGACGAGCGCGCCGCGGCGGTGATCGTTCCACGGGCGCTCGACGAGGCCGAACGCCTTTACAGCGCTGGAACGGACGATCCGCAGGCACTCGAAGCCGCGTTGACGGAGTTCATTGCCCGCGAACCCCTCGCTACGGCCGAAGTCGTCGCCGTTCGCGATCCGGAGACGCTGGAGCCGCTGGAGACCTTGCGCGATCGGCCGGCGCTCGTCGCCCTCTTCGTGCGCATTGGCGCCACCAGGCTTCTTGATAACAGGATCATCGGCCGTCAATTCAAAGCCGCATCGAGGGCAGCGTGATGAGCAAGGTCCTCAGTCAAAAGCGGCTCACTCCGGCCCGAATTCAGTCGATGAAAGGCTCCGCGCCGATTGTGTGCCTCACGGCCTACACGACGCCCATGGCACGAGCGCTCGATGCCCACTGCGACCTGCTGCTGGTTGGCAGATTCCGTCGGCATGGTGCTCTATGGGCTGCCAAACACGATTCCCGTTACCCTCGACATGATGATCGCCCACGGCCAGGCGGTCATGCGAGGTGTGACCCGAGCCTGCGTGATCGTCGATCTGCCCTTCGGCAGCTATCAGGAATCGAAGGAACAAGCCTTTCGAAGCGCGGTGCGGATCATGCAGGAAACCGGATGCGACGGCGTCAAGCTGGAAGGCGGCGAGGAGATGGTCGAGACCATCGCTTTCCTGACCGCGCGCGGTGTGCCGGTCTGCGGACATATCGGACTGATGCCGCAACAGGTGAACACTGCGGGCAGTTACCGCTCGCTCGGCCACTCCGAAAGCGAGACTGCGAAGATCCGGCGCGACGCTAGAGCCGTCGGCGGGTCCGGTGCTTTCGCTGTCGTCATCGAGGGAATGGTCGAGCCGCTGGCGCGTGAAGTGACCGCCTCGATCCACGTCCCGACGATCGGCATCGGTGCCTCGGCGGCTTGCGACGGCCAAATACTGGTTGTGGACGATATGCTGGGCCTGTTCACGGATTTCACGCCCAAATTCGTCAAACGGTATGCTGATCTTGCGAAGACGATCGAGGATGCCGCGCATGCTTACGCTGACGATGTTCGAAGCCGCCGCTTCCCGGGGCGGGAACATACGTTCGACATCCGAATCCCACCCCACTTGACCTGAAGGCTCGGCGTGGCCGGCCGCTCACCGGTTGGCGGGGCTGCGGCCGTAAAGCAGCAGCATGGCGATGATGATCGACGCCGTAGATGATCTGCCGCCCGGCCTCCGGCATCTGCATGACCGAGAGGATCGATTGCAGGAGTGTGATCAGGATCACGCCCGCAACCGTGCCGAGGTAGGAGCCTTTGCCGCCGAGGATGGACGTACCGCCGAGCACGACGGCGGCGATCGAGGGCAGGAGATAGGTGTCGCCCATCGATTGGGCTGCCTTCGACGCATAGCCGGCGAGCAGCACGCCGCCGAAGGCGCTGAGCGCACCCGACGCGATGAAGGCGATCAGGACGATCCGCCGGGTGTTGATGCCGGATAGATAGGCCGCGCGCTCCTGATTGCCGATGCCGTAGACGCAACGGCCGAATGTCGTGCGGGTCAGGACGAAGATCGCGACGGCACCGACGACTGCCCAGATGAGCACTGCATTGGGTATGCCGGGCAGAAGAAAGCCGGTTGCAAGATAACGCATGGCCGCCGTGGCGGAATCCTGGGGCGAGAAGCCGCCGGTATAGACGACCATCAACCCTTGAGCGACGGCGTTGGTCGCCAGCGTGATGATCATCGAGGGGATGCGCAGGTACGCGACGCCGATCCCATTGGCGAGACCGATCGCCATGCCGCAAAGAATGCCGAAGGGAACGGCCAGAATTTCGCCGGCCGGACCATAGGCGGCAGCGGCGCAGGCCATCATTCCGCCGACGGCAACCGACCATGGAACGGACAGATCGATCTGGCCGAGCAGGATGACGATCATCATGCCGGTGGCGATGACGCCGAGGAAGGATGCGACTTTCAACTGCTGCAGCAGGTATTCCGGAGACAGAAAGCTGGTCGAGTAGAAACTGCCGATGACGAGCAGCAGGACGATGCAGCCGAAGGCGGTGGCGATGGCCGGATCCAGCCGATGCACGAATTTGTGGAGCTGGGTCACGGGCTGTTCTCGCGTCACGTCGCTCATCCGAACCACTCCAGGCGGTTGCGGACGCGAAACAATCCGAACGCCCCGAGACTGACGGCGACGAGCAGCACCACACCCTGGAACAATGGCTGCCACAGCGGGTCGAAATCGAAGACGAAGAGCAGGTCGCCGATGGTTCGAAAGGCAAGCGCTCCGAAGATCGCGCCGATGGCGCTGCCCTTGCCGCCGAAACAGCGAGACGCCGCCGAGCACCACCGAGGCGATCGAGAAAAGGGTGTAGGCATTGCCGCTCGCAAGCGCCGCCTCGCCGGTATAGGTGAAGAAGGTGAGGAACAGCCCGCCGATCGACGCAAGAAGACCGGCCAGCGCATAGGCGGTGAACTTTGCCCGGCGGATCGGCAGGCCGGACATATAGGCCGCGATCTCCGACGATCCGGACGCATAGGCAGCCCGCCCGATGACCGACCGGCTGAACGGCACCCATATGACGAGAACGACGGCAACGAGAGCGACCAGGCTGGAGGGCACGACGCCGAATACCTTGCCGGTCATCATGTCCGCCAGGTCCTCGTTGACCGAGCCGCCGGGAAAGGGCCGCAGCAGCAGAGCGATGCCGAAGAAGATCGCGCCGGTCGCGATCGTGGCGACGATCGGCTGCAACCTGCCATAGATGACGATCAGGCCGTTCAGCGCCCCGCAGGCAAGACCGGCGGCCAGCACGGCGATGACGCCGAATGCCGTTTCGAGCGGCGTGCCGAGAACAAGCCAGGATGCCAGCGCATTGGTGAGGATGAAGATCATGCCGACCGAAAGATCGATGCCTGCCGTGATCACCACCAACGTCTGCGCCATCGCGACGAAGGCGAGCAGCACGCCCTTGTTGGCGGCGGTCTGCACGACATTGGCCGTCAGTCCCGGCCGGATGATTGGAGACATAGATGGTGAACATGACGAGGAAAATGCCGACGGCCATCAGCGTGCCGCGCTGCTCGTTCAAGCCGATAACGCCATTCGCTCATGCGGCGCTCTCCACATTCTCGCCGTCGACATTGAGCGCGCTGGCGATCAACGCATGCTCGGTGATGCCGCCGTCCTTCAGTTCGCGCACGATGCGTGCCGTTGTAGAAGACGAGCACGCGATCGCAGCAGCCGATCAGTTCGTCGTAATCCGTCGAGTAGAACAGGATCGCCGCGCCCGCTTCGGCGAGGTGCCGCAGCAACTGGTAGAGTTCCTGCTTGGTGCCGACGTCGATGCCGCGTGTCGGATCGTTGAGCAGAATGATCCGCGGCCTGCGCATCAGCCACTTGGCGATGACGACCTTCTGCTGGTTGCCGCCCGAGAGCGCGCCGACCGGAATGTCGAGACCGGCCGTCTTGATGGCCAGCAATTGCACCATCTCGTCGATCAGCCGCTCTTCCTTTTCCCGCTCTATGACGCCGTTCCTGCGACACCCGGTCCAGCACGGCGAAGGACAGATTTTCGCGAACCGTCATCGGCAGCATCAGGCCCTCGGTCTTGCGGTCCTCCGGGATGAGCGCCATGCCGATGTGCTCGGACCTTGCCGCGGCGGGGCTGGCAAGCGCGACGGCCTTGCCGTCGATAAGGACGGAGCCGGTCGTGCCGCGCAGCACACCGAAGAGCGCCAGCAGCAGGTCACGCTGGCCCTGGCCGTCCAGGCCGCCAAGACCCACGACCTCGCCCTTTCCGACGGTGAAGGGAGATGTCGCGCAGGCTGTCTGCCCAGCCGAGCTGACGGCATTCGAGAGCCGGAGCCGTTTCGGCGGCCGTTCGCTTCGGCTTTGGCGGAAAGGCGTTGCTATATTCCCGGCCGATCATCATTTCGACGATCTCGCTGTCGCTGCGCGTACCCGCCGGAAAACTCATCACATTGCGGCCGTTGCGCAAGACCGTGCATTGATCGGCCAATTCGGCGATCTCGTGCATGCGATGGGAAATATAGAGCAGCGCAAGACCTTCCGACCTCAGCCGCTTCAAGACGGAAAAGACCTTGGCCACATCCGCTGCCGTCAGGGCCGACGTTCCCTCGTCGAGAATGAGTATGCGCGGTTTCCAGGCGAGCGCCTTGGCGATCTCGACCAGCTGCCGGCGGGATAGCGGAAGATCCTTGACCAGCGCGCGCGGATGAATGTCATCGGCGCCAGCCCGGGCCAGGGCTTGCTCGGCGATCGCGCGCTGCGCATTGCGATCGATCAGTCCGAAGCGGCGCGGTGGAGCGGCAATGCAGATATTGTCGGCGACGCTCAGGTCCGGGATCAGCGAGAGTTCCTGGAACACGCAGGTGACGCCGGCAGCAGAGGCCTCTGCCGGGGACTTGAAGCTGACAGGCCGACCGTCGAGCAGCATGCGGCCTTCATCGGGTGCGACCACTCCCGCTATGATCTTGATGAGAGTCGATTTACCGGCGCCGTTCTCGCCGAGAATGGCGTGGATGCGTCCGGCTTCTACGGTGAGTTCGGCGTTCTCCAGCGCATGAACGCCGCCGTAGCGCTTCGATACGCCGCTCATCTGCAAAAGCGGGGTCGCCGCCGGTGTTTCTGATGCTGGTCATGATTGCCTCGGGGCGGTCTTTATGCGTGCCGCGGAATGTCGCGGCACGCCCTTCAAGCGATCCGGTTGCACCCCAGTCTACTGGTTTTCCTGCGTCTGCCCCATGATTTCCTGAGCGGTGAAATTGATCCCGCAAGTCGGAAAGGCATTGCCGACGAAGAAATTGTCGGACTGATCCGGATAGAAATCCTGGCCTTCCTTGAAGTTGGGGTCCTCGACGATCGCCAGCGGCAGCTTGACCGATTGCGGCACGACCTGTCCTTCGAGCGCAGCAATCGCCGTCTTGATGGCGACCGCGACCTGGGCAGGTCCGGTGCCTGCCGACGAGCATTTCAGGCCCTCGCCAGCATACTTGGCGCAAAACTTGCGGAAGCCGTTCTCCGTCTCCCCGCCGAAAGGCACGAAGGGATGCTTCGCATCGATCATCGCCTGCACGACGCCGGTATCGCCGCCCTGCGCGGTGATGCCGTCGAACTTCTTATGCACGGCGATGGCGTCGGCGGTCGCCTTCTGCGCCGTCGGATCGTCCCATTTGCCGAGCACTTCGACGACATCCCATTTCTTGCCGGTAGCGGCGAAGGTTTCATGGATGCCGTTGTGCCGGTCGGTATCGACCGACGTCCCGGCCACACCGCGCACCTCAAGAATCTTGCCGCCATCCGGCAGGTGCTTTGCCAGCCAGTCTGCCCACAACACGCCAAGGCCCTTCTGGTCGACGTTGACGTTGATCGCGTCCTGCGTATCGAGGATGTTGTCGAAGGCGACGAGGACGACGCCCGCCTCTTTGGCTCGCTTGATGACCGGTCCGAAGGCTGTCGGGTTCTGGGCATTGACGACGATGGCGTCATAGCCTGAATCGATGAAGTTGTTGATTGCCGAAATCTGGGCAGGCACGTCCTCGCCGGTCGACACCACCTTGAACTCCTTGAGTTTGGCGGCGACGTCCGGCTGAGCGGCATAGGCTTTCGCGGTCTGGATCATCTGAATGCGCCAGGTATTGGCGATGTAGCCGTTGGCGAGCGCTATGCGATACGGGCCCTCCTTCTTCGGAAACTTGAAGAACTTGGTATCCGCCGACCATGGCACGAAGCAGCCGGCGTCGGCAGCAGGCCCGCTGACGATTTCGGGCTCGGCGAGAACCGTGGAGTGGGAAAGCGTGAACGCCGCAGCGGCAAGGATGCCGCCGATGAATGTCCTGTACATCGAATCCTCCCATTTGTTGCCACTTTTGGACGGGCATCGAATGGGTGTCGGCAAACATCGACTTACCGCTGCAGATCCTCCAATCTGCAGCGGGCTGCCGGTCCGGCAAGGCATGTCGATACGCTATCCAGTTGACGTCAGACGGGCTCCCCCCGGCGTCACGCGAGCGATGGTAGCGCTACCAACCAGCATTGTAAAGCAGCATGCAAGGACATGCTTTATTAGGATTTTTTCGATCCACCCGCATCGTATTTCTGCAATTCTTCCACTCGAAGCGCAGGTTGCGCCCCCTCATCTGCAACGAGAGGCAGCTCTCCCCCGGCGTTTTCGAGGACCGTCCGTTGACTTACGTCGCAGGGATGCCGGCGCTGGGCGGCTGGCCGGCAACCGGGGAGGGCGAGTTCGCCGCCGGTGCGGCAGCAGACCGACCCAGCCAGAGCCTCCTGAAGCCTTCGCTCCTGATCCGGCGAGAGAGACGAGCGCAGAACACGCGCGTTTTCTCCGGCGAATTCGGCCAGCACCTTCTCCGGCTGAGCCTTTCGGACGAGCAGGAAGAGGGCCGAGCTGTTGTTCGGGATCGTGTCCGCCAGCTTCTTTATGAGCGCGTCGTCGATGCCATAATCGGTGAGCGATCCCGCCAGTGCGCCCGAGCCCGCACCAATCGCTCCGCCGAGGACAAGACCCGCGAGCGGATTGAGGAAAAGAAGCCCGACGAGGCTTCCCCACACGGCGCCGGAAAGCCCTCCGCTGGCCGCGCCGGCTGCCGGCAGATTCATGCTCTGCTTGAGCCGGACCTTTCCGCTGGCGTCCCGCACAGCGACAACAGCGTCTTCCAGATCGATCAGGTATTCCTTCTCGAGCTGCGACAGCTTGTTGAGAATGGCATCGGCCTTATTGGGGTCGTCGAAGCCAAGCACGATAAGTTCGGACATGAGACCTCTCCCGTGGTTGTGTCAGGCTTGATCTAGGACGCATGTCGGCGAATTCCACCTGGAAAAGAGAGAGGCGCGAGAACCTCCGATCAGGACGAGCTTTGATTGCGCGGACCGTTTTCCGTTCAGAACGGCTCTGCCTTGGAGGCTGCGAATTGACTGCGGACAATGCCGTGGCGCTGGAGTTTGTCGTAGAAGGTCTTGCGCGGTATGCCGAGCTCCGCGATCGTACGGCGAACGTCGCCGTCATTGGCATCAAGCGCCTCACGGATGATCTTGGCCTCATAACGCTCCAGCCGTTCGGGCAAGGGGAGCGCTTCGCCTTCTTCAGGCGCCGACGCCGGCGAGCCTGGCAGGAGCCTGCTCGACGCCGAGGACAAAGCGTTCTGCGAAATGCGAAAGTTCACGGACGTTGCCTGGCCAGCTGTGTTCCTGCAAATGACGGTGAACGGCCGGTGAAACCGCGGGAACCTCCCGTTTGAAGCGTGCTGCGGCACGCTCGGCAAAATGGCCGAAAAGGAGCGGAATGTCGTCCCGGCGCTCCCGCAGCGGCGGGATGGAGATCGTGACGACATTGAGCCGGTAATAGAGGTCCTCGCGGAAATCGCCGCGCTGCGCCGGATCACCGAGATCCACCTTGGCGGCGGCAACGACGCGCAGGTCGACCGGCCGAACCTCGTTGGTGCCGAGCGGGGTTACTTCCCGCATCTCAAGGACGCGCAGCATCTGCACCTGGGTCGACGGCGGCATGCTTTCGATTTCGTCGAGAAAAAGCGTGCCGCCGCTTGCATGCTCGATGCGTCCAATGCGCTTCTTCTGGGCGCCGGTGAAAGGCGCCGGGTTCATGGCCGAAAAGCTCGCTTTCGATAACCGTTTCGGGCAGCGCGCCACAGTTGAGCGCAACGAAGTTGCCCGAAGCTCTGCGGCTCCAGCGATGCAGCAGGCTTGCGACGACTTCCTTGCCGCTGCCGGTCTCGCCCGTCACCAAAACGTCGACGTCCGTATCGGCAATTTGCCTTAGAGTGCGGCGCAATCGCTCCATGGTGGGTGTCTGGCCGATCAGCGGCAGATCATCGCGAGCTTGATCGGCGGCCCGGCGCAGAGCCCGGTTCTCCAGAACCAGACGACGCTTTTCCACCGCTCGTCTGACGGCTTGAACCAGCCTGTCGGCGGCGAAGGGTTTCGTGATGAAATCGTAGGCGCCGTCCTGAATGGCCTTCACAGCCATCGGGATATCGCCATGGCCAGTGATCAGGATGACCGGCAGGTCGCCATCCTGTTTCCGCACGCGATCGAAGAGTTGCAGCCCGTCGATCTGCGGCATGCGGATATCTGAAACGATTGCACCCGCGAAGTCCGGATCCAGTGCGGCGAGCGCTTCGCTTGCGACCGGGAAGGCCGAAACATTGAAACCGGCAAGCTCCAGCGTCTGTTTCGTCGCCCGAAGAAGGTCCTTGTCATCATCAATGAGAAAGATCGGTGACGCGTCGCTCATGCCTTTGCCTTCGGAAGATATACGGTGAAACAAGTGCCCCGATCGCTGCTCGAGACGTCGATGCGGCCGCCGTAGTCTGCAACGATGTCCTTTGAAATGACGAGACCGAGACCGAGCCCCTGTTCCTTGGAGGTGTTGAAGGGCGTGAAAAGTGAATCCAGAATAGCCGGCGGAATGCCGGGTCCGTTGTCGGAAACGGCGATCGCGACCTCATCCGGCGTCTCTGCAACCGTTATCTCCACCTTCGCGTCGTCACGGCCGCCGAGAGCCTCAAGCGCGTTCTGCAGCAGATTGATCAGGATTTGCTCCAGCCGGATGCGATTGCCCATGACGAACAGCCCCGGCGGCGGCAGATGGGCGTCGAGCGCATTCAGCTGCCCTGCAAATCGGCTTCTCAGCAGGACGATGGCGCCTTCGATGACGCCGCGCAGGTCGACGGGCTCAGGGGCTGCCCTTCCTTTGCGCGCAAACGCCTTCAATTCCTCGGTGATTGTCCCGATTCTCTCGGTGAGCGCAGCAATGGCCCCGAGATTTTCCTCGACCGGATTTGTCTGCTTTCGTTCGAGGAAGACGCGGGCATTGTCGGCATAGGCACGGATGGTGGCAACCGGCTGGTTGATCTCATGCGCGACGCCGGCTGCCACCTGTCCGAGGATGGCAAGCCTGTTTGCCTGCACGAGCTCCTGCTGCACGATTTGCAGCTTGGCCTCCGTATCCCGGTGATCTGAGATTTCCGCCTGCAAGCGATCCCGGGCGCGGCTCAGATCCTCCGTTCGCGCGATCACGCGACGTTCCAGTTCCTCCCGCATCGCCTGCTCGCTCGCAATCCGCATGACGGAGACCTGGCGCCGTCTCAGCAGGAACGCGGCGATCGCGAGAACGGGCAGAAGAAATGCCAATGCCGTAAGCCGCGTCGTCCGCACGGCGGAGGCAACCGGCATTTCGATCGGCACCAGATATTCCAGTTGCCACGGCGTTGTCGGAACGGCCGCGAGAAGACGGAGATACCTGGCCTCTCCGCTGCCCGGCAGGACGGCGGAAACGATCGAGGCGCCGGGATTGAGAATGGCCGGGCTGCCTGATGGGGAGCGATGCCAGTGGCGCATCGCCGAATTGAAGGCTGCTGCGAATGGACGCCAGATCTTGCTGCGGTATCGCTCTGGACGTCATGAAGCGCCATGAAGGGATACTGGTGATCAGAACGACCCCATGGTTGTCCGTCACGTAGACGGGCCGGCTTGCGCTGCGCCAGTCGGTTTCCAGCCGATCGAACTCCATTTTGACAACGACGACACCGAGTGGAGCAGCCGCACTGCCGACGCGGCGGGAGATGTAGAGACCCGGACGCTTGCTGACGCTGCCGAGGGCGAATTGCTCCGCCGTTCCCTGTTCCATAGCGCGACGGAAATAGTCGCGGAAGGTGTAGTCATTGCCGACGAAACTGAGAGGTTCGCGCCAATTGCTCGACGAGATGGCTATTCCGTCCGGGCCGACGACATAAAGCACGGCGGCCTGCGTGCCGGTGACGAGCCGCTCGAGCTTGCGGTTCAAGATTTCGGTTGCGTGGCTGTTTGCGGACGACAGCGCGTCGAGAACCTGCTGGTCCTCCGACAGGAGAAGCGGCAGGGCACGGGGGCGCTCCAACACAGCAGTCAGCAATGCGACCTTCAGATTGGCGTCGGTGCGGCCCTGGCTTTCGAGCGCTTCGATGGCGGATCGACGGCCGTAGAATTCGGCGCCCACAAGCGCCGCCGCAATCAGGATCGCGGCCACGGCAAGGAACAGGATCCAGGCACGCCGCGCCTGCCGGTTGATGTCTTGCGGCGCTCGGCATAGCCTGGGCATGGTCGGTCGCTGAAGCATGAAAAGTCCATGTGCGAAATTTCGCATAGCGTCAAATCAATTTGTGCGGAAAGACGCTCAAATGGACCTGCGTCTTCGAGGCACCTTTCAAGAAGATATGCAGAAACAGCATCTTAGCGGTGACGGTGCAAACTGGCACGACCATTGCAGCATGTGTGTGAACAGCCGTGTGGTTGTTGAGTTACCAGATTTGCCCCGGGAGGCCGCTCGCGGTTTGGGGCCAATGGAGGACACTATGGATGTAGCCGTTCCTGCCGCGCCGGCGCGTGGCAAAGTTCCCTTTTACCGCCATCTCTATGTGCAGGTCGTTTTCGCTATCTGTGCCGGCATTCTGCTCGGGCACTTTTATCCAGAAATCGGCACGGCGCTGAAGCCGCTTGGCGATGCTTTCATCAAGCTCGTGAAGATGATCATCGCACCGGTCATCTTCCTGACGGTCGCGACCGGCATTGCGGGCATGTCCGATCTGCAGAAGGTCGGTCGCGTCGCCGGCAAGGCGATGATCTACTTCCTCGTCTTTTCGACGCTGGCGCTGGCTGTCGGCCTTCTCGTTTCGAACGTCATCCAGCCGGGTGCCGGAATGCACATCGATCCCGCTACGCTGGATGCCAAGGCCGTCGCCTCCTATGCCGAAAAGGCGCATGATGCGACCGTCACCGGCTTCCTGATGAATATCATTCCCGACACCATCGTCGGCGCCTTTGCCGATGGCGATATCCTGCAGGTCCTGTTCTTCTCGGTCCTGTTCGGCATCGCGCTTGCCATGGTCGGCGACCGCGGCCGCCCGGTGGTCGATTTCCTGCAAGCCCTGACGGCGCCGATCTTCCGTCTCGTGGCGATCCTGATGAAGGCCGCACCCATCGGCGCCTTCGGCGCGATGGCGTTCACGATCGGCAAATATGGCATCGGCTCGATCGCCAATCTCGCAATGCTGATCGGCACCTTCTACCTGACGTCGCTCCTGTTCGTGCTTGTCGTGCTCGGCGCGGTGGCCCGCTACAACGGCTTCTCGATCCTGGCTCTGATCCGTTACATCAAGGAAGAACTGCTGCTGGTGCTCGGCACGTCCTCGTCGGAAGCCGCACTTCCCGGCCTCATGGCCAAGA
Source organism: uncultured Alphaproteobacteria bacterium (assembly GCA_963838565.1). Classification (GTDB taxonomy): domain Bacteria; phylum Pseudomonadota; class Alphaproteobacteria; order Rhizobiales; family Rhizobiaceae; genus Rhizobium. The sequence continues at coordinate 95,174 of CAWIRO010000028.1, forward strand.
TGGAACGGGCCGGCTGCAAGCGCTCCGTTGTCGGCCTGGTCATCCCGACCGGCTATTCCTTCAATCTCGACGGCACCAACATCTACATGACGCTGGCCGCCCTGTTCATCGCCCAGGCGACGGACACGCCGCTTTCGTTCGGCGATCAGATCCTGCTGCTGCTGGTCGCCATGCTGAGCTCGAAGGGCGCCGCGGGGATCACCGGCGCGGGTTTCATCACGCTCGCTGCAACACTCTCAGTCGTTCCGTCGGTTCCCGTCGCCGGCATGGCGCTCATCCTCGGCGTCGACCGCTTCATGTCGGAATGCCGCGCGCTGACGAACTTCGTCGGAAACGCAGTCGCCACGGTTGTCGTCGCGCGCTGGGAGAACGAGTTGGACCAGGCGAAGTTTGCTGCAGCGATGGCCGGAGACCTGCCGGAGGAGGCGGACGTTACTGCGCCCGCTCTGCAGGCAGCGGAATAAGACAGACGATCAGCCGCGCTTCAGGGCGCGGCTGATCGATCTAACGTGACGATGCCGGCCATCTTCGATGGTCGCTTTCTGCCTCACCTCATCTCCAAAATGAATAAATCAGCTGCTGTACTGTGTGCCGGTTCCTGCTTCCGCGTGCTACGATGTAGGCTCCTACAACAGCTGGGGACGATCAAGACATGACGGGCCAAGATGGCAGTATTCTGGATTATGCCGGAATTCTTGCTGTGTTTCTTCTCGTCGGCGCCAATGGATTCTTCGTGGCAGCCGAATTTGCATTGGTTTCCGTCAGACGCAGCCGGGTCGCCGAACTGGCGGCCGCCGGCCGGATGAACGCTTCGGCGCTACAGCGGGCGGTGGACAGTCTCGATGCGAACCTCGCGGCGACGCAGCTCGGCATAACGATCTCCTCGCTTGCTCTAGGCTGGGTCGGCGAGCCGGCGCTGGCACATCTGATCGAGCCGCTGCTGGCGTGGCTGCCCGGGCGAATGGGCCGTGAGGGGCTCGCACGCCATCGCCGTCGTCATCGCATTCGTCATCATAACGGCGCTTCATATCGTGCTCGGGGAACTGGCGCCGAAGAGCCTTGCCCTACAGCGCAGCGAGGGAACGGCGCTCGCCGTCGTCCGGCCGCTCGGTTTGTTCCTCACCCTGTTCAAACCGGCAATCTTCGTTCTCAACGGCTTGGGCAACCTGGTGCTCCGCGCCGTCGGTCTTCGTGCCGGAGCGGGCGAATCCTCCTTTCATTCTCCACAGGAACTGAAGCTGCTGGTCGCCGAGAGCCAGGAAGCCGGCCTTCTCAATCCAGGTGCAGCAGCAGCTCGTCGAGCGGGTGCTCAATATCGGCGAGAGGCCGATCTCCGACATCATGACGCCACGTCTCGATGTCGAGTGGTTCGATGCCGACGACAGCGAGGCTGAAATCCTGAAGACGATCCGGGAATGCAGGCACGAGCAGCTTCTCGTCGCCCGCGGCTCGATCGACGAACCGATCGGCATGGTTCTAAAGAAGGACCTGCTTGATCAGGTTCTGGACGGCGGCAGAGATCCGGCCGATGGATGCGATCAAGCAACCGCTGGTGCTCCACGAAGGAACGTCGGTCGTGCGCGTGCTCGACAGCTTCAAGGCCTCGCCGGTACACCTCGCCATCGTTATCGACGAATATGGTAGCCTTGAAGGCATCGTCACGCAGACCGATTTGCTCGAGGCGATTGCCGGCGACCTGCCGGGATCCGACGAGGAACCCGACCATCGTCGTGCGGGAAGACGGCTCGCTGCTCGTCGATGCGATGATGCCGGCCTTCGACGCGTTCGAAAGGCTTGGTTTGCGCGACAGGCCGGACGCAGATTTCCACACGCTCGCGGGCTTTGCCCTTCACCAGCTCCAGCACATCCCCGAAACCGGCGAAACCTTCGAGTTCGACGGATGGCGGTTCGAGGTGATCGACATGGACGGCATGCGCATCGACAAGATCATGGCGACGCGCACGTCGGCAGACGCGGCGGATATCTAGCTCAACGTTCGGCGTACTGGACGGGTCGCGATGGCCGCGCCTTTTTGGACCGGAACCCTGCTCCAGGCCGGCCGACCCGAGCGGGAAAGAAATTTCTCTGTTGTTCGCGACGAAAAATACCCATTCCTTTTATCCATTAATTTTATAGACAATATTCTGTTCCACCATTGGAAATGGAAAGGATATCAGATGGCCGCCCTGCGCCTGGTCGGAATTGCCGGCAGTTTCAACCGCCCTTCGAAGACTTACTGCCTCGTTCAGGAGGTTGCCGATCGCTCGGTCCGCGAATATGGCTTTGATCACGCCGTTTATGATCTGCTCGACGTCGGCCCGTCGCTTGGCCGCGCGCTCTCGCGAAAGGATCTGGACGATCAAGCGAAAAGCGTCATCGATGAGATCGTCGGCGCCGACGCCTTGATCATCGGTTCGCCGACGTACAAGGGGTCCTATCCGGGTCTCTTCAAGCATTTGATAGACCTTATCGATCCGCACGAGCTGCGCGCAAAGCCTGTCATCATCACGGCGACCGGCGGCGGAGACCGTCACGCTCTCATGGTCGAGCATCAATTGCGGCCGCTCTTCGGGTTCTTCATGTCCCACACCTTGCCGACGGCCGTGTACGCCTCGGATCGCGATTTTGCGAACTACAAGCTCTCGTCAGAGCCGCTTTCGAGCAGAATTGGAGAAGTTGTAAGCGAGCTTGCCGCCTTCTTTCCCGCCGCGAACCCGGTTCTCGCGGCAGCGGAATAGCCTTCAGACGGTGCGCGCTCGGTGCCGAGCAACAGTCGACGTACTGCGGCCGAGCGGAAGTCGCTTGCTAATGGCCACGGGGAGCGTGTATCGCTAGTGGACGAAAGAATTCAATCAGGGATAGAGGAAGCGATCCATGAGCCTTCGCATCAACGATGTTGCACCCGATTTCTCCGCCGAGACCACCCAGGGACCGATCCGTTTTCATGAATGGATCGGCGACGGCTGGGCCGTGCTTTTCTCCCATCCGAAGAACTTCACGCCGGTGTGCACGACGGAGCTCGGCGCGATGGCCGGGCTGGAAGGCGAGTTCCGCAAACGGAACGTGAAGATCATCGGCATATCGGTCGATCCGGTTGAAAGCCACGGCAAATGGAAGAACGACATCAAGACCGCGACCGGCTTCGACGTCGAATATCCGCTGATCGGGGACAAGGATCTGAACGTCGCGAAGCTCTACGACATGCTGCCGGCAGGTGCTGGCGAGAGCTCCGAGGGCCGCACGCCGGCCGACAACGCCACCGTGCGCTCCGTCTTCGTCATCGGCTCCGACAAGAAGATCAAGCTCATCCTCACCTATCCGATGACGACGGGCCGCAACTTTGGCGAAATCCTGCGGGCCATCGACTCCATTCAGCTGACGGCCAAGCATCAGGTGGCCACGCCGGCAAACTGGCAGCAGGGCGAGGACGTCATCATCACGGCGGCGGTTTCGAATGAAGACGCGATCACCCGCTTTGGCTCCTTCGACACCGTCCTTCCCTATCTGAGAAAGACGAAGCAACCCGCCAACTGAGGGCAGAAGCTGGTGCGAGTTCTATAGCGGAGTGACCGGACCTCGGGATAGTTTCGATGCTGTCCCGGACGCCCATTCTCTGACGGCTCGCGCCATGCTCGCCTGGTGGTCGCCAAACGAGAACCCCGAGATCTTTTTTCGGGGTCTCAGGTCATGGTCGCCGTCTTCAAGCCAGAGCAGGTCTATCTTGCTGGACATAGCGTAGCCCGGCACTTCTTCCCTTGTGCCGAACTCGTCCCGCGTGCCCTGCACGATCAGCGTCGGCGTCTTCAAAGTCTCCAGATGCTTCGTGCGGAGCTGGTCGGGTTTGCCCGGCGGGTGGAACGGATAGCCGAGGCAGACGAGCCCTATGATCTTGCCTTCAGAAAAGAGCTCGTCGGCAACCATGCTGGCAACGCGGCCGCCCATCGATTTACCGCCGATGATGAGAGGACCGCGCGCGGCGAGCCGGTTGACGGCGGAAACATATTCCGGAATGAGGCTCTCGGCACGGGGAGGCGGCTTGCGGCCATCGGATGTTCGCCTTGCCGCCATGTAGCCGAACTCGAACCTGGCGACTCGAAAGCCGACGGCTCCGAGAGCCTCGGCCGCTGCCGTCATCGACGTCGAATCCATTGCTCCGCCGGCACCGTGCGCGAGCAGGATCGTCACCTCGGCGTCGTCAGGGCCATTCGTTAGAAATCCATTTTGCATGCGCGATTTATAGACGGCCGACCGGGTTTTGTCAGTAATTTGGCGGCTATTCGGGTTGCGAACCGGCTGCGTCGTTCGATATGGTCGTTGTACGCTTCCGACTGAATAATTCGCGACTACGACCAATTCGGCACTTACGTCTACCGGATTTTCGCTGCATATTAGAAAAGTAGAAAATAAGGCATGAGGGAGCATTCGAACAACTCGATAAGTGCGCTCGGATGTCTTCCGTTTTGGTTAGGGAGGACCAATCATGAAGCGAATTTTGTTGTTCGCGGCATCGGCCGCGGCGTTGTCGTTCGGCGTGTCCTACGCATTCGCGCAATCGGGCAGCGTCGAGAAAGCGGTTGGCGGCTACAACTTCAATGAAGCCGCCAAGGAGGCTCCCGGCACGAAGGACTTCCATTCGGCCGACGGTCATTTGACCTTTGCGATCGTGACGCACACGGCAGGCAATGGCTTCTTTGACCCTGTCTATGTCGGCGCGACCGTTGCCGGCAACATGATCGGCGCCAAGATACTGCTGCTTGGCTCGGAATTGCCGGTGGACGATCCTGCCCGCGAAATCGAGATCCTGAACCAGATTGTTCAGGACCCGACGATCGACGGCATCATCATGACGACGCCGCAGGTCGGCGCCTACAACGACATCGTCAAGGCCGCAGAGGCCAAGGGCATCCCGGTCGCAACAACCAACTCGTTCGACGCGACCATCCTGGACCGCAGCGCCATCAGTCACACCGGCCAGGACGCATCGGCTGCGGCAATCGGCGGCGAGGCGCTCGCCAAATGCGTGCTCGACAGCGGCAAGACCAGCGGCTCGATCGTGCTGCCGTCCTCGACAGCCATGGGCAACATCGAGGTGAACAATCGCGTGACTTCCGCGTTCAACGCAATCGTCAAGACGCTGAATGCCGCAGGCAAGCTCGACGCCTTCAAGGTTGACGCCGGCCCCGAGAATGTCGGCATCGACACCAACCCGAACGATCCGGTCAATGCGCTTGTTACGCTCTTCGAGTTGCGCGGCGATGTGGTCGGCGTCTTCACCGCCAACAACGTCTTTACGCCGCCGCTCGTCAAGGCGGTCGCTCAGGCCGGGATGACAGGCAAGATCTGCGCCTTTGGCTTCGACCTTGGACCGGCGCAGCAAGAAGGCATCGCCGCTGGCAACCTGACCGGTTCGCTCGGGCAGCAGCCCTTCCTGCAGGGCTTCTGGCCGGTGATGCAGCTTTATCTGCAGATCGATCGCGGCATCTCCGCCGCCAATCTCGATACGCGCGCCCAGCTCGTGACGAAGGAGACGGTCGCAAACGTCGGCAAGCGTTTCGAGAACTGATGACGCTTGAAACCTCGAATAAGGGCAGGAGGCGGCGCAAGCCTCCTGCCTCCGATGCAGGGATCGACCGGAGAAACCCATGGCGCTTACCACGACGACTTCGCTCGGCCGTGCGCCGCCTCAGCTTTTTGGCGGCTGGGAGGGCGGCCTCCTCGTCTTCCTTGCGCTGCTCTATCTCGCCGGAGTTCTTGTCAATCCGGCCTTCTTCGGGTCACCGGAGGCGCTGCACGCACTGCTCCGTGACACGTCGCGTGTGGGTATCATTGCGGTCGGAATGACCTTCGTCATCGCCAACCGCGATCTCGATCTTTCAGTCGGCTCCACCTACGGCCTGATTGCCGTGGTTTTCGCCCGGCTTTTTGCACCGAGTTTTCTCGACTTCGACGTCGTGACTTCGGTAGCCCTCTGCTTGCTTTTGGGCGCGGCGATCGGCTTGATCAACGGCGTCCTTGTGACCGTCCTGAAAGTGCCGGCCTTCATCGCGACGCTGACGATGCTTTTCATCGGTCGCGGCTTTGTGCTCGCGCTGACCCACGGGCAGGCGATCTACTATTCCGAGAAGGCGAAGGAGGCACCGCTCTTCTTCCACTTGGGCGAGACGAATGCTCTCGGCTTCAACAACCAGATCGCAATCTTCCTCCTCGTGGCAGTTGTCGGTGCCTACGTGCTTGCCAAGACCCGCTGGGGGTACGAGACCTTGGCCACCGGCGGCAACGAGCAGGCGGCGGTCTATGCAGGCATCCCCACGCGCTGGGTGCGCATCCGCGCCTACCTGATCTCGTCGCTTTGCGCGACGCTGGCTGCCCTTCTGTCGGCGGCACAGGACAAGGGTGTCACGCCTCTCTATGGCGTCAGCTGGGAACTCACGGTCATTGCGTCGGTCGTTATAGGCGGCGCGTCGATCCTCGGCGGGCGCGGCCGTGTGATCGGTTCGTGCCTGGGAGCTGCGGTCGTCGTTCTGATCGATAAGGTGCTGCGGGAAGGTTGGCCAATCACCCGCGTCATTGTCATCGACGGTGAGAATGTCACGGTCAATGCCAAGTATCACGCTGCCGGCAGGTGCAGTGCTGGTCTTCCTCGGCCTGCTTCTGGTTATCGCCGTCCTCATCGAGCCGCTACCTCATTCGGCGCCAGTTTGCAGGCCGGTTCTGGGCGTGGCTCCGGGGCCGGCCGCCGCCTCCAGCCTATGAGATGGGCGGCGTGGCGCTCGAAGGTGTGCAGACCAAAGGCGCGATGGCGACCGACATGGCGCTGTCAGTCACCGGCCTTGGCAAATTCCTTGCGCGTCGCGATGCGCTCGCCATCATCTTGACCGCGGTGCTGTGGCTGACAGGTCTTGCGCTACGGCCCGACTATTGGTGGAACCTGTCGAATACCTTCGCGATCCTGCTGAACTATACCGAACTGGCACTGATCGCGGTCGGGCTGACCTATGTCATCGCGGCCGGCGACATCGACCTCTCCGTCGGAGCGGTGCTAGCGCTGGCCGGCAGCACTGCGGCCTATTTCCTGAAGGTGCTCGGCGCCGACCCGCTCACCGCCATCAGCGATGGGTCTGCTCGCGGGAATGGTTGCCGGGCTCGTCAACGCTATCGTCACAGTCGGATTCAAGCTGCCGGCCTTCATCGCCACGCTCGGCATGTTCTATATCGCGCGCGGCCTCGCCGCCTGGTTCGTCGCTGGCCAGCAACTGACCGGCTGGCCGGAGGGCTATAACCTCCTCGGCCGGAAGCTGAATGACGTGTTCCTCTATTTTGGTCTTTCGCTGCCGCCGGGAATGATGCGTACCGTGGCCGAGGTCGTCAGCGTCCAGACGATCTGGATGTTTTTCGTAGCCCTGCTCGCCGGCATCGTGCTCGCCTATACGCCGTTCGGGATGAAGGTCTGTGCCACCGGGCGGCAACATCCGCGCCGCTGCCTATGCCGGCATCAATACCAACCGGGTGCGCTTCATTGCGCTGATGCTGGCGGCGCTCTGCGCAACCATGGCCGGCATCATCAACGTCGCTTACTTTCGCAGTTTCAATCCGGTCGCCGGTCAGTTCCGCGAGCTTGACGCCATCGCCTCCGTCATCATAGGCGGCGGCTCGATCTTCGGCGGCTACGGCACGATGATCGGCTCCCTTGCGGGGCAGCGGTCATCACCCTCATCCGGGCGCTCCTGCAGCTCAACGTCCAGGGATTCACGATGCCGCAGCATTGGATCAACGTTTTCATCGGCGTCATCCTGATCGTCGCGGTGCTGATCGACATATGGGTGCGCGAAGCCAAGATTTTCGCACGTCTGGGCGCCATCCTGCCTGGGCGGGCTCGGATACGGGAGAAATCTTATGGCTGACGCGACACCATCCCAGCCGATCGTCGAAATGCGAGGCATCGAAAAATCCTTCGGGGCGGTGCAGGCGCTCCGCAAGGTCGATCTCGTGCTTTATCCCGGCGAGATTCTCGGCCTGGTCGGCGACAACTCGGCCGGCAAATCGACGCTCATGAAGATATTGACCGGCGCCTATCAGCGCGATGCCGGTGAAATCCTGGTGGCCGGAAAGCCGGTGCATTTCAAGAGCCCGCACGAGAGCCGCGACGCCGGCATCGAGATGATCTACCAGGATTTCGCGCTTTGCGGGAACATGGATGTCGGCCAGAACATCTTTCTCGGCCGATGGCCGCTCAAAGGCCCCTTCGTCAACCGGCGGAAGATGTATGCGGAAGCTGATCATGTGCTGAAACGGCTCAAGGTCGATGTGAATTCCGTCTATCAGAAGGTCGAAAGCCTGTCGGGCGGCCGCCAGCAATCGGTCGCAATTGCGCGTGCGATTTCCTTTGACCCGCGCGTGGTCATCCTCGACGAGCCGACAGCCAACCTTTCCGTGATGGCGACTGAGCGCCTGCTTGAAACCATGCTGGAGCTAAAGAGGCAAGGAGTTGCCCAGATCATCATCTCGCACCGCCTCGTCGATATTTTCGCGGTGGGCGACCGCGTCATGGTGCTGAAGCGCGGCGAGTATGTCGGTGACCGCTACATCAAGAACACCGACGAGCATGAGGTTCTCGAGATCATCGTCTCCGGCACGCGCGAGCACGCTCTGACAGCCGATGAAGCAAGGCGGATCACGGGTCAAAGCTTTTAATATTTTCGAGAGGACAGATGGTGGGCGATGAGAGACTCGAACTCCCGACATCCTCGGTGTAAACGAGGCGCTCTACCAACTGAGCTAATCGCCCCAGGTGCCGTAGCATCCAGCGTGGATGGCTCTCTAACGATATCGGCGTCGAACTGCAAGACCGTTGCCAGGTTTTTCTCCAAATTTTTCTGACCCGGCAATTTACCGCCCTGCCGGCAAGCGCTCCTCTCAGATGATTGTGAACGGCGAAGGATGCCTCGTCTTGTCTCTTGAGTTTCGTAAGGCGGGACTTGTGTATAGAGATAAGCTGCGTCGCGGCACTCTTTGGTGCCGTGCCGCATCATGAAATCATTCTCTCATGGAGCATAGAGTGAAAACGCGCGAAGAGCGGTTACGCCTGAGGAATAGCACACCGCGTACAAGGCTGGATTTCGTTCATACCGAAGGCGCCAAGCTGCTGCCGGATCGCAACGAGCTTCTCCATCGTCTGCCAAACCACGGGATCGCGGCCGAGATCGGTGTCGCTGAAGGAGAGTTCACGGCAGAAATTCTCAAGCGCAACCGCCCCGCCAAGCTTTTCCTCATCGATCCGTGGGGCATGGATCGCTACTCCGCCGGCATGGCCACCGTGAACGAGAAGTTCGGTGACGAAATAGCTGATGGAACGGTGGAGATAAGGCAAGGTACGTCGCTCGACGTCTTAAGCACGTTCGACGACGGCTTTTTCGACTGGCTGTACATCGATACGGACCACTCCTTCGACCTCACCTGGCAGGAGCTGGTGCTCTCAAACAGCAAGGTCAACCGGGGCGGGCGAATTGCAGGCCACGATTACTGCACAGGCAACACCGTAAAGCCGATCGTCTATGGAGTGGTGGAAGCCGTTCACAAGTTCTGTGCCGATTACGGATGGCGATTTGAATATCTGACGCTGGATCCGGATGCGCATTTTTCTTTTTGTCTGCAGCGGCTCTGACGTGGCGGCCCGGCAGTCAGGAGGCAGCCTGCGTGCGCTGGCTCCTCGCGCGGGAAATGCCCGTCGCAGCGATCATCAGGAGAAGCGCGGCGGCGCCGATCAGCATGAAACCTCCGACGGCGCGATAGGCCAGAACCCCCACGATCCCGCCAAGCAGAAAGGCGAGGATCGTATGGACATGCAAAAGGAGCTTGGCGCGGTTGTGCCGTGCCTCGCTCGAGGGCTCCCTTCCGCGCAGGATGTCAAATGCCATCCCCAGCTCGATGCCGATATCGGTCGCCATTCCCGAGATATGGGTCGTTCTCACCCGCGCGTCGGAAATGCGCGTGACGACAGCATTTTGAAGGCCCATGAGAAAGGCAAGGCCGATTACCAGCACCGGCGCGCGCCAGGCTCCAAGCAGCCAAAGGTCGGCGCAGCCGAGTATCGCAAGCAATATCGCTTCGGTCAGGATGCTATAGGCATAGATGCCATGCACATTGCGTCTGCGGCCGGCATTGATGAGCAAGGTCGAGATGGTGGCGCCGACGATGAAGGTGACGACGATCGCAAGATAGAACAGGCCGGAGAGCCACGCGCCAACGGCGATATGATCGGAGAATATCGAGACGTTTCCGGTCATGTTCGCCGAGAAGAAACCGACCGCGTAAAACGCTGCCGCGTTCAGCGCGCCCGCTATCGCCGCCAGCCACGAGGCAAGCTTCCTATCGATTTGTTCGTTTCGTTCGGGTCCCTGGAGGATCAGCATGCGCTTCGTCGATCGTGCGAGATGCGACAGCATAGAAAGGAAAGGGGCGGCAGGAAAGGCCTATGCCGGCGTCGTGCACGTTGTTTCAGATCTGAAAACGTGAGCGACGAAACACTGCCGCCGATCCCGTCAAGGGATCGGCGGTCAAACGGAGCCATCCGTCCATGCGGCCGAAAAACGCCGGCCTTTTAGTGCGCCGTGCGCAGCTTCGAGGCGAGAGCCAAGATCATGTCGTCAGCAGCATCGGCGATCGCCATGGCGACCTCCGCCGGCTCAAAGCCATCTTTCTGCGCCTCCTTGATGATCTCAAGAAACATTGGTTCGAAGGATGCCCGGCAATCGAGAAGCCGCTGCGCATACTGCGTTGGTTCAGCATTCAGGTTGTGAATATCCATGCTCCAAACCCCTCAATTGAGAACTCAGCATCGCAATAAATTCCGGCTTAAGCAAGGACATGCTTAAATATCGGTTAATTCCTAAGGATGGTACCGAGCTCTTTTGTGCCAGATCGCAGCAACGGCCTTCGATCAGCCGATTGACTTCCAGCTGAAAATGAGAACATATAGTGAACAAACTTTGTGGAGGTTCTCATGACTCACGCAGAACTTGTCATCAAGAATGCCCTGGCTTTCGTTGCTGCGTCACGCTCGGCCCGCGAGCGCGACCTCGAACGTCGCGGGCGGTTGCTCCAGCGGATTGAGCTGATGAGAGCGCCGAACCCCTACCTCGTCAAAACGCGCGGCGGCGAGCAGCTGAAGCTGGATCTGGATCACTGAAGAAGGCTGCCGCCGACGCAATGCAATCGGGGCCGGGCGGGAAGCCATCTCGCATGCGCTCGAATGAGGAAAATATGCATGCTGGCGTCGCGCTCCCATTGCCAACACGAGCGCTGGTTGCTAGTCCGGGTCTATTCATATTCAAACGCATTTCCCTTCGCAGGCTCCCATGTTTTTGAAATCGGCCGATGAGCCGCCGTCGCCGCTTTCCGGGATTGCGCTGGCATGCATCGGCTATTCGCTCTTTGCCATCCAGGATGCGATCGTGAAGTGGCTGGTCGCGGACTATTCGGTCCCGCAGATCCTTTTCATGCGTAGCGTCATCATCGTCCTCTTCGCAGGCACTTTCGTGCGCCGCCGCCGTGATCCATCGATCCTGAAAAGCCCGCAGCGGCGCCTGCTCCTGATCCGCGCGGTGCTGATGTTCGTCGCCTGGCTCGCCTATTATTCATCGGCGCGCCATCTCGGGCTTGCCGAGATCACGACCATGTATTTCTGCGCGCCGGTGATCGTTATGGTTCTGTCGATTTTCGTGCTTCGCGAGAAAGTCGGCCCGGTTCGCTGGCTAGCCTGCATCAGCGGCTTTGCGGGCGTGGTACTTGCTGCAAACCCGGCACATGCACCAAGCCTGATCCCGGCCGCGATGGTCCTGTTTGCAGGTTTCTGCTGGGCTTGGAGCGTCATCCTTCTGCGCCTTGTGAGCCACGCGGAGAGCACGATGAACCAGATGATGGCGACGAGTTTCGTTTTTATCGTCGCTTGCGGAGCGGCGCTACCCTGGGTCTGGAAATCGCCTGATCTCTTCGGCTGGTGCCTGATGATCGGGCTGGGCTGCGTCAGCGCTGCCGGCCAGTATCTGCTCTACGAGGGTTTTCGCCATGCGCCCGCCTCGACGCTTGCGCCGATCGAATATAGCGGCCTCGTCTGGGCCTTTCTCTATGGCTATCTCATCTGGGCCGAAGTGCCGACGCCGAACGTCTTTGCCGGTGCGCTGTTGATCGTCGCCTCCAGCCTCGCGCTCATCTGGTGGGAGCGTCGCCTCGTGGTTGCCTCAAGACAGCGTCTGGCGGCTTAGTGCCCGACAGGCGCAGTTCCATTACGAAAATATCGCGATCATAGTAAGCTGCTTTTCGATTGATGCGCCGCAGCCCCATTTTTGGCGCGGAAATTCCGCGGATCGGGTGCTATTGTCCTGATAGTGGACGGATGGGCGGAAGAGGAGCTGCTGTCCGGATCACTGATCAACCTGCGATCTCGGGACGAGAGCAGATGCTGACGACGTATTCAGCGGATCGACGGCTAGGAGGAGAGGCCGGATGTATTCAGGCGGTTTGAATTTCGCCCTCGGCGACGAGATCGAGGCATTGCGCGAAAGTGTCAGGCGGTTTGCAAGCGAGCGCATCGCGCCGCTGGCGGAAGAGACCGATCGCAGCAACAATTTCCCGGCGCCGCTCTGGCGTGAGATGGGAGACATGGGCCTGCTCGGCATCACTGCCGATGAGGCCTATGGCGGTGCTGGCCTCGGTTATCTGGCGCATTGCGTCGCCATGGAGGAGATCAGCCGGGCGTCGGCCTCGGTCGGATTGAGTTACGGCGCGCATTCCAATCTCTGTGTCAACCAGATCAACCGCAACGGCAATGACGCGCAGAAAGCCCGCTATCTGCCGAAGCTGATTTCGGGCGAGCATGTCGGCGCGCTGGCGATGTCGGAGCCGGGCGCCGGTTCGGACGTCGTCTCGATGAAGCTCAGGGCTGATAAGCTCGGCGACCGCTATGTGCTGAACGGGAGCAAGATGTGGATTACCAACGGTCCGGATGCCGATGTTCTGGTGGTCTATGCCAAGACCGATCCGCAAGCGGGGCCGCGCGGCATCACCGCTTTCCTCGTCGAAAAGACCTTCAAGGGCTTTTCGACCGGCCAGAAACTCGACAAGCTCGGAATGCGCGGTTCGAACACTTGCGAGCTGGTCTTTGCGGATTGCGAGGTGCCCGAGGAGAACGTCCTCGGTGCCGTCGGCGGCGGCGTGAAAATACTGATGTCGGGGCTCGACTACGAGCGTGTCGTGCTTTCCGCCGGGCCGCTCGGCATCATGGCGGCATGCATGGATATCGTCTTGCCCTATCTGCATGAACGCAAGCAGTTCGGCAAGGCGATCGGCGAATTCCAGCTGATGCAGGGCAAGCTTGCCGACATGTATGTGACGCTGAATACGGCACGCGCCTATGTCTACGCGGTTGCGGCTGCCTGCGACCGCGGCGAGACGACCCGGAAGGATGCCGCTGGTTGCATTCTCTACGCAGCGGAAAAGGCGACGGGAATGGCGCTCGAAGCGATCCAGGCGCTGGGCGGCAATGGCTATACCAACGACTACGCCGCGGGCGGTTGCTGAGGGATGCCAAGCTCTACGAGATCGGCGCCGGGACCTCCGAAATCCGGCGCATGCTGATCGGGCGCGAACTCTTTGCGGAGACGGCATGACCGTACTCAAATCCCAAATTTCGACCAGCTCCGAAACCTTCAGGGCCAATCAGGCGGCGATGCGGGAAGCGAGCCAAATCGTTGAAGAAGCAGCGCGCACGGCTGCAAACGGCGGAGGCGCAGGGGCGCGGGAACGGCATGTGAGCCGCGGCAAGATGCTGCCGCGCGATCGCGTGATGGGACTGATCGATCCGGCGACGCCGTTTCTGGAAATCGGCACGACCGCCGCTCACGGCATGTATGGCAACGAGGCGCCGGGCGCCGGGCTGATCACCGGCATCGGCCGTGTCGCCGGACGCGAATGCATGATCGTCTGCAACGATGCGACGGTCAAAGGCGGCACCTACTATCCGATGACGGTGAAGAAGCACCTCAGAGCGCAGGAAATCGCGGCTGAGAACAATCTGCCCTGCATCTATCTCGTCGATTCCGGCGGCGCCAATCTGCCGAACCAGGACGAGGTCTTTCCGGACCGCGAGCACTTCGGCCGCATCTTCTACAATCAGGCCAATATGTCGGCCGCCGGTATTCCGCAGATCGCGGTCGTCATGGGCTCCTGCACGGCGGGCGGGGCCTATGTTCCCGCGATGTCGGATGAAGCAATCATCGTCGAGGGACAGGGAACGATCTTTCTCGCCGGCCCGCCGCTCGTGAAAGCAGCGACCGGTGAGGTCGTCTCGGCGGAGGATCTCGGCGGCGGTGATGTGCATACGCGCATTTCCGGCGTTGCCGATCATCTGGCGCGCGACGACGCCCATGCCTTGGCGCTGGCACGCCGGGCCGTTGCTTCGCTGAACCGGGCCAAGGCGCTGACGATCGAGCTTCGCGAGCCGGAGCCGCCGCTCTACGATCCGGCGGAAATCGCAGGCATCGTACCGGCCGATCTTCGCACGCCCTACGAGGTTCGGGAGGTGATCGCCCGGATCGTCGACGGTTCGCGGTTCGACGAATTCAAGGCGCGCTACGGCACCACCCTCGTCTGCGGTTTCGCGCATATCCACGGCATTCCCGTCGGGATCATTGCCAATAACGGCGTGCTCTTTTCCGAATCCGCGGTAAAGGGCACGCATTTCGTCGAGCTCTGCTCGCAGCGGAAAATCCCGCTGGTCTTCCTGCAGAACATCACCGGCTTCATGGTCGGGCGGAAATACGAGTCGGAAGGCATTGCCAAGCACGGCGCCAAGCTGGTCACGGCTGTGGCAACAACCAGGGTGCCGAAGATTACAATGCTGATCGGCGGCTCCTTCGGCGCTGGAAACTACGGCATGGCGGGCCGCGCCTTCTCGCCGCGCTTTCTGTGGACATGGCCGAACAGCCGGATCTCCGTGATGGGAGGCGAGCAGGCGGCGGGCGTTCTTGCCACCGTTCGCAGCGAAGCGCTCAATCGCGCGGGAACAGCCTGGAGTGCCGATGATGAGGCGGCCTTCAAGAAGCCCATTCTCGATCTTTTCGAGAGCCAGAGCCATCCGCTCTACGCCTCCGCACGCCTTTGGGACGATGGCATCATCGATCCGCCGAAGAGCCGCGATGTGCTCGGGCTGTCGCTATCGGCGGCGCTCAACGCGCCGATCGAAGACACGCGTTTTGGTTTGTTCAGGATGTGAGGCGGCGATGTTCGAGAAGATCCTGATCGCAAACCGTGGCGAAATCGCCTGCCGCATCATCCGCACCGCACGTCGCATGGGCATCGATACCGTGGCCGTCTATTCCGATGCCGATACCGGCGCACTGCACACCGAGCTTGCCGACGAGGCCATCCGCATCGGCGGTGCTGCGGCGCACGAAAGCTATCTTTCGATCGAGCGCATCGTCGCGGCGGCTAATCGTGCCGGCGCTCAGGCGATCCACCCAGGCTACGGCTTCCTTGCGGAAAATGCCGACTTCGCCGAGGCCGTCGAAGCGGCGGGCCTGGTCTTCATCGGTCCGCAGCCATCGGCGATCAGGGCAATGGGCCTGAAGGATGCCGCCAAGGCGTTGATGGACAGAGCGCGCGTTCCGGTCGTGCCCGGCTATCATGGCGACCGTCAGGAGCCGGACTTCCTGGCCGACAGGGCAGCCGAGATCGGCTTCCCGGTGCTCATCAAGCCTCGGGCAGGCGGCGGCGGAAAGGGCATGCGCCGCGTCGACCGGGCTGAAGACTTTCCGGCAGCGCTGGAGGCTGCAAAACGCGAGGCGAATGCGGCTTTCGGCGACGATGCGGTTCTCATCGAAAAATACCTGCTCCTCTCCCGCCATATCGAGGTGCAGGTTTTCGGCGACCAGCACGGCAATGTCGTTCACCTTTTCGAGCGTGACTGCTCGCTGCAACGGCGGCACCAGAAGGTGATCGAGGAGGCGCCGGCACCCGGCATGACGGCTGAGATGCGCCGCGCCATGGGTGAGGCAGCGGTGCGTGCGGCGCGTGCGATAGACTATCGTGGCGCCGGGACCGTGGAGTTCATTGCCGATGTCTCCGACGGACTGTTGCCGGATCGCTTCTTCTTCATGGAAATGAACACGCGCCTGCAGGTCGAACATCCGGTGACGGAGGCGATCACAGGCATCGATCTTGTCGAATGGCAGCTGCGGATTGCGGCCGGTGAACCGCTGCCGGCAAGGCAATCCGACCTCTACATCGATGGCTGGGCATTCGAAGCGCGCATCTATGCGGAGGACCCGGCGAAGGGCTTCCTGCCCGCAACCGGTGTTGTCGAGCAGATGCGCTTTCCGGCGGATGTGCGGATCGACGCGGGTGTCAGGTCCGGCGACCGGATTTCCGCTCACTACGATCCGCTGATCGCCAAGATGATCGTGCATGGCCCGGATCGCCAAACCGCGCTTGCGAGATTGACCCATGCGCTGCAGGCGTCGCGTATTGCCGGGACCGTCAGCAATGTCGGTTTCCTCGCCAATCTGAGCCGACAGACGGACTTCGCCGCCGGCCATCCGGATACGGGTCTGATCGAGCGCAATCTTGAGATGCTTACGGCAATTCCACCTGCCGCGGATACAGTGGTTGCGCTTGCGGCAGTGCTGTCGCTTGATGCCAAGACATGCGGCAGCAGTCCGTGGGATACGCTCGGTCACTGGCAGCTCTGGGGCGAGATGCAGCGCATTGTGACCCTGGAGCATGCAGGCGAAGGCGCTTCTCTGCGGGTCGTCGCACGCGGCTTTGACATGTTCGCCGTCCATGACGGCCGCCGCGTGATTCCGATCAGGATCGTCAGCCGTCATGGAGATCGTGTTCAGGTCGAGGTCGATGGCAGGCAGGTTCCGGTCGAGGTCGAGCGTGGGCCGCATCGGCTGAGCCTGAGCCTTGACGGTCATACGCATCTCTTCACGCTTCCCGATGCGCTGGACGGTGTTGCGTCCGAAACCGAGGCAGGAAATCGCCTGATCGCGCCGATGCCGGGCTTCATCAAGATCGTTCGGGCGAGCGAAGGTACCGTGGTGTCGAAAGGCGAGCCGTTGATCGTCATGGAAGCGATGAAGATGGAGCTGACGCTGACTGCGGAGCGCGACGGCATTGTGGAAAGCGTGAGGCGAGTGAGGGCCAGCAGGTTTCCGAAGGCGCCGTTCTCGTGACGCTGAAGCCGGAGGAGGCGTGATGGCCGCTTCCACGGAGGAACATGTTTCGATCGTCGAGATGGCTCCGCGCGACGGGCTGCAGAACGAAAAGCGGTTCATCGGGACGGCGGACAAGATCGCGCTTGTCGATATGCTTTCCGATTGCGGTTACGAGCGCATCGAGGTCACGAGCTTCGTGAGCCCGAAATGGGTGCCGCAACTCGCCGACGCAGCAGAGGTGATGGCGGGCATTCGGCGCAAGCCGGGTGTCCGCTATGCCGTGCTGACGCCGAACATGAAGGGCTTCGAGGCAGCGCTTGCGGCAAGGGCGGACGAGATCGCGATCTTCGCCTCAGCCTCCGAGAGCTTCTCTCAGCGCAATATCAATTGCTCGATCGCCGAGAGCATCGACCGCTTCCGCCCTGTCGCGGAGGCCAGCCGCGAGCATGGCATTCCGATGCGCGGCTATGTCAGCTGTGTCGTTGAATGCCCTTATGAAGGTGCCGTTGCCGCCGGCCAATGCCGCGGAGGTTACGGCACGGCTGAGAGAACTCGGCTGTTACGAGATAAGCCTTGGCGACACGATCGGCCGCGGGACGCCGGAAGCCGTCGCAAAGATGCTGGCGGCTGTGCTGCAGGAGGCACCTGCTGCGATGCTGGCCGGCCATTTCCACGATACGTCCGGCCGCGCGCTCGAAAACATCGATGTAGCGCTGGACCACGGGCTTCGCATCTTCGATGCCTCGATCGGCGGGCTCGGAGGTTGTCCTTATGCACCGGGCGCCGAGGGCAATGTCGATACCTTGGCGGTCGCGCGCCATCTCGCGGCAAAAGGCTATTCGACCGGGCTTGCGGAAGAAAAGCTGGAGCAGGCGGCCGCCTTTGCCCGCACATTGAGGAGTGCTTCGTGATGGCTCAGACGCTTCGCATCGATACCGACGCGCGCGGCGTCGCGCGGCTGACGCTTGCGCGAGCCGAGAAGCACAATGCGATGTCGGCCGACGATGATGGATGAGCTGACGGCGGCGGCAAGGGAGCTTGGCGCCGATCGCCGCGTTCGCGTCATCGTGCTTGCGGGAGAGGGCGCAAGCTTTTGCGCAGGCGGCGATCTTGGCTGGATGCGCGCGCAATTCGAAGCCGGACGCGCCGAGCGGATTTCCGAGGCAAGGCGCCTTGCAACCATGTTCCGCGCCTTGAACGACATTCCGAAACCGGTGATCGCCCGCGTGCAGGGCAATGCGTTTCGGCGGCGGTGTCGGCCTTCTCAGCGTTTGCGATCTGGTGATTGCTTCCGAAAGTGCACGTTTCGGACTGACGGAAGTTCGCCTCGGCATCATCCCGGCGACGATCAGTCCCTTTGTCATCGCGCGCATCGGCGAGGGCGCCGCGCGACCGCTGTTCATGTCCGGCAAACTCATCAGCGCATCGGAAGCAAAGGCAGCTGGTCTTGTTGAATGTGTCGTTCCGGCGGAGGGATCTGGATGCGGCGGTCGAGGCCGAGGTCGCGCATTTCCTGAAAGCATCGCCTGAGGCAGTCGCAAGAGCCAAGGCGCTCGCCCGCTCGCTCGGTTTGCCGATCACAGATGCGGTCATCGAAGGGGTCATTCAGCAACTGGCAGATGCCTGGGAGACGGACGAGGCGCGCGAAGGCATTGCCGCCTTCTTCGAACGCCGCGATCCATCCTGGCGAAGCGAAGCTTGAAATGAGCGCACTTTGAGCATATTTTGATTGACGTGATGATCAAAACATGCAAGGATGCTGACCATGACAGCCGCGAGCTTCAATAATATCGCTGCTCATTTCGGCGACGAGCACTCGTCGTTTCTGTCGCCGCGCCGGGTTGCCGAAGCAGCTTGGCGTGACGCTCGCCGAACTCGCGCGGCTGATCGGGGTCGCCCGCAACACGCTGACGGCGCAGTCGAGCGCCCGCAAGGTCGATAGCGCGCTGAGCAACGTCGTCCGCATCCTTTCCATGGCAAGCGAGATGGCCGGCGATGAAAGCCGCGCGGTGATCTGGTTCAAGCATCAGCCGATCCCCGGCTGGGGCGGCAAGACGGCGTTCGATCTCGTCGGTGAAGGCAAAGCCGACCGGGTCCTCGCCTATCTCGAGGCCGTGCGGTCCGGCGTCTATGCCTGAAACGCAATCCGGCGCCGCCGTGCTTCTCTGGCGCGCCTTCGTTCCAAAATGGGCCTACGCGCCGCTATCCGGCGAGGGCGCCAGCCGCTTCGGCGGCCGGTGGAATCCGGTGGGCGCACCGACAATCTATGCCGCCCGCGAACTGTCGACGGCCTGGGCGGAATATAACCAAGGCTTCGTGCAGCATCCTGCAATGATCGCACAGTTGGAGCTCACAGGTGCGCGCCTGGCGGACACGATGGATCCGGCGCTTCTGCGCGAGTTTGATGTCTCTGCCGACATCCATCATTGCGAATGGCGCTTGCTGATGGACGAAGGCAAGGTACCGGCGACCCACCATCTCCGCGAACGGCTGATGGCATCGGGTTATCACGGCGTGATCTATCCGTCCTTCATGTCGCATGGCGGCACATGCGTCGCGCTATGGACGTGGAACGAGCCGGGCGCACCGGAGCTACGCGCAATCGATCCCGAAGGCAGATTGCCTAGATCACCGGCCTCCTGGCTATAGCTGCCGCTCCCATGGCAGAGATGGAATTGCACAGAGTGTCGCATTCTGGCAGTTTGAGCATGAAAAGGCGGGGGCCAGCTAGCCAAGGCGGTTGAGCTTGCGGTATCACGCCGGAAAAAGGTTGGAACTGCAGAAATGAAATCATCGACGAGCCGTGACGCCGCGCCGACGATCGCCGATGTCGCGCGCGTTGCGGGCGTTTCGCGCGCGGTCGCAAGCCGCGCGCTTTCGGCCGAGCAGCGGCCGGTTTCGGCCGACAAGCGCGAGCGGGTGCTCGAGGCGGCGACGGCACTCGGCTACAAGCTCAACCTGCTGGCCCAGAGCCTGACCACCAAGACGGTCAACCTGGTCGCGGTGGTCGTCAATCACATCCACGATCTGTCCGATCTCGACCTGTTCGACCTGCTGCTCGACCGAGATCCAGGCGATCGGCAAGCAGGTCATCCTCATCCGCGTCGGCTCGGTCGACACGGTCGAGGAATTCCTGCGCCAGGGCGTCGCCTATCACGTCGATGCGGCGCTGGTGTTTTCGGATTTCGCCGATGCCGCAACGGTGCGGCAGCATGTTCCGCTCCGACCACGTCGTCATGCTCAACGGCCGGCACGACCAGCTGTCGCCGGCGGTCATCCCGGACGAAGCGATCGGCATCGAGCGAGGCGGTGGCCGATGCGGCGCGCAAGGGCGTGAAGACGGCCGGCGCTGGTCACCGGCCGCGCCTCCTCGCTGGTCGAGCAGGCGCGCATCGGCCTCTTATCGCCGGGCTTTCGCAAAGCATCGGCATCGAGCTCGTGCGAACGGTGCAGGGCGACTATTCCTATCGCCAGCGGCCATGCCGCCGCGTCGATCCTGACCGGCGACGATTGTCCGGATGCGGTCTTCTGCACGTCCGACGCCATGGCGATGGGCATCCTCGATGTCTGCCGCGCGGACTTTCCCGGACAACCGGCCGACCCGCTTCCGGCTCTACGGCTTCGACAACCTGTCGCTGACCGATTTCGACGCCTATCCGATCTCCTCCATCGGCTACGACAAGTCGGACTATGTGCGGCAGATGGTGCGGTTCATCGCCAATCCCGACGGCTTCACGCCGGGCCAGCCGCCGATCGCTGTCCCGACGCGCTTCGTGCTCGCGCGCCGACATCCTGAACTGGAAAAGGCCGCCTCGGAGGCGGCCTTCGAGCTTACCAGCTGCGGGTTCAGCGCCGGCGGGTTGGCGATTCTCGCCCCACCACTTCTTGTAGTTGGCCTCATAGGCGCCCGACTGGATGTAGTCGGACACGAACATGTCGAGCCAGCGCACGAATTCCGGATCGCCCTTGGCGACGGCGATGCTGATCGGGTCGTTGGAATAGAGGCCCGGCAGGGTCACCAGCGACGGGTTCTTGGTGGCGAGATAGTCGAGCAGCGAGGAATCCTCGATCGCCGCATCGACGCGCTTCTGCTGCAGCTGCAGCACGCCATCGGGCGCGAACTGGTCGACATAGACCAGCTCGGCGTTCGGCACGGCCTTCTTGATGAAGGTTTCGCCCGTGGTGCCGCGGCCGACGACGACCTTCTTGCCGGCGAGGTCCTTCGAGCGTCGTTGATGCCGGAATCCTTCTGCACGATGACGCGCAGGCCGGCGCGGTTGTAGGGGATGGTGAAGTTGACGCGTCTTGGCGCGCTCGAGCGTCGCCGAGGTGTTGGCGACGACGATGTCGAGCTGGCCCGAGACCAGCATCGAGATGCGGGCATCGCCCGAGACGTCGGTGAATTCGACCGGCACGCCGAGCTTTTCGGCGAGCAGCGTTGGCGACGTCGACGTCGTAGCCGACCGGGTTGTTCTGGGCGTCGCGGAAGCCGATCGGCTCGCCGCCGAGCGACACGCCGATGCGCACGCGTGCCGCGCGAGCGGATGTCGTCGAGCATGCCGGCGAGCGCCGGGACGCGCCGAGCCGGCGACGAGCGCCAGCGCGGCAAGGGCAGTGAGAATGCGTTTCATGTTCATTCCTCTCTGTTGATCATGCCGTTTTTGCTGTCCGAAGTTCCGGTTCGGACATGCGCATCCTCCCAGAGCCAGTAGCGGATCTCGCCCTGGCACCGGAAATTGACGACCTCATGGTTGCCCTTGGCGTCGACGGCGTGGATCACGACGCCGCCGAGGAAGCCCGTCGGTCAAGTTCGGCGAGCTCTTCGACCGCGAGCTTGATCGGCGTCGGCGAGCGAATGGCCGAGCTTCATGGCGAGCACGATGGTGCGCGCGGTGGCGCAGCGCATCGTCATCTCGCCGGTATGGGTGCAGGCGGCGGCGCCGTAGCGGCTGTCGGCGTAGAAGCCGGCGCCGGGAATCGGGCTGTCGCCGAGCCGGCCCGGATATTTCCAGGCCCAGCCGGAGGTCGAGGTGGCCGCATGGATGCCGCGCTGCGCGATCGGCGCGAGAGGAAGACGGTGGTGTCGCGCACCCGCTCGGGATCGGTGATCGTCTCGGCTGAGCGGCGCCAGCGGAATGTCCGGGAATTTCGCCAGCTCCTCCGGCGAGAGCTCCTTTTCCAGCCGCTCCCACCAGACGCGCTTGCTGTCTTCGAAGCAGCACGTCGTCGACGGCGAAACCGATTTCAGTGGCAAAGCGGCGCGCGCCGTCGCCGGTCAGCATCACATGCGGCAGGCGCTTCATCACCTCATGGGCGAGCGCGGCGACCGGGATGGTGTTGGGCACGGCGCCGACCGCGCCGACCTCGCGCGTGTTGCCGTCCATCACGGCGGCGTCGCATTCCATCTCGCCGAGCATGTTCGGCCAGCCGCCATAGCCGACGCTGCGCACCTTGCGCGTCGGCCTCGACCTTGCCGATGCCGGCGACCATGGCGTCGAGGCTGTCGGCGCCCGACTCGCAGCATCTCGACGGTGGTCGGAAAACCAGGCCAGGCTTCGGCATTGGCGACAAGCAGCATGGAAGACCTCAGTCTTTGCGCATCTTGGAGAGGAACTGGGCGACGCGCGGCTGCGCCAGGCCGCCGTCGGCTGCGAAGAATTCTTCGGTCGGCAGATCGACCAGCAGCACGCCCTTTTCGAGGAAGACGATGCGGTTGGAGATCTGCCGCGCGAACTCGATCTCGTGGGTGACGAACACCATGGTGGTGCCCTCGCTCGGCGAGCTTGGCCAGGATCGCCAGCACCTCCGCCGTCATCTCCGGGTCGAGCGCGCTGGTCACCTCGTCGAGCAGCAGATAGCGCGGCTTCATGGCCAGCGCCCGGCAGATGCCGACGCGCTGGCGCTGGCCGCCGGAGAGCTGCGCCGGATAGGCATCGGCGCGGTCGCCGAGGCCGACCGAGGCGAGCAGCGCCCGGCCCTCGGCTTCCGCTTCGGCGCGCGGCCGCTTCAGCACCTCGATCGGCGCCAGCGTGATGTTCTGCAGCGCCGTCATGTGCGGATAGAGGTTGAAGAGCTGGAACACCGTGCCGGAGCGCTTGCGCGCCTCGGCCAGCTCCTTCGGCTTGCGAGACGTCGAAATCGTCGACGGTGATGCGGCCGCCGTCGAGCTTTTCCAGCCCGTTGATGCAGCGGATCAGCGTCGACTTGCCCGAGCCGGACGAGCCGAGGATCGAGACCACCTCGCCGGGCTGGACGGTGAGGTTGACGCCGTCGAGCACGATGGCCTGGCCGAAGGCCTTCTTGACGTTTTCGACCTTCGAGCATGTCAGAGGCCCCGGAAGGCGCTGTGCGCCCGCAGGCGTTTTTCGAAACGCGCGCCGAGCGTCGCGACCAGCTTGGCGGCGAGGTAGTAGAGGATGCCGACCACCGTCCAGACGATGAACGGCTTCAGCGTCCGCAGGTTGAGGATGGCGCCGATCTTGGCGAGGTCCATGACGCCGATCACCGAGATCAGCGACGTCACCTGCAGCTGGTTGACCAGCAGCGCCATCAGCGGCCCGATCGAGAAGGCGGCGGCCTGCGGCGCGATGACGTGGCGCAGCACCTGCCAGCGGGTGAGCCCGAAGACGCGCGCCGCCTCGATCTGGTCGCGGCCGATCGATTCGATCGCCGAGACGGCGATGACATAGACGAAGGCGGCGGTGTTGGCCGAGAGCGTGATGATCGCCGCCTCGACCGGCGTGACGTTGAGCGTGGAAGAAGGCCGGGAAGCCGAAGAACACCAGGAAGAGCTGCACCAGCACCGGCGAGTTCTTGAGGAGCTCGGCGAGGAAGGTGATGACCGGCGTCAGCACCGGCACGCGGTAGAAGCGCACCACCGCCCACAGCAGCGCCGATGAGCAGGCCGATCAGCGAGGTGACGAGGAACAGGCCGATGGTGACGCCGAGGCCCTGCAGCGAGCAGCACGAGATCGTAGGGGGTGAAATCGGCGTAGCGCATCAGGCGCACCTGCTCCTGCATGTCGCGGTTGAGGCGGCGGTGCAGCAGGGCGATGCCGATCGAGACGAGATAGGTCAGCGCCGCATAGACGACGAGCAGCACGACATAGACCTCGAACGGCCGGAAGGTGTCGGAGGCGACGATCTTGGCCTGGCCGGTCAGCTCGTTGAGCGTGATGGTCGACAGGATCGAGGAGGTGAGGATCAGGTTGATCAGCACCGAGCCGAGCGGCCGCACCGAGGTGCGCAGCGCGATCGGCAGCACGATGCGCGTGAAGATGACGCGCTTCGACAGCCCGCTCACTTCGGCCGCTTCGAGGATGCCGTTGTCGATCGCCAGGATGCCGGCGCGGATCGCGTCGGAGGCATAGGCGCCGCCGGCGATCGACAGCGCGATGACGCCGGTGGTGAAGGCGTCGATATAGATGCCGATCTCGGGCAGCCCGTAATAGAAGAAGAACAGCTGGACGATGAACGGGATGTTGCGGAACAGGTCGACATAGACGAAGGCGATCCTGCGCGATGCGCTTCGAGGCCGAGGTACGCGCGATGGCGACGAAGCGCGCCGAGAAGGACGCTGCCGATCAGCGCCAGCGCGCAGACCTCGGCCGTCAGCAGCGCGCCCTTGGCCGAGGAAGCCGAGATGGGGCACGAGGATGGTGAGATCGAGCCGCACCATCACTCCCGCGCACGGTTGAAACCGGTTTCATTCTGTTTGCTGACTGAGAGCTTGTCAAGTTCGGGTACGTTGTCCAGTGTAGGCGGGCAAAAGGCTTCACGAAGAGGAACCGTGATCGGCCGGAACAGCCGATGCTGAAGGCGATGACGCCCCGCATCCAGGGGATACGAGGCGGCGTAACATTTGGTGAGTTCTCGGGGTCAGGCGGCCGAGAACGGCACGGCGACGAAGATTTTGTTGCCGTCGCGTTCGACAAGCAGCAGCACCGACTTGCGGCCGGAGTTGCTCGGCATTGGCAATCGCGTTCTTCACATCGCGGGCACTACGCACGGGACTGTCGTTGACCGAGACGATGACGTCGCCCGTCTGAATACCCGCGGCGGCTGCCGCTTTGTCCGGGCTGACGCTGGCGACGACGGCGCCCGTGACGCTTCTCGGCAGGTTCAGTTCGTCCCGGGTATCAGGCGTCAGGTCGGCAAGCGCAAGGCCGATGCTTGGGCCGATTTTCTGTCTTGCCATCGCTTTGTCTCGGCTGCGGCCTGCTTGTCGCCGGTGTCGTTGCCGCCGATGGTGACGTTGATCTCTGTGCTTTTGCCATCGCGCCAGACGGTCAGCGTCTCCCTGTCGCCCGGAGACATGTCGGCAACCAGACGCGAGAGATCCCTCGGGCTCTTGACGGTTTCGCCGCCGACGGCCGTGATGATATCGCCGGTCTTGAGGCCGGCATGGGCCGCCGGGGTACCGCTCGGTGACTGCGGCGACCAGGGCGCCCTGGGGGCTGTTGAGACCGAGGGCGTCGGCAACATCGCCGTGTTACCTGCTGGATTTGAACGCCGAGATAACCATGATCGATGGAGCCGTCCTTCTCGAAGCTTGGCGACGATCGCCTTGGCTTCATCCGACGGTATGGCGAAACCGACGCCGACGCTGCCGCCGTTCGGCGAATAGATCGCTGTATTGATGCCGACGACGTTGCCGTCACGATCGACCAGCGGGCCGCCGGAATTGCCGTGATTGATCGGCGCGTCGATCTGAATGAAATCGTCATAGGGGCCGCTGTGCAGGTCGCGGCCGCGGGCCGAGACGATGCCGGCCGTCACCGTCGTGCCGATGCCGAACGGGTTGCCGATCGCCAGAATCTGGTCGCCAAGCTTCAGCTTGTCGGAATCGCCCCAGGCGACGGTTGCCAGCGGCTTCGGTGCCTGGATCTTCAGGACGGCGACATCGGATTTCGGATCGGCGCCCGATCAGCTTGGCGGGGAGCTCCGTGCCGTCGTCCAGCGTCACCTTGATTTCGATGGCGTTGTCGATGACGTGGTTATTGGTGACGATGACCCCATCGGGGCTGATGATGAAGCCGGAGCCAAGCGCCATGGCGCGCTTACCCTGCTGATGCTGCGGGGCCTGTCTTCGGGAACGGTATGCCCTGCTGTTCGAAGAACTGGCGGAATTGCTCGTCCATCGGCGATTGCTCGTTCACTGACATCAGTGGCCTTCATCGTCGTGGTGACGGTGACGACTGCAGGTTTGTCGGCGTCGACAATCGGCGCGAAGGAGCCGCCCGATGCAAGCGCGCCGTTGATCGCGGCGGGTGCGGCAACGGCGCTTGACGCGTTGATGGCAAAAGGTACTACGGCCGTGCCGGCAATCAGGGCTGCGCCGATCAGAGCTGCGGTGCGATGCTTGGAGAGGATCATTGACATGGTGAAAAGGTCCCTTGCGAAGTCAATGCATGGCGGCGTCATGGTTCCATGTCGGGGAACGCGGGCGTCGGGCGAAACTGGCGCCAATTCTTTCGTCTTCCGAATGAAACCGTCGATCTGTGGCGGCGAATACTGTCAAGCTGAAGAACTGTCGCTTGAGAGTCATATGCTCCGCTCAAGCCGTATTTACAAATTAAATGTTCATTACCGATTCATTGCAAAAATTTAAGCATTACAGGGATTTAATTCTTCGAGGAGGAGCGGGATCTGCTGGTTCGACCCGGTGGCGCTATCCTTCGGCGTTCAGCTTGGCCGCGAGTTGCGCAGCAACGAAGGCAGCGTGTTCCGTCACCTGCGGCAGGCCCATCAGTTCGCCGAACGTGCCGCGCGCAAGCGGACCTGAAATGATCAGTGTTGGGTCGGATTGGCCGTCGGTTCCGACCGCTTCCGAGCTTTCATTGCAGGCGATGCCGAGGCCGGTCGGGTCGAGCTGAAGATGGCCGGCCCTGTTGAGTTCATGCAGCCATTGCTGGCTTTGGAGTATGCCGCCGTGAGCGGGGCCTGTGGTCACGACCACTGCGTCGAAGCGCTTCTTCACGCGCTCGCCGTTTCGCCTGCGCAGAAACACATCGATCGCCTTGCCATTGACTTTGACCCCGGCGACGGAAGCGGCGAGAACCGCAAGCCTTCCTTCTGCAATGGCCTGGTCGAGAACCTCTTCGACCTGCGGCGCGACCCGGAAGCGATGGACATCCCAGTAGGGCCGCAAATGGCGAACGATGCGGCACCGCTCGGGAACCGGCAGATTGCGCCAGATTTCATGGCCGTTGCCGCGCACCTGGTCGATGACCGCGTGCCAGCTTGCCCCGGTTTCGGTTGCTTGCCTGATCGTGTTGCGGACGTTCCTGAGGAGAGCCGCGGCGCTTGCCGACGGCTCGGTGAGGAAATCACCGAAAGGTTCCTGGGGGCAGGGCGCGTGGCCGCGCGAGCGAAGGCCGCGGCGGGAAATTGACGTAATCGGTCCACGATGCCCGTTGCGGCTCAGCGATGCAACGATATCGGCGGAGGTCAATCCATTGCCGACGATGAGGACGCGATCGTCGGGGCGAATGACATCCAGGGAGCGGGGCCGCGTCGAATCCGC
Source organism: uncultured Alphaproteobacteria bacterium (assembly GCA_963838565.1). Lineage (GTDB taxonomy): Bacteria > Pseudomonadota > Alphaproteobacteria > Rhizobiales > Rhizobiaceae > Rhizobium. Next base: position 122,909 of record CAWIRO010000028.1, read on the forward strand.
AACGAAGCGCGGATGATCGGCCAATGCTGCGGTAAGGCTGCGCGGTGCCGAGGGCGCGGGATGACTCGTGGCGATCACGAGAAAATCGGCTCGTGTTTCATCACCATCGTTGTCGGTTAACAGCCAGCCTTCAGGGCTGGAGAAAACGCTTGTTACAGTCGTCTTCCTGTGCTCCACCGCACCGCTCTCGAGGAGGGGGCGCAGTTTCGCAGCCACGTAAGCGCCAAAGAGGCGGCGCTGCGGGTAGAGATTGCCGTTCGGCCAGAGCGCGTCCGGGTCGTCGGCGACGCTGTCGCTTTCCGTCACCCAGTCGAGAAAGTCCTCCGGCTGATCGGGGAGCAGACTCATGCGTGCCGCGGGCACGTTGATGCGGTGGGACGGATCCTCCGTATCATAGGCAAGCCCGCGGCCCACCTCGCGGCGCGGTTCGAAAACGATGATGCGCGGCGGTTTGGCCGCCATGGCCTTCGCCAGATGGTAGGCGACACCCGCGCCGGAAACGCCGCCGCCAATAATGGCGACGGTCGGCCTTGCCAATGGATCAGTCTCGTTATTCGTCACCGCTGCCGGTCCAACCGAGTTCTTGCGCGCAAGAGCTTGAAGCATCTTCGAGACAAGGCCTAGCCAGTTTCCGCATGGAGTCGCAAATAATAATCTATAAAGTTTGTAGTATCTTGCAACCGACCGCGCTTTCCAGCGATTGCCACAAAACTGCGGATCAGAACGCGATCTACACGGCCGCCAATTCTAACTGAACGAGATGACCCGCCCCGACTTCCCGGTAGCTGCGCTTCGGCGCGACATAATCCAGTGGGCGTATCGGGCTTTTCAGCTCGTCCGTCGACAGCTCGCGCTTGATGCCGCGGCGCGATGGATCGGGCACCGGAACGGCCGCCATCAGCTTCTTCGTGTAGGGATGCTGCGGGTTGCTGAACACCGCCTCGCGCGGACCGATCTCGACGATCTCGCCGAGATACATCACCGCAACCCGGTGGCTGACGCGTTCGACGACGGCCATGTCGTGAGAGATGAACAGGAAGGCGAGATTGAGGCTCTGCTGCAGGTCCATCAGCAGATTGCAGACCTGCGCCTTGATCGAGACGTCGAGCGCCGAAACGCTTTCGTCGGCGACAATCACCTTCGGGTCGAGCGCCAGCGCGCGGGCGATGCAGATGCGCTGCCGCTGGCCGCCGGAGAATTCGTGCGGATAGCGCGTCATCATATCCGCCTTCAGGCCGACGCGCTCCAAGAGGTCGGCGGCCTTGTCGCGAGCCTGGGCGCGGCTGCCGAGGCCGTGTTCGATGATCGGCTCGGCCACGGTGGCACCGATGGTCATCCGCGGATTAAGGCTTGCGAAGGGGTCCTGGAAGATCATCTGGATGCTGCGGCGCATGCGGCGAAGCTTGGCGAATCCGATGCTTCGTCACGTCGTAGCCGTCGAGGCTGCACCTTGCCGCCGTTCGGCTCGATGAGCCGGGTGATCGAGCGGCCGGTGGTCGACTTGCCGCAACCGGATTCGCCGACGAGCGCAAGCGTCTCTCCCTGGCAAGAGATCGAATGAGACGTCTTCGACCGCATGGATGGCGCCGGTCCTCGGCCCGAGAATTCCGCCTCGGATGGCAAAGCGGGTGTGAGGTTCTTCACCTCCAGGATCGGGGTCTTGCGGCGATCAACGGTATCAGCCACCGCGACGGGCTCGCTGCGCTCGCCGGTGGCGGTGTCGACGACGGGAAAGCGGAGCGGCCAGGTTTTGCCCTTCATCGAACCCAGTCGAGGCACTGCCGAGAGCAGCGCGCGCGTGTACGGGTGCTTGCCGCGATGGAAGATGTCGTCGGTTTGCCCGGTCTCGACCGCTTCGCCGCGATACATGACGATGGTGCGGTCGGCGATCTCGGCGACCACGCCCATGTCGTGGGTGATGAAGAGAACGGACATGCCTTCCTCTTCCTGCAGCAACTTGATGAGGTCGAGGATCTGGCCCTGAATGGTGACGTCGAGCGCGGTCGTCGGTTCGTCGGCGATCAGCAGCTTCGGCCGCGAGGCCAAGCGCCATGGCGATCATCACGCGCTGGCGCATGCCGCCGGAGAACTGGTGCGGATATTCGTCGAAGCGCGACGAGGCATTGGGGATGCGGACCTTTTCGAGCAGGCGGATCGTTTCGGCCGCGCGCTTCGGCCTTGGACATGTCGCCATGGCAGGTGAGCGCCTCGGAAATCTGCCGGCCGATGGTGAAGATCGGATTGAGGCTGGTCATCGGCTCCTGGAAGATCATGGCGACATCATTGCCGCGCACCTGGCGCATTTCCTTGTCCGAAAGCGAGAGGATGTCGCTTGCCGTTGAGCATGATCGAACCTTCGATGCGGCTGCTGCCCTTGGCGAGCAGACGCATGATCGACAGCGAGGTGACGCTCTTGCCGGAGCCGGATTCACCGACGATCGCCACCGTCTCGCCCGGCATGACGTCGAAGGAGATGTTGCTTCACGACCGTGCGCCATTCGCCATCGACGAGGAACGATGTCGTCAGGTTCGAGACGGAGAGGACAGGCTCTACGTCTGGGTTCGTCTGCTGCGCGGCTATAGTCGTCATGGGCTCACCTTTATGATCTGGCGCATCGTATCAGGCATTACTCGATTCCGCTCATGATGACTTCGGCGACGTGGCGAAGGAAGCCGACGGGCGGCCTTCGGCAATCCTTGCAGCTTCCAGGGCGGCGATCTTTTCGTCGATCTCGCGACGATCGATCATGCCGCTCGGGTTCTGCGCGCGTCGCCGTCGTTTCGGCGACGTGCAGATAGCGTTCCTGCGCGACAGCATAGAGACGTCGAGCTCCGCCAGCGGATCGGCACTGATCGTCGACCCGAATACTCAGCCACGCATAGTCCTGGTCGCGATAGATCGACCAGAGCGGCGGATTGCTTGCCGCGCTTGTCGCCGCCCGGCATCTTCGCCGGCGCGCATGGCTTCGAGCAGCCGCTCGGCGAGCGGCTTGCCGCGGTCTTCTGAAGGTCGACAGCGTCTCGGCGATCACCTGCGGTCCCGCCAGCATATTGCCGGCGACCGAGACATTCTCGTCGATCAGATGACCGGCCCAGTCGATGCATTTTGCGCCCGTGAATGCAGCATTGTTGCCCTTGGCTGTCGATCAAGTGGAACTGACGCTGCTCGCGGCCTTCGTCGCGGGCGGTCAGGTCTTGACGATGTCCTCCGGCGCATGGCCGGCAGCAAGCATCGCCAGACCATCGACGCCATAGAGCGGGCTGACTGAACGCCTGCGTCGCGACGGCGCCGACGCCGCCGCGAATATTGCGGCACGATGCCGCCAACGGCAAAGAAGCGGGTGGCAACGGCGATGGCGAGATGGCCGGTTTCAGGCTCGCGAGTGACGATCGACCAGGTCATGAGCGCTTATCTCCCGACCGCATAGGCCTGCATCAGACGCGGCGTAGCGGCCGCGCGCAGCAGGCCGCGGCATCGCGTCGCGCGGCGGTCAGCCGGCCGACCGTCCATTCCGGATCGCGACCGTCAGCTTGTGGCCCTTCTTGCGCAGTGCATCGAGCACCTCGGCACTGAAATTGGCCTCTGCCGTGATGCTGCCCGGCTCGCGGGTGCGCGGATAGAAGGAGCTCGGGAAATGCGAGGTGTGGAACAGCGGCTGATCGATCGCCTCCTGCAGGTTCATGCGGTGATGGACATAGCGCAGGAAGAAGGAGAGCTGCCATTGCTCCTGCTGGTCGCCGCCGGGTGTGCCGAAAGCGAGCGTCGGGCGACCCTCGTAGAGACCGAGCGATGGCGTCAGCGTCGTACGCGGGCGCTTGCCGGGAGCGAGCGACGACGGCAGGCCGGGCTTCAGCCAGAACATCTGCGCGCGCGAATTGAGGCAGAAGCCGAGGCCGGGACGATCGGCGAGGATTGCAGCCAGCCGCCGGATGGCGTGACCGAGACCATGTTGCCTTCGCGGTCGATGACGTCGATATGCACGGTATCGCCGCGCTTTTCCGTCAGGTGCGACATGGTCGGCTCGTAGACTGCGCCAGCCTTGGCTTCCGGCGTCTCCAGCATATCCATGGTCAGATCGTACTGGCTTTCGAAGCCGGGCAGCTTACCGGGACGCAGGTATGGCGAGGCTTCGGCGCTGATCAGCTTGCGGCGCTCTGCTGCATAGGCGTCCGACAGCAGGATATCGAGCGGCACCTTGGAGAAGTTCGGATCGCCGTAATAGACCTCGCGGTCGGCAAAGGCGAGCTTCATGGCTTCGGTGATGGTATGGACGAAATCCGCGCCGGCCGGGTCCATGGCGCGCAAGATCGAAGCCCTTCAGCAGCGACAGCGTCTGCAGGAAGACCGGACCCTGACCCCAGGGGCCGATCTTGGCGATCGTCCAGCCATGGTAATCATAGGTCAGCGGCTCTTCGATCGTCGCCGACCAATTGGCCATGTCGTCGGCCGTCAGCACGCCCTTGTGGCGTTGCCCGCTCGCATCCATGACCTCGGCCTTGCGCACGTAGGTATCGATCGCCTCGGCAACGAAGCCGCGATAATAGGCGTCGCGGGCTGCTTCGATCTGCGCCTCGCGGCCGCTCTTGCTTTCCGCTTCCGAGACAACGCGCTTCCAGGTTTCGGCAAGGACCGGGTTCTTGAAGTTCGACCAGGGTTCGGGAGCGGAGCCACCGGGCAGCCAGGTCTCGTACGAGCGTCGGCCATTCCTTGCGATAGAATTCGGCGAGGCCGGCAATGGTCGCCGGAGACACGCGGCAGCATCGGATGGCCGTGTTCGGCATAGTAGATTGCCGGTTCGAGGACGTCGCGGACCGTCAGCTTGCCGTAGTCGCGCAGCATCAGCATCCAGCCGTCGAAGGAGCCGGGGATAACGGTTGCAAGCAGGCCGTCGCCAGGGATCAGCGACAGGCCCTCGCTCGTATAGTGTTCGATCGTGGCGCCGGCGGGAGCCGGCCCCTGGGCACAGATGACTTCGACCTTGTCTTTCTTCTTCGAATAGATGACGGCCGGCATGTCGCCGCCCGGCCCGCAGAGATGCGGCTCGACGATCTGCAGAACGAAGCCGGTCGCGACGGCCGCGTCGAACGCGTTGCCACCCTTTTCGAGAATGCTCATGCCGACCGCGGAGGCGATCCAGTGTGTGGAGGTGACGACGCCGAAGGTGCCGAGGATTTCCGGGCGGGTCGTAAATGCGGTCATTGCAAAAGTCCTTTCAGATTATTCATGCTTCGCGCGGGTCGAGCGCATCGCGCAGGCCATCGCCGAGGAGATTGAAACCGATGACGACGAGAAAGATGGCAGCGCCCGGCCACATCGCCATCCAGGGCGCCTGCTCCAGATAGTTCTTGGCTACGTTGAGCATCGACCCCCAGCTAGGGGCCGGCGGTTGCTGGCCGAGGCCAAGGAAAGAGAGGCTGGCCTCGGCGATGATCGCCGTTGCGATGGTGAGTGTTCCCTGCACGAGAATCGGCGCGAAAACGTTCGGCAGGATGTAGCGGATGATGATGCTGAAATGGCTGCAGGCCGATCGAGCGCGCGCCCTCGACATATTCCTCCGTCTTGACCGCCAGCACCTGGCCGCGCGTCAGGCGTACGAAGACCGGCGTCGCCGAAAGTCCGATGGCGATCATCGCATTGGTCAGGCTCGGCCCGAGAAAGGCGGCGAGCGCGATCGCGGTGATGAGAAAGGGCATGGCCAGGAAAGCTTCGGTGATGCGCGAGACGATCTGGTCGATCCAGCCGCCGTAATAGCCGGAGATAAGGCCGAAGGGTACGCCGATCGCCACCGCGATGGCGACGGAAAAGATGCCTGCCATCAGCGAGGCCTGCGCGCCCCAGATCATGCGCGAGAGAATGTCGCGGCCGATATCGTCGGTGCCGAGCCAGTGCGCAGCCGACGGCGCCTTGCGGATCGCCGACCAGCTCGTTGCTATCGGGTCGGGCAGTGGCAGTACCGGCGCGAGAATGGCAAGCGCCGCAAAGAAAAGGATGATGGCGAGGCCGACCAGCGCCCCCTTGTTGGCCTTCAATTTGCGCCAGGCGCGGTTCGGTGCGCGCTTGGCAGGAGCGGCGGCAACTGACGTCTGCACGATTGCGGTCATAGGGCAGCCCTCAGGCGTGGGTTGAGCAGGACATAAAGAACATCGGCGATGAGATTCATTCCGATGAAACCGACGGCCGTGCAGAGCACGACGCCCTGGACGACGGCATAGTCGCGGTTGAACACCGCATCGACGATGAGCTTGCCGAAACCGGGAATGGTAAAGATCTGCTCGGTCAGAACGGCGCCGGCCAGCAGTTCGCCGAAGAGCAGTGCGCTGACGGTGACGACGGGCAGGATGGCGTTGCGGAAGGAATGGCTGAGAACGACGGCACGCTTCCGAAAGGCCTTTGGCGCGGGCCGTGCGGATATAGTCGGCACTGAGGACGCTCAGCATCGAGGAGCGCGTGTGGCGCATCAGCGTGGCGGCGAGCGCATTGCCGAGCACGAAGGACGGCATCAGCATGGTCTGGATCGAGCGCAGCGGATCGTCGAAGAACGGTTGATAGCCAGAGGCCGGCAAGCCAGTGAAGTTTCACCGAAACCAGCAGGATCAGCATGATCCCGAGCCAGAAATTCGGGCACGGATAGTCCACGATAAGGCGACGATATTGGCGAGGAAGTCGATGACGGTATTCTTCTTCACCGCCGCCAATATGCCCATCGGGATGCCGATGACGAAAGCAAAGATCATCGACATGACGGCAAGCTGGATCGTCACCGGCAGCTTCTCCGCAACCAGGGTCAGCACCGGCTGATTGGTGCGCAGCGAAATGCCGAGGTCGCCCGTGAGGACACCCTCAGCCAATAGCCGTATTGATAGACGACCGGATCGTTCAGCCGGTATTTCTCCCGCAGAAACTCGATGCACTTTCGGATCACGCTCTTCGCCCGCCATCGCCAGGATCGGATCGCCCGGCAGCAGCTTTTGCAGCGAAAAGACGAAGATGGAGATGATCAGCAGCGTCGGTATGGCGACCAGCAGCCTTTTGCCGATGTAGGTGTACATGAGCAGATCCCGATCTCGTCATCGACCATGGCGAGCGGCAGCGGGGGCGTCCGCCGCCGCATGATCGTGTTCTGGTTAGCTGCTCTTCTTCACGCCGGCGAGGCGGATCATGCCGTCTGGCGATGGCACGAAGCCGGTTACGGACTTGTTGTAGGCCCAGATCCAGGCCTGATGTCCGAGATAGATGATCGGCAGCTCATCGTTCAGGATGACTTCGGCGGCGTCGTATTTCTGCTTGCGCACCGCATTGTCCGGTCGATGACGGGCTTCGATCAGCAGTTTGTCGACTTGCGGGTTGCAGTATTTGGAGTCGTTGAGCCCGCGCCTGCAGGTGACGAACTGCTGGATGATGCCATCTGGATCAAGGCGGCCGGACCAATCGGAACGGCTGAACTGATAGTTGCCGGCCGGTCTGCGCGTCGAGAAGCGTCGCGAATTCCGTTGGCTTCAGCGTGACGTCGAAGCCGGCTTCCGCGACCATCGACTGGATGATCTGCATGGTCTGCATGGTGACCGGATCGTTGGTGACGGCGATTTCGACCGGTACGCGGTCATAACCGGCCTCCTTAATCAGCGCCTTCGCCTTGTCGACGTCGCGGGCGGGAACCGGAATGTCCTTGTCGTACCACGGGCTCTTCGGCGGGAAGGGCTGGTTACCGGCAACGGCGGTGCCGTCGAAGACGATCTGCATGACAGCTTCGCGGTCGATCGCCAGCGAGAAGGCCTGACGCAGCCGCTTGTCCTTGCCCAAGGGATTGTCGGCGCGCGGGCCATTGCCGATGTTGGCATAGATCCCCATCCAGCCGGTGGAGACGGCGTCCGCGTAAGCGAGGTTGGAGTCGCTCTTGACGGTGCCGATGTCCGAGGCGGCGACACGTTCGATCATGTCGAGATCACCCGAGCGCAGGTTGGCCAGACGAACCGTCGTATCCGGGATCGGCAGGTAGGTGACCTTGTCGATGAAGATATTGTCCTTGTTCCAGTAGTCCTGGAACTTCTCCAGCACGATGCGGTCCTGCTGCACGCGCTCGACGAACTTGAAGGGACCTGCACAGACCGGATGATCGCCGAACTTGGCGCCGCGGCCTTGGCGGCGGTCGGCGAAACGATCATGCCGGCGCGGTCGGAGAGCTGCGCAAGCAGGGTGACATCAGGCGCTCTTCAGCGTGAACTTCACCTCGTATTCGCCGGTTGCTTCGACCTTGTCGACGGAGGAAAGCTCGCTCTTGCGGCGCGATTCCGGCATCGTCATGTTGCGCTCGATCGTGGCGACGACGGCCTCGGCGTTCAAGGGGCGTTTCGTCCTGGAATTTCACGCCCTCGCGCAGCTTCATGGTCAGCTACCTTACCGTCTTCGGACCATTTCCAGTCGGTCGCAAGCTGCGGCACGAATCTTCAGGTCGGGCGACACGTCGACCAGCTTGTCGCACATCGCGGTGTAGACGATGCGGCCGACGAAGGTGCGCGACTGTGCCGGGTCCAGCGACGTCGGCATCGTCCTGCAAGGCCGATCTTCAATTCGACGGCGAAGGCGGGGAGGGCGATCAGCGCACCCGCAAGAAGGGTTGTCACGAATTTGGCGATCTTCATTCCACTCTCCTCTGGTTGTCTTTGCTTCATTGTTGGTGGCGGAATATCCGCCCCTTGCATCGATGCTCGATTAGGTCGAGTTCTTGTTCGGTCTTCGGCTCCTGGTGATCGAGCGAGGTAACTCGGATCAGGCTTTCCTGCAGCGTCAGCAGATGCTGGCGCATGGCTTCGGCGGCCCTGGTCGGATCGCGGGCGGCGATCGCATCGACGATCGCCATGTGCTGGCGTAGGAAATCGGGCGTGTTCTGCTGACATTGCGGGCGCGTTCGCGAATGGTTTGCCAGGCCTCGTCCTGACGGACGCTGTTGATGACATCGAAGATCGTCAGGAAGAATTGATTGCCGGCGCATTGCGCGATCTGGCGGTGCAACGCACCGTCCCAGAGTTCGCGGCCGTCGGCATCGCTGCTGTCGAAGATCTTCTTGACGAGCTCATACATGCGCTCGACATCGGCGCGCTTTGGCGCGCATGGCGGCAAGCTGGGCGAGTTGCGGCTCGACGCGCAGACGCACTTCCATGACTTCCATCAGATCGGTGCCAGCAACGATCGAGTCGACATGCTCGCTCCAGCCGTCGGGGCGCCGGCCGGCATAGGTACCGGATCCCTGGCGCCGCCAGATAAGGCCCTCGGCTTCCAGCACTTCGAGCGCGCGGCGGATGGCGCGGCGGCTGACGCCCAGAGATTTCCGAAAGCGCGCGTTCCGTCGGAAGCTTGCCGTTGCCTTCCAGGCTGTCGGAGCGCAACAGCGCCCGCAGCTTGTCCAGCGCATAGTTCGAATTCCCCGCGGCTTCCATCGGCTAAATGGTCCGAACCAATTGATCGTTGGTTCAGTGCAAACGAAAACTATCCGCCCGTCAAGCGGTTTTTTTGTGCAAATTTTGCATTGCTCAAAATCTGAGCGAATTTGGATAGCGTTGCATAATATCTGGAGCGCGTCACAGCGTTAATGGCGCTGAATTAGCCATCGACATAGACCGGATTGATGCGCTCGGTGGATCGACTGGCCGCCGATGTCGGCGCCGCGAAGCTGCCAGGGCCCTGGCTCATCCTCAGGCGAGGCCCTGCGCCCGCTTCTGATAGACTTCCGGGTCCGGGATCGGAACTGCGGCGATCAACGCCCGGGTATAGTCGTCCTTCGGATTTTCGAAGATCTCCCGCCGCGTCCCCGTTTCGACGATCTGGCCGCCGCGCATGACGGCGACATTGTGCGACATGCGCTCGACCACCGCCATGTCGTGCGAGATGAAGAGATAGGCGAGCCCCATCGTCTCCTGCAGTTCCAGCATCAGATCGAGAACGCGCGCGCGCACCGAAACGTCGAGTGCGGCGACGCTCTCGTCGGCGACGATCAGCTTCGGCCCGAGCGCAAGAGCGCGGGCAATGCAGATGCGCTGGCGCTGGCCGCCCGAAAATTCGTGCGGATAGCGGGTCGCGGCATCCGGCGTCAGCCCGACCCGGCGGAGCAGTTCGGCGACGCGATCCTGCCGCTCGCTCTTGCTGCCGATGCCGTGGATGACCATGCGGCTCGGCGATCGCCGCACCGACCGCCATGCGGCTGTCGAGCGAAGCATAGGGATCCTGAAAGATCATCTGCGCCGAGCGGCGCACCGGGCGCATCGCGCGCTGGCCGAGACCGGCAATGTTCTGCCCGTCGATCAGCACATTGCCGGTGAAGGGAATGAGCCCGAGAACCGCCTTGCCGGTCGTCGACTTGCCGGAACCGCTTTCGCCGACGAGGCCGAGCGTTTGTCCCGGCAGGATATCGAACGAGACGTCACGAACGGCCTGCAACCGGCGCCTTGCCCTTGAAGAACCGGCCGGCAGGGCTGCCGTAGCTCACGTTCAGCCCGCGCACGTTCAGGACAGGCGAGCGATCGGAGCGCTCCGGCTCGATCTTGCGCTGCGTCACGCGCGGCGGACCATCCGTTCCCGCCAAGGCTCCGAGCCGCGGAACGGCGGCCAGCAACTGCTTGCGTATAGTCGTCCTGCGGCCGGTTGAAGATCGCAAGCGAGGGACCTTCCTCGACGATCCGGCCGTGCTGCATGATGACGACGCGGTCGGCCATCTCGGCGACCACGCCCATGTCGTGCGTGATCAGGATGATCGAGGTGCCGAACTCGGCCTTCAACTCGCGCATCAGCTTCAGGATCTGCGCCTGAACCGTGACGTCGAGCGCGGTCGTCGGCTCATCGGCGATCAGCACCTTCGGCCGGCAGGAGAGCGCCATGGCGATCATCACGCGCTGGCGCATGCCGCCGGAAAGCTCATGCGGAAACTGCTTCAGGCGCCGGGCCGGATCGGTGATCTGCACGGCGTCGAGCATCTGCAGCGCCACCGCTTCGGCATTGTCGCTGCCCTGATGCTCGCGGATCGCCTCGGTCAGCTGCGCGCCGATCGACATCACCGGGTTCAGCGACGTCATCGGCTCCTGAAACACCATGGCGACATCGCCGCCGCGCACGCTTCGCATCGCGCGGTTGGAGAGCTTCAGAAGATCGCGTTCACCGAGCAGGATACTGCCGGAAGTGACGCGCAGCGACGTCTTCGGCAGCAGCCCCATGATCGGCGAGCGAAGTCACCGATTTGCCGGAGCCGGATTCGCCGGCGATGCAGAGCGTCTCGCCGCTTGCAAGATCGAAGCCGATATCCCGAAGGACCGGTTTCAGGCCTTCGGGCGTCAGGGCATCGACGCTGAGATTGCGAACGGAAAGAACGGGCGCGGCAATGGAGGACAAGGTCAAGCGAATACGATCCTCGGGAAGTAGAAGGAGACCACCCAGTTCGGCTGGTCGACGATCTCGCTGATGCGGAGATCGCCGCAGACAGAGCAGAGCAGGTAGGCATCGACGGCGCTCAGGCCATGTTCGGCGCCGAGCAGGTCGATCATCCGCATGACGCTTTCGCGCGCGCCGGTCATCAGGTCCGGACCGATGCCGGTCGTCACTTCGTAGCCTGCGCCGTCGAGATGGCGGGTGACCGGCTCGGTCGTCGTGAAGCGCGGCGTCTGGAGCTTGGCATCCTTCACGAGTTCGATCGTCGCCTCGACGTTCATCTGGCTTTCGATCGCGGTGCCGCAGACTTCGCCGTCGCCCTGGGCGGCGTGCGTGTCGCCGATCGAGAAGAGGGCGCCTTCGACCTCGACGGGCAGATAGAGCGTGACGCCGGCGGTCAGATCGCGAATGTCCATGTTGCCGCCGACGCGGCGCGGCGGCACGACGGAATGCGTGCCGGGCTCGGCAGGCGCAAGGCCGATCGTGCCGGCGAACGGCTTCAGCGGCACGCGGCCGCCAGGGCCGTAAAGCGCCGGCACCATGCTGTTGGCATCATAGGACCAGACATGCAGCGCCGGGTCCTTGAACTGGTCGGCGAGCAGGCCGAAGCCCGGGATATTGGCTGTCCAGCCGATGCCCGACGGGATGAATTTGCGGAGCGTCACCTTCAGCGCGTCGCCGGGCTTGGCGCCCTCGACATAGACCGGGCCGGAGACCGGGTTGATCTTGCCGAAATCGAGATTGTTCAGCGTATCGAGCGTCGCGTCGCGGCCGAGCTGGCCGCCGGAGGAATCCAGGCATTCGAAGTGGATCGTCTCGCCGGGCTTGGCGACGACGGCCGGGGCGAAATCCTTGTTCCAGCCGAAATTATGCTGGGCGCGGTGAATGGTGTGGGTGCAGACGATGCACATTCTCGTGTCTCCCTAGATTACATTGCCCCCCTCCCGGAACCGGGAGGGCGTTGATCCTTTTGAGGACTTACTGCTTTACGAAGATCGCGTCGTAGTTGATGACGCGGGTCGGATCGATGTAGATGTTGTCAGCGCCGCCCATGCGCAGCGACTTGGCGACGACGCGGCGCTCGTTGATGACCGGGATCCACGGCGCATCGGCCATGATGTCGGTGAAGATCTTGCCCCAGGCAGCGGCGCGCTCGGCAGCCTTCGCCGGATCGGACATCGAGTCGGCCGCGACCGCGCGCTTGTCGATATCGGCGTTGCAATACCACGACCAGTTCCAGCCGCCCGGAACCGCACCGGCGCAGCCGAGGATCGGGCCGTAGAAGTTGGACGGATCCGGGAAGTCGGCGATCCAGGCCATGCCGCCCGACCAGATCATCGGCGCTTCGCCTTCGGTGCCGCCGGCGGCGATGACGTTTGCCTGGGCCAGCGCGCGGACTTCGGCCTTGACGCCGATTGCCGCGAGATCCTGCTGGATCGCCTGGGCGATGCGCGGCTGCGGATCGGTGTTGGTCGAGTAGAGCATCGTTTCGAAGCCGTCCGGGAAGCCTGCTTCGGCCAGCAGCGCCTTCGCCTTCGCGACGTCGTAGGCATAGCCGGTGAAGGACTTGTCATAGCCCGGCATCAGCGGCGGCAGCGGCTGGCTTGGCGGGCGTGGCGCGGCCGTTCAGGATGCGGGTGATGCGCTCCTTGTTGATCGCCATGTTGACGGCCTGGCGAACCTTGACGTTGTCGAACGGCTTCACCTTGGTGTTCAGCGTGACGTAGCCGGTTTGCAGCTGTTCGCCGTCGACGATCATCTTCGGGCCGTCGGCCGAATTCTTGATTTCGAGGAACTTCGCCGGCGGAATGCCGTCGCCGGCGATATCGACTTCGCCCTTCTGCAGGCGCAGCAGCGCGACCAGCGGTTCCTGGCCGACTTCGACCGTGAAGCTGTCGACATGCGGCATGTCCTTGACGAAGTAGTCCTTGTTGCGCTCGAAGACGAGCTTCTGGCCGATCGTCCAGTCCTTCAGGATGAACGTACCGGAGCCGACCGGCTTCTTGCCGAAATCGCCGCCCGCAGCTTCGACGGCTTCCTTCGGCACGACCGAGGCGAAGTTGATCGCCAGCACGTGCAGGAAGGTCGCGTCGGGACGCGACAGCTTGAAGATGACGGTGCCTTCGTCCGGCGTCTCGATGCCGGAAAGCGTTTCCGTCTTGCCGGCCGTCTCATCCTCGAAGCCCTTGATGGCGCCGAAGAAGCCGGCACCGGGACCTTGGGTCTTCGGGTTGACGGCGCGCTCGATCGAATATTTCACGTCGGAGGCGACGACTTCGCGGCCGTTCGAGAACTTGACGCCCTTGCGGAGCTTGAACGTGTAGGTCAGGCCGTCCGGCGAAACCGTGAAGCTTTCGGCGAGCGACGGGACGAGGTTCGGCGGTGCCGGGCTCATAGTCCATCAGGCGGGAATAGAGGCTCTTGATCATCGACCAGTTGACCCAGTCGTAGCCGATCGCCGGGTCGAGCGTGGTGATGTCGTCCTTGTAGGTGACGACGATGTCGCCGCCCTGCTTGGGCGTTTCCTGCGCCATGACGGACAATGGGGCGAGCGCCACCATCGTTGCCATGGTTGTCTGTCGGAGCCAGCGTTTGAACATTTCGGTTCCCCTTCTTTGGTTGCTGTCAACGTGTGCGGATGCGCGGATCGATGACCGGCGCGATGAGGTCGGCAAGCAGGTTGCCGATGACGATGGCGAGCGCCGAAACCAGCGTCACGCCCATGATGATCGGAATATCGACCTGCTGGATCGCCTGCCAGGCGAGCTGGCCGATGCCCGGCCAGCCATAGACGGCCTCGACGACCACCACGCCGCCCATGAACTGGCCGATATCGATGCCGATCATCGCGATGATCGGCAGGATGGCGTTCGGCAGCGCGTGGCGGAAGATGATGCGGCGCGAGGACAGGCCCTTGGCGCGGGCGGTGCGGACATAATCCTGGTTCAGCACGTCGATCATCGCCGAGCGCACCATGCGGGCATACCAGCCGGCGCCGAGAACGCCGAGCGTGGACGCGGGCAGCACGACATGGGCGAGCGTGCCGTAGCCGCTCATCGGAAACCAGCCGAGCGTCACGGCGAAGACGTAGAGCAGCAGCAGTGCGACGACGAATTGCGGCGCCGAGACGCCGACGAAGGATGCCATCATCACCAGCCGGTCGACGAAGCCGCCGCGGCGCACGGCCGCGATCGTGCCGAGCGTGAGGCCGAGCATCACCTCGACGAAGATGCCGGCGAGCATCAGGGTCAGCGTCGCCGGCAGGCGGGCGGCGATCAGCGTCCAGACCTCGGTCTTCTGCGCATAGGAGCGGCCGAGATTGCCGTGAAAGCAGATTGGCGAGATAGTGCCAGAACTGCACGAGCAGCGGCTGATCGAGGCCGAGCTGGTGCGCGGATATTGGCAACCGTCTGCGCCGTGGCGCTTCGTCCAGCGATCATGCGCGCCGGATCGGCCGGCAGTGCATAAAGCAGCACGAAGGTGATGGCGGCGACGCCGAGCAGAATGAGGGCAGCCTGTACGAGGCGGCGGAGAATGAGAAAAGCCATCAGCCTCTCCCCCGCTGCGTCGGATCAAGGATGTCGCGGAGCGCATCGCCGACGAGATTGAAGGAAAGCGCCGTCAGCAGGATGATCGCGCCCGGGAAGAAGACCAGCCAGGGCGCGGCCTGGAAATAGCTCTGGCTTTCGAAGATGATATTGCCCCAGGACGGCTGCGGCGGCTGAACGCCGATGCCGAGGAAGGAAAGCGTCGCTTCCAGAAGCACGGTCGTGGCGATGCCGAGCGTGCCCCAGACGATGGCCGTCGGGATCAGATGCGGCAGGATATGCATGAAGAGCACGCGCAGATGCCCGGCGCCGAGCGAGCGTTCGGCCATGATGAAGTCACGCTCCACCAGGCCGCGGGTCTCGGTATAGACGATGCGCGCGACCTGCACCCAGTTGACCAGCGCGATCACCATCGCGACGATCCAGAGGCTGGGTTTCAAGAGTGCCGCGAGCACGATGGCCAGCAGCAGCGCCGGAAAGGCCATCATCAGGTCGGTGAAACGCATCAGCACGTTGCCTGCGACACCGCGGAGATAACCGGCGACGATGCCGATGAAGAGGCCGATCGTCACCGCGATACCGTTGGCCACCAGACCGATCATCAGCGAGGTCCGGGCGCCGAAAAGCAGGCGGGAGAACAGATCGCGGCCGAGCGTGTCCGTGCCGAGCAGGAACTGGCCGCCGGGCGGCAGCGGCGCGCCTTCGAGCGACAGGCCGTCGAACATCTGGTCGTCGGGATTGAAGGGCGCAAACCAGGGCGCACCGACTGCAAGAATGATAACGAGGGCGACAACGACGAGGCCGAACAGCGCCGAGGGCTGACGAATGATGGCTTTCAGAACACGCATCAGCCGGCCTCCGGCAATGGTTCGGCGCCGCCGAGGATGAAGGCGGCGATCTGCTCCATCGGCAGGCGCCGGCGCATGGCGCAATCGCGCAGGATCGCATAGGCGCGTTCTTCATCGACGCCGCGCGACATTCATGAGTTTCTCCACGGCGGCATGGACCAGCGGGCGAAGCCGGACGCGCTCTTCCAGATATTGCAGCCGCTCGGCCACGCTCTTGCGTTCCTGATGGATCGATACCGCCATGACGAGCGCCGGATAGACGGCCGACGTCGCGATCGGCTTGGCGATGATCGCGCCGGCACCCTTTTCGAGCGCCCAGGCGATGCGGCCCGGCGCTTCGGAACCGAGCAATGCGACGACCGGGCAGGCCGGATTGGCGCCCGTCCATGGCAGAAGATCGTCCCAGCCCTGATCGGCATCGACAATCACGATCTGCGGCAATTCGGCGGCAGAAAGCGGAGCCCATTGCAGCGTCGCGCGGATGCCGAGCAGGCGCAGCTGCCGGATCAGCCTTTCGGTGTTGCCATCCTCGCGGTGGATGACCGCAGCATGCCAGCCTGTGAAATTGGGTGTCTCTCTCATGACACCACCCGCAGTCTCGGCGCCGTCTGCTTGCTGCGCCTGGTGAGATAGGGGTCGGCGGCCAGCGGCGGGCGCGAGGCGATGACATCGAAGCCGTTGTCGGCATTGATGCGGCCGAGATGGAAGGGCAGCGCCGCATGATTGGTCTCGCGGATCGATCGACAGCGCGCCGAAGAGCGTCGGCCAGGTATTGCCGTAGAGTTCACGGCGAACCGCCGGCGGATCATCGCTGCCTGCGGCGAGGATCGCGTCGGTGCAGAGCTTGACGGCTGTATAGGCGCTGGCAAAGACGCTCGAGACGCGCCGTTCAGCGCCATAACGCTTGGCGACGCGGGCCTTGAATGCGGCGTTCTCCGGCGTGTCAAGATTGTCGAAATAGGAAGCGGCGCAAAGCTGGCCTAAGGCCGCGCCGGCCGCGATGTCATCCAGCTCGCATTCCATCAGGTCGCAGCTGACGACCGGGCAATTTTCGGCGCGGAACGCCGGGTCGCGCTCCCCAAGCTCCTTGATGGCCTCGAGGAAGGCGTAGCTCGACGGGCCGATCAGATTGTTGAGGATGAAGCTCGGGCGGCGCTGCTCGATGTCCGCGACGATGCGCTCGACCGCGGTTTCTTCGAGCGGCAGGTAGCGCTCGCCGAGCACCTCGCCGCCGGCATTGGTGATGAGTTCGCGGGCGAGACGGTTCATCTCCCAGCCCCAGACATAGTTGGCGCCGACGAGATAGGGGCGAGCGCCGAATCGCGGGATGAGATGTTCGAAAAGCGGGATCAGATGCTGGTTCGGACAACCGCCGACATAGATGACGTTCTCGTTGGCCTCGAAGCCCTCATAGGGGCACATGTACCAGAGGAGGCCGTCGTGTTTTTCGACGAGCGGAATGACTTCCTTGCGGGCGGCGGAGGTGATCGTGCCGACGATGTGGCGGCATCCGGCGCGCAGCAGCTGGCGGGCGCCTTCGAGATAGGCGGCGAGATCGGCATGCGGATCGAAGAAGACCGGCTCGATCGTCCGCCTGCCTGCCGCGGCAAACTCCTCCATCGCAAATTCCGCGCCGTCGCGCGCATCGCGGCCCATCGAGCCATAGGGCCCGGTCGTGGAGAAGAGAATGCCGATCTTCAGCGCGTCGTTCATGCGGAACCCAAAAACAAAAAACCTCACGACGTGGTCCCATCGGCTGATGGGGCGTCATGAGGCGAAACTGCCCAGCGACTATCGAAGTCATGTAAGCGCGGAGGTAGTGCCTAATCCGCAGGCTTGAATAAAATACAGGCAGTCCGGCTTGTCAAGGGCGGCAGGAGCATGGCTCATGCTTTTGTTGTCGAGGCCAGGCAAGATGTGCCTATTCGTCTTGACACCAGCGGCGCCCGATCCTAACCTTCAGGCATTCACCAGGGGGGTCCCGGCAAGGGGCTGAGATACTGCTGGCTGACGGCTTGGCGCAGTGACCCGTTGAACCTGATCCAGTTCATACTGGCGTAGGGACGGTGCAAGCGCTCGAAAGGCTTGGATTCCGCATGCGGATCCGTGTCGGCGTCTTTCCATCATTCCGGCTGATGACTGGGTCTCCAATCGCAACTTGGAGCCTCAAACCATGAATATTGCCGCAAAGAACCTCACCCCGACCGTCACCACCGGCCCGCTGCCGGCATCCCGCAAGATTTACATTCCGGGCGAGACTCCATCCGGATATCCGCGTGCCGATGCGCGAGATCAGCGTGCATCCGACCTCGGGCGAGCCGCCGGTCACCGTCTACGATTCCTCCGGTCCCTATACGATCGACGGCGCCGACATCCGCATCGAGCAGGGCCTTCCCGAGCTTCGGCGCGACTGGGTACTCGCCCGCGGCGACGTCGAGGCCTATGACGGCCGGCATGTGCGCCCGGAAGACAACGGCTTTGCCAGCGGCGAACGGCTGACGCCGGAATTTCCCGCTCAGCGCCAGCCGCTGCGCGCCAAGGACGGCAAGGCCGTCACCCAGCTCGCCTATGCGCGCGCCGGCATCATCACGCCGGAGATGGAATATCATCGCCATCCGCGAGAACCTCGGCCGCAAGGCGCAGAAGGAGGCGCATGGTCCGCGACGGCGAGAGTTTCGGCGCCGCATATCCCGGATCACGTCACGCCGGAGTTCGTCCGCGCAGGAAGTCGCGCGCGGGCGGGCGATCATCCCGGCCAACATCAACCATCCGGAATCCGAACCGATGATCATCGGCCGGAACTTCCTGGTGAAGATCAACGCCAATATCGGCAACTCCGCCGTCACCTCGTCGATGGCCGAGGAGGTCGAGAAGATGGTCTGGGCGACGCGCTGGGGCGCCGATACCGTCATGGACCTTTCGACCGGCCGCAACATCCACAACATCCGCGAATGGATCATCCGCAATTCGCCGGTGCCGATCGGCACCGTGCCGCTCTATCAGGCGCTGGAGAAGGTCGAAGGCATTGCCGAGAACCTGACCTGGGAGGTCTATCGCGACACGCTGATCGAGCAGGCCGAGCAGGGCGTCGACTATTTCACCATCCATGCCGGCGTGCGGCTCGCACTACATCCCGCTCACCGTCAACCGCGTCACCGGCATCGTCTCGCGCGGCGGCTCGATCATGGCCAAGTGGTGTCTGCATCACCACCGGAGAGCTTCCTCTACGAGCATTTCGACGAGATCTGCGACATCTGCCGCGCCTATGACGTCTCCTTCTCGCTCGGCGACGGCCTGCGTCCCGGCTCGATCGCCGATGCCAACGACGCCGCGCAGTTCGCCGAACTGGAGACGCTCGGCGAACTGACGCAAGATCGCCTGGGCGAAGGATTGCCAGGTGATGATCGAAGGCCCCGGCCATGTGCCGATGCACAAGATCAAGGAGAACATGGACAAGCAGCTCGCACGTCTGCGGCGAGGCGCCCTTCTATACGCTCGGGCCGCTGACGACCGACATCGCACCCGGCTACGACCACATCACCTCGGGCATCGGCGCGGCGATGATCGGCTGGTTCGGCACGGCGATGCTCTGCTACGTCACGCCGAAGGAGCATCTCGGCCTGCCCGATCGCAACGACGTCAAGACCGGCGTCATCACCTACAAGATCGCCGCCCACGCCGCCGATCTCGCCAAGGGGCATCCGGCCGCGCAGCTGCGCGACGACGCGCTGTCGCGCGCCCGTTTCGAATTCCGCTGGGAGGACCAGTTCAACCTCTCGCTCGATCCGGAAACGGCGCGCTCCTTCCACGACGAGACGCTGCCGAAGGAGGCGCACAAGGTGGCGCACTTCTGCTCGATGTGCGGCCCGAAATTCTGCTCCATGCGGATCTCGCATGACATCCGCGCCGAAGCGCAGAAGGAGGGCCTGGAGGCGATGGCGGCTCGATACCGCGACGGCGGCGATCTCTACATGCCGCGTCGATGACCGTCACGCCTTCGGACGACTGACATGCGCGTGCTTGTCAAAGGGGCCGGCGTCGCCGGCCTCACGGTTGCCCATGAGCTTCGCGCTCGCGGAGCCGAGGTCACCGTGTTCGACCACGTCCCGGGCTTCCGGCGGTGCCGCATCCTGGCTCGCCGGCGGCATGCTGGCGCCCTGGTGCGAGCGGGAAAGCGCGCGAGGAGGCGGTGCTCGTGCACGGCCTCGACGCCGCCGACTGGTGGGATGCGATCCTGCCGCGGAAGTTCGAACGAAACGGAACGCTGGTGGTGGCGCCCGCGCGCGACCAAAGCGAGCTGCAACGTTTCGCCAGCCGCACGTCAGGTTACGAGTGGCTGGACGAGGAGGACATTGCCTCGCTGGAACCGGCGCTTGCCGGGCGCTTCGGCAAGGCCTGTTCTTCTCCGCGCGAAGCGCATCTCGATCCGCGGCGGGCGCTGACGCTGCTGCGTGAGAAGCTCACGGCGCAAGGGCGTGTCGTTCATCGGCGAGAGCGCGGACGAGCACGGCTTCGACCGACGTGCGTCGACTGCACGGGCGCGGCGCAGATCGGCAAAGACCGAAGGTCTGCGCGGCGTTCGCGGCGAAATGCTCTATCTCGAGACCGATGAGGTGACACTTCACCCGTCCGGTTCGTCTTCTGCATCCTCGCATTCCGGTCTATGTCGTCCCCCGCGGCGACGGGCTCTTCATGGTCGGCGCGACGATGATCGAGACCGAGTTCGATGGACCGGTCATCGGCGCGCTCGCTGATGGAGCTGCTGAACGCCGCCTATACGCTGCATCCGGCCTTTGCCGACGCAACGGTCGTCGAAACCGGCGCCGGCGTGCGGCCCGCCTTTCCCGACAATTTTCCCCGCGCGATCCGGCGAAGGGAATGCAGTCGTCGTCAATGGTCTCTATCGCCACGGCTTTCTGCTCGCACCGGCGATGGCCGCCAAGGCCGCGGATCTTGTTTTCAACCGCAACTGGAAGGAATGCCCCATGAGACTGATCGTCAATGGTGAGCCTCAGGATATCGCCGCAACGACGCTCTCCGAGCTTGCTGACGCTGATGGAATATGAGGGCGATTGGCTGGCGACTGCCGTCAATGGCGAGCTCGTTCACCGCGAGGACCGCTCCGACCACGGCCTCAACGAGAACGACCGGATCGAAATCCTCACGCCGATGCAGGGAGGCTGACCGATGCTGAACCTCTACGGAACCGATATCACGTCCCGCCTTCTGCTCGGCACGGCGCGCTATCCTTCGCCGGCTATCCTCGCCGAGGCCGTGTCGCGATCGGGAACGGAGATCGTCACCGTCTCGCTGCGCCGGGAGACGGCCGGCGGCCGGAACGGCGGCGCCTTCTTCGAGATGATCCGGACGCTCGGCGTGCGCGTGCTGCCCAATACCGCCGGCTGCCATGGCGTCTCCGAAGCGGTGCTGACGGCGAAGATGGCGCGCGAGGTGTTTCGGACCAACTGGATCAAGCTCGAGGTGATCGGCAATCACGATACGCTGCAGCCCGATGTGTTCGGGCTGGTCGAGGCCGCGCGTATTCTCTCCAGCGAAGGCTTCGAGGTCTTTCCCTATACGACCGACGACCTCGTGGTGGCGGAACGGCTGCTCGAGGCGGGCTGCAAGGTCCTGATGCCCTGGTGCGCGCCGATCGGCAGCGGCCACGGGGCCGCTCAATCCTGCCGGCGCTGCGCGCCATGCGGGCGCATTTCCCCGATGTGCCGCTGATCGTCGATGCCGGCATCGGCCGGCCGTCGCATGCCGCCACGGTCATGGAACTCGGTTTCGACGCCGTACTGCTGAACACGGCTGTCGCCGGCGCCGCCGATCCCGTCGCGATGGCCGAGGCCTTCGCCAGGGCGATCGAGGCGGGCAGGCTGGCATTCGGCGCCGGCATGCTGGAACCGCGCGACATGGCGGTGCCCTCGACGCCGGTTATCGGCAAGGCGGTGTTCGCATGAAGCTCGATCCCTTCTACCTGATCGTCGACAGCGCCGAGTGGATCGAGCGTCTCGTGCCGCTTGGCGTGAAGCTGGTGCAGCTGCGCATCAAGGATCGTACGGAGGCGGAGATCCGCGCCGAGATCCGCACGCGCAAAGGCGATCTGCGCCGCACATGGTTGCCAGCTGATCGTCAACGACTATTGGCAACTGGCGATCGAGGAAGGATGCGATTTCGTCCATCTCGGCCAGGAGGATCTGGCTGAGGCCGATCTTCGCGCGATCCGCGCGGCCGGCCTGAAGCTCGGCCTCTCGACGCATGACGAGGCTGAACTGGAGACGGCGCTGGCGGCGAAGCCGGACTATGTCGCGCTCGGCCCGGTCTATCCGACGATCCTGAAGCAGATGAAATGGGCGCCGCAGGGCCTGGAACGGCTGCGCGACTGGAAGGCGCGGATCGGCGGCCTGCCGCTCGTCGCGATCGGCGGTCTGAACATCGATCGCATCGACGGCGTCTTTGCGCATGGCGCAGACAGCGCGGCCGTGGTGACCGACATCACGCTGAATGGCGATCCCGAGGCGCGAACCAGACAGTGGCTGGAAGCCACGGCCAGATGGAGAACCTCATTGCCCTCGTGACCGCAGCAAGGTTCGCGGGTTTAGCCGGATCCTATATGTGCAACGCGTGGCCGAGCGCCTTGAGGGCGGCTTCCTGGACGGCTTCGCTGCGCGTCGGATGGGCGTGGATCGTGCCGGCGATGTCCTCGAGCCGCGCGCCCATTTCGATCGCGAGCGCGAAGGCGCTCGACAGCTCGGAAACGCCGGCGCCGACGGCCTGCATACCGAGGACGAGATTGGTGTCGGTTCGCGCCACGATGCGAACGAAGCCGTCTTCCGAATGCATCGTCATGGCGCGGCCATTGGCGCTGAAGGGAAACTGGCCGACGCGGATGTCATAGCCCTGCGCGCGCGCCTCGTCGGGCGAAAGGCCGGCCGTGACGATCTCCGGATCGGTGAAGCAGACCGCCGGAATGCAGCGCTTGTCCCAGGCGCGCTTCTGCCCGGCGACGATCTCGGCCACCATTTCGCCCTGCGCCATGGCGCGATGGGCAAGCATCGGCTCGCCGGTGACATCGCCGATGGCATAGACGCCGCGCATCGAGGTCCGGCAGCGGTCGTCGATGCGCAGGAATGGTCCCGAACGGTCGAGGTCGAGTTCCTCCAGCCCCCATCCCGCGGTGCGTGGCTTGCGGCCGACGGTGACGAGGATCCTGTCGGCCGGCAACTGCTGTTCCTCGCCGTCCGGCGTCTCGACGGCCAGCGCATTGCCGTCGCCGGAGAGCCCTTTCGCTTTTGCCCCGGTCAGCACGCGGATGCCGAGCTCGCCGAGCTTTCGCTGGACCGGGCGCACCAGTTCGGCGTCATATTGCGGCAGGATCTGCTGCATTGCTTCGACGACGGTCACTTCGGAGCCCAGCTTGGCAAAAGCCGTGCCGAGTTCGAGGCCGATATAGCCGCCGCCGACAACCACGAGCTTTTTCGGCAGCTCGGTCAGCGACAGCGCCTCGGTCGAGGATATGACCGGCCGCCGAAGGGAAGGGCGCGAGTTCCACCGGCTCCGAGCCGGTGGCGATCACGACGGTTTCGGCGCGGATGATCTGGGTGCCGGTCTCCGTTTCGACCTCGACGGTCTTGCCGTCGCGAAAGGTCGCGCGCCCATGAACGATCTTGACCTTGGCCTTTTGCAGCAGCGCCGAAACGCCGCCGTTCAGGCGGCCGACGATGCCGTCCTTCCAGGCGACGGTCTTGGTCAGATCGATGGCGGCGTCCCCGACGCGTATGCCGATCGGGCTCTTGCCGTTGGCCATTGCTGCGCACGGTGGCGAATTCGTCCGCCGCATGGATGAGCGCCTTGGAGGGGATGCAGCCGACATTGAGGCAGGTGCCGCCCGGCTTGCCTTCTTCGACGATGACGGTGTCGATGCCGAGCTGTCCGGCGCGGATGGCGCAGACATAGCCGCCCGGGCCGGCGCCGATGACGAGAAGCTTGCAGACGATCTCTTTCATGGTCTCAGCCTTCGATGAAAATCAGTGCCGGGGTTTCGAGCAGGGTCCGGATCCGCTGGACGAAGGTCGCCGCATCCCATCCGTCGACGATGCGATGGTCGAAGCTCGAGGAGAGGTTCATGATCTTGCGCGGCACGAACTGGGTGCCGTCCCAGACCGGGCGGATCACGATCTTGTTGACACCGACGATCGCCACTTCGGGGTGATTGATGATCGGCGTCGATGCGATGCCGCCGAGCGCGCCGAGCGAGGTGATGGTGATGGTCGAGCCGGAGAGTTCGTCGCGCGTCGCCGTGCCGGTGCGCGCCGCTTCCGCCAGCCGGCTCATCTCGCGCGGCGCAATCCCAGATGCTGCGCGCTTCGACATGGCGGACGACCGGAACCATCAGCCCCGCCGGTGTCTGGGTCGCGATGCCGATATGGACGGCGCCGTGGCGCGTGATGATGCCGGCGTCGTCGTCGAAGGTGGCATTGACGATCCGGCTGCTCGCCGATCGTCTTCACCATTGCCCGCATCAGGAAAGGC
This sequence comes from uncultured Alphaproteobacteria bacterium, assembly GCA_963838565.1. Classification (GTDB taxonomy): domain Bacteria; phylum Pseudomonadota; class Alphaproteobacteria; order Rhizobiales; family Rhizobiaceae; genus Rhizobium. The sequence goes on from CAWIRO010000028.1 coordinate 147,253, forward strand.
AGAATCGTCAGCTTCGGCTGGTCCGGCTTGCGATCGCGCGTTCATGGTGGCTCGCAGGTCCTCCAGCTCGGTCACGTCGATCTCCTCGACATAGGTGATGTGCGGAATGCGCGAGGTGGACAGCAACATCTTTTCGGCGATGCGGCGGCGAAGGCCGGTGACCTTGATCTCTTCGGTTGCGGTCTTCCTTGCCGGCGCAATCGGGCCGGAGAGGAGGCTGCGCCCACGCGCGAGGAACTGGTCGATATCTTCATGCAGGATCCGGCCGGCCGGGCCGCTTCCCGTCACCTGCCGCAGGTCGACGCCCTGCTCCCGGGCGAACAGCCGTACGGCCGGGGAGGCGAGGGGCTTTTCCGCAGGCGCTGCGGCCTCTGCGCGAGGAGCCGGCCGGTCGGCTTTTCTGCCACGGCTTTCGCCGGTTCGACGAGCCGCAGCGGCTGCGGCAGCCTTCGGAGGCGCTGCATCGGGTGCCGCCTCGTCCTCGCCGCCTTCGCCCGCGGTCTCGATGCGCACCAGCGGCGCCTTCACGGCGATCGTGTCGCCGATCTCGGCGCCGAGCCAGAGAACCGTGCCGGTGACGGGCGACGGGATTTCGACCGTCGCCTTGTCGGTCATCACGGCGGCGATCACCATGTCCTCGCGCACCGGATCGCCGGCCTTGACATGCCATTCGACGAGTTCGGCCTCGGCCACGCCTTCGCCGACATCCGGCATCTTGATCACGAATTCGCCCATGGCTCAGGCCTCCATGACTTCGGCAAGCGCCCGCCCGACGCGGCCGGGCCCGGGGAAATAGTCCCATTCCTGCGCATGCGGATAGGGCGTGTCCCAGCCGGCGACGCGAACGACGGGCGCTTCCAGATGATAGAAGCAATGCTCCTGCACCAGCGCCGCCACCTCGGCGCCGAAGCCCGAGGTCAGCGTCGCCTCGTGCACGACGACGCAGCGCCCGGTCTTCGAGACCGACTGGACGATCGTATCGAGATCGAGCGGCAGCAGGCTGCGCAGATCGATCACCTCGGCATCGATGCCGGTATCTTCGGCCGCTGCAAGCGCCACATGCACCATCGTGCCATAGGCGATCACCGTCACCGCCGATCCGGTCCGGCGCACTTCGGCCTTGCCGATCGGGATCGTGTAGTGGCCTTCCGGCACTTCGCCGAGTTCATGTTTCGACCATGGCGTCACCGGCCGTTCGTGATGGCCGTCGAAGGGGCCGTTGTAGAGCCGCTTCGGCTCCAGGAACATCACCGGATCCGGATCCTCGATCGACGCGATCAGCAGGCCCTTGGCGTCGTAGGGATTGGAGGGCACGACGACCTTCAGGCCGCAGACATGGGTGAACAGCGCCTCCGGGCTCTGGCTGTGCGTCTGGCCGCCGAAGATGCCGCCGCCGGTCGGCATGCGCAGCACGATCGGGCAGGTGAAATCGCCGTTCGAGCGGTAGCGGATGCGGGCGGCCTCCTGGGTGATCTGGTCGTAGGCCGGGTACATGTAGTCGGCGAACTGGATCTCGACGCAGGGCTTCAGCCCATAGGCGGCCATGCCGATCGCGGTGCCGACGATGCCGGATTCGCTGATCGGCGCATCGAAGCAGCGCGTCTTGCCGTATTTCGCCTGAAGCCCCTGCGTGCAGCGGAAGACGCCGCCGAAATAGCCGACGTCCTCGCCGAAGACGACGACGTCGTCGTCGCGTGCCATCGACACGTCCATGGCGCTGCGCACGGCCTCGATCATCGTCATTCTGGCCATGTCAGTACCCTGCCTTCTGCCGCTGGCGGCGAATATGCGGCGGCATCTCGGCATAGACGCCTTCGAAGATGTCGCGCACGGAGGGCTTGCCGCCGGCATGCAGCGTGCCGTGATGCTTCGGCCTGCTTCTGCGCCTCGATCACCTCGTCGATGATTTCGGCTTCCGCCTGCACATGCCGCTCCTCGGACCAGGCGCCCCTGACGATCAGATGCTTCTTCAGACGCAGCACCGGATCGCCGAGCGGCCAGGCCTCGGATTCCGTCTTCGGCCGGTAGGCGCTCGGATCGTCGGAGGTCGAATGCGCGCCGACGCGGTAGGTGACATATTCGATCAGCGTCGGGCCGAGATTGCGCCGGGCGCGCTCGGCCGCCCAGCGGGCGACGGCATAGACGGCGAGATAGTCGTTGCCGTCGACGCGCAGTGCCGGAATGCCGAAGCCGAGGCCGCGGGCGGCAAACGTGCCGGAGCCGCCGCGGGCGATGCCCTGGAAGGTCGAGATCGCCCACTGATTGTTGACGATGTTGAGGATGACCGGCGCCTTGTAGGTCGAGGCGAAGACGAGCGCGGAATGGAAATCCGATTCCGCCGTCGAGCCGTCGCCGATCCAGGCGGCGGCAATCTTGGTGTCGTTCTTGATGGCCGACGCCATGGCCCAGCCGACCGCCTGCACATATTGGGTCGCGAGATTGCCGGAGATCGTGAAGAAGCCGTGCTCCTTCGAGGAATACATGATCGGCAGCTGCCGGCCGTGCAGCGGATCGCTCTCGTTGGAGTAGATCTGGTTCATCATCTCGACCATCGGATAATCGTCGGCGATCAGCAGGCCCGCCTGCCGATAGGTCGGAAAGTTCATGTCGCCCTTCGTGAGCGCCTTGCGGAAGGCGCAGCTGACGGCCTCTTCGCCCAGATGCTGCATGTAGAAGGACGTCTTGCCCTGCCGCTGCGCCATCAGCATGCGGGCGTCGAAGGCGCGGAGCTTCATCATGTTGCGCAGGCCGGTCAGCAGTTCCTCGTCGGACAGCATGCCCGGCCCACGGACCGACCGCCTCGCCGTCGCGGTTGAGCACGCGAATGATCGAATAGGCGAGATCGCGGATGTCCTCGGACGCGACATCGACCTCGGGGCGCGGCACGGAGCCGGCCTTGGCGATCTTGACGTTGGAAAAATCCGGCTGGCCGCCCGGACGGACGGCGGGTTCGGGGACATGCAGGCTCAATTGAGCGGAACTCGCGTCATATGGTCTCGTTCCTCCCTTTGCCGGCCCTGCTTCCTCTCCTCCCGGAACAGGACGGCATGTGTTTGCTCTATAGATTGCGCGCAATCACCATGCGCTGCACGTCGCTCGTTCCCTCGTAGATCTGGCAGATGCGGACATCGCGATAGATGCGCTCGACCGGATAATCGGCCATGTAGCCGTAGCCGCCATGGATCTGGATCGCATCCGAACAGACGCGTTCCGCCATTTCCGAGGCAAAGAGCTTCGCCATCGAGGCTTCCGACAGGCAGGGCACGCCGGCTTCCTCGCAGTTCGGCCGCATGCAAAACGAGCTGCCGCGCCGCCTCGATCTGCGTCGCCATGTCGGCAAGGCGGAAGGCGACGGCCTGATGCTCGATGATCGGCTTGCCGAAGGCGATGCGCTCGCGGGCATAGTCGCGTGCCGCCTCGAAGGCCGCCCGCGCCATGCCGACCGCCTGCGCGGCGATGCCGATCCGGCCGCCTTCGAGATTGGCAAGCGCGATCCGGTAGCCTTCGCCCTCCTCGCCGAGCCTGCAGGTCGGCCGGGATGCGCATGCCGTTGAAGGCGATCTGGCAGGTATCGGAGGAATGCAGGCCAAGCTTGTCCTCGACGCGGACGACCTCATAGCCGGGCGTATCGGTCGGCACGATGAAGGCGGTGATGCCCTTCTTGCCGGCATCGGGATCGGTGACGGCGAAGACGATGATGACATGGCCGTTCTTGCCCGAGGTGATGAACTGCTTGGCGCCGTCGAGCACATAGTGATCGCCGTCGCGGCGCGCGCGGGTGCGCAGGTTGGAGGCGTCGGAGCCGGCCTGCGGCTCGGTCAGCGCAAAGCCGCCGATCCATTCGCCGCTCGCAAGCTTCGGCAGGAAGCGCTGCTTCTGCTCCTCGGTGCCGAATTTCAGGATCGGCACGCAGCCGACCGAGCTGTGGACGCTCATGATGGTCGAGCACGGCCCGTCGCCGGCGGCGATTTCCTCGAGGGCCACGGCATAGGCGACGGTGCCGGTGTCCGAGCCGCCATAGGCTTCCGGCACCAGCATGCCGAGCAAGCCGAGTTCGCCCATCTCCTTCAGCTCCTCGCTTGGGAAAGGCATGCGATCGCGGTCGCGGTCGGCCGCACCCGGCGCCAGCCGCTCGCGGGCGAAGTCGCGGGCCAGTCGCGGATCTGGATCTGCTGTCTCGGACAGGATCATGTGCGTTCCTCCCGTCCCGTCTAGTGCCGCTCGACGGCGACGGCCGTCGCCTCGCCGCCGCCGATGCAGAGCGCGGCCATGCCGCGCTTCAGGTCGTAGCGCTCAAGTGCTGCCAGCAGCGTGACGATGATGCGGGCGCCGGATGCGCCGATCGGATGGCCGAGCGCGCAGGCGCCGCCATGCACGTTGACCTTGTCGTGCGGCAGGTCGAGATCGCGCATCGCCGCCATGGCGACGACGGCGAAGGCCTCGTTGATCTCGAACAGATCGACGTCCTTCAAGCGCCCAGCCGGTGCGCTCGGCAAGCTTCTTCAAGCGCGCCGATCGGCGCGGTGGCAAACAGATTGGGCGCCTGCGCATGCGTGGCATGGCCGGTGATGGTGGCGAGCGGCGTCAAGCCCCTGCGTTCGGCTTCGGAGCGGCGCATCAGCACCAGCGCCGCCGCGCCATCGGAAATCGAGCTGGAATTGGCGGCCGTCACCGTGCCGCCGTCGCGGAAGGCCGGCTTCAGGGTCGGGATCTTGTCGAGCTTCGCCTTGCCCGGCTGCTCGTCGCGGCTCGACGACCTGCTCGGCCTTGCCGGTCTTGACTGTCACCGGCGTGATCTCGGCGTCGAAAGAGCCGTCCTCGATCGCCTTCTGCGCCCGCGTCAGCGAGGCGACGGCATAAGTCGTCCTGCGCCGCGCGCGTGAACTGATAGGCCTCGGCGCAGTCTTCGGCGAAGGTGCCCATCAACCGCCCCTTGTCATAGGCATCCTCCAGCCCGTCGAGGAACATGTGGTCGATGACGCGGCCATGGCCGAGCCGGTAACCGCCGCGGGCACGATCAAGCAGATAGGGCGCATTGCGTCATGCTTTCCATGCCGCCGGCGACGGCGATGGAGGCGCTGCCGGCCGCAATCAGGTCGTGGGCCATCATCGCCGCCTTCATGCCGGAGCCGCACATCTTGTTGACGGTGCTGGCGCCGGTCGCAGAAGGGCAGGCCGGCGCCGATCGCCGCCTGCCGGGCCGGCGCCTGCCCCTGGCCGGCCGGCAGGACGCAGCCGAAGACGACTTCGTCGACCGCTTCGGCCTCGACCCGGCTGCGCTGCAAGGGCAGCGCGGATCGCGGCCGCTCCAAGTTCGGGCGCGGTCGCGTCGCTGCAGTTCGCCCTGAAATCCGCCCATCGGCGGTGCGCGCCGAGCCGACGATGACGATGGGATCCTGCAATGTCATGTCTTTTCCTCCCGGGACGCGCTCAGCGCGCGCCCATCCGCAATGCGCCGTCGAGGCGGATGACCTCGCCGTTCAGCATGCTGTTCTCACAGATATGGCGCACCAGCGCGGCAAATTCAGCGGGCCGGCCGAGACGCGGCGGAAAGGGCACGCTCTTGCCGAGCGCTTCCTGAACCTCCGTGCGGCATGCCTGCCATCATCGGCGTCTCGAAGATGCCGGGAGCGATCGATACGACGCGGATGCCGTGGCGCGCAAGTTCGCGGGCAATCGGCAGCGTCATGGCCGACGACACCGCCCTTCGAGGCGGAATAGGCAGCCTGACCGATCTGTCCGTCGAAGGCAGCAACCGAGGCCGTATTGACGATGACGCCGCGCTCGCCCTCCGCATCCGGCTCCTCGTTCTGGATCGCGGATGCGGCCAGCCGGATCATGTTGAACGTGCCGATGAGATTGATGCTGATCGTCTGCGCGAAGCTCTCGAGCCGATGCGGCCCGTCGCGGCCGATCACCTTTTCAGCCGGCGCGACGCCGGCGCAATTGACCAGCCCGCGCAGATCGCCGAATGCCTCGAGAGCGGCAGCGACGACGTCCGCGCCATCCTCCGCGCTGGTGACGTCGGCGTGGACGTAACGGACATCCGCACCGAGTTCTGCGGCGATCTTCTCACCGGCTTCGTCGTTGAGATCGGCAATGACGACGCGGGCGCCGTCTGCGACCAGCATCCGCGCCGTCGCCGCGCCGAGGCCGGATCCGCCGCCGGTGACGATGAAAGCTTCCGCCACGGATCAACATGGATTTGCTCCCACAGCCCTACGATGCTCCTCTCATGTAGCGCCCAGGCCACCTGCAGACGCGTGGCGCCGCAACTTGACTCGTCCAGAATAGCACGGACTCTATGCCGTCCGCACTATTGCAAGCGATGACAGAACTGCTTCATAATTTCGGCCAGTTTTGCCATAGCGAGAGACGGCAATGACTGAAATCGAGACGGCGCATGATCGCGCCGGGCTTTGTCGAGGAAGCGCTCGACAGCCTGCGCCGGATGGGCAAGCCGACGGAGCCCATGCTTGCGGCGCTCGGGCTGCCGCCGAACGTCGAGGAGCCGGTTTCGGCCGAAATCTACGGCGCACTGTGGCTCGCGATCGCGGCCGAACTCGACGACGAATTCTTCGGCATGGGCGGACGGCCGATGCGCAGAGGCAGCTTCACGTTGCTCTGCCACTGCGTGCTGCATGCGCCGACGCTCGGCCAGGCCTTGCGCCGGGCGCTGCGCTTCCTCGATGTCGTGCTCGAGGATCCGCGCGGCGAGCTCGTCATCCGCGACGGGCTGGCTGCAGATCGAACTCAGGGATGCCGGCGCGCCGCGCTCGGCCTTCGCCTATCGCACCTACTGGATCATTCTGCATGGCATCATCTGCTGGCTGGTCGGCCGCCGCATTCCGATCCGCCTGGTCGATTTCCGCTGCGACGAGCCGCAGCAGGGGGCCGACTACCGGCTCTTCTTCGGCGCGCCGGTTCGTTTCTCCCAGCCGATCAGCCGGCTTGGCTTCGACAGTGCCATGCTGGACCTGCCGATTTCGCGCACCGAGCAGGCACTGAAGCAGTTCCTGCGCGGCGCGCCGGCCAATATTCTCGTGCGCTACCGCTACGATGCCGGGCTCGCTGCCAGCGTCCGCCGCAGGCTGCAGCCAGGTGCCGCCGGCGGCCTGGTCGAGTTTCGTGGAGCTTGCCGCCGAAATGCGCATGCCGCCTTCCACGCTGCGCCATCGCCTGCATGAGGAAGGCCAGAGCTACGCCGGCATCAAGGACGACATACGCCGCGACCTTGCCGTCGACATGCTGCTCAACACGTCGAAGACGGTCGGCGATATCGCCACACAGCTCGGCTATTCCGAACCCAGCGCCTTCTATCGCGCATTCCGCAAATGGATGTCGAAGAGCCCGGATGCCTTCCGCCGGGAGGGCAGAGCCGCCGTCACGCCTTCCGTCGGGGATTAGCGAATCAGAATGGCCCTGAAGTCATTGACGTTGGTGCCCGTCGGTCCGGTCTCGAAGAGATCGCCGATTGCCTGAAACGCCGAATAGCTGTCGTTGCCGTCGAGCAGGCGGCGGGGATCGAGGCCCTGGGCGCGCAGGCGTTTGACGGTGGCGCCGTCGGCAAAGGCGCCTGCATTGTCTTCCGAGCCGTCGATGCCGTCGGTATCGGCGGCCAGCAGATGGATGTCATGGCCGTCGATCGCCAGCGCCGCGGCGAGCGCGAATTCGCCGTTGCGCCCGCCCTTGCCGCCTTTGGCCCGCAGCGTCACGGTCGTCTCGCCGCCGGACAGGATGACCACCGGCTTCTCGAATGGCCGGTTGCGGCCAAGCACCTCGCGGGCGATCGCCGCATGCACCAGCGCAACGTCGCGGGATTCGCCTTCGATCGAATCCGAGAGGATCACCGGCGTGATGCCCTGTGACTGTGCGAGCGCTGCGGCCGCTTCGAGCGAAACGCCGGCGGAGGCGATGATATGGTGCGCATGCCCGGCAAAGATCGGATCATCCGGGCGAGGCGCGTCGGCTTTCGGCGAGGCGAGATGGGCAAGGGCTGCCTGCGGCAATTTCAATCCGTATTGCCGGACGATCTCCAGAGCATCCTGCCGGGTCGAGCTGTCGGGAACGGTCGGGCCGGAGGCGACATGAGCGGGATTGTCGCCCGGGATGTCCGAAACGATCAGGCTGACGACGCGTGCCTTCGTTGCCGCGGCCAGCCGTCCGCCCTTGATGGTGGAGAGATGCTTGCGCACGACGTTCATTGCGGAAATCGGCGCCCCCGAGGCAAGCAGCAGCTCGTTTACCGCAATCTCGTCGTCGAGCGTCAGCCCTTCGGGCGGTGCCGGCAGCAAGGCGGAGCCGCCGCCGCAGATGAGCGCGATCACCAGATCGTCCGGCGTCAGGTCCTTCACCGCTTCCATCAGCCGCCTCGATGCGGCAAGGCCAGCGGCATCCGGAACCGGATGGGCAGCTTCGATGATCTCGATTGCCTGCGTTTCGCAGCCATAGCCGTAACGCGTAACCACGACGCCATCGAGCGGCCCGTCCCAGACGCTTTCAAGGGCGCGCGCCATCTGTGCCGCCCCCTTGCCGGCGCCGATGACCACCGTCCGGCCCTTCGGCCTTGCGGGCAAATGCGCCTTGATCCCGGTCAGCGGATCGGCCGCGCGAACGGCGGCATGGAACAGGGACGACAAAAAGGTGCGGGGGGATGAAACAATCACAAGAAATCTTCCGAATCTACATCGCCGGACAGCTTTGTGCGCCGGTTCTCCTCGGCCAACAGCTTCCAGAAGATTGACGGGTTGCGCAAGCCGGGATTCGGGATTTTCGTGTATTCGCGGATGAAGGTGGCCCCTGCGATGCGCCGCGTAATGTGAGAAAGATGATCGTTGCCTTTTCCTCCCAAGCTTCCTATCGATAGTGCGATACGCATGCAGACGACGGACCGCTCAAGGAGGTGGAGCAGGGACGTCGCACTTCCGATGCTGCGAATCTTCGCAACGCTGACTGCGCTTCCTCCCGCATTTTTTGATGATCCTGAAGAGGCCAAGACATGAGCATCACTCTTTCCGGCAAGACAGTCCTGATCACGGCGGCAGCGCAAGGCATCGGCCGCGCCAGCGCGATCGCTTTCCAGCAAGCCGGAGCAAAGGTCCATGCAACGGATATCAATACGGATGCGCTGGCAACGCTTGCCGAAGAGACCGGCATGTCGACACACAAGCTGAATGTGCTGGACGAGGAGGCGGTGAAGGCGCTGGTCGCTGAAATCGGCGCGGTCGACGTGCTCTTCAATTGCGCCGGCTTCGTGCATGGCGGGTCCATTCTCGAAATGAAGGATTCCGATCTGGAATTCGCTTTCGATCTCAACGTCAAAGCGATGATCCGCACGATCCGCGCCGTGCTGCCCGGCATGCTGGAGCGCAAAGACGGGTCGATCATCAACATGGCTTCGGTCGCCTCCAGCATCAAGGGCGTGCCGAACCGCTTTGCCTACGGCGTCACCAAAGCGGCGGTGATAGGGCTCACGAAATCGGTTGCCGCCGATTACGTGGCGAGTGGCATCCGCTGCAACTGCATTTGCCCCGGCACCGTCGAAAGCCCATCGCTGCAGGACCGCATGCGCGCGCAGGGTGACTACGAGGCAGCACGTGCCGCCTTCATTTCCCGCCAGCCGATGGGCCGCCTCGGCACGCCGGAAGAGATTGCCGATCTTGCCGTCTATCTCGCCGGTGCGACCTACACCAGCGGCCAGGCCTATTCCATTGACGGCGGCTGGACGATCTGATCGTCCGGGAGGAACCCATGACCCGCATTACCGGCCTTCGTGTCTTCGATCTTCGCTTCCCGACTTCGCAGAGCCTCGACGGCTCCGATGCGATGAATCCGGATCCGGATTATTCGGCGGCTTACGTCATTCTCGATACGGATGACGCGCAGCTTTCAGGTCATGGCCTGACCTTCACCATCGGCCGCGGCAACGACATCTGCTGCATGGCGATCAAGGCGATGGAGCATCTGGTTCTCGGCGCGGATCTCGCTGAAATTCTCGCCCATCCGGGCAAATTCTGGCGGCATCTGACAAGCGACAGCCAGCTTCGCTGGATCGGGCCGGAAAAGGGCGCCATCCATCTTGCGACAGGGGCGGTGGTCAACGCCGTCTGGGATCTTCTTGCCAAGCAGGCTGGAAAACCGGTGTGGCGGCTCGTCGCGGAGATGAGCCCGGAAGAGATCGCCGACATCGTCGACTATCGCTATCTGACCGACGTGCTGACGCGCGACGAGGCTGTCGCGATCCTGAAACGCACCGAAGCGGGCAAGGCGGAGCGGATCGCGACACTCGAAAAGGAAGGTTACGCCTGCTACACGACCTCCGCCGGTTGGCTCGGCTATGACGACGCAAAGCTGCGCCGGCTCTGCCAGGAAGCGATCGACGCCGGTTTCAACCATGTGAAGATGAAGGTCGGCCGCGATCTCGCAGACGATATCCGCCGCCTGCGCATCGCCCGCGAGGTGATCGGGCCGGATCGCTACCTGATGATCGACGCCAACCAGGTCTGGGAGGTCGAGCCAGGCGATCGACTGGGTGAAGGAGCTCGCCTTCGCCAAGCCCTATTTCATCGAGGAACCGACAAGCCCCGATGACGTGGCCGGACATCGAAAGATCCGCGAGGCGATCGGCCCGGTCAAGGTCGCGACCGGCGAGATGTGCCAGAACCGCATCATGTTCAAGCAGTTCATCGCCGAAGGCGCAATCGACATCGTGCAGATCGATTCCTGCCGCATGGGCGGGCTGAACGAGGTTTTGGCCGTGCTGCTGATCGCCGCCAAATACGGCCTGCCGGTCTGGCCGCATGCGGGCGGCGTCGGCCTTTGCGAATATGTGCAGCACCTGTCGATGATCGACTATGTCGCCGTATCGGGCACCAAGGAAGGCCGCGTGATCGAATATGTCGACCATCTGCACGAGCACTTCCTCGACCCGTGCGTGATCAGGGACGCGGCCTATATGCCGCCTTCAAAGCCGGGTTTTTCAATTGAAATGAAGGCGCAGTCGATCGCCGACTACACCTTCAAGGGTTGATATTTCAGGCGGCGCGCTGATCGGTGCCCTGAATGGCGGCGAGCTTCCAGTCGCCGCCGTTCTTGCGCATGAAGGTCCAGATCTCGGTGCTTTCGCTCGGGTGGCGGTCGTCACCGGAGACGACGCGGCCGCTGTCGCGGTCGACCATCGCGTCGATCGACGAATAGCGCATGGCAAGCGTCGCATAGTCCTGATCGCCCTCGCGCCAGGCCTCGGCAATATCGCCCTGCAGCAGCTTGACGTCCGAGACGCGGTTGCGCACGCCGTTGGTGGCGTTCTCGCCAAGCTCTTCGGCAAGATAGGACATGGCTTCGGGCGTCGTCAGCTGGCGGAGCGTGCCGTAGTCCTCGGCGCCGTAGGCGGTCTGCACCTTGGTCAGCAGCTCTTCGAACTGGTCGAGATCGGCCTGCGCCAGCCCGATTTCATCGCTCGGCCGATTGTTGCGCTGCTGCTGGTAACCGCCCGCGCCGGAACCGATCGTCGGGATGCGAAACGACGAATTGTTGTTGGACGACATGTTGCTATAGGACGTGGCTGCAGACCGGCCTGGCCGCCGACTGCCATAGGACGGCTGGCGGCGATTGGCGAAGAAGCGCATGGCAAGCATCACGGCGCCGACAGATCAGCGCGATCTGCAGCAGCATGCCGAGGAAACCGAAGCCGCCGCCGAAACCGTGGCCGAGCAGCATGCCGAGCAGGCCACCGGCAATCAGGCCGCCGATCATCGAGCGGCCGAAGCCGCCGAAGAGGCCGCCGGGGCGCTGGGCGTTAAGGGGCTGCTGCGCGGTGGCGGGCGTCTGCGGGCGCGGCGTCATCGAGCGTTCCATCGGTGCAGCCGGAGCAGGTGCGGTGCGCGTGACCGGCGGAGCCTGGAAAGTGCGCGTCCCGCGGCTGCCGAATCCACCGAAACCTCCGGCGCGGCGCGCCTCGGCGTCGTCATAGGCAGCAAAAACGGTAGCGCTCGTCAGAGCGGCGATGGCCGCGATCTTGGCAAAACGCGAAACGGCACTCGGCATTCTTATCTCCTGTCATGCACAACCACGGCATGTCGAAGACCTAATATAGGCGCTCTTTTTGCGATTTGAAGTTCCGCCACCGGCTTATTGGCAGACATCGACCCATTTGGCCCGGGTGAGTTCGGCCAGCCGCTCCGTCGAAATGCGCACCGCCGAGTTTGTTGAACCGGCGGCTGGCACGACTTCGTCGAAGCGTTTCAGCGAAATATCGCAATAGACGGGGATCGGCGCAGGCAGCCCGAAGGGGCAGACGCCGCCGACCGGATGACTGGTCACTGCCAGCACTTCCTCCGGTCCCAGCATCCGGCCCTTGCCGCCGAAGGCGTCCTTGAATTTGCGGTTGTCGAGACGCGCCGTGCCGCTTGCGACGACCAGCATCGTCTCGTCGCCGACCCTCAGGCAGATCGTCTTGGCGATCTGCGCCGGCTCGACGCCATGCGCTTCGGCCGCTAGCGCGACCGTCGAAGAGCTTTCGGCGGTCTCGATGATCTCGATGTCGGGTGCATGTGCGCCGAAAAATGCGCGGACGGATTCGAAGCTCATGGGCGGATGCTAGACCAGGAAGGGCGGGATTTGAAGCCCCAGTAAAGTATCCGGCAATCGAGAATTTCAACCGGATTTCGAGCCGGGTGCACTTGCGATCGAGCTGCTTTTCTGAGCCTTATCGCGCGAGCAGACGACGTTTAAGGAAGGAAGCCATGCGGCGCATCGATTGTCATATGCATTTCTGGACACTGGCGATGGAGCCTTACTATTCGCTCTGGATGTCGCCGGATGACAAGGTGCTGTATCGCGATTACGGGCCGGGTGATGCCCTTCCGCTGATGGAGAAAAACAATGTCGAGGGTGTCGTCCTCGTCTCCGCCGCGTCCTCTATTCACGAAACGGGCTACCTTCTCGGTCTTGCCGATGGGCGCGATTTCATCAAGGGGGTTGTTGCCTGGCTCGATCTTCTGGCGCCGACGGCCGCAGCCGACCTCGCTGGCTGGGCGCGCTTTCCGAAGCTCAAGAGCATCCGTCCCTATCTTCAGGACCTGCCGGAGGACGACTGGATCCTCAAGAAGGAGCTCGATCCGGCGTTCCGCGCAATGCTCGATCTCGGTCTGCGGTTCGATGCGCTGATCAAGCCGCGGCATATCCTCAACACGATCAGGTTCATCGAGCGTTACCCCGATCTGCCGGTGATCGTCGATCACATGGCCAAGCCTGAAATCGGAAGCGGCAACTTCGAGCCGTGGCGGCGCGACATGGAGCACTTCCGCGATCTTCGCCACGTCCATTGCAAGATCTCCGGGATCGTCACCGAGGACGGTCCTGACTGGACGCCGGAGCGGCTTCAGCCCTATCTGGAGGCCGTCTTCGATATCTTCGGCCCTGATCGGCTCGTGTTCGGCAGCGACTGGCCCGTCGTCAATCTCGTTGCGGACTATAGCCGCTGGATCGAGACGCTCGGCAATGCCATGAAGAACCTGAGCGCTGCCGACCAGCAAAAGATCTGGGCATCCGAACGGCGAACGCTTCTACGGACTCTGACCGGCCGTAGGACGAGTTCGCTCATGGCTATTTCGACGTGCTTCTCAGCATGCCCTCGTAGATGCCCTTGTCGGGTGCGGGAATTTCGATGGCGCCGGCGGTCTTCTCATAGAAATCGACGGGGCCCGCGTCGCCGATGATGGCATAGGCGTAGCCAAGGGTTTTCATGGTCTGGAGACAGGCGGAAAAGAGGGCGAGGCCGATGCCCTTGCCGCGGGCGGCGCTATCGACGCCGGTCGGGCCGAAGAAACCACGGGCGGTGGCGTCGTAGCAGGCGAAGCCCAGCAATTTGCCGTTCTCAACCGCGATCAGGCAGGCGACAGGCTGGCGCGAAAAGGCAACGCTGCATTCGCTTGCCCAGTTCTCGCTGAAGTTCTGCCGCACCCAGTCGACGACGATATGCAACTCCGGGGGAAGAGCCGGCCGGATGGTCACGCCAACCGCTTCGCCCTTCTGCTTTAGCTCATCGAGCTTGTTGGAATACAAGCTCACCAGCAGATCTGACACCTAAAGCCCTCCCGAATGTATGCCCTTTTAATGAGATTGATTTTGCTACGCACGGCTTGTCAACAGTCCCCGAGCTGAGCACCTCTCGCAAAAATAAAAAGGCGGACCGGCTTTCGCCGACCCGCCTTGAAGGATGATGCGCTTGGCTTTTAGCCCTGCAGGAAGGGCCAGACTTCCAGGCTGCCGCGATACATCATGTCGAGCGCGACATAGAGGATGATCAGCAGGCCGACATAGGCGATCCAGCGGTGGCGGTTGAGCAGGCGAGCGACGAGATTTGCCGCGATGCCCATCAGGGCGATCGAGAGCGCAAGCCCAACGATCAGCACGGTCGGATGCTCGCGGGCGGCACCGGCAACGGCCAAAACATTGTCCAGAGACATCGACACGTCGGCGATGACGATCTGGCTCGCGGCCTGCATGAAGGTCTTCTTCTGTTTCGGGACCGCTCCCTCACCGAGGGCCTCGTCGCCGCTTCCGTGCTGCGAGCGAAGCTCGCGCCACATCTTCCAGCAGACCCAGAGCAGGAGCAGGCCACCGGCAAGCAATAGGCCGACGATGCTGAGGAGTTGAACCGTAATCGATGCAAAAAGAACACGCAGGACGGTGGCGGCCAGAATGCCGACCAGAATGGCCTTCTTGCGCTGTTCGACCGGCAGGCCGGCCGCAGCAAGGCCGATGACGACGGCGTTGTCGCCGGCAAGTACAAGATCGATCGCGATGACTTGCAGAAGTGCAGCCAAACCCGCGGCAGTAAAGATTTCCATGGAAAACGTCCCCCGATGCCTTCGAGAAGCGTGCTAGTGTCCTCGGCACGTCGCGTCAACCCACGAATGACGCGACCTGGGTAAATGCTGTGCTCGAGGGCCTCACTGTCCCCAGAATTGGGTGGTTGAAAAAGATATCAGTGCTTCAGCCTGATGATGATCTCGCGGTACTCGTCGGCAATGGCAACAGCTGCTTTCGCAACCACCGGACTGATCGAATTATGATCAATTGCCAGGCGGCAGGTCTCGAAGATGCCGCGCAATTCGTGCTCGATCTCCGAGAGATGAGGATACTTCTGAACCAGAAGGTGCGGCAGTGTTTTCGCCTTTTCCTTCATGGGCTTGCTTTCATCGGGGAAATGCGATGGATCCGCAATCACTTCGCGGATCGCATCTTCGAGACGCCAGGTTGCTCCAATGATATCCGTGACTGACACCATGATACCCCTCTCTTGTCGAAGCAGCGATATATGAACCAAGCGTTAATACGCAATCCTTGTGCCAGATTGACGCTGTAAGCCTCGGCAAGGACAGAAACGTGCTGTACCGCCTGGGTCGAAAGACTCAGAGCGCCGCGCGCTTGTCGAAGCGGGCGACGCGGGAAAGCAGGTAATCCACTTCCGCCTTTGCTTTCTCCGAAATGCCGCTGGCGGGCTTACGCTGCGCGTCGCTGGCGATCGCTCCGCGCTTCTGCAGGACATATTTGCGTACGGCAAGACCGACGCCCTGTTGCTGCTCGTAGCGAACAAGCGGCAGATGGGCATCAAAGAGATCGTGCGCCGCATCGCGGTTCCCCGCCTGCTGGAGATTGACGACGTCGACCAGCATGTCCGGGAAGGCATAGCCCGTCATCGCGCCATCGGCGCCGCGTTCCATCTCGAAATCGAGAAACAGTCCGCCGTTGCCGCAAAGGATGGAGATATCCCGCATGTCGCCTGCCTTCTGGGCGGCCCGCAACCGCGAAATCTTCTCAAGGCCCGGCCAGTCCTCGTGCTTCAGCATCACGCAGGATGTGTGATTGTTGACGATCTTCTGGATGACCCCGGGCGTCATTACGACGGTGAGTGTCAGCGGATAATCCTGGATGACGAAGGGAATGTCTTCGCCGATCGCCTCCACCGCCTGGGCATAATAGCCGGTGATCTGGTCGTCGGTCCGCAGCGACGGCGGCGGGGCGATCATCACGCCTGCGGCGCCGAGATCCATGGCGCCTCGAGCCAGCGAGCGCATGGCCGCGAAGCCTGGCGCAGACACGCCGACGATCACCGGAACGCCTGCGCGCTTGACGACCTGCCGGGTGATGGCAAGCGATTCCTCCGGCTCGAGCTTCGGCGCTTCGCCCATGATGCCGAGAATGGTGAGCCCGGTGACGCCACAACCCAGATAGAAATCGGTCAGTCGATCGACCGATACCGTATCCAGCCGCCCATCCGGATGAAACGGTGTCGCGGCGATGGCATAGACGCCCTTGGCTGTGTGATCGAGTTTCATGTGCGGTCTCCCTCGTTCGTCCGGGAACTTAGGAGGACTTGCGTTGCCGATCAAATTGAAATGCGCCGTTTGCACAGCGATTTGGCATCGAACGCGAGGGCGATGTTGCAGGGTCTGTCACCCACGTCTAAGACAATGATGAGTTCAACCATCTGGATTTTCTTCATGT
The DNA here is from genome assembly GCA_963838565.1 of uncultured Alphaproteobacteria bacterium. Lineage (GTDB taxonomy): Bacteria > Pseudomonadota > Alphaproteobacteria > Rhizobiales > Rhizobiaceae > Rhizobium. The sequence continues at coordinate 163,765 of CAWIRO010000028.1, forward strand.
TCGATATTTTATGGCGCGGCATCGCAATGGGGATCGGCGCGACGATCCTCATGGACATCTGGGCAATCATCCTTTTCGGCGTTTTCGGCCAGCCCGCTCCCAACTGGGCGCCTGTCGGGCGCTGGTTTTGGCATCTCGGTCGCGGCAAGGTGTTTCACGACAAAATTGCAGATGCGGAGCCCTATGAACATGAACTGGCGCTGGGATGGATCGGCCACTATGCGATCGGCATCATCTACGGCCTTGTTCTCGCGGTTATCATGGGTCCATCATGGCTGGCGGCACCGACCTTCGTCCCTGCCTGGATTCTCGGCATTGTGACCGTGGGCGCCGGCTGGTTCCTGCTGCAGCCGGGCCTCGGCCTCGGCTGGGCCGCGTCGAAGACGCCGAACCCGAACAAGGTGCGCGCGCTCAACCTGATCGCGCATACGGTCTTCGCGATCGGACTCTACGGCACGGCGCTCATGATCCGCTGACAGCAGCGCAAGACCGCAAGGAGACTGCGTGAGGCATATCTACGTTATCGGCATCGGAACCGGAAACCCGGAGCACGTGACCATTCAGGCGATCAACGCGATGAATGCCGCCGATCTTATTTTCATTCCCACGAAGGGCGCGAAGAAGGAGGAGCTTGCAGAAGTCCGTCGCGAAATCTGCGAGCGATATGTCCAGCAGGCCGACGGAAAGACGGTCGAGTTCGCCGTACCGGTGCGCGAGACGAAGGATCGCAGCTATGTGCAAAGCGTCGACGACTGGCATGCGGCGATCGCTGCCACCTACCTCGGGCTGATCGGCGGCCTGCCGGAAAACGGATCGGCGAGCCTTTCTCGTATGGGGCGACCCGAGCCTCTATGACAGCACGTTGCGCATCCTCGAACGCGTGCGGGATAACGTGGAATTCGGGATCACCGTCATCCCCGGCATTACGAGCATCCAGGCGCTTGCGGCGAGCCACGGCATCCCGGTCAATCTCGTCGGCAAGCCGGTGGAGATCACGACCGGCCGAAGACTTGCCGAGGAGGGGCTGAAGGCGGAAAGTACGGTCGTGATGCTCGACGGCATTCAGGCTTTCGCGAAGATCGACGATCCGGATGCGGAGATTTTCTGGGGAGCCTATCTCGGCACCAAGGATGAGATCATCCGTGCCGGACGGCTTGGCGATGTCGCCGACGACATCGTGCGGACGCGGGCCGAGGCGCGCGAGCGGCACGGTTGGATCATGGACATTTACCTGCTCCGCAAAGGCCGCGACTTCGAGTGATAGAGCCGGCGCTTTGCCGGGCGTCCCCCATCCTGTAAGGACATGGGATGAAAGGATGAGCCATGGCGGGTTTTGCCGGCGAAAGACAGATCGACATGGAAGAGCGCACCGTCGCACCGTCCGGCTTGCGCCGGGGCGCCTGTCCGACGCTTGCTGCCCCCATGGTGACGGGCGACGGTCTGCTCGTCCGGCTGCGGCCCGCCGGCGGTGCGCTGTCGCTTGCACAGTTCAAGGCGCTCGCGGCTTCCGCTGCGGCAAACGGCAACGGTCTTCTGGAAATCACCGCCCGCGGAAATCTGCAGATCCGCGGGCTATGGACCGAGAGCGTCGAGCAACTTGCAGCCGATATCGATGCGGCCGGGATCATCGTGCCCGGCCGGTCCGGCTATCGAGCTTTCTCCGCTTCATGGCATCGATCCGAGTGAGGCGGGCAACGCCGCGGCCATGGAAGCGCAGTTGCGGGAGGAGCTCAGCGCCACACTCTTTTCCCCACGCCTGGCGCCAAAACTTTCCATCGTCGTCGATGGCGGCGGACGTTTCGGCCTACACGGCCTTACGGCGGATATCCGCGCTGTTGCAATGGACCATGACCGCTGGCTGGTCGCGATCGGCGGCGAGGGCATGACGGCACAGCCGGTTTGCGCCGGCTCGGCTAAGGACGCTGTCCGTGCAATCGGACAATTGCTGGAAATGCTGTCGGAAGCCGGTGTCCACGCGCGAGCGCGCGATATAAAGGCGACTGCCTTGCGCGATGTGTTCCCGCCAATGGAAGCGCATTTCGCTGCCCCGCGCCACTCAGAAATGCCGCTGCCTGGACTCCATGAGCTCACCGATGGCAGCTACGCTCTCGGCCTCAGGCCACGCTTCGGTCAGATGCAGGCAACTGACCTTTCAGCCTTTCTCGAAAAGGCGGAGGGCTTTCGGGCCGCTGAATTTCGGCTGGCGCCGGGCCGGATGTTTTTCGTCACGGGCCTGGAACGCGAGAATGCCAAGAAGCTGCAGGCGGCCTCAACGAGGCACGGTTTCAGCTCCGACCCTAGCGAGGCATCTGCAAACATTGCCGCCTGTGCCGGAGCAGGAGCCTGCGCCTCGGGTTTCTACGAAACGCGGGCGCTGGCAGAGGATGTGTTGCAGCGGGCAGCGATCCTCGTCGACGGATCGATGACGGTTCATCTTTCGGGCTGTGCCAAGGGATGCGCTCATCCCCGGCCGACTCTGACGCTTACCGGAATGCCTGGCGGTTATGGTATTGTCCTTGATGGGCGTGCGAATGACAGGCCGGACGTAACGATTGCTGGCGGTGAGATTGATTTGGCTATAGAGAAGCTCGCCCGGCTTATCGGCAAGAACAAGAGCGCTGGCGAATCGGCGGCCGCCTGCCTCGCACGGCTTGGCGCCCCGGCAATTGCGGCAGCGCTTGGACAGGAATAGGAATGCCAGACTACGACTATATCCGCAGCGGCGACGCGATCTATGAGCGCTCCTTTGCGATCATTCGCAGCGAAGCCGATCTTTCGCGCTTTTCGCCGGACGAGGCCGAGATCGCCGTGCGCATGATTCACGCCTGCGGGATGGTGGAAGCGGCGGCGCACTTCGAGTTCTCCCCGGATTTCGTGAATGCCGCGCGCGTCGCCTTGCAGAAAGGCGCACCGATTTTCTGCGATGCGGAGATGGTTGCCCACGGCGTCACGCGCGCCCGGCTGCCGGCAAAGAATGAGGTGATCTGTACGCTCCGCGATCCGCGCACGCCGGAATTGGCCCAAGCGAGCGGCAACACGCGTTCGGCGGCCGCTATCGAGCTCTGGCTCGATCGGTTGGCGGGCAGCGTCGTTGCGATCGGCAATGCTCCGACGGCACTCTTCTACCTGCTCGAACTGCTGCGCGACGGCGCGCCAAAACCGGCTGCGATCATCGGCATGCCGGTTGGTTTCGTCGGCGCCGCCGAATCCAAGGATGCGCTTGCCGAAAATTCCTACGGCGTGCCGTTTGCAATCGTTCGCGGCCGTCTCGGCGGCAGCGCGATGACGGCCGCCGCAATCAACGCGCTGGCGAGGCCGGGACTATGACAAGATCCCGGCCGTCTCATCGGCGTCGGCACGGGTCCGGGCGACCCGGATCTGCTGACAATCAAGGCCGCCAAGGCGATCGAAGCCGCGGATGTCATTGCCTATTTCGCCAAGCAGGGCCGGGGAGGCAACGGCCGCGCGATCGTGCAGCACCTGATCCGGCCCAGCGCTGAGTTGCTGCCGCTCTATTATCCGGTGACCACCGAGATCGAAAAGGAGCGACGCGCTCTACCAGAGCCAGATCACCGCCTTTTACGATGCGTCGGCTGCTGCCGTGGCAGCGCATCTCGACGCGGGAAAAACGGTCGTGATCCTCAGTGAGGGCGATCCGATGTTTTACGGTTCCTACATGCACCTGCATGTGCGGCTTGCCGATCGCTATCCGGCCGAGGTGATCCCCGGTATCAGCGCCATGTCCGGCTGCTGGTCTCTCGCCGGCATGCCGATCGTTCAGGGCGACGACGTGCTTTCCGTGCTGCCCGGCACCATGGCCGAGGCGGAATTGACGCGGCGGCTCGGCGATACCCAGGCAGCCGTCATCATGAAGGTCGGCCGCAATCTTCCGAAGATCCGTCGAGCGCTGGAGGCGGCTGGCCGCCTCGGCGAAGCGGTTTATGTCGAGCGCGGCACGATGGCGAACTCGGCAATGCTGAAGCTTGCGGAGCGGCCGGACGGCGAAGCGCCGTACTTCTCGCTGGTGCTCGTGCCCGGCTGGGAGGCGAACCGATGAGCGGCATCCTTTTTGTGATCGGCACTGGCCCGGGCAATCCGGAACAGATGACTCCGGAAGCGCATTCGGCCATTTCGGTATCGACCGATTTCTTCGGCTACGGTCCCTATCTCGATCGGCTGCATCTCGGCCCCCATCAGACGCGCCATCCCTCCGACAATCGCGAGGAGCTGGAGCGTGCCGGCGCGGCGCTGACGATGGCGGCAGGCGGGCGCAAGGTCTGCGTCGTCTCCGGTGGGGACCCGGGCGTTTTCGCCATGGCAGCCGCCGTCTGCGAAGCGATCGACACGGGCCCGGCGGAATGGCGCTCCGTCGAGCTCGTCGTCGTGCCGGGCATCACAGCGATGCTTGCGGTCGCAGCGCGCGTCGGCGCGCCGCTCGGCCACGATTTCTGCGCGATCTCGCTGTCGGACAACCTGAAGCCCTGGGATATCGTTGAAAAGCGCCTGACCTTGGCTGCCAAGGCCGGCTTTGTCGTCGCCCTCTACAACCCGATCAGCAAGGCGCGGCCCTGGCAGCTCGGCAAGGCCTTTGAGCTGCTTCGCACGCAGCTGCCGCTGCAGACGCCGGTGATCTTCGGCCGCGCCGTCGGACGTCCGGATGAGCAGATCACCGTCAAGCCGCTTGGCGATGCGCGGGCCGACCTTGCGGATATGGCCACCTGCATCATCATCGGTTCGCCGGAGACGCGGATCATTTCCGGAGGTGGCAAGCCTGCGATTGTCTACACGCCGCGTTCCATGGCCGGAGGAAAGAGTTGATCGATCGCGCCGAGCGCTTCCTCGACAGTTTCGACCGTCCTGACGGCAGGCGCGGCTGCGCGGGCGACCATGAACACCTCGATGCCGAGACGCCGGGCGGCCTCGATCTTGGCATAGGTCGCCGCTCCGCCGCTATTCTTTGCGACGATCGCATCCATACGATGGCTCTTGAGAAGCGCAATCTCGCTGTCGAGCTCGAAGGGCCCGCGCTCGAGAATGTACTCGACGTTCGGGACATCAAGCGGAGGGGTGACCGGGTCGACGCTCCGAACAAGGTAGAAGTGCTGCGGCGCAGCTTCCGCGCAATGCGCTTCCTGGCGTCCGGTCGCCAGAAGGACGCGGCGTGCGGCTGGCCCAAGCGCGGTGATCGCCTGGGGAATGCTTCTAACCACCGTCCAGTGGTCGCCCGGCTGCTGAACCCATTCGGGCCGGCGAAGAGCAAGCGCGGCTATGCCGGAAAGGCGTCGCAGCCTCTTCGGCGTTGGCGGAGATGCGAGTGGCGAAGGGATGCGTCGCATCGACCAGAAGATGGAATTTGCCGTCGCGCAGAAAGGATGCGAGGCCTTCCGGCCCGCCGAAACCTCCAATGCGAATAGAAACAGGCTGGCTGGACGGTTTTTCGGTGCGGCCCGCGAGCGACAGCAGGACGTCAAAGTCAGACTTGCCGGAAAGCGCCTGCGCCAAGGTGCGCGCTTCGCTCGTTCCGCCCAAAATCAGTACGCGGATGTTTGCCATGTCTGATATGCCCGGCGCCTCCATGAAACCATGGTTGACCATTATCGGCATCGGCGAGGATGGTCCAGACGGACTTGGCGATCAGGCGAAACGGCTGATATCCGCCGCGCCGGTTGTTTTCGGCGGCGCCCGGCATCACGCGCTGATGGATCGCCTGATCACGGGCGAGCGGCTTATCTGGCAGAGCCCCTTCGACAAGTCGGTCGAGGCCATCCTGCGAGCGGCGCGGTACGCCCGTCGTGGTGCTGGCATCCGGCGACCCGTTTCTTTACGGCGTCGGCGCGACACTCTCGCGGCATGTGGATGCGCAGGAGATGCGCACCATTCCGGCGCCTTCCGCCTTCAGCATGGCCGCCTCACGCCTCGGCTGGCCCTTGCAGGAAACCGACGTGCATCTCGCTGCATGGACGTCCGATTGATCTCATCCGGCCGCATCTGCATTCCGCGCGGCGTATCATTGCACTGACCTCTGACGGGAACGGACCGGGGGAACTGGCGGCGCTCCTCGCAAATCTCGGCTTCGGTCGATCCCGCATCACCGTTCTGGAAGCGCTTGGCGGCGAGCGAGAGCGCATCCGGCACAGTTCGGCACAGGATTTCCGGCTGACGGGCATCGATCCGCTCAATGTCTGCGCTGTCGAGTCTGTCGCGGGAGAAGGAGCCCGCGTTCTGTCGTTCGCCTCTGGGCTGGACGACGATCTGTTCGAGCACGATGGACAGATCACCAAGCGCGAAATCCGCGCCGTGACGCTGTCGGCGCTTGCGCCGCGCCACGGCGAGCTGCTGTGGGATATTGGCGCGGGCTCGGGTTCCGTTGCTGTCGAATGGATGCTCTGTGATCCCTCATTGAAGGCGATTGCCATCGAGCAGTCGCCCGAGCGGGTAGGGCGGATCGCGCGCAACGCTTCGGCATTCGGTGTGCCGGGGCTTGCCGTTGTCGAGGGAACCGCGCCTGCGGCTCTGAACGGGCTGCCGGAGCCGGATGCGGTCTTCATCGGCGGAGGCGGCAGCGAGCCGGGCGTCATGGACGCGGCGATCGCGTCGCTCAAAAGCGGCGGTCGTCTCGTGGCCAATGCGGTAACGCTGGAGATGGAGGCCGTGCTGCTGGCCGAGCAGGCGAAGCGCGGCGGCTTCCTGACACGCTTCGAAATATCGCGCGCCGCCCCGCTCGGCGCAATGAGCGGCTGGCGGCCGGCAATGCCGGTGACGCAATGGCGCTGGATCAAGGATTGAAGGATGACGGTTCATTTCATTGGAGCAGGCCCCGGTGCGGCCGATCTCATCACTGTTCGCGGACGCGACCTCATCGGTAGGTGTCCGGTCTGCCTCTATGCAGGATCGATCGTATCGCCCGAACTGTTGCAATACTGCCCGCCCGGCGCCCGCATCATCGACACCGCGCCGATGTCGCTCGATGAGATCGAGGCGGAATATCTGCGTGCCGCAAACGCCGGCGAGGATGTGGCTCGCCTGCATTCCGGCGATCTTTCCGTCTGGAGCGCGGTTGCCGAACAGGTTCGGCGATTGGAAAAGCACGGCATCGCCTATACGATGACGCCGGGCGTTCCGGCCTTTGCCGCCGCCGCTTCGGCGCTCGGACGCGAACTGACGATACCGGCCGTCGCGCAAAGCCTGGTGCTCACCCGCGTCTCCGGCCGCGCATCGCCGATGCCGAACGAGGAAACGCTCTCGAAATTCGGCGCGACAGGCTCGACACTTGCAATCCATCTCGCAATTCACGCGCTGAAGCAGGTCGTCGACGAGCTGACGCCGCTTTACGGTGCCGATTGCCCTGTCGCGATCGTCGTCAAGGCCTCCTGGCCGGACGAACGCGTCCTGCGCGGCACGCTCGGCGATATCGAAGCGAAGGTCACCGCTGAACCGATCGAGCGCACGGCGATCATCTTCGTCGGCCCATCGCTCGCCGCCAGCGACTTCCGCGAGAGCTCGCTTTACGATCCGGCCTATCAGCGACGGTTTCGGGGTAGGCAGTAGCGATTCGCTCAGAGCTTTAGGGTCGGCGGCTATTGTTTGTTTCGTTGCGGATTTACGGCGGTAAACACCGGGACTCGAATCGCGGCGATTCGCAAGGGGTAATCTTGCCGGACGCCAACAAGGCCTCTCATCGCCTCAATTGGCTCAGGTATGGGCGAATTGCGCCACAAGCTCGTGGCTGTCGCCGGGATAGGTGAGCTTCACATGGGTGATCTGAAGGCTGCCGCTATGGGTCGTGCGCTCGATGACGAGGCAGGCGCTGCCTGCCGGGATCGCAAGTGCTGCGGCGATATCCGACTTGGCGGGCTCGGCGCGGATGCGATGCTCCGCAGCGCTCCACGGCACCTTGCCAAGCAGCCAGCTTCCCGGGGGAGCCTCCTCGAAGCTCTCATCGGCAGCTTCCGGAACGGCCGCGAGGTTGATCAGCCTTTCCTCATGGCAGAATGGCCGTATCGCCGGCGAAATGGTCGCAGATGACTTCCAAAACCGAAGCGGATGAAGGAAGATCGAGGCGCCGCTGGTCCTCGCGTCTGAACCGGCGTTTCTTGCGGCTGACGATACGGTAGCGATAGGGCAGTCCGAGCGCCTGAACCTCGCGCCTGAGGTCGTGAATTTCCATGACGGCGGACTGCACCTGCGGGAAGCTCACATAGGCTGCCTGCCTTCCGTCGCCTTTCGATCAGCCCTTTCTTGGCAAGATCGGTCAGCGCCTTGTTCACCGTCATGCGCGAGCAGCCGTACACGACGGTCAGTTCGTGTTCGAACGGAATCCGGTGGCCCGGCGGCCATTCACCGGAGAGAATCCGTTTTTCGACGTCGTTCAAGATACGCAGGTGAAGCGGCATATCCCCCATAGCCGGCTCCTTCTTATCCATGTGCCGCCGCGGCGATTGCTTCGCTCCTGATCTCCTCGGTCAGCTTCAGGCGGAGCGCCGAGAATTCCGGACTGGCCTTGACCGTGTAATGGCGCGGATGCGGCAGATCGACCGGCGTGATCGATTTGATGCGTCCCGGCCGCGCCGTCATGGTCACCACCCGTGAGGCCATGAAGACCGCTTCCTCGATATCGTGCGTGACGAAGATAACGGTCTTCTGCTCGCGCTCCCAGATGCCGAGCAGAAGTTCCTGCATCAGGCCGCGCGTTTGATTGTCGAGCGCACCGAAGGGCTCGTCGAGGAGCAGTATTTTCGGGTTGTTGGCGAGGGCTCGGGCGATGGCCGTGCGCTGCTGCATGCCGCCGGAAAGCTGTTTCGGCCAATGGTTCTCGAAGCCGCGAAGGCCGACTTTGTCGATGTAGCTATCGACAATCTCCTTCTTTTCCTTTTCCGGGACGCCTTTCTCGCGCAGGCCGAAACCAACATTGTCGCGAACGGTCAGCCAAGGGAAAAGCGTATAGGACTGGAAGACCATGCCGCGGTCTGCACCCGGCCCTTTGACCACGCTGCCTTCGAGCGTGACAGTGCCGGTTGTCGGCCTGTCAAGCCCGGCGATGATGCGCAGGAGCGTCGATTTTCCGCAGCCGCACGGACCGAGGATGGTGACGAAGTCGTTGCGCGGTATATCGAGATCGGTCGGCTGCAACGCGAGCGTCGGCTGGCCGCCGCGCACGCGGGGAAAGATGCGGCTCACGCCTTTGATGACGAGTTCGCTCATGCGAGCCTCCAGGCAAAAGCCGGCAATTCACCCATTTGAAGGCGAAATCCGAGATGAGGCCGATGAGGCCGATGACGATGATGCCGAAGATGATCTGTCCGGTCGCAAGCAGCGCTTGGCTGTTGATGATCATATAGCCGATCCAGGACGAGGCGCCGATCAGTTCTGCGACGATCACGTAGGTCCACGCCCAGCCGAGCACGCGGCGCAGCGTCTCGGCGATGTCGGGTGCACTGGCGGGAATGAGCACGCGGCGCACAACGCCGCTATCCTTGGCACCGAGCGTATAGGCTGCCTCGACGAGATCGCGGCGGGTGTTGGACACAGAGACGGCGACCATCAGCACGATCTGGAAAACGCGCCGATGAAGATGACGAGCAGCTTCTGCGTTTCGCCTATCCCGGCCCAGAGGATCAGCAACGGCACGAAGGCCGAGGCAGGGAGATACCGCGCAAGGAGACGAAGGGCTCGAGCAGCGGAGAGCGGCAACAACCGCAGCAAAAATCGATCTTTTTCTCATGTCTGATGTTCCCTGCTCTTAGTTTGGGCATGCGGTGGCTCTGCCTGTTTATTGGACAATAGGCGCGCCCATTTTCTTTTGTCTATACAAAATCCGGGGAAAATCGCCACAACTTCTAGGCGGCCGTGATGGCGATCCGATAGCAGATGGCGGGACCGATCAGCGTCAGGATGGCGTTGGAAGGCCCTCGATCATCAGCGCATCGCCAGCCTCAAGCGCGCCGCTTTCGCCGTCCATAATGAAACGCGACTTCGCCTTCGCGACAGAGCAAGAGCGATGTTGCGGCGAGTACGGTATCCGTCCCGTTCCGTGCCCGACATACAGTCTCTCGACCTCATGCGCAAAGGCGCCGCGCCGCGTCATGACATTCAGGTCGGTGATCGGGCCCCGCTTCGAGCCGTGCCATGGCCGCAATGTCGGCCGGGAAGGCAAACGGCTGCTTTGCTGCGTCAGACGCACGGGTTCACGGCCATCGATCGCCAGGCGTCATGCCGCTGCCGGAGAGGATCGAGAGCGTACGGTCGATGCCGGGAAAGATCGAAAACGGGCCGTCGGCAGCAACGGTCGCCATGCTGATCCTCCAGTCGAAATCACCAAGTGCCGCATCCTGCGGAGCAACGGCGATCTCGACCGTCTCGCCGCCGCCGTTCTTCCACGGCATGCGCTTGTGATCGGCGGCGCGCAGGATTCTCATGCTGATCAGTTCCCCAAAATCCCTGGAAGCCGCAGGCCTTTCTCCTTGGCGCAATCGACCGCGATGTCGTAGCCCGCATCGGCATGGCGCATGACGCCGGTTGCCGGATCGTTCCAGAGAACGCGTTCGATGCGGCGGGCCGCATCATCGGTGCCGTCGCAGCAGATGACCATGCCGGAATGCTGCGAATAGCCCATGCCCACGCCGCCGCCGTGATGCAGTGAAACCCAGGTGGCCCCGGAGGCGGTGTTGAGCAGTGCGTTCAGCAACGGCCAGTCGGAGACGGCGTCGGAGCCGTCCTTCATCGCTTCCGTCTCGCGGTTGGGCGAGGCGACGGAGCCGGAATCGAGGTGATCGCGGCCGATGACGATCGGAGCCTTGAGTTCGCCGGTCTTCACCATCTCGTTGAAGGCGAGGCCGAGGCGGTGGCGGTCGCCGAGGCCGACCCAGCAGATGCGCGCCGGCAGGCCCTGGAACGAGATGCGCTCGCGCGCCATGTCCAGCCAGTTGTGCAGGTGCTGGTTGTCCGGCAACAGCTCCTTCACCTTGGCGTCGGTCCGATAGATATCCTCCGGATCGCCGGAAAGAGCGGCCCAGCGGAACGGGCCGATGCCGCGGCAGAAGAGCGGGCGGATATAGGCAGGCACGAAGCCGGGGAAGGCAAAGGCATTCTCGAGGCCCTCGTCCTTGGCGACCTGGCGGATGTTGTTGCCGTAGTCGAGCGTCGGGACACCGGCGTCCCAGAAGGCAATCATCGCCTCGACATGCTCGCGCATCGAGGCGCGAGCAGCTCTTTCGACAGCCTTCGGATCGCTCTCGCGCCTTGCCTTCCACTCGGCGATGGTCCAGCCCTTCGGCAGATAGCCGTTGATGCGGATCATGCGCTGACGTCTGGTCGGTGACGATATCCGGACGGACGCCACGGCGCACCATCTCCGGCAGGATCTCGGCGGCGTTGCCGAGCAGGCCAACCGACTTCGCTTCGCCGGCTTTGGTCCAGCGGCCGATCATCTCTAGCGCCTCGTCCAGCGTCTTCGGCCTTCGCGTCGACATAGCGGGTGCGCAGGCGGAAATCGATGCGGGTTTCGATCGCACTCGACGGCAAGGCAGCAGGCGCCTGCCATGACGGCTGCGAGCGGCTGCGCGCCACCCATGCCGCCGAGGCCAGCCGGTCAGTATCCACTTACCTTTGAGGTTGCCGCCATAGTGCTGACGCCCCGCCTCGACAAAGGTCTCATAGGTGCCCTGAACGATCCCCTGCGTGCCGATATAGATCCACGAGCCGGCGGTCATCTGGCCGTACATCGCCAGGCCCTTCTTATCGAGCTCGTTGAAATGGTCCCAGGTCGCCCAGTGCGGCACGAGGTTGGAATTGGCGATCAGAACGCGCGGCGCATCCTTGTGCGTGCGGAAAACGCCGACCGGCTTGCCGGACTGCACCAGCAGCGTCTCGTCTTCGGTGAGCGTCTTCAGCGTCGCGACGATGCGGTCGAAGTCCTCCCAGGTGCGGGCGGCGCGGCCGATGCCGCCATAGACGACCAGTTCGTTCGGATTTTCCGCCACGTCCGGATCGAGATTGTTCATCAGCATGCGCAGCGGCGCTTCGGTCATCCAGCTCTTGGTGTTGAGCTCGGTTCCGCGCGGCGCCCGGATTTCGCGGATGTTGTGACGGGGATTGCTCATCTCAGATCTCCAGTGACGGGAGGATATTTGCGGAAACGGACGCGTTCAGCGCGCCGGTCGCGACGAGTTTGCTGATGGCCTCGAGGTCGCCCGCCATGTAGCGGTCCACCTCCAGCGCCGGCACCACCGCACGGATCGCGGCGATCGCCTTCTGCAATTCGGGACTGGTCGTCAGCGGTGCGCGCAGCTCGACGCCTTGCGCTGCCGTCAGCGCCTCGATGCCGACAATGCCAAAGAGGTTTTCGGTCATCTGCAGCAGACGTCGCGCGCCGTGGCAGGCCATGGAGACATGATCCTCCTGGTTGGCCGAAGTGGGCGTCGAATCGACGGAGGCCGGATGCGACATCTGCTTGTTTTCCGACATCAGCGCCGCGGAGGTGACCTCGGCGATCATCAGGCCGGAGTTGAGCCCAGGCTTCTTGGCAAGAAATGCCGGAAGGCCGTAGGAGAGAGCCGGATCGACAAGAAGCGCGATACGGCGCTGCGAAATCGCGCCGATTTCGCAGACCGCAAGCGCGATCTGATCGGCGGCGAAGGCGACTGGCTCGGCATGGAAATTGCCGCCCGAAACGACGGAGTTGTCGGAAAGCACCAGCGGATTGTCGGTCACCGCATTGGCTTCGATTTCGAGCGTACGGGCAACGGAGCGCAGGAGATCGAGGCAGGCGCCGTCGACCTGTGGCTGGCAACGAATGCAATAAGGATCCTGAACGCGCTCGTCGCCTTCGATGTGGCTTTCGCGGATGATGGAATTTTCCAGCAGGGTCCTTAGCGCGGCCGCCGTATCGATCTGGCCGCGATGACCGCGAAGCGCGTGGATATCCGGATGGAACGGCGCCGAGGAACCCATCGCCGCATCGGTGGACATCGCGCCGGTGATCAGGGCCGTCTGGGCGGCGCGATGAGCGCGGAAGAGACCGGCAAGTGCAAGCGCAGTCGAGGTCTGCGTGCCGTTGATCAGCGCAAGGCCTTCCTTTGCGGCCAGAACAACCGGCGTAAGACCCGCTCTATCGAGGGCTTCCGCACCTGCGAGGCGCTCGCCGTTGAAGAACGCTTCGGCCTCTCCGATCATCACCGCCGCCAGATGCGCCAGCGGTGCAAGATCCCCGGAAGCGCCGACGGAGCCCTTTTCCGGGATGACAGGGATTACACCCCTTTCGAGCATTCCTTCGATCAGCCGCACGAGCTCCAGCCGCACGCCGGACGCGCCGCGGCCGAGCGAAACAAGCTTCAGCGCCATGATGAGACGCACGACGTTCTCCGGCAGCGGAGCGCCGACGCCGCAGCAATGCGAGAGGATCAGATTGCGCTGCAGCGTCGCCACATCGGCGCTGTCGATCTTGATCGAGGCAAGTTTGCCGAACCCGGTATTGATGCCGTAGACCGGCGCATTGCCGGCCGCGATCTCGGCGATGCGCGCAGCGGCCTTTTCGATGCCGGCATCAAAGGAGGCGTCGAGTTTTGCCGGTTCGCCGATCCAGTAGATCTTTTCCAGCTGTTTCAGCGAAACAGAACCGGGATGGAGGATGATGGTCAACGGTCGATCCTTTCGCCCTTGAAGACACGCGCATAAAGCGGATTGAAGCCGATGCGGTAGACGAGCTCCGCCGGGCTCTCGATATCCCAGACTGCAAGATCGGCGGATTTCCCAGCCTCGATCGTGCCGGTCTCCGCAAGAAGGCCGAGGGCGCGGGCGCCTTCGCGGGTGGCGCCGGCGATGCATTCCTCGACCGTCAGGCCGAAGAGCGTCGCCGACATGTTCATCGTCAGAAGCAGCGAGGTGAGGGGCGAGGTGCCCGGGTTGCAGTCCGTGGCGATGGCGATTGGAACGCGGGCGGCGCGCAGCGCGTTTACCGGCGGCTTCTGCGTTTCGTTGATGGTGTAGAATGCGCCGGGCAGCAGCACAGCGACAGTTCTGGCGGCCGCCATGGCGGCGACACCGGCGTCATCGAGATATTCGAGATGATCGGCCGAAAGCGCGCCATAATCAGCGGCAAGCTCGGCGCCGCCCAGATTGGACAGTTGCTCGGCGTGCAGCTTGACCGGAATGCCAAGCGCCTCGGCGCGATCGAAAACATATCCGATCTCTTCCGTCGAGAAAGCGATGCCTTCGCAGAAGCCGTCGACCGCATCGACAAGGCCTTTTTCATGAGCCTCATCGAGGGCGGGCAGCACGATGTCGGTTATGTAGTCGCTATTGCGGCCCTTATATTCGGGCGGCGTTGCGTGGGCGCCAAGATAACTCGTCTTGACCCGGACCGGCCGCGCATAGCCGAGGCCGCGGGCAGCCTCGAGCATCTTCAATTCGCCGGCGATGCTGAGACCGTAGCCGGACTTGATCTCGATCGTCGTCACGCCTTCGGAAAGCAGTGTATCGAGGCGGGGCAGGGAGGCTTGGACAAGGCCCTCGACGGAAAGCGCATTCGTTGCCTTGACCGAGGAGACGATGCCGCCGCCGGCACGGGCAATCTCTTCATAGGTCGTACCCTCCAGCCGCATTTCGAATTCTTGAGCCCGGTTGCCGCCATAGACGATGTGCGTGTGGCAATCGACCAGCCCGGGCGTCACCCAGCGGCCCTCTAGGTCGGTAATCTCGGACCGCTCGATAATGGAGACCGGTAGCTCACCCTCCGGGCCGGCATAGCTGATGCGTCCGTTCTCGGTAACGATCGCGCCTTTTTCAACAATGCCCAAACCTGGCCTGGCCGGATCGAGCGTTGCAATACGGCCATTGCGCCAGAGGCGCGGTCTCTGCTCCTGCGCGAAAAGATTGTTCCCAGTCATTGGCTTTGGCCTTCCCCTGTGTCGCAAAATGTATATACATATTAATCAGGTGACAAGTGGAAATTTGGGCGCTTCCATGGAAAAGAAAGATGGAAGCTTCGAGAAGGGAAAAAGGGGATGACCACACTTCACGCGAGGACCGCGCTCTTGCCGGACGGCTGGCGACGCGAGGTACGCCTGACGCTCGATGGCAGCCGCATCGCAAAGATTGAGATTGGCGCGAACGCTGACGCGGGCGACGAGCGCCATCAGCCTTCTTGTTCCCGCGATGCCCAACCTGCACAGCCATGCTTTCCAGCGCGCCATGGCCGGTCTTGCCGAAGTTCGCGGTCCTGCAAACGACAGCTTCTGGAGCTGGCGCACGGTCATGTACAAGTTCGCGCTCTCGATGACGCCGGAGCATGTCGAGGCGGTCGCCGCACAGCTTTACATGGAAATGCTCGAAGCCGGCTTCTCGCGTGTCGGCGAATTCCATTACCTCCATCATGACAAGGATGGCTCCCCTTATGCCAACATCGCGGAACTGGCGGAGCGCATCGGCGCTGCAAGCGAGGCGACTGGGATCGGTCTGACCCTTCTGCCGGTCTTTTACGCCCATTCGGGCTTCGGCGGCGCAGCACCCGTTGAAGGGCAACGGCGGTTCATCAACTCGCTCGAGAGCTTCGGCAAGCTGATGGAGCAAACCCGCGACATTGCCGACGGGCTGGAAGGCGCAAGGCTCGGCATCGCGCCGCATAGTCTGCGCGCCGTTACGCCGGATGAACTGGCAAAGCTCCTGCCGCTTGCGGAAGGCGGACCTGTCCATATCCACGTCGCCGAACAGGTGAAGGAAGTGGAGGATTGCATCGCCTGGTCAGGACGGCGGCCTGTCGAGTGGCTCCTCGACCATGCGCCCGTCGATCGCAACTGGTGCCTCATCCATGCGACCCATATGACCGAGGATGAAACCCGGCGCATGGCGAAAAGCGGAGCGATCGCCGGTCTTTGCCCGATCACCGAAGCCAATCTCGGCGATGGCGTTTTCCAGGCACCTCTCTTTCTCGAAGAGGGCGGACGATATGGCATCGGTTCGGATTCGAATGTGCTGATCTCGCTTCCCGGCGAACTCCGCCAGCTCGAATATTCCGAGCGGCTGGCGCTTCGTTCCCGCAACGTGATCGCAAAAAGCGGCGGCTCCACGGGCCGCACATTGTTCGACAATGCGCTTGTTGGCGGCGGAGCCGCACTCGGCGCTGCGGCGGGTCTCGCCGAAGGAAATTATGCGGATATCGTCGCGCTTGACTGCAACGCAGTGCCTTACCTCGCAAACGACCAGATCCTCGACAACTGGATTTTCGCCGGCAGCGCCGCGGTCGATTGCGTCTGGGCGCTCGGCCGCAAGCAGGTCGAAGCCGGCCGTCATCGGCAGCGCGAAGCGATCAATCGACGGTTCCTCGCCACAATGCGCGAACTGCTCGCGGTTTAGGGGCTTCCCCGGATAGCGCATTCGCACTAGAGGGGGCGTAAAGCGGAGCGGACGATGAACGACAGCAAGGATGCGACCCTGCATCAGCGTATCTTGAGCGAGATCGAAGGCCGCATCGTCTCCGGCGAGTGGCCGCCGGGTCATCGCATTCCCTTCGAGGTCGATCTCGCGACGCAATACGCTTGCTCGCGAATGACGGTCAACAAGGTGCTCACGCAACTCGCGAAAGCCGGGCTGATCGAGCGCCGCAGGAAGTCCGGCAGTTTCGTCGCACAGCCGCAAGCGCAGTCCGCGGTGCTGGAAATCCACGACATCAAGGCGGAAGTTCAATCACTCAACCTGCCTTACGCCTATTCAGTCGTGAAAATCGCAAACCGCAAAATGGGGCCCGGCGACAAGCTCGATCTTCCGGCAGGGGCTCGCGTGCGGGAGGTCGTCTGCGTGCATTTCGCGGGGGCCAGGCCTTTCTGCCTGGAACAGCGGCTGATCAATCTCGGTACGGTGCCCGAGGCCGCCGATACCGATTTCAGCGTGATCGCGCCCGGACCCTGGCTGTTGAGACAAGTTCCCTGGACGACAGCGGAGCACAAGATTCACGCGTCTGCGGCGAGCGCCGAAGAGGCCGCCGCACTCGACATTCCCCGCCACACGGCGTGCCTGGTGATCGAGCGCCGCACCTGGAGCGGTGCCGGACCGGTTACCCACGTGCGCTTCACCTATCCCGGCGACCGACACACGCTCCTTGCCCGTTTCAGCCCCGCGTCGTGAGAATTCCTAACGCTTCTATTGCGAATCACACTGCAAATAGCGGAAGTAAACGTCCAAATGACTTCCTGCTGACATGATGCGCTACGAAATCGACAACGTCATGCTGAAGAGCCTGCTGCCGGCGGCCGTGCTGGCGGAGGATATGCTGGCGCGGCTGGACGAGAGAACAGCCCGTTCGCCGGTCGGCGATGGTTTTGCCGAACGCGGCCATTTTTTCGATGCTGCGGGCGCGTTATGGGTTGCGGGGGAGCTTGTGCATGTGGAAGACCTGGTGTTGCACGATGCTCACATGGACAGCCGGACGCCGAGCCATGAGCTTACGATCGCGCATTCCGTGCTCCGCGCAAGACGGCGCATCTGGACGGCCGAGCCTGGCTGGGCGCTCAGCGCAGCCGGGCTGAACACGCTTGCCGGCGCCGGCGTCGACGATGCTGCGCGGGCGCCCGAGGTCAAGGCCGTGACACGGGTCCTTGGAAGACACGGAGGACGAACCCGAGGCGCTGTTGTCAGCGGAACTCGCCGAGATCGACGCCGTGCTCGCCCGCTCTCAGCGCTTGCTGGATACGCATCGTGGCAAAGCTGCCGGAGCCGGACGAAAAACCCAAGGAGAAACGTGCCGACGATCCGCTCGGCCTCTTCGGCGACGACGAATGGGACGAGGCGCAGCGGCTTGCGGATTGGCGCGCCGTCATTTTGCTGGCAAATGAGCTGGCTCCGACACTCGCCGCTGCCGTGCTCTTCGAGGCCTGGGAGAGAGCCGAGCCGCTGAGACGCCAGCATTGGCTGGGCGGCCTTCTGATTTCAGCCTATCTACGCTCGCGGGGTAAGGTCGCCTCGCATCTCTTTTCCTTCTATACCGGGCTGAAGTCCGTCCGCCATGAACGGCGGCGCTCGCGCGATCGCCTGACCCGGTCTGCTTGCCTATCTGGAAGCTATGAGCGAAAGCGCGGCCACCGGGCTCAAGGAGATGGATCGCCTGTCGCTTGCCCGCACGCAGATGGAATTGCGCTTCAGGGATCGTCGCTCAAACAGCAGCCTGCCGCAACTCGCGGAACTTCGTCCTTTCGCGGCCCATGGTATCCTCGGCGATGGTCGCCCGCCAGTTGCGGGTCACGAGCCGCGGTGCGCTCAACCTGCTGAACGAGATCGGCATCCGCGAAATCACGGGGCGCGGCCGTTACCGCGCCTGGGGTATCATCTGAAATAGAAAAACGGCCGGGCATCGAGCCCGGCCGTCCCTTTGGGTGAACGCCCGGCCGTCATCCTGTCACAGATTGCAGGCCGGGCGTTCTTGCGCTTCCATTGCCCCCAGAAGCGCGGTCTCTATTCCCGCTCGCCGGTGAAGCTGAGCAGGAGCTGGAAGATGTTCACGAAGTTCAGGTAGAGCGACAGCGCACCGAAGACGGCCAGCTTCTGGTTCGATTCCTGATCGTGGTTTTCCGAATACTGTTCCTTGATGTTCTGCGTGTCCCAGGCGGTCAGGCCGACGAAGACGAGGATACCGATCACCGAGACGGCGAACTGCAGCGCGGTCGAGCCCAGGAAGATGTTGACGATGCTGGCAATGATGACGCCGATCAGGCCCATCATGAGGAATGAGCCGAAGCGGGAAAGATCACGCTTGGTCGCATAGCCATAGAGGCTCGTCGCGCCGAACATCGTCGCGGCGATGAAGAAGGTGCGCGCGATGCTCGTGCCGGTGAAGACGAGGAACACCGAGGCAAGCGACAGGCCCATCACCGCACAGAATGCCCAGAACGTCATTTGCGCAGCGCTTGCCGACATCGTCTGGATGCGGAACGAGAAGAAGAAGACGAAGGCGAGCGGTGCAAGCATCACCACCCACTTCAGCGGCGACTGGAAGATCGGCACGTAAAGGGCCGGCGTGGTGCCGACGATAAAGGCCACGATCCCGGTGATGACGAGGCCGAGACCCATGTAATTGTAAACGCGCAGCATATGCTGGCGGAGACCCTCGTCGAAGAGAGCCTGCGAGCTTGCGGCAGAGCCGTAGCCGTAACGCGGATTGATCGGGTTCATTGTGATCTCCTCGGGTTGAACTAGTAGAGCGAACGGGCCAGCCCTTCGGCGGTCCGGTCGAGGTTAAGGTCCTTGTCACTGGCAATCAGCGCATAGGCTACGTCGCCAATCTGCCAGTAGGCGGCATCGGTATTGTCGAGCACGAGATGGCTGACCGGCTGAACGGCAAAGGCGCCTGGCCGGACGGCGAAAAGCGAAAGACGCTTTCCGTCCGCTTCCTGGATTGCCATCTCGACACTCGGGCCGAATTCGGACGGAAAGATCTGCACATCGGCAACCTTCCAGTCCTTCGGCAGCTCCGGCATCGTGATCGCGGTCGCGGCGCGAATGTCGTCGGCATTGTATTTCGCCGCCGGCTGCGAAGGCAGCGTCTCGCGAAGCTTGGCCGCGTGGTAAGCGCGCACCGCTTCCTCGACATAGGATGGTGCCGGAACGGAAGCTGCAACCTCGGTTGCTGTAAAGGCGCCAAAGGAAGTATGCGCCACCCAGCCCGCCATCACCAGCACGCCGACTGCGGCAATCCGCTGAACGGAATGCAGAATACGGCCATAGGAAAGGCCACGTTCAAGGCGCCGGGCGGCGTCGCGGGTCTCGATCCGGCCGAAGGCACTTTCGCCGGCAAGCGCCAGGCGCAACTCGCCCTTCAGGCTGAGATCGGCCATGACCTTCGCGGCAATCGCGGGGTTCTCGGAAAGATAGGATTCCACCTGAATGCGGCGCGCCACGTCGAGTTCGCCATCCACATAGGCGTCGAGATCGGTATCGATGATCGGATCAACTGCTTTCATTGCCGTTCCCTCCGATTAACCTTCAGATGCGAGACGCGCGGCGTGCTTGCCTCGAACTCGCGAAGCTGCGCCCGCGCGCGTGAAATGCGCGACATCAGCGTTCCGACCGGAATGCCGAGCGACGCTGCGGCTTCCTGATAGGAAAGATCCTCTATCGCGACGAGATGGAGTGCCTCGCGCTGCTCTTCCGGCAGGTTGAAGAATGCATCGCGCACCTGCTGGAGGCGCACTGCATGCTCCTGTCCGGCCGGCAGCGACTGGTCGGCTTCAAGGGCTGCTTCGTCGTGCCGGCGCGTCAGCGACCGGTTCTGGCGAACGCGATCGATATGCGCATTATGCAGAATGGAGAGCAGCCAGGTCCGCAGATTGCCGCCACGCCGGAAGCTCTGCCGCTTCTCGAAGGCGCGCACCAGCGCATCATGCACGAGGTCTTCGGCATCATCCGAATTGCGCACCAGCGCCCGCGCATAGCGCCTCAGCGCTGCGAGCTGCCCAATGACGTCGAATGGCCGTTCTTTTCGTTCCATGATTGAGTATACGGATGCCGCTCGAAGTTTATTCCAGAATTTTTTGCGAGTGTCTGATTTTCGGAATGGCAGAAGATCGCCGCTACAGCAGAATTATGATATAGATGTGAGCGGCAGGAGGGATGCGATGTTGACAATAAATTGCCGCGCTGACATCGAGGAGAGGCTCGACGCGCTTGCGAAGCGAACCGGGCGAAGCAAGAACGTTCTCGCGCGCGAAGCCATCATCGAACATCTCGGACGATCTGGAAGACCTCTATCTTGCCGAAAAGCGTCTGAGATGATAGCGGAAGGCGCAACTGGCAGAAGACTGACAGGCGTCCCGGTTGGACGACTCTGCGTCGAATTCTCGAACTGGTCATGATGAGCGAAACGCAAGCGTTTCTCACGTGATCGCCTAAGGCCCGCGTTCAGGAGCAAGGCTGAAGCGATCGTACTCGAAGATCTGCGAAGTCATCCGTCGATGACTATCGCATCATCGCGAGATCGACGATGACGGCAGACCGATTATACGCATGGAACTGCGCGACGTATCTGCATAGTGCCGCACGTCCGAAAGCTCCTCCAGAATCGGACAATCCGGCCGGTCGTCGCCGTGGCAGGCGTGGACCAGGTGCTCCAGCGTTCGCCTGAGTTCCATCATCTCGCGGATCTTGCGGTCGATCTCGGTGAGTTTCGTCTGCGCGATGTCTTTCACGTCCGCGCTTGCCCGGCTTTTGTCCTCGTAGAGTGCCAGAAGCTGGCGGCATTCCTCGACGGAGAAGCCGAGGCCGCGGGAGCGCTGGAGGAAACGCAGCTTGTGGACGTCGGAGGCGTCATAGTCGCGATAGCCGTTTCCGCCCCGTTCGGGGCGGATCAAGCCGATATCCTCGTAGTAGCGGATGGTCTTCGATGGCAGGCCGGAGCGCTCCGATGCTTCGCCGATGTTCATCTTCCTGTCCCTTCAGAGTCTTTGAAATCGCAGCCTCAGCGCATTGCCGATCACCGAGACCGACGACAGGCTCATTGCCGCTGCCGCAATCATCGGCGAAAGCAGCAGGCCGAAGACGGGGTAGAGTACGCCTGCCGCGACCGGAACGCCGAGCGCATTGTAGCCGAAGGCGAAGCCGAGATTCTGCCGGATGTTGCGCATTGTCGCTTCCGCCAGCCGTCGCGCGCGGACGATTCCGTTGAGGTCGCCCTTCACCAAGGTAATGCCTGCGCTTTCCATCGCAACGTCAGCACCCGTTCCCATGGCGATCCCCACGTCCGCAGCCGCAAGCGCCGGAGCGTCGTTGACGCCGTCGCCGGCCATGGCGACGGTTGCCCCCTTGGCATGCAGTTCATCGATCAGCGCCTTCTTGCCTTCCGGCAGCACGTCGGCGCGCACCTCATCGATTCCGAGGCTTCTTGCGACGGCCTTTGCGGTGCGCTCGCTGTCGCCGGTCGCCATGATGATGCGCAACCCGCTCTCGTGCAGTGCGCGGATCGCTTGCGCGGTCGTCGGCTTGATGCGATCGGCAACCGCGACGAGGCCGGCAAGACGGCCGTCGATCGCGATGAACATCACAGTCTTGCCCTCGTCGCGGAGCGCACCGGTCTTTTCGGCAAGGGATGCAGTATCGATGCCGAGATCGCTCATCATCGCTGCATTGCCGAGCGCCACGGCTGCGTTGTCTGCATTACCCTTCACGCCCTTGCCGGTGACGGCCTCGAAGCCGGTGACATCGATCGGTTTGAGGCCACGCTCCTCAGCACTGGAAACGATCGCTTCGGCCAGCGGATGTTCAGAGCCGCGTTCCAGGCTGGCGGCGAAGCAGGAGCAGTCGCTGTTCATCGATGTCGCCGACCGGCACCACATCCGTCAGGTGCGGCTTGCCTTCGGTCAGAGTGCCGGTCTTGTCGACGATCAGCGTGTCGACCTTCGAAAAACGCTCCAGCGCTTCGGCATCCTTGATCAGCACGCCTTCCTGCGCGCCGCGGCCGGTCGCGATCATGATCGACATCGGCGTCGCCAGGCCCAGCGCACAGGGGCAGGCGATGATGAGCACGGCAACCGCGGCAAGCAGCCCATGCGCCATCTGTGGTTCCGGCCCGAAGACGGCCCAGGCGACGAAGGCGATGATCGCCGTCAGAACGACGGCAGGCACGAAAACGGCCGAGACCCGATCGACGGCATTTTGAATCGGGGCCCGCGAGCGCTGTGCCTTGGCAACCATGTCGACAATGCGCGACAGTGTCGTTTCCGCGCCGACGCGCTCTGCGGTCATCACGAAAGCTGCCGTTCCGGTTGATCGTCCCGCCGGTGACAGGATCGCCCGTGGTCTTCTCGACGGGAATCGGCTCGCCGGTGATCATCGATTCATCGACGGTCGATTGCCCTTCGCTGACCGATCCGTCGACCGGCACGCGCTCGCCCGGCCGCACCCGCAGCCGGTCGCCGGCGGCGATGTCGTCCACCTCGACATCCGTCTCGCTGCCGTCGGCGTTGATGCGGCGCGCCGTCTTTGGCGCGAGGTCGAGCAATGCCCGGATGGCTGAACCGGTCCGTTCGCGCGCCTTCAGCTCCAGCACCTGACCGACGAAGACGAGTGCCACGATGACGGCTGCGGCCTCGAAATAGACGGGCACCGTTTCGCCATGGCCCCGGAAACTCATCGGAAAGAGCCCGGGCGCAAGCGTTGCGACCACACTGTAGATATAGGCCGTGCCGACGCCGAGGCCGATCAGCGTCCACATGTTCGGGCTGCGGTTGACGGAGCGAGGCGAGGGCGCGGCGAAAGAAGGGCAGCGCCGCCCAAAGCACCACCGGCGTCGCGAGCAGAAGCTCGATCCAGCTCGCAAGCGGTTCGCCGATCGCATCGCGCAGCGGCAGCCCGATCATCGGCCCCATGCTGAGCACGAGCAGCGGAATGGCCAATGCGGCGCTTATCCAGAGCCGTCGCGTGAAATCGACCAGTTCCGGGTTCGGGCCTTCGTCCGCTGGCGGAATGCCCATCGGCTCGAGCGCCATGCCGCATTTCGGGCAGTCGCCGGGGTGGTCGCTGATGACTTCCGGGTGCATCGGGCAGGTATACTGGGTGCCCTTCGGCATGGGCGTCGGTGCTGGCCGGTTTCCGTCACGATAGGCTTGCGGATCGGCCTCGAATTTTGCTTTGCAGCCCGCCGAGCAGAAATAGAACTTCTCGCCCTCATGCTTCAGGAAATGCCGGGCCGTCGAGCGATCGACGGACATGCCGCAGACCGGGTCCTTTGCCGTCAGATAGTCCTGCGGGCTTGCTTCGAATTTCTTCCGGCAGCCGTCGCAGCAGAAGTGATAGGTGCGGCCTTGGTAGTCGAGACTGGGCTTGCCGGCGTCCGGATCCACTGTCATGCCGCAGACGGGATCGCGCGCAAAGGCGGCTTCGCCGGGACCGGCATGGTCGTGCGCGCAGGAGCAGCTGCCGGTGCCGGAATGGTGGTGATCATGCATATTCATAGGCTTCTCCGTTGCCCCATCGGGCAGTGGATAGGCTTATAATCCTTCCAGCAACTGGAAGGTCAAGCGATAATTTCCAAACGTCTTCAATCAGGCTCTATGAGAGCGACAGGCTGGCTGCCGAGCAGTGCCGAGAGCAATAGCTCGCCTCCCGGATCAAGCATTCTGCCGGTCAGAAGATCGCATTTGCGGCCCTGAAGAGAGGCAGGCACCTTGATCGCCGTATTGTTCCAGAATTCCGGCCCGGCGAACAGCACGCCCGGATCGAGCCAGCCGAACATCAGCCGCGGTATGACGGTGATCGCATAGGTTCCGTTCAGCTGCCGCGCAAAGGCAACGACATGATCCTTCCGGCTGCCGGACACCTCAAGCGGCAGATATGCGCCTTTCGCAAAGAGCTCCGGCTGCCGCTGGCGAAGATGAAGGCCGATTTCGACGATCCGTTGCTTCAGCGCCGGGACCGTCAACCTTGCAACCGGCGCTCCTTCGGAGAGGCTGGCAGACAGCTCCGCCATGTTGACGGACCTGCGGTTATCCGGGTCGACGAGGCTGAAATCGAAAATCTCGGCGCCTTGATAGATATCGGGTATGCCGGGCGCCGTCAGCTTGATCAGTGTCTGTGACAGACTGTTCAAATAGCCGGCTTCCATGAATGGCCGCATCACCGCTGCGAAATCCTCGTGAAAGGCGAGGTTGGTGGACGCCAGCAATGATGCCGCGTAAGCCTTCACGGCTGCCTCGTAGGCGGCATGCGGTTCGTCCCAGCTTGTATGCAGTTTTGCTTCGCGGATCGCCTTTTCCGCGTAAGCGGTGAAGCGCCCGGTCAGCGCTTCTGCCTGTCCGTTGGAGAAATCCTCCGGCCAGATGCCGGCGAGCGCCTGATAAAGCATCCATTCGACATTCGGCTCCGGCGTCAGGCCGCCCGGCAGCTCGACCAGATGCTCACGGTTCATCTCGCGCCAGCGCTCCACTGCCTGCGCCCAGACATCGGCTCCTTCGCTCAAGGTATAGAGCCTTGCCCGGGCATCCTCGCCGCGTTTGGTGTCGTGCGTCGATGTCGCCGAAAGCCCGTGCGGCTGCAGCCGCGCGCGCTCTTGCATCAACGCATGGAAGGTCTCGATGCCACCCGGCTTCGTGTCCGGTTCACCGCCCACCTCGTTTGCGGCAAGCAGCCGGTTGTGACGGTAGAAGAGCGTGTCTTCCATCGCCTTTGCCATCACCGGCCCGCTCAATTGCTGGAAGCGGCGGCGGAATTCCTCTGCCGCTGCTTCGGTTTTCTCGCCTCGCAAAAGCTCAGCCACAAGGTCGAGCGCCCGCCGGTTGGCAAGCTTTTCTGCCGCGCTGGAGACGACCTTGTCGAGGACCGCCGCGTCCTGTGCTTCAAGCGGCCCCTTGCTGCCGTAGGTGCGGTAGACCGGAAAGGCGATCAGCAGCTCGCGGACGGCTGCCGCAATCGCAGTATCGGTCGAGGTCTGGATGGAGGGAGCTCACGATGGCTCACCAGCCGCGTCGTCTCGCCTTCGAAATTCCGCTCCACCATCAATCGTTTGGCTCGCGCGAAGACCGGCGCCAAAGTCTGACATTTCGGGCGCGAGCGCTCCATAGGCGGCGCCAAGCTGCCGCAGACCCTCACCATCGACGAAGAGGTGGCTGAGTGCCGAAATGAACTCGTAGCCGGTGGTCCCGGCAACCGGCCAGCTTGCGGGCAAGGTCTCTTCATGGCCGAGAATTTTCTCGACAACGATGTAGGTCTCCGATCCCGCCGCAGAGCGGAGCCTGTCCAGGTACTGCTTGGGGTCGGCCAATCCGTCGATATGATCGACCCGCAACCCCTGCACCCGGCCCGATCGCACGAGTTCGAGAATGAGCCGGTGCGTATCTGCAAAGACCTTCTCGTCTTCGACACGCAGCCCCACCAGTCCCGTCACCTCGAAGAAGCGCCGGTAGCTCAGATGTTTCGCTGCGTCTTTCCAGTATGTCAGCCGCCAATGCTGGGCTTCGTGCAGGCGGGCAATCAGCTTTTTGTCTTTTGAGAGCTTCGTCCAATGCCAGATCGTTCGGGATTTGCTATAAGCAGATCGGTACTGCCGGGTCTCAGGGGCAGAAGCGTCTCGAAATACCCAAGCGCCAGTTCGCCGCTGGCAGGATCACGCGCCAGCCGCAATTCGCCGTCCGAGAGCGCCTTTTCGAACGGCTTGCCGAGGATCGGCAGCGTCAGCCTTTCGCTCCAGTCGATATCGAAATGGGCCGCATAAGGGCTTTCGGGACCAAACTGCAGCACGCTTCGCCACCATGGGTTCTCCGTCGAAGCGGCCATATGGTTTGGCACGATATCGAGGATCAGGCCGAGCCCGGCCTCTTGCAACGCGTCACTCAGCCGGTCGAAGCCCTCGCGACCACCGATCGCCGGGTCGATCTCATTGGCATCCGTCACGTCATAGCCATGCGTCGAACCCGTCGTCGCGGTGAAAATCGGTGAGGCGTAAAGGTGGCTGATCCCAAGCGCCTTGAGATAGGGTACGCATTCGACCGCGCGATCGAACGTCACGCCGTTGCGGAATTGGATGCGGTATGTCGATGTCGGAAGCGCCATGGCCGTCTGCTGTTCCGAAGGAGACGGCCCGGAAACGGCTGCAGCGGGCCTTTTGTTCCCGCAATTTTGCCGTTAGTCGATGAAGACCCCAACACTCGCTGCGCGGCCCATCGCATCGATCACCGTGAGTTTCGAATAACCCGCGCCGTCCGGCATCCACTGATTGGTGCGGCGGCGCGAAAGATCGGGCAGCGGTTTGCCGTTCGCGAGCCATCGGAAAGGTGCGCGGCCGCCCTGCAGTTTCAGCATCAATGGCGAAAGGTCGCCGCTATTTGCGCCGAGGTCGACATGCGCCCCTTCCGGCGGATAGACGATCTGCGGCGCCGGTTCGCGGCTGGAGTTGGAAAGCAGTCCGCTGGCATTCAGCGAGAAGCGCCTCTGGCTGACCGGCAGATCGGCCTGGGCGATGCGCATCGCTCCGGACGGCGGGCGGGGCAGAGGCGTTGTCGCAATGCCCGATTTCGCGAAAGCCTCGAACAGGATCGGTGCCGCCGTGCCGTAACCCGTCAATCCTGGCACTGCGCCATTGTCCGGCCGTCCGACCCAGACGCCCAGCACATAGCGCCCATCGTAACCGACCGACCATGCGTCGCGGTAGCCGTAGCTGGTGCCCGTCTTGTAGGCGATGCCGCGCTGCGCGGCACCTGCGGGCGGAATGACGCCGGAAAGAATGTCCGTGACGTTCCAGACGGCAACCGGCTCCAGCAGCGGTTCGCCATCGATCTTGCCGGGCTCTCCCGTGACACCATCGCCGATCCGCACCGGCTCGCCCTTGTTGGCGAGCGCCGTATAGAGCTGCACGAGATCCTTCAGGGTAATGCCGACGCCGCCGAGACCGATCGCCAGATCCGGGCGTCTCGTTCGGCGGCAGGACGGGATGGACCTCGGCGCGGCGGAAGCGCACCAGCAGCCGCGCCGGATTGACGGCGTCGAGAAGCCTCACGGCCGGCACGTTCAGCGAAAGCTGCAACGCCTCGCGCACCGTCACGTCGCCCTGGTAGCTCATGTCGAAATTGCGCGGGCGGTAGCCGAAGAAATCGGCCGGCCGGTCTTCGATGATCGTTTCCTGGCTCACCAGCCCTTGCTCGAAGGCAAGGCCGTAGATGAACGGCTTCAGCGTCGAGCCGGGCGAGCGGTTGACGCGGGTCATGTCGATCCAGCCGGAGCGGCTGGCGTCGAAATAATCCGCCGAACCGACTTCGCCGACGATTTCGCCGGTCCGCGCATCGGCCATCACCATGGCGACCGAGAGCTTCGGTCCAAGCCTCATAGCGGCGTTCTTCGCCGCCGCTTCCAGCCCCTCCTGCACCTGCTTCTTCAGCGTCGTGCGGTGTTCCCGCTCCTTGGGGTTCTTGCGCAGCGCCGCTTCTGCGACATGCGCGGCAAGAGCGGGAAGCTGCATGCGCTTTGCCGGAACCAGCGTCGCCTCGGCACGTTCGGCCTCGCCGTCGCCGACGGCATCCACCACGGCGACGCGCTCCAGCACGCGCTTGCGCGCCGCTTCGGCTGCCGCGAGATTGCGGTCCGGACGGCGGCGTTCCGGAAGCTGGGGGAGGGCAACGAGGAGGGCAGCCTGAGCCACCGTCAGCCGCCGCGGCTCCTTGCCGAAATAGGCAAGGCTTGCGGCGCGCACGCCTTCCAGATTGCCGCCATAGGGCGCAAGCGTCAGATAGAGATCGAGGATCTGCTCCTTCGAAAGCCGCCGCTCGATCTGAATGGCGCGCACCACCTGCAGGAATTTCGCCGAAAGCGAACGTCCCGCCCGCGGCTCGATCAGCCGCGCAACCTGCATGGAAAGCGTCGAGGCGCCGGAAACGATGCGGCCGTTGGTGACGAGCTGCAGCGCCGCGCGCCCGATCGCCAGCGGATCGATGCCGTGATGATCGTAGAAGCGCCGGTCCTCATAGGCGACCAGCATGCGCAGGAATTGCGGGTCGACGTCCGCGACGGTCGTCTTCAGCCGCCATCGGCCCTCCGGCGTCGCAAAGGCGCGAAGCAATTGTCCATCCGCATCCAGCACTTCCGCCGACACGGCGTCGGTCCTGTCGAGCGGCGGCGGATATGCCCTGTCGGCAGCGTCGAGCGCGAACAGAGCTGCACCGGCCAGGATTGTACCGGCAGCAGTTCCGATCGAGAGCTTGTGCCAGAGCCTCATTATTGTGCTGCAACGACCTCCATCTTGCCGGTCGCGGTGCGCGCCGAAAGCTCGGGGCGGTACATGTCCTCGACGGTTGCCGCCGGGTGATCATAGGTGCCGGGTGTCACGGCGCGCACGACATAGGCGACGTTGATTTCGCGGTTGTCGTCCGAGGTGCGGTTGAAGGCCGCAACGAAGCGATCGTTGCGGAATTCGGTATGCGCCGCGGTCTGCTCGCCGATCCAGTCGAAATTGGTGAGCTGGGCGCTGTCGACCAGGCTCGGATTGTCGATCTGGAAGCCGGCGGGCAGCAGGTCGGTCATGACGATGCGTGACGGCCAGTCATTGCTTTCGCGTCACATGCAGCACGACGACATAGCGTTCGTTCTGCTTCGCCTCGCTGACATTCGCCGGCTCGCCATCGAGCGTGTAATAGGTGCGCTCGATGGTAAAGCCGTTGCCGCCGGCAGGCAGCGGGACGGTGGGCGCCGCGACCGTGGTGACGACCGCCGATACCGGATCGCGTCATGGCGCTTGTCAGCGTCAGCGGATTGCTCATCAGCGCATCGCCGGTCATCTTCGCCATGTAGGCGCCGGTATGCAGCGCGCCGTTGACGTCCACCTTCAGCGCGTCGTCACCGCTCTGGATCGCGCGTGCGGCAAGCAGCATCCAGGCCTGTTCCTGCGTGCTCGTCCATTTGCTGCGGTCCCATTCCCTGGCGACGGCCTTTGCCAGTTCGGGAATGACCGGCGGCACCGGCCGGCTTTCGGCGGCAAGCGCCAGGATTGCCGCGCCGTCGCGCAGGATCGAGCCGTAGTCCGTGCGCGAGAGGTTGACGCGATGAACCATGGAATCGTTCGGTCATCTGCAGCGCATCGACGAAGATGTTCTTGGAGCGCGTCGCATCGCCGTAGAGCGCCAGTGCCGCGGCGACATGCGCCTTGGCGAGCGGCGTCGGGAAGTCGTTGATCATCGTGTCGGCGTAGTAGCGCAGATCGCTGATCGCGGCTTTCCTGTTGCGGGCGAGAACATAGAGCGCATAGGCGATCTCATCGCCCTGCGTCTTGACGTTGACGTCGTAGCTCAGCGCGTTCTGCAGGTTCTCGAGCGCCTGCACCAGCGCGCGGTCCGGCACGTCGTACTTCTCTTCGCGGGCACGCGTCAGGAAATCGGTGACGTAGGAATCGAGCCAAAGGTCGCCGGAATCCGGTCCCCAGAGGCCGAAGCTGCCGCCCGATGCCTGATAGGAAAGCACGCGATAGATCGCATCCTGTACCCGCTTCCTGATGTCCGCATCGTCTTCGAGCCCGTTCTGCTTCGAAAGTTCGCTGAGATAGAGCAGCGGCAATGCCCGGCTCGTCGTCTGCTCGGCGCAGCCGAACGGATAGCGGTCGAGCGACATCAGCAGCGCGGGAATGTCGAACGCGGCAGAGCGCGTGACATTGACGCTGACCGAGGCGCCCGGCAGCACGCTGTTTGCCAGAAGTTCCTTGTCGATCGTCAGCTTGGCCCCCGGCTTAAGCGCGATCACACGTCGCTCGGTAACGGGCAGCGACGACGGGCGAACCGGCACATCGACTATCTGATCGAGCGACAGGCCCGAGGCATCCGAGAGATTGATCGAAACGGTGCCGTTGCCCGGCTGCTTGCCGATCAGCGACAAGCGTCAACATCGGATTTCGCACCGGCATCCAGATGGATCGTCTGCGAGGCAGAGGCTTGCATCGATGCCGACGGCGTCGTTGCCGGTCACGTGCGATCTTGAAGTCGCCGGCCGGCGCATCGGTATTGGCGATGTCGAGGCGCAGTTCCGCCTTGTCCCCAGGCGCCAGGAACTTCGGCAGGCTGGCCGTCACCACCACCGGATCGCGGATGATGACATCCTTGACGCCGTGGCCGACGCCGTCCTTCGACCAGGCAACCGCCATGACGCGCGCCGTGCCGTTGAACTGCGGAATGTCGAAGCTGACATTCGCCTTGCCTTCGGCATCGAGCTTCACCGGGCCCGAGAAGAAGGCGACGAGCTTCTGCGTGGGCGGGCTGCCCTGCAATGCCACTGCGCCACCGTCGCCGCCGGTCCGGAGCCTGCCGGTCGCACCGAGCGAGCCGTCGATCAGGCGGCCGTAGAGGTCGCGGATTTCGAGGCCGAGCTGACGCTGCCCGAAATACCAGTCTTCCGGATTGGGCGCCTCGTAGCGCGTCAGATTGAGAATGCCGACATCGACCGCGGCGACCGTGACATAGGCATCCTCATTGGCACCGGCACCGGTCACGGCGAGGCTGATGTTCAGCGGTCCGCGCGGCAGCATCTTTTCCGGCGCATCGACCTTCACCTGCAGCGCGCGCTGCTCCGGATCGACCTTCAGCCATTTGATGCCGATCGAGCGCATCGGCATATGGCTGTCCTGCGCATCACCGGGCCGGAAGAGGGTTGCGGTCACATAGGCGCCCGCGCCCCATTCGGCTGTCACCGGAATCGCCACTTCGCCGCCGGTTTCACCGATCGTTGCGTTCTGCACGGCAACGAGATTTTCCGTTCCGGCAGTCACCATCAGCTCGCCGCCATAGCGCGAGGAAACCTTCAGCTTCGCCGTCTCGCCGACCTTGTAGCTTTCCTTGTCGAGCGCGATCTCGAGGCCATCCGGCGTTTCGGTCGAGACGGTCTCCACCATCCAGCCGGCATCGAATTCGACACTGGAGGTTGGGCCGTCCGCGTCAGGGCTTTCGACCTCGAGCCGATAGCGGCCCCAGCCTACGGGCACGGAAATCTTGCCGCCGTCGAGGCTCGCGTCGATCGTGCCATTCGCGACCTGCCGGGCATTGTAGATCGGTTCGTATTTCCAGGCCGTGCCCTCGCGATACCACTGGTATTCACGGTCGAGATTGTAGAACTTCCAGCGCAGCCCCTTCATCTCCTGCTTCTGGCCGTCGGCGGAGACGCCGATCACATTGAAGTTGGCGATCGAGTTTTCGGCTGCATCGCCCGAAAATTCAGGCTTGATGCCGATCACCGGCCCCTGGTTCTTGACCGGGATCACCAGCGAGCGCTCCAGCGCCCGGCCGCCCGCTTCCTGCATGCGGATATAGACCGTGGCATTCAGCAGCTGCGTCGTCGCCGGCAGGTCGCCGACGGTGAGGTCGGTCGAGGCTTCGCCGTTCTCGTCGAGTTCCGGCAGGCCCTCGATCGGCTGGCGGGTTTCCTCGCTTGCCTCCTCGTCGGCAAGACCGAAGAAGTAGCCCGGGAAAGCCTTGCTCTCGCGCGTCGGCTTGATGACGACATCGCCTTCGAGCGTCAGGCCGGCGGCCGGGGCGCCATAGAGATACTTGCCGCTGATATCGATCGTTGCCGGGGTGTCGGGGCCGATCTCCTTGGCTTCCGTCTTCAGCTCCATGTCGGTGCGATCCGGCACGAAATCGTCGACCAGGAATGTTTTGGTGCCGATCGGCGACCCCTTGGGATCCGTATGGACGTTCATCGTCCAGGTGCCGCGCATGGCATTTTCCTGGATCGGCAGGTCGATCATATAGCCGCCGAGATCGCTGCTTTGCTTGACGATGCGACGGTCCTCGACCCCATCCGGACGCATGAAGATGAAGGTGAGCGGCAGGTTCTCGATCGCCTTGCCGTCGATATCGCGGGCAAGAGCCGAGGCGTGCACCGTCTCGCCGGCGCGATAGATGCCGCGCTCGGTCCAGGTCATGACGTCGATCGCGCCCGGCGAGGCGCGGCCCGTCACGCCGCGGTCGGACAGATCGAAACCGGCGCGCGTCATGTCGAGGAAGACGTAGTCG
This sequence comes from uncultured Alphaproteobacteria bacterium, assembly GCA_963838565.1. Taxonomy (GTDB): domain Bacteria; phylum Pseudomonadota; class Alphaproteobacteria; order Rhizobiales; family Rhizobiaceae; genus Rhizobium. The sequence goes on from CAWIRO010000028.1 coordinate 196,215, forward strand.
GATGTGCCGTTCTTGGCGGTGATCACCGCAGGCGACAGCGCGGCTGTGCCGCGCATCAGTCCGGCAGTGAAGGTGGCGCGGCCGTTCTCGTCCGTCTTCGCGGTGCCGAGCACTTCGTTGTTCTTGGCAAGCAGCTGCAGCTCGACGCCGGCGATCGGCTTGGCGGAGGCAAGCGAGCGCGTGAAGACGTTGAGCCCGTCCGTGCCGGCATAGGTGGTGACGCCGATATCGGAAACGACGAACCATTGCGTCGCCTTGCGAATCCCATTCGTTGTCGCGGGGCATTCGCGGGCGAGGCGATCAGCACGTAGACGCCGGGCTTGCGCTCGGGCAGCGCCTCGTCGACCGGGAAGCTGGTGACGACATCCTTGTTGAGGTCGTTGGCGATCTCGATCGAGCCCTGCCAGACGAGTTCGCCGCTTTGATCCTCGATGTTCTGCGCGCTGTAGCCGTCGAGCTGCGTCAGGAACTGCGAGTTCGTCAGAAGCGGCGCGATGCCGCGGTCGCCAATGCGATAGAGCTTCAGATCGGCGGCGTCGAGATTGACGGAAACGAGCGGAATGCCGCGGCGCGCCGTCGAAGGCAGCACGAAGCTGTCGCCGGTAAACCGCACCATCCGGCTGCGGTCCTTGACATAGACGTCGAGGCTGACAGGTGCTTCCAGCACTTCATCGACGGATGAGGGCAGGCCGGTGCGGAAGGCGATCTTGTAGGTCTCTCCGTGAACCAGGCCCTCGACGCAGATCTGCTTGTCCTTGGCTTCGAGCGCCTTCGGCGCCTGTCCGTTCAGCGTCACGAAGGGCGTGTAGTCGACCGTCTTGACGAGCGATTCCGAGAAGGTCACGCAGGCGCGCGGCGTTGCGCTGTCGGCATCGACATTGTGTTCGGTGATGCGGAAGCCCTGTTCCGACTTGAGCTTCAGGTAGGCGGCCTGCACTTCCCTGGAACTCGCCAGCGCAAGGCTCGCCTTGTAGGCATTGAGCGCCGGCGCGGAAGTTCGAGCTCTTCTCCAGCGAGACCGCAAGCACGGCGAGCGCATCGGCGCGCTTTGACGGTCGTGCGGGTCAGCTCATAGCCGTTCAGCGCATCGAGAACCGCCTGACCGAAGGCCTGGCTGTCGGTGCCGCCAAGCGAATTTGCGGCGCGGGCGGTCTCCAGCCAGAGATCGGCGTCGTCCGGCGTCAGCGCCAGCGCACCGTGGAAGGCTTCGATCGCGCTTGCGAGATTGTTGGCGGTGAGATCGAGCCGCGCCGTGGCCGTCAGACTGTCGAGGGTCTGGCCCTGCTGGGCTTCGGTGAGCGCCAGATTGGCCTTGAAGTCGCGTGCCTGCTGGATCAGGTCGGCGGAGAGGAAGCTGAGGCGAGGGGCTGCGCCGATATCGGGTTCCTGCGGCCCTGCCGCGGTTTCGACGATCCGGCCGGCGATGGCGCCGGGGAAGGCGTTCATCGTCTTGAAGTCGGATTTCAGGAAGCACCACTTCACCTTTGGATTATAGGTGAAGGCTTTGCAGCTCTTGTCGCCGATGCACGACGTCTTGCACTGATCGAGGGAAACATTCTGCTCCGTCCTCAGATCGAAGCCGAAGAAATCGGCGTCCTTGATCGTCTGGATATCCCGCTTCGTCTCCGCTGCTATTGCGGGAACGCTGGTCATCATCGCGGAAACAGCTATTGCGGCGACTGCAAAAAACGAGCGTACAGACATAGGTTCCCCCCGGATCGCTGGCGCTGGATTGCGGCACTCTCCGGCTAGCGCGAAGACTTGTCAACACGACTTCAAACCACGCCGGATACCGGCCACACAAAGCTGCTGCGGATATCTTCGCTTCAACGTTTGTTGAACGGCGCTTTCTTTGGCCGCGTTATCGCATTTTAAGAATTTGTCAATATTAACAATTGGTTAAAATAAAAAATATACGTATCGGCCCGGAACATATCCTCTGCCGTCGCCGTTATCAGTTCAAGTTCCGGCGACTTCAATCCGGCCGGGACGACATCCTTCGCGAGCCTGGGTCAACGGGGATGGGGTGATGGCCACGAATGTCTTGCGTAGCTGGCTACGGGATAACCTGATGAATCAGCGAGTATTGATAGTGGAGGACGAGTTCCTGATCGCCCTCGATCTCGAAGCGACCGTTCACTCCATGGGTATGGAAGTGACGGGTTTTGCGGCAAACAAGGAACAGGCGCTGCGGTTTGCCCCGACGGCCGACATTGCCTTTGTGGATGTCAATCTGTCGGACGGCGCAACCGGGCCGGAAATCGGCCGCAGGCTTGCGGAAGATTACGGCATCGCCGTTGTCTTCATGACAGCTAATCCCGAAATGGTTGCGGGAGGAATAAAAGGCACGCTCGGCGTGGTCAGCAAGCCGGTCATGCCTTCAGTTGTCGAACAGTCCCTGAAATATGCTGCCGCGCGCCGCAACGGCATGTTGGCCGCTGTGCCGGCGCAGATGTTGGCTTTCGCCTAATGCTTAGCCACTGACGGCGGCAAGCTGCGGCCCGGTCGCGAGCTTGCTCGGTGCCGTAGGCCCGAAGGAAAGTCCGCACCGCGTTGCGCGCGGCGCTTTCGAGCTGTTCATCCGTAGGTGTCTGGCCGAACAGCATCATGATCTGCAGGTCGGCATTTGCCGAGAGCAAGGAATTGTCGCGCAGCGACATCGAAATCGTCGATCTTCAGCGCCCCGCTCGCGCTCAACCGCGCGAAGCAGCGCACCAAGCGCCGAGACGATCCGGCCCGGGCCCTGCTGGCGCCAGGTTTCGAAAAGATGCGGATAGCGCTCGCCCTCGCTCTGGACGAGGCGGCGCAGAAACTTTCCGTCCTGGTTGCAGACGCAGTTCTTGTTGATCCGGACCGCAAAGGCGACGAGGTCTTCCTCCAGGTTGTCCGCATTTGCCGGGAACGTCGCGAGCATCGAGAAAAGCATCGTATTGGCGCGCTTCAGGACGTCGTCGACGACGGCGACGAACAAGGTCTCTTTCTCGCAATAATGATTGTAGATCGTCTGACGGGAGACATTGGCCTCCACGGCGATCTCGTCGATGCTGGCGCCGGCGAAGCCCTGGCGGCAGAAGACATCCGCGGCCGCTTCCAGAATGGAAGCGCGCTTCTTGAACTGGCCGCGCTGGGTCGGCCCGTCCGCTTTCGTTTCGGGTGTCGCGAGATTTTTCATGCTCTAAAGATAATGCGTCTTGACGTTTTAGACAACACTGTCTAATTTTACATGTGTGTCCAAATTAGTTGACGCATTGGTTCGCATTCGTTGACGCTTCTCCCAAGCGCGTCGCGACTGCGCCCGATCATCATTTGAACCTTCGAGAGCAATGCGGCGGAGAGATCATCCCGCTTCCTTCGCTGCGCTTTTATGAAAGATCACCAAACATGACCGCTTCATTTTTTCGCATGGCGCATCATCCTTGGCCTTTTGTCGGCCATCGGTCCTTTCGCCATCGACATGTATCTTCCGGCGCTGCCTTCGATCGGCGCGGATCTGGGCTCGGATAACAGCGTAACCCAGCTGAGCCTGCTCGCCTTCTTCATTTCCTTCGCACTTGCCCAGCTGCTCTACGGTCCGCTGTCGGATATGTGGGGCCGCAAGCTGCCGCTCTATCTGGGCATCGGCATCTTCGCCGTCGCCAGCATCGGCTGCGCGCTGGCGCAGAACATCGAAACACTGATTGCCTTCCGCTTCCTCCAGGGCATCGGCGGTGCGGCGGGCATGGTCATTCCGCGCGCCGTCGTCCGCGACATGCATACCGGCGTTCAGGCCGCGCGCCTGATGTCGCTGCTCATGCTCGTCTTCTCGATCTCGCCCATTCTCGCTCCGCTTGCGGGCAGTGCCGTCATCGAGTTCTACGGCTGGCGCGGCGTGTTCTGGGCGGTCATGATCGCCGCCTTCATCGGGCTTATCCTGCTTGCAACGCAGCTCGAGGAAACCCGCACGGCGAAGGACCGCAAGGACAGCAGCCTCGGCAGCGCGATGTCCGCCTACGGCTTCCTGCTGCGCGACAAGAACTTCCTGACGCTGACCTTCATCGGCGGTCTCGGAATTTCGAGCTTCCTCGTCTATCTCGCCAACTCGCCCTTCGTGCTCATCCAGCATTACGGGCTGACGCCGACGCAATACAGCTTCGCCTTCTCGATCAATGCCGTATCCTTCTTCGCGGTATCGCAGGCGACCGGCTGGCTCGGCGAACGTTTCGGCCTCGTTCGCGTCATGCGCATCGCAGTGACCGCCTTCTCCCTCGTCATGGTGGTCATGGCAGTGGTGATGGCCACGGGCTTCAACCAGCTGCCCGTGATGGCCGCATTCCTCTTCGTCGGCTACGGTTTCCTCGGTCTCGTCATTCCGACGAGCGCGGTTCTTGCGCTCGAGGATCACGGTGAGATCGCAGGCACTGCCTCGTCGCTGATGGGCACGCTGCACTTCGTGATCTCGGCCGTTGCAATGGTGGTGTCGAGCCTGTTTTCCGACGGCACGGCTCTCCCGATGGCGGCAGGCATCGCGATCTGTGCGCTATTAGCCTTCATCGTGACGCAAGTAACGCTCGGCCGCACGGCTGCAGCGCCTGCCGAGTGACAATCACGGCCGCGCCTCATCGGGCGCGGCCGGCGATATAGCCGAGTTCTTCGGCAGCAGCGAGCACGGTTCCTCGACGTCCGGCTTGAAAACGTTCCGGAAAGCGGTCGCGACCTCAATCCTGGAACTGGTGGAAATGCGCAACCAGCGAATCCGGCTCGGCGACGATGATCGAATAAAGCGGTGGCTCGAAGCAGTTCGAGGTCTGCGGCGATATGAAGTCGAAGGCGGTCTGATGGTTCGTGCTGCGCAGGATGGTAAACGCAATGCCGTGCCAATCGCCCGTCATGAGCCGGTGCAGATGTCCGGCAAAGATGTGACGCACATTGCCGTGCGCCTTCAATAGTTCGAAGAAGGCATCCGGCTCCGAAAGCCCGATCGAGTCGAGTGCGGGAAGATGCACGCTCGCAGGCGGATGATGCATGAAAAGGTAAACCGGGCTGTCCTTTGCCTCATCGAGCCTCGCCTTCAACCAGATGAGCCGTTCGGCGCAGAGCCTGCCGGTCACCTTTCCGTCGTCCAATGTGTCGAGCGTGATGACGCGACCGCCCGGCAAATCGGTGGCTGCATGCGCAAAGCCATCCGGCGCCATCTGCTCCGGAAAGATTTTGGCGAAATTTGCCCGGATATCGTGATTGCCGATGAGCAGCCGGACGGGCAGGGGAGAGCGTGAAAGCCGCTCCTTGAGCGCCCGGTAGGT